>NZ_JAPPUW010000014.1 GCF_026712205.1 Pelomonas aquatica
GACCACTTCGTCGCCTCCCACAACGAGAACTGCCAGCCCTTTCGCTGGACCGCGACCGCCGACTCGATCCTCGAGAAGCTGCATCGACTTTGTTCACGTATTACTGGGACAGAACACTAGTTGTCGTGCTTGGCGCTTCGAAGCCGGCCGGCCTTTCCTTGACCGTCTCGAATCGCCCTTTCCGAAGAATCAACAGTTCATGCCCGCGGCTTGGCGTGCGGGCGGTTGCCGCATCTATTGCGGCAGTCGCAATGGCCAGACCTTCACGGCCGCCCTCATGGGCTGCCCGGTGTCTGCGCCGATCCGAATCCCCGTGCTGCCTGGCAACGACGGGTAGCTGCGCACCGAGTAGGCCGCTGCGTCATTGATGAACACCTCGACCGTCGAGCCGTCGACGATCACCCGCAGGCGGCGCATGGCGCCGAACGATTCCGCGGCGTAGCCCCCCTTCAGGATCCGGGGGCCTTCACCATCGGCGGACAACGTCGAACGCGACTTGTCCACGATCACCTCGCCGCGCGCCTGATCAAAGATCAGCCGGGTGAACTCCCGGCCATCCGGCGAGGCGAGCACGTCGAGCTGGACAGGCGCCGCAGCTGATGGCGCGTCGGCGAGTTCGATCAGCAGCTCGTAGGCCCCATGGCCCACGTCGAGCGAGACCGCATCCCGACCAATCGCCACACCGGATCTGTCGACGACCGCGCCTGCGCGCAGCCGCGCCAGCTCGGGAGCCGGTCGTTGCCCCAAGGTGTGTTTGTCGCCGAGGAGGTACCAGGCCCGCGGCAGGCTGAAGGTGTGCGCCCAGCCGGCCTGCCTCTGCGCGAGCGGCGTGCGGCGCTCATCGATGATGCCGATGGCCCGCAAGCCGCCGTCATCGGCCCGGCTCACGGTCGGTGCAAGATGGCCCGGGACGAGGTCCAAGAGCTTGGGCGTCGGCGAGAACGGCTTGAACGTGCCGTCGGACCAGGCGCCGGTCCAGTAGACCGCACGCGTGCTCGGCTCGCCGTACTTGCTCACCTTGCCGCCGATCGGGTTGGCCAGCAGGATCCACACGTCGTCCGACAACCGCTCGAAGACCGGCATCTCCCAGATCTCCGAGCCGATGTCCAGCATCCGGTAGCTGGGATCCGTGAACCGGGGCCGCGGCTGCCAACGTCCGCCCTTGTCGCCGGGTTCGAGCACGTAGTGCAGCAGGCCACCGCCGGTCTCGAGGGCCGCGCCGATGATCATGTGCCAGGTGCCGCCTTCCTTCCATAGGAAGGGATCGCGCATGTCCCGGGCGCCCCGTGAATTCAGGATGGGGCCGGCCTTCGTCCAGTCGCGCAGCTGCGGGTCCTCGCTGACGGCCATCGCCACGCCCGGGTTGCTGGCCGCCAGGCGATCGCCATGGTTGACGCTCGTGTAGAAGGCGAAGGCCTTGCCGCCATCGGCAATGACATGCCCCGACCAGATCCCCTTCATGTCGAAGCCGAAGTCGTCGCTCTGCAACTCGGGCATCAGCGCGTCAGGCTGGTTCTCCCAGACGAGCAGGTCGCGGCTGGTCATGTGACCCCAGTGCATCAACGTCTTGAACGGGCCGTTGGGCGTGCGCTGGTAGAAGACGTGCCAGGCGTCGCCGATGCGGATCAGGCCGTGAGCTTCGTTGGTCCAGTTGGCGGGCGGCAGCGGATGCACGCGGGGGCGCAACGTGTCGTTGGCGAAGCGCGTGGCCGGAACCACCAGCGACGGCTCCGCGCTCGGCACCGATGACGGGCCGGACAGCAACTGGCGCTGCTCGGCGCTGAGTGCAGCGGGATACACGGCGACCTGGTCGAAGGCGCCGTTGAGCCGATTGATCGTGAAGTCCAGGATCTTGGTCTCGGTGGGCGCCGCGGCCAGTCGCAGCGGTGTCTGCGCCAACTCCAGGGCCATGCCGGGCGCGCCCTGTGCCGTTCCGATGAGGTCGTCACTCTGGTAGAGCGAGGCGATGCCGGTTGCGACGTCGACCGTGGCCACCAGGTGCACCCAGCGCCGCAGCGGGAACCTCGACTGGGCCGGGATGCGCAGGATGCCGGCAGAGGTTGCCACCTTGAATCCCCAGCGCCCATAGGCATCGATGAACAGATCGAAGCCCTTTCCGCCAGAGGCCTGCTGGATGAAGGACGACGGCACCATCTCCTTGACCGGTACTTCCAGGTCCGACGGATAGCTCTCCAGGGCGACCCACAGGGACAGCGTGAAGCCGCTGCTCGGGCTCAGGGAGAGCTTCCCCTCCGCGTAGCTGGAAAAGCCGTCGGTACGCCACGCGCCGCCGATGACGCCGGGTACCGCATCAGGTGCCGGGAACTGCGTCCTGATCTCCAGACCACCCGGCAGCTTTCCGGCCGAGAGCTGATCGAAGTCGGCGCGCACGACGGCATCGGGCAGTCGCGCCGCCGCGAAGACGGGGCTCGAGCCCGTCAGGCATGCCAGCACCGCAGCAGGGAGCAGGAAGCCGCGCCTCAGGCGATCGCGCAGCGACGCATGAGCCGGCCGAGAGCCATCTTCAGCGCGGGCCTTCAAGGCGTCGTCAGATGAGGTCACGTGCATCACCCATGGCAACGATAAACAAGGAGAAACCGCCGAACCGATTGACCATCGATAGACATTTTGGGCGGACAATTAGGCCAGATGCGCGAGCGGCCAAGCCCCGCGCCCCCGCGCTGCGGCAACCGATGCCAACCGCCTCGGCGCAGAACGCTATCCTCGACTTGATTTGACTATCGATAGTCATTTGGCGGGAGAAGAGGGCCCCTGTGGGCCTGAAAATGTCTATCGATGGTATTTCTTTGCCAGGGAATCGGCTTCAGTGTTTCCCCCAGGTCCGCAACAGGCAATGCGCACGATGGCCGATTTACATGTCTGAACCCGCCTTTCTCACGCGTCCCCGCGGGCTTGGCAGTCGACTTCTAGCGAGAACGATGAATCGCCCGAGGTCCAGTAGACAAGCGGCGCCACGGCACCGCCGGCGACACTTCGCCGGTCGAGTTCGAACGACGCCATTCCCAACGGCTCACGGGTGTCTATGAAACCCGGGGCGATTCACTGTGGGCTCGTCAGCCCGCCTCGTCGCCCTTGTTGCGTCGCTCCTGTTCTCTCGCTTTGATGCGCTTGCGCGTCTTGCCGGCCTCGGTCTTGAGCCAGTGCGCCAGCTTCTCGGCAAACGGATCGAGCCGGCTCTTGCTGGCCCGCTTGGCGTAGGTCGGCTCTTGGTCGCCGCTGCGCAGGTACTTCCTGATGGTGTTGCGAGACAGGCCGGTGCGTCGGGCTATCTCGCGGATGGACAACTGCTCTCGCAGGGCCTACCGCCTGATGACACTCAGTGTCGCCACGTCAATCACTCCAGTGCTCCTGCCGCAAATTGCGGCAGGCTAGGTTGATACGTGGGTCAGGTTTCGGAGGAAATCAACAAACAGGCAAAACCGGGGCGCGAACCGACCCTGGCAGCACCTCCAGGTCAGCCGCCCCCATGCATCAACGGAACGAGTAGCCGACGACGCCGTAGACGAAACGGCCCCGCGGGTCGCTCACCTGCGGGTCATAGCCGGTCTGGAAGGATGCCGGTGAGTTGGCGTAGGGCGGCTTGCGGTTGAGGATGTCCCTCACGCCCAAGGTCAGTTTCAGATCCTTGAATCCGGCGTACTGGATCATGCCGTCATAGGTCTCGAGATTGGAAGTCTGGTTGGGCTTGCCATTGGGGTACTGCGCGTTCTGGACGCTGCCGGGCGCGTCCGCATAACCCGTTTGCCAGTTCTGTGCCAGCGTGTAGCTCCAGGGGCCATTCGTCAGGTTGAGCATGAGATAGGTCTTCAGGCGCGGCGTGGTGCCGCCGTTCACGGTATTGGCCTGATCGACGCCGGGGGTCCAGGTGCCGTCCGGGTTCTGGGTGTCGAACTTCATGAAGTAGGTGCCGGTGTAGGACATCGTGAACCTGCCGATGCGGCTGGGCACGCCCAGCTTGAAGTCGAAGTCAAAGCCGGACAGCTTGGTACCACCGAGGTTCACATTGGTCTGGTCGATGTTGGCGATCGAGCCCGGCAGGCTGCCGGACGGCGGGTTGCGTGTGATCAGGTAGCCGTACTGCGTCGCCAGCGCCGGGGTGGACAGGATGAAGTTGGCCGGGACGCCGTTGTTGATCGTGTTGGTCAGGTCGATCTTGAAGGCATCGACCGCAATCGACACATTGCCGGTGGGCTCCGCGACGAAGCCCAGGGTGGCACTGGTCGACTTCTCGGGCTTCAGCGTCGCCGTGCCGCCGTTGGTGATGTTGAACTGGGTCTGGCAGTCGATCGGTGTGTTGCCGGTGGTCGGGCAGCGCAGCGGGTCGTTCAGGCCCGGCGTCGTCACGCCCGTCGTGACCGGCGTATAGAGGTCGGCCAGGCTGGGCGCGCGGAAGCCCCTGCCGATGGCGCCGCGGATCAGCAGCTGTTTCATGGGCTGGAAGCGCAGGCTGGCCTTGGGCGTGGTTGAACTGCCCACGCCCGCGTAATGGTCGTAGCGGACCGCCAGATCGGCTTCCAAGGTCTTCAGGATCGGGATGCTCAGCTCGCCGAATGCCGCTTCCACATTGCGCGACCTGTTGACGCTGGCGATGCTGCCGCCGTAGCCGGCCAGGTCGCCCGCCGCCAGCGGCGCACTGCTCTCGAAGTTGTACTTCTCCTTGCGCGCCTCGACGCCGAGCGCGAGGGCCAGCGCGCCGGCGGGCAGCTGCATCAGCTCGCGGGAACCGCGGGCCTGCACGCTGTCCAGCGTGGACTTGACCCTGTAGGCGTCGCCGGTGTAGTTGGTGGCCGCCACCTGCGAGTTCACCGCGTCGGTGTTGGTGCCCCAGAAGTTGAAGTTGCCGCTGTTCAGGATGGGCAGGATCTTGGACAGGATGGGAAAGCCGGTGATGTCGGTCTCGACCACCTTGCTCTCGCTGTGCAGGAAATTCGCGTCGAAGTCCCAGCCGGCGGCCGTTCCCTTGACGCCGAAGGTCAGTCGCGGCGCGGTGGCAGTGTCTTTGAGATTGCGCAGGCCGTTGGCCACGTCACGGTAGAGGATGGTCAGGTCGGGCGTGGTGCCGCCGGTGAGAGCCTTCACGTAGGCCGTCGGGTAGTAGGGGCTGCTCGACGTGATGTTGATCGTGGAGGCATAGGGCGTCTGATAGCCCTGGTTGTAGGGGTACTGATTGGCCAGCGGATTGTTGGGCGGGATGCCGTAGGCGAAGCCCAGCGGCGAGGGCTGGATGACGTTGTCCTGCTTGTTGCGGTTGTACGAGGCTTCGACATAGCCCTCGATCTCGTTCGTGAAGGCAAAGCGCCCCGACGCGAAGAGGCTGATGCGCTCGGCGCTCGGCACCAGCTGGACGAAGGGCGACGGATTGAAGTGGCAGGTCAGGCCGGCGCGGTCGCCGCCCGACAGCGGATCGCTGTACGACCAGGGGCCCGGGCAGGCCGGCGCGCCGGGGTTGGCCTTGGTGTCGGGGCCGATCGCGGTGGGATTGACGATGGGGATGGGGTTGCCGGCCCCCGGCGTCAAGGTGAAGAAGTTGGCCGGAAAGCTCGCGCTGGAAGAGGTGTCGTTCAGGTGGTCGACGTTGGCGGAGTGATCGGCGAACGCGCGCTGGCGCCCGAAGAGCGGCTCCTCCTTCTGGTAGTTGGCCACCAGCATCAGGTTGTAGCGATCGGTAGTCAGGTCGCCCATGCCCCAGGCGCCGCTGATCTTCTTGAAGGCCGCGCCGCCTTTCGCGCTGTCGCCGTATTGCGCCGAGATGTCGCCGCCCTGCAGGTCCCGGCGCAGGATGAAGTTGATGACGCCGGCGACCGCGTCGGAGCCGTAGACGGCCGAGGCGCCGTCCTTCAGCACCTCGACGCGCTCGACCGCGTTCAGCGGAATGCTGTTGACGTCGACCGACACCGAGTCGTTGGTGAAGCCGATGCCGTAGGGCGCGATGCGCCGGCCGTTGATCAGCACCAGCGTGCGCAGCGAGCTCAGGCCGCGCAGGCCGACGGCCGAGATGCCGCCCGTGGTAGCGCCCGACATCGATGAGGCGGTCAATCCGCCGGAGCTGGACGCCGCCGTCACCGTCTGCAGCAATTGCTCAACGGTCGTGGCGCCGGTTCTCTCGATGTCCTTGCGCGTGAGCACCTGCACCGGCAGCGCGGTCTCGCCTTCGATGCGCTTGATGGACGAGCCGGTCACCTCGACGCGCATCAGTTGTTGCGTTTGGGGCTGCGTTTGCTGTTGATCTTGCGGCTGCTGGGCCAGCACCGGTAGGGCGCCGAGAGCGATGGATCCGCCAAAGGCGAGCATCAGGCTCTTGCAGACCTTGGTCTTGTGGAACATAGGGTCTCCTGCGTGGATATGGTTGATCACCAATGAAATGGCCGGGAAGGACCACGCGCTCTGCTCTGGAGTCAACCGGTCCGTTCCAACGCAAAGAGTGCTTTCGCAATCGGGTCGCTAACCAAAGTCATGCGCGGAAGTAACCACACGACGAGTGAGGAATCCACCGATCCTCCCCGCGCAAGGACTGCCTTCGCCTGCACGTCGGCCACGCGCATGCCGGCCGGTGAATCGATCACGCGCGCCCCGGCCTTCCGGCACTTGAAAGACCAGTCTGGATATGCGCATCGGCACGATCAAGAGCCACTTTTGCCCAATCCCTGGGTGCCACTTCGTGACGGCGACCCGGCGGCTCGGCAAAAGCCTGGCCGCCGCAAAGGCGAAGGCGGGCCTGCCTGGGCGCCGTGCCCTGTCAAACTGGCATGCTTCGCCCATCCGCCCGCAGTTCGAGCCGACCATGCCCCGCACCACCGCCGCCGACCGCCCCCAGACCCTGGGCGAGGAGATCGCCAACGCCATCAGCCACGGCCTGGGCGCCTTGCTGGCCGTCGCGGCCCTGCCCATCCTCGTGATCCGCGCGGTGGGCCAGGGCAGCGTGGCCGACGTCGTGGCCGCGGCCATCTTCGGCGCCACGGCCGTCCTGCTGTACGGCATCTCGGCGCTTTACCACGCGCTGCCGGCCTCGCTGGCCCGCGGCCGCGCCAAGGCCTGGCTGATGCGGCTGGACCACGCCGCCATCTACGTCTTCATCGCCGGCAGCTACACACCCTTCACGCTGGGCGTGCTGCACAGCGGCCCGGGCCTGACGCTGCTGGTCGCCGTCTGGGCGGCGGCGGGCTTCGGCGTGGCGATCAAGCTGCTGAACCGGCTGCGCCACCCGCTGGTGTCCACGGCCCTCTACCTGGCCATGGGCTGGGTGGTGGTGTTCGCGGCCGGGCCGCTGCTGGAGCGCATGCCGGCCGGCGGCCTGGCGCTGCTGGTGGCGGGCGGCCTGAGCTACACGCTGGGCGCCTTCGTCTTCCTGCTGGACAACCGGCTGCGCTACGCGCATTTCGTCTGGCATCTGTTCGTGCTGGGCGGCAGCGTCTGCCACTTCTTCGCCGCGCTGTTCTACGCCTACGGCTGAAACCGGTACAAAGGCTTGCGCATCAAGGGCTTGGGCCCGCGCCACCGGGCGATGCCCGGCCCCCGCCGGGTAGAATGCCGGCCATAGATTCGCGCAAGACCGTTTTCTCAAGGTCTCACTGCAGCCCCGCTGGCCACCCCCTGGCCCGTTCCCGCGAGCGGCTCGCTACAGCAACAACTCCCGGCGAGTGTTCTTTCGTGCATCTGTCTCCGCGTGGCGTGGCGCCGGTGGAGTGTTCGCCGCATGGGCCGCAGCCCGCATGCGGCGCCTTTGTCAACCCGGCGCGCAGGCACTGAGCGGCGCCCGACCCACACGAATGCCGGTGCGGCGCCCGCGCCGGCATCCCGGATCAATACTGAAGAACGGAGCCCCCATGGCCAAGGAAGAACTGATCGAAATGCATGGCGTCGTCGACGAAATCCTGCCGGATTCGCGCTTCCGCGTGACGCTGACGAACGGCCACAAGGTCATCGCCTACACCGGCGGCAAGATGCGCAAGCACCACATCCGCATCCTGGCCGGCGACAACGTGTCGCTGGAGATGTCGCCCTACGACCTGAGCAAGGGCCGCATCACCTTCCGCCACCTGGGCGCCCCACGCCAGGCGCCGGCCGGCCGCTGAGCCCCCGCAGCGCCATCACTCGATGGCGCTGGCCGACTTGGCGCGCTCGCGCAGCACGAATTTCTGGATCTTGCCGGTCGAGGTCTTGGGCAGTTCGGTGAAGACCACTCGCTTGGGCACCTTGAAGCGTGCCAGCTGGCTGCGGCAGAACTCGATGATCTCCGCCTCGGTCACGGCCACGCCCGGCTTGAGCTCGACATAGGCGCAGGGCACCTCGCCCCACTTCGCGTCGGGCAGGGCCACGACGGAGGCGATCAGCACCGCCGGGTGGCGGTGCAGCACGTCCTCCACCTCGACCGAGCTGATGTTCTCGCCGCCCGAGATGATGACGTCCTTGCTGCGGTCGCGGATCTTGATGTAGCCGTCGGGCTGCACGACGGCCAGGTCGCCGGTATGGAACCAGCCGCCGGCAAAGGCCTCCTCGGTGGCCAGCGAGTTCTTCAGATAGCCCTTCATGACGACGTTGCCGCGGAAGCAGATCTCGCCCATGGTCTCGCCGTCGGCGGGCACGGGCTGCAGCGTGTCGGGGTCGAGCACCGTCACCGCCTCCTGCAGCGGGTAGCTGACGCCCTGGCGGCCGTTCAGCCGCGCGCGCTCCGCGGCGGGCAGGCCGGCCCAGTGCTCCTGCTGCACGCAGACGGCCGCCGGGCCGTAGACCTCGGTCAGCCCGTAGACATGGGTGATGGCGATGCCCGCGGCCTCGCAGCCCTCGATGACGGCGGCCGGCGGCGGCGCGCCGGCGATCAGGCCGCGCACGACGCGATTCAGCTGGCCGCGCACGTCGGCCGGCGCGTTGATCAGCATGCCGTAGACGATGGGCGCGCCGCACAGATGCGTCACGCCATGCTCGTGCATCAGCTGCCAGACCAGCGCCGGGTCGACGCGGCGCAGGCAGACGCTGGTGCCGCCCACCAGCGCCATCGTCCACGGGAAGCACCAGCCGTTGCAATGGAACATCGGCAGCGTCCACAGATAGACCGGGTGGTCGGGCAGCTGCCAGGCGATGACGTTGTTGGCCGCGTTCAGGTAGGCGCCGCGGTGGTGGGTGACGACGCCCTTGGGGTTGCCCGTCGTGCCCGAGGTGTAGTTCAGCGCGATGGCGTCCCACTCGTCGGCCGGCAGCTGCCAGGCGCCCTGCGGGTCGCCCCCGGCCAGCAGCTCCTCGTAGCTCAGCGTGCCCAGCCGCGGCGCCTCGGGCGCGCCGGCGTCCAGCACGTCGATGACCAGCGGGCGGTGACGCGGCTCCACGGCCTGCAGCGCGCGGCCGACCGTCGGCGCGAACTCCGGGTCCACCAGCAGCACGCGCGCCTCGCCATGCTCCAGCATGAAGGCGATGGCTTCGGCGTCCAGCCGCGTGTTCAGCGTGTTCAGCACGCCGCCGGCCATGGGCACGCCGTAGTGGGCCTCGAACATGGCCGGCGTGTTGGGCAGCATGGCCGCCACGGTCACGCCGGGGCCCACGCCGTGGGCCGCCAACGCACTGGCCAGGCGGCGGCAGCGGGCCTCGGTCTCGCGCCAGGTCTGGCGCAACTCGCCGTGGACGAGGGCCACCCGGTCCGGGAAGACGGCCGCCGCACGGCCGAGGAAGCTCAGCGGCGACAGCGGCACATGATTGGCGACGTTCCTGTCGAGGCCGGTCTGATAGGGGCTGGGGCGGGTCATGGGCGGTCCTGGGGTGCGGGCGTTGCCACGCAGCCTAGGACCGCAGGCTTACAGGGAAGCTGACAAGGCCAGCACCGCCCGCCAGGCGTCCAGCGCCTCGGCGTCGGTCCAGTCGTCGGCCGCCTCGCCGATGACGATCTCGACCATCGCGCCGCAGTCGATGCGGCCCGAGCCCACGGCGCGCGCGCCCAGCCAGAAGCCCTGCTGCCGCGCGAACTCCAGCAGCGCCTCGCGCAGCTTCTCCGGCGCGACCGGCAGGTGGAGCTGGAAGGAATTGGTCTGCGGCGGCTCGGGCGCCACCTGCCAGCCCGGCTCGGCCGCCAGCAGCGCGGCCAGCGCGCGGGCCCGCTCGCGCCAGGCACCCATGCGCGGCAGCCGGCGGCGCAGGCCGTCCAGGGCCGACAGCACCATCGGGTAGAGGGTGTAGACATTGCCGGCCAGCCGGGTCTGCCAGGGCGCCGCCGCGGCGATGAAGTCCTCCGGCCCGGCCAGCACGCTGCCGGCCAGGCCGCCCAGGCCCTTGTAGAAGGACACATAGACCGAGTCCGCCAGCGCCGCGATGTCGGCCAGCGGCCGGCCGTAGTGCGGCGCCGCCTCCCACAGCCGCGCGCCGTCGAAATGCAGCCACACGCCCTCGGCCCGGCACCAGGCGCTGATCGCGGCCAGCTGCTCCCAGTCCGGCAGCCGGAAGCCGCCGCGGCGCAGCGGCAGCTCGACGACGACGACCGCCGGCTTCTCGGGCAGGGCCGCCAGCCCGGCGGCCGTGAAGGGCGTGTCGGGCGCGCCGACCCGCAGGCCGCGAAGGCCCAGCAGCGTCTCGAAGGCCTCGGCCTCGTCGATGGCGATATGGCTCTGCGGGTGCAGGGCCACCGGGCCGGTACCGTCGCCGCAGGCCAGGCGCAGCGCCGCCAGCTGCGCGGCCACGCCCTTGTGGAAGAAGCGGGCCGCCGGCTTGCCGAGCAAGGTGGCCAGCTCGGCCTCAAGGGCCTGCATGGCCTCGCCTTCGCCATAGACGTCCGGCGGCAGCGCAGCCTCAGGCAGCTCGGCCAGGGCCAGCAGGGATTCGCGCATCGAACACGGCGGCCGGTGGGCATTGAGCCAGCGGCTGCAGCGGTTGCGCAGCTCGACTTCGGCGTGGGCGGGGCGGGTGGCGGGCATGGGGCGGAGTGTCGCCGCGTGGGCCGCCGGGGCCCATCGCCACGGGCCTCACTAAAATCCCGCCCTTTTTCCTCGCGCGCCCACGGGCGCGCCGCCCCCCATGCAAGCAGCCCCTCCGCAGCCCCTCGCCGCCGAGCCCCTGGCCCGGCTGCTGCTGCAATGGGGCGTCGCGCCCCTGCCCGCGGCGCCGGTGGCCGAGCGCCTGGGCGGCTGGCTGGGCTGGGCGGATGCCATCGGCCTGTCCCAGGTGCTGGCCACGCCGCCCGCGGCCAGCGCCGATGCCGCCGCCCGCCGCGAGGCCCGCGACTGGGCCGGCGCCGCGCTGGAGCGCGTGCAGGCCGATCTGCTCGCCGCCTTCGACGATGCCGAGCTGGCCCGCGACGCCGCCGAGCCCGCGCCCGAGGGCCTGCCGCTGGGCGACCTGCTGGCCCCCTTCCGCCTGCACCACAGCCAGCAGCAGCGCAGCATGGCCGCGCGCATCGCCAGCCTGCGCGAGCGCCTGCGCCCGCGGCTGGCCGAGGCCTCCGGGCCGCTGGCGCGCCTCGCTCAGCTGGACGCGCTGCTAGAGCGTGCCGTCGCCGCGCAGGAGCGCGAGCGCCTCGCCGGCCTCGCCGCCCTGCTGACGGCGCGCGCCGAGGCCCACCAGGCCGCCGACCCGCGCCGCTGGCGCCACCGCTTCTGGGCCGACCTGCGGCGCCTGCTGCGGGCCGAGCTGGACCTCCGACTTCAACCGGTGCTGGGCCTGATCGAGGCCCTGCACGACGACAGGCCCCGATGAACCGCTTCCTGAACGCCCTCTACCCCCTCGCCCTCGCGGCCGGCCTCGCGGGCATTGCCGGCGCTGCGCTGGCCGCCTCGCGCCACCACCCCGTGGCGCTGCTGATGACGCTGCTGATCGCGGCCTTCTTCCTGCTGGGCGTCATGGAGCTGCGTGCCTTCCGCCGCGCCAGCGGCGCGCTGGCTGCCGCGCTGGCCGCCGAGCCGGACGAGGCCTGGGTCGGCACGCTGCCAGAAACGCTGCGCGCCGGCGTGCAGCAGCGCCTGGAAGGCCTGCGCGTGGCCCTGCCGCCCTTGAGCCTGGCGCCCGCGCTGGCCGGCCTGCTGGTGCTGCTGGGCATGCTGGGCACCTTCATCGGCCTCGTCATCACGCTCGGCAGCACGGCCAATGCGCTGGGCCAGACGGCCGACCTCGCCGCGCTGCGCAACGCCTTGGGCGCGCCGGTGCAGGGCCTGGGCCTGGCCTTCAGCGCCAGCGTGGCCGGCGTGACCGGCTCGGCCATGCTGGGCCTGATGGTGGCCCTGGCCCGCCGCGAGCGCGCCGCCGTGTCGGGCCGGCTCGACGCGGCCCTGCTGGGCCGCCTGCGCCCGCTGACGGCCGCGTACCGCCGCGCGCTGGCGCAGCAGGTCGCCGACGCCGCCGCGGCCGAGGCCGCCCGGCAGAACCAGCTAGAACTCGTCGGCCAGCTGCAGCAGTTCGCCCAAGCGATGGCCGACCGGCTCGCGGCGCAGAACGACCGCTTCCACGGCGAGACGAGCCGGGCCTACACCGCGCTGGCCGCCAGCGTGGACACGACGCTGCGCGCCAGCCTGGCCGAGAGCGTCGCCCAGGCCGGCGCCGCCATCCGCCCCGCCGCCGAGGCCGCGATGGCCGGCATCGCCCGCGAGGCCGCCGCCCTGCACGAGCGCGTGGGCATGCAGGTGGCCGGCCAGCTGGGCGCGCTGAGCACGGCCTTCGAGGCTGGCATCGCCCAGATCGGGCAGCAGCACGAGGCCGCCGCCACGGCCCAGGCCGAGGGCCTGGCCCGGCAGCGCGAGGCCGCACTCCAGCAGCTGGCAGACACCCGCGCCGCCACGCAGCAGGCCGTGCAGCAGCTCGGCGAGCGCTGGGCCGGCGAAGCGCAGGCCCTGCTGGCCGCGCTCGACGCCAACGCCAACCGCCAGCAGGCCGCCCAGGCCGAGGCCGATGCCGCCCGCGCCACCGCGCTGCACAGCCAGGTCGCCGCCCTGGCCGAGCAGCGCGCCGCCGCCGGCCAGGCCATCGCCGACACGGCCGAACGCTTCGCCGCGCAGACCCAGGCCGCCATCGCCGCGCTGTCCGAGGCCCATGGCCAGTTGCAGGCGGCCCACGCCGGCCAGGACGCCGAGCGCCTGGCCGCCTGGCGCGCCGAGCTGCAGGCCGCCGGCGCCGCCCAGCTGGCCCGGCAGCAGCAGTTGGCCGACGGCCTGCTGCAGCACACCCGCGAGCTCGTCGCGCAGAACGAGGCCCAGGCCCGCAGCACGCTGGCCGAGGCCGGCGCGCTGCTGAAGGCCGCCGGCGAGGCGCCGCGCGCGGCCGTCGAGGTCGTCTCGGCGCTGCGCGAGCAACTGGCCCAGAGCCAGGCCCAGGACCGCGCCGCGCTGGCCGAGCGCGCCGAGCTGATGCAGACCGTGTCGACGCTGCTGGCCTCGCTGCAGCAGGCCGCCGGCGAGCAGCGCGAGGCCATCGACGCTCTCGTCGACCGCTCGGCGACCCAGCTCGAATCGCTGGGCGAGCGCTTCGCGGCCCAGGCCGGCGCGACCGGCCAGACGCTGGCCGACGCCGCCACCCAGCTGGCCGCCAGCGCGGCCGAGATGGGCAGCCTGGGCGAAGGCTTCGGCGCGGCCGTCGAGCAGTTCCAGGGCGCGAACGCGCAGCTGGTGCAGCACCTGGCCGCGCTGGAGGAACGGCTGAGCAGCACGATGACGCGCAGCGACGAGCAGCTGGGCTATTACGTCGCCCAGGCGCGCGAGGTCATCGACCTCTGCCTGGGCTCGCAGAAGCAGGTGCTGGACGCGCTGCAGGGGGCCTCCGCACATGGATGAGCCGCTGGAGATCGAGCAGGAAGGCGTTGGCACGCCGGCCTGGGCGGCGTTCGGCGACCTGATGGCCGGCGTGCTGGGCGCCTTCGTGCTGGTGCTGGCCGCGGCCCTGGTCGGCCAGCTGGACCTGGCCAACAAGCTGGAGGCCGAAGTGCAGCAGCGCCAGGCCGAGCAGGCCCGCCGCGAGGCGCTGGAGCGCGCGCTGGCGGGGCCGCTGGCTGAATCTCTGAAGTCGGGCCGCATCACGCTGGTCGAGGGCCGCATCGGCATCAGCGGCGCCGTGCTGTTCGCGACCGGCTCCGACCAGCTGCACGCCGAGGGCCGCGCGCTGATCAAGAGCCTGGCCGTGCCGCTGCGCACCTATCTCGCGCAGCGCGACGAGATCCTGATGGTCAGCGGCTTCACCGACGACCGCGGCCTGCTCGGCGGCAGGTTTGCGGACAACTGGGAGCTGTCGGCCCAGCGCGCGCTGACCGTCACGCGCACGCTGATGGCCGAGGGCCTGCCGCCCGACGCCGTGTTCGCCGCCGCCTTCGGGCCGCAGCAGCCGGTGGCGTCCAACGACGACGCCTCGGGCCGCGCGCTGAACCGGCGCGTGGAGATCGCGCCGACGCCGCGGCCACGCCGCGCCGCGGCCTCCGCGCCGTGACGATGGGCGCGCTGGACGACCCCATCGGCTGGGCCGCGGCCCAGGCGGCTGCCGACCCGGTGCGCCGCCGCGTGCTGGAGGCACTGGCCCGGCGCGCCGCCGCGCTGCCGCCGGGGGCGCTGCGCGAGCAGTTGGTCGCCAAGCTCGTTCGGCGAGCACGAGCCGAGCCAGCGCCGCTGCCGGTGCGGCGGGCCACGAACTCCGCAAGTCCGCTGACCGAACTCGTCGCCCGCCTGCGGGCCGGCGCCAGCCCCGAGCTGCGCCATGTGCAGGCCCATCACCGCACCTGGAGCGCACTGCGCCTGAGCCGCCGCATGGCCGAGGTCAGCGTGCCGGTGCCCGAGCACCTCGGCCCGCTGAACAGCCAGGTGCTGGTGGCGCGCGCACTGCAGCAGCTCCAGGCCCTGTCGCCCGACTATCTGCAGCGCCTGCTGACCGGGCTGGACACGCTGGCCGCGCTGGCGCCGCCACAGGCCGCGGCCGACAAGCCCGCCCGGCCCGTGGCGAAGAAGGCGCCAGCGCGGCGGCGCTGACGCCCGCGGCCCCGGGGCCATCGTCTGCGGGCTCACCCGCGATCGGTCGGCCGGGGGCGCTGCAACAATCCGGGCCTGGCCACGCCCCCTCACGCATGAAGCCCACCGCCTCTCACCTCCACGCAGCCACGGCTGCCCTGCTGGCCCTGCTGCTCAGCGCCTGCGCCAGCGTGGCGCCCACGCCGCCCGTCGCCCGGCCTGCCCAGCCGCCGTCGGCCACCGCGCCCACGGCCGCGGCCACGCCGCCGGCCATCGCCGTGCGCCCGCCGCGCATCGACCGCAGCTACACCTCGCAGAACCAGGACAGCCGCGCCCTCTACATCGTGCTGCACTACACGGTGCTGGACTGGGAGAAGTCGCTGAAGGTGCTGACCACCGGCGGCCAGGTGTCGGCCCACTACCTGGTGCGCGACGACCCGGCGACGAGCTATGCCCTCGTCGACGAGAACCGCCGCGCCTGGCATGCCGGCGCCAGCTTCTGGGCCGGCAACACCAACCTGAACTCGGCCTCCATCGGCATCGAGATCGTCAACCCGGGCTTTGTCGACACGGCGGCCGGCCGCGTCTACGCGCCCTTCCCGCAGGCCCAGGTCGACGAGGTCATCGCGCTGGTGCGCGACATCCAGCAGCGCCACCAGGTGCGGCCCGAGCGCATCATCGGCCACGCCGACATCGCGCCCGGCCGCAAGCAGGACCCCGGCCCGATGTTCCCGTGGAAGCAGCTGGCCGACGCCGGCCTCATCCCCTGGCCCGACGGCCCGCTGGTCGCGCTCCGGACGCTGGAGAACGAGGTCGCGCCGCACGACGTGGCCTGGCTGCAGGAGCGCCTGGCGCGCATCGGCTACAACCTGTCGCGCTCGGGCCAGCTGGACACGGCCACCAAGGACGTCATCTCCACCTTCCAGATGAAGTACCGGCCGAGCGACATCTCCGGCCAGCCCGACGCCGAGACGGCCGCGCTGATCGACGTGGCCGCCACGCCCAGCGCGATGCACGTGACGGGCAGCAGCGACGCGCAGACGCGGCCCTACACCTCGCGCTGGTAAAGACCGCCCGTGCTCGGCTTCCTGCTCAAACGCCTGGCAACGCTGGTGCCGACGCTGGTCGGCATCACGATCGTCGCCTTCGGTCTGATCCGCCTCGTGCCCGGTGACCCCATCGAGGTCATGATGGGCGAGCGCCACCTGGACCCCGAGGCGCATGCCGCCCTCGTCAAGCGCATGGGGCTGGACCAGCCGCTGCCGGTCCAGTACGCCGACTATGTGAGCAAGCTGCTGCACGCCGACCTGGGCCAGAGCCTGGTGAGCCGCGAGCCGGTCGGCAAGGAATTCGCGGCGCTGTTCCCGGCCACCGTCGAGCTGGCCACGGCGGCGCTGGTCTTCGCGGTGGGCCTGGGGCTGCTGCTGGGCGTCTGCGCGGCGCTGAAGCGCGGCTCGCTGCTGGACCAGGGCGTCATGGGCCTGGCGACGGTGGGCTATTCGATGCCGGTGTTCTGGTGGGGGCTGATCCTCATCATGTATTTCTCGGTCAACCTCGGCTGGACGCCGGTGTCGGGCCGCATCGGCATCGAGTTCGACCCCGAGCGCGTGACCGGCTTCATGCTCGTCGACGCCTGGCTGTCGGGCGAAGAGGGCGCCTTCAGGTCGGCCGTCGTGCACCTGATCCTGCCGGCCCTGGTGCTGGGCACCAGCACGCTGGCCGTGGTGGCGCGCATGACACGCTCGTCGATGCTGGAGGTGCTGCGCGAGGACTACGTCCGCACCGCGCGCGCCAAGGGCCTGTCGCCGGCACGCGTGGTCGTCGTGCACGCGCTGCGCAATGCGCTGATCCCGGTGCTGACGGTGGTCGGCCTGCAGACCGGCAGCCTCTTGGCCGGCGCGGTGCTGACCGAGACCATCTTCAGCTGGCCCGGCATCGGCAAATGGCTGATCGACTCGATCGCGCGGCGCGACTATCCCGTCGTGCAGGCCGGCATCCTGATCTCGGCGCTGACGTTCATCGGCGTGAATCTCGTCGTGGATGTGCTGTACGGCGTCGTGAATCCACGCATCCGCGGCGGGGGGCATTGAACATGTCCGTCATTGACCATTCCCGGGCCTGCTTGCGAATTTTTGGCGACGATCTGATCCCCGAGGAGATCACTGCCGCGCTGGGCGCTGCACCCACGAAGTCCGAGACTCGTGGGGAAGTGCTTCGCTCGCGGAATGGTCGCGAGCGCGTTGCCAAGCAAGGTTCGTGGCGACTGGACGCCGCGAACATGGAACCCGAGGACACCAACGCGCAGGTGCAGGAGTTGCTATCGAAGCTCACCGCGGATCTGACGGTGTGGCATGACATGGCCCGTCGCTTTGAAATCGATCTGTTCTGCGGCTGGTTCATGGGTCAGACCAATGACGGCGCAGAGCTTTCGCCCGCAACTCTTCTGGCACTGGGTGCGCGTGGTATCGCACTCTCGTTGGACATCTACGCGCCGACTGCCGATGAATAGTCCCTCCTCCCGATTGACGCTCACCGAACCGCCCGGCCCGCTGCGCGAGTTCTGGCTCGGCTTCACCGCCAACCGCGGCGCCTTCGTCGCGCTGATCGTCTTCGCGTTGATCGCACTCGCATCGCTGCTCGCACCGCTGATCGCGCCCTACGACCCCATCGAGCAATACCGCGACTTCATGCTGACGCCGCCGGTCTGGGCCGACGGCGGCGGCACGCGCTTCCTGCTCGGCACCGACGAACTGGGCCGCGACATGCTGAGCCGGCTGCTGCACGGCGGCCGCGTGTCGCTGGGCATCGGCCTCGCGGCGGTGGCGATGTCGCTCGTGCCCGGCGTGCTGCTGGGCCTCGCGGCGGCCTTCTTCCAGCGCTGGCTGTCGCCGGCCATCATGCGCGTGATGGACATCGTGCTGGCGCTGCCGGCGCTGCTGCTGGCCATCTGCGTCATCACGGTGCTCGGGCCTGGGCTGGTGAATACGGTGATCGCGATTGCGATCGGCGCGCTGCCGGGCTATGTGCGGCTCACGCGCGCAGCAGCGCTGGGCGAGATCGGGCGCGACTACGTGACCGCGAGCCGCGTGGCCGGCGCCGGCGTGTGGCGGCTGATGTTCGTCACCGTGCTGCCCAACTGCATGGCGCCGTTGATCGTCAACGCGACCCTGAGCTTTTCATCGGCGATCCTGGAGACCGCGGGCCTGGGCTTCCTGGGCCTGGGCGTGCAGGCACCGACGCCGGAGTGGGGAACGCTGCTGTCGGCAGCGCGGGACTACATCATGCGGGCGCCGTGGGTCGTCACGCTGCCGGGGCTGACGATTCTGGTGACGGTGCTGGCCATCAACCTGATGGGGGATGGGTTGCGGGATGCGCTGGATCCGAAGTTGAAGAAGGTGGCGTGATGCTCGCTCGTTGCTTTGGCTTGCTGGCAAGGCACAGCCGGGATTTCGTCCCGGCAGCCGACTCACTTTCTTGTGCGCACAAGAAAGTAAGCAAAGAAAGCGCCCCTGCAAAACCGCCCCTGCGGGGTTCCCTGCGATGCTCGGAACCCGGGGCCGCGCCCAACTCACTTCGCTACGCTCCGTTCAGACAAAGGGACGCGAAGTCAGATGTTGATGCGTGCTTCGCACGCGCCCCGGGCTCCTGCGCTTCTCGGCGGTTTAGAAGGGGAGACCCCAAACAGCCGAGCAGCCAACAGCCAAACCCGCAAGCCGGCTGGCGCCGGCTGTTCCTTCACCCCCCCTTTGAGCCCGCCGAGGAGCGCAGGACTTCAAGCCCGTTCGCGAAGCGAACTTCAAGAACTGACTCGCGACGCTTGTTTGAGCAGAGCGTAGCGGCGCGAGTTCGGCGCGCGGGCTTGAAGTCCGAGCACCGCAGGGCAGCCCGCTGCGCAGCAAAGGGCCGGGCGGTTCGGGGGCGACTCTTTGCCTACTTTCTGGTCGCTCAGAAAGTAGGTCGCCCGCCGGGGCGAACTCCCGGCACGGGCCTCGCCAACAAACTAAAGCAGCGATGAGCCTCCTCCACATCAAGAACCTCAAAGTCCACTTCGGCACCTTCCCCGCCGTCGACGGCATTGACCTCACCCTCGAACCCGGCGAACTCCTCGGCATCGTCGGCGAATCCGGCTCCGGCAAGTCGGTCACCATGCTCGCGCTGATGGGCCTCATCGACGCCCCAGGCAAGGTCAGCGCTGACGCCATCGAGTTCCAGGGCCGCGACCTGCTCAAGCTCACGCCGAAGGAACGCCGCCAGCTGATCGGCCGCGACGTCGCCATGGTGTTCCAGGACGCACTGACCAGCCTCAACCCCAGCTACACCGTCGGCGCCCAGATCGCCGAAGTGTTGCGCGCCCACCTCGGCCTGCGTGGCGGCGCCGCCAGAAAACGCGTCATCGAGCTGCTGGAGCAGGTCGAGATCCCCGACGCGGCGAACCGCGCCGACGCCTACCCGCACCAACTCTCGGGCGGCATGAACCAGCGCGTGATGATCGCGATGGCGATTGCCTGCGCGCCCAAGCTGCTGATCGCCGACGAGCCGACGACGGCGCTGGACGTGACCATCCAGGCCCAGATCATGGCCCTGCTGCTGAAGCTGCAGCGCGAACAGGGCATGGGCCTCGTCATGATCACGCACGACCTCGCGGTGGTGGCCGAGATGGCCCAGCCCGGGCTGAACAACGTTGCCGTCATGTACGCCGGCCAGATCGTCGAGACCGGCCCCGTGCCAGGCCTGTTCGACGCGCCGCGCCACCCCTACACGCAGGCACTGCTCGCCGCGATCCCCGAACACAACAAGGGTGCGGAACGCCTGTCCGCCCTGCCCGGCATCGTGCCCGGCGCGCTGGACCGGCCCGCGGGCTGCCTGCTGTCGCCGCGCTGCCCGCGTGTGCAGCCGCGCTGCGTCGCCGAAAGGCCCACGCTCGACAACGGTGTGCGCTGCTTCTTCCCCATCGAGGCGTCGGCACATGTCTGAACTCCTGCTGCAAGCCGATGAGCTGACGAAGCACTACGGCGTCAGCCGCGGCCTGTTCCGCCCGAAGGCGACGGTGAAGGCGCTCAACGGCGTCAGCTTCACGCTGGCGCCGAAAAAGACGCTGGCCGTCGTCGGCGAATCCGGCTGCGGCAAGAGCACGCTGGCGCGGCAGCTGACGCTGATCGAGCGCCCCACGCGCGGCACGCTGAAGCTCCGCGGCGCCGATGCGGCCACGGCCGATGTCGCTACGCTGCGAGGCCTGCGCCGCGACGTGCAGATGGTGTTCCAGAACCCGTTTGCGTCGCTGAACCCGCGCAAGACCATCGCGACGACGCTGGCCGAGCCGCTGCTCATCAACACGCCGCTGTCCGCCGCCGAACGCCGCGAGCGCGTCGAGGCGCTGGCGACCAAGGTGGGCCTGCGCCCCGAGCACCTGCGCCGCTACCCGCATATGTTCTCGGGCGGCCAGCGCCAGCGCATCGCGATCGCGCGGGCCATGATCCTGAACCCCGGCATCGTCGTCGCCGACGAGCCGGTCAGCGCGCTGGACGTGTCCATCCAGGCCCAGATCCTGAATCTCTTCATGGACCTGCAGGCGGAGTTCGGCACCGGCTACGTGTTCATCTCGCACAACCTGTCGGTCGTGGAGCATGTGGCCGACGAGGTCATGGTGATGTACCTCGGCGCGGCGGTCGAGATCGGCGCGAAGCGGCGCCTGTTCGCGGCGCCCCTGCACCCCTACACGCGGGCGCTGATGAGCGCGGCGCCGGCGCTGCGCGCAGCCGACCGGCGCGAGCGCATCGTCATCCACGGCGAGCTGCCCAGCCCGCTCAATCCGCCCAGCGGCTGCGCCTTCCACAAGCGCTGCCCGCTGGCCGTGCGGCGCTGCGCGGAAGAAGCGCCGGCGCTGCGCGAGGTGGACGGGCGGCAGGTGGCCTGCCACGAGGTCTGACGCGGCCCGCTGCCGGCCCTCTGCCTTGCCGCCCATGAAAAAACCGCCCTCAGGCGGTCTTGGAACCCGTTGGGGTCAGAGGGCGATCACTTCGGTGCCGCGGCCGCGTCGGCCATGCACTTCTTGACGTGGCTCTTGGCGGCCGCGCCGTGCAGCTTCTTGTCGGCGGCGGACTTGTCGCAGGCCGCAGCGGCGGCGTCGGCCACGGGAGCCGCGGGGGCCGAGGCGGCACCGCCGGCGGACAGGCATTCCTTCATGAAGGCCTTGCGCTCGTCGCCCTTCTTGCCCTTGGCTTCGGCATTGCAGGACTTCATCTTGTCCTGCTGCGTGGTGGCCTGGGCGCCGAGGGCGAGAGCGGCACAGGCCAGCAGGATGGCGATTCGTTTCATCGGTGATTCCTTCCTCGGGAAAGTGGTGGGCGAATGGATTCAAGCACGCGGCCGTGACACTGCCAAGCCGTGTTTCATCGGCGTCACAAAAGGCTGGCTGCGCCGGGATGCACGCCGCAAACGCCGGCTGCGCGCCATCGGTTGACGCGCAGCGCGCCTCACAAGATCCGCCGCGGATGGGCCAGCGCCTCGTGCGCCGAGTGCAGGCGCCGCACCAGCACGCGGATGAAGCCGCGGTCGAAGCGGTGCTGGCATTCGGGGCTGAGCTGGCCGATGGACTCGGGCGTGAACGAGATCGTCGTGCATTCCTGGCTGACCTTGATGTCGGTGCTGTGGCGGCGCAGGTCGGGGTTGGGCGCGAGGTAGGCCATCTCGCCGACGGACGTGCCCCGGCCCAGCGTCGCCACGAGGCGCCCGTCGCGGAAGACCTCCACCTCGCCCTGGGCGATGATGTGGAAGCTGTTGCCCTCCTGGCCGCGCTTGAACAGCGCATAGCCCTGCGGGTAGCGCTTCCAGCGCGCGCGCCGCACGACCTCCCACAGCTGCACGTCGCCGAACTCCGCGAAGAACTCCAGCGAGCGCAGCAGGTTGAAGCGCTCGGAGTCGCGCACCTCGCCGAGGCGGTTCAGCGGCACCTGCTGGCTGGCGACCAGGCTGGAGAGGGCCTGCGCAAAGCTGTCCCAGTCGGGGAAGCGGTCGTGCGGGCCCTTGGCCAGCGCGCGCAGCACGACGGCGTCCAGCGCCTCGGTGACGCCCTCGCGCTGGCCCATCAGCGGCAGCGGCGGCTGGTGGTAGATCTGGTGCATCAGCGCCATCTGGTGCGGCGCGTCGAAGGGCGGCCGGCCGCCGATCAGGTGGTAGAGCACGGCGCCCAGCGCGTAGATGTCGGCGCGGCAGTCCACGTCGCCGCCCTCGATCTGCTCCGGCGGCATATAGGCCAGCGAGCCGACGCGGTGGATCTGGGTCGAGTCGGCGTTCAGGTTCAGCGCCGAGCCGAAGTCGCTGACCTTCACGTCGACGACCTGGCCGTTGTCCAGCACGGCCAGCAGGTTGGCGGGCTTGACGTCACGGTGGATGACGCCCTGGCGGTAGACATAGCTCAGCGCCATCGCGCACTTGAAGCCGAGCTCGACGATCTGGTCCAGCGCCAGCAGGCGGTCGCTGCGGCAGAAGTGCTTCAGCGTGACGCCGGGCACGTACTCCATGACGAGGTAGGGCGCGGAGCCCTCGGCCACCGCGTCGAGGATGGCGACCACATTGGGGTGGTGCAGCCGCCCGGCCAGCGCGGCCTCGGCGCTGAAGAAGCGGTTGCTGAAGTCGCTGCCGGGCGCATCCGGCGGCGGCGCCCAGGCGCGCATGCGCTTGATGGCCACGTCCTGGCCCTGGAAGGGGTCGCGCGCCAGGAAGACGTCGCTGGTCGCCCCCTCGCCCAGGCGCTTGAGCACCTGGTAGCGGCCGATATGCGAAGGGAGGTCGTCGGCGAGGGCGGTCACGCGCGGCATGATACGGGCCGCTTCCTGGAGCCGAGATCCCATGTTCTCCCACGTTTTCCTGGGCACCCGCGACTTCGAGCGCGCGCTGGCCTTCTACCGCCCGCTGATGGCGGGCCTCGGGCTGGCCGAGCGCTTCTGCGACCCGTCCCGCCCCTGGGCCGGCTGGCAGAGCAGCCCGGGGCCGCGCCCGCTGCTGCTGCTGGGCCGCCCCTTCGACGGCGGGCACGAGCCCGGCAACGGCCAGATGGTGGCCCTGCTGGCGGCCAGCCGCGCCCTGGTCGACCAGGCCCATGCGACGGCCCTGGCCCACGGCGGGCGCTGCGAAGGCCCGCCGGGGCGGCGTCCGCACTACCACGCCCACTACTACGGCGCCTATTTCCGCGACCCCGACGGCAATAAGCTCTGCGTGGCCTGCCATGACCCGGCCGACGCCAACGCGGCGACGGCCGGCTGAGTCGGCGCCGTGAGCGGCCCATGCGTTTCAGCCGGGCCGGAGCACGCCTCCTAAAATCGCGCCCATGATCCAAGCCAAGCAGGCGCTGCTCGCTGCACTCGCCGAAGCCCTCCACGAGATTGCCCCCGGCTCGAACGCCGTCGCGGCCTTCGAGTCCCCCAAGCAGGCCGCCCATGGCGACTTCGCCTGCACGGCCGCCATGCAACTGGCCAAGCCGCTGAAGGCCAACCCGCGTGAACTGGCCACGCGCCTGATCGCCGCCCTCGAAGCCAAGCCCGCCTTCCGGACCTGGGTGCAGGCACTGGAGATCGCCGGCCCCGGCTTCATCAACATCCGCCTGAAGCCGGCCGCCAGGCAGGCCGTCGTCGGCGAGGTGCTGGGCGCCGGCGCCGCCTTCGGCCACCGCGCGGCGACGGCCAAGCATGTGATGGTGGAGTTCGTGTCCGCCAACCCGACCGGCCCGCTGCACGTCGGCCACGCGCGCCAGGCGGCGCTGGGCGATGCGCTGTGCTCGCTGTTCAAGACCCAGGGCCACGACGTGACCCGCGAGTTCTATTACAACGACGCCGGCGTGCAGATCGCCACGCTGGCCAACTCCACGCAGATGCGCCTGAAGGGCTTCAAGCCCGGCGACGCCGAGTGGCCCGAGGCGGCCTACAACGGCGACTACATCCAGGACATCGCCGACGCCTTTTGCGCCAAGGAGTCGGTCAAGGCCGACGACCGCGAGTTCACCGCCTCGGGCGACGTGGACGACCTCGACGGCATCCGCCAGTTCGCCGTGGCCTATCTGCGCCACGAGCAGGACCTGGACCTGCAGGCCTTCGGCCTGAAGTTCGACAGCTATTTCCTCGAGACCAGCGTCTACAAGGGCGGCCAGCTGGAAAAGACGGTGGAGCGGCTGGTGGCCAGCGGCAAGACCTACGAGGAGGGCGGCGCGCTGTGGCTGCGCACCACCGACTACGGCGACGACAAGGACCGCGTGATGCGCAAGAAGGAAGGTGGCTACACCTACTTCGTGCCCGACGTGGCCTACCACATCAACAAGTTCGAGCGCGGCTACACGCAGTGCATCAACATCCAGGGCACCGACCACCACGGCACCATCGCCCGCGTGCGCGCCGGCCTGCAGGCGGTGAACCTCGGCATCCCCCAGGGCTTCCCGGACTATGTGCTGCACAAGATGGTCACGGTGATGAAGGGCGGCGAGGAGGTCAAGATCTCCAAGCGCGCCGGCAGCTATGTGACGCTGCGCGACCTGGTCGACTGGACCAGCCGCGACGCGGTGCGCTTCTTCCTGATCAGCCGCAAGGCCGACACCGAGTTCGTCTTCGACGTCGACCTCGCGCTGAAGCAGAACGACGAGAACCCGGTGTTCTATGTGCAGTACGCGCATGCGCGCATCTGCTCGGTGATCCGCAAATGGGCCGCCGACATGGGCGGCGACATCGCGGCCATCGCCGCTGCCGACCTCGGCCTGCTGACCGCGCCGACGGAAGAGGCGCTGATGCTCAAGCTTGCCGCCTACCCCGACATGCTGAGCGGCGCCGCCGCCGGCCTGGCGCCGCATGACGTGGCCTTCTACGCCCGCGACCTGGCCGGCGCCTACCACTCCTACTACGCCGCCGAGCGCGTGCTGGGCCAGGCCCCCGAGCTGAGCCGCGCCCGCGTCGCGCTGCTGGCCGCCACGCGCCAGGTGCTCGCCAATGCGCTGGCCCTGCTCGGCGTCAGCGCCCCCGAACAGATGAGCCGCGAGGCTCAGGACCAACCGGAGACCGAATGAGTTCCGCATCCAAGCCCGCCGGCAACAAGAACCAGCAGGGCGGCTTCGTCCTCGGCCTCATCGTCGGGCTGCTCGTCGGCCTGGCCGTCGCCCTGGGCGTGGCCTTGTACATCACCAAGGTGCCCATCCCCTTCGTGAACAAGGTGCCGCAGCGCACCGCCGAGCAGGACGCCGCCGAGGCCGAGCGCAACAAGAACTGGGACCCGAACGCGCCGCTGGCCGGCAAGGCCGCGCGCAGCGCCAGCGGCGTCGTCAACGCGCCGCCGCCGGCCGCCTCCGCAGCCGCCCCCGTGGCCCCCGTGGCCGCCGTCACGCCGCCCGCCAAGGCCAAGGCAGACGCGGCACCGCCTGCCGCCGCGGCCGCGCCGCCCGCCGCCGCCTCGGCACCGGCCGCCGCCGAGGCCTATGTCTACTTCGTGCAGGCCGGCGCCTTCACGCGCCCCGAGGAGGCCGAGAGCCAGAAGGCCAGGCTGGCCATCCAGGGCTTCACGGCCAAGACCATGGAGCGCGAGCAGAACGGCCGCACCGTCTACCGCGTGCGCCTGGGCCCCATGGACACGCGCGACGCCGCCGAAGAGCTGCAGCGCAAGATCGAGGGGGCCGGCTTCGAGGCCAATCTCGTTCGTGTACAACGCTGAATTCCCGCACCGCCCGACCACCGCCTGAAGGATGACTGCCGCCATGAAGCGCCGCGATTTCTCCGCCCTGCTCGCCACCGCCCCCGTCCTGGGTGGCGCCGCCCCCGCCCTCGCCCAGGGCGGCCCGGTCGACGGCCGGCAATACCTGACCCTGAGCCAGGCGCTGCCGACGACGCCGGGCAAGATCGAGGTCGTCGAGTTCTTCTGGTACGGCTGCCCGCACTGCTATGCCTTCGAGCCCGCCATCGAGGCCTGGGCCAAGCAGCTGCCGGCCGACGTCGCCTTCCGCAAGGTCCACGTCGCCTTCCGCGCCAACGTCAAGATCCACCAGCGCATGTTCTACGCGCTCGAATCCCTGGGCAAGGAAGCCCAGGCCCGCCCGGCCATCTTCAACGCGATGCACCAGCAGGGCCTGGCCCTGGACGACCCCAAGAGCCAGGCCAAGTTCCTGGGCAATCTGGGCATCGACGCGGCCAAGTACCAGGAGGCCTACAACTCCTTCGGCGTCGTGACCAAATGCGGCCAGGCCGAGAAGCTGTCCGAGGCCTATCGCATCGACGGCGTGCCCAGCATCGGCGTCGGCGGCCGCTTCCTGACATCGCCCGGCCAGGCCGGCGCCGGCCAGCGCGTGACCGAGATCGAGCTCGGCCAGAAGGCGCTGCAGGTCACCGATTTCCTGATCCAGCGCGCGCGCAGCAAGGCATGAAGCGCCGCGACGCGGCCCTCGTGCCGGCCGTCGCGGGTTTCCTGATCGCGTTGCCGCGCGGGAAAGGCTGACGAAGGCGGCAGGCCCCTAGAATGGCCTGCAACTTCCGTGCCTCCATGCTGCAGCGCCTGCCCTTCCTGATCGCCATCGCCCTCGCCGCCGGACCCGTGCTGGCGGAGAAGGCCGACCGGCTCAAGCCCATGGTCTTCACGGCCGAGAAGCAGGGCCGGCTGGACGGCGTGAACCAGCGCACCGAGCTGTTCGGCAACGTCATCATCACCAAGGGCAGCCTGGTGCTGCATGCCGAGAAGGTGGACGTGCGCGAGACCCGCGACGGCTACCACCAGGCCTATGCCAGCGGCAGCAGCGGCCAGCCGGTCAGCTTCCGCCAGGCCCGCGACGTGCCCGGCGAGGCCATCGAGGGCGTGGCCGACCAGCTCGAATACGACACCCGCACCGAGACCGTGCGCTTCATCGGCAACGCCACCGTGCGCCGCACGCGCGGCACGACGGTGGCCGACGAGGTGACCGGCGCCGTCATCGTCTACGACAGCCGCACCGAGGTCTTCGCGCTGGAAGGCGGCAACGCGTCGCCCAACCCCAACGGCCGCGTGCGCATGGTGCTGATGCCGCGCACGCAGCCGGATGCGCCGGCCTCGGCGGCCGCCTCCGCGCCGCCGGCCACGCTGCCGCTGCAGCCGTCCACGACGATCACGCCGCCGCGCAAGCCGTCATGAGCACCGCACGGCCGCCCGAAGGGGCTCAGCTCCCGCTCGGCGGGACAGCGCGCAGCGCGAAGGGTGCACAAATCGCTACGGCGGCGACCTGCGGCAGCCGGCTCGAAGCCGAGGGCCTGGCCAAGACCTACGGCGTGCGCAAGGTCGTCAAGGACGTCCATGTGCGCGTGGACTGCGGCGAGGTCGTCGGCCTGCTCGGCCCCAACGGCGCCGGCAAGACGACCAGCTTCTACATGATCGTCGGCCTGGTGCGCTCCGACGCCGGCATCATCCGCATCGACGGCGCCGAGGTGCAGCGCCTGCCCATCCACCAGCGCGCGCGGCTGGGCCTGAGCTATCTGCCGCAGGAAGCCTCCATCTTCCGCAAGCTGAGCGTCGAGCAGAACATCCGCGCGGTGCTGGAGCTGCAGCAGGACGACCGCGGCCGGGCCCTGTCCCGCGCGCGCATCGACGAGCTGCTGAACGGCCTGCTGCACGACCTCTCCATCGAGGGCCTGCGCGACAGCCCGGCGCCGGCGCTGTCGGGCGGCGAGCGCCGCCGCGTCGAGATCGCCCGCGCGCTGGCCACGCAGCCGCGCTTCATCCTGCTGGACGAGCCCTTCGCCGGCGTCGACCCGATCGCGGTGCTGGAGATCCAGCGCATCATCGGCTTCCTGAAGGGCCGCGGCATCGGCGTGCTGATCACCGACCACAACGTCCGCGAGACGCTGGGCATCTGCGATCGCGCCTACATCATCAGCGAGGGCGCCGTGCTCGCCGAAGGCACGCCCGACGAGATCGTGGCCAACGCCGACGTGCGCAAGGTCTATCTCGGCGAACATTTTCGGATGTAGCGGTGAAACAGACGCTCCAGGTCCGGCTCAGTCAGCACCTCGCGCTGACGCCCCAGCTGCAGCAGTCCATCCGTCTGTTGCAGCTCTCCACGCTGGAGCTGCACCAGGAAGTCGAGCAGATGCTCGCAAGCAACCCGCTGCTCGAGACCGAAGAGGAAATCACCGTCAGCGCGCCCGAGCTGGCTTCGAATGCACCGGCCGAGAGCGGCACGGAATCGTCCTCCGGCGAATCGGAAAACGGCGACGCGCCCGAGCTCAGCGCCGAGGACTTCGGCGGCACCGAACGCGAGGACTGGGAGAACGGCACCGAGCGCGACGACTTCGACGGCATCCGCGAACTGCCGAGCAGCAGCGGCAGCGCGAGCGACGAGGACGGCGAGCGCGAGAGCCGGGAGTTCGCCGAGACCTCGCTGGCCGAGCACCTGGCCCAGCAGCTCGCCGGCATGAGCCTGTCGCCCGAGGACCGCGCCGCCGTGCAGGTGCTGATCGAATCGCTGGACGAGGACGGCTACCTCGAAGACCCGCTGGACGACATCGCCGCCGCCCTGGCCGAGGACCGCGAGGAGCTGCTGGACCGGCTGCGCTTCGCGCTGCGCCTGCTGCAGAGCCTGGAGCCGGCCGGCATCGGCGCGGCCAGCCTGTCCGAATGCCTGGTGCTGCAGCTGCGCGCACAGCCGAAGAGCCCGGCCCAGGTCATCGCCATCCTGATCTGCAAGGGCCACCTCGAGCTGCTGGCCCGCCGCGACATGCGCCGGCTGATGGCCGAGACCGGCGCCGACGAGGGCCTGCTGCGCGAGGCGCAGGCCCTCATCACGCGGCTCGAACCCAAGCCGGGCCGGCGCTTCGCGCAGGGCGCGGCCGCGGCCATCGTGCCCGACGTCATCGTGCGCAAGGTCGGCCGCGAGCTGCGCGTCATGCTCAACCCCGAGGTCGCGCCCAAGCTGCGCATCAACGAGCTCTATGCCAACGCGCTGCGCGCGACGCGCGGCGGCATCAGCAACTCGCCGCTGGGCGGACAGCTGCAGGAGGCGCGCTGGTTCATCAAGAACATCCAGCAGCGCTTCGACACCATCCTGCGCGTCAGCCAGGCCATCGTCGAGCGCCAGCGCGGCTTCTTCACGCATGGCGAACTGGCCATGAAGCCGCTGGTGCTGCGCGAGATCGCCGACGAGCTCGGCTTGCACGAATCGACCATCTCGCGCGTGACGACGGCCAAGTACATGGCCACGGCCTGGGGCACCTTCGAGCTGAAGTATTTCTTCGGCTCCGGCCTCAGCACCGAAGCCGGCGGCGAGGCCTCCAGCACGGCCGTGCGCGCCCTCATCAAGCAGTTCGTCGCCGCCGAGGACACCAGGAAGCCGCTGTCGGACAGCGCGCTGGCCGGCATGCTGGAGGAGCAAGGCATCCAGTGCGCGCGCCGCACGGTGGCCAAGTACCGCGAGGCGATGAAGATAGCGCCGGCCAATCTGCGCAAGGCGCTGTAGGCGCATCCACGTCGGCTGAGCACGCTCTGCTCGCTGAGGTGCTGGGCTGAGGTTGGCCGCCGCGGCGACAATCCGCCCCGTGAGCCTGCCCAACAAGTTGTCCCTCTTCGTGTCCTGCCCCGGTGGCGTCGAGCCGCTGCTGGAGGATGAGCTCAAGCGCTTCCTGCCGCCCGGCGTGCGCAGCAAGGTCGAGGCGCTGCGCGGCGGCTGCGGCGTGCTCGGCACCGCCGAGGACGTCATGCGCATCAATCTCGAGAGCCGCCTGGCCCAGCGCGTCCTCGTCGAGATCATCGAAGGCCCCTACCGCCACGAGGACGACCTCTATGCACTGGCGCGGCGCGTCGACTGGCGCGACTGGATCACGCCCCGGCACACGCTGCGCATCGACACCACCGCGCAGCGCTCGCCGCTGAAGAGCCTGAACTTCGCCGCGCTACGCATCAAGGACGCGATCTGCGACCAGATCCGCGAGCACACCGGCGAGCGGCCCAGCGTGGACACGCAGCGGCCCGACCTGCCCGTCGTGCTGCACGTCGGCCCCGAACGCGCGGCCCTCTACGTGGACACCTCCGGCGAGCCGCTGTTCAAGCGCGGCTGGCGCATCGACAAGGGCGATGCGCCGCTGAAGGAGACGCTGGCCGCCGCGATGCTGGCCGCCGCCGGCTGGCGCGGCACCAACGAGCAAGGGGGTGCGCTGCACGACCCCTGCTGCGGCTCCGGCACCATCCCCATCGAGGCGGCGCTGATCGCCTGCGACGCCGCGCCCGGCCTGCAGCGCCGCTTCGCCTTCGAACACCAGCTGCCTTTCGCCACGCCGGCGATGAAGGCCACATGGGGCGAGATGGCCCAGGCGGCGCGCGCACGCATCCACCCGCCGGCCGTGCCCATCTATGCCAGCGACGTGGCCTTCCGCATGGTCGACTTCGCGCGCCGCAATGCCGAGCGCGCCGGCGTGGCCCAGTACATCCAGTTCAACGGCGGCGACGCGCTGGAGCGGCCGGCGCCGCAGCTGCCCGAGGGCATGCCCGGCAGCATCGTCATGAACCCGCCCTATGGCGAGCGCATCGAGGTGCGCGGCAAGGCGGCGATGACGCGCGATGCCGGCGGCAGCGAGGAGAGGGACGCCGGCGACGATTTCTTCCCGCGCCTGGCCGCGCACTGGAAGCGCCAGTACACCGGGAACCCCGCCGGCTGGACGGCCTGGATGCTCAGCCCCGACATGAAGCTGCCCGGCCGCATGCGGCTGAAGGAGTCGCGCCGCGTGCCGATGTGGAACGGCCCGATCGAGTGCCGGCTGTTCCGCTTCGACCTCGTCAAGGGCTCGGCACGCAAGCCGGCGGAAGGCGATGCGCCGGCCTGAGCGCGTCGCCGCCGCCCTGCTCGCGCTGGCCGCCACGGCCGCCCCGGCGCTCACGCCCTGCACGCTGGTCTTCGGCCAGGGCCGCAACCCGCCGGCCGCCGATGCGCCGGACTGGGACGGCCTGAACACGCAGTTCAGCAACGCCGTCGCCGACGCGCTGGATGCAGGCGGCCGCCGCGTCGTCGCGATGACGGCGTCCAGCGCGCGGATCGACCCGCAGGCCACCGGCCTCGCGCTGCTGCAGCGTGCCGACGCATCGGGCTGCGGCACGCTGGTCGAGACCAGCGTGTTCGCCGACGAGCAGGACGTGCTGGTGCTGAGGCTGCGCGCCTACCCGCTGCTGCCCCAGCTCGATGGCGGCGGCATCGCCGGCCTGCGCATCGGCGCGCCGCTGTTCGTCACGCAGCGCGAGCTGGTGCTGTCGACGCTGCCGCGGCTCGGGCCCGGGCAGCTGGCCGCGCAGATGGCGGCCGAATACCTGCAGCACGACGGCCGCTGAGCGGCAGGGGCGGGCGCGCTCAGCCGGCCCTGGCGGGCCGCCGCAGCGTCAGGCTGGCCAGCGCGGCGGCGCACAGCGCCAGCGGCACGAGGCTGGCCCAGTTCATCCACTGCCAGCCGCCGGTCGTGACCAGCGCGCCGGAGGAAAAGGCCGTCAGCGTCATCGTCGCGTAGACGCCGGTGTCCAGCAGGCCCTGGGCTCGCGTCTTCTCCTCGGGCCGGTAGGCCTGGGTGAACAGCGTCGTGCCGCCGATGTAGAGGAAGTTCCAGCCGATGCCGAGCAGCAGCAGCGCGCCGAGGAAATGCGCAAAGTCCTGGCCCGACAGCGCGAACGCGACGCAGCCGAGGTTGAGCAGCACGCCGGCCGCCATGACCGGCAGCACGCCGAAACGCCGGATCAGCGCGCCGGTGAAGAAGCTCGGCACGAACATGCCCAGCACATGCCACTGCAGCACCATGCTGGTGTCGGCAAACGGCAGGCCGCACTGGCCCATCGCGATGGGCGTGGCGGCCATCAGCAGGTTCATGACGCCGTAACCGAGCGCACTCGCGGCCAGCGCGACGAGGAAGACGGGCTGGCGCGCCAGCTCCGCGCTGGAGCGCCCGCCGGCGCCGGGCGCGGGCCGGGCCAGCGGCGGGAAGTCGATCATCGAGATCAGCGCCAGGCCGGCCACGGCCACGCCCATCAGCAGCAGATAGGCGCCCGCGAACGGCGCGACGAGCAGGTTGCGGCTCGCGCGCGCCAGCAGCGGGCCGAGGATGGCACCCAGGCAGCCGCCGGCCAGCACCCAGGAGATCGCGGCCTCGCGCTTCGCGGGCGCGACGAGCTCGGCCGCCGCGAAGCGGTAGAGGGCCGCGTTGGCGTTGTAGTAGCCGGCCACCAGCGTCGCCGCGACGACGCCCCAGAACTGCCCGTTCAGCACGCTCCACAGCGCGATGGCGCAGCTCAGCAGCGCCACGCCCAGGCCGATCTGGAAGGCGCGCCGGCGGCCGAAGCGCAGCTGGTGGCGGCCCACCAGCCGGGCCATAAGCGCGCCGCCGGCCACATAGGCGCAGATCGGCAGCGTCGCCATCCACGGCAGCGGCGCCAGCGCCAGGCCCACCAGGCCATTGATGGCCATGAAGCAGATGTTGTTCGTCAGGAAGAGGCCCTGGACCAGGACCAGCAGTGCGAGCTTGCGGTTCATGCCAGAGCCAGCCAGGACAGCACGGCCAGCGGCGCGGTGTCGGCGCGCAGGATGCGCGGGCCGAGCGTGACCGGCGCGAAGCCGCGGGTGCGGGCAGCGTCTTCCTCGGTATCGCTCAGGCCGCCTTCGGGGCCGCTGAGGAAGATGGCCTGCGGCTGCGCAAAGGGCGCGATCGGCGCGGCCGCGCGCGGGCTCAGCAGGCCGCGCCATTCATCGCCCGAAGGCTCGGGCAACGCGGCCAGCCAGGCGCCCAGGGCCATGACGGGCTCGACGCGCATCGGCACCGTGCGCCCGCTCTGCTCGGCCGCGGCGACGGCCACGCCCTGCCAGTGGGCGCGCTTCTTGTCGGCCCGCTCGCCGGCCAGGCGCAGCACCGAGCGCTCCGCAACCAGCGGCTGCAGCGCCGCGGCGCCGAGCTCGGAGGCCTTCTCGACGAGGAAGTCCATGCGGTCGTTGGCCGGCATGACGACGGCCAGCGTCACGGCACGGGCCAGTTCGCGCTGCGGCTGCGCGGCGGCCAGCAGGCGCACCCTGACCTCGCTGCGCCCCATGGCCGTGACCTCGGCCTGCCACTCGGGGCCGCTGCCGTCGAACAGGGTCAGCGCGTCGCCGGGCTGCAGGCGCAGCACCTGCACATGGCGGGCGGCGCCAGAGGGCAGGGCGATTTCTCCGGATGCGAGGAGTGGGGTGTCGACAAAAAAGCGGGGCAAGGCGGGCACGGTCAGCGGACAAGCCGCAAGTGTCCCTCAGCGCAGGCCCAGGGCCTCGCGCACGGCCGCGGCAGCGTCCTCGCCCTTGGCCTTCTGCACGCGCTCCACCAGTTGCAGGGCCAGGGCCTGCAGCGCCGCCAGACTGTCGGCACGCTCGACCTCCAGCGCGAAGGCATAGCCCTTGAAGGGCCCGAGCAGCTTGGTCGCCTCGCCGCTCAGATAGGCGTAGAGGGCCGCGCGGTCCAGCAGCGGCGCGCCGCCGGCCGGTGGCGCGGCAATGGCTGCCGGCGCCGCGGGCGCCGTGGTGGCGACGGGTGGCGGGCCGCCGGCACCCTGCGGCGCGATCAGGCCGTGCTGGCGCAGCGTCGTGAGGTCGGCCTCGGTGGCGCCGGCCACCAGGCGCAGCCAGTCGCCGGCAGTCTTGCTGGCGTCCAGCACGAGCAGCAGGTTGCGCGCCGCGCGCGACAAGGGCAGCGCCCGCGCGCGGATCTCGGCGCGGCCGGCCTCGGTTTTGGAATGCAACTGGTCGAGCACGTTGTGTCGGGCCATGCCCGCGTGCGGGCCGGGTCAGGGGTGACGTCAGCGCTTGTCCCGCAGTTCCCTGCGCAGGATCTTGCCCACGGGCGTCTTGGGCAGTTCGGTGCGGAACTCAACGATCTTGGGCCGTTTGTAGCCGGTCAGGTTGGCTTCGCAATAGGCCCGCACGTCGGCCTCGGTGATATTCGGGTCTTTCTTCACGATGACGACCTTCACCGCCTCGCCGGCCTTGGCGTCGGGCACGCCGACGGCCGCGCATTCCAGCACGCCGGGCATCTGCGTCAGCACGTCCTCGACCTCGTTCGGATAGACGTTGAAGCCGCTGACGAGGATCATGTCCTTCTTGCGGTCGACGATCTTGAAATAACCGCGTTCGTCGACGGTGCCGATGTCGCCGGTGCGGAAATAACCGTCGGCCGTCATGACCTTGGCGGTTTCGTCCGGGCGCTGCCAGTAGCCGGCCATCACCTGCGGGCCGCGGATGGCGATCTCGCCCGGCTGGCCCATCGGCACCTCGTTGCCGTCGTCGTCCAGCAGCTTGAGCTCGGTCAACGGCACGGGCAGGCCGATGGTGCCGCTGTAGGCGGCGCTGTCCGTCGGGTTGCAGGTGGCGGTCGGCGAGGTCTCGGACAGGCCATAGCCCTCGACGATGGGGCAGCCCGTCTTCTCCAGCCACAGCTTGGCCGTGGCCTGCTGCACGGCCATGCCGCCGCCCACCGAGATGACGAGGCGGCTCCAGTCCACCGTGCCGAAGTCGGGGTGGTTGGCCATGGCCATGAAGAGGGTGTTGACCGCCGGGAAGCTGTGGAAGCGGTGCGCGGCCAGTTCCTTGAACACCGCGGCCAGGTCGCGCGGATTCGGGATCAGCACATTGGCGCCGCCCATGTGCAGGGACAGCATCATGTTCGTGTTGAAGCCGAAGATGTGATACAGCGGCAGCGCACAGACGGTGACGACCTGCTCGTCCCTGGCAATCTTCTTGAGCGCGGGCTGGTACCAGGCCTCGCACTGCAGGATGTTGGCGACGAGGTTGCGGTGCAGCAGCACGGCGCCCTTGGACACGCCGGTCGTGCCGCCGGTGTACTGCAGCACGGCGATGTCGTCCGGGCCCAGCCTGGGGGCCTGGTAGGTCAGGCTGCGGCCCTTGGCGAGCGCGTCGTTGAACTTGACGGCGCCCGGCAGCTCGAAGGCCGGCACCATCTTCTTCACGTTGCGCACGACGTAGTTGACGATGCTGCCCTTGATCAGGCCCAGCATGTCGCCCATGGCCGCCAGCACGACATGCTTGGTGGGCACGTGCTGGATGACCTGCTGCAGCACCGAGGCGAAGTTCTCGATGATGACGATGGCCTTGGCGCCCGAGTCCTTGAGCTGGTGCTCCAGCTCGCGCGGCGTGTACAGCGGGTTCACGTTGACGACCACATAGCCCGCCCTCAGCACGGCCGCCACGGCCACCGGGTACTGGAACAGATTGGGCATCATCAGGGCCACGCGGTCGCCCTTCTCCAGGCCCAGGCCCTGCAGATAGGCGGCGAAGGCCCGCGAGGCCTCGTCCATCTGCGCAAAGCTCAGGCTCTTGCCCATCATGTGATAGGCGGGCTTTGCGGCGTTCTTCTTGAACGAGCCATCCAGCAGGTCGACCAGGCTGGGGTAGAGCGACACGTTCACGTCGCGCGGCACGTCGGCCGGGTAATGCTTCAGCCAGATCGACTCCATGGCCTTGTCTCCTTCTTGGTTGGCAGCGATTCTGGCCGATGGCTGGCAGCGGACGGGTCAGGGGATTCGATAGCGGCCCTAGGGCCACGCGTCTAGATCACTCCACCGCCTTCAGCATGTCCTCGACGACCTTCTTCGCATCGCCGAAGACCATCATGGTCTTGTCCATGTAGAAGAGCTCGTTGTCCAGGCCGGCATAGCCCGCTGCCATGGAGCGCTTGTTGACGACCACGGTCTTGGCCTTGTGGGCCTCCAGGATGGGCATGCCGTAGATGGGGCTGCCCTTCACATGCGCGGCCGGGTTCACGACGTCGTTGGCACCGAGGATGATGGCCACGTCGGCCTGCGCGAACTCGGCGTTGATGTCCTCCATCTCGAAGACCTGGTCGTAGGGCACCTCGGCCTCGGCCAGCAGCACGTTCATGTGGCCGGGCATGCGGCCCGCCACGGGATGGATGGCGTACTTCACCGTCACGCCCTTCTCGGTCAGCTTGGCGGCCAGCTCCTTCACGGCATGCTGGGCGCGCGCCACCGCGAGGCCGTAGCCCGGCACGATGATGACGGTCTCGGCATTGCCGAGCACGAAGGCCGCGTCGTCGGCGCTGCCGCTCTTCACGTTGCGCGCTTCAGCCGCGCCCGCCGCCGGGCCGCCGGCCTCGCCGCCGAAGCCGCCCAGGATCACGTTGAAGAACGAGCGGTTCATCGCCTTGCACATGATGTAGCTCAGGATCGCGCCCGAGCTGCCCACCAGCGAGCCGGAGATGATCAGCATCGCGTTGTTCAGCGAGAAGCCGATGCCCGCCGCCGCCCAGCCGGAGTAGCTGTTCAGCATGCTCACGACGACCGGCATGTCCGCGCCACCGATCGGGATGATGAGCAGCACGCCCAGCAGGAAGCCGAGGGCGATGACGAGGCCGAAGTCGACGGCCGACTGCGAATGCCAGAAGCCGAACACGAAGAAGGCGGCGGCCAGGCCCAGCACGGCGTTCAGCGCATGCTGTCCCTTGAAGACCACCGGCGCGCCCTGGAACAGCCGGAACTTGTGGCCGCCCGACAGCTTGCCCCAGGCGATGACCGAGCCCGTGAAGGTGATCGCGCCGATGAAGGCGCCCAGCGCCAGCTCGATGCGGTTGCCGCCCGGGATGGGCGCCAGCGTGCGCGGCGCGATGCCGTCTTCCGGCGGGATGGCGGCCAGGGCCGCGTCCATCGCCGGCGTGATGCCGAAGGCCGCCGGCTCCGCGACGGCGGCCACCGCGATGGCCACGGCCGCCAGGCCGATCATGCTGTGGAAGAAGGCCACCAGCTCGGGCATCTTGGTCATCTCGACCGTCCTGGCCTTCCAGGCGCCGAAGCCGCCGCCGACGATCAGGCCCAGCAGCACCCAGCCCAGGCCCACGCCGGTGCCGGCGAGCTTGACGATGAGCGCCGCCGTCGTGAAGGCGGCGATGGCCATGCCGGTCATGCCGAAGACATTGCCGCGGATGGAGGTGGTCGGATGCGACAGGCCCTTGAGCGCCTGGATGAAGCAGACGCTGGCGATCAGGTAGAGCAGCGTGACGAGGTTGAGGCTCATTCCCGGCCTCCCAGTGCATCGCCCTTCAGGAGCTTGATGAAGCTGCTGCGCTTGATGGCAAGGCACCAGACCGCCAGCACGCCCGCCCCGGCTGCAACGCCGGCTGCGAGGCCGGCGGCAGAGCCGAACGTCGCGGCCGCCAGCGCACCAATCAACAGGGCCTCACCCACCAGCCACACCCACGCAACGGCCCTCAGGCCCGACTTCGCTGCTTGCATCATCACTTGCCCTCCTTCTTGGCCGGCTTGTCCTTCTTCTTGAACATCTCCAGCATCCGCCGCGTGACGAGGAAGCCGCCGAAGATGTTGACCGCGGCGAGTGCCACGGCCAGCACGCCCATGCCCTTGGCGAAGGGCGTCTCGGTCAGCGCGGCGGCCAGCATGGCGCCGACGATGACGATGGCCGAGATCGCGTTGGTGACGGCCATCAGCGGCGTGTGCAGGGCCGGCGTGACGGTCCAGACGACGTGGTAGCCGACGTAGATGGCCAGCACGAAGATGATGAGGTTGATGATGGTGTGGTCGACCATTTCCATGGTTCAGCTCCTCGTGACCAGGCCGTCTTGCGTGACGCGGCAGGCCGCGACGATGTCGTCATCCAGCGGCACGGCGAAGCCGCCCTCCTGGGTGATGACGAGCTTCAGGAAGTCCAGCACGTTGCGCGCGTACAGCGCCGACGCATCGGCCGCGACCAGGGCCGGCAGGTTGGTCTCGCCGACGATGACGACGCCGTGCCTGGTGACCGTCTTGCCGGCCTCGGTCAGCGGGCAGTTGCCGCCAGCCGGGGCCGCGATGTCGACGATGACGGAACCCGGCTTCATGGCCTTGACCATGTCCTCGGTGACCAGCACCGGCGCCGCGCGGCCGGGGATCAGCGCCGTCGTGATGACGACGTCGGCCTGGGCCACGCGCTTGGCGACTTCCGCCTTCTGGCGGTCCAGCCAGCTCTGCGGCATGGGGCGGGCATAGCCGCCCACGCCTTCGGCCGCTTCCTTTTCCTCGACGGTCTCGTAGGGCACGTCGATGAACTTGGCGCCGAGGGACTCGACCTGTTCCTTCACCGAGGGCCGCACGTCCGACGCCTCGATGACGGCGCCCAGGCGCTTGGCCGTCGCGATGGCCTGCAGGCCGGCGACGCCGACGCCCAGGATGACGACGCGCGCGGCCTTCACGGTGCCGGCGGCCGTCATCAGCATCGGGAAGAAGCGCTGGTAGCGGTCGGCCGCGATCATGACGGCCTTGTAGCCGGCGATATTGGCCTGGCTGCTCAGCACGTCCATGCTCTGCGCGCGGGTGGTGCGCGGCGCGGCCTCCAGCGCGAAGCTGGTCAGGCCGGCCGCGGCCAGGGCGGCCAGGCCGTCGCGGTCGAAGGGGTTGAGCATGCCGACCAGGGCCGTGCCGGGCTTCATCAGCGCCAGCTCGTCGGCGCCGGGGGCGCGTACCTTCAGCACCAGTTCGCTGCCGAGGGCGGCGGCCTGGTCGACGATCTCACAGCCCGCGGCCTCGTAGGCGGCATCGGTGACGCTGGCCGCGACGCCGGCACCGCTCTCGATGCGCAGCACGTGGCCCTGGGCCTTGAGCTTCTTGGCCGTCTCGGGCGTGACGGCCACGCGGGTCTCTCCGGCCGCGCGCTCGCGCGGGACGCCGATCTGCATGGAATTTCCTTGCGGGGCTGGGGTGCGCGGCAGCTTACACAATGCCTGCGCCATCCCGGTGCGGGAATTCGAGAGGAAGTTTCATGGCTGGTACAGAGAGGTTTCGCCCCAGCGTGACTGTCGCGGCGGTGATAGCCCGCGACGGCCGCTATCTGCTGGTCGAGGAGGAGACGCCCGAGGGCCTGCGGCTGAACAACCCGGCCGGCCATCTGGAACAGGGGGAAAGCCCCGTCGAGGCCGTCGTGCGCGAGGCACTGGAGGAGACCGCGCGGGTCTTCGTGCCCGAGGCCTTCCTGGGCGTCTACCTGGCCCGCTTCCAGCGTCCACAGCAATTAGAGGACGTCACCTACGTCCGCCTGGCCTTCGGCGGCTCGGTCGGCGAGGCGATCGCCGGCCGCGCGCTGGACGAGGGCATCCGGCGCACGCTGTGGCTGGGCCTGGACGAATTGCGCGCCTGCCGCGACCGGCATCGCAGCCCGCTGGTGCTGAGCTGCATCGCGGACCACGCCGCCGGCCGCCGGCTGCCGCTGGACAGCGTGCAGGCGCACGGCTCGCTGGCCGCGCCGCTGCAGCCGCGCTGAAAGCCCGTGCGACCCGGGCCGGGTGGGGCTTTGGGACAATCGGCCCCATGAGTTCCCACAAGAAGCACCGCGTCGTCGTCGGCCTGTCCGGCGGCGTGGACTCGGCCGTGACCGCTCATCTGCTGAAGGCCCGGGGCCACGAGGTCATCGGCATCTTCATGAAGAACTGGGAAGACGATGACGACGACGAGCACTGCTCGTCGCGCCAGGACTTCCTGGACGCCGCCTCGGTGGCCGACGTGCTCGGCATCGAGATCGAGCACGTCAACTTCGCGGCCGAGTACAAGGACCGCGTGTTCGAGAGCTTTCTGCGCGAATACCAGGCCGGCCGCACGCCCAACCCGGACGTGCTGTGCAATGCCGAGATCAAGTTCAAGGCCTTCCTCGACCACGCGATGCGCCTCGGCGCCGAGAAGATCGCCACGGGGCACTACGCCCGCGTCCGTGAGGTCGGCGGCGCATTCCAGTTGCTGAAAGGCCTGGACCCGCTGAAGGACCAGAGCTATTTCCTGCACCGCCTGACGCAGGCGCAGTTGGCCAAGGCCATGTTCCCGGTCGGCCACCTGCCCAAGACCGAGGTGCGCCGCATCGCGGCCGAGATCGGCCTGCCGAACGCGAAGAAGAAGGACTCGACCGGCATCTGCTTCATCGGCGAGCGGCCCTTCCGCGAGTTCCTGAACCGCTACCTGTCGCACCAGCCGGGGCCGATCAGGGACGAGCGCGGCCGCAAGCTCGGCGAGCACGTCGGTCTGAGCTTCTACACGCTGGGCCAGCGCCAGGGCCTGGGCATAGGCGGCGTGAAGGAGAAAGGGGCGCCGCGCGGCAGCGGCGAGCACGAGCCCTGGTTCGTCGCGGCCAAGGACATCGCGAGCAACACGCTGATCGCCGTGCAGGGCCACGACCATCCGCTGCTGCTCAGCCCCGCGCTGGCGGCCGACGACCTGAGCTGGATCGCCGGCCGCGCGCCCGCCGCCGGCCACGCCGCGGCCAAGACGCGCTACCGCCAGGCCGACGCGCCCTGCAGCGTCGGCTTCGACGCGGCCGGCCGGCTGGCGCTGCGCTTTGCCGACCCGCAATGGGCCGTCACGCCGGGCCAGAGCGCCGTGGTCTACGACGGCGAGGTCTGCCTGGGCGGCGGCGTCATCGCCGCAGCGCTAACCGAATGACGAAACTCGATCGGCTGCTCGCGCGGCTGGCCGAGCCCGGCGTCGTGCTGCGCCTGGCGGCGCTGGTGGTCTGCGCGATGGAGCTGGTCAGCGCCGGCGCGGCGCTGCTGGGCGCGCGCACCGAGCCCTACGACGGCCTCGTCGCCAAGCTCTGGCGCCAGCTCGGCGGCCAGGCCGACGACCGCACGCTGCTGCTGATCTGCGTGGCGCTGCTGCTGGTCTTCGTCGCGCTGATGTGGCGGCTGGCCAGCCAGGGCACGCGCGTCGTCGCCGTGGACCGGCGCCTGGCCTGGCTGCTGCTCGTCGACCTGCTGGCCTTCGGCGTGACGCCCGGCCTGCCCTTCCTCGTCACGGCCCTGGCCGCCGTGTTGCTGCCGGCGCGCCTGGCGCTGGGCTTCGGCTTCGCCCAGGTGCTGCTGAACACCGGCATCTATGCCGCGCCGTCGGACACGGCCTGGCTGGACCAGTTCGGCCTGCTGTCGTCCATGCTGGCCCTGCACGGCCTGGCCTTCGGCCTCGGGCGCATGGCCGCCGCCGAGGCCGAGAAGCGCCGCTGGCTGCAGGCCGTGCTGGCCGAGCGCCTGTCGGGCGAGCAACTGCTGGCCGAGCAGATGCGCTACAGCGAGCGCATGCAGATCGCCCGCGAGCTGCACGACCTGATGGGCCACCACCTGACCGCGCTGAACCTGCAGCTGCAGCTCGGCGGCGCGCTGCTGGCGCGCCAGGACCAGCCCGGCGCCGGCCAGGCGCTCGCCCGCGCCCAGGGCGTGGCGGCCCAGCTGCTGGCCGATGTGCGCGAGGCCGTGTCGCAGCAGCGCAGCTCGCAGCGCATCGACCTGTCCGCCGCGCTGCAGGCCCTGGCCGACAGCATCGAGAAGGGCATCGCCAGCACGCGCATCGAGCTGGCCCTGGACGACGCCGCCCGCGACCTCGGCCCGCGCGCCGCGCATGCGCTGCTGCGCAGCGTGCAGGAGGGCGTGACCAACAGCGTGCGCCACGCCGGCGCGCGCCGCGTTCAGGTCCAACTGCGGGGAGATGGGGATGAGGTCGCCGTCAGCATCGACGATGATGGGCGGGGCGCGCCGGGCTGGCACGAGGGCCGGGCCGGCAATGGCCTCTCCGGCATGGCCGAGCGCATGACCGAGCTGGGCGGGCAGATGCGCGTGACGCGCACGAGCCCGGGGTTCCGAATCGAATTGAGATGTCCGAGATGGCTGTGATCAAGATCCTGCTGGTGGAGGACCAGCAACTGGTGCGCGAGGGCCTGAAGGGGCTGCTGGCGCTGCACGACGAGCTCAAGGTCGTCGGCGAGGCCAGCGATGGCGCCGAGGCGCTGGAATGGCTGTCGGCCATCCCGGCCGACGACGTCGCGGCGTCCATGCCCGACGTCATCCTGTCCGACATGCGCATGCCGCGGCTGGACGGCGTCGGCCTGATCCGCGCGCTGGCCGCGCGGGCGCTGCGCCTGCCGGTCATCCTGCTGACCACCTTCGACGACACGGCCGCCTTCGACGAGGCCGTGCGCGCCGGCGCCAAGGGCTTTCTGCTGAAGGCCATCAGCCCCGAGACGCTGGCCCAGGCGCTGCGCGACGTGCACGGCGGCGGCACCGCGCTGCGCCCGTCCCTGACCACCCGCATGGAAGCCCGCGGCGGCGAACGCGCCTTCACGGCGGCCGACCATCCCGACCCGCTGTCGCCCAAGGAGCTGCAGGTGCTGCGCCTGGTGGCCAGCGGCCGCAGCAACACCGAGATCGCCAGCCTGCTGGGCAACAGCGAGGGCGTCATCAAGAACCACTGCTCGGCCATCTTCTCCAAGATGGGCGTGCGCGACCGCACGCAGGCGGTGCTGCGGGCTATCGATCTGGGTTGGATCTGAACTCAGGCCGGCCCGCCGGGGCTGCGAGCTGCAGCACCCAGTAGCGCTGCCAGTGGCCGGGGCCGGTCACGCAGGCCAGGCCGAAGTCCTGGAACTCGGCCGCCATCAGGTTCTCGCAGTGCGTGGCGCTGGCCAGCCATTGCGCCAGCGCCTCGTCCAGCGTCTCCGGGCCGCCGGCCAGGTTCTCGCCAGCCAGGCGCTGCAGATAGCCGGCCTCGTGCAGCCGCGCGCGCAGCGACTGGCCGGCCTCGCCGACATGCTCGATGCGGTCGCGCCGCGCCAGCTCCAGCGCATGGCGCCGCGCCGACTCGCCCAGCACGGCCTGCCAGCGCAGCGCCGGCGCGGCGGGCCAGACGTGGCCGCCGCACTGGCGGGCCTGGGCGCGCAGCGCATTCAGCACGGCGGCGGCAGCCTGCAGCTCGGGCTGGCAGCCGCCGTCCGGCGCGGCGGGCGCCGGACCGGACAGGACGAGCAGCAGAGGCAACAGGGGCAGCAGCAATCGCATGCCGGCATCCTAGTTGCCAAGGCCTACGTCAGAGGCGACCATGCCCGCATGAAACCGCAACCTCTGTTTGCCGCCCTGCTCGTCTCGGCCACGCTGGCCGGCTGTGCCCAGACGCCGCCCGGCGCCCCGGAAGCCGAATCGCAACGCCTGTCGCGCGAACTGCGGGCGCTGGTCGGCACGGCCGCCTGCACGGCCGACAGCCAGTGCAGCTCGCTGGCCGTGGGCGCCAAGGCCTGCGGCGGGCCGGCCGGCTATCTGGCCTGGTCGTCCGTGGGCACGGATGCGGCGCGCGTGAAGGATCTAGCCGCACGGCTGACGGCAGCGCAGCAGCGCGAGATCGTGGCCGGCGGGCTGCGCTCCAACTGCGCCTTCGTCGCCGACCCGGGCGCGGTCTGCCAGGCCGGCCGCTGCCAGCCGGCGGCGCCGGCCCCCGTCACCAGGAGGTGAGGTCGTCGTCATCGCCCTCGCCGCCGGGGCGGCCGTCGCGCCCATAGCTGAGCAGGTCGTATTCGCCATGCCGGCCGGGGTTGCGGTACTGGTAGTCGCGGCCCCAGGGGTCCTTGGGCACGGCCTGGGCGAGATAGGGCCCGGCCCATCCGGGCTCGCCGCGGGGCCGGGTGAAGAGCGCGGCCAGGCCTTGCTCGGTGCTGGGGTAGTGGCCGACGTCGAGCCGGTACCGGTCGAGCGACTTCTGCAGCGCGTCGATCTGGGCCCGCGCCGCCTTGACCTCGCTGCCGTCGGCCTGGCCGAAGAACCTGGGGCCGACGTAGGCGACCAGCAGGCCGATGAGGGCCACGGCGACGAGCAGTTCGCGCAGCGTGAAGCCGCGGGAGCGGACGGGGAGAGGACGGGGCATGGCAGGACAGGCGACGGGAGGGCGACTGTTCATCAGCAGGCCGGCCGCGGCAATCAGGATTTGACCGAGCCACAGGCCCGGGATCCGGCGCTCAGCCCGACTGCGCCAGCGTGCAGCGGTTGGCCGCGTTGTCCGGGCATGGGCCCTGCCAGCGGATCTGCACGGCCGCGGCCGGCGGCAGCGGCGCACGGCCGTCCAGCGCCTGGCCGCGCACGCCGGTGAAGCTGGCCAGCGTCGTCCAGTCGGTGGCGCCGGACAGGCGGTACTGCAGCAGGTACTGGCCGCCGGGGCGCAGGGCCCGCGTCCTGATCCGGTATTCGCCGCCGACGATGGCGAAGCTCGGGCCGTCGCGGAAGGGTTGGGCCAGCGGCTCGCCGACGAACAGGCCCTGGCCCGGCCACTGCACCGCCTTCCAGTAGGCCTCGATGGCCGTCGCGCCGCGCCAATACTGGTCGACGAGGACCGAGGCGCGCGCGAACTTCTGCTGGAAGTTGCAGGGCTCCTCCACCGTGCCGTAGCTGGCGGTCGCGCCGGCGTCCAGCCAGGCGGTGACCGGCATCTGGCCGTTGGCGCCGGGCAGCAGGCCGCCGGTGGAGGTCAGCGTGTCGGCCAGCGCGCCGGGGCGGAACTGCAGCGTCGGCAGGTTGGCGACGTTGGCCAGGCCGGTCAGGTAGAAGAGCACGCCGGACTTGCCCGACAGCGCATCGGCGCTGGCCGGGCCGGCGCCGTTGTCGACGTAGTTCAGCGCCAGCGCATCGCCCCAGGCGGCGGGCAGCGCGGCGAAGTCCGTCCAGCGCACATTGCGATTGGCGTCGCTCGTGCGCACCAGCCAGCCGTCGCCCGCGGGCAGCGTCGCGTCGGCCGCCACGCCGCGGCCGATGAGGGCCTGGGCGGCGTCCAGCGTGCGTGCGCCCAGCAGCATCGACGGGCGCAACTGCAGCTCGGCCTGGGGCCGGTGCGACTCGCTGTCGTACAGCGGCGAGGCGGCCGTCGCCGCGCAGGCCACCGCCGTCGCATTGCAATACCTGGTGTCGTAACCCAGCGTCATCGCGCTCGTGATGCCCATGCTGCAGGCTCCCGCGACGCGGCTGGGCGCCGCCCAGGCCAGCAGCGTGGCCTGGACGCCTGGAGCCGAGGCCTGCAGCTTGGCCTCGATGTCGGCCTTCAGCGTCGCAAAATCGGCCGCGCTGATGACGTCGCTGGCCGTGCCGAGCTTGACCTTGACGAGGTTGGCCGCCGGCACGCCGCGCGCCGCGACATAGGCCGCGCCCACCGCCTCGCTGAGCGCATCGCCCTCGGCGACGATGACGGCCAGGTCGGCCGGCGCGAGGCCGTTGGCCGGAAGCGACAGTGTCAGCGTCTGCCCGATGCCGCCGGCGGCGCCTGAAGTCCCCGTCGTTGCGCTGCCGCCGGCCCCGCCCCCACCGCCGCCGCAGGCGTCCAGCAACAGCGGCAGACAAAGGGACAAGAGGCGGAAGGCGCGGCGCATGGGGCCATTCTGACCCGGGCCGGCAGGCCCTCAAGCGGCACCCGTCTGGTGCGAAACGCACCTTTCGCACCCAGCGAACCCGGGCTTACCCCAGTGCCGTGCACCGGGGCAGGGCAATACATTCTCGCCACTCGACGCGGTTCCGGGCCTCGGTTTCGGACCGCCGGGCGGGTTGTGAGGAGACAAGACAAGCGCGCAGCGCAGAAGGTTGCTTCGTAACCCCGAAGACAATCACACCGGCCACCAAGGCACCCCTTGGTGGCCGTTTTATTTTGTGCGAACAGAAGCCCCTCGTCCAAGGATTACCTTGGCCGGTCCCCCGTGGGGACGGCGATGCTTGCGGCATTGAGCCGCAAGCACATCGCCCGACGGGCCGGCTTGGGGCGGCCCGGCGCTCGGCCCGATGAAGGCACGACGGCCGCGACGCGTGCTGATGGAATCCAACATGATCGAACTCGCCACTGTCGCCCTCGCCTCCCTGCTCGCAGGCTTCATCGACGCGGTGGCGGGTGGCGGCGGGCTGGTCCTCGTGCCGGCCTTGTTCGGCACCTTCCCGAACGCCGCGCCGGCCACGCTGCTGGGCACGAACAAGGGCGCGTCCGTCTGGGGCACGGGCTGGGCCACGCTGCAGTATGCGAAGCGCGTGGACCTGCCCTGGCGCCGGCTGATGCCGGCCGCCGTGCTGGCCGGCCTGGGCAGCTTCGCCGGCGCCTGGGCTCTGACGCTGGCCAGCCCCGACGGCCTGCGCAAGGCCCTGCCGCTGGTGCTGCTGGCCGTGCTGGCCCATACGCTGGCCAGGAAGGACCTCGGCCGCGAGCACAGTCCGCGCTTCACGGGCCGCGCCGAGGCCGCGGCGGCCGCCGGCATCGCGCTGGCCGTGGGCTTCTACGACGGCTTCTTCGGGCCCGGTACGGGCAGCTTCTTCGTCTTCCTGTTCGTGCGCCTGCTGGGTTACGACTTCCTGCACGCGTCGGCCACGGCCAAGCTGATGAATCTGCTGACGAATGCCTTCGCGATCGCGCTGTTCGTCGGCAAGGGCCACATCTGGTGGCAGGTCGCCGCGGTGATGGCCGTGACCAACGTCGCCGGCAGCCTGCTCGGCACGCGGCTGGCCCTCAAGCACGGCGCCGGCTTCGTGCGCGGCGTCTTCGTCGCCGTCGTCGGGGGCCTGATCCTCAAGACGGCCTGGGACGCCTTCCTGCGCTGAACTACCATCGGGCATCCCCCAGCGCCCCCACCCACCATGCCCGTCGATCCTCAACTGCGCAATCTGGACATCGAGATCCCGACCCAGCCCGAGGTCCTGGTCAAGCTCTCGCTGCTGATGGCGGCCGAGGACATCGACCTGCAGGCCATGTCCTCGCTGGTCGAGACCGACATGGCGCTGGCCGCCGCCGTCATGAAGGCGGTGAACTCGTCGCTGTACGGCCTGCGCGGCCGCGTGCAGACGGTGCACCAGGCCCTGACCTACCTCGGCATGCGCGAGGTCGCGGCCATCACCTTCGAGATGGGCCTGCGCGCCGCCTTCCCCGCCGCGGTCGAGCTGGAAGCGGTGTGGACGCGCGCGTCCCAGCGCGGCCTGCTGATGGGCCGCATGGGCCAGATGCTGGGCGTGGACCCCTGGGCCGCGCACTCGGCCGGCCTGTTCGAGGAATGCGGCAAGGCGGTGCTCTACCGCCATGCGCCGGCCCACTACCCGGCCATGCTGCGCGCGGCCACGCGCGACGCCGAGCTCATCGAGCTCGAGAGGACGGCCTTCGGCGTCAGCCACGACGCGCTGGGCGCGGCCCTGTGCGAGAGCTGGGGCCTGGCGCCGGCGGCCGTGGCCAGCGTGCGCCATCACGTCGAGGTGCAGACGACGCTGACCATGCCCGAGAGCCTGGCGCGGCGCAGCGTCTGCGCGATCTCGACGGTGGCCTGGGCGCTGCTGAACCACCCCGACCAGCTCGACGACATCGCCAGCCAGATCGCGCCCCAGGCCCAGCTCGACGAGACCCTGGTGCTGCGCGCCGCGCGGCGCGTCAACGAGCAGCTGCTCGCCGCGCAAGAGCACGGGCGCTGACCTTCAGGCCGCCAGGCTGAGCCGGTCCCTGCCGGCGTGCTTGGCGATGTAGAGGGCTTCGTCGGCCGCCTGCATCAGCGCCTGGGCGCTCAGATAGGGATGGGCCGGGCTGGCCGCGGCGAGGCCGACGCTCAGCGTCAGGCTGCCCTGGCCGTCGGGCAGGCGCAGCGCGCGCAGCTCGTCGCGCAGCAGCTCCAGCACGCCCTGGGCCTCGGCCATGCCGAAGCCGGGCAGCAGCACGACGAACTCCTCGCCGCCCAGGCGGGCAACGACGTCGGTGTCGCGCTTGAAGCGCTCGTTGAGCAGCGCCGCCACGCGCTGCAGCGCCCGGTCGCCCACCACGCTGCCGTGAGCGAGGTTGAACTGCTTGAACTGGTCCAGGTCCAGCACGGCCAGCGCCAGCAGGCCGCGCTGGCGCTGGGCGCGCTTGAACTCGCGGCGCAGGGCCTCGTCGAAGACGCGCGGGTTGGCGATGCCGGTCAGCGCGTCGGTGCGCGCGAGGCTGGCCAGCTCGCGCTGGTTGGCGTCCAGGGCCGAGCGGGCCTGCTCCAGCAGATGGCGCTGCTGGGCCAGCTCGCGGCGCAGCTCGCGGGCGTCCTGGTCCTGCTGCCACAGCGAGCCGCGTGCGCGCCGCATCGCATGGCCGATGCGGTCCAGCTCGGCCGCGAGGCCGGACGCGGGGAGGTCGGCCGCGGGAGTCAGCGGCATGGGCGCCGACTCCATCGCCTCGCAGCCGGCCGCCAGGCGGCGCAGCGGGCGCAGCAGCAGGGCTTCGACGAACAGCAGCTGCGCCGCGCTGAGCAGCAGCACGAGCAGGCCCGTGCGCGCCAGGCCTTCGCGCAGCGACTCGAAGCCGCCCAGGCTCCACTCGAAGACCGCGACGACGAGGCCGCTCAGCAGCGGCACGCCCAGCATCAGCCGCAGCCTCAGCGAACCCAGCCGGCGCGGACCGGCGCGTGAGAGGGGTTCGGCGAGGGTTTCGGTGCTCATCGGTGACGCGGGGACTGCGCCACAAATTGTCAGGGCCTTCGGTCCCAGTTCGCTCGGGGTTTGTCTGGGCGTTTGGGCGCCGCGAAGCCGGCAGGGGGTGGGTCAATACGGGACTTGGTCGGACGGGTACTTCCAGAAGTCCTTGAGCAGGTAGTTCATCGGCAGGTTCAGCGCCGTGTTCTTGGGCGGGATGGGCTTCATGAACCAGCGCTCGTAGATGGCGTTCGCCTCGTGGCTGGCGATGAGGCGCTTCATCTCGTCGTCGACGATGGCCTTGAACTCGGGGTCGTTCTTGGGCAGCACGATGGCCAGGGGCTCGATGGTCAGCAGCTTGCCGACGACGCGGAACCTGGCCGCGTCCGGCCGCGCCGCGACCATGCCGTAGAGCAGCACGTCGTCCATGACGAAGCCGTCGGCCTGGCCGGCGGCCAGCATCTCCATCGCCTTGGCGTGGTCGGGCGCCTCGACGATGTTGATGTGCAGCGCGCGCTCGCCGTTGGCCTGGGTGATGGACTTCAGCGGCGTCGTGCCCTTGGTGGACACCAGGGTCTTGCCTTCGAACTGCACGAGGTCGCCGATGCCGCTGTCGGCCCGCACGAGGTAGCGCGCGCCGGTGATGTAGTGGGGCACGGTGAAGGCGACCTGCTGGCGGCGCTCGGCGTTGTTGGTCGTCGAGCCGCATTCCAGGTCGGCCTTGCCCTCCGCCACCATCTGGAGGCGGTTGGCCGGCGTGACGAGCAGGAATTGCGGGCTCAGCGTCTTCAGCTTCAGGCGCTGGCGCACGGCCTCGGCCAGCTTCAGGCACAGGTCGACCGCATAGCCGACGGGCCGGCCGTCGGGCAGCAGATAGCTGAAGGGCACGGAGGACTCGCGGTGGGCGAGCACGATGCGGCCGCTGGACTGGATGCGGTCCAGCGCCGGGCCGGCCCCGGCGGCGCTGACGCCGAGGGCGAGGATGAGCGGCGTGAGGATTTTCATGGCCGAGGATTGTGAGCCCCAGATGCGCCCATGACGGGCCAGGGGAGGCGCCACCCTAGTCCGTGACGGACACCGTGCGGTTGCGCCCAGCGTGCTTGGCATCGTAGAGCGCCCGGTCGGCCAGGGAAAGCAGGTCGGCAAAGCTGGTCGCGCCGGCCGGCAGCATGGCCAGGCCCACCGACAGCGTCGCGCCGACGGTGCCGCCGTCGGGCGTGATGAAGGGCGCCTCCTGCACCATCTGGCGGATGCGCTCGGCCACCTCGCGAGCGCCGGCCAGGTCGGTGCGCGGCAGCAGCACGACGAACTCCTCGCCGCCGTAGCGCGCGGCCAGGTCGCCGGTGCGCAGCGAGCGCTGGATGAGCCCCCCCACCTGGCGCAGCACCTCGTCGCCGGCCGGGTGGCCGTGGCCGTCGTTGATGGCCTTGAAGTGGTCGATGTCCAGGAACAGGCAGGCCAGCGGGTAGCGGTGGCGCACGGCCTGGCTGAACTCGATGAGGCTGCGGTGGTCGAAGTAGCGGCGGTTGTGCACGCCGGTCAGGCCGTCGGTCATGCCGGCGCGGCGCAGGCGCTCGCGGTTGAGCATGCTCTCGATGGCGATGGCCGCGATGGCGGCGAGCCGGTCCAGGAACTTGGTGCCGGAGCTGGCGTCGTAGCGCTCGGGGTCGCGCGAGCCCAGGTGCAGGCTGCCGATCAGCAGACCCTGGCGGATCAGCGGCAGCAGGGCCGCCGAGCGCACGCCGGCGTCGGGCTCGAAGGCGCCGTCCAGCAGGCCCGAATGCGGGCCGGGGCCAATGAGGCGGGTCGTGCGCGCGGCGCCGAACATCTCCTTCAGCGGGCCGTGGCCGTCGAGCAGGCGCGGCGCCTTGGTCATGGGCAGCGTCGGCAGCGAGCGGCGCAGCTCGTCGTCGGGGTCGAGCAGCCAGAGCTCGGCGGCGTCCAGCCCGAACTCGGCGCGGCAGTCGACCAGCAGCAGGTTGACCAGCTCCTCCATCGAGCTCACCGCGACGAGGCGGCGCTCCAGCGCGTCGAAGCGGTCCAGCTTGCGCTCGTTGGCATGGGCGGCGTCCAGCAGCGACTGCAGCCGGCGGCGCAGTTCCTGCACTTGGGCCTGGGTGTCGGGCGGCGAGATCATGGCGGCGCCATTGTCGCGGCGCTGCGTGAAAAACTGCGCAGCGTGCCGGTGACCGGGTCCGTGAACGAAATCTCGCGCGCGACCAGCCGCAGCGGCGCGTCGAAGCGCGGCGGGTTCTCGTGCGGCTGCAGCAGCGGGTAGATGCGGTCGCCGGCGATGGGCAGGCCGAGCGCGTTCATCTGTGCGCGCAGCTGGTGGCGCACCCCCGTGTGCGGGCGCAGCTCGTAGCGGGCCAGGCCGCTCGCGAGGGGCTCGACGAGGTCGATCCAGGTCTCGGCATTCGGCGCTCCGTCGACGACCTGCATCTGCATGAAGTTCTCGCCGTCGGGCTCGGCGAGGCGGTGGCGCACGGTGCGCGGCCAGGGGCCCTCGCCCCGCGGCGCGACGGCCTCGTAGACCTTGGCGACGGCGCGGTCGCGGAACAGCCGGTGGTAGGCGTCGCGCTCGTCGCGCCGCAGGCTGAACACGACGAGGCCGGCGGTCTCGCGGTCCAGCCGGTGCACGGGGATCAGGTCCTCGAGGCCGGTGGCATGGCGCAGCCGCGCCATCAGCGTCTGCCGCGCATACAGGCCGCCGGGCGTGACGGGCAGGAAGTGGGGCTTGTCGGCCACCAGCAGGTGCGCGTCCCGGAACACGATGCGGGCGTCGAAGGGCACCTCGGGCTCGGCCTCCAGGTAGCGCCAGTAGTAGACGCGTCGGCCGGCGCGGTAGGGCGAGTCCGGCAGCGGCCGGCCCGCGTCGTCGACGACGTCGCCGCGCGCGATGCGCTCGGGCCAGTCGAGCACGCGCGGCAGGCGCTCGTTCAGGAAGGCGCTGTAGCTCGGCCACGGGCCGGCCGGGCAGAACACGGCGCTGGCGGCCACGCCATCGCGCAGCGGCAGGGCGGGCTTGGGCGGCCTGGCCATGGCCTAGCCTATTCGATGCGCGGCCCGCCGCGGGCGCGCTCGTCCATGTAGGCGTTCAGGCGCCTCAGGTCGGCGGGGTCGACGCTGTCGCCGCGCCATTGCCTCACCCAGGCCGCGCGGTCGGGCTCGCGCGCGAGGGCGCGCACGGCGGCGTCGACGGCCTCGATCTGGCGGCGGCCCCTGGGCGTGCGGCTGCAGGAAACATAGGACAGCAGCGTGCTCAGGCCCTCGACCACCGGCAGCGCGACAAGGGCGTCCGGTTCGCCGACCCGCCTGAGGTAGTCCGCGGCGACGGCCGGGTACTCCAGCGTGTAGTCCATGCGGCCGGCGCGCAGCATGTCCAGCAGCCGGTGGCTGTGCTGGGCGCCGACGGCCAGGCGCGGCACGACATGCTGGGCCAGCAGGTTGTCGATCTGGGCGCCGAAGGCGCGGTCGCGCGCCAGCAGCAGGCTCAGGTCCGGGCGCCCGAGCAGGTCGGCCAGCACGATGCGGCCGTCCTGCAGCCTGCCCTGGCCGAGCTGGGCCAGCGCGCCGCGCCTCACGATGACGTGGATCTCGCGCGAGGCCAGTGCCGGATAGAGGTGGGAGAAATAGAGCCAGCCGGCGCGCGCCGGCGTGCGCACATGCAGCGCCGAGCACAGCGTCTCGCCGCGGCGGCTCTCGGCCTCGTAGCGCGTCGTGCTGGCCTCGACGAACTCGTGATGGAACCCGGGCATGCGCGCCAGCAGCACGCGCATGAAGCCGTCCACCTCGCCACCGCCGAGCTCGGCAACCGTGCGCGGCGCACGGCCCTGCACGAAGCTGAAGTGGGGCGGCACGTCCTGGGCCACCCAGCGGATGGTGTCGACGGGCGGCGCGGCATGAGCCGCGACGACGACCGTCATCAAGGCGGCCAGGGCCAGCGCGGAGCGCATTTCAGTGAAATGCAGAAATGCAGCCACAGAGGCACGGAGGCACGGAGGAAACACAGAGAACTTTGCTCTGTGCCTCCGTGCCTCTGTGGTTGCCTTTGAAATTCATCTTCAGTCGCCGTCCACCCACTCCATGCGCGCCCCCAGCTCGCCGATGTGCTCGACGAAGTTGGGGTGGGCGCGGCGGATCGGCGTCGCATTCCTGATCACGCTGCGGCCCGGGATGCTGGCGGCCACCATCAGCAGCGCGATGGCGACGCGGATGATGTAGGGGCTCTCGACCTCGGCCGGGCTCAGCGGCTTGCCGCCGAAGGTGATCATGCGGTGCGGGTCGCTCAGGAAGGCGTGGGCGCCGAACTTGGCGAGTTCGCTGGTCCAGCCCATCGCGCCGTCGTAGACCTTGTTCCAGAACATCACGCTGCCCTCGGCCCTGACGCCCAGGGCCACGAAGATGGGCAGCAGGTCCACCGGCACATAGGGCCAGGGCGCCGCCTCGACCTTCTGCAGGATGGTGCGCGTGAAGGGCTCCTTGACCTTCAGCGGGCCGTCGGTGATCGCGCGGCTCCAGCCGTCCTCGTGATTGACCAGCACGCCGAACTTCGCGAAGGTGCGGTCCAGCAGCGGGAACATCTCCGGCGCGCCGTTCTTCACGCGCACGTCGCCGCCGGTGATGGCGCCCAGGGCCAGGAAGGTGACGATCTCGTGGAAGTCTTCCGTGAACGTGTAGTCGGCGCCGCCGAGTTCATCGACACCGGTGATCTTCAGCTTGGACGTGCCGTGGCCCTCGATCTTCGCGCCCAGCATGGACATGAAGTTGCAGAACTCCTGCACATGCGGCTCGCTGGCGGCATTGGTCAGCGTGGAGACGCCGTCGGCCAGGGCCGCGCAGAGCACGAAGTTCTCGGTCGTCGTGACGGAGGCGTAGTCCGTCCAGTGCGCGTTGGCCGTCAGCGGCCGGTGCACGCGCAGGATCAGGCCGTCGGGCAGGCGCTCGACCTGGGCGCCGAAGCGCTCGAAGACCTCGACGTGCGGGTCGATCTCGCGTGCGCCCAGCGTGCAGCCCTTGACGTCGTCCTCGATGCGCGCCGCGCCGAAGCGCGCCATCAGGCCCGGCACCAGCATGATGGAGGAGCGCATCTCCTCGGGCAGGCGGTCGGCGTTGGGGTCGAAGCGGGTGTGCTCGTGATGGACGTCGAGGATGCCGGTCTTGAAGTCCAGCTCGACCCTGGAGCCGAGCTTGCGGAAGACCTCGACGATCTTCTTCACGTCGGTGATCTCGGGCACGCCGCGCAGGCGCACCGGAGCCTTGGTCAGCAGCGTCGCGCACAGGATGGGCAGGACGGCGTTCTTGTTGGCCGAGGGGACGATGCGGCCGGAGAGGGGCGTGCCGCCGTGGACGATCAGATGGGACATCGAATGAGGGAATTTCGGTGCGCGCAAGCGGCGCGCGTTGGCATTGTCGGCGTTTGCTGCGCGGCGCATCGGCCGCGGCCCGGAAGCTTTGTTCCGATCTGTGGGAATCAATCCTCCGCCGCCGGGTCCAGCCGTCGAGCCCGGTTCAGCCGCCACGCGTCGGCCGGGTCGGTGAACACGGCCTCGGCCGTCGTGCCGGTCTCGCGGCCGGCCGCGTCGATGGCGATGCGCTTGTCGAAGACATAGCACTCACCCTCCCAATCGGCTGCGGCGTCGGGGAAGGTCTCGAGGAAGTTCAGGATGCCACCGTCCAGCTGGGCGATCTGCAGCCCCTGGGCCTGCATCCAGGCCGCCGTCTTCTCGCAGCGGATGCCACCGGTGCAGTACATCGCGACGGTCTTGCCCCGCCATTCTTCGCGGTGGGCCTCGACATAGGCCGGGAAGTCGCGGAAGTGGGCCACGCCGGGGTCGATGGCGCCGCGGAAGCGCCCGAGCCTGAACTCGAACGTGTTGCGGTTGTCGAGCACGACGGTGTCCGGGTCGGCCAGCAGCTCGCGCCAGCGCTGCGGGCCGACGTGGGTGTCGGTCGCGTCGCCGCGCACCCCCGCCACGCCGAAGGCGACGATCTCGCGCTTGACCGACACCTTGAAGCGGCTGAAGGGCCGGCGCTCGCAGGCGTTGTGCTTGCAGTGCAGGCCGGCCAGGCCGGGCTGCAATTGCAGCTCGGCCTCCAGGGCCTGCACGGCCTCGGCCGCGCCGGCAATGGCGGCGCTGAGGCCCTCCTTGGCCACCAGCACGACGCCGCCGAGGGCCAGCGCCGCGCCGCGTTCGCGCAGCCAGCCGGCGAAGGCGCCGGGGTCCGCCATCGGGGTAAAACGGTAGAAGGAGCTGTGCAGCAGGGCCATGAGGGCGAATTGTCGACCCGTACACTGCCGCGCCATGTCCGACCGCCTCGCCGTCCTGCCCCAATACCTGCTGCCGAAACTGGCGCTGACCCGCCTCGCCGGCCATTTCGCGGCCAAGCCCATGGGGGGCATCACGACCTCGGCGATCCGCCGCTTCGTCGTGCGCTACGGCGTCGACATGGCCGAGGCGGCCCAGCCCGACATCGGCGCCTACACGACCTTCAACGACTTCTTCACGCGGGCACTGAAGCCCGGCGCACGGCCCATCGCCACCGCGCCGCTGGTCTGCCCCGTGGACGGCTCGATCAGCCAGGTCGGCCGCATCGCCGGCGACCAGATCTTCCAGGCCAAGGGCCGGGCCTTCACGGCCGCTGCCCTGGTCGGCGGCGACGCCCAACTGGCCGCGCAATTCCAGGACGGCCTGTTCGCCAACCTCTACCTCAGCCCCCGGGACTACCACCGCATCCACATGCCGGCCTCCGGCCGCCTGGTGCGCATGGTGCATGTGCCGGGCGAGCTGTTCTCGGTGAACCCGACGACGGCGCGCGGCGTGCCGGGGCTGTTCGCGCGCAACGAGCGCGTCGTCTGCGTGTTCGACGACGAGGCCCTGGGCCGCTGGGTGCTGGTGCTGGTGGGCGCCGCCATCGTCGGCAGCATGGCCACGGTCTGGCAGGGTCTCATCAAGCGCGGCGGCCCGGTGCGGGCGTGGGACTACGCGCCCGGCCAGGTCACGCTGGCCCAGGGCGCCGAGATGGGCCGCTTCCTGCTCGGCTCGACGGTCGTCATGCTGTTCCAGCACCGCGGCCTGCAGTTCAACCCGGCCTGGCAGCCCGGCGGCGCGATCAGGATGGGTGAGTGGATGGCGCGCTGACGAGCAGCGCCCCCGCCGCCTCCGGCAGCAGGAACTGGTCCTCGCCGAGGCGGGCCAGCAGGGCCTCGGGGGCAGGGCCTCGCGCAGCCGCCGCGCGATGGCCTGAAGCAGCGCGTCGCCCACCTCGTGACCCAGGCTCTCGTTGACGAGCTGGAAGCGGTCCAGGTCGGCCGACAGCAGCACAAAGCCCGGGCTGCCGGGGCGCGTCAGCTCGGCCAGCCGGTCCAGCGCCGCGTGGCGGTTGGGCAGGTCGGTCAGCTCGTCGTGCAGGGCCTGACGGCGCAGCGCCTCGGTGGCGCGCTCGGTCTCGCGGTGGGCGCGGCGCACGGGCAGCAGGATCAGCGCCGTCGCGAGGATGCCCTGCACATAGGTGCCGAAGACGTGGGTGAACACGGAGCGGGCCAGGGGCGGCGCGCCTAGTGGGCGGCGCCGGCCAGCTGCAGCGCGAGCGACGCGATGATGACGGCCGTGGCCGCGACGGCCTGCGCGGTAGTGCAGCGACCGCGCGCAGGCCGGGGCGAGCGCCACGCCGGCCGCGAGGCAGATATGGCTCCAGCCCCATTCGCCGATGTGCCGGTGCTGCGGCTCCAGACGGGCCAGCACCAGCAGCGTCGCACCGAGCAGCGCGATCAGGCTGGTGCTGATCAATAACAACCCGGTCATGGGGGCATCGTGGCCAGGATGCCCCCTCCGACGCGAGCCCCGGCGCCTGCACGGCGAAGGCGGCCGCCACCGCCCAAGGGAGCCACCCCATGGCTCGGCTCGGTCGAAGCTCGCCGGCGGCATCGAAGGCGCTCAGCAGGGGCTCGTCGAACAGGAAGACGCCGGCCGCGCGGGCCTGCAGGTCCAGGCCCTGGATGCCGACGCCACTCACTTGACGGCTCCCGCAGCAATGCCGCGGACGAACCAGCGGCCGGAGATCAGATAGACCAGCAGCGGCACGGCCGAGGTCAGCATGGTCGCGGCCATGTTGAGGTTGTAGAGGCGCTCGCCGGTCGTCGTGTTGATGACGTTGTTGAGCTGCACCGTCATCGGCAGGTGGTCGCGGCCGGCGAAGGTCAGGCCCAGGATGTAGTCGTTCCACACGCCGGTGATCTGCATGATGGCCGCGACGATGAGCATGGGCGTGGACATCGGCAGCACCAGCTGCACGAAGATGCGCCAGAAGCCGCCGCCGTCCACGCGCGCCGCCTTGAAGAGCTCGCCGGGCAGGCCGGCGTAGTAGTTGCGAAACAGCAGGGTCATGATGGGCATCGCGAACACGATGTGCACGACGACGATGCCGGGCAGGCTGCTGTAGATGCCGATGGCGGCCTCCAGCTTGACGAGCGGGTAGATCATCACCTGGATGGGAATGAAGGCGCCCAGCATCAGCGTGCCGAACAGCCACTCGCCGCCGCGCGGCTTCCACCAGCTCAGCGCATAGCCGTTGATGGCACCGAGCAGGATGGGCAGCACGACCGAGGGCACCGTGATGGCGACCGAGTTCCAGAAGCCGCCGCGGATGCCCTCGCAGCTGACGCCCGTGCAGGCCTCGCTCCAGGCCGCGCGCCAGGCGTCGAAGCTGGGCGCGGCGGGCAGCGCGAAGAGCTGGCCGAGGCGGATCTCGTCCATGCTCTTGAGCGAGGTCGCCAGCATCACATAGAGCGGCAGCAGGAAGAAGGCCGCGGCGCAGATCAGGAAGGCGTAGATGCCGAGACGCGCCCAGGTCTGGGTGGCCCTGCGCTTCATGCCCGATCTCTCCGGCGGCTGCGCAGATAGGCCAGCGGCGCGACGAGGGCGAGCACCGTGATCAACAGCATCACCGCGCCGGCCGACGCGAGCGCGAGGTTGGCGCGGCCGAACAGGTGGTCCATGATGAACTTGGCCGGCACGTCGCTGGCCGTGCCGGGGCCGCCCTGGGTCATCGCGACGACGGTGTCGAAGACCTTGACGACGCCGGTGGCCAGCAGCGTGAAGACGGTGGCCAGCGTCGGCCCCATCATCGGCAGCACCACGCTGAGGTAGACGCGCCAGGTCGGGGCGCCGTCCAGCCGCGCGGCCTTCCAGATCTCCTCGTCGATGCCGCGCAGGCCGGCCAGCATCAGCGCCATGACGAGCCCTGCCCCTTGCCACGTCCCGGCGATGACGACGGTGTAGATGACCCTGTCCTGGTCGACGATCCAGTCGAACTGGAAGTCCTTCCAGCCGAGCTGCTGCATCGCGTTCTGCAGGCCGCTGTCGGGGTTGAGCACCCATTGCCAGACCAGGCCGGTCGCGACGAAGGACATCGCGTAGGGGTAGAGGAAGGCCGTGCGCAGCGCGCCCTCGCCGCGCACCTTCCGGTCGATGAAGACGGCCAGCAGGAAGCCGATGAGCATGGCCGCGGCGATGTAGAGCACGCCGTAGACCGTGAGGTTGTGGATGGCCTGCTGCCAGCGTTCGTTGTCGAGCAGGCGCGCGAACTGCTGCAGGCCGACGAAGTCGTTGTTCGGGAAGGTGCGCGAGCTGGACACCGACGTCCTCGCAGTCCACAACGCCGTGCCGACATAGCCGACGACGACGATGACGGTCAGCGGCAGCAGTGCTCCCCAGGCTGCGAGGGAAGGTCGTTTCATCGTCAGGACTTCAGCGCGTTGACGATGTCCTTCTGGACCTTCTCGACCGGGACGTTGCGGTTCCAGTAGCCGGTCAGCACGTCCTGCAGCGCGCCGTTCTGGTCGGGCGTGATGTAGATCTCGCCGTTGCCGAGCTGGCGGGACTTGTCCTTCATCGCGGCCACGCCCATCTGGGCGCAGATGTCCATCTTGCTGGCATCCACGTCGGTGCGGATCGGGATGGAGCCCTTCTTGATGCTGAAGGCGACTTGGGTTGCCGGCTGCGTGATGACGCTGGCGAGCAGCTGCTGGGCCTTGATCTGGTCGGGCTTGTCGGTCTTGGGGAAGACCATCACGTCGCCCTGCACGATGTAGGGCGCGTTGGGGCCGAAGCCGGGGCTGCAGCCGTAGTCCTTGCCAGCCTCCTGCCGGGCCTGCGCGAACTCGCCCTTGACCCAGTCGCCCATGATCTGCACGCCGGCACGGCCATTGATGAGCAGGGCGGTCGCGTCGTTCCAGTTGCGGCCCGGCGAGCCCTTGTCGGTGTAGCCCTGCAGGCGCTTGAAGGCCAGCAGCACCTTCTTGAAGTCCTCGCCCAGGATGGCCTTGGGGTCGCGGTCGCGGAAGACCTTCAGGTAGAGCTCGCGCCCGCCGTAGTGCGCCAGCGTGGCCGTGAAGACGATGCCGTCCTGCCAGGGCTGGCCGCCGTGGGCCAGCGGCACGAGGCCGGCGGCCTTGAGCTTGTCCAGCGCGGCGAAGAGCTCGTCGAAGCTCCTGGGCTCCGCGGCGATGCCGGCCTTCCTGAACGCGGCTCTGGAGTACCAGAACCACGTCATGTTGTGGATGTCGACCGGCGCGGCGTAGTAGTGGCCCTTGACCTTGATGGCCTGCAGGACGGTCTCGGGCAGGAACTTGTCCCAGCCGTCGCGCTGGGCCACGGCGTCGACGTTGTTCAGCATGCCCTGGTCGACGATGTCGCGGAACTGCTGCGTCGTGTTGAACTGCGCGGCCGTCGGCGGGTTGCCGCCGGCGATGCGGTTGATGGCGACCGAGCGGGCCTGCTCGCCCAAAGCGACGGCGGTGTCCACCCAGACGCCGCCCTGCGCGCGATAGGCCTCGGCCAGCGTCTTGACGGCGGCGGACTCGCCGCCCGAGGTCCACCAGTGGATGACCTCGGCCTTCAGCGGCGGCTGCGCGGTGGCGGGCAGGAGGGCCGCGGCGGCGAGCGCGGCGGCGGCCAGGGCGTGGCGGGGGGGCTTCATCCGGTCTCCGGGTCTTGTGGGGCGGCGCGCGCAGTGTCTCGCGTCGGGCGCGGCTGCGCCTGAGGGACGACCCTGTAATCTTTCATTTAGAAATTGTTCTCTCCCCTTTGAATGTAGTCATCCATAGGTTAATCATTCATTCAGAAACTGGCCGTACCAGAGGCCGCTGTCCTTCAGCGTGCGCTGCTGCGTCGCATAGTCCACATAGGCCAGGCCGAAGCGGCGCAGATAGCCTTCGGCCCATTCGAAGTTGTCCAGCAGGCTCCATGCGAAATAGCCCCTGACCGGCACGCCGGCGTCCATGGCCCGGCGCAGCGCGGCCAGGTGGCGCTGCAGATAGGACAGGCGTTCCTTGTCGTGCACGCGGCCCTCGGGGGTCGGCACGTCCTCGAAGGTGGAACCGTTCTCGGTGAGCTGGATGGCGGCGGGTGCGTAGTCGCGCTGGATGCGGGTCAGCAGGTCGACGAGGCCCTGGGGCGACACTTCCCAGCCGAAGCCGGTGCGCTCCACGCCTTCGCGCTCGACCAGTCTGGCGCGCATGGGGCCGCCGGCCGGGTCGTCGGCGACCCTCTCGGGGAAGTAGTAGTTCACGCCGAGGAAGTCGGTCGCGGTGGCGATGGCCGCCAGGTCGCCGGCCTCGACGCGCGGTGCTGCCTCGCCCAGCAGTGCCAGCGTGTCGGCGGGGTAGCCGCGGCCGGACAGCGGGTCCAGGAACCAGCGGTTGCGCAGGCCGTCGTGGCGAGCGGCGGCGGCGACGTCCTCGGCGCTGCCGGAGGCCGCGGCGATGGGGTGCAGGCTCAGCGTGATGCCGACCTGGGCGCCGGGCGAGTTGCGGCGGATCAGGGAAACCGCCTGGCCGTGGGACAGCAGCACGTGGTGGCAGGCCTGCATCGCATCGGCCAGGCTGGTGCCGCCGGGAGCGTGCACGCCCTCCCAGTAGCCCATCATGCAGGAACACCAGGGCTCGTTGTGCGTGATCCAGTGCCTGACGCGGTCGCCCAGGCGGCGCGTCACGGCATCGGTGTATTCGAGATAGGCCGCGACGGTGTCGCGCGAGGTCCAGCCGCCGCCGGCCTGCAGCGCCTGCGGCAGATCCCAGTGGTAGAGCGTGGCCCAGGGGTCGAGGCCGCGCTCCAGCATGCCGTCCACCAGCCGGTCGTAGAAGGCCAGGCCGGCCTCGTTAACCGCATCGCGACCTTGCGGGAGGATGCGCGGCCATGCGACGGAGAAGCGGTAGGCGTTGACGCCGAGCTGCTTCGCCATGTCGAGATCCTGCGGCCAGCGGTGGTAATGGTCGCAGGCGACGAGGCCGTCGGAGCCATCGCGGATGCGGCCGGGCTGCTGGCAGAAGCGGTCCCAGATGGACTCGCCCTTGCCGTCTTCCTGGCCGGCGCCTTCGATCTGGAACGAGGAGGTGGACACGCCCCAACGGAAGTCGGCGGGGAAGTCTTGACGGGTCGGGGCCTTGCTGGAGCTCATCAGGCGGACAGGGTGGCACCGGCAGCGAAGCCGGCGGTTTCATACGGGGTTGCAATCGAAGTGACAACAAGGCGCGTTCGGGTGACGGCGCCGGCGCTGCGCTCGGTGCCGGGCATGTCGTGCCTCCTGGTTCGTCCAGTTCGCTCGTCGGCCGGGTCGCGGTCGCAAAGATGGAATCGGTTCCATGTGCGGCGCAAATCTAATTCGGCGCCCTCGGAGTTGTCAACCGAAGTCGCCCCGGGATTGACGCTTGATTTATCCAACACCTACCGTCGCGACCTCAAGCCCGAGACGACGATGAAACGCAACACCTCCCCTCGCGCCGGCCTGCTGGCCTGCCTGATCGCGCTGGCAAGCGCTGCCGCCCACCCGGCGAACGCCGCCGGAACCGATTCCATCGTGCAGGCCTGGCCGGCGCGCCGGCCCGCACGCGACGCGGCCCTGGAAGCCCGCGTCGAGGCCGCGCTGAAGGACCTGAGCCTGCGCCAGAAGATCGGCCAGATGACCCAGCCCGAGATCCGCGCGATCACGCCCGACGAGGTGCGCGACTACGCCATCGGCACGGTGCTGAACGGCGGCGGCGGCTGGCCGGGCCAGGACCGCAGCGCGACGCCCGAGCAATGGCGGGCGCTGTCCGACCAGTTCCAGGCCGCGGCCCGGCAGGCCACGCCGGGCGTGCCGCTGCTGTGGGGCACCGACGCCGTGCACGGCCACAACAACGTGCGCGGCGCCACCCTGTTCCCGCACCACATCGCGCTGGGCGCCACGCGCGATGCCGACCTCGTGCGCGACATCGGCCGCGCCACGGCCCGCGCCGTGCGCGCCACCGGCCTGCACTGGACCTTCGCGCCCACGCTGGCCGTCGTGCAGGACCTGCGCTGGGGCCGCAGCTACGAGAGCTTCAGCGCCGACCCGGCCCTGGTGAGGCGCCTCGGTCAGGCCGAGGTCGAGGGCCTGCAGGACGGGCTCAAGGACGGCCGCGGCGTGCTGGCCACGGCCAAGCACTACGTCGCCGACGGCGGCACGCGCCGCGGCATCGACCAGGGCGTCAGCCACGCGACGCCGGCCGAACTCGCCCAGGTGCACGGCGCCGGCTACCTCGGCGCGCTGGACGCCGGCGTGCTGACCGTGATGGCCTCCTTCAGCAGCTGGACCGACGGTGCCGGCTACGTCGAGCACGGCAAGATGCACGGCAACGGCACGTTATTGACCGAGGTGCTCAAGGACCGCCTGGCCTTCGACGGCCTGGTGGTGAGCGACTGGGACGGCATAGCCCAGCTGCCCGGCTGCATCCCCGAGGACTGCCCCGCCGCCATCAATGCCGGCATCGACGTCGTCATGGTGCCCTTTCACTGGAAGCCCTTCATCGCCAACACCGTGCGGGCCGTCGAGCAGGGCCGCATCCCGATGGGCCGCATCGACGACGCGGTGCGCCGCATCCTGCGCGTGAAGTTCAGCGTCGGCATGCCGTCGGCCGTACCCGCCACCGTCGAGGCCACGCAGGCGCCCGAGCTGGCGCGGCGCGCGGTTCGCGAGTCCCTGGTGCTGCTGAAGCACAGGCCCGGGCTGCTGCCGCTGCCGGCCCGGTCGCGCGTGCTGGTCGTCGGCGCGGCGGCCGACAGCCTGCCCCTGCAGAGCGGCGGCTGGAGCCTGACCTGGCAGGGCCGCGACACGACGAATGCCGACTATCCGCAGGGCACGACGCTGCTGGCCGCGCTGCGCCGGCGCCTGGGCGCGGCCCAGGTCGGCTTCGACGCCGACGGCACGCACAGCGACCCGGCCCGCTTCGACGCCGTCGTCGCCGTGCTGGGCGAACAACCCTATGCCGAGGGCGAGGGCGACATCCGCATGACCGACAACCTGCGCCACAGCCGCCGCCATCCCGAGGATCTGGCACTGCTGCGGCGCGTCGCCGGCCGCGGCGCGCCCGTCATCACGCTGCTGTACTCGGGCCGGCCGCTGTACGTGAACGACCTGGCCAACCTGAGCGATGCCTTCGTCGCCGCCTGGCTGCCGGGCACGGAGGGCGCCGGCCTGGCCGACGTGCTCGTCGCCGCCGCCGATGGCGGGCCCTGGGCCGGGTTCACGGGCCGCCTGCCCTTCCCCTGGCCCGCCGGCCCCTGCCAGTTCAGCAGCCACGAGGCCAGGCCCTGGTGGCCGCTCGGCGGCGGCCTGAGCGGCAAGGAAGTGCCGGCGAACACCAAGCCGCTCCCCGAGCCAGCCGACCCGCAGCCCATCTGCCCACTGTGATTCAATCCGCCCCCGGCAGACCTAGAGGGCGAATGGCAACGATCAAGGACGTGGCGAGGCTGGCCAGCGTGGGCGTGGGAACGGCCTCGCGCGTCATCAGCGGAAACGGTTCCGTCGCGCCGGCCACGGCCGAGCGCGTGCGCAAGGTCATCGCCCAGCTCAAGTTCCGGCCCTCGCAGACCGCACGCTCGCTGGGTGCCGGCACGTCCAGGCTGATCGGCGTCTACATCCCCTTCCTGCGCGGCACCTACTACACGCCCATCCTGCGCGTCATCGACACCCTGCTGCGCGGCAAGGGCCTGCACATGGTCGTGGCCTTCGGCGAAGGCATTGAGGACGAGCGCGTCGAGGCCAACGACGGCATGCGCTTCCTGCTCGACCGCGACTGCGACGGCCTCGTCGTGCTGTCCAACGCCATCCAGGACGAGGACATCAGGGCCCTCGGCCCGGCCCAGCGCCAGGTGGTCGTGCTGAACCGCCACTTCGACCGCATCAGGGAGCAGTGCTTCACGGCCGACCATGTGCAGGGTGGCGTGCAGGCGGCGCGCGCGCTGCTGCAGCACAGGCACAAGGACATCGCCGTGGTGTCCGGCCCCACCACCTCGCCCGACAACGTCGTGCGCCTGGCCGGCTTCATGGGCGAGCTGGCGCAGCGCGGGCTGGACGTGAGCAAGATCGTCACCTTGCCGGGCGACTTCTCCAACCAGGCCGGCTGGGACGCCGCCGACGCGCTGCTGGCGCGCAAGCGCCTGCCCACCGCCGTGTTCTGCGCCAACGACGAGACGGCCATCGGCCTGCTCGCGCATTTCCAGGAGCGCGGCGTGTCGGTGCCGCAGGCGGTGTCGGTGCTGGGCTATGACGACTCGCCCGGCGCCGCATTCACCGCACCCCGCCTCACCTCGGTGCACATCCCCAGCCACGAGGTCACGCTGGCCGGCCTGAGCTGGCTGCTGAACCGCTGCTACGGCATGGCGCTGCCGGTGTCGCGGCAGTTCGACATCTCGGTGACCTGGCGCGCCTCGGTCGCGGCGCCCGCCTCGCGCCGGCGCGGCTGAGCGCAGGCACCCGTTCCCGACGGGCCTCGACCAAACCCTGCTCGTCCCGCCGGGCACTGCGGCCGGCCGCTGAGGCCACAATCCGGCCAGGTTATTTTTCATCTCAGCCATGTCCCACCGCGTCCTGACCGGCATCACCACGACCGGCACCCTGCATCTCGGCAACTACGTCGGCGCCATCCGGCCCGCCATCGAGGCCAGCCGTGCGCCCGGGGTGGAGAGCTTCTATTTCATGGCCGACTTCCACGCGCTGATCAAGTGCGACGAGCCGGACCGCATCGCCCGCTCCAGCCGTGCGATCGCCGCGACCTGGCTGGCCGCCGGCCTGGACCCGGCGCGCGTGACGCTCTACCGCCAGAGCGACATCCCCGAGATCCCCGAGCTGACCTGGCTGCTGACCTGCGTGACGGCCAAGGGCCAGATGAACCGCGCCCATGCCTACAAGGCCGCCGTGGACGCCGCCGTGGCGGCCGGCGAGGAGCCCGATGCCAACGTCAGCATGGGCCTGTTCAGCTACCCGGTGCTGATGGCGGCCGACATCCTGATGTTCAACGCCCACCGCGTGCCGGTCGGCAAGGACCAGGTCCAGCACATCGAGATGACGCGCGACATCGCGCAGCGCTTCAACCACTTGTTCGGCCAGGGCCGGGAGCCGTTCGTGCTGCCCGAGGCCCAGGTGGACGCCGAGATGGAGCTGCTGCCCGGCCTGGACGGCCGCAAGATGAGCAAGAGCTATGACAACGTCATCCCGCTGTTCGACGGCGGCAGCGCGGCACTGAAGGACGCGGTCGCGCGCATCGTGACCGACAGCAAGCTGCCCGGCGAACCCAAGGACCCCGAGGGCCAGGCCCTGGTCACCCTCTACGACGCCTTCGCAGCGCCCGAGCAGCGCGCCGCCTTCCGCGCGGCCCTGCGCGGCGGCCTGGGCTGGGGCGAGGCCAAGCAGCAGCTGGTGGCGCTGATCGAAGGCCAGATCGGCCCGATGCGCGCCCGCTACGACGAGCTGATGGCCCACCCCGAGCAACTCGAAGCCATCCTGCAGGCCGGTGCGGCGCGCGCCCGCGCCATCGCGGCGCCCTTCCTGAAGCAGCTGCGCGCGGCCGTGGGCCTGCGGCCCTACACGGCCACCGCGGCGACGGCCGCGGCCAAGGCCGGGAAGGCGGCGCTGCCGGTCTTCAAGCAATACCGCGAGGCCGACGGCAGGTTCTACTTCAAGCTGCTGTCGGCCGGCGGCGAGCTGCTGCTGCAGAGCAGCGGCTTCGAGCAGGGCCGCGATGCCGGCCAGTGGGTCGCAAGGCTGAAGCGCGAGGGCCTGGCCGCATTGGCCGCCGGCGCGCCGGTGCAGCGCGCGGGCGCGGAAGCCGACATCGCCGCCGCGCTGGCCGCGCTGCAGGACGCCTGACGTGAGCGCCCAGCCCGCCATCACCGAGCTGCTGGCGGGCACGGCGCGCGGCGACGCGGCCTCGCTGCAGCAGCTCTACGCCATGCTCTACCCGGAGATCAAGCGCGTCGCACGGCTGCGGCTGGCGCAGAGCGGCCCCGGCGGTCGCATGGCCGGGCTGGACACGACGGCCCTGGTGCACGAGGGCTTCCTGCGCATGGCCGACCAGCAGGGCCTGCAGGGCGAGACGCGCGGCCAGTTCTTCGCCTATGTCGGCCGCGTGCTGCGCTCCGTCGTCATCGACCACCTGCGCGGCGAGGGCCGCGACAAGCGCGGCGGCGACGCGGTCATGGTCACGCTGTCGGCCGCCGGCGACGTGGCCGCCGCGCAGAGCCAGGTCGTCGACCTGATTGGCCTGGACCAGGCCCTGGCGCGGATGCGCGAACTCGACGCCGGGCTGTACGAGCTCATCGAGATGATCGGCTTCGCCGGCCTGTCCATCGCCGAGGTCGCCGCGGTGCGCGGCCTGTCCACGCGCAGCATCAACCGCGAGCTGCTGAAGGCCCGGGCACTGCTGCAGGAGCTGCTCGGCGACCCGCCGGACACGGTCTACTGATGCAGCCCGGCTGCGGGCCGAGGACTGGCAGCGGCGCAATGCGGTGCTGGCGGACGCCGCGACGCTGCGCCACCCGCTGGACCGGCCGTGCCACGAACTCGAAGGCGCGGCCGCGCCTGGGGCTGGGACGGCCAGTTCTAGAGGCCTCACCCTAGCAAGGCATCACGCCGCAAGGTGTTTACCCGTAGCGGGGCGCGCTTGACGCGCGGTTAAGTTCGCGGCTCCCGAACAAGAATCTCCGAGGAGACCTCCATGGCCACGATCGCCACCGACCAGCTCGCCCTGCAGCGCCTCTACCACTGGGAGCGCACGGCGGCCAGCGCGGTGACGCTGACCCAGCCGATGGGCGGCTCGGTCGTCAAGGACTTCAGCTGGGCCCAGGTGGGCGACCAGGCGCGCCGCATGGCGGCCTTCCTGAAGGCCAGGGGCGCCGCCGAGGGCTGGCCGGCCGACGCCAAGGTGGCCATCCTGTCCAAGAACTGCGCCTGGTGGCTGATGAGCGACCTCGCCATCTGGATGGCCGGTTATGTCTCCGTGCCGCTCTACCCGACGCTGGCACCCGAGACCGTCAACCAGATCCTCACGCACAGCGAGGCGCGCTTCGTCTTCATCGGCAAGCTCGACGGCTGGGAGGGCATGAAGCCCGGCGTGCCGGCCGGCCTGCCCGGCGCGAGCTATGCGCTGTCGCCCGACGACGCGCGCCGCACCTACGAGGACTGGGACGCCATCTGCGCCCGCACCGAGCCGCTGAAGGGCGACGTGGTGCGCGCGGCCGACGAGCTCTGCACGCTGATCTACACCTCGGGCACCACCGGCCTGCCCAAGGGCGTGATGCACAACTTCGGCGCCTTTGCCTGGGCGGTGGACGCCGGCCTGAAGCGCATCCCGATGACGGGCCGCGACCGCATGCTGTCCTATCTGCCGCTGGCCCATGTGGTGGAGCGCACGCTGGTCGAGCACGGCTGGCTGGCCACCGGCATGCGGGTCTATTTCGCCGAGTCGCTGGACACCTTCGCCGCCGACCTGCAGCGCGCGCTGCCGACGGTGTTCTTCAGCGTGCCGCGGCTGTGGGTCAAGTTCCAGCAGGGCGTGCAGGCCAAGCTGCCGCAGCACAAGCTCGACCGGCTGCTGCGCCTGCCCATCATCGGCGGCCTGGTGCGCAAGAAGGTGCTCAAGGCGCTGGGCCTGAACCAGTGCCAGTTCGCGGCCGGCGGCGCCGCGCCCATGCCGGTGGCGCTGCTGGAGTGGTATGCCCGTCTGGGCCTGGCCATCAACGAGGGCTATGGCATGACCGAGAACCTGGCCCTGTCCCACCTGACCGTGCCGGGCAGGAACCAGCGCGGCACGGTGGGCCCGGCCTACGAGGGCGTGCAGGTGCGCATCGACCCCGACAGCGGCGAGCTGCAGATGCGCAGCCCGGCCGTCATGCTGGGCTACTACAAGGCCCCTGAGCAGACCCACGAGGCCTTCACCGCCGACGGCTGGCTGCGCACCGGCGACAAGGCCAGCCAGGACGCCGACGGCTGCGTGCGCATCACCGGCCGCGTGAAGGACCTGTTCAAGACCAGCAAGGGCAAATACGTCGCGCCCGCGCCCATCGAGGACAGGCTGGGCATGAACCCCAACATCGAGGCCTGCTGCGTGGCCGGCGCCAACATGGGCCAGCCGCTGGGCCTCGCGATGCTGTCGCCCCAGGGCCTGCAGCGCGCCACGACCGAGGCCGAGCGCACCGCGCTGACGGCCGAGCTGAGCCGGCACCTGGACGACGTCAACGCCCGCCTGGACCCGCACGAGCAGCTCGACACCCTGGTCCTCATCAAGACACCCTGGACCGTCGACAACGGCTTCATCACGCCGACCTTCAAGGTCAGGCGCAACCGCGTCGATGAGGCCTACGGGGCCGCGTTCGAGGGCTGGGTGGGCAAACGCGCCAAGGTGCAGTTTGGTGACTGAAGGCCCTCAACGCTGAGGATGCCTCGACGACACGAAACGGAACAATGAGGCAGTCTCACCTGAAGGAGGGCGCATGGTCACTAGCATCGACTGGAAGGACAAGGGATTTGCTGCAGCGCCTGAGGTGAAGACCGCACCAGTGGCAGGGCTGGTGATGTATCGCGCCTGGGGGTCGCACAGCAGCGAGTGGGGCTCGGGGTTCTTCTCGCTTGAGAAGCCAACCTCCGTGCTAGACGCCGAGCTGCGCTTCAACATCGCCGACTGGGGTAACGGCGTCCATTTCGTTTCGACCTTCCGCCTGAAGGCGGGCCATGCCTATTTTGTTGGCCCTGTCGCCCACGGCGCCCAGGATCTATCACGGCCCGGCACGCAGGTCTTCGTCCACGCTCCGCTGGAGATCAAGGTCGCGCTGGAGCGGTCTCGCGAGGTGCTGCGCCACGACGTGACCGTGGTCCAGCGGGCGGGCCGGGCGTAACGCCCCCGACATCAACCGCGCCAGTAGCCGGCGCGGCCGTAGTGGGCACGCAGATGCTCCACCCACAGCCGCGTCCGCAGCGGCAGATGGCGTGACTGCGGAAAGATCGCGTAGATGCCGTTGGGCGGCGCCGCGAACTCGTCCAGCACGCTGACCAGGCGCCCGGCCGCGAGGTCGGCCTCAACCTCCCAGGTGCTGCGCCAGGCGATGCCGAGGCCTTCCACGCACCAGTCGTGCAGCACCTGGCCGTCGCTGCAGTCCAGCCGGCCCTGGGCCCGGGTTTCGGGGCGCAGATGCTGCACCGCGCCGTCGATCTGGAAGGCCCAGCCGCGCGTCTGGCTGGCCTCGGAACTCAGCGTCAGGCAGGCATGGCGGCCGAGCTCGTCGGGATGCCTGGGCGTGCCGGCACGCTTCAGATACGCTGGCGCTGCCACGCACAGCCGCCGGTTGTCGGCCAGCCGCGTGCTGACGAGGCTGGAGTCCGGAAGGTCGCCCACGCGCACCGCGCAGTCGAAGCCCTCATGCACGATGTCGACGACGCGGTCGCTGAGGTTCAGCGACAGGCTCAGCTCCGCATGCCCGGCCAGGAAGCCCGGCACCAGCGGCGCGACATGGCGGCGGCCGAAGCCGGCCGGCGCCGTGATGCGCAGATGCCCGCTGGCCTTGAGGCCGCCCGCGCTGACGGCGGCCTCCGCGTCGGCCAGCGCGGTGACGAGGCGCTGGCAGTCTTCCAGGAAGGACTGGCCCTCGGGCGTCAGCGTCAGCCGCCGCGTCGTGCGCAGCATGAGCTTGACGCCCAGGCGCGCCTCCAGCGCGTCCAGCCGGCGGCCCATGACGGCCGGCGCGACGCCCTCGGCCTGGGCCGCCGCCGTCAGGCTGCCCTTGGCCGCCACGAGGACGAAGGACTCGATCTGCTTGAGCTTGTCCATGTGCGGATTGTGCCGGCCGACCAATACAAAGGCGGCGGTTTCACGCGAGATCTTTGCGCCCCAGTCACAGATTCCTTGCGCCGCCGCATGCGAATCGCGCCTCGCGCGAAGGCAAGATGTGCAGCAATCCGTCAACTTCCCTCCCTGGAGGCCCCCATGTCCCGCACCACGCTCCACCGCCTGCAGGTCGATGCCGATCTGGCCCGCTTCATAGCCACCGAGGTGCTGCCCGGCACCGGCGTGGCGGCCGAGGCCTTCTGGGCCGGTTTCAGCAAGCTGGCCCACGAGCTGGCGCCGAAGAACCGCGCGCTGCTGGCCGAGCGCGACCGCCTGCAGGCCGAGCTGGACGCCTGGCACGAGGCCCACCCCGGCCCCATCGCCGACATGCCGGCCTACCAGGCCTTCCTGAAGCGCATCGGCTACCTCGTCGAGGCGCCGGCCCAGGTGCAGGCGACGACGGCCAACGTCGATGCCGAGCTGGCCCGGCAGGCCGGCCCGCAGCTGGTCGTGCCCATCCTGAATGCCCGCTATGCGCTGAACGCGGCCAATGCGCGCTGGGGCTCGCTGTACGACGCCCTCTACGGCACCGACGCCATCCCCGAGACCGACGGCGCCACGCAAAGGAATGTTGATGGGGGCGCCTACAACCCGGTGCGCGGCGCCAAGGTCATCGCCTTCGCCCGTCAGGTGCTGGACCAGGCCGCGCCGCTGGCCTCGGGCTCGCATGCCGACGCGACGGGCTACCGCGTCGAAGGCGGCCAGCTGCTCGTCACGCTCGCCTCGGGCACGACGACCGGCCTGCAGGACCCGGCCGCCTTCGCCGGCTACCAGGGCGATGCCGCCGCACCGAGCAGCGTGCTGCTGGTGCACCACGGCCTGCATCTGGACATCCGCATCGACCGCTCGACGCCCATCGGCAGGAGCGACGCGGCCGGCGTGGCCGACGTCGTGCTGGAGGCTGCGCTGTCCACCATCCTCGACCTGGAAGACTCCGTCGCCGCGGTCGACGCCGAGGACAAGCTGCTGGCCTACCGCAACTGGCTGGGCATCCAGCTGGGCACGCTGACCGAGGAAGTCGCCAAGGGCGGCAAGACCTTCACGCGCCGCCTGAACGCCGACCGCGTCTACACCGCGCCGGCCGGTGGCAGCGTGACGCTGCACGGCCGCTCGCTGATGTTCGTGCGCAATGTCGGCCATCTGATGACCAACCCGGCCATCCTGCTGGACGATGGCAGCGAGATCCCCGAGGGCATCATGGACGCCATCATCACGACGACCATCGCGATGCACGACCTCAAGCGCCGCGGCAACTCGCGCACCGGCTCGGTCTACATCGTGAAGCCCAAGATGCACGGCCCGGCCGAGGTGGCCTTTGCCGCCGAGCTGTTCACCCGCGTCGAGCAGCTGCTGGGCCTGCCGGACAGCACGGTCAAGCTGGGCATCATGGACGAGGAGCGCCGCACCTCGGTCAACCTGAAGGCCTGCATCGCCGCGGCCGCCAGCCGCGTCGCCTTCATCAACACCGGCTTCCTGGACCGCACCGGCGACGAGATGCACAGCGCCATGCGCGCCAGCCCGATGCTGCGCAAGGGCGACATGAAGACCTCGAGCTGGATCCAGGCCTACGAGCGCAGCAACGTGCTGACCGGCCTGGCCTGCGGCCTGCGCGGCCGCGCGCAGATCGGCAAGGGCATGTGGGCCATGCCCGACCTGATGGCGGCCATGCTGGAGCAGAAGATCGGCCACCCCAAGGCCGGCGCCAACACCGCCTGGGTGCCCTCGCCCACCGCCGCGACGCTGCATGCGCTGCACTACCACCAGGTCAGCGTCGCCGCCGTGCAGCAGGAGCTGGAGAAGGTCGACCTCGCGGCCGAACGCGAAGGCATCCTGAATGCGCTGCTGACCATCCCCGTCGCCCCCAAGGCCGACTGGACCGCCGAGCAGCGCCGGCAGGAGCTGGACAACAACGTGCAGGGCATCCTGGGCTATGTCGTGCGCTGGGTGGACCAGGGCGTGGGCTGCTCCAAGGTGCCCGACATCAACGGCATCGGCCTCATGGAAGACCGCGCGACGCTGCGCATCAGCAGCCAGCACATCGCCAACTGGCTGCGCCACGGCGTCGTGTCGGCCGAGCAGGTGCGCGAGACCTTCACCCGCATGGCCCAGGTCGTCGACGGCCAGAACGCCGGCGACCCGGCCTACCAGTCACTCGCCGCCAACCCGCAAGGCGCGGCCATGCAGGCGGCGCTGGACCTGGTGTTCAAGGGCGAGGCCCAGCCGAGCGGGTATACGGAGCCGCTGTTGCATGCGTGGCGGTTGAGGGTGAAGGCCACGAACTCCACAGGGAAATAAAATCCGCAGAGCGTTGCCAAAAACATACAAACGACCATCACACTTCATGTGATGGTCATCATCGTCCGTTTGCTGCCAGCAGTAGCCAACGCTCTTAATCCGTATCGACCTGGGCGGTACGAGAGCCGGTTTCAGGTCGCCCGGCCCACAATATCGTTGCAAAACAGCGACCTTTCAAAAATCTCCTGGGACTTCAACGCTAGGGATGGGCTTGTTTCGGGGAAGGCCCTCCCCACTCGACCCTGAGGCAAAGGTTCAATTGGGGTGAACCCGGAATTGTCGCCAGACACGTTCCTTCACACTTGCGCGCTTTCGCGCATGCCCTACCCGGATGCTGCGCTGTCGCCGACCCTTCCAAACCCGGCCGGGCGGTACTTTGTCGACCAGGAGTTCATTCAATGTTCAAACGTCACGCTGTCAGCGCAGCAGCACTGGCATGTCTCACCTTTGCCTCCATGCAGGCAGTTGGCCAGCAGCAGCAGCTGGAACGCGTCGAGATCACCGGCTCCAGCATCAAGCGCATTGCCAGCGAAGGCGCGCTGCCCGTCCAAGTGGTCACCGCAGAGCAGATCCGCACCAGCGGCGCCACCAGCGTCGCCGACCTGGTGCAGCGCCTGCCCGCAATGCAGGGCTTCCAGGTGGCAGACATCGCCATCGGCAGCAATTCCGGCGGCATCGTGACCGCCTCGCTGCATGACATCGGCGCCTCTTACACGCTGGTGCTGCTGAACGGCCGCCGCATGGCACCCACCGGCGACGGCTCCGTGGTGAACCTGAACTCCATCCCGATGAGCGCCATCGAGCGCATCGAAGTGCTGACCGACGGCGCCTCCGCGCTGTACGGCTCCGACGCCATTGCCGGCGTCGTCAACTTCGTGCTGAAGCGCAACGCGCAGGGCGGCAACGTCACGGCCACCTACAACCGCCCGACGGAAGGCGGCGGCCGGTCGTACAACGCCTCGGTCACCTACGGCTTCGGCGATGTGGAACGCGACCGCTTCAACCTGATGGCGTCCTTCCGCCACGACGAGCAGAAGCAGCTGAAGTCGGGCGACCGCGATTTCGCGCGTTCTGCCTACCTGCCGGTGTCGCTCGACGGCAAGAACTACGTCTATGACCGCACCAGCAGCTATGCCGATCCGGCCAACGCGCAGGTCACGTTCCAGAAGATCGCCGGCGACACCAGCACGCTCGGCGCCTACTCGTTCAACCCTTTCAACAAGGTCAACGGCAAGTGCGCGCCGAACAACTTCTATAGCCTGGCCAACACCATTCCGGTGGGCGGTACGGCCACTGCCGGCACGGCCCAGTGCGCGTTTGACTTCGTCAGCACGATCGACATCTACCCCGAATCCAAGCGGGACTCGCTGTTCCTGAGCGGCCAGTTCAAGGCCAGCGACGCTGTGCGCCTGTTCTCCGACGTCGTCTACGCGCGCTACGACCTGACGGCACGCATCGCGCCGAACCCGGTGCCGGTCGCGGTGCCGCTGACCTCGCCGCTGTATGCCAAGTACGCGCAACCCTATCTGACGGCGGCCCAGCAGGCCCGCGTCAGGACCGTGACGGCCGGCTATCGCGCTACGGACTTCGGCACGCGTAACTCGCAGACCATCACCGACACCAAGCACATCGTGCTGGGCGGCGAAGCCGATATCGGCTCCTGGAACATCAACGGCGCGGTCACCTGGTCGCAGAACGCGCTGGACGAGCACTACATCGGTGGCTACTTCAAGGCCGCCGAGTTCACCAGCCTGATCGCCTCCCAAGCGCTGGATCCGTTCGTGCCCTCGGGCAACCAGAGCGCGGCCACGCAGCAGCAGATCCGTGACTCGATCTACCACGGCAGCATCCGCACCGCATCCACGACGATGAAGGGCGGCGACATCCGCGCCTCCGGTGACCTGTTCACGCTGCCGGCCGGTGCCGTCAACTTGGGCGTCGGTGCAGACCTGCGCAACTACCACTACAAGCAGACGCCGTCCGCCGACGCGGTCAATGGCGTGATCTACAACTTCTCAGCCAACCCGCAGTACGACCTGTCGCGCGACAACTACGGCGTGTTCGCTGAAACGCTGATCCCGGTCATCAAGGGCCTGGAAGCCAACGCCTCGCTGCGCTACGACACCATCAGCAAGATCAAGGATTCGGTGAACAACCGCGATTTCGGCAAGACCGAGAGCGCGGCGACCTACAAGCTCTCCGCCCGCTACCAGGTCTCCAACCGGCTGCTGCTGCGCGGCTCCTACGGCACCGGCTTCAAGGCGCCGAACATGCTGGACATCGCCCAGCCGCTCGTCAGCAACGGCGTGACCGCCGCCAACTATGACTGCCCGTTCCCTGGCGACGGCAGCGGCTCGCCCCCGTGCAAGCCCGGCAAGGCCCAGTACACCCAGCTGAGCGGTGGCAACGAGAATCTGAAGCCCGAGAAGTCCAAGCAGGGCACCATCGGCTTCCGCTTCGAGCCCACCAGCAACTTCTCGGTGGCCGCAGACTACTGGCAAGTCAAGCTGCGCGACGCGGTCAGTGGCGTGTCGGCCGATCAGGCCTTCGGCAACCCAACGCAGTACGCCTCGCTGTTCACGACCTACCAGCAGCCGGCTGAACAACAGCCCTTCTATGCGTTCGAGGCCCTGTCCACCAATATCGGCAAGGCCATCAACAAGGGCATCGACTGGGAATTCGCCGGCCGCACCAACATCGAGGGCCTGGGCCGCCTGACCACGTCGCTGAGCGGCACCTACCTGATCGAATCGTCGTACACCCGCCCGGGCACGAGCGACGACTTCACCGACAGCATGGGCCACTACGGCGAGAACAGTGCCGTGTCGTTCCGCAACATCTTCACTGCGCAAACCTCGCTGCAGACCGGCGCGTTGACGAACACGCTGACGTTCAAGTACCGCTCCGGCTACCTGGACAAGCGGCAGACCGTGCGCGACCTGTCCACGGGCAAGAACACGACCATCCAGCTGACCGTGCCCGAGTACTTCACGTTCGACTACCAGGGCATCTACAAGTTCAACAAGGCCGCGGAAGTGCGCCTGGGCGTGATCAACCTGTTCAACGCAAAGCCGCCGCTGACGCTGCGCGATTCGTCCGGCCACCAGGTCGGCTACGACCCGCGCTACGCCAGCCCGATGCTGCGCACCGTCTACGTCTCCGGCAGCTACAACTTCTGATGACGAGGCAGTCTCGCGCTGCCGTAATCCAAGGCCCGCTTCGGCGGGCCTTTTTCATTGGCACGGGCGCCTGCTCGACAATGCCGGGCTCCACTGCGCCCTACCCATTTCGTTTCGATGCTCGCTGAAATCCTCATCATCGGCGCCGGCCCCGCCGGCAGTGCCTGCGCTCGTGTGCTGGCTCGCGCCGGCATCGACGTGCTGCTCGTCGACCAGCACCCCCCCGGCCGAGACAAGACCTGCGGCGATGGACTGATCCCCGACGCCCACAAGGCGCTGGCCCGCCTCGGGCTGCTGGACGAGGTCATGCGCCGGGCGCAGCCGGTGGCCCATGTGGGCTGCATCGGGCCGCGCGGCGGGCGCATCGACGTCCCGGGGTCGCTGGCCGTGCTGCCGCGGCGCGAGCTGGACGCGCTGCTGCTGCAGGCCGCCCGCGACGCCGGAGCGCGCTTCGAGCAGGCGCGCTTCGAGGCGCCGCTGGAAGCTGACGGCCGCGTGATCGGTGCGCGGCTGAAAAAGGGCGACGAGATCGTTGAGGTCCACGCGCGCTGGGTCGTGCTGGCGACCGGCGCCGTGCCCAAGGCCCTGAGCGCGGCCGGCATGTGCGAGCGCCACACGCCCAGCGGCGTGGCCCTGCGCGGTTATGTGAAGGCGCCGCAGATGGTCGGCAGGATCAAGGCGCTGGAAGTCGTCTGGGACAAGTCGGTGCGGCCGGGCTATGGCTGGATCTTCCCGGCGCCGGACGGCCACTTCAACATCGGCGTCGGCGTGACGGACTCGCACCAGGACCTGGGCGGCAAGGGCCGCAAGAAGGACGTCAACCTGCGAGCCATCTTCGACGCCTTCGTCGCCAAGTACGCGCCGGCAGCGGAGCTGATGCGCGTCGGCGAACTGGTGGGCGAGCTCAAGGGCGCGCCGCTGCGCTGCACGCTCAAGGGCGCCAGATGGACGCGCCCGGGCCTGCTCGTCACGGGCGAGGCCGCCGGCTCCACCTATTCCTTCACCGGCGAGGGCATCGGCAAGGCGATGGAGACCGGCATGCTGGCCGCCGACGCCATCCTGGCTCACCGCCAGGACGACGGGGCCGCACGGACCGCCTACGAGGCCGCGCTGACCGCGCTCAAGCCCAAGTTCGACCTCTACGAACGCGCCAACCGCGTCAACGCCCACCCCTGGCTGGCCGACCTGCTGATCTGGCGCGCGAAGAAAAGCCAGCGGCTGCTCAAGCGCATGGCCGGCGTGCTCAACGAGACCAGCAATCCCGGCAATCTCGTCAGCCTGAAGGGACTCTCCAGGCTGTTCTTCGAATGAGGCGTCAGACGCGCTCGATCACCATCGCGATGCCCTGGCCCACACCGATGCACATCGTGCAGAGCGCATAGCGGCCGCCGGTCACTTCGAGCTGGTTGATCGCCGTCGTCGCCAGCCGCGCGCCGCTGGCGCCCAGTGGGTGGCCCAGCGCGATGGCGCCGCCGTTGGGGTTCACGCGGGCGTCGTCGTCCGCCAGGCCGAGGTCGCGCAGCACGGCCAGGCCCTGGGCCGCAAAGGCCTCGTTCAGCTCGATGACGTCCATCTGCGCGAGGCTCAAGCCCGTCAGCGCCAGCACCTTGCGCGTGGCCGGCGCCGGGCCGATGCCCATGATGCGCGGCGCGACACCCGCCGTGGCCATGCCGACGACGCGGGCACGGGGCTTGAGTCCCTGGCGCGCGGCCTCGGCCTCGCTGGCCAGCAGCAGCGCGCAGGCGCCGTCGTTGACGCCGCTGGCGTTGCCGGCCGTCACGCTGCCCTCGGGCTTCACGACGCCCTTGAGCCGGGCCAGCGCCTCCAGGCTGGTCTCGCGCGGGTGTTCGTCCAGCCGCACGCGCAGCGGCTCGCCCTTCTTCTGCGGCACGTCCACGGGCACGATCTCGCGCTCGAAGAAGCCGCGTTGCTGCGCCGCGATGGCCTTCGTCTGCGAAGCCAGCGCCATGCGATCCTGGGCCTCGCGCTCGATGCCGAAATCGGTGGCGACGTTCTCGGCCGTCTCGGGCATGGAGTCGACGCCGTACTGCGCCTTCATCTGCCTGTTGACGAAGCGCCAGCCGATGGTCGTGTCGTAGACGGCATTGGTGCGGCTGAACGCGCTCTCCGCCTTGGGCATCACGAAGGGCGCGCGGCTCATGCTCTCGACGCCGCCGGCGATCATCAGCCCGGCCTCGCCGGCGCGGATGGCGCGCGCGGCCGTGCCGATGGCATCCAGGCCCGAGCCGCACAGGCGGTTCACCGTGCTGCCCGGCACCTCCACCGGCAGGCCGGCCAGCAGGGCCGCCATGCGCGCGACGTTGCGGTTGTCCTCGCCGGCCTGGTTGGCGCAGCCGTAGATGACGTCGGCCACCTGGGCCCAGTCCACGCCGGCATTGCGCGCCATCAGCGCCTTGATGGGCAGGGCGCCGAGGTCATCCGCGCGGATGGAGGACAGCGCGCCGCCGTAGCGGCCGAAGGGCGTGCGGATGGCGTCGCAGATGAAGGCTTGGGTCATTTCAGGTAGGGGCTGACGCGATAGCGTTCGCCGCGGTGGTGTTGATCGAGCCGGTCCAGCAGCGCGACGACGGCGCGGCGGTCCCAGCGCGCCAGCCACTCGAAGGGGCCGGCGGGGTAGTTGACGCCGAGCTTCATCGCCGCGTCGGCGCCGGCCTCGTCGCAGACACCCTGTTGCACGGCATCGGCGGCCTCGTTGATCAGCATCGCGATCGTGCGCGCCACGATGAGGCCTGGCACGTCGGCCACGGCGCGCGGCGTCAGGCCCAGCAGGGTCAGCCAGCTCGCGGTCGCCGCGTCGCCGGCATAGGCGATGTCGCCCGATGCGGCCAGCGGCAGGTCGAAGACGGCCGCGCCGCGCGCCAGCTCGGCCGCACGGCGCCCGTCGGTCAGGCGCAGCTGGCGGCCGTCGACGCTGAGGCCGATCCAGTCGCCGTCCAGCTCGCGCACCGCTTCGGGCAGCGCGGCGGCAAAGCGTTCGGCCGCCGGCCCGCGGCCATGCACGACGATCTGCGCCGCCGCCGGTCGGGGCAGGTTCACGGCCGGCAATGCCGGCGCTCCGTCGGGGTAGCGGTAGAAGCCCCGCCCGCTCTTGCGCCCGAGGAAGCCGGCATCCACCAGCTCCTGCTGCACCAGCGACGGCGTGAAGCGACGGTCGAAGAAGTTGGCGGCGAACACCGAGTTCGTCACCGCGAAATTGGTGTCGTGGCCGATCAGGTCCATCAGCTCGCAGGGGCCCATGCGGAAGCCGGCGGCACGCAGGCAGGCGTCGATCAGCTCCGGCGCGGCCGCGCGGTCCTGCAGCAGCATCAGCGCCTCGGCGTAGTAAGGCCGGGCGATGCGGTTGACGATGAAGCCCGGCGTGGAGCGCGCATGCACGGCCGTCTTGCCCCAGCGCGTCGCCAGGTCGAACACGGCCTGCGCCACCTCGGGCGCCGTGCCCAGGCCCGACACGACCTCGACCAGCTTCATCAACGGCACCGGGTTGAAGAAGTGCATGCCGACCAGGCGCTCGGGCTTCTGCATGCCACGCGCCAGCGCCGTGACCGAGATGGACGAGGTGTTGGTCGCGATGACCGCCTCCGGCGGCAGCAGCGCCTCCAGCTCGGCGAACAGCGCGCGCTTCAGGTCCAGGTTCTCGACGATGGCCTCGATGGCCAGCTCGGCCGGCGCGGGCGCGTCCACCGGCGTGATGCGGGCCAGCGTGGCCGCCGCGGCGTCGGCCGTCAGCCGGCCCTTGGCCACCAGGCCGTCCAGCGTCTGTGCCAGCTTGGCCTTGGCGGCCTCCGCGGCGCCGGCGCGGCTGTCGTAGAGCTGCACGGCGTGGCCGGCCTGGGCGGCCACCTGGGCGATGCCGGCGCCCATCAGGCCGGCGCCGACGACGAGGATGCGGGAGTCGTTCAGGGTCATTCGGGAGGCGTCCAGTTGGGCTTGCGCTTGCCGAGGAAGGCCGCGAAGCCTTCGCGGGCCTCGGGTGTCGTGCGCACGCGGGCGATGGTCTGCGCGGTCAGCTCGCGCACCTCGGCCGTCACCGGGCCGACCGCGAAGCGCGCATAGAGCTGCTTGATCTCGGCCTGGGCGTTCGGGCCGCAGGCGAGCAGGTCGGCGATGAGGGCCTCGACGGCGGTGTCCAGGCCCTCGGCCGGCACGACGCGCTGCACGAGCCCCACGCGCAGCGCCTCGTCGGCGCCGATGCGCGTGGCCGTCAGCGCCAGGCGGCGCGCCTCGCGCAGGCCGACCGCGTTGACGAGGTGGGGGCCGATGACGGCCGGCAGGATGCCCATGCGCGCCTCGCTGACCGAGAAGCTCGCGGCCTCGGACGCGACGGCCATGTCGCAGGCGCACACCAGGCCCACGCCGCCGCCCAGGGCCGCGCCCTGCACGCGGGCCAAGGTCGGTTTCGGGCATTCGGCGATGCGCGCCAGCATGGCCGAGAAGCGCCGCGCATCGGCGCGGTTGTCGTCCTGCGAGGCCGCAGCGGCGCGCTGCATCCACTGCAGGTCGGCACCGGCGCTGTAGTGCTTGCCCGCGCCGGCCAGCACGATGGCGCGCACGCCGGCGTCGGCGCCGAGCAGCGCGAAGGCCGCGTCCAGCTCGGCGATCAGCGTCTCGTCGAAGGCATTGAACACGGCCGGCCGGTTCATCGTCAGCACGGCGACGCCGCTGTCCCGGCGTTCGAGATCGAGGGAGGTCCACGAGGGCATCCCGGCATTCTGCACTTTTCCCGACCGATCGGTCGATTGAGCCATTCGGACGCCCCAGGCCGCCATTCGCCGCAAGCCGCTCCCGCCCGCACATGGCACCCCTAGACTCGCCCGCCATGCCCTCCCTGCTCAACGCCCTGCATTGCCGCCAGTGGCTCTACCCCGGCCCGATGCGCGTATTCACGCCCGAGGAGATGGCCCAGGCGGGCATGCAGCCCTGGCCGGTGGCGGTCGACAGCTATGTGGCCATCAACCTGCTGGTGTTGCTGCCGGCGATGCTGTTCACCAGGCAAGGCACCGGCTGGGCCACTCAGGCGCTCTGGTGGGGGCTGTGGTGCGCACTTGCGGTCGCCGTGCTGCTCATCGCCCGCGCGCTGTGGCGGCGGCCAACGCGGCACCGGCTGAACCTGTACTGCTACGCGACGGCACTGACGCTCGCAGCGGCGGGCATCCTGTTGGGCAAGAACGGCTTTCGCGACTGGGTGCTGCGCGAGAACGTGACCCTCATCGCCTGCATGACCGGCGTGCTCAGCGCCTGGTGGATGCTGACGGTGTTTCGCGTGCACCAGATCGAAGCCCGGCTGCGCGAGCTGCACGACCAGGACGCCGCGCTGCGCCTGTCCACCCGCCTGGCCGCCGCGCAGATCCAGCCCCATTTCCTGTTCAACACGCTGGCCTCGCTGCAGCACTGGGTGGACACGCGGGACGAGCGCGCCGCGCCGCTGCTGCGCGACTTCACGGCCTATCTGCGCGCCACGCTGCCGATGTTCGAGCGCGAGCTGCAGCCGCTGGCCGACGAGATCGAGATGGTGCGCCGCTACCTGGCCATCATGCAGGCCCGGCTCGGGCCGCGGCTGGGCTTCGCCATCGCCGTGCCCGCCGATGCCACGACACAACTGCCGCCGGGCATCGTGCTGACGCTGGTGGAAAACGCGATTGCCCATGGCATCGAACCGCAGCTGCGCGGCGGCCGCATCGCCATCGCCGCCCACCGCGACGGCGAGCGCCTCGTGCTGACGGTGCGCGACGACGGCCCCGGCCTCGCGCCCGGCTGGGCCGAGGGCGTGGGCCTGGCCAACACGCGCCGCCGCCTGCTGCAGGCCCACCCCACGGCCACCCTGGCCCTGACCGACGCCCACCCCGGCTGCCTCGCCACCTTGACGCTATGAGCGCCGCGCCGGGCCACCCCAAGCAAGCTCGCTCCCGCTCGGCGGGACAGGCCGCAGGCCGAAGGGTGCACCAATGATCCCCATCACCGCCCTGATCGCCGACGACGAGGAAGCCCCCCGCGAGCAACTGCGCGCCGCGCTCGCGCGCCTGTGGCCCGAGCTGGCCATCGTCGCCGCCAGCAGCAACGGCGCCGAAGCCTGGGACGACTGCCTCGCGCACGAGCCTGCCATCGCCTTCCTCGACATCCGCATGCCCGGCCTGACCGGCCTGGAGGTCGCACGCCGGCTCGCCGCGCTGGCCGCGCCGCCGCTGATCGTCTTCGTGACGGCCTACGACGACCATGCGCTCGCGGCCTTCGAGGCCGGCGCGGTGGACTATGTGCTCAAGCCGGTCGACGACGCGCGCCTGGCCCAGACCCTGGCTCGGCTGCGCGCCCGCACCAGCCAATCCACGGCGCCAGACACTGCCGCGCTGGCGCGCCTGCTCGCCGGCCTCGCGCCGGCCCGGCCCGCGCCGCGGCCCATCCAGGCCGGCGTGGGCCGCGAGGTCGTGCTGATCCCGCCGGAGGAGATCGTCTACTTCGAGGCCGACCAGCGCTACACCCGCGTCGTCCACCAGGGCGGCGACGCGCTGATCCGCACGCCGCTGCGCGAGCTGCTGACCCAGCTCGACCCCGAGCAGTTCTGGCAGATCCACCGCAGCGTGCTCGTCAACAGCCGCTGCATCGCCCGCGCCATCCGCGTGGACGAGGGCACGATGGTCGTCACGCTGCGCGGGCGCGACGAGAGGCTGCCGGTGTCGCGCCAGTTCCAGGGGCTGTTCAAGGGGCAGTAGCCAGGGCAAACCCGCCCCGCAACCCGGGGGTGGGCCAGCACGCTGCGGCGGGCCGCTTTCACAATCGCCGCCTGCCCCGTCAACCCCAAGTCCCGGGAGCGCCCCGAGGCTCAGCCGCCATGTCCAGCCCCCTGCCCGCGCCGCGCTTCGACCACTTCTACCGCTACGAGGAGCTGACCGCCCTGCTCTTCGCCTATGCGGAGGCCCGCCCCAACCTCGTGTCGCTGCGCTCCATCGGCAAGAGCTACGAGGGCCGCGACATCTGGGTCGTCGTCGTCACCAACCTGGCCAGCGGCATGGACCTCGACAAGCCGGCCCTCTGGGTGGACGGCAACATCCACGCGGCCGAGCTGACCGCGTCCACCACCTGCCTCTACTACCTGCACCAGCTGCTGAAGGAACACGGCGGCACGTCGCCCGAGGCCGCCCAGGTCAACCGCCTGCTGGACACGCGCACCGTCTACCTCGTGCCGCGCCTGAACCCCGACGGCGCCGAGCTGGCCCTGGCCGACCGGCCGCGCCACATCCGCAGCTCGACCCGGCCCTACCCCTATACCGAGGAGCCGGTCGACGGCCTGACCCTCGAGGACATCGACGGCGACGGCCGCATCCTGACGATGCGCGTGCCCGACCCCCACGGCGGCTACAAGAAGCACCCCGCCGACCCGCGGCTGATGGTGGCGCGCGAACCCGGCGAGCAGGGCGGCGACTACTACCGCCTGATCCCCGAGGGCTTCATCAAGCACCACGACGGGCTGAGCTTCAAGATCAACCCCGACCGCGAAGGCCTGGACCTGAACCGCAACTTCCCCGGCGAATGGCGCCAGGAGTACCAGCAGCTCGGCGCCGGCCCCTACCCGACCAGCGAGCCCGAGGTGCGCGCGATGGTCGACTTCATCACCGGCCACCCCAACATCGGCGCGGCCATCAGCTTCCACACCCACAGCGGCGTCATCCTGCGACCCTGCGGCACGCGCAGCGACAAGGACATGACGCCCGAGGACCTGTGGCTGTTCCAGCAGTTCTCGGCGCTGGGCGAGAAGCACAGCGGCTATCCGGCCGTCAGCATCTACGAGGAATTCCGCTACCACCCCAAGGACGTCGTCACCGGCACGCAGGACTGGGTCTACGAGCACCTGGGCGCGCTGTTCTGGGTCGTCGAGCTGTGGTCGCCGAACCGGGAGGCCGGCGTCGAGGTCGAGAAATGGATCGACTGGTACCGGACCCACCCGGTCGAGGACGACCTCAAGCTGCTGAAGTGGAGCGACGAGCACTGCGGCGGCAAGGCCCATGTCGACTGGACGCCCTTCCAGCATCCGCAGCTGGGCGCCGTCGAGATCGGCGGCTGGGACAAGATGAACTACTGGCGCAACCCGCCGCCGGCCCTGCGCGAGCGCGAGGCCGCGCGCTTCCCGCCCTGGCTGACCCAGGTGGCGATGAGCCTGCCGCAGCTGGAGCTGGTCCGCACCGAGGTGCGTGCGCTGGGCCCCGACATGTGGCGCGTGCGCCTGGCCGTCGCCAACGCCGGCTATCTGCCGGCCTATGTGACGCAGCGCGCGCTGGAGCGCAAGACCGTGCGCGGCGTGATGTTCGAGATCCACATGCCCTCGGGCGAGCCCGGCATCAGCCTCGTCAGCGGCAAGGAGCGCATGGAAGGCCCCCAGCTCGAAGGCCATGCACCCAGGCAGAGCCAGCTCGCCTTCCTGCCCGACAAGCACGCCACCGGCGACCGCGCGGTGGCCGAATGGGTCGTGCGCGCGCCGGTGGGCACGCGGCTGGCGCTGAGCGCGAGCGCGGAGCGGGCGGGGGTGGTGAGGACGGAGGTGGTGCTGGACTGAGAGCTTGAGAGTCTTTCACCCATGCCCGCCTTGCACGCCAAAACTCTCAAGCTCTGAGGCCCGGGCTTCAGCCGACCGGACGCTCGTTCTCCTGCGCCGCCTGCAGCGCCTCGCGCCACAGCCGCGCCGGGATGAAGCTGCGCAGCTGCTCCATGGCCTTGTCGATCAGCGCCGGGTGCAGGCCGTGGTCCAGGTGGGGCAGCAGGTCGGCGGTCACGTCGGCGCCGAGGTCGACCAGGGCCTGGGCCGCGTCGACGACGTGGCGGTAGGGGAAGCGCCTGTCCTCCAGCCCGTGCAGCAGGTGCACGCAGACGTCCTGCGGCGCGGCCTCGGGCCGTGCGAGATAGCCGCCGGCAAAGGCGAGCACGCGCCCGACCAGGGCCGCCTCGGCCTGCACGGCCTCCAGCGCCAGCAGCGCGCCGTCGCCGACGCCGGCCAGGGCCACGCGCTGCCAGGGCAGGTCGAGCTTGCGCGCCTCCAGGCGCAGGCGGTCCAGCAGATGCGGCAGCGCGGCCGCCACCGCGTCGGGGCTGGGCTGCTCGCCGGGCCACCAGCGGCAGCGGCCCTCGGCGTCGCGCAACGGCGGGTGCACGGTCAGCGTCGCGGCCTGGGGGTATTGGCCCTGCAGGGCCGCGGCCAACGGCGCCAGCGTGTCGGGGCCGTCGGGGGCGATGCCGCTGTCGGGCAGCAGCACGAAGAGCAGGTCGGTGGGGCCGGCTTCGGCAGGGGAGGTCATGGCGGAATTGTGGGCCGTCCGGGCTATCCTGCGGCGGTTTCTGCCACCGAGCCCCTCCCGATGGAATTGAACGTCAATGGCAAAGACTTGGCCCTGCCCGAGGTCGCGAGCGACCCCGCGATGCCGCTGCTGTGGGCGCTGCGCGATGGCCTGCAGCTGACCGGCACCAAGTTCGGCTGCGGCATCGCCGCCTGCGGCGCCTGCACCGTGCATGTGGACGGCCAGGCCGTCCGGTCCTGCGTGACGCCGCTGGGCAGCGTGCAGGGCAAGGCCGTCACCACCATCGAAGGCCTGGGCAGCCCCGGCCACCCGCATGCCGTCCAGCTCGCCTGGCTGGCCGAGCAGGTGCCGCAGTGCGGCTACTGCCAGAGCGGCATGCTGATGGCGGCCGCGGCGCTGCTGGCGAAGAACAGCAACCCCGGCGACGCCGACATCGACGCCGCGATGACCAACCTCTGCCGCTGCGGCAGCTACCCGCGCGTGCGGGCGGCGATCAAGCAGGCGGCCAAGGGAGTCAGGGCATGAAGCGCCGCACGCTGCTGTTGACCGGCCTGGGCGCGGCGGGCGCCCTCATCGTCGGCTGGGGCGCGCTGCCGCCGCGCTCGCGCCTGGGCGCCAGGGAGCTGCTGCCGCCGGTCGACGGCGAGGTCGCGCTGAACGGCTGGATCAAGATCGCCGCGGACGGCGGCGTCGTGCTGGCGATGAACCGCAGCGAGATGGGCCAGGGCGTGCACACGGCGCTGGCCCAGCTCGTCGCCGACGAGCTGGACGTGCCGCTGGCGCGCGTGAGCCTGACGCCGGCGGGCCATGACGCCATCTACGGCAATGTCGCGGCGGTGCTGGGCAATATGCCCTTCGGCCCGCGCGACCACGACAGGCCGGCCTACCGGCTGTCGGCCTGGCTGACAGCCAAGATCGGGCGCGAGCTGGGGCTCAACCTGACGGGCGGCTCCTCGTCCACGGCCGATGCCTGGGAGCCGCTGCGCCTGGCCGCGGCGACGGCGCGCGCCCAGCTGCTGGGCGCCGCGGCGCTGAAGCACAAGCTGCCGCTGGCCGAGCTGACGGTCAAGGCCGGCGTCATCCAGCATGGCGGCGCCGCGCTCGGCCACTATGGCGAGGTCGCCGCCGAGGCCGCGCAGACGCCGCCGGGCGAGGTCAGGCTGAAGACCGCCCAGCAGTGGACCCAGATCGGTCAGGCCCGGCCGCGCCTGGACCTGGCCGCCAAGGTGGACGGCAGCGCCCGCTTCGGCCTGGACGTGCGCCAGCCCGGCCAGCTGTTCGCCGCCATCCGCCACTGCCCCGCGCTGGGCGGCGGCCTGGGGCCGGCCAAGGTCGACGCCGTGCTCGCGCGGCCCGGCGTGCTGCGCGTCGTGGCCCTCGGGCCGGTGGCCGGCTCGACGGCCGCCTACGCGGTCGTCGCACTCACGACCTGGCACGCGCTGGAAGCCGCCCGGGCGCTGGACGTGGCCTGGCAGGCGCCCCCCGACGGCGCGCCGGACACCCCCGCCATCCACGCCGCGCTGGAGCGCCGCGCCCGCGCGGCCGATGCCGCCGGCGAGGGCTTCGCCTTCCTGGACCAGGGCGACGCGAAGCGGGCCCTCGCCCAGGCCCCGCAGCACATCGAGGCGGTCTACAGCGCGCCCTATCTCGCCCACGCGACGATGGAGCCGCAGAACTGCACGGCCCAGGTCAAGGACGGCCGCGTCAGGGTCTGGGCGCCGACCCAGGTGCCCGGCCTGGCCCGCGAACTGGCCGCGCGCGTGGCCGGCGTGGCGCTGGACGCGGTGGACCTGCAGGTGACCTATCTCGGCGGCGGCTTCGGCCGGCGCCTGGACATCGACTTCATCGGCCAGGCCGTGCGCGTCGCGATGGAATGCGGCGGCGCGCCGGTGCAGCTGGTCTGGTCGCGCGAGGAGGACACGACGCACGATTTCTACCGCCCCGCCGAGGTGGCCGTGCTGCGCGGCGGCGTGGATGCCGGCGGCGTGACCGCCCTGTCCATCACCGGCGCGGGCGACGCCATCGGGCCGCGCTGGCTGGCACGCATCGCGCCGGGCCGCGCGCCCTGGCTGGATCTGATCAACCGCAACGCCTTCCCCGACGGCCGCGCGCTGGCCGCGCTGACGGCATCCGGCGACGCGCCGGACAAGCCGGCCTCCGAGGGCCTGTTCGACCTGCCCTATGCCATCCCCAACGCCCGCGTGGCCCATGTCGCCACGCGCAGCGGCGTGCCGGTGGGCAACTGGCGCTCGGTCGGGCATTCCCACCACGCCTTCTTCCGCGAGAGCTTCATCGACGAGCTGGCCCACGCGGCCCACGCCGACCCCGCCACGCTGCGGCTGAAGCTGCTGGACGGCCTGCCGCGCCACCAGGCCGTGCTCAGGCGCGCGGTCGAGGCGTCGGGTTGGGGCGCTCCGCTGCCCGAAGGCACGGGCCGCGGCCTGGCCGTGCACGAGAGCTTCGGCAGCGTCGTCGCGCAGGTCGTGGAGGTCGTTGCCGAGCAGGGCCAGCCGCGCGTGAAGCGCGTCGTCTGCGCAATCGACTGCGGCACCGTCGTCAACCCCGGCATCGTCGTGCGCCAGATGGAGAGCTGCGTCGTCTTCGGCCTCAGCGCGGCGCTGCGCGGGCGCATCGACATCGCGGCCGGCGTCGTGCAGCAGAAGAGCTTCCCCGACCTGGGCCTCGTGACGCTGGCCGAGTGCCCGGCCATCGAGACCTATTTCGTGCCCAGCGACGGCCCGCCCACGGGCGTCGGCGAGCCGGGCCTGCCGCCGCTGGCGCCGGCCATCGCGAACGCCTGGTTCGCGCTGACCGGCGAGCGCCGGCGCAGCCTGCCGCTTGTCAGTTAGACCCTGATCTTGAACGGGTTGAAGTCGGTGCCGCGGTCGTAGTGGTCCACGCCTTCGACCCGCTTCAGGAAACGCACGACCCGGGCCGTGGCCGGGTACATCGCGGCCTCCCAGATCGTCTTGAAGAGGTACTGCGTGACGATGACGGCGAACAGCTGCTCGTTGGGCCAGATGCCCGAGAACGCGATCAGGAAGAAGAAGCTGGTGTCGACGAGCTGGCCCACGACGGTGGAGCCGACGATGCGCGCCCACAGGAAGCGGCCCTGGGTCGCGACCTTCATCTTGGCCAGCACGAAGCTGTTGGCGAAGCTGCCGCAGGCGAACGCGATCATCGAGCCGGCGACGATGCGCCAGGTGTTGCCGAACACCGCCTCGACATGGCCCTGGTAGGCGGCCATGAAGTCGTTGCGGGCCGGCGGCAGGTGCACGACGACATAGGCCATGAAGGCCGAGAACACGAGGGCGCCGAAGCCGGCCCAGACGACGCGGCGGTCGCGGCCATAGCCGTAGACCTCGGTCAGGATGTCGCCGAAGATGTAGCTGATCGGGAAGAAGAACAGGTCGGCGCCGAAGGTGACCGTGCCGACGACGGGCAGCGTCAGCTGGGCCGCCTTGGCCGCGCCGATCAGGTTGGAGCACAGCAGCACGCAGACGAAGGCCGCCATGATCAGGTCGTAATACTTGAAGACGCGCGGTTCCTGTGGCATGCGGGCTCCGTTCACACCTTCTCAGGCGTTTTTCGGCTGGGTCAGCCTCAGCAAAGTCTGGTGCAGCTTGGGCGTGTCGATGGGCTTGGTCAGGAAGTCGTTCATGCCGGCCGCGAAGGCGTCGTCGCGCTCGGAGACCAGGGCCGCGGCCGTCAGCGCGACGATGGGCAGCTCGGCGGCGGAGAACTGCTTGCGCAGTTCACGGGTCGCGTCGTGCCCGCCCATGACGGGCATCTGCACGTCCATCAGCACGACGTCGAAGGGCTTGCCGACGCTGGCCGCGGCGCGCACGGCCTCGATGGCCTGGCGGCCGTCGCTGGCCTGGGCGACCTCCATGCCCCATTGCTCCAGCTGGGCCACGGCGATCAGCATATTGACCGGGTGGTCCTCGGCGATCAGCACGCGCCGGCCCTGCAGGCCCGCGCCGCTGCTGCGGGCCTCGCGCGGCTGGTGGGCCAGCGGCGCCGGCGCGGCCGGCAGGGGCAGCTCGGCCCAGAAGGTCGCGCCCTCGCCGGGCCGGCTCTGCACGCCGACCTCGCCGCCCATCAGCGTCGCCAGCTCGCGGCAGATGGACAGGCCCAGGCCGGTGCCGCCGAAGCGCCGCGTGGTGGACTCGTCGGCCTGCGTGAAGGGCTGGAAGAGGCGGGCCTGCTGCTCGGCCGCGATGCCGGGGCCGGTGTCGCGCACCTCGATGTGCACCCACTCGCCGGCGCTGCCCTGGGCGTTGCGCGCCAGCGCCTTCACGCTGACGGTGATGCCGCCGGCCTCGGTGAACTTCAGCGCATTGGTCAGGTAGTTGGACAGGATCTGGCGCGTGCGCAGCGGGTCGCCGAAGACCCAGACGGGCAGGGCCGGGTCGATCTCGAGGGCGAACGTGAGGCCGCGCGCCTGCGCCAGCGTCAGATAGGCCAGGCGGATGGAGCCGAGCAGCTCGCGCAGCGAGAAGGGCTGGGTCTCCAGCGTCAGGCGGCCGGCCTCGATCTTGGACAGGTCGAGGATGTCGGAGATCAGGCCGGACAGGCTCTCGGCGCTGTCCATCATCTGGTTCAGGAACTCGCGCCGCTGCGCCTCGGGGATGTCGGGCTGCTGGGCCAGGCGGCCCAGGCCGAGCAGGCCGTTGAGCGGCGTGCGGATCTCGTGGCTGGTGTTGGCCAGGAAGGCGCTCTTGGCGCGGCTGGCGGCCTGGGCCTCGTCCTTGGCCTGGGCCAGCGCGGCGTCGACGCGGCGGCGCTCGGTGACGTCCTCGATGATCCAGATCGTGCCGCCGCGGCTGGGGTGGGCCGGGTCGACGGCCTGGGCCAGCAGCCGTGCCAGGAAGGTGGAGCCGTCGCGGCGGCGCATCCTGCGCTCGGCCTCGATCTGCTGGCCGGCGGCGAGCTGCGGCCCGAGGTCGCGGCCGACGGCCTGCCAGTCCTCCGTCGAGGGCCAGACGACGCTGCCGTGCTGGCCGACCAGCGCGCCGCGCGTCCAGCCGAACATCGTCTCGACGCAGGGATTGGCCAGCACGAAATGCTGGTCGCGCGTCAGCGCGATGCCGATGGACGCGTTCTCCAGGATGGCGCTGTGCACCAGACGGCTGCGTTCGCTCTCCGAGATGTCGCGCACGAAGGCCACGAGGTATTGCTGCCCGTCCAGCACGAAGGGCGCGACCGACATCAGCATCGGCAACAGGCTGCCATCCTTGCGGCGGAAGGTCATGGGCATGTTGCGGATCACGCCGTTGCGCTGCAGCAGCTCGCGCATCACCAGGCGTTCCGCGGGGTCGGACCAATGGCCGATCTCCTGGAAGCTGCGGCCCAGCACCTCGTCGCGGCTCCAGCCGCTGAGCGCCTCGAAGGCGGGGTTGACCATCGCGAAACGGCCCGTCTCGGCCTCGGACAGCGTGATGACGTCCGGGCTGATCGCGACGAGCTGGGAGAGCAGGCTCTCGCTGCGGCGCATCGCGTCCTGGGCGCGGCTCTGCTCGGTCTGGTCGGTGAAGAAGGTCAGCGTGGCCGGGCCGCTGGCGGTCTCGACGCGCACGCTGGTGGCCTGCACGAGGCGGCGCCGGCGCGACAGCGTGCGCAGCCGGTACTCCGTCACCGGCTGCATCGCGCCGGGCGGCAGGCTCTCCAGGCGCGCGGCCTGCTGGCGCGCGGCCTCGTCGTCGCCCGGCTCGTAGTGGCTGAACAGGTCCTGGCCGATCATGCTGGAGCGCTGCGCATAGCCGAACATGGCCATGGCCGCCGGGTTGGCGTCGACGACGCGGCCCCAGCGGTGCAGCACCAGCGGGCTGGGCGAGCGCCGGAACAGCTCGCGGTAGCGCGTCTCGGTCGCGTGCACGGTCTGCTCGGCGGTGACCTCCTGCGTCACGTCGCGGCCCACGCCCCAGTAGCCGCGGAAATTGCCCTGCGCGTCGAAGCGCGGCTCGCCGCTGATCGACACCCAGCGCGGCGTGCCGTCCACGCCGACGCGGCGCGCCACCATGCCGTGGAAGGGGCGGTGCGATTCGAGGTCGGCGCGGTGGGCGTCGAGCTCGTCGTCGCTCAGGCCCATGCCGTCGATCTCCCACGGCGTCTTGCCGATGCGCGAGCCCAGGTCCAGGCCCGAGCTGCCGGCCCTCTCCTCGGCGATGTGGGTGAAGCGGAACTCGCGGTCCATCTCCCAGTACCAGTCCGCGGCCATGCCGAGCAGGCCGCGGAAACGCGCGGTGCGCTCGTCGGCCTCGGCCAGCGAGCGCTGCAGCATCTTCAGCAGGCCGAAGCCGGCGATCAGGCCCGCGCCGAGCAGGCCGAACTGCATGACGGCGCGCAGCAGCAGGCTGTTCGAGGCCATCGGGTGGGTGGCCCAGCCCAGGGCCTCGGCGCCGGCCAGGCCGGCCAGCGCGCCGCCGGCCAGCAGGGTCAGCACCAGGCCGGAGCGCAGGCCCAGCATGCCGGTGGCGAAGGCGACGACCGGCCCCGCCAGCGCCAGGCACAGCGCCCACAGGCCGACGTCGCGCGACACGGCGACGGCCACCGGCAGCGCGACGACCAGGGCCATCGTCAGCAGCGCCACGGCCTGGCCGGCCTCGCGGCGCGGGCTGCGCGCCAGCACCAGCAGCCGCGCGAAGGCCTGCAGCGAGATCAGCAACGACAGCAGCGGCGGCAGCCAGCCGTCCAGCCACTCGCCCGGCTGGCGCGTGGCCCAGAGCAGCCCGGCGACGGGCAGGAAGACGGGCCCGCAGGCCAGCAGGAAGATGCGCGCCGCATGCCAGCGCATGCTGGTCGCGAGGCGGGCGCGCTGCTGCTCGGGCGGCTCCGCGTGGCCGACCAGGCTGCTGAGGTCGTCGTCGCCGCCGCGGGGCATGCTCAGATCAGGCTGGCGCGGGTGGCTTCGGCCACGGCGCGGGCGCGGGCGGCGAAGTCGGCGCCGCTGCTCGCATAGAGGACGGCGCGCGACGAATTGACGACCAGCGGCGCCGTGCGGCCGGCCGCCTGCACGACGGCCGCGGCATCGCCGCCCTGGGCGCCGACGCCGGGCACCAGCAGGGGCAGCGTGGGCGCGAGCTCGCGCACGCGGGCGATCTCGCCGGGATAGGTCGCGCCGACGACGAGGCCGAGCTGGCCGTTGCGGTTCCACTGCGTCTCGGCGAGCCGGGCCAGGTGCTCGAACAGCCGCGGCTGGCCCGGCACGTCGGCCAGGCGCTGCATCTGCCAGTCGTCGCCGCCCTTGTTGGAGGTGCGGCACAGCAGGATGGCGCCCTTGCCCTCGTAGGCGAGATAGGGCTCGACCGAGTCGAAGCCCATGAAGGGCGACAGCGTGACCGCGTCGGCCCGGTAGCGCTCGAAGGCCTCGCGGGCGTACTGCTCGGCCGTGGAGCCGATGTCGCCGCGCTTGGCGTCGAGGATGACGGGCACGCCGGGCGCGACCGCGTGGATGTGGTCGATCAGCCGCTCCAGCTGGTCCTCGGCGCGGTGGGCGGCGAAGTAGGCGATCTGCGGCTTGAAGGCGCAGACGAGGTCGTGGGTCGCGTCGACGATGGCCGCGCAGAAGTCGAAGATCTTGGCCGCGTCGCCCGCCCAGGCGCCCGGCAGCCTGGCCGGTTCAGGGTCGAGGCCGACGCACAGGCGGGAATGGGAGAGGGCTTGGAGCTGGGCGGTGAAGGTCATGGCGCGGGATTGTCGGGCTTGGCTCGCGACAGCGGCATTGCCGCTTGCCCTCGGCCGGGGCGGGTTCAAACGGACACCATGGTCCGCGCCAGCGCGAACTCGGCGAAGGCATCGGCCGGCAGCGGCCGGCTGAACAGATAGCCCTGCACGGCCTGGCAGCCCTGGCGGCGCAGGAAGGCCAGCTGGCCCTCGGTCTCGACGCCCTCGGCCAGCGTCTGCAGGCCCAGTGCGCCGGCCATGCGGATGACGGCGTCGACGATGGCGCGGTCCTCGGCGTCCTCGGTCAGGTCGCGCACGAAGGACTGGTCGATCTTGAGCTTGCCGACGCGGAACTTCTTCAGATAGCTCAGCGACGAGTAGCCGGTGCCGAAGTCGTCGATGGACAGGCGCACGCCGCGCGCGTCCAGTTCGTTCATGACGGCGATGGCCATCGCGGGGTTGTCCATCGCGGCGCCCTCGGTCAGCTCCAGCTCCAGGCGCCAGGCCGGCACGCCGGTCCCGGCGAGCACGCGGCCGACGAGCTCGGGCAGGTCGTCGTGGCGGAACTGCACGGCCGACAGGTTCACGGCCATGGTCAGCTGGGGCAGGCCGGCTTCGTCCCAGCGGCGCAGCTGCGACAGGGCCTCGCGCAGCACCCACTCGCCGATGGGCAGGATCAGGCCCGAGGCCTCGGCGATGGGGATGAACTCGACCGGCGACACCCAGCCCAGCTCGGGGTGCTGCCAGCGCAGCAGCGCCTCGGCACCGACGATGCGGGCCGCGCCGCCGGCGTCGAGCGCGAACTGCGGCTGGTAGTGCAGGCTGAGCTGCCGGCGCTCCAGCGCGCGGCGCAGCGCGTTCTCCAGCAGCAGCGCGCGCGCCGACTGGGCCTGCATCTCGCTCGTGAAGAAGCGGTAGGCGTTGCGGCCGTCGCGCTTGGCGCGGTACATGGCCGCGTCGGCGCATTTGCACAGCGTGTCGAAATCGTCACCGTCGGTCGGGAACATCGCGATGCCCATCGACGGCGTGACGGTCAGCTCCTGCTGGTCGACCTGGAAGGGCGCGCTGGCCAGGGCCATCAGCTTAGCGGCGAGGTGGGCGGCGCCGGCGACGTCGGTCTGCGGCAGCACGAGGACGAACTCGTCGCCGCCGGTGCGGGCCACGGTGTCCTGCTCGCGCACCGTGCCGCGCAGCCGCGACGCGAGCTGCATGAGCAGCGAGTCGCCGACGCGGTGGCCCAGCGAGTCGTTGACGTTCTTGAAGTGGTCCAGGTCCAGGAAGAGCACGGCCACCGGCTCGTCGTTGCGGCGCGCGATGTCGATGGCCTGGCTGGCGCGGTCGGCCAGCAGATGGCGGTTGGGCAGGCCGGTCAGGCCGTCGAACAGCGCCAGGCGCTGGATGTGGGCCTCGGCGGCCTGCTGCTCGGCCACCTTCTGCTCCAGCGCGGCGACGGTCTGGCTGAGCTGCTGGGTGCGCTGCTCCACCAGCGCCTCCAGCTGGCTCTTGGCGTTGACCAGCTCCTGTTCGACCCGCTTGCGCGCGGTGATGTCCTGCGTGATCCAGATCGAGCCGCGCGACAGGTCGCTGCGGTCGATGGCCTTGCTGCGCACCTCGCACCAGACGGGCGTGCCGTCCTTCCTGCCCAGCAGCATCTCGGCGTGGAAGGACTCGCCGCGCGACAGCGGTTCGTAGCAGAGATCGCCGGCGGCCTTCCAGTCCTCGTCGCTCAGATACCAGGCACGCGACAGCTGGCCGTCCAGCTCGCCGGGGCCGTAGCCGAACAGCTGCTCGAAGGCGCGGTTGCAGCGCGTCACGCGGCGGCCGCGCAGGAAGACGATGCCGACCATCGCGTGGTCGAAGATCAGCTGCTGCTCGGCATGCAGGTCGGCCAGGGCCGCGTCGGCCAGCTTGCGCTCGCTGATGTCGTCGACGATCCAGATCGAGCCGTCGGCCGGGTCGTCGGCGTTGATGAGGCGGCCCGTCAGGTGGGCCCAGAACATGTCGCCGTTCTGGCGCCGCATCATCTGCTCGCCGCGGAAGGTCTCGCCGCTGGACAGCACCGGGTAGGCGCGCGCGCCCAGGCCGCGGGCCTCCTGCGCGGTGGCATAGAGCTCCACGCTGCTGTGGCCGACGGCGGCCTCGGCGCTGTCGAAGCCGTAGATCTCGGCATAGCGCTGGTTGCAGCGCACCAGCTTGCGCGCCTTCACGAAGACGATGCCCACGCCGGCATTGGCCAGGATGACGTCCAGCTCCCGCAGCGCCTGGCTGAGCGCGGGGTTGGTGCTGGAAGGGGGCGCGGAACTCATGTCGCGGAGGGGCGGCAGGCAGTCGGATGTCGGGCCGGAAGGTTGACCGGTTATTGTGTGGTTCCATGCACATCCTGGACACCGAACGCCTGTCGCTGCGTGAATTCACACCGCTAGACGCGCCCTTCCTGCTGCGCCTGGTCAACGAACCGGGCTGGATCCGCAACATCAACGACCCCGGCGTGCGCAGCGTCGACGACGCGCTGGCCTGGGCCGAGGGCCGGCTGTTCACGGCCTACCGTGAACTCGGTCACGGCTTCTGGGCCGTGGTGCGGCGCGAGGACGGCATGCTGGTCGGCATGTGCGGCCTGTTCAAGCGCCCGGCCCTGCCCGAGCCCGACCTCGGCTATGCGCTGCTGGCCGAGCACGAGGGCCGCGGCTATGCGCTGGAAGCGGCACGCGGCTGCGTGGCACATGCGAAGGCCATGCTGGGCTGGCAGACGCTGATGGCCATCACGGCGCTCGACAACCCGCCCAGCATCGCGCTGCTGGGCAAGCTGGGCTTCGTCGAACAGGGTCAGGAACAACTCGACGGCTACAACGAGCCGTCGAGGGTGTTCAAGCTGGCGCTGTAGTCAGTTGGGGACAGAGCTACTCGCTGCGCTCGATCGGTCTGTCCCGCAAAGCCTTCAGATTCGCCTGGCCAGCTCCTGTGCCAGGCCGGTGTAGCCGCCCGGCGTCAGCTTCAGCAGCCGGGCCTTCTCGGCCTTGGGCAGGTCCAGGCCCTCGATGAAGGCGCGGATGGACTCCTGCGTGATGGCTTTGCCGCGCGTCAGCTCCTTGAGCTGCTCGTAGGGGTTGGGCAGGCCGAAGCGGCGCATGACGGTCTGGATGGGCTCGGCCAGCACTTCCCAGGCGGCGTCGAGGTCGGCGGCGAGGGCCGCTTCGTTCACCTCCAGCTTGCCCAGGCCCTTGGCCAGCGAGTCATAGCCCAGCAGCGCATAGCCCAGGCCCACGCCCATATTGCGCAGCACGGTGGAGTCGGTCAGGTCGCGCTGCCAGCGGCTCACGGGCAGCTTCTGGCTCAGGTGGGTCAGCACCGCGCTGGCCAGGCCGAAGTTGCCTTCGGCGTTCTCGAAGTCGATGGGGTTGACCTTGTGCGGCATCGTCGAGCTGCCGATCTCGCCCGCCTTGGTGCGCTGCTTGAAGTAGCCCAGCGAGATATAGCCCCAGACGTCGCGCGCCCAGTCGATCAGGATGGTGTTGGCGCGCGTGAACGCGTCGAACAGCTCGGCCATGTAGTCGTGCGGCTCGATCTGGATCGTGTAGGGGTTGAACGTCAGCTTCAGCTGCTTCTCGATGACGGCCTTGGAGAAGGCTTCCCAGTCGTGGCGGGGCCAGGCCGACAGATGGGCGTTGAAGTTGCCGACCGCGCCGTTCATCTTGGCCAGCGGCTTCACGGCCGCGATGCGAGCGCGCGCCGTCTGCAGGCGGGCCACGACGTTGGCGATCTCCTTGCCCACCGTCGTCGGGCTGGCCGTCTGGCCATGGGTGCGGCTCAGCATCGGCACGGCGGCGAACTGGTGGGCCATCCTGCGCAGCGTCGCGACGATGCCGTCCAGCGCCGGCAGCATGACCTCGTCGCGCGCGGCCTTGAGCATCAGCGCGTGGCTGGTGTTGTTGATGTCCTCGCTGGTGCAGGCGAAGTGCACGAACTCCGAGGCCGTCAGCAGCTCGCCGTGCACGGATGTATTGCCCTCGAAGCTGCGCTTGATCCAGTATTCGACCGCCTTCACGTCGTGGTTGGTCGTGCGCTCGATGGCCTTGATCTCCTCCGCGTCGGCCTCGCTGAACTTCTTCACGAGGCGGCGCAGGCGCGCGCGCGCGGCGCTGCTCAGCGGCTTGAACTCCTTGAAGCCGGCGTCCGACAGCGCGATGAACCACTCCACCTCGACCTGCACGCGGCGGTGCATCAGCCCGTACTCGGACAGCAGCGGGCGCAGCGCACTCACCTTGGCGGCATAGCGGCCGTCCAGCGGCGACAGGGCACTGATCGGGTTGAAGTCGGTGGTGGTCATGGCAGCCGGGCGGATCGTGGAAAACCCGCGATTCTAGTTTTTGGCGTTCGCTGGGGAACTTGGCCCGCTCTTCGTCGGCCGGATGCGTCGGGATCGCGACGGACCGGCCGACACTCTGGGGGTGCCGCGCGTGACTGGCAACCCCTGCTTCCCAGGCCCTGTCGGCCCGACCCGACAGGGCTTTTTCACGGCCGGTCCGAAGGGGGCCGCTGGCTAGAATCGTTTCGACCTGTGACCCCGTTGTTTGCCTCTATGACCGCGATGAAGTTGATCGGATCTCTCGCCAGCCCCTATGTGCGCAAGGTGCGCATCGTGATGGCCGAGAAGAAGCTCGATTACCAGCTGGTGCTCGAAGACGTCTGGGGCAGCGACGCCATCCTGAAGATGAACCCGCTGGGCAAGGTGCCCTGCCTGGTCATGGAGGGCCAGGACTCGATCACCGGCGCCGTGTTCGACTCGCGCGTCATCGTCGAATACGTGGACACGCTGTCGCCGGTGGGCAAGCTCATCCCCGAGCGCGGCCGCGAGCGCTGCGAGGTGCGCACCTGGGAGGCCCTGGCCGATGGCCTGGTGGACGCCGCCGTCCTCGTGCGCCTCGAGCGCACCTGGGCGCAGCGCCCGCCGGAGCAGCGCAGCCAGGCCTGGATCGACCGCCATGTCGTGAAGGTGAACGCCGCGCTGGCCGCGATGAGCCAGGGCCTGGGCGAGAAGGCCTGGTGCTCGGGCAACCATTTCTCGCTGGCCGACATCGCCGTCGGCTGCGCGCTGGGCTGGCTGGAGTTCCGCTTCCCCGAGATCGGCTGGCGCGAGGCCCACCCCAACCTGGCCCGCCACATGGACAAGCTCTCGCAGCGCCAGAGCTTCATCGACACGGCGCCATCGGCGCCCATACCGGCCTGATCAGGCGATCAGCAGTTCGCGCGAGCGGACGTGCAGCAGGCGCACCAGGCGCCAGATGCGGCGTTCGATCTCGGCGACCTCCAGCTTCCACAGCATCGCGATCTCGGCCAGCAGCAGGCCCTGGGCCAGCAGCGTCAGCAGATGGCGGCTGGCCTGGTCGATCTGGCGGCCGGCGGGGCTGGCGTCCAGCGCGGCCGCGGCCTGGCGCGCGGTGGCCAGCGGGCTGCGCTCGATGCCGAAGGCGGCCAGCGCCTGGCGCGCGAGCTGGGGGCTGAGCATCGCGCGGCGCTCGTGCAGGCGCGCCAGCGCCTGCGCGAGGCTGCTGCCGCTGCCGTCGTCGACGTGATAGGCGTTGGCGCCGGCGCTCAGCGCCGCGAACAGCTGCAGGTCGTCGGCCGTCGGCGTCAGCAGCAGCAGCTGGGGCCGCACCGGCAGGCGGCCGAGTTCGTGGGCTACGCGCATCGCATGGCTGTCCACCAGACGCAGGTCGCTGGCGACGATGTCGGGCGCCAGCGTGGCGAGTTCGTCCAGCGCATCGGCCAGCAGGGCCTTGCTGCCGCAGAGCCGGACGCCACCGGCCTGCAACAGCAGCGAGCGCGTGCGCTGCAGCACGGGCTCGCCATGGCGGAGGAGGTAGACGGTGGGCATGGCGGGAGCGGCACTGGGGACCGCCGCGCATTGTGCGCGTTCCGGCCCTCTCCCCCCTAGTTCGTAGGCGCCACCCCCCGCATCCCGGCGGGGGCAGAACCTGTTCAAGGTCTCAGGCGGCCCGCTCGATGCGGCCCTGGGGCGAGAAGCTGTGCGCGCTGGCCAGCGGCCAGTAGACGCGGAAGGTGTTGTGCGGCAGCTCGCCGCGCAGCACGGCGCCGGGCTCGACGAAGGGCAGCAGATTGGCCAGCAGCCTCACCTCGTGCTTGTCGAGCCGATGCACGATGTGCTGGGCCGTGATCTCCTGCGGGTGGCACAGGCCGGCGGCCTCGACGAGCTCCTTCAGCGCCTTCAGCGTGCCCTGGTGGAAGTTGGCGACGCGCTGGGCCTTGTCGGGCACGACGATGGCGCGCTGGCGCTGCGGGTCCTGCGTGGTCACGCCGGTGGGGCAGTGGCCGGTGTGGCAGGCCTGGGCCTGGATGCAGCCGAGGGCGAACATGAAGCCGCGCGCCGCGTTGCACCAGTCGGCGCCCAGGGCCATCAGGCGCACGATGTCGAAGGCCGTCGTGACCTTGCCGGCGCAGCCGATCTTGATCTGGTCGCGCAGGTTCAGGCCGACCAGCGTGTTGTGCACCAGCAGCAGGCCCTCCTGCAGCGGCGCGCCGACGTTGTTCGTGAACTCCAGCGGCGCCGCGCCGGTGCCGCCCTCGGCGCCGTCGACGACGATGAAGTCCGGCGTGATGCCGGTCTCCAGCATGGCCTTGCAGAGCGCGAACCACTCCCAGGGGTGGCCGATGCAGAGCTTGAAGCCGGTGGGCTTGCCGCCCGACAGGTTCCGCAGCCGGTCGATGAACTGCATCATCTCGATCGGCGTCGAGAAGGCGCTGTGGCGGGCCGGCGAGATGCAGGCCTGGCCGGCCGGCACGCCGCGCGCGGCGGCGATCTCCGCGGTGACCTTGGGGCCGGGTAGCACGCCGCCGTGGCCGGGCTTGGCGCCCTGGCTGAGCTTGAGCTCGATCATCTTGACCTGCGGGTCGGCCGCGGCGGCCTGGAACTTGTCGGCGCTGAAGGAGCCGTCATCGTTGCGGCAGCCGAAATAGCCCGAGCCGATCTCCCAGATCAGGTCGCCGCCGTGCACGCGGTGGTGCACGCTGATCGAGCCCTCGCCGGTGTCGTGGGCGAAGCCACCGATCTTGGCGCCCTTGTTCAGCGCCAGGATGGCGCGGGCGCTGAGCGCGCCGAAGCTCATCGCCGAGATGTTGAAGACGCTGGCCGAATAGGGCTGGGCCCGGCCGGCGCCGATGGTGATGCGGAAGTCGTGGCCGAGCAGGTGGGTGGGCGCCAGCGAATGGTTGATCCACTCGTAGCCGCGCGCGCCGACGTCGAGCTGGGTGCCGAAGGGGCGCTGGTCGGGGTCGCCCTTGGCGCGCTGGTAGACGATGGAGCGCTGGGCGCGCGAGAACGGCGCGGCGTCGTTGTCGCCCTCGACGAAATACTGGCGGATCTCGGGCCGGATGAACTCGAACAGGAAGCGCAGATGGCCGATGACGGGGTAGTTGCGCAGGATGGAGTGGCGCGTCTGGCGTGCGTCGCGCAGGCCCAGCAGCGTCAGCGCCAGGAAGAGCAGCGCGAACAGGCCGTCGCCGATGCCGGCCGTCCAGCTGGCGGCGAAGTACAGCGCCAGCGCGCCGCAGCACATCCAGGTCAGATAGCGCAGCGGCAAGTGCTCGTTGAGGCGTCGCAACCAACCGGGCCAAGCAAGCATGAGGCGTCCTCGCAAACCATGACCGGCGGATGCTAAGCGAGGAGTCTGCACAATCGGCCCGCATCAATCCCGCAAGGCAGGTCCGATGAAATCCGTGTTCTCCGCGATGGGCTGGCTGTTCTCCAAGGCCTGGTGGCTGCTCGACGGCACGCGCCGGGCGCTGATGAACCTGCTCGTGCTGCTGCTCGTCGTCGCCGTCGCGGCGGCCCTGCTGTCGCGCGGCCCGAGGCCGCTCGCCGACAAGACCACGCTGGTGCTCAAGCTCGACGGCGATCTCGTCGAGCAGTTCTCCGGCAGCCCGCGCGAGCAGCTGGTGGCCCAGGCCGAAGGCCGCGGGATGCCGAAGCAGACGCGGCTGCGCGACGTGCTCGCCGCGCTCGACACGGCCGCCCGCGACGACAAGATCGGCGCCGTGCTGCTGGACGTGGAGGAGCTGCAGGGCGCCGGCCAGGCCGGCCTGCACGAGGTGGGCGCGGCGCTGCAGCGCTTCCGCAAGGCCAGCGGCAAGCCGGTGCTGTCCTATGCCGACAACTACAGCCAGCGCGGCTATTTCCTGGCCGCCCAGGCCGGCGAGGTCTATCTGCACCCCATGGGCATGGTCATGCTGGAGGGCTTCGGCCGCTGGCGCACCTATTACAAGGACGCGCTGGACCGCCTGGGCGTGACGGCCCACGTCCTCAAGGTGGGCACCTACAAGAGCTTTGCCGAGCCCTACACGGCCAACGGCCCCAGCGCCGCGACGCAGGAGGCCGAGGGCCTGGTCTATGGCGAGCTGTGGAGCGGCTTCACGGCCGCCATCGAGACCGCGCGCAAGCTCGACGCCGGCAGCATCGCCAAGGGCATAGCCGAGCTGCCGCAGCGCCTCGCCGCGGTCAAGGGCGACCCGGCCCAGCTGGCCCTGCAGGCCAGGCTGGTGGACGGGCTGAAGACGCGCGACCAGATGCGCGAGCTGCTGACGGCCAAAGGCGCCCGGGATGAGCAGAGCAAGAGCTTCCGCCAGGTCTCGCTGGCCGACTACCTGGCCTATGTGAAGGACGCCGGCACGCCGAACGGGCTGCAGCCGGGGCTGGGCGTCGTCGTGGCCGAGGGCGAGATCGTCGACGGCGACGTGGGCCCGGGCCGCATCGGCGGCGACTCGACGGCGCGCCTGATCCGCAAGGCCCGCGAGAACGACGCCATCAAGGCCGTCGTGCTGCGCGTCAACTCGCCCGGCGGCAGCGCCTTCGCGTCCGAGGTCATCCGCCGCGAGCTGGAGCTGACGCGCCGGGCCGGCAAGCCGGTGGTCGTGTCCATGGGCGACGTGGCGGCCTCGGGCGGCTACTGGATCTCGATGAGCAGCGACGCCGTCATCGCCGACCCCGGCACCGTCACCGGCAGCATCGGCGTCTTCGGCATCCTGCCGACGGCCGAGGGCCTGATGGACAAGCTCTCGCTGCACACCGGCGGCGTGACGACGACCTGGCTGGCCGGCGGCTACGACCCGCGCCGCCCGCTGGACCCGCGGCTGCAGGCGGCCGTGCAGTCGGGCATCGACAGCACCTACGCCCGCTTCACCGGCCTGGCCGCGCAGGCGCGCAAGAGCACGCCGGAGCAGATCGACACGGTGGCCCAGGGCCGCATCTGGACGGGCGCCCAGGCCAAGGCGCGCGGCCTGGTGGACCGCCTGGGCAGCTTCGACGACGCCGTGCAGGCGGCCGCCAGGCTGGCCAAGCTGGAGCTCAAGGCCGGCGAGAAGCCGCGCCTGAGCTATGTCGAGCGCGACCTCAGCCGCAGCGAGCGCCTGCTCGCCTCGCTGAGCGACACGCTGGCGCCGTCACTCGTGCAGTCGTTGGGGCTGGCCGCCTTGCCGGCGCCGGTCGTCGAGGAGCTGTCCACGCTGAAGGAGCTGGCGAAGATGTCGGCGCAGGGGCACTGGGAGCGGGCGGCCGCGGTGCACTGCCTGTGCGGGGCGCCTTGAAGTTGTTGGGTTAGGGGGCTTCCCGCAAAAGCACCCCAACCCGGCACCGATCTCAATACACCGGGTCCGGCAACTTCTCCTTGGCCACCACGCGCTGCGTCGCCGGCCGCTCGAACACGCGCGCCAGGTAGGCGCCCAGAGCCGGCCGAGCCTTGGCCGGGTGGGCCTGCATGCGCGTCCAGCGGCACAGCATGAAGGCCAGCGGGTCCACCGCCGTGTAGTGCTGGCCCAGGAACCAGGGGCCGCCGTGGCGGGCCAGCTCGGCGTCCATCTGGTCCAGCATCGGTGCGACCTGGGCCTCGGCGCGCGCCTTCACTTCGGCGGCGTCCGAGGCCATGCGGTCCGGGTAGAAGTAGTGGATCAGCATGGCCTGCAGCGTGTTGGTCAGCCAGACCATCCACTTGTAATACTGGGCCCGCTCGGCCGTACCGGGCGCCGGCGCAAAGCCCGGATGGCAGTCGGCCAGGTGCATCAGGATGGCGGCCGTCTCGTAGAGCACGAGGTCGCCGTCCACCAGCACCGGGATCAGCCCGTTCGGGTTCAGCTTCAGATAGGCCGGCGACTTGTGCTCGCCGCTGTCGCGCTCGACCTTGCGCAGCGTGAACGGGACGCCCATCTCCTCAAGCAGCAGATGGGGCGCGAAGCTGGCGTTGCTGGGGTAGTAGTGCAGTTCGATCATGGCGGGCTTGCGTAAAAGCAACGGACTTTACGCGGCACCATTCACGGCCAGCCCGCTAGACCGCGCAGCCGGCCTCGGGCCGAGCGCCGGCCGCGCGATAGCGCACCGCCGTCATCTCGGCCAGGATGCTGAGCGCGATCTCCGGCGGCGTGCGCGCGCCGATGTCCAGGCCCACGGGGCCGTGCAGGCGGTCGAGCTGTTCGGCCGTCAGCCCGAAATGCTCGGCCAGCCGCGCGCGCCGCTTGGCCTGGTTCACGCGCGAGCCGATGGCGCCGACGTAGAAGGCCGCGCCGCGCAGGGCCTCCATCAGCGCGAGGTCGTCCAGCTTGGGGTCGTGGGTGAGTGCCACGATGGCGGTCGCGCCGTCGGGCTTGAAGGCGGTGACGACGTCGTCCGGCATGTCGCGCGTCAGCGTGACGCCGGCGATCACGAAGCCGTCGGCGTACTCGGCACGCGGGTCGCAGACCGTCACGCCATAGCCCAGGGCCAGGGCCATCTGCGCGAGGTAGTCGGTCATCTGGCCGGCGCCGATGACCAGCAGCCGCCATTGCGGGCCATGGTGGCTGACGAGTCGGGTGGCGGTCAGCACCAGTGCGTCGGCGCCCGGCTCGGCGTCGGCCAGCGTGGCGGCGCCGCTGGCGAGATCCAGCATGCGCCGCACGCGCTCGCCGTGCTCCAGCCGCGCGAGCAGCTCGTCGACGGCCGACTGCGGCCCCAGCGGCTCCAGCATCAGCTCCAGCGTGCCGCCGCAGGGCAGGCCGAAGCGGCGCGCCTCCTCGGCGCCGACGCCATAGCGCAGCGGCGTGGGCCTGTCCAGCTTCAGGCTGCCGGCGCGCAGCTGGGCGACGAGGTCGTCCTCGATGCAGCCGCCGGACACCGAGCCGGCGATCAGCCCGTCGTCCCGCACGGCCACCAGCGAGCCCACCGGCCGTGGCGCCGAACCCCAGGTGCGGGTGATGGTGCCCAGCACGACGCCGCGCGCCTCGGCCCGCCAGCCGGCGGCCGTGCGCAGCACGCCGAGATCGAGGTTGTCCATGGCTTGCTTATCCCCAGCATGTATTTCCACTAGGGTAATCGGCAATCACAAGCCTTGCCGGCCGGGCCAGCATCGTCCCCACAACCACGGAGACCAGCGATGAAGATCCAGCTCACGGTCAATGGCCGTGCCGTCAGCCGCGACGTGACTCCCGACCGGCTGCTGGTGCAGCTGCTGCGCGAAGACCTGGCCCTGACCGGCACCCATGTCGGCTGCGACACCGCGCAGTGCGGCGCCTGCACCGTCCACCTCGACGGCCGCGCCGTGAAGGCCTGCAATCTGCTGGCCGTGCAGGCCGACGGCACCGGCATCACCACCATCGAGGGCCTGGCCGCCGCCGGCGGCGCGCTGCACCCCATGCAGGCCGCCTTCAAGGACTGCCACGGCCTGCAATGCGGCTTCTGCACGCCGGGCATGGTCATGAGCGCCGTGGACCTGGTGCAGCACCACGACTGCGGCAGCGAGGCCGCCATCCGCGAGGGGCTGGAGGGCAACCTCTGCCGCTGCACCGGCTACCAGAACATCGTGCGGGCCGTGCAGGCCGGCGCACAGGCGATGAAGGAGGCCTGAGCATGAACGCGCCCGACAAGACCGGCCTCATCGGCCAGAGCGTCAAGCGCCGCGAGGACGCGCGCTTCCTGACCGGCCGCGGCCAGTACACCGACGACATCGTGCTGCCGCGCCAGACCTATGGCGTCTTCGTGCGCAGCGCCTACGCGCATGCGCGGCTCAGGCGCGTGGACACGGCCGCCGCCCAGGCCGCGCCGGGCGTGCTGGGCGTCTACACCGGCGAGCACTTCCGCGCCGTCGGCGGCCTGCCCTGCGGCTGGCTCATCACCAGCACCGACGGCCAGCCGATGAAGGAGCCCAAGCACCCCATCCTGGCGGACGGCAAGGTGCGCTACGTGGGCGACGCGCTGGCCCTGGTCGTGGCCGAGACCCTGGCCGAGGCCAAGGCCGCGGCGGCGCTGGTGGACGTGGACTACGACGAGCTGCCCGCCGTGGCCGACACTGCCACCGCCGCCGGCCATGCCGGCCGCGTGCACGACGAGGCGCCGGACAACCGCTGCTACACCTGGGGTTGCGGTGACAAGGCCGCGACCGACGCCGCCATGGCCGGCGCCGCCCACGTCACGCGGCTGCAGTTCCGCAACAACCGCCTGATCCCCAACGCCATCGAGCCGCGCGCGGCCAACGCCAGCTACAATCCGGCGGACGACGCCTACACCCTCTACGTCGCCAACCAGAACCCGCACGTCGAGCGCCTCCTGATGTGCGCCTTCGTGCTCGGCATCCCCGAGCACAAGCTGCGCGTCGTCGCGCCCGACGTGGGCGGCGGTTTCGGCTCCAAGATCTTCCTCTACGCCGAGGAGACGGCGCTGGTCTGGGCCAGCAGGAAGCTGGGCCGGCCGATCAAGTGGACGGCCGAGCGCAGCGAGAGCTTTTTGTCCGACGCCCATGGCCGCGACCATGTCACGACGGCCGAGCTGGCCACCGGCAAGGACGGCGCCTTCCTCGCGATGCGCGTGCACACGACGGCCAACCTGGGCGCCTATCTGTCCACCTTCGCGTCCTGCGTGCCGACCATCCTCTACGCGACGCTGCTGGCCGGCCAGTACAAGACGCCCAGGATCTACGCCGAGGTCACCGGCGTGTTCACCAACACCGCGCCGGTGGACGCCTACCGCGGCGCCGGCCGGCCCGAGGCGACCTATGTCGTCGAGCGCCTGGTGGAGACGGCCGCCCACGAGCTCGGCATCGACCCGGCCGAGCTGCGCCGCCGCAACTTCATCAAGGAGTTTCCGTACGCCACGCCCGTGGGCCTGACCTACGACACCGGCGACTACGACGCGACGCTGACCCAGGTGCAGAAGATCGCCGACGTGGCCGGCTTCGCGTCGCGCAAGGCCGTGAGCGCCGCCAAGGGCCTGCGGCGCGGCCTCGGCTACTCGACCTATATCGAGGCCTGCGGCCTGGCGCCGTCCAACATCGCCGGCGCTCTGGGCGCGCGCGCCGGCCTGTTCGAAGCCGGCGAGGTGCGCGTGCACCCGACCGGCAAGGTCACCGTCTTCACCGGCAGCCACTCGCACGGCCAGGGCCATGAGACCACCTTCGCCCAGGTCGTGGCCGACCGCCTCGGCATCCCGCTGGACGACGTCGACATCCAGCACGGCGACACGGGCAAGGTGCTGTTCGGCATGGGCACCTACGGCAGCCGCTCGCTGGCCGTGGGCGGCACGGCCATCCTGAAGGCGGTGGACAAGGTCATCGCCAAGGGCCGCAAGATCGCGGCCCACCTGCTGGAGGCCGGCGAGGGCGACATCGAGTTCAGCAACGGCGAATACCGCGTCGCCGGCACCGACCGCGTCGTGCCCTTCGCGCAGGTGTCGCTGACGGCCTATGTGCCGCACAACTACCCGCTCGACAAGCTGGAGCCGGGCCTCAACGAGAACGCCTTCTACGACCCCAGCAACTTCACCTACCCGGCCGGCAGCTATGTCTGCGAGGTGGAGGTGGACCCGGCCACCGGCGTCGTGCGCGTGGACCGCTTCAGCGCCGTGGACGACTTCGGCAACATCGTCAACCCGATGATCGTCGAGGGCCAGGTGCACGGCGGCCTGGCCCAGGGCATCGGCCAGGCACTGCTGGAGCACGGCGTCTACGACGCGGAATCCGGCCAGCTGCTGTCGGGCAGCTATATGGACTACGCGATGCCGCGCGCCGACGACCTGCCCAGCTTCAATGTGCAGACCGCCAAGGGCACGCCCTGCACGCACAACCCGCTGGGCGTGAAGGGCTGCGGCGAGGCCGGCGCCATCGGTTCGCCGGCCGCCGTCGTCAACGCGATCTGCGACGCCATCGGCGTGAAGGACCTGCCCATGCCGGCCACGCCCTGCACGGTCTGGACGGCCCTGCAGACGGCCAACTGAGGAGATGACGATGAACTACCAAGCCGCATCCTCCGTCGCCGCGGCCCGCCTGGGCGCCGACGACAAATTCCTGGCCGGCGGCCAGTCGCTGCTCGGCGCGATCAAGCTGGGCCTGGCCGCACCGGCCGGCCTCGTCGACGTGCGCCGCCTGCCCGAGCTGCAGGGCATCACGGTGGGTGGTGGCGCCGTCCGCATCGGCGCCGCGACGACGCATGCCACGGTGGCCGCATCGGCCGACGTGGGCCGGGCCATCCCGGCCCTGGCCGACCTCGCCGGCCGCATCGGCGACCGCCAGGTGCGCAATGCCGGCACGCTGGGCGGCAGCCTCGCCAACAACGACCCGGCCGCCTGCTACCCGGCCGCGGTGCTGGCCTTGAGCGCCACCGTCCACACGAATCGCCGCGACCTCGCGGCCGACGACTTCTTCCAGGGCCTGTTCACGACCGCGCTGGAAGACGGCGAGCTGATCACCGCGGTCAGCTTCCCCTGCCCGAAGGCGGCCGGCTGGCAGAAGTTCAAGCAGCCGGCCTCGCGCTTCTCGCTGGTGGGCGTGTTCGTCGCCCGCTTCGACGCCGGCGTGCGCGTGGCCGTCACCGGCGCCGGGCCGGGCGTGTTTCGCTGCCGCGAACTGGAGACGGCGCTGGCCCGCGACTGGAGCCCGGCCGCCGCGCGCGCCGTCAAGGTCGATGCCGCCGGGCTGAACCACGACCTGCACGGCACGGCCGACTACCGCGCCGCGCTGATTCCCGAGCTGGCGGCGAGGGCAGTGGCGGCGGCCTGAGGTCCGCAACGGATAGAACGGGAGTATTTCGGGCCGAGCGCCGGGCCGCTCCCAAGCCGGCCCGCCTGAGGCTGTTTGCGGCTCAATGCCGCAAACAGCCTTGTCCCCGCGGGGGACCGACCAGGCTCGCCCGCGTTCAGCGTGGCGAGATTGGGCGAGGGGCAGTTTCATCGCCTTCCGGCGTCATCAGGCCGATCAGCTCCTTGGCGAAGGCGAGCGCCTCCTCCGGCAGCTCGAAGTGCATCTCGTTGTTCAGCTCGACGACGTCGCCGTCCGGCCCCTTGTGCACGACGGACCAGCCGCCCGCGCCGCCGTCGATGGCGAGCACGCCGAACTGGCCCGGCAGCAGATCCCGGGCGCTGCCGCCGGTGATGACGATGTCGCGGCCGAGGTGGGAGTGGTAGCGTTTCATCGACTTCATTTTCAAGGAGACCCGCCATGAAGGCAGTCTGGAACGGCGTGACCCTGGCCGAGAGCAGCGACACCGTCGTCGTCGAAGGCAACCACTATTTCCCGGCCGAGGCGCTGAACAAGCAGTACACGACGTTCAGCAACCACGTCAGCCGCTGCCCCTGGAAGGGCGAGGCCAAATACCTGAGCCTGCTGATCAACGGCGAGATGAACCCGGACGCGGTCTGGTACTACCCCGACCCGCTGCCCGCGGCGGCCGAGATCAAGGGCCGCTACGCGTTCTGGAAGGGCGTCAAGGTCACGGAGTGAGCCCCTGCGGCAGCAGCGCCCACAGCCGCAGCGGCTGCTTGGTGCGGCCGGCGCGCAGCGCGGCATCGTCGCCCCAGCCCCAGAACAGGTCGGCGCGCACGGCGCCCTGGATGGCGCCGCCGGTGTCCTGGGCCAGCACGAGGCGGCGCAGCGGCGCGGCGGCGGCGCCCGGCGACCAGGGCTCGGTGCTGTCCAGCCACAGCGGCGTGCCCAGGCCGATGACGGCCCTGTCCACCGCGACGGAGCGGCCCGGCACCAGCGGCAGGCCCTGGGCACCGCGCGGGCCTTGCGACGCGTCCGCCAGCGCCTCCTCGCGGAAGTAGACGACGCGCGGGTTCACGGCCAGCGCGTCGCGCACCCGGCCCGGGTTGCGGCGCGCCCAGTCGCGCAGGCTGGGCGGCGTCGCATCGCCGACCTCGCCGCGCTCCAGCAGCGCGCGCACGACCGACTGGAAGGGCTGGTCGTTGTGGCCGGCAAAGGCGACGCGGCTGACGCGTTCGGCGCCGCCGTTCGCGTCGCGCATGACGAGGCGGCCCGAGCCCTGCACCTGCAGCTGCAGCAGCGCGAAGGGGTCGTCGAGATAGGCCAGCGCGGCGAAGCGCGGGTCGGCGTCGCTGTCGCGGCGCGGCAGGCGGCGCAGCGCGGGGTCTGCGGGCAGCGCGAGCAGCGGCCACTGGAAGACGCCCTGGCGCACGCGGCTGGCGACCAGCTGGGGCTCGAAATAGCCGGTCAGCAGGCCGGTCGCCTCGCCACCGTCGGCGGCCAGCCGCCAGGGGCGCAGATGCTTCATCAGGAAGAGCGTGGCCTCGGTCGCGTCGGCCGGCGCCTGCTGTGCGGCGCGGGCGCAGAACTCGGCCCAGCCGGGCGCGGGGCGCTGGCAGTTGGCCAGCAGGGCCGGCCAGGCGGCGAGCAGGTCGTCGCTGCTGCCCCAGCCGGGCAGGTCCCGCCAGTCGACGGCGGCCCAGCGCGCCGCGCTCGCCCGCGGCATGGGCGCCGCCGCGGGCGGTGCCTGCAGCGGCGGCGACGAACAGGCCGCCAGGCTTCCTAGAATCGCGGCCAGTCCCCCACGCGCCCACCACCCCATGCTGCTCCTCGCCCTCGAAGCCCTCGGCGCGCTGCTGATCTTCGTGTTCATCGTCTGGTGGACCATGTTCTCCGGCCGCGACAAGGGCGAGCGCCGCGAGGACTAGCGCGGCGGAATCAGGAAACTCAGCGGCTCGCGCCACAGCCGCGCCCGGATCGCCGCATTGACGCGCCGCCGGTCGGCCAGGCGGATGCCGCGCGAGCGCAGCGCCACCTTGAAGGCGCAGAAGAAGCTGACGCCGACGTTGAGCACGCCGATGCCGGCGATGCAGATCACGCAGGACCAGAACGCCCAGGTCGTCATCACGCCGAAACCCAGCGCGCCGACGGCCGCGGCAAGCTGGCCGGTGCCCAGCGTGACGTGGCGCACCTCCAGGGCCAGGCCGAAGAAGCCGGTCAGCGCCGGCACCAGGCCCAGCATCAGGCCCAGGCTGGTGTTGGCCGCCAGGCCCGAGATATTGGCCCGCCACCAGCGCGACCAGCGCTGCGCGCGGGCGCGGCCGAGCGTGGCGACGATGCGCGGGTTCCAGGCGATGGCGCTGTCCAGGCGGTGGAAAACGAACCAGTTCTCCACCCAGCCGGCGATCAGGCTGGACGCGAACAGCAGCACGCCGGTGAAGGCCGCGAACAGCAGCGAGGGGCCGGCCAGGCTCAGCGACTGCAGCACATAGTGGGCCTCCCTCTCGCCCACCGGCGGCGCGCCGAAGGCGGCGCGGCAGATCAGCTGCACGGCCAGCACGACGGGCGCCGCCAGCGCGAGGTTGCCGACGATGCCGGCCACCTGCGAGCGCACGAGGTGGGCCACCTCGTCGACGAAGCCCTGCAGGTTGTCGTCACGCTCGATGTGCAGCAGCTTGTGGGCCATGGCCGGCGCCGTCATGGCCGGCTGCTTGGTGGCCACGGTCCAGTGCAGCAGGTGGATGAGGACGAAGCTGAGCGCGTAGTTCACGCCGGCCCAGAAGCCGCCCCAGAAGGCCGTGAAACCCAGCAGCGCGATGAAGAACTTGACGAAGGTGGTGCCGGCGATCACGGCGCCGCCGCCGGCCGCGCGCCCGAGCATGTCGCGGTATTCGTCGCGGTTGCGGGTGATGTAGTGCTCGCCGGTCTCGGCGCTGCGCTCGGCCAGCTTGCGCGCCAGCAGCGAGTAGTGGCTCGCGAACAGCGTGCGCAGGCTGCGCCGCTCGTGCACGACGCGCACCAGGCCGGCGACCAGGCGCAGCAGCTCGCGCTGCGGCTCGCGCGACACCAGGCAGGCCAGCAGCGCCTCGATGCGGTCCAGCCGCGCGGTGAGCTGCTCGACGGTGAACATCAGGTCCACCGACACGCCATGGGTCTCGAGGTGCTCGGGCACGGTCAGCGCGGCGGCACGGCAGCGGTCCAGCAGCGCGCGCAGGTATTGCAGCGGCGGCCCGGGCGCGTCGGCCGCGCCCGGCTGCAGCGCGCGCTCGACGGCCTCCCAGGCCGCCGGCAGCTGGTGGAAGGGCCGGTCCTGCAGCAGCGGCTCGTCCATGCGCACGCGCAGCATCCCGGACAGGCCGGCCGCATGCACGCTGCTGACGAGCACGGTGACCGCGGCACGCGCCTCGACGCGCCAGCCGTCGTCCGGCGTGGCGGCGAACAGCAGGCTCAGCCGGCCGAGCAGCTCGTCGTCGATGGCGGCGATCCAGTCCTCGTCGGCACGGTCGCCGAACAGCAGCTCGAACAGCGCCGCGAGGTCGCGCGTGTCGGTGGTGGCCGGCAGCAGGCGGCGGCGCAGCCGGCCCAGGAACTCATGCCACAGCGCCATGCGCGGCGCAAAGCCGACCTCGGCGAACAGGCTGACCGCGTCGACGTCGTTCCAGACGCCGGCGATGACGGCCGAGAAGCGGCGGGCGTGGTCGGGGTGGCGCTCCAGCACGTTGAGCAGATGCTTGAGGCGCACGACCGGCCGCAGCGTGCCCGACGGGATCTGCTCGCGCGGCGCGGCATGGCGCAGCCATTCCAGCAGCCGCACCAGCCACAGGTTGCGCTCGGCCAGCGCGGCCTGAGGATCGGCCGCGTTGAGCAGGGCGGTGAGGTCCCAGCTCAATGCAGGGAGGCGCTGTCGGCGAGCAGGAACTCGTCGACCTCGGCATGAAAGACCTCGCAGCCTTCGGTCACGCACAGGAAGCGCCCGCGCATCGTGCCCTGGGGCGTGCCGATCTGGGCCCAGGAGCTGTACTGGAAGCTCTGGCCCGGCGCCAGCACCGGCTGGTGGCCGACGACCGCCAGCCCGTCGACGACCTGCACCTGGCCGCGCGCGTCGGTGATCTCCCAGTGCCGGCCGATGAGCTGGGCCAGCACGTCGCCGGTGTTCTCGATCGTGATCGTGTAGCTGTAGGCGTACAGGCCCTGCTCGAGATGAGTCTGCTCGGGCAGGGCCTGCACCGCGGCGCCGCAGCTGAAACGGGGGGTGGCCATGGGAAGATTATCGGGCCCGAACGCTATGCTCGGGCGTATCTCCGTCGAGATGCGCGATCCTAAGTGCTGCACTGTCTCTGCCCGCCGGGCGCACTGCTGGGCCCGGCGAAGAGCCGCAGCCGACATGGCCATCGCCGACACCTCCCCATGAAACCCCTCTACCTCCCTCCCGACGGCCGGCCGCGCTGCGCCTGGTGCGCCGCCGCGCCCGGCGACGAGACCTATCTGCGCTACCACGACGAGGAATGGGGCAGCCCCGTGGCCGACGACTTCCGGCTGTTCGAGAAGCTCTGCCTGGAGGGCTTCCAGAGCGGCCTGTCGTGGCGGACCATCCTGAACAAGCGCGAGGCCTTCCGCGCGGCCTTCGCAGGCTTCGACTACCACCGGGTGGCCCGCTTCGGCGCGGCCGACGTGGCGCGGCTGCTGGCCGATGCCGGCATCGTGCGCCATCGCGGCAAGATCGAAGCGGCCATCCACAACGCCGGGCGCTGCGTGGAGCTGGTCGCCGCCGAGGGCTCGCTCGCCGCCTATCTGTGGCGCTTCGAGCCGCCGAAGAACTCGGTGGCGCACAACCTGGCGCAGTCGGCACCCTCCGAGGCGCTGTCCAAGGACTTGAAGAAGCGCGGCTGGAAGTTCGTCGGCCCGACGACGATGCATGCGCTGATGCAGGCCATGGGCCTCATCAACGACCACCAGCCCGGCTGCCATCACTGGGCCGAGGCGCAGAAGGCGCGCGACCGGTTCAAGAGGCCCGGAATCTAGAATTGCGGGCTATGTCTGCCCGCCAACACTTCATCGCCCCCAGCCTGCTGTCCGCCGATTTCGCCCGCCTGGGCGAGGAGGTGAGGAACGTGCTGGCCGCCGGCGCCGACTGGATCCACTTCGACGTGATGGACAACCATTACGTGCCCAACCTGACCTTCGGGCCGATGGTCTGCGAGGCGCTGCGCCAGCACGCGGTCAAGCCCGACGGCAGCCCGGCCGTCATCGACGTGCACCTGATGGTGCAGCCCGTCGACAGCCTGGCCCAGGCCTTCTGCCGCGCCGGCGCCGACATGGTGAGCTTCCACCCCGAGGCCAGCGCCCACGTCGACCGCACGCTGCAGCTCATCAAGGGCGAGGGCAAGCAGGCCGGCCTGGTCTTCAACCCGGCCACGCCGCTGGACGTGCTGGAGTGGGTCATCGACAAGGTCGACATGGTGCTGCTGATGAGCGTGAACCCCGGCTTCGGCGGCCAGAGCTTCATCCCGACGGCACTGCAGAAGCTGCAGAAGGCGCGCGAGATCATCGCCAGGAGCGGCCGCGACATCCGGCTGGAGATCGACGGCGGCGTCAAGGTCGACAACATCCGCGAGATCGCCGCGGCGGGTGCCGACACCTTCGTCGCCGGCTCGGCCATCTTCGGCAAGGCCGACTACAAATCGGTGATCGACGCGATGCGCGCCGAACTCGCCAAGACCTGAAGCCATGGCCGCCATCCTGCTCGTCTGCACCGCCAACATCTGCCGCTCGCCGATGGCCGAGGCCGTCTTCAAGGCCAGGCTGGGTGATGTGTTCAAGACCATCGCCTCGGCCGGCGTGCATGCCGACCCGCGCGGCGGCCCGGTGGATGCGCGCGCCGCGGCGGCCCTGGCCCGCCACAACTACAGCCTGGACCGCAAATGGCGCTCGCGCCGCGCCGACCCGGAGCAGCTCGGCCAGTACGACCTCGTGCTGGCGATGGAGGCCGAGCATGTGGAGGCGCTGCGCGGCCAGGCCGCACCCGAGCTGCGTGCCCGCATCCTGATGCTGACCGACTTCGTGCCCGAGCTGGCCGGCCAGAACGTCCCCGACCCCTACTTCGGCCCGGCCCAGGGCTTCGACGCCGTCATCGGCATGATCGAGCGCGCCGCCGGCAGCCTGCAGATGGCCGCCCGCGAGGGCCGCCTCAAGTTGGCCTGATCAGGCGGCTCGCGCCGCGAACTCGGCGACCTCGCGCGGGTTCAGCCATGCAGCGCGCGCGCCAGCCGCGCGCCGGCCAGCGCGTTGTGCTTCACGAGGGCGATGTTGGTGGCCAGGCTGCGCCCGCCCGTCAGCGCCTTGATGCGCGCCAGCAGGAAGGGCGTGATGGCCTTGCCCTGGATGCCCTGGGCCTCGGCCTCGGCCAGGGCCTGGGCGGTGATCGCGGCGATCTCCTCGCGGGGCATGGCCTGGGCCGCCGGCACGGGGTTGCTGACGACGACGCCGCCGCCCAGGCCCAGCGCCCATTTGGCGCGGATGAAGCGGGCCTGCTCGGCCGCATCGTCCATGCGGAAATCGGCCCTGAGGCCGCTGTCGGGCGTGAAGAAGGCGGCGAAATTGTGCTGGCCGATGGAGAGCACCGGCACGCCGTGGGTCTCCAGGTATTCCAGCGTCAGCGCGAGGTCGAGGATGGACTTGGCGCCGGCGCAGACCACGGCCACCGGCGTGCGCGCCAGCTCCTGCAGGTCGGCCGAGATGTCGAAGCTGTCGGCGCCGCCGCGGTGCACGCCGCCGATGCCGCCGGTCACGAAGACCTCGATGCCGGCCAGCTGGGCGCAGATCATCGTCGCGGCCACCGTCGTCGCGCCCAGGCGGCCGGTGGCGATGGCATAGGGCAGGTCGCGGCGGCTGAGCTTCATCGCATCGGGCGACTGCGCCAACTGCTGCAGCTCGGCAGCGGTCAGGCCGACGCGGATGCGCCCCGCCATTACGGCGATGGTGGCCGGCACGGCGCCCTCGGCGCGGATGAGGTCCTCGACCTCGCGGGCCGTGTCGAGGTTCTGCGGCCAGGGCATGCCGTGGGCAATGATGGTGGATTCCAGCGCGACGACGGGCCGGCCCTCGGCGCGGGCCGCGGCGACTTCGGGCGAGAGTTGGATCAGTTCGTTCATCGTTCTTCCAGGAAGCGGGGGGTCAGTTCGGGGTGGACGCTGGCCTCGGTCTGCAGCGTCAGCGCGGCCAGGTCCAGGCCTAGGCGGGCCGCGGCGTCGAAGTCGCCGCCGTCGCGCAGCAGGGCCGCGCAGACGCCGGCCGCCAGCGCATCGCCCGCGCCGGTCACGTCGACGATGTCGACCGCCGGCGCCGGCCAGTGGCGCGGCGCCCAGCCGGCCTCGCTGAGCAGCAGGCCCTGCGCACCGCGGGACACGAGCACGCGGGCCACGCCGCGCGCATGCAGGGCCGCGAAGGCCGCGGCCGGTTCGGCGGCCACGGTGCCGAGTTCGCCGGCGTTCAGCATCAGCAGGTGCAGGCCGGCGAGGGACTCCGGCAGGCGCGCCATCTTGGCCTCGGACACGGCCACGCCCACCAGGGGCACGCCGCCGTCGCGCGCCTCGGCCAGCAGCAGCGGCCAGGCAGCGGCGGGCAGGTTGCCGTCGGCGACGACCAGGGCCGCGCCCGCGCGCAGCGCCCGGCTGGCCGCCAGCGCCGGCGGACCGAGGCCGTCGACCAGCGGCATGGCCGCCAGGCCCAGCGCCAGGCTGCCGTCGGGCGCCAGCACGGCCGTGTAGCTGTCGCTGGCGTGGCGGCGCCGCTGGATGACGGCGCGCGTGTCGATGCCGACTTCGGCAGCCTGCGCCAGCAGCAGACGGCCGCCGGCGTCGTCGCCGACCGCCGCGACCAGCGCCACCGGCAGGCCCAGGCGCGCGAGGTTCTCGGCCACGTTGCGCACGACGCCGCCGGGCGTCTCATGCGCCTCGCAGGGATTGGACGAGGCCGGCAGAGCCTCGGCCAGCAGACGCAGCTTGCGGTCGATGTTGAGGCCGCCGATGCAGACGACGGGGGCGGCGCAAGGGCTCATCGCGCAATTCTAGGAAGGCCTTGCGGGCTGGCGGCAGCCGGCCTGCGCCTCCGGCCAGGCCAGCGCGGATCGTGTCCGCATCGGTCCGCACCTTCAGGCCGCCGGGCCAGAGCCCGGCTGGGCGGCACCTCCAGAAGGTTCAGAGTCGACAGTCGAAATTCCGTCGAATTTCACGCCAACTTCGCGTAAACCCCAGACACACTTCGCTGCCGCCATGAGCCTGACGGCCGCGGCAGCATGGGCTTATTCCGGTTTTGCATGACCCCACCGATCCCGGTGGTTACGGCGTGATTACATTGGATTCGACAATCCTGGCCCCAGCCCGGTGTGCTTGGGCCAGCTCCGGTGGCTGACCCAAACACATCACCATGATCGGAGCTTCCACCATGAACCAACCCGCGATGCAGGGCCTGCGTCTGAACCTGCCTGCCTACGTCAAACACGCCCGGCTGATCGCCTGGGTGGCCGAGATCGCGGCGCTGACCGAGGCGGCCGACGTCTACTGGTGCGACGGCAGCACCGACGAATACCAGCGCCTGTGCGACAAGCTCGTCGCCGCCGGTACCTTCAAGAAACTCAACCCCGCGCTGCGCCCCGGCAGCTATCTGGCCAACTCCGACCCGAGCGATGTCGCCCGCGTCGAGGACCGCACCTTCATCTGCTCCGAGAACAAGGATGACGCCGGCGCCACCAACAACTGGATGGCCCCGGCCGAGATGCGCGCGCTGCTGCAGACCGGCGACAAGGCCTTGTTCAAGGGCTGCATGCGCGGCCGCACGCTCTACGTCGTGCCGTTCAGCATGGGGCCGCTGGGCTCGCCGATCGCCCACATCGGCGTGGAGCTGAGCGACAGCCCCTACGTCGCCGTCAACATGCGCACGATGACGCGCATGGGCCGCGCGGTCATCGAGCTGCTCGGCGCGGACGGCGACTTCGTGCCCTGCGTGCACACCGTGGGCGCGCCGCTGGAGGCCGGCCAGGCCGACGTGAGCTGGCCCTGCAACACCACCAAGTACATCGTCCACTACCCCGAGACGCGCGAGATCTGGAGCTATGGCTCGGGCTATGGCGGCAATGCGCTGCTGGGCAAGAAGTGCTTCGCGCTGCGCATCGCGTCCACGATGGGCCGCGACCAGGGCTGGCTGGCCGAGCACATGCTGATCCTGGGCGTCGAGAGCCCGGCGGGCAGGAAGTACCACGTCGCCGCCGCCTTCCCGAGCGCCTGCGGCAAGACCAATTTCTCGATGCTGGTGCCACCCAAGGGCTTCGAGGGCTGGAAGGTCACGACCATCGGCGACGACATCGCCTGGATCAAGCCGGGGGCCGACGGCAGGCTCTACGCGATCAACCCCGAGGCCGGCTATTTCGGCGTCGCGCCGGGCACCAACCACAAGACCAATCCCAACTGCATGGCCAGCCTGGACCGCGACGTGATCTTCACGAACGTCGCGCTGACCGATGACGGCGACGTCTGGTGGGAAGGCATGGAGGCCGATACGGCCGACAAGGCCCTGCCCGCCCACCTGATCGACTGGCAGGGCAAGGACTGGACGCCCGCCATCGCGAAGGAGACCGGCGCCAAGGCTGCCCACCCGAACGCACGCTTCACGGTGGCCGCGACCAACAACCCGGCGCTGGACACCAACTGGGACAACCCGGCCGGCGTGGCCATCGATGCCTTCATCTTCGGCGGCCGCCGCTCCACCACGGTGCCGCTGGTGACCGAGGCGCGCAACTGGACCGAAGGCGTCTACATGGCCGCCACGATGGGCTCCGAGACCACCGCCGCCGCGGCCGGCCAGCAGGGCGTCGTGCGCCGCGACCCGTTCGCGATGCTGCCCTTCATGGGCTACAACATGGCCGACTACTTCCAGCACTGGCTCAGCCTGGGCGCCAAGCTGCAGGCAGTCTGTGAAAAAACAGGCGCCAAGCTGCCGGCCATCTACTGCGTCAACTGGTTCCGCAAGGGCGCCGACGGCAAGTTCGTCTGGCCCGGCTACGGTGAGAACATGCGCGTGCTGAAGTGGATGCTGGACCGCATCGACGGCGGCGGCCATGGCGGCGAGCACCTCTTCGGCGTGACGCCCGACTACGCCGACCTGAACTGGCAGGGCCTGGACTTCAGCGCCGACCAGTTCGACACCGTGACCCGCATCGACGCCGCCGAGTGGCAGGCGGAGATGAAGCTGCACGACGCGCTGTTCGCCCAGCTCGGCGCCAAGGTGCCGGCCCAGCTGCAGCAGATCAAGGCAGCCATCGAGGCCAGGCTGGCCGAGCTCGGCTGACCGACCCGGCCGCAATGCACAACGGGCGCCTCGGGCGCCCGTTTTTCATGCCGGACCGGAACCTGGGACCAGCCGGCTGACTCGACGAGGCGTGGTGCTTTCCGTCACGCGGAGTGATCCTGGACCTTTCCGCCCGACCTCCTATTGGACCGCAATCGATGCCATCGATGTCATGTCGCTGCAACACTGGTGTTTACCCAAATGACATCGATAACATTTGCCGGCAAAGTCCAGCCCATCGAAAGTCGACGACGGCCGCGCCGGTTTTCGGGACGCACAACAACCACCGGAGACATCCATGCCCAGCCCCCATGCCGCGCCGCGCAACGGCGCCCGCGCCTTCTTCCGCCCCCAGCTGATCGCCCTGGCTGCCACCGCGCTGTGCGGCGCCGCCTTGGCCCAGGAGGCCGCCAAACCCGCGACCAAGCCGGCCGCGGAATCGCCCGAAGTGAAGGAACTCGAAGCCGTCGTCGTCACCGGCACGGCACGCCGCGAAGGCGTGCGCAAGCTCGAGGCCGGCTTCTCGATCACGACCGCCACCGAGGAGCAGATCAAGCAGGCCGCGCCCACCAGCACGGCCGACATCCTGAAGACCGTGCCCGGCGTCTTCGTCGAGACCTCGGGCGGCCAGGCCGGCGCCAACATCCGCGTGCGCGGCTTCCCGACGCCGGGCGACGGCCCCTACTCGACCTTCCAGCTCAACGGCGCGCCGCTCTACCACCTGCCCACGCTGAGCTTCTTCGAGCACTCGCAGCTCTTCCGGCTGGACGACACCATCGACCGCATGGAAGTGCTGCGCGGCGGCCCCAGCCCCATCTTCGGCAGCGGCCAGCCCGGCGTGACGGTCAACTTCATCCAGAAGGACGGCCGCAGCCCCGAGGGCAGCCTGCGCGTGACCACCGGCACCGGCAGCCTGAAGCGCGTGGACGGCGTCTACGCCGGCCCGCTGTCCGACAAATGGACCGTGATGGTCGGCGGCTTCTGGCGCCAGAGCCAGGGCCTGCGCGACACCCAGTTCCCGGCCGACGACGGCGGCCAGCTCAGCCTGGTGCTGAACCGCAAGCTCGACGACGGCAACCTGCAGCTCTACGCCCGCGCGCTGAACGACCGCAACGCCTTCTACACGGCCATCCCGGTGGTCGGCAGCGCCGACGGCAAGGGCGTGTCCAGCTACCCGGGCTTCGACGCCAGCACGGCCTACTTCTACGGCAACGAGCTGCGCAACATCGTGCTGGAGACCGGCCGAGCGACCGGCCGCACCCTGCCCAATGGCCAGCCCGAGATCCTGCGCAGCACCGTCACCAAGGACCTGGCCGACGGCCGCGGCGCCACCGTGCAGACCTATGGCGCCAACCTCGACACCCGGCTCGGCGACTGGACGCTGACCAACAAGCTCGGCCACACCAGCGGCGACGTGCCGACCTACGCGCTGTTCTCCGGCGCCAACCCGCAGACCCTGGGCAGCTACATCGCCTCGCAGGTCAGCGCGGCCAACAGCCCCGCCGTGACCGCGGCCGCCGGCAAGGCCGCCACCACCGGCACGGCCGCCTACACCAACGGCGGCGGCGCCATCACCAACATGGCCATGCCCGTCATCGTCAACGGCATGTGGGCGGTGGACAAGACGCTGCGCTCGACGACCAACGAGACCCGCCTGTCCAGGGAGATCGCGCCCGGCAACAACCTGACCCTGGGCCTCTACCTGGCCGGCTACAGCTCGCACGACGTCTGGACCCTGGGCCAGGCCCAGCTGATGACGGTGCAGCCCCACGCCCGCCTGATCGACGTGGTGCTGGACAACGGCGTCAAGGCCTCGCGCAACGGCTACGTCACGCCGCCGTTCTCCTACAACCTCGATGCCAGCTACAGCGGCGACACGCGCGCCTTCTTCGTCGCCGACGAGTGGCAGCTGACCCAGGCGCTGCGCGTGGACCTGGGCGCGCGCCGCGAGACCCAGCACATCACCGGCACCATCGCCAACGTCAGCAACGGCGACCTGGATAACGACCCGACGACCCTCTACAACAACAACCTCGCCTACTTCAACGGCACGAACACGCTGATCGACAGCAAGCTCAGCCGCAGCTCCTTCACGGCCGGCGCCAACTACGCCTTCAGCCGCGATCTCAGCGCCTTCGTGCGCGTGAACAAGGGCCACCGCATGCCCGACTTCGACGTGCTGCGCGGCCGCGGCGCCAACGAGGCCAAGGACCCGGTCGAGGACATCACGCAGTACGAGATCGGCCTGAAGACCGCGACCAAGCTCTACAGCGCCTTCCTGACCGCGTATTCGAACCAGCTGACCAACTCGCAGACCCAGCAGTTCACCAATGCCGGCAACGTCGTGCTGCGCCCGAACAGCAAGGCCACCGGCCTGGAGTTCGAGCTGGCGCTGCGCCCCGGCTACGGCTTCGAGATCGCCGCGACGGGCAACTTCCAGGACGCCAAGTACCAGGACTTCCAGCAGTACAGCGGCAACCGCGTCGAGCGCGCCCCGAAGTTCCAGGCCCGCCTGACCCCGAGCTGGCAGACGCAGACGGCCTATGGCCAGCTGCGCACCTTCGCGACCTTCAGCCAGGTCGGCGAGCGCTTCGCGGACCAGACCAACACGCTGAAGCTGCCGGCCTACCAGACCCTCGACGCGGGCGCGGTGTTCACGATGGACAACGGCCTGGAGATCCGCCTGACCGGGACCAACCTGACCAACAAGGTCGGGCTGACGGAAGGCAATTTCCGCGTGCCGGGGCAGGGCGTCGGGCAGGACGGGGTGTTCCTGGCGCGGCCGCTGTTTGGGCGGGCTTACGAGTTGAGCGTGGGCTTCCAGTTCTGATTCGGATGCTTGCTCGTTGCTTTGTCTTTGTGGCGAGGCCCAGCCGGGATTTCTGGCTTGCCGCTTGCAAGCGGCAAGCCCTTCGCCAGGCACAAGGCAGTCCGCAGTGGACTGCCTTGTGTCCGGGCTCAGTCCCGGCGGGCGACCTACTTTCTGGCCCGCCAGAAAGTAGGCAAAGAGCGGCCCCTGCAAAACCGCCCCTTCGGGGTGCCCTGCGATGCTCGGAACCCGGGGCCGCGCCCAACTCACTTCGCTACGCTCCGTTCAAACAAAGGGGCGCGAATTCAGTTCTTGAAGCTCGCTGCGCTCGCGCCCCGGACTCCTGCGCTTCTCGGCGGTTTAGAAGGGGAGAGCCGAAACAGCCGAACAGCCAACAGCCAAACGCACACGCCCTTCGGTCGTGGCTGTTCCTTCAGCCCCCCTTTGAGCCCGCCGAGGAACGGAAAGCCTTGAGGCCGCGCGCGCAGCGCGCTTCAAGCTCTGACTTCGCGCAGTTGTCTGAGCGCAGCGTAGCGAAGCGAGTTCTGCGCGAGGCCTCAAGGCTTGAGTACCGCAGGGCAGCCCGCTGCGCAGCAAAGGGCAGGGCGGTTCGGGGGCGACTCTTTGCCTACTTTCTGGTCGCTCAGAAAGTAGGTCGCCCGCCGGGGCGACGTCCCGGCATGGGCCTCGCCAATCACAAGATGCCGGAATGACAACCCACACCACCTCAGCCGGCGCGCAACGCACCAAGCTCGCCATCATCCTCACCTACATGCTGTTCGGCGCCCTGCTGAACAGCGTCGGCGCCGTCAATCTGCTCGTCGTTCAGACCCTGGGCGTCGCCCGCCAGGACGCCGCCCTGCTCGACGCCTGGAAGGACCTGCCCATCGCGGTCACGTCCTTCCTCGTCGCATCGCTGCTTCCAAGACTCGGCCTCAAGCGCGCCATGCTGCTGGCCCTGGCGGCCGTGGGCGCGGCCTGCCTCGCCATGCCGGTGCTGAGCGCCTTCTGGGCCATCAAGCTGCTGTTCGCCACGCTCGGCGCCGGCTTCGCGCTGGTCAAGGTTTCGGCCTATTCCATGATCGGCCTGGTCACGCAGGACCGCGCCGGCCACGCCCGCTTCACCAACCTGCTCGAAGGCCTGTTCATGGTCGGCGTGCTGGGCGGCTATCTGTTGTTCAGCCAGGCCGCGCATGCCGAAGGCACGCACTGGCTCGGCGTCTATCCGCTGCTCGCCGCCACCGCCGCGGCGGCCTTCGTGCTGCTGCTCGCCAGCCCGCTGGACGAGGGCCCCATCCAGTCGCCCGGCACGACGCTGCGCGAAGACCTGCTCGCGATGGCGCCGCTGCTGCGCCTGGCCCTGGTCGTCGTCTTCCTGCTGTCGGCCTTCCTCTATGTGCTGATCGAGCAGGGCATCTCCACCTGGCTGCCCAGCTTCAACAAGGAGGTGCTGCACCTGCCCACCGCGATGAGCGTGGGCCTGGCGGTCATCATGCCGGCCAGCACGGCGCTGGGCCGGTTGACGAGCGCGGCCGTCATCGGGCGGCTGGGCTGGTTCGCCGTCGTCATCGCCTGCCTCGCCGGCATCGCGGCGCTCATCCTCGTCGCGCTGCCGCTGGCCGCGCACGCCCGGCCCCTGGGCGACAGCAGCGGCTGGCTCAATGCGCCGCCCGCGGCCTATCTGCTGCCGGCCACCGGCCTGCTGCTGGCGCCCATCTACCCGGCCATCAACTCGGCCATGCTGAGCGCGCTGCCGCAGCGCCGGCACGCGGCCATGACCGGCCTCATCGTCGTCTTCTCCGCCCTCGGCGGCACGCTCGGCAGCTTCGTCACCGGCCGCCTCTTCGTCGCCTTCGACGGCAGCACGGCCTTCGGCCTGCTGCTGCTGCCCGTCGCCGTGCTCGCCGTCTCGCTCAACCGGCTGCGCCGGCATCTCTCGTCATGACCGTCCCCCTCCCGCGCGCCGCCGAACGCCTGGCCGCCACGCCCTACGAGCTGTACGGCGAACTCTTCATCGACGTGCAGATGCAGCGCGTCTTCGGCGACGGCAAGAGCTTTGTCGACGCCCGGCCCAAGGCCGCGCCGGCGCTGATCCGCGCACGCTTCGAGGCCGAGCGCCGCCAGCCCGGCTTCGCGCTGGCCGACTTCGTGCACGCCCACTTCGTGCTGCCCGGGCACAGCGCCCCGGTCGGCCTGCGCCTGGGCATCCGCGAGCACATCCGCGCGCTGTGGCCGCTGCTGGTGCGCGAGCACACCCAGGCCCAGGACGGCGACAGCCTGCTCGCGCTGCCCCAGCCCTATGTCGTGCCCGGCGGGCGCTTCCGCGAGCTCTACTACTGGGACAGCTATTTCACGATGCGCGGCCTCGTCACCGACGGCCGGCGCGACCTGGCCGAGCAGCTGCTCGCCAACTTCGCCTATCTGCTGGACAGCTACGGCTTCATCCCCAACGCGACGCGCAGCTACATGCTGAGCCGCTCGCAGCCGCCGCTGTTCTTCAAGATGGTCGAGCTGCTGCACGCCGACGACCCGGCCGCCGGCTTCGCGGGCCACCTCGGCGCGCTGAAGACCGAGCATGCCTTCTGGATGGACGGCGCGGCCGGCCTCGCGCCCGGCCAGGCCCACCGCCGCGTGCTGCGCACGGCCGATGGCGCGCTGTTGAACCGTTACTGGGACGACCGCTGCACGCCGCGCGAGGAGAGCTGGCGCGAAGACGTCGAGACGGCCGAGAAGGCCGGCGGCCGGCCGCGCGAGCAGGTCTGGCGCGACCTGCGCGCCGGCGCCGAGAGCGGCTGGGACTTCTCCGGCCGCTGGTGCACCGACCCGGCCGACATCGCCACCATCGCCACGACGGCCCTCGCGCCCGTCGACCTCAACGCGCTGCTCGCCGGCCTGGAGAACGCCATCGCGCTGGGCGCCGCGCGCAGCGGCGACACCGCCACGGCCCAGGCCTTCGCGGCCCGCGCCGCCACGCGCCGCGAGCTGCTGCAGACGCGCTTCTGGCGCGCCGACGCCCGGCACTTCGCCGACCTGAACTGGACCCATGCCGGCGACCCGCGCCCGCTGACGGCCGCCGCGCTGATGCCCCTCTACCTCGGCATGGCCACCCAGCCCCAGGCCGACGCGATGGCCACCCAGGTGCGCCGGCAGCTGCTCGGCGCCAACGGCCTGCTGTCGACGACCCTCGTCACCGGCCAGCAATGGGACGCCCCCAACGGCTGGGCCCCGCTGCAGTGGGTGGCCGCGCTCGGCCTGGCCCGCTACGGCCACGCGGAGCTGGCCCGCGACATCGCCGAGCGCTGGTGCGCCAGCGTCCAGCGCGTCTACCTGGCCACCGGCCGGCTGCTGGAGAAATACGACGTGGCCCGCGACCGCCCCGGCGGCGGCGGCGAGTACGAGACCCAGGACGGCTTCGGCTGGACCAATGGCGTCTTCGCGGCCTTCAGGGATGGGCTGCTGAAAACCCCGGCCCCCTGAGACTCGGGGTTCGCTCCGGCCCGGGCCGCCGTCCCGCCGGGCTAAGCTGCGCCCGCCATGCCCGCCGCGCCACCCGCAATCAGCCCCGCCGCGTTCGCGCGCTGCCTGCCCTTCGTCGTCTTCATGGCCCTGCTCGCGCTGCGGGGCTATCTGCCCGGCGGCCTGGGGCTGGACGCCCGCTGGATCTACGGCGCGCAGACCCTCGTCGTCGCCGCGCTGCTGGCCGGCTACTGGCGCGGCTACGGCGAACTGGCGCGCCAGAACCTGCCCGACGCGCGCGAGACCGGCTGGGCCGTCGTCGTCGGCATCGCCGTCTTCGCCGCCTGGGTGAGGCTGGACGCGCCGTGGATGCAGCTCGGCGAGGCCACCGCCAGCTTCGTGCCGCTGGACGCCGACGGGCGGCCCGTCTGGCCGCTGATCGCGCTGCGCATGGCCGGCGCGGTCCTGATCGTGCCTGTCATGGAGGAGCTGTTCTGGCGCAGCTTCCTGATGCGCTGGGTGCAGCACCCCGGCTTCGAGCGCGTCGACCCGCAGACCGTCGGCCTGAAGGCCGTCGTGGTGTCCACCTTCGTCTTCATGCTGGCCCACACGCTGTGGCTGGCCGCCGTCATCGCCGGCCTGGCCTATGCGTGGCTCTACCGCCGCAGCGGCAAGCTCTGGACGGCCGTCGTCGCGCACGCGGTGACGAACGCGCTGCTCGGCCTGTGGGTCATCTGGACCGGCCGTTGGGAGTTCTGGTAAGGCCCGGGCCGGAGCTTTCCAGATCCCTGAACGCCTCGAAGACACTGCGCCTCGCTGTTCACGCGCGAGGGCTGGCACCCGCGCCTGTCGCCGGCCGTCTTCGCGACGCGCAGCCACTTCGGCCGCCCGCCTCGGAACTATTCCCGAGGCCGACACGCGCGGCATCGCGCAAGATCGCGGCCATCCCGGCGTGAGCCCATCCGAACCTCCATCACCCGCCCGCCCATGAGCCAAGAACATCCGAACCAGTTCGCCCTGCTCGGCCAGCGCCGCTTCGCGCCCTTCTTCTGGACGCAGTTCCTCGGCGCCGCGAACGACAACGTCTTCAAGTTCGCGTTCACGCTGATGATCACCTACCAGCTGCAGCTGGCCTGGCTGCCGCCCAAGCTCGCGGGCCTGGTCATCGCGGCCCTCTTCATCCTGCCCTATGTGCTGTTCTCGGCCACCAGCGGCCAGCTGGCCGACAAGCACGACAAGGCCCGGCTGATGCAGCTCGTGAAGAGCCTGGAGATCGCCATCATGGCCATCGCCGGCTGGGGCTTCTACGCGACCAACGTGCCGGCCCTGCTGCTGTGCGTCTTCCTGATGGGCCTGCACTCGACGCTGTTCGGCCCCGTCAAATACGCCTACCTGCCGCAGCAGCTGAACGAGCGCGAGCTGACCGGCGGCAACGGCATGGTGGAGATGGGCACCTTCGTCGCCATCCTGCTCGGCCAGCTGCTCGGCGGCGTGCTGGTGGACCAGGCCGTCATCGGCCCGCACCACGTCGCCTGGGCCTGCCTGGCCCTCGCCATCGCCGGCCGCGCGACCGCCCAGGCCATCCCCGCCAGCCCGTCGACCGACCCCGGCCTCGTCATCAACTGGAACCCCGTCACCGAGACCTGGCGCAACCTCAGGCTCGCGCACGAGGGCGTGGCCGTGTTCCGCTCGCTGCTCGGCATCTCGTGGATGTGGTTCTTCGGCGCGGTCTTCCTGTCCAACTTCCCGGCCTTCGCCAAGGAGGTGCTGCATGGAGGCCCGCAGGTCGCGTCGCTGCTGCTGGCCGTGTTCTCCATCGGCATCGGCATCGGCTCGCTGCTGTGCGAGGTCATGTCCAAGCGTCATGTCGAGATCGGCCTCGTGCCGCTGGGCGCCCTCGGCATGAGCGTGTTCGCCATCGACTTGTACTTCGCCGTGTCCACCCTGAAGGGCCTGCCCCCCGCCGACAGCCTCGGCGTCGGCGCCTTCCTGGCCGTGCCCGCGCATTGGCGCGTGCTGGCCGACTTGGGCGCGCTGGCCCTGTTCGCGGGCCTGTACAGCGTGCCGATGTATGCGCTGATCCAGCTGCGCGCCCAGCCCACGCACCGCGCCCGCATCATCGCGGCCAACAACATCCTGAACGCGGTCTTCATGATCGCCAGCAGCGTCATCGCCGGCGCGATGCTGGGCGCCGGGCTGACCATCCCGCAGGTCTTCCTGGCCCTCGGCATCGCCAACGCGGTCGTCGCGGCCTACATCTTCCTGATCGTGCCCGAGTACCTGCTGCGCTTCGTCGCCTTCTTGCTGACCCGCCTGGTCTACCGCTTCCGCATCCATCACGACGAGCGCCTGCCGACGAGCGGCCCGGCCGTGCTCGTCTGCAACCACGTCAGCTTCGTCGACGCCGTGCTGCTGATGGCCGCGAGCCCCCGGCCCATCCGCTTCCTGATGGACCACCAGATCTTCCGCATGCCGGTGCTGGGCTGGCTGTTCCGCCTCGCCAAGGCCATCCCCGTCGCGCCGCAGAAAGACGACCCCGCCACCTACGAAGCCGCCTTCGAGGCCGCCCGCGCGGTGCTGGAGGACGGCGAGATGGTCTGCATCTTCCCCGAGGGCGGCATCACGCGGGACGGCGCGCTGCAGCCCTTCAGGGGCGGCGTCATGAAGCTCGTCGAGGGGTTGCCCGAGATGCCTGTCATCCCGATGGCGCTGGGCAATCTCTGGGGCAGCTATTTCTCGCGCGTCGAGGGCGGCCGGGCGATGGTGAAGCCGCTGCGGCGCGGCTTCTGGAGCCGGGTGTCGCTGAACGTCGGCGACGCGCTGGCGCCGGCCGAGGTCAGTCCCGAGGCGCTTCGCTTGCAGGTGGCCGGTCTGCTCGGAACAGCCGCCTCACCCGCAGCCTGATCGCGCGCGCCGTACGCCACGCCGCGCTGGCCCGCACCCAGGCCAGCAGCTCCGCCTTCCAGCCCGTCCAGCGCGCATAGACGCGGGCGAACCAGGGCAGCTGCATCAGCGCCGGCTGGATCAGCTGGAACAGCCAGGCCAGCAGCGCCGTGCCGCCCAGCTTGGCCGCCACGATGACGCCGATGCCGAACACGACATGCCCCTTGGCGACGAACCACACGGCCAGCAGCTTGATGGGCAGGATGAACAGGCTGGGCAGCAGCAGCACGACGAAGGCCCAGCGCGGCGGCAGGCGGCGCAGCAGGGCCTCGAAGTGGCGGATGACGGGCAGCCGCGCCAGCAGCGCAAAGGCCCGCCGCAGCGGCTCCCAGCCCCATTCCTCGAACAGGATGAGCAGCGCGAAGACGACGCGGAACAGCCAGCGCAGCGGGGCGAACAGGGCTTTCATCGCGCGGTCTCATCGGCGAACCAACGCGCCTCCAGCGCGCCGCGCCAGCCTGCATCCATCAACAGATCACAAGCCAACACCGTCCGACCCTCGGGGTCCGCGAGGGCCAGGTCACCCACGCTCTGCCAGCGCTCGTCGCGGAAGGCCTCGCCCAACCTCGCCAGCAGCCGCTGCTTGTAGACCGTGTCCTCGCTGCCCCCGAGATGCGCACCCTTGGTTTCGATCAGCGCCAGCCGCTGCCCCTGCCCATTGCCGACCAGGCCAAACACGAAGTCGGGGTAGACCTTGTGGCGCTTCCAGCCCTGCAAGCCGTACTGGCTGCGGGCCACATTGCGGTGCCACCACTGCACCGCCTGCTTGACGTCCAGATAGCCCGCAAACTGGGCCTCGAAGCCATTGAGGTCGGGACTCTCGTACACCGGCTCCAGCAGCGACTTGGTTGCCGGCAGCCCCGCCTCGTTGAGCAGGGCATGCAGTGTGCCGCCCTGCTCGAACTCGACACTCTCGGGCAGCTCGTAGTCCTGCCGGTCGGCGCGCAGCGCGAACTCGATGAAGCCGCGCGCTACGCCCTTCGCGAACACCTCGTCCGCACGGCGGTCACGCTCGGCCTCAAGCGTCCGCCGCAGATGCTCGATCAGCGAGGCACTGCTGGCCGCCAACTGCATCTCCGACTGGCCGCGCGCCAGCAGGGCGAGCACCGCCGCATTCACCCAGTCCCACAGCAGCCAGGCATTGGGCACGATGTCCAGCAGCGCGCGCACCAGCCGGCTGCGGTCCAGCCTGCCGGCGGCGTCGGCCACCACGCCCGACGGGCGCGCCAGGCCGTGTCGCTGCAGGATTTCCAGGCCCACGTCGAAGCGTTCGCCCAGCACCGCCTCGCGGTTGGGCGCCCAAGCGTCGACCAGCCTCGCGGCGTCGAAGCCCGCCCAGTCGATCTGCGCCAGCACGTCACTCTCGTAGGCCAGCTCGCGGCGCGGCCGGCCTGGCTCGGCCCAGGTCACGCGCGGCAGGAAGATGCGCAGCGACCGGAACGGCTCGCGACGCTGCTGCCGCACCGTGCGCCGCTCCGGCGTCTCGCCCCCGCCGCCGCTCACCGTCACGGCCAGATCACCCATGCCCTCGCCCTCCAGCGACGCCCGGATGGCCTTCACCACCTCGGCCGTCTTCGCGTCGTGGCAAAGCACATAGCAGGCATCCAGCGCCTCGCGGCCGGTCTTCACCGCCTGCGGCTGGCGCAGGATGCGGCCCACCAGCTGAGTCATGGCGCTGATGTTTCGGCCCGCCGCCAGCGCGCACAGCACATAGGCAAACGGGCAGTCCCAGCCCTCCTGCAGCGCCTGCTTGGTGATGATGGCGCGCACCTCGCACTGCGGGCTGAGCAGGTCGATGTTCTCGGGCGAGGCCAGCTCGTTCTTCTCCGAGGTCTTCACCGCGATCTGCCGCTCGCTCAAGCCCAGCTGCAGCAGGAAGGCCCGCGCGTGCTCGGCGTGGATGAAACCGGCGTCCAGCGCATCGCCCCCCGTGCGCTCCACCTGCACGAGCAGGATGGGGCGGACATAGCGCGCCGTCTCGCCCCGCAGTACGTCCGCCTCGCGCTGCAGGCCATCCAGCCGCTGCACCGCCGCCGCCAGGCAGGCCTGCCAGTCGCTCCAGTGCTGCACGTCAACATGGATGGGCAGCTTGATCATCTGCGCCTCGTCCAGGTCGGTGCCGCGCACATCCACCAGGATGTTGGAGCCCGAACCCTTGGCCGATGCCACGCGGGGCGTCGCCGACAGCTCCAGCAGGAAGCCCGGGTTGAAGCCGTCCAGCGTCTTCAGCGCGTTCTCGGTATAGCCATGGTGGCCTTCATCGATGACCACCATCGGCCGGATCATGCGCGCCACATTGCCCAGCGAGCTCTTCACGAGGCTGCCCATCTGCGCGCGCGCCTCCTCCTGGGTGGCGCCAAAGGGTGCATACACGTCCAGGTTCGGCACCTCGCGCAGCAGCTCGAAATGCGCCGGCAGGTCATCCTCGCGCGGCAGAAAGCCCAGCACATTGCCCCGGTCGCGGAAGAACCTCAGCGTCTCCTTGCTCTGCCGCGCCGCACTGGCCAGCATCAGCACCATCACACACAGGTGGCCGTCGACGTCCTGGCGCGTCAGCGGCGCGGTCTTCTCCAGGATCTTCACCCGACCCGCGCCGGCCACGTTGAGCAGCTGACGGTAGGGATGGTCGCGGTCGCCCAGGGTCTTCAGCGTCTGCTGGTAGATCGCCTCGTTGGGCACCACCCACAGCACCAGGCCCGTGTGGCGCTTGAACCAGTGGCTGAACACCTGACCCACGCCCGCTGCGGCCAGCAGCGTCTTGCCGCCACCGGTGGGCACCTTCAGGCAGACATTGGGAATGGGCCGGCCCGCGCCATCGAAGCGGCTGGAATGCGACTGCGCGGCAAACGCCTCGGGCAATGCGCCCAGCTGCCTGAGGCTGCGCCAGGCCTTGGCGGGAAAGTCCAGCGCCGCGCGCATCAGCTCCGAGTCGGGCGGCTCCTCGGCCACGCGCAGCGCCGCCGTCGTGCGCTCGGCCGCCTGGGCATGGCGCCCCAGCTCGGCCAGATAGAGCGCCAGCTGCGTGAGCACGGTTTCCTGGAACTTCTTGAGCTCCACGCCCGCGCCGCGCACGCGCGCCGGTGCCGCCAGCGCCGCGGGCTGCCAGAGCACCCGCCGGGCAGCGGCGATCTGCTGGCGGAACGACTCGCCCAGCTCCCCCTGCCACCACACCGCGTCGACCGGATAGACCGCCGGCAGGGCCTTGAGCGCGTCGACAAAGCGCAGCGCCTCGGCCGCGCTCCAGCCCGGCGCATCCACCGCGAGGTCGATGTCCGAGCGCTCCCGGTGGGTGCCCAAGGCGCGCGAGCCGAACAGCCACAGACGCTCCAGCCCGGGCGTGCGTTCGCACAGGGCCACGATGTCGGCCACGGCGCCCGGCGCGATGCCATGCCCGCCCGCCGGCCGCGGCGAGGAAGTCAGGCCCGCATCAGTCATCGGCGCGCGCCTTCAGCTCGTCACGCAAGGCCTGCAGCAGCGGCAGCGCCTGCGTCCGCGCAAACGCGGCCACCAGGCGCGCCACGGCCTCGTCATAGGTGTGGGCGGTGCGGTTGCGCATCTTGCGCAGCTCGCCCCAGGCCTGGGCGTCGGTGATGAGCCGGCGCTTGAACAGCTCCGGGATCACCTCGAACGCGCCCTCGTCCACATCCAGCCCGCGCGCGCTCAGCCAGCGGTAGCCCGCCTTCCAGCCCGCCTCGAAGGCGTAGGTGAAGCGCATGATCACCGAGTCACGGATGAACGGGTCCTCAGGCAGCGCCAGCGCCTCCTGCAAGGTGGCCAGCGCCTGCTCGAAATGCTGCAGCGCCAGCGCAAAGCGTGCATCCATGGCCTCAGGCCTCCCGGTACAGCGCAAACGGCAGCGGCGCGTAGTCCACGCCATGCTCCTTGAGCTGCTGGTTGCTCAGGTACTTGGCCGGCGCGAACACCAGGTGGCCCTTGGGCGCCTGGCCCCGCGCCGCGTCATGCTCGCGGCCCCAGGCCTGCAGGCTCTCGGCCAGGCTCAGCGTCAGCGCGGCGGCCGGGCTCTTCAGGAAGCCGAGCGCCGGCTCGTAGACCAGCCACACATGCCGGTCCAGCGCCTCGCCCAGGTAATGCGGGGGCGCGCCCTTGGGCGCTGGCGGCAGCGTGGCGCCGGTGGCCGTGTAGAACAGCCAGGCCCCCAGCGCCTCGCGCCCGGGCAGGTGCTCGCCGCTGAGCAGCTTCTCCAGCTCCACCGCATCGCCCAGCGTGCAGTAGGTGAAGCCGCCGCCCAGGCCCGGCGCCATCTCGCTGATGCGGCGCACGCCCTCCACGCGCAGCACGCCCTCGTCCACCTTGACCTCGATCTTGTCGAAGCGCTTGCGCTTCACCGGGGTGGCGGCATCGAGCGAGGCCTGCGCGCCATCGTCGTCGCCCAGCCCTTCGGCCCGCTTGATCGCGTCCACCCTGGCCAGCCACTCGGCGGCCTTCTTGAACTGCGTCAGCGTGATCTTTTCTTCCATCAGCGTCTCGCGCTGCGTGCCGCTCCAGGCATAGCCCCTGATCGCGCGGCGCACGCGCTCGGCGGTCAGCGTGTCGGCATAGTCCTCGCCTTCGACGAGGATGAAGCGGCGCGTGCCGCCGTCCCTGGCATTGGCCTTCAGCACGGCGTGGGCCGTGGTGCCGGAGCCGGCGAAGGAGTCGAGGATGAGGGAATCGGGTGCCGCGCCGATTTCAAGGACGCGCTCAACAAGTGCAGTGGGTTTGGGCGTAACGAATATCTCGTGCTCAAGGCCACTGGAGAGCAAATTGAGAAGCTCCGTCTTGGCGTTGCGTGTGCTGCCTACGATTTGCCAAGGCCAGATGGTTTGCGGAACTACGCCGTCTTTGACCTCACTTAAGAACCGCTTGATGTTCGGCGCCGCGTTGCCGTCAGTGCCCCACCAAATGCGGTTGTCCGCATTCATCTCGTCGAACTTCTCTTTGCTGATCCGCCAATACTTCCCCTTCGGCGGGCCATCGATAACACGGCCGGTCGGCGTAGTGATTGGGTACAAGCCTTTGGAATAGGCGTTACGCGCATCGAGATCGCTCAGCAACCACGGGCCACGCGGATCGTTGTCGGGGTTCTGGTACCTCGCAAGCATCCCTTCGGTGCGTGGAAGGAGATTAAGGCTCCACTGCGCAGCGTCCTTTGCGTAGATCAATACATAGTCGTGATCCACGCTGAAGTGCTCAGCCGTGTTCTTCGGGCTGTCCATCTTGTGCCAGATGCACGTCGCGATGAAGTTCTCCTCCCCAAACAACTCATCCAACACCATCCGCGCCCGATGGACCTCGTTGTCATCCAGCGTGATCCAGATCGAGCCGCGCTCGCTGAGCAGTTCCCGCAGCAGCGTCAGCCGCGGCCACATCATGCACAGCCATTTGTCGTGGCGCAGCAGGTCCTCGCCGTCCACCGGGTTGGTGGAGAGCCACTCCTTCATGATGGGCGAGTTGACGCCGTCGCTGTAGCACCAGCCCTCGTTGCCGGTGTTGTAGGGCGGGTCGATGAAGATCAGGTCCACCGCGCCGGCGTAGCGCGGCAGCAGGCTCTTGAGCGCCTGCAGGTTGTCGCCGTGGATGACGAGGTTGCCGCTCAGGTCCGGCGCGCCGACGCCCTTGGCCGCATCGGCCACCAGCGGCCGGTAGGGCACGCCCAGGTGGTGGTTGTAGACGTACTCTTTGCCTTTGAAGACGATTTCGGGCATGGGGGTCGCAATGCACTGGTGGGCAGCCGGGCCAGCGATGCTAGCCGCTTGGCCGCTCAGACCCCGCGCGCCCGGTCGGCCCGGAACTGCGCCCGCCAGGCCTCGAAGCCGCCGGCGTCCAGCGCGTCGCGCATCTCCCGCATCAGGTTCAGGTAGTAGTGCAGGTTGTGGATGCTGGTCAGCATCGGGCCGAGCATCTCGCCGCAGCGGTCGAGGTGGTGCAGATAGGCGCGGCTGAAGCCGCTGCAGCACTCGCAGCGGCAGGTCTCGTCCACCGGCCGCTCGTCGGCCTTGTAGCGGGCGTTGCGCAGCCGCAGGTCGCCGAAGCGCGTGAACAGATGGCCGTTGCGCGCGTTGCGCGTGGGCATGACGCAGTCGAACATGTCGATGCCCTGGCTGACGCCTTCCACCAAATCTTCCGGCGTGCCCACGCCCATCAGGTAGCGCGGCTTGTGGGCCGGCAGCCGGTGGCCGGTGTGCTCCAGGATGCGCTGCATCTCGGCCTTGGGCTCGCCCACCGACAGGCCGCCGATGGCATAGCCCGGCAGCTCCAGCTCGGCCAGGCCGGCCAGCGAGGCGTCGCGCAGCTGGGTGTACATGCCGCCCTGCACGATGCCGAACAGCGCATTGGGGTTCTGCAGGCGCTCGAACTCGGTGATGCAGCGCCGTGCCCAGCGCAGCGACATCTCCATGGACTGCTGCGCCTCGCGCTCGGTCGTCAGCTTGCCCTTGCTCTCGTAGGGCGTGCATTCGTCGAACTGCATGACGATGTCGCTGTTCAGCGTCGTCTGGATCTGCATGCTGATCTCGGGCGTCAGGAACAGCTTGTCGCCGTTGACCGGCGACGCGAACTTGACGCCCTCCTCGCTGATCTTGCGCATGTCGCCCAGGCTCCAGACCTGGAAGCCGCCGGAGTCGGTCAGGATGGGCTTGTTCCAGCTCTCGAAGCGGTGCAGGCCGCCGAACTGCCGGATGACGTCCAGGCCCGGCCGCATCCACAGGTGGAAGGTGTTGCCGAGGATGATCTGCGCGCCCATGGCCTCCAGCGAGCGCGGCGTGACGCCCTTGACCGTGCCATAGGTGCCCACGGGCATGAAGATGGGCGTCTGCACGACGCCGTGGTTGAGCGTCAGCGTGCCGCGGCGCGCGCGGCCTTCGGTCTTGAGGAGGTCGAACTTCAGCATGGGGGTCGAATTGTTGCAGCCGAGGGTCAGGTGCGCGCGAGCAGCATCGCGTCTCCATAGCTGAAGAAGCGGTAGCGCTCGCCGATGGCGTGGCCGTAGAGCGCCATGACCAGCTCATGGCCCGCGAACGCGCTGACCAGCATCATCAGCGTGCTGCGGGGCAGGTGGAAGTTGGTGACGAGGCGGTCGACGACGCGGAACTCGAAGCCCGGCGTGATGAAGATGTCGGTCTCGCGGGCGCCCGCCTGCAGCTGGCCGCCGCGCGCCGCGGACTCCAGCGCGCGCAGCGTCGTCGTGCCGACGGCGACGACCCGGCCGCCGCGCGCGCGGCAGGCCGCCACGGCGTCCACCGTCGCTTGTGGCACGTCGAACCACTCGCTGTGCATCTTGTGCTCGGCCAGCGTCTGCACGCGCACCGGCTGGAAGGTGCCGGCGCCGACGTGCAGGGTCACATGCGCCTGCGCCACGCCGCGCGCGGCCAGCCGCACCAGCAGGGCCGCGTCGAAATGCAGGGCCGCCGTCGGCGCGGCGACGGCACCCGGCTCCTTCGCGAAGACGGTCTGGTAGCGGCGCTCGTCGTCGGCCCCGTCGGCATGGGCGATATAGGGCGGCAGCGGCACATGGCCGTGGGACTCCAGCAGCGCGAAGGGGTCGCCGGCGAAGCGCAGGTGGAAGAGGCCGTTGTCCGGCCCGCAGCGGCCCAGCACCTCGGCGTCGAAGGCGTCGGCGAAGCGCACCCGGCTGCCGGGCCTGGGGCTCTTGCTGGCGCGCAGATGCATCCACACCTCCTGCGTGCCGGGCAGCACGCGCTCGACCAGGGCTTCCACCGCGCCGCCGGTGGCCTTCACGCCGAACAGGCGGGCCTTGATGACGCGGGTGTTGTTGAAGACCAGCAGGTCGCCGGGCGCGAGCAGCTCGGGCAGCTCGCGGAAGACCCGGTCCACGGCCTCGGTGCCGGCCGCGTCCAGCAGGCGCGAGGCGCTGCGCTCGGCCGCGGGATGCTGGGCGATCAGCTCGGGGGGCAGGTCGAAATCGAAATCGGCGACCGAATGGGCCGGCGGCAAAGAGGAACTCATGGGCGCGCTTGAGGGCCGGACAGACCCGTGCCAAAGGGGCGGCATTGTCCCATCGCGCCGCCTTGACCCATCTCAAGGACGCGCCCGGGCGGCGGCAGGAGCATGCCGCCGTGGGGTTCGGCGAACCCCCGGCAACCTCGGAGAAGCTGATGTTCCACGCCGCCGTCCACCTCGACCACCACCATGCCCAGGTGCTGCATTTCGATGCGCACCAGGTCCATGCCGCCCGCATCGAGCCCCACCACCGCCGCGCGCACGCCGACGCCCGGCACGCCGGAGAACAGGCACTGTTCGAGGCGGTCTGCCAGGCCCTGCAGGACACCCGCGAGGTGCTGGTGACCGGCTCGCATCCCGTCATCGGCCAGTTCAAGCATTACGTCGAGGCCCAGCGGCCGCAGCTCGCGCCGCGCATCGCCGACTACCGGCCCGCGGCAGAGCTGAGCCAGGGCCAGCTGCTCGCGCTGGCCCGCCAGTTCTTCATCGCCTTCGACCGCATGGCCGGCGTGCCGACACCGGGCTGATTCGGGCGCCTGGGGTCAAAGCCGCGGCCGCAGCGGCCGGCGCGCGACGACGGTCCAGAATCCGCCCCGTGAAGCGTCGTTCCTGTCTCGCGCTGGCCGCCCTGGCCGGCATGCGCCTCCCGGCCCTTGCCGCCCCGGCGGAGCGCATGCTGTTCGGCTTCACCGAAAACCTGCCGCCGCTGAACTACCAGGACGAGGCCGGCCCGCAGGGCTTCAGCGTCGAGCTGCTGAAGCTGATGGCGGCCGGCGCCGGCCTGCCGCTGCAGCTGCAGGTGCTGCCCTGGCAGCGCGCCGTGCAGCAGGCCGAGGCCCGGCCGGGCAGCGCGCTGTTCTCGCTGACGCGCACGCCGGAGCGGGAGGCGCAGTTCCAGTGGGTCGGCCCGATCGCGCAGCGGCGCGTGCTGGTCTACAGGCTGGCCAGCCGCCCCGACCTGAAGCTCGCCCAGCTCCCCGAGCTCGGCTGCGCCCGCATCGGCGTCGTGCGCGACTCCGCCGCCGACCGCCAGCTGCAGGCCGCCGGCCTGCGCCCCGGCGTCCAGCTCGAACAGGGCCTGGACGACGCCACCAACGTCCGCAAGCTGCTGGCCGGCCGCATGGAGTTCGTCACGCTGCTGGACTGGGCCGCCGCCTGGGCGATGCGCCAGCTGCAGCTGCCCTACGCGACGCTGCAGCCCGTCATGGCGCTGGACGTGGCCAAGTCCTACTGGTACGGCCTGCACCACGAGGCCGAGCCGGCGCTGGTGCGGCGGCTGCAGGCCGAGCTCGACGCGATCAAGCGCGACGGCCGCTACGACAAGCTGCGGCAGCGCTATTTCCGCTAGCCCGTGAGCTGTTGATGCACCCGCTGCGCCAGCGGCTGCAGCTCGACCGAGGGCTGGGCGCTGAGGGCATAGCCGAAGTCGCCGTCGGCCCAGTAGAGCGTCGTGCGGCCGTCCTGCCGCAGCAGGCGGAACTCGGCGCCCGCCGGCGTGGTGCCGGGCGCGAAGACGGCCACATAGAGGGTCAGCCGGTCGCCGTCGGCGTTCTCGTACATGAACTGGGCACGCGGGCTGCCGGGCTGGCTGGCGTCGCCGGGCAGCAGGCGGCCGCCGAGCAGGGCATAGCCGCGCTCGGTCAGCACCGGCACCTTCAGCGGCCGGCCCAGGCGCTTGCTGAGCCACTGCACGAGGTGGGCCTGCTCGACGGCCGACACCTCCACGGGATGGCGCTTCTCGCTGCTGTAGACGGCGAAGGCCACGCCGGCCTCGCGGGCGAACTCGGGCACGCTGGCGGCGCGGTCGGTCGGCGCCGCGACGGGCATGGCCGGCATGCCGGCGTCGTGCCGCCCCCATTGGTAGCCGCCGCCCAGCCCCAGGGCCAGCAGCAGGCCGGCGGCCAGGGCCTGGGGCAGCACGGCGCGCCAGCGGCGGGCCGCGGCGGCGCGCAGCACGATGTTGCCGAGGTCGGCCGGCGTCTCGTCCAGCGGCCAGTCGCGGGCCAGCGCGCGCACGGCCTGGCGCTGCTCCTTCCACTGGGCGACGCGGGCGGCGGCCTCGGGGTCGGCGGCCAGCTGTTCGAGCACGGCCACGCGCTCCTCGGGCGACAGCTGGTCGTCGACGAAGGCATGCAGACGCGCTTCCTCGGCGGACGGCGCGGCTTCGGTGGGGGAGGTGGGCTGGCTCATCGCTTCATCCGTGCCAGGTTCACGATCTGGGCGCCGCTGCGGACGGGCGGCGTCAGGCGCAGGCGCAGGGCCTCGCGCCCGCGGTGCAGGCGCGACATGACGGTGCCTATGGGCAGGTCCAGGATGCCGGCGGCCTCGGCATAGGTGTACTCCTCGACGGCGACGAGCAGCATGACCGCGCGCTGGCCCGGCGGCAGCGCGGCGAGGGCGCGCTCCAGGTCCAGGCGCTCGCCGGCCGGCGCGGCCGGATCGGGCAGCTCGTGCAGATCGTCCAGCGTCGCGTGGCCGTCGTCGAGATGCCAGTCGCGCAGCAAGTTGACGTGCAGGTTGTGCATGATGGACAGCAGCCAGGGCCGCAGGGCCGTGCCGGGCCGCCACAGGCTCCATTTGCGGCAGGCCCGTTCCAGCGTGTCCTGCACGAGGTCGTCGGCCTGCGTCGCGTCGCCGGTGAGCAGCCTCGCATACCGGCGCAGGGCCGGGATGTGGGCGAGCAGCTGTTCGACGGCCACGGCGGAGCTCGACTATTGCGGGCCGAGCGCCGGGCCGCTCCCAAGCCGGCCCGCGCAGGCGATGTGCTTGGCGGTCGAGCCGCCAAGCATCGCTGCCCCCGCGGGGGCCGAGGCTGGACACGGCGAGTCCTGTGGACTGGCCGTGCCTGCCGAGGAGCAGCCGCGCTGTCGGCTGCGCGGTCTGCAAGACCGACTGGGAATTCCCGCGTCCAGCGGAGCAAGACCGGGCGAGGGGTTCATGTTCAGGGCCGGGCGAGCTGCCAGACCTTGTTGAAGCCGTCGCCCGTGCGGTCGCCGGGCTTCTGGTCCCTGGCCCAGAAGTAGAGCGGCTTGCCCTTGTAGGCCCATTGGCGGCCGCCGTCGTCGCGCGTGACGACGCTCCATGCGCCGCTGGCGGTGGCGCCGGCGGCTGCGGGCAGCGGCGGCCAGTTGGCGGCGCAGGGGCCGCTGCAGACGCTCTTGCCGCTGCCGGCGGCGTCCTTGTCGAAGGTGTAGAGCGTCATGCCGTTGGCGCCGACGAGGACGCCATCGGTCGCGGTGGCGGGCGCGGGCGGCGTGGACGCGCAGGCGGTGGCGAGCAGCAGGGCGGCCGCGCAGGCCGGCAGGTGGGGTTTCATGTCGGGCTCTCGAAGTGGATGGACATGACGGTAAACACGCGGGGGCCGCCAACTATTCCATGCCGCCAGAATCGCGGCCATGACCATGCCCCCGGACAAGCCCAAATCCGCGCCGCAGAAAGCGATGGAGAAGCTCGGCCTGGTGCGCGACATCGACCTCGCGCTGCACCTGCCGCTGCGTTATGAGGACGAGACGCGCATCACGCCCATCGCCGCGCTGCAGGACAACGAGCCGGCACAGGTCGAGGGCGTCGTCGTCGACTGCCAGATCGAGCTGCGCAGCCGCCGCCAGTTGCTGGTGCGCGTGAAGGACGAATCCGGCGCGCTGCTGCTGAGATTCCTGCACTTCTACCCGTCTCAGCAGAAGCAGATGGCGGTGGGCGTGCGGCTGCGGCTGCGCGGCGAGCCGCGCATCGGCTTCTTCGGTCGCGAGATGGTCCACCCCGTCGTCAAGGTCGTCGACGAGGGCACGCCGCTGGCCCAGGCGCTGACGCCGGTCTACCCGGCCTCGGCCCAGCTGCCCCAGGCCTATCTGCGCAAGGCCGTGGCCTCGGGCCTGGCGCGGGCCGACCTGCGCGAGATCCTGCCGGCCGGCGTCGTGCCGCGCGGCCTGCCCAGCCTGAAGGACGCGCTGACCTGTCTGCACCACCCGCCGCCCAGCGCCTCGCTGGCCGCGCTGGAAGACCACAGCCACCCGGCCTGGCAGCGGCTCAAGTTCGAGGAACTGCTGGCCCAGCAGCTGTCGCAGCTGCAGGCCCAGCGCGAGCGCGCGCTGCTGGAGGCGCCGGCGCTGCGGCCCGGCCCCGGCGGCCTGCACGAGCAGCTGCTGGCGGCCCTGCCCTTCCGGCTGACCGGCGCTCAGCAGCGCGTGGCCGAGGAGATTGCGCAAGACCTGGCACGGCCCCGGCCGATGCACCGGCTGCTGCAGGGCGACGTCGGCTCGGGCAAGACCGTCGTGGCCGCGCTGGCCGCCGCCGTCGCCATCGATGCCGGCTGGCAATGCGCGCTGATGGCGCCGACCGAGATCCTGGCCGAGCAGCATTTCCGCAAGCTCGTCGGCTGGCTGGAGCCGCTGGGGCTCCAGGTCGCCTGGATCACCGGCAGCGTGAAGGGCAAGGCGCGGCAGAAGATGCTGGACGCGGCGGCCTCGGGCGAGGCGCGGCTCGTCATCGGCACGCATGCCGTCATCGAGGACAAGGTGCGCTTCGCAAAGCTGGGCCTGGCCATCATCGACGAGCAGCACCGCTTCGGCGTGGCCCAGCGCCTCGCCTTGAGGAACAAGCTGAAGGCCATGGACCTCGAACCTCATCTGCTGATGATGAGCGCCACGCCCATCCCGCGCACCTTGGCGATGACCTACTTCGCCGACCTGGACGTGTCCACCATCGACGAGCTGCCGCCCGGCCGCAGCCCCATCGTGACCAAGGTGTTCACCGAGTCCAAGCGCCACGACGTCGTCGACAAGATCCGCGGCGCGGTGGCGGACGGCGCCCAGGTCTACTGGGTCTGCCCGCTGGTCGAGGAGAGCGAGGCGGTGGACCTGCGCAACGCGACCGAGACGCACGCGGAGCTGAGCGCGGCCCTGCCCGGCGCGAGCGTGGGCCTGCTGCACGGCCGCATGTCGCCCGGCGACAAGGCGGCCGTGATGGCGCAGTTCTCCGGCGGGCGGATGAGCGTGCTGGTGGCCACCACCGTCATCGAGGTGGGCGTGGACGTGCCCAATGCCAGCCTGATGGTCATCGAGCATGCCGAGCGCTTCGGCCTGGCGCAGCTGCACCAGCTGCGCGGGCGCGTCGGCCGCGGCGCGAAGGCGAGCGTCTGCGTGCTGATCTACAGCCCGCCGCTGTCCGACACCGGCAAGGCGCGGCTCAAGGCCATGGCCGAGACGACCGACGGCTTCGAGATCGCGCGCCGCGACCTCGACATCCGCGGCCCCGGCGAGTTCATGGGTTCGCGCCAGAGTGGCGCCGAGCTGCTGCGCTTCGCCGACCTGCAGGAGGACGCGCCGCTGCTCGTCGCCGCGCGCGCGCTGGCGCCGCGGCTGCTGGACGCGCATCCCGAGGCGGCACGCCGCCAGGTGGCCCGCTGGCTCGGGACCAAGGCGGAGTTCCTGAAGGCATAGGGCCTGTGCAGCGGCGGCCCCGGCCTCACTTGCAGCTGTAGCTCTTCGCGTTGACCTCCTTCACATTGCCGGCGCCGCAGGTGGCGACGGCCTGCTCGCTCATCCGCGTGATGGAGGCGGAGTCGCTGGAGGTCGTCACCGGCGGCGCGAAGACGCAGGCGCTGAGCAGGGCGGCGGCAGCCAGGGCGGCGGCGAAGGCGATGGCACGGTTCATTCGGGTTCTCGAAGTCAAGGTTGGAGAGGCGCGCATCTTCGCCGCCGCCGGCAGCGCCGTCATCCGGCGCGCGACGAAGCGTCGAAGCGCGCTGCCAGGCCGCAGCGGCGGCCGACGCGCCGCGCGCGTCAGCCGCCCAGGCAGATGCCGAGCTCGCGGGCCGTGGCCAGCGTGTCGCCGTCCAGCGGCACGCTCTTCATGCGGCCGGCCACATCGGCCAGCGGCACGGGGCGCACGTCGTTGCCGTCCAGCGCCACCATGACATCGCCCTGGCCCGCCGCCAGCGCACGCACGGCCGCGGCGCCGAAGCGCAGCGCCGCCACGCGGTCGAAGGCGCTCGGGCTGCCGCCGCGCAGCAGGTGGCCGAGCACGACGCAGCGCGCGTCCTTGCCCGTCAGCCGCGCCAGAGCGGCACCGACCTGCTCGCCCACGCCGCCCAGGCGCTCGGCATGGCCGGCCGCGGCGCCGGCCTGCAGCGCCCGCGCGCCGTCCCTGGCAAAGGCGCCCTCGGCGACGACGACGATGGAATAGGCCAGGCCGCTGGCATCGCGGCCCCGGACCATCTCGGCCACTGGCGCCAGGTCGAAGGGCAGCTCGGGCAGCAGGATGGCGTGGGCCCCGCCCGCGAGGCCGGCGTGCAGCGCGATCCAGCCGGCGTAGCGCCCCATGACCTCGACGACGAGCACGCGGTGGTGGCTGGCGGCCGTCGTGTGCAGGCGGTCGATGCATTCGCTCGCGAAGCCGACGGCGGTGTCGAAGCCGAAGGTCGTGACGGTGCCGTCCAGGTCGTTGTCGATGGTCTTGGGCACGCCGACGACGCGCAGGCCGCGCCGGGCCAGCCGGTGGGCGATGGCGAGCGAGCCGTCGCCGCCGACGGCCACGAGGGCGTCGATGCCCTCGCGGGCCAGCGCGTCCAGCAGGTCCTGGGAGCGGTCCTGCAGCTGAACGCTGCCGTCGGCCTGGGGCATGGGGAAGGCGAAGGGGTCGCCCTGGTTCGTCGAACCCAGCAGCGTGCCGCCGAGGCTCGCGATGCCTTCGACGCGTTCGCGCGTCAGCGCGATGCAGCCGCCCTGCGGGTAGCGCTCGGGCCGCAGCAGGCCGTCGTAGCCGTCGCGGATGCCGACGCAGTCCCAGCCGCGCAGCAGCGCGGCCCGCGTGACGGCGCAGATGACGGCGTTCAGGCCCGGCGCGTCGCCGCCTCCGGTGCTGATGGCGATGCGGCGGATGGGGCGGGCGTGGGCGGCGGGCATGGCAGCAGTCTGCTACAGCTCCAGCCGCTCGCGCAGCAGCCTGGCCTGGCGGCGCGACACCTCGACCTGGTGGCCGTCGCGCAGGCTCACGCGGTAGCCCTCGTTGCTCCAGGGCTGGATGCCCTGCACCCAGCGCAGGTTGATCAGGTGGCTGCGGCTGGCGCGGAAGAAGAGCTGGGGGTCGAGCCTTTCCTCCAGCGCGGTCAGCGTGCGGTTGATGAGGGGGCGCTGGCCGTCGAACCAGGCCTGGGCGTAGTTGCCGCAGGACTCGAAGCCGGCGATGTCGCCCAGGCGCACGAACCAGCAGCGTTCGCCGTCGCGCAGGAAGACCATGTCGTCGGCGCCCTTCACGGCCGCGGGCGGCGCGGCAGCGGCGGGCGCGGGCCGCAGCCGCCCGCGCGCCTTGGCCAGGGCCGCCTCCAGCCGCTCGGGGGCGATGGGCTTGAGCAGATAGTCCAGCGCGTTGCGCTCGAAGGCGGCCAGCGCATGCTGGTCGTAGGCCGTCGTGAAGACGACCAGCGGCAGGTGCTCCAGCTGGTCCAGCAGGTCGAAGCCGGTCGCGCCGGGCAGCTCCACGTCCAGCAGCAGCAGCTCGGGCGCCAGCTGGTCGATGGCCGCGCGCGCGGGCGCCAGCTCGGCGGCCTCGCCGACGATGTCGGCATCGGGGATGGCGGCCAGCAGCGTGCGCAGCTCCTGGCGGGCGAGGCGCGAATCCTCGACGATGAAGATCCTCATGCCGCCGTCATCTCCACGCTGACCTGCACGCGCCCGTCCGCCGCATCGACGCGGCAGTCCGCGCCCTCGCCGCCGGCGCGCGCCAGGCGTTCGCGCAGGTGGGCCAGGCCCAGGCCGGTGCCGTCGCTGCTGCCGGGCTTCCACTGGCCCGGGTTGCCGACGGCCAGGGACAGCTTCTCGCCATCGCGGGCGATGCGGACATCGACGACACCGCCGCCCGGCGTGCGCGCGATGCCGTGCTTGATGGCGTTCTCCACCAGCAGCTGCAGCAGCATCGGCGGCACGCTCGCCGCCATGGCGGCCGGGTCGACCTGCCAGTCCACGCGCAGGCGCTCCTCGTGGTGCAGCTGCTCCAGCGCGACATAGTCGCGCACGACGGCGAGTTCGTCGGCCAGCGGCACGCGCTCCCGGGCGCTGTGCTGCAGCGTGTGGCGCAGCGTGTTGGACAGGCGGGTCAGCATCTCGCGGGCGCGGGCCGGGTCTTCGTTGACGAGGGCGCGCAGATTGTTCAGCGCGTTGAACAGGAAGTGCGGGTTGATCTGGGCGCGCAGCACCTGCAGCTCCAGCGCGCGGGCCGCGGCCTCGGCCTGCCATTTGGCGATCTCGCCCAGGCGCCAGCGCCGCAGCCAGCTGAGGCCGAACCAGACCGCCAGCCACAGCCACAGCATGATGGCGGTGTTCATCGTGTAGCCCAGCAGCACGCCGATGCCATGGGGCGTGCCCGGCGGGAAGTGCAGCAGGCCCGCCGCCAGCCCGGCCCAGTTCACGGCGTAGACGGCCAGCTGCACGCCCAGCGCGAGCAGCGGCGGCGTGCAGAGCAGGCGGGGCAGCAGCGCAGGCGGCGGCAGGTCCAGCCAGCGGCCGCGCAGGGCCAGCGCGCGCAGGCCCTCGCTGGCGGCCCACAGCCCGGCGCCGACGAGGGCCATGACGAAGACCATCGAGCCTGTCAGGCCCTGGAAGGCCGCGATCATCGCCAGCGACACGGCCACATAGCCGCTCCACAGCGCCGCCTGCACGGCGATCCGGCTGCCTGTCCTCATGCTCCTCCGCTCCCGTCGTTCAGCGCCGGGCCAGGAAGCCCTTGACCTCGCCGACCAGCCAGTCGGCATCGTCCCACATGAGGAAGTGGTAGCCGCGCTGGCTCATCTCGACCTTGGCGCCCTTCAGGCCGGCGTACTGGGTCTCGAAGATGCGCCGCGTGCTGTCCAGCGTCGAGCCCATGGGTTCGAAGGCGGCCCAGGCGCCCAGCACCAGCGTCGGGGCGGCGATGCGCGGCAGCAGCGGGCGCAGGTCCTCGGCCCACAGCTCGGACATGGCCTGGGCCGTCGTCGCGCGGTCGCTGGCCAGGCCCCAGGCGACGATGCGTTCGGCATGGGCCGGGTCGCGGCTCATGCCGCCCGCGCCCTGGCGGGTGCCGGCCTCCCACTGCTCGCGCGTGGCGGACAGCATCTGCTGGCGCATGGCCGCCGCGGCGCCGCGCGCGGCCTCCGGGCTCAGGCCGCGCAGGCCGGCCAGGAAGGGCAGCGCGTCGACGATGACGAGGCGCTCGATGCGGCCCGGCTTCTCGGCCGCCATCTGCAGGGCCAGCACGCCGCCCAGGCTGTGGCCGATGACGACGGGCCGGTCGAGTTGGCGCTCCTCCAGATAGGCCAGCAGGCGGTCGCGCATGCCGCCCAGGAAGTTGTCCGTCGCCACGGCCGGCGCACCGGCAAAACCGGGCAGCTGCACGATGTGGCATTGCACGCCGGGCTGCAGCGCCGTGCAGGTCTGGCTCCAGGTGCTGGCGGCGCTGTTCAGGCCGGGGATCATCAGCACCGGCCGGCCCTGGCCGACGACCTCGACGCGCAGGTCGCGGAACTCGGCGGGCGCGGCCCGGCCATGGCCGGCAAAGAGGGCGGTGGCGATGCCGACGGCGGCGGCGAACAGGCCGGCCCGGGAGGTCTTGCGGGTCATCGAGGTCTCCATCAGGTTCGTGATGGAGGCCATGTTGCCGACGCCCTCGGCCGTGCGCCGGGCCTGGATGACGAGCGGCGCGCCGCGCGGACGAATGGCGGGCCGCCGGGGCGGGCGGTGCCTACTTCAGCCGCTGCGCCCAGTAGACCAGCACCTCGGTGCGCGGCTCGATGTCGGTCGGGCTGTAGGTGTAGGTCGGCACGACGTTGATCGCGTCCAGCGTGGCCAGGCCCGAGATGATGCGGCCGAAGACCGCATAGCCGGGGTTGCTGGCGCTCTGGTAGTCGAGGCTGGCGTTGTCCTGCACGTTGAAGAAGAACTGGCTGGTGGCCGAGTCGGGGGCGCTGCGGCGGGCCATCGCGAGCGTGCCGCGCAGATTGGACAGGCCGTTGTTGCTCTCCAGCTTGATGGGCCCGTACAGCGGGGCCCGGGCCACCATGCCGCTGGTGTAGCCGCCGCCCTGCACGACGAAGTCGCGGTCGACGCGGTGGATCAGCGTGTTCGTGTAGAAGCCGGCGGCGACATAGTTGTAGAAGTTGGCCACGGTCTGCGGCGCATAGCTGTCGTAGAGCTCGACGACGATCTCGCCGCTGCTGGTCAGCATGCAGACCGTGCCCCATTTGCTGGCCGCCGACGCCGCCAGGCCGGCCTGGCTGCAGGACAGCGTGGGCGGGTCCGGGTTGGGGTTGGGCTGCGGGTAGGGCGTGCCGCCACCGCCGCCACCGCCGCCACCACCGCTGATGTCGACCTCGGCGCCGCCGCCGCAGGCGCTCAGCAGGGCCGCCGTGCCGACCGCGAGGACGAGGCTGGTGATTCGGGCAGTCAGGCGCATGGCGAACTCCGTTGGCATGCCGGCTCAACGCCGGCCGCGACGCGCTGTTGACCCGCGTTACATGCCTTTACCGCGCCGGCCTTCGGCATCGAGCCGAGCAGCGTCAACCGACGACTTCGAGGTTGTCGATCAGCCGCGTGCGGCCCAGGCGCGCGGCGCCCAGCGCGACCAGCGGCTGGCCGTCGACGGCCGGCCCCAGGTCATGCTGGCGGCGCAGCGTCAGATAGTCCGGCGCCCAGCCCGCATCGCGCAGCGCCTGCATCGCATCGGCCTCCAGCGCGGCCAGCTCGCGCTCGCCGGCCTGCCAGCGGGCGATCAGCGCCTTCAGCGTGGCCGAGAGGCGCAGCGCCTCGGCCTTCTCGGCTGCGCTCAGATAGCCGTTGCGCGAGGACAGGGCCAGGCCTTCATTGCCAGGCTCGTCGCTGCGGCGCGTCTCGCCGCCGTGGATGGCGATGGGCAGGGCCATCTGCGCCGTCATGCGGCGCAGCACCATCAGCTGCTGGTAGTCCTTCTTGCCGAACACGGCCAGCGTCGGCTGCACGATGTTGAAGAGCTTGTGCACGACGGTGCAGACGCCGGTGAAGAAGCCGGGGCGGAAATGGCCTTCGAGGATGTCGGCCAGTTCGGTGGGCGGCAGCACCTTGTAGCTCTGGGGCTCGGGGTAGAGCTCCTTCTCGCCGGGCGCGAAGACGACATCGCAGCCGGCGGCCTCCAGCAGCCCGCAGTCGCGCTCCAGCGTGCGCGGGTAGGTGTCGAAGTCCTCGTGCGGCGCGAACTGCAGCCGGTTCACGAAGATGCTCGCGACGACGGCGCCCGTGGGGCCGACCAGCTCGCGCGCCTGCTTCACGAGCGCGAGGTGGCCGTCGTGCAGATTGCCCATCGTCGGCACGAAGCCGCGCTGACGGTGGACGGCGAGGGCCTCGCGCAGTTCGGGGATGGTGTGGATGACTTGCATAAGTCTCAATCAGTTGGGGACAGAGCTTGCCGCTGCGCGGCTGCGGTCTGTCCCGCAATGTCAAAGGAAACCGTGCACCTCGTTGACCGGGAAGGTCCCGGCCTTGACCTCGTCCACATAGCCCTTCACGGCCGCCAGCACCGAGTCCTTGCCGGCCATGAAGTCCTTGACGAAGCGGGGCTTCTTGCCCGGCGTGATGTTGAGCATGTCATGCAGCACCAGCACCTGGCCGGAGCAGCCGACGCCGGCGCCGATGCCGATGACGGGCACCGGCGAGGCGGCCGTGATCTCGGCGGCCAGCGCGGCGGGCACCATCTCGTAGAGCAGCATGGCGGCGCCGGCCTCGACCAGTTCCTGCGACTCGCGCTTGATGCGCGCCGCGCCGGCCTCGTCGCGGCCCTGCACCTTGAAGCCGCCGAGCGCGTGCACCGTCTGCGGCGTGAAGCCCAGGTGGCAGCAGACCGGGATGCCGCGCTCGCTGATGAAGCGCACGGTCTCGGCCGTCCAGCCGCCGCCTTCGAGCTTGACCATATGGGCGCCGGCCTTCACCAGCGCCGCCGCGCTCTTCCAGGCTTCTTCCTTGGACACGTGGTAGCTGTCGAAGGGCAGGTCGGCAATGATCCAGGCCCATTTGTGGCCCCGCGACACGCAGAAGGTGTGATAGACCATGTCCTCCAGGCTGACCGGCGCCGTGGAGCCGCGCCCCTGCAGCACATTGCCCAGCGAGTCGCCGATCAGCAGGATGTCCACGCCCGCTTCGTCCAGCAGGCTCGCGAAGGCCGCGTCGTAGCAGGTCAGCATCGCGATCTTCTCGCCGCTGGCATGCATCTGCGCCAGGCGCGGCAGCGTCATCGGCTTGCGTTCGGTAGTCATGTCAGCCCCTCGTCCGACGAGTACGTCGGCCGATCCCCCAGGGGGATGCGGGCCGGCTTGGGAGCGGCCCGGCGCTCGGCCCGCTCGAATTGAAATGGCACGGGCAGTTTCATTGCAGCGTCTCCGCGTAAACCCTGAATCACCACCCAGGGCGGGCGCAGTGTAGCGTTCGGGTCCCCGCCGAGAAGCCCCCCCCACCGCCATGACCCTGACCGAGTTGCGCTACATCGTCGCCGTTGCCCGCGAGCGCCATTTCGGCCGCGCGGCCGAGGCCTGCTTCGTGTCGCAGCCGACGCTGTCGGTCGCGATCAAGAAGCTGGAGGAGGAATTGGACCTGAAGCTCTTCGAGCGCGGCGGCAACGAGGTCAGCGTGACGCCGCTGGGCGAGGAGATCGTGCGCCAGGCGCAGTCGGTGCTGGAGCAGGCCGGCGCCATCAAGGAGATCGCCAAGCGCGGCAAGGACCCGCTGGCCGGCGCGCTGCGGCTGGGCATCATCTACACCATCGGGCCCTATCTGCTGCCCGAGCTGGTCAGGCACACCATCGAGCTCTACCCGCAGATGCCGCTGATGCTGCAGGAGAACTTCACGGTCAAGCTGCTGGAGATGCTGCGCACCGGCGAGCTGGACTGCGCCATCATGGCCGAGCCCTTCCCCGATGCCGGCCTGGCCACGGCCCAGCTCTACGACGAGCCCTTCGTCGTCGCGCTGCCGGCCGCCCACCCGCTGGCCACGCGCGAGGCGATCAGCGCCGAGGAGCTCAAGCGCGAAACCATGCTGCTGCTCGGCACGGGCCACTGCTTCCGCGACCATGTGCTGGAGGTCTGCCCCGAGTTCGCGCGCTTCTCCAGCGACGCCGAGGGCATACGCCGCAGCTTCGAGGGCTCGTCGCTGGAGACCATCAAGCACATGGTCGCCTCGGGCATGGGCGTGACCGTCGTGCCGGCGCTGAGCGTGCCGCGCGACCCCACGCCGCATCTGCGCTTCGTGCCCTTCAGCGAGCCCATCCCGACGCGCCGCGTCGTGCTCGCCTGGCGGCGCAGCTTCACGCGCTACGAGGCCATCGCGGCGCTGCGCAATGCGATCTATGCCTGCGAGCTGGGCGGGGTCACGCGGCTTTCATGAGGGCTCGCCAAAACTGGTGATGACGCGCCCCGGAGGGCGGCCGAGCATGCAGCCCTCGCCGCCACCCAGAGCGGTACTACCGGGACGCCATCATGAACCTGCCTCCGCTGCGCCGCTGCCCGGCGCCCGTCGCCGCCTCCACGCTGCTGGCCAGCGCCGCCCTGCTGGGTGGCTGCGGCGGCGGCTCCAGCTATTCACCTGCGCCGCCTCCGCCGGTACCCACCGCAGTCACCATCACCGGCAAGGCCGTCGACGGCCCGCTGTCCGGCGCGACGGCCTGCTATGACCTGAACGACAACGGCGCCTGCGATCCCGGCGAGCCGACGTCGGCCGCGACCGGCGCCGACGGCGCCTTCAGCCTGGCCGTCGCGCCGGCCGACGTGGGCAAGCACCGCATCGTCGTGCAGGTGCCGAAATCGGCAGTTGACGCCGACACGGGCGCCGCCGTCGGCGTGGAGTTCAAGCTGCAGTCGCCGGCCACCGGCACGACGACGGCGCACAGCGTCTTCGTCAGCCCGCTGACGACGCTGGTGCAGGGCCATGTGGACGCCAGCGGCGCCAGCGTCGCCGAGGCCACGGCCCTGGTGCAGGCCCAGGCCGGCCTGGCCGTGTCGCCGCTGGCCGACTTCACGGCCGCCAGCGATGCCGGCAGCAGGCAGGCCGCCCTCGTCGCCCGCCTCGTGCAGGCGACGACGCTGGCCCAGGCCGACGCGCTGAAGGCGGTGGCCGGCCAGGCCGACCTCAGCGGCGCCACCGCCTCGACGGCCGACGTGGCCCGGCAGGTCACCACCGCCGTCATCGGCGCCCTGGCCACCATCGCCGGCAAGGCGGCGGAGAGCAGCGTCGCCGGCACCACCGGCGCGGCGCTGACGACGGCGCTGGCGGACGCCGCCAAGGCCGTCGTCGCCCAGGCCGGCGTGACGGCCGACGAGGCCAAGACCGCCATCGGTGCGGCCAAGCTGCCGGCCGACACCTCGCCCACGACGGCCGTCCCGACGGGCCAGCTGCTGGCGCTGCGCTACACGGACGCGAACAACTGGTATCTGCGCCATCTGCAGAACAGCGCGGCCGACAACACGCCCGATGCCAACGGCCTGATCCGCTATGCGTCGGTCCATATGCTCAGCCAGGGCAGCGGCTACAGCAGCGCCGGCACGACGCAGGCCTGGGCCAACGGCGGCAGCTATGCGCGCCGCGGCGACCTGCACTGGAACGGCAGCGCCTGGGTGGCCTGCCGCTTAAGCGACCGCAGCACGGCGACGGTGCGCGACGCCCAGGGCCGCGCCACCTACAACTACTGCGACGGCCTGGAGAAGGGCCGCACGCTGCGCAGCGCCGTCGACCTCGCCGGCTTGGGGCTGGCCGGCGTGTTCACGAACAAGATCCGCAGCTACCCCGGCGGTGCCGGCGGCATGGCCTATGCGAACTGGGGGCCCGGCGATCCGGCCAGCTTCGGCGGCGCGAGCTTCCCGGCCGGCGCCAAGCTCTTCTACCAGACCAACACCGTCACCGAGACCGCCATCGCCTACGACGTGCAGGACGGCGCCGTCGTCGTGGGCTTCGGCGCCGACGTCGCCGCCGGCGGCGATGCGCGCGCCACCCCCGGCGTGGCCTGCGCCGCGGCGACGGCGGCCACGGCCGCGCCGTTCACGACGCTGGACGCGCTGATCGCCGGCAACCCCGGCAAGCCCTGCGTGTTCGCGAAGGCGACCAGCGGCAGCGACGCCAGCCTGGACCCGAACGAGTCCTGGAGCACGTCCACCGCGAGCCTGGGCGTGCTGCGCGGCGCTGCGACGCCGCCGGCCGGCACCGGCAACTGGTACAGCACCGAGCTGCGCCTGCGCGTCGCCTTCGCCGGCGCCGGCAGCCAGGCGACCACCTACTACAGCTGCCTGAGCCGCGCCAGCAATGCCAGCGCCCGCAACTGCAGCCCGCTGGGCAGCGGCAGCTACAGCATCCAGACGCTGGGCGATGCCCGCGTGATGAGCTTCACCGGCCTGCCGGCGCTGATGCAGCAGGCCGGCTACAGCCGCGTCTTCGTCGAGCGCGGCGGCAAGGTCCATTACGGCTTCCAGGCCCCGGCCGGCAGGAGCAGCAACCTGCTGCGCCTGAACCTCGAGGCCGCCAACGCGGTGCTCGCGGCCCTGCCGGGCATGCCGGTCATCGGCCCGACGACGCGCTGGGCCGACCTGTCCGCGGCCAGCCAGGCGGCGCTGACGACGGCCAAGGGCGTGTGGACCCAGCAGGACGGCGTCGGCGTCGGCGTGCTGCGCGTGGGCGATCAGGGTCGCTACCTGCTCGGCAGTGCCGGCCCGGCCGTCAATGGCGGGCAAACCGGGCATGAGCTCGGCACGCTGGACTTCGATGCCAACAGCAAGACCTTCCGCGCGCTGGTGGAAAGCAACTCCCTGGGCGCCTGGGGCAACCTGAGACGCAGCGCGGCCCAGCAGGCCAGCGAGACGCTCACCATCACCGCGACGCAGCTCGCGATCAGCGGCGGCAACACCTTCACCCGCCTCGGCAACGACACCACCGGCCTCACCGGCCTGTGGGCGCTGGGTTCAGCGACCGAGTTCAACACCCAGCACTTCCTGTTCCTGCCCACCGGCAAGGTGGTCATGATCGACCCGCTGGGCGACACCGAGGCCAGCCACTGCGGGCCGCCCGGCGGTGAGTACGCCAGCTACAGCTTCGACAAGGCCAGCGGCACGCTGCTGGTCTCGGGCAAGCTCTACGACACCAATGGCTGCGCGGGCTTCTTCGACATTGGCACGTCGGCCAACACGAGCTGGTCGGGCACGGTGCAGCTGTCGGCCGACGGCATGAGCGCCACCGTCACCTCGTCCGGCGGCAGCCATACGCTCTATCGCATCGCGCCATGAGATTTTGGCTATCGCCGCCTTCGCTCGAATTCACACCACGGCCGGGGCATCGTCTCTAAGCTCTGGGTTCCCTTGGCAAGCCCCGGAGCCGACATGAACCACCCCACCCCGAAGAGCGAAGGCCAGTGCCCCTTCCACCACGCCGCCGGCGGCGGCACGACGAACCGGGACTGGTGGCCCAAGCAGCTGCGCGTGGACCTGCTGAACCAGCACGCCGCCAAGTCCAACCCGCTGGGCGAGGGCTTCGACTACGCCGCGGCCTTCAAGTCGCTGGACTACCGCGCCCTCAAGGCCGACCTCGTCAAATTGATGACCGCCAGCCAGGACTGGTGGCCGGCCGACTTCGGCCACTACGGCCCGCAGATGGTGCGCATGGCCTGGCATGCGGCCGGCACCTACCGCACCGTGGACGGCCGCGGCGGCGGCGGGCGCGGCCAGCAGCGCTTCGCGCCGCTGAACTCCTGGCCCGACAACGTCAACATCGACAAGAGCCGCCGCCTGCTGTGGCCCATCAAGCAGAAGTACGGCCAGAAGATTTCCTGGGCCGACCTCTTCATCCTGGCCGGCAACGTCGCGCTGGAGTCCATGGGTTTCCGCACCTTCGGCTTCGCCGGCGGCCGCGAGGACGTGTGGGAACCCGACCAGGACGTGAACTGGGGCGCCGAGACGACATGGCTGGCCACGGACCAGCGCTTCCATGGCGACCGCGAGCTGGACGACAACCTCGCCGCCACCCATATGGGCCTGATCTACGTGAACCCCGAGGGCCCCAATGCCAGCGGCGACTACCTGGCCGCGGCCAAGGACATCCGCGCCACCTTCGGCCGCATGGCCATGGACGACGAGGAGACCGTCGCGCTGATCGCCGGCGGCCACACCTTCGGCAAGGCCCACGGCGCCGCGCCCGAGTCGCACAAGGGCCCCGAGCCCGAGGGCGCCGGCATCGAGGCCCAGGGCCTGGGCTGGGTCAGCAGCTTCGGCAGCGGCCACGGCAAGGACACCATCTCCAGCGGCATCGAGGTGACCTGGACCCAGACCCCGGCGCTGTGGAGCAACGGCTTCTTCGAGAACCTGTTCAAGTACGAATGGGAGCTGACGACCTCGCCCGCCGGCGCCAAGCAGTGGGTGGCCAAGGACGCCGAGGCCGTCATCCCCGACGCGCATGTGAAGGGCCTGTTCCACAAGCCCACGATGCTGACGACCGACCTGACGCTGCGCTTCGACCCCGAGTTCGGCAAGATTTCGAAGCGCTTCCACGAGGACCCGCAGGCCTTCGCCGATGCCTTCGCCCGCGCCTGGTTCAAGCTGACCCACCGCGACATGGGCCCCAAGGCCCGCTACCTCGGCCCCGAGGTGCCCAAGGAAGATCTGCTCTGGCAGGACCCGCTGCCCGCCGCCACGCACAACCCGGGCGCGGCCGACATCGCCGCGCTGAAGGCCAGCATCGCCGCCTCGGGCCTGACGGTGGCCGAGCTCGTCTCGGTGGCCTGGGCCTCGGCGTCGACCTTCCGCGGCGGCGACAAGCGCGGCGGCGCCAACGGCGCGCGCATCGCCCTCGCGCCGCAGAAAGACTGGGCCGTCAACCGGCCCGTCGCCAAGGCCGTGGCCCGGCTGGCCGAGATCCAGCAGGCCTCGGGCAAGGCCTCGCTGGCCGACCTCATCGTGCTGGCCGGCGGCGTCGGCGTCGAACAGGCGGCCCAGGCCGCGGGCGTCAGCGTCAGCGTGCCCTTCACGCCGGGCCGCGTCGATGCGCGCCAGGACCAGACCGATGTCGAGTCCTTTGCCGTGCTGGAGCCCAAGGCGGACGGCTTTCGCAACTACCGCGCCGGCCGCATCGGCGCGCCGACCGAGGCCCTGCTGATCGACCGCGCCCAGCAGCTCACGCTGACCGCGCCGGAGCTGACCGTGCTGGTCGGCGGCCTGCGCGTGCTGGGCGCCAATGCCGACGGCAGCGCGCACGGCGTCTTCACCGACAGGCCCGGCACGCTGAGCAACGACTTCTTCGTCCACCTGCTCGACATGGGCACGACGTGGAAGGCCGTGGACGCCGAGGCCGAGGTCTTCGAGGGCCGTGACCGAAGCAGCGGCGCGCTGAAGTACACCGGCACGCGGGCCGACCTCGTGTTCGGCTCCCACTCGGTGCTGCGTGCCTATGCCGAGGTCTATGCCAGTGCCGATGCGAAGGCGAAGTTCGTCACCGACTTCGCCGCCGCCTGGGCCAAGGTCATGGACCTCGACCGCTTCGACATTCGGTGAAGCCCCTCGGCCAGCCCCGCATCGCTGAACGCGGGCGTGGCCGGCCGGTCCCCCGAGGGGACGCCCGAAATGCCCGGTTCAGCCGGCCAGCCGGAATGCGCCGACGGCCGCCGCGAGGCGCTCGGCCTGCTGCTTGAGCGCCTCGGCTGCGGCGGCCGATTCCTCCACCAGCGCCGCGTTCTGCTGCGTGAGCTGATCCAGATGGCCGACGGCCGTGCTGACCTCGGCGATGCTGCCGCTCTGTTCGCTGCTGGCCGCGGCGATCTCCTGCATGATGCCGGTCACCTGGCCGACCGAGCCGACGATCTCGGTCATCGTCTCGCCGGCCTCGTGCACGAGGCGCGAGCCGCTCTCCACGCGCTCCACCGAGGCCGAGATCAGCGTCTTGATCTCCTTGGCCGCATCGGCCGAGCGCTGGGCCAGCGAGCGCACCTCCGAGGCCACCACCGCGAAGCCGCGCCCCTGCTCGCCCGCGCGCGCCGCCTCCACGGCCGCGTTCAGCGCGAGGATGTTGGTCTGGAAGGCGATGCCGTCGATGACGCCGATGATGTCGGCGATGCGGCTGGAGCTGGCGCTGATGTCCTGCATCGTGCTGACGACGCGCGACACGACATCGCCGCCGCGCTGCGCCACCGACGACGCGGCCGACACCAGCTGGTTGGCCTGGGCCGCGCGCTCGGCGTTGAGCTTGACCGTGTCGGTCAGCTGCTCGGCCGAGCTGGAGGTCTGCTCCAGGCTGCTGGCCGTCTGCTCGGTGCGGGCCGACAGGTCCTGGTTGCCGATCGCGATCTCCTGCGAGGCCGTGCGCACCGACTCGCTGCTGTCGCGGATCTCGCGCAGCACGCCGCTCAATTTCTCGACGAAGGTGTTGAAGCTGCGCGCAATCGCGGCCAGCTCGTCCTCGCCGGCCGCGCTGACGCGGCGCGTCAGGTCGCCGTCGCCGGAGGCGATGTCCCGCATCACCTCGTCGAGCTGGGCCAGGCGGCGCAGCCGCTGCGCCACCAGGCCGCCGATGACCAGGCCCGCCAGCACCAGCACGACCGCCGCCGCCAGCAGCGAGCTGACCGCCAGGCTGCGCAGGCTGGCCAGCGCCTCGGACTTGTTCAGCGCGATGACCAGCACCCAGTCCGTGCCCTTGACCTCGGTGGCCAGCAGCTCGTGGGCCACGCCGTCGATGTCGGCCGGCTCCAGCCTGGCGCCCGCGGCCAGCTGGTGCAGCCGCTCCGGCGTCAGGCCGGCCACGACGTCCCTGGCCGGCGTGCCGCCGCGCTTCAGGTCGGGGTGGGCGATGAAGTTGCCGTCCTTGTCGGTCAGGAAGGCGAAGCTGCTCGGCGTCGGCTTGATGGACTTGACGATGTTGACGACGTTGTCCAGGAACACGTCGCCCGCCGCCACGGCCTTGGTACTGCCGCCCTCCTTCACCGCGACGGCGAAGGTCACGACCATGCGCTGCGTCGCCGCGTCCTTGTAGGGCGAGGTCAGCACCGGGCCGCCGGCGCCCGCGGCCAGCAGATACCAGGGCCGGCCGGTCGGGTCATAGCCCGGCGGCAGGTTCTGCGGCGCGTTGAACAGGATGCGCTTGTCTTCGAACGCGACATAGCTGTTGTCGAAGCCGCCCGAGTCGTGCGCCTGCACGAGGAACTTCTGCGCATCGGCCTCCGGCACGGCGGCCACCGGCGTCGTCGACTTGACGACGGCCGCCTTGGACGCCGCCCAATCCGAGATCGCCTGGGCCTGGGCCTGGGCCAGGCCCAGCGTGTTCTTCTGCAGGTCGTCGAGCACCTGGCCGCGCGCGGTCAGGTAGTTCGCCACGGCCAGGGCCAGCAGGCCCAGGAACATGGACAACACCGCCAGTGCCACCAGTTGGGCACGCAGGGACTTGAACATTGCAAGCATGGCCTCTCCTGTGCAGGGCAGCCGGGCATCGCGGCGCCATCGCCAAACACTCCCCGCGCCCACTCTAGCGACGGCCGGCGGCAGCGTCCACAAGGCCCACCGCAAACGCGGCGGGATGCGATGGCGCCGCGAATCCGTTAGGCTCGCGCGGTCCTGTTCTGGAGTGCCCCATGGCCAAGAAATCCGCCGCCCCCACGCTCGGCATCGGCATCAGCGAGAAGGATCGCGGTTCAATAGCCGCCGGCCTGTCCAAGCTGCTGGCCGAGACCTACACCCTCTACCTGACGACGCACAACTTCCACTGGAACGTGACCGGGCCGATGTTCAACAGCCTGCACGCGATGTTCATGGCCCAGTACACCGAGCTGTGGAACGCGGTCGACCCCATCGCCGAGCGCATCCGCTCGCTGGGCCACGCGGCGCCCGGCAGCTATGCCCAGTTCGCCAAGCTCAGCGGCCTGCCCGACGCGCCCGCCGCGCCGCCCAAGGCGATGAAGATGGTCGAGCTGCTGATGCTGGGCCACGAGGCCGTCGCGCGCACGGCCCGCTCGCTGTTCCCGCTGGTCGACAAGGCCGGCGACGAGCCCAGCGCCGACCTGCTGACGCAGCGCCTGACCGTGCACGAACAAGCCGCATGGATGCTCCGGAGCTTGCTGGAGGAGTAGCCATGGGACGCGAAGCGGACCGGCGCGCAGCGCCAGCGGCTTGGCGGCGCAGCCAACAGACGGCGTGGATGCTGCGCGGCATCCTGGCGGAATAAGGGCAGCAGTCGGATGAAGGTCGCCATCCTGACCTTCGACGGCTTCAACGAGCTCGACAGCTTCGTCGCGCTCGGCCTCATCAACCGGCTGCACGCGCTGGGCTGGAAGGCCGAGATCACCAGCCCGGCCGCCCAGGTCAGGTCGATGAACGGCGTGACCGTGCAGGCCCAGCAGCCGCTGGAGTTCGCCAACGAGGCCGACGTCGTGCTGTTCGGCAGCGGAATCCACAGCCGCGCCATCGCCGCGGACGGCGCGCTGCTGGACCGGCTGCGCCTCGACCCGGTGCGCCAGCTGATCGGCGGCCAATGCTCGGGCACGCTGCTGATGGCCCGCCTGGGCCTGCTGGCCGACATGCCCGCCTGCACCGATTCGACGACCAAGCCCTGGGTGGTGGAGGCCGGCGTGCGCGTGCTGGAAGAGCCCTTCCACGCCCGCGGCCCCATCGCGACGGCCGGCGGCTGCCTGGCCTCGCAATACCTGGCCGCCTGGGTCATGGCTCGCGGCGCCGGCCTGGAGGCGGCACGCGGCGCGCTGCACTATGTAGCGCCGGTGGGCGAGAAGGACGGCTATGTCGAGCGGCTGCTCGGCGTAGTCAAGCCTTTCCTGCCGACTGACTAGGGGCTGATCGCCCCGCGGCGATCAGGCTCAAGCCCTGTGGTCCGCGCGGCGAAGCGGGTGCTCGAACTCAGCGAGCGCGGCGACGCCAGGCCACCAGGCCCACGCCCGCAGCGAGCAGCGTCATCGGCAGGCCGGCCGGCTCGGGCAACGCCCGCGAGGCCTGGCCATCCAGCCGCACGTCGTCCAGGAACGCGGTCGTGTCACCGACAGAGCCAGACAGCCCCTGGAAGGCCAATTCATGCGTGCCGCTGGACAGCAGGCCCAGGTCCAGGGCATGGAGATGCCAGCCCGTTGCAGCGGTCGCTTCGCCGACGGTCTGGCCATCGACGCTGACGCGAACCACCTGGCCGGGGGCATAGCGTGGGCGCAGCGCCAACTCGAAGCTCAGGTTCACATCCATCGCGCCGGCCAGCGAGAAGGTCTGGCTCATGGGATTGCTGGCACCCTGCAGCAGCGCAAAGCGCGAGCCTTCGAATGCCGCCAGAAGATCGTAGGCGCCGGCCACGCCCGTGCCGGCGCCGAACGACCAGCCCACGTTCGGGCCGGTCGGCGCGTAGTTGAAGGTCACGTGGCCGTCGGAGCCGGCGAAAGCCACGCTCGTCCAGTTGGCCTCGAAGCCCGCGTTGGTCAGCGCGATGGGGGCAGCATGAGCCAATTGCGCCATGGCGGCAGTCGCGATGGCAAGGACGAATTTGTTCAGGTGCGTCATGAGACAGTGAGCTTAGGATTCAACGGCAAGGCGCGCATTTCAAACGAAATCACCGTCACTGTGCGTAGCGCGGATGCCGCGCCCCCTCGGGTGCGGGGGGCTGGCAGGCACTGAAGCGCAACACCGAGCCCCGCACGGAGAAAGCAGTCGAGCCCTCGATAATCATGCGTTTGCCTGTCCGCGGGCACCAGCGCCCGCCACCCCCAGCATGTCCGAACCCACCGCCAGCCGCATCGAGACGGAAGTCCGCCGCCGCCGCACCTTCGCCATCATCAGCCACCCCGACGCGGGCAAGACCACGCTGACGGAGAAGCTGCTGCTGTTCTCCGGCGCGATCCAGATCGCCGGCTCGGTGAAGGCGCGCAAGGCCTCGCGGCATGCGACGTCGGACTGGATGGAGATCGAGAAGCAGCGCGGCATCTCGGTGGCCTCGTCGGTCATGCAGATGGAGTACCGCGACTGCGTCATCAACCTGCTGGACACCCCGGGCCACCAGGACTTTTCGGAAGACACCTACCGCGTGCTGACCGCCGTCGACGCGGCGCTGATGGTCATCGACGCGGCCAACGGCGTGGAGCCGCAGACGCGCCGCCTGCTGCAGGTCTGCCGCGCGCGCAACACGCCCATCCTGACCTTCGTCAACAAGATGGACCGCGAGGTGCAGGAGCCGCTGGCGCTGATGGACGAGATCGAGCGCGAGCTCGGCATGACGGTCGTGCCGTTCACGTGGCCGGTCGGCATGGGCAAGCAGTTCCACGGCGTGATGGACCTGCGCCAGCAGCGCATGCGCGTGTTCTCGCCCGGCGAGGACCGCGTGGCCGGCACCGAGGAGGTGCTGGAAGGCCTGGACAACCCGGCCTATGCCGAGCGCTTCGGCATGCAGTACGACAACGCCAAGGGCGAGATCGAGCTGGTCTCCGCGGCCGCGCCGGCCTTCGACCCCGAGCAGTTCCTCGTCGGCCGGCAGACGCCGATGTTCTTCGGCTCGGCCGTCAACAACTTCGGCGTGCAGGAGGTGCTGGACGCCCTCGTCGAGCTGGCCCCCGCGCCGGACGCGCGCCAGGCCATGCAGCGCACCGTGCAGCCCGAGGAGCCCAAGTTCAGCGGCGTGGTGTTCAAGATCCAGGCCAATATGGACCCGGCCCACCGCGACCGCATCGCCTTCCTGCGCGTGGCCTCGGGCCATTTCGAGCGCGGCATGCGGCTCAAGGTCGTGCGCTCGGGCAAGGAGCTGCGGCCCAACACGGTCGTCAGCTTCCTGAGCCAGCGCCGCGAGCTGCTGGACGAGGCCTTCGCCGGCGACATCATCGGCATCCCCAACCACGGCGTGCTGCAGCTGGGCGACACCATCACCGAAGGCGAGGCCCTGCAGTACACCGGCCTGCCCTTCTTCGCGCCGGAAATGTTCCGCTCGGTGGAAGTGGCCGACCCGCTGAAGACCAAGCAGCTCAAGGCCGGCCTGCAGCAGCTCGGCGAGGAGGGCGCCATCCAGGTGTTCCGCCCCATCGCCGGCAGCGTGCTGCTGCTGGGCGCCGTCGGCCAGCTGCAGTTCGAGGTCGTGGCCCACCGGCTGGAGCACGAGTACGGCTGCAAGGCCCGCATCATGCCGAGCCGCTTCCAGGTGGCGCGCTGGGTCACCTGCGACGACGCGGCCGAGCTCAAGCGCTTCATCGACGCCAACGACCACCGCATGGCCTACGACGCGGTCGACGCGCCGACCGTGCTCGTCGAATACGCGCCCGAGCTGCGTGCCATCGAGGCCAACTGGCCCAGGATCAAGTTCCACGCGCTGCGCGAGCACGCCGGCCTGGTGTTCCAGCAAAGGCTGGACGGATAAGCACCTGTTCGAGCGGACGCGGCGCGCGGGTCAAGTCTTGATCCCGGATCCGCCGGACCCGCAGCAGCACCGATGCCCGGGGCTGCCCGAGTCTGCGACCATCGGCCTCCCAACAGGGAGAGCGCCGATGTTCGCCAAGAACCTGATCCGCCGCCTGGGCGCCCGCTGCATCGCCGGCCTGCTGCTGGCCGCACTGGCAGCCCCGGCCGCGCCGCTGCTCCCCGCCGAGCTGCCCGCCGCCGCGCGCGACTGGCTGCCCTGGGCGCTGCAGGGCCAGCCGCCGCTGGGCTGCCCGGCACCGCATGACGCGGCCGTGCCGGCCGTCTGCGTGTGGCCGGGCCGGCTGCAGCTCGACGTCGGCCCGCGCGACGCCGGCTTCAGGCTCGAAGTGCAGGTCTTCGGCGCGCCCGCGCGCGTGGCCCTGCCGGGCGAGGCCGGCGCCTGGCCGCAGGACGTGAAGGCCGCCGGCAAGGCCCTGGCCGTGGCCGAGAACGACGGCCACCCGGCCGTCTGGCTGCCGCCGGGCGCCCATGTCGTCGAGGGCCGCATCGCCTGGGGTGCCCGCGAGATGCCGCAGAACCTGGCCGTGCCGGCGGGCCTGGGTGCCATCGTCGTCAGCAGCGACGGCGCCACACAGGGGCGCGTGCCCGATGCCGAGGGGCGGCTGTGGCTGCGCGCCGTCGCCAGCCCCGCCGAGGCCAGCGACAGCCTGGACCTGAAGACCGCCCGCCTCGTCGACGACGACCTGCCGCTGCGCGTGACCACCGCCTTTGAGCTGCGCGTGGCCGGCCGCGCCCGCGCGGTGGAGCTGCCGCGCGCGCTGCTGCCGGGCTTCGTCGCGATGCAGCTGGACAGCCCCCTGCCCGCGCGCCTGGCCGAGGACGGCCGCCTCGTCGTGCAGGCCCGCCCCGGCGCCTGGCATGTCGAGCTGCAGGCCAGGCTGAGTTCGCCGCTGCAGGCGCTCAAGCTGCCGGAGGGGGGCGGCGGCGAGGAAGTCTGGGTCGTCAAGGCCGAGCCGGCGCTGCGCCTGATCCGGCCCGAAGGCCCGGCGGCCGTGGACCCGCGCCAGGTCGAGATGCCCGAGGCCTGGCGCGCGCTGCCGGCCTTTCGCGTGAAGCCCGGCGAGACGCTGAAGCTGACCGAGCTGCAGCGCGGCAACGCCAAGCCGGCGCCGGACAGCCTGCAGCTGCGGCGCCGGCTGTGGCTGGACTTCGACGGCGGCGGCCTGACCGCGAACGACCAGTTCAGCGGACAGCTGTCGGCCAGCTCGCGGCTGACGATGGCCGCGCCCGGGCAGCTCGGCCGGGCCTCCATCATGGGCGACGACCAGCCCATCACCCGCCTTGACCCGCAGGGGCCGGAGGGCATCGAGGTGCGCTCGCTCGCGGCCAGCTTCGATGCCGACAGCCGCTGGCCGCGCGACGGTGCGCTGCCGGCCAGCGGCTGGAGCGTCGGCGTGAACCAGCTCCAGGCGACGCTGCAGCTGCCGCCCGGCTGGCGGCTGCTCTACGCCCAGGGCCCCAGCCGCGCCGACGGCGCCTGGGTGTCGATGTGGACGCTGTGGGACTTCTTCTTCGTGCTGCTGGCCGCGCTGGCCGCCTACCGGCTGCTGGGCTGGCGCGTCGGCCTGCTGCTCGGCGTCGCGCTGGCGCTGACCTGGCACACGCCCGGCAGCCCGCCGGCCGCGCTGTGGTTCGGCCTGCTCGCGCTGACGGCGCTGGCGCGCGCGCTGCCGGCGGGGCATATGCAGGCCGGCTTCGCGCGCGGCCGGCTCGCGCTGGCCGTGCTGATCGGCCTCGTGCTGCTGCCGTTCGCGGTGCAGGAGGTGCGGCAGTCCATCTACCCGAGCCTGGAGCATGAGGGCATGGCCATGGCCGAGGAACCCGCCGCCGCCCCTGCCGCGGTGGTCCTCCAAGAGAAGCGCATTGCCGGCGAGCGCCTGCGCGACGGGCTGCAGCGCAAGAGCGCGCCGGCTCCCGCCTTCATACCGCCGCGCGAGCTCTCCCTATCGTCAAGCAGCGAGATGGCCCATGTGGACCCGACGGCCCGCGTGCAGACCGGCCCCGGCCTGCCGACCTGGCAGTGGCGCAGCCACGCGCTGAGCTGGAGCGGGCCCGTGACGCCCGAGCAGACGCTGAACCTCTGGCTGCTGCCGCCCTGGGCGACGACGCTGACGAAGCTGATCGGGCTGGCCCTGCTCGTGCTGGCGCTGGCCGCCATGGCGGGCTGGCGGCTGCCTCTCGTGCTCCGTAGACCTCGCGGTGGCGCCGGCGTCGCCGTGGCGCTGCTGGCCGCGCTGAGCCTCGCGCCCGCACCCGCCGACGCGGCCGCGCCGGCCGCCGCCGCCAAGGCCGAGGACGGTGGCGCGGCCTGGCCCAGCGACGACCAGCTGCAGGCCCTGCGCGCCAAGCTCGCGACGCCGCCGGGCTGCCTGCCGCGCTGCGCCGAGCTGGCGCGCCTGCTCGTTAGCGCGCAAGGCCCGGCCGTGCAGCTGCGCGCCGAAATCCATGCCCAGGCCCTGGTGGCCGTGCCCCTGCCCGGCCAGGGCAAGGGCTGGCAGCCGGCCAGCCTGCTGCTGGACGGCCAGCCGGCCGCGACGCGCCGCGACGACCAGGGGCGCCTCTGGCTGGCCGTGCCGGCCGGCGTGCACCAGCTCGTGCTGGCCGCCGACGTCGGCAATGCCAGCGGCCTGGACATCGCGCTGCCGCTGCCGCCGCGCGAGCTGCAGTCCGAGCTGAAGGGCTGGACGCTGGCCGGCCTGGACCCGCGCGGCCAGGCCAGCGGCGCGATCTCGCTGAGCCGCGAGGCCGTGGCGGCCGGCGGCATTGGACGCACCGAGGACGCCGGCACCCAGCGCGACGCGCTGCCGCCGCTGGTGCGCGTGCAGCGCCGCCTGTCCTTAAGCCTGCGCTGGCAGGTGCAGACTCACGTCGAGCGCATCGCGCCCAGCCGCGCGCCGCTGCGCGTGCGCTGGGCCCTGCTGCCCGGCGAGGCCGTGAGCGACGCCCGCGTGACGGTGGACGGCGGCGTGGCCAGCCTGCAGCTGGGCGCCGAGGACGAGGCCGACGTGGCCAGCAGCCTGCAGCCCGGCGAGGCGCTGACGCTGCGGGCCGGCCGCGAGCCCCACCAGGTCGAGCAATGGACGCTGGCCGCGTCGACGCAATGGCATGCCGAGGCCGGCGGCTTGGCCGCGACGGCCCTGCAGCAGGACGGCGAGTGGCTGCCCGAGTGGCGGCCCTGGCCCGGCGAGACGCTGAAGCTGAGCGTCAGGAAGCCGGCCGGCGTCGGCGGCCAGACGCTGACGTTGGACGGTGCGCAGACGACGGTGACGCCCGGCGAACGCAGCAGCGACGTGGCGCTAGGGCTGAAGCTGCGCGCCAGCCTCGGCGGCCCGCACACGCTGAAGCTGCCGGCCGGCGCCGAGCTGCTGGGCGTGAAGCTCAATGGCGAGCCGCTGGCCCTGCAGCTGCGCGACGGTGCGCTGACGCCCGGCGCGCAGACGGCCGAGATCCGCTGGCGCGAGCCGGCGGGCATGGGCGCCTGGTGGCGGCATGCGGGCCTGGCGCTGGGCCTGGGCGGCGTCAACGACCAGCTGACGCTGAACGTGCCCGCGGACCGCATCGTGCTGGCCGTCGGCGGCCCGCTGATCGGGCCGGCCGTGCTGATCTGGGGCGCCCTCGTCATCGCGCTGGCGCTGGCCTGGTTCGCGCCGCGCGGCCTGGAAGGGCTCAGGGGCCTGATGGGCCGGCCGGCCTGGGTGCTGCTGGTGCTGGGCGTGGCGCCGGTGTCGCTGTCCGCCCTGGCCGTGCTGGCCGGCTGGTTCGCCGGGCTGGAGGCGCGGCGGCGCTGGGCCGGCCACGGCACGCGCGCCCTGCGCAGCGTCGTGCAGCTGGGCCTGGTGCTGTGGACGCTGTTCGCCATCGGCGCGCTGCTGGACGTGCTGCGCACCGGCCTGCTGGGCTACCCGGACCTGCTCGTCGCCGGGCCGGGCTCGAACAGCCATCTGCTGAACTGGACCAGCGACCGCTTTGCGGAGCACACGGCCGGCGCCTGGTGCTTCAGCGCGCCGCTGTGGCTCTACCGCGCGGCCATGCTGGCCTGGGCGCTGTGGCTGGCGGCCTCGCTGCTGCGCTGGGTGGGCTGGGCCTGGGCCTGCTTCAGCGCGGGCGAGGCCTGGCCGGGCAGGGCGGCGAAGCTCGCCGAGACCGTCGTCGAAGACACGCCGCCGGGCGAAGGAAGCTGACGATCCTCGCGCGCCCGGTGCGCGAGGGTCGCCGGGCGGCGATCAACGATTCGTCGAGTAGTTGACCGGCAGCCAGTCATAACCCTTGCCGTTGGCGCGCAGCTGGCCGATGCCGGGGAAGCTGACGTGGGTCACGGCGACGTAGTAGCCCTCCCTGGCCGCGGCGGCGTAGGCGGCCTCGCGCGCGGGGCGGGCGGCCTTGGGGTCGGAGTCGAACTGCACGGTCACCGACGGATCGGGGAATTGCACGGCGGCGACGTGCATCAGGTCGCCCCAGAACATGATCTTCCGGCCCTGGCTCTCGGCGACGTAGTTGCTGTGGCCGGGCGTGTGGCCGTAGGCGGGGTAGGCCTTCACGCCGGGCACGATGTCGACGCCGCTCCTGCTGCCGTCGAAGGGCTTGAAGCGGCCCGCGTCGGCAAAGCCCTTGACGATGGCGGCGACGGCCTTGCCCTCGTCGCCGCCCTTGGCGACCTGCTCGGGCTTCAGCCAGAAGTCGCTGTCGCGCCTGTCCAGGCGCAGCGTCGCGTTCGGGAACAGGGCCGCCGCCGCGCCGCCGATGTGGTCGCCGTGCATATGGGTGACGACGATCTCGTCGACCTGCTCGGGCGTGTAGCCCGAGGCCTTGAGGTTGGCCAGCATGCGGCCGGCGGTGGGGCCGAACAGGCCGGCCGCGCCGGTGTCGACGAGGACGAGCCGGGCGCCGGTGTTGACCAGATAGGCATTGACCGAGGTCTCCAGCGGCAGGCCCAGGTAGGCGCGCTGCAGGGCCTTCCGCGTGAGCGGCCTGGGCTGCTGCAGCAGCTCGTCGACCGGCAGGTCGATGCTGCCGTCGGACAGCGCGGTGATCTCGAAATCGCCGAGCTGCAGCCGGTACCAGCCGGGCGCCTGGCCCTTGAGCTGGGGGCCGGCGGCGAGGGCGGTGGTGGCGCAGAGGGCCAGGGTGAGGGCGGCGGGAAGCAGGCGCTTGGGCATGGTGGGTTTCCGGAAGGATGGCGGGCAGCGGCGCAGCATAGCGACGCCGCCGCGCCCCTGCAGCACGCAGGGCTGCTGTCTGCCGGCTGGACAGCGCGCGCCGATCGGAATGACTGATCTGCGGACAGTGCCGGCCTTGCAGGCAGCAAAACCACGGGTAAGCGCGCAAGGGTTTTCACTTGATCCGCCCCGGTCTGGCGCGGGCATGGCTTTTGCGCCTGGGCGCCTGGCATTCGAAACGACATAGACCACCAGGAGACAAGCCATGCCCCGACGCCATCCGGCGCGCTCGCGTCTGCACTTCGCCATCCTCGCCGCGCTCGGCGCGCCCCTGCCCGCGGCCGCGCAGACCGCGCCGGCCGCCGCCGAGCCCCAGGTGGCGACGCTGGAGGTCGTCAAGGTCACGGCGCGCAAGCGCGAGGAGTCGCTGCAGGACGTGCCGGTGGCCGTCACGGCGCTGACGGCCGAGCAGCTGGAGCGGCTCGCGATCAGGGATCTTGGCGACCTGCAGGGCCAGGTGCCCAACCTGACCATCTACGCCGCGCGCGGCAGCAACACGACGATCACGACCTTCATCCGCGGCGTCGGCCAGGCCGACCCGCTGTGGGGCGTGGACCCGGGCGTGGGCATCTATTTCGACGACGTCTACATCGCCCGCCCGCAGGGCGCGCTGCTGGACGTCTACGACGTGCAGCGCGTGGAGGTGCTGCGCGGCCCGCAGGGCACGCTGTACGGCAAGAACACCGTGGGCGGCGCCGTGAAATACGTCTCCAAGCCGCTGCCGACGCAGACTGAAGGGCAGGTGACGCTGGCGATGGGCAACTACGGCCAGGTCACGGCCAAGGGCGCCGTGGGCACGGCGGTGGCCGATGGCCAGCTGCGCCTGCGCGTGGCCGGCGCCAGCCTGAATCGCGACGGCTACGGCAGGAATCTGACCGACGGCAGCCCGGTCAGCGACCAGGACACGACCAGCGGCCGCTTCTCGGCCGGCTGGTTCCCGACCGGCTCCACCTTCAGCGCCCAACTGTCGGTGGACCGCACGCAGGACGCCTCGCATATGCGCGGCTTCCAGCGCCTGGCGGTCAACCGGTTCGACCCGGCCCAGACGCCGCCCGGCGACAGCCGCTACGACATCGCGGCGGGCATGCCCAACGCCAACTCGACCAACAGCAAGGGCGAGTCGCTGACGCTGAACTGGGGCGTCGGCGAGGCCTGGAGCCTGAAGTACATCGGCGCCCACCGCGCGTCGGACACCAGCACGGCCATCGACTTCGACGGCCTGCCCAACAAGATCGCCGACGTGCGCGCCGAGTACCACGACAGCTCGAACAGCCATGAGCTGCAGGCCATCTTCGAGGGGCAGGCCAGTTCCGGCGTCATCGGTGTCTACGCCTTCGATGGCCGCGCGGGCGGTACGGTGAGCAACAACTTCTTCAACCGCTCGTTCGGCACGACCAATGGCACCGTCTACACCAAGGGCAAGGCGGCATTCGGCGACTGGAGCTGGCGCCTGACGCCGCAATTCAGCGTCAGCACCGGCCTGCGCTACACGCAGGAGGACAAGCATGCCGTCGTGCTGAACCAGGCCTTCGCGAACGCCACGTTCAGCGGCGCGCCGATCGCCACGCTGGCCAACTTCGACAAGACGCTCTCCGTCAGCAACACCTCGCCGCGGCTGTCGCTGGAGTACAAGCTCAGCAAGGAGGTCCAGCTCTACACCACGGCCTCGCGCGGCTTCAAGAGCGGCGGCTACAACATCCGCGCCAACACGGCGGTCTTCCCCAGATCGGACCAGCCCTTCCTGGACGAGAAGCTGGACTCGCTGGAGTTCGGCGCCAAGACCGTGCTGGACCAGGGCCGCCTCGAATTGAATGCGGCGCTGTTCCACAACAACTACAAGAACGTGCAGCTGTCGGTGTTCACCAGCTACAAGCTCCCGAGCGGTGCGTCCGGCTTCTTCGGAGACATGCTGAACGCGGGCAAGGCGACGGTCAACGGCGCGGAGCTGGAAGTCCTGTGGATGCCCAGCACGGCATGGCGCCTCAGCGGCCATATCGCCGGCACCGATGCCAAGTACGACGAGTACATCGACCGCAAGGGCGGCCAGGACGTGAACATCGCCAGCGTGATGAAGTTCACCAACACGCCCAAGTTCCAGGCCGGCCTCAATGTGGAGCACATCAGCCCGATGCCCGTGGGCACGCTGCGCACACGCCTGGGCCTGAGCTACCGCAGCAAGGTGTATCCGACCATGCTGCCGCCGGACAACCCCGGCCAGCACAACGAGGCGCTGGCCCAGGATTCCTACGCGCTCGTGAATGCCGGCCTGATCTGGGAAAAGGATCGCAGGCTGAGCTTCTTCCTGCAGGGCAGCAACCTGACCAACAGGGCCTACAAGACCGACGGCTACGACATCGCGGCCCTCGGCGTGCTGGACGCCTTCTACGGCCCGCCGCGCAGCTTCACGGTCGGCGGCACCTACAAGTTCTAAGTGCCCGTCCATGTCCTGAAACCTGGTCCGGCAGGGAGCCTGGCGCGGTACATTGCGCCGGCCATGCCCCTGTCCAAAAACCAGACAAGCGCCGTCGCCGACATCCCCCAGGATGTCGACGGCCTGCTGCGCCTGGCCGCGCAGTCGATGTTCGACGTGCTGGCCCGGTCGACGGAAGGGATGATGGTCATCGACCGCCATCACCGCGTGGTCTGGATCAGCGACGGCTACAAGCGCTTCCTGCCGGCGCTCGGCTTTGCCGACGAGCAGGAGTTCGTCGGCCGCCCGGTCGAGGACGTGGTGCCCAACACGCAGATGCTGCAGGTGCTGGAGACCGGCAAGCCCGTCCTCGTGGACCTGCTGACCAACCGGGCCGGCACCTTCCTCGTCAGCCGGCTGCCGCTGAGGAACGACGCGGGCGAGGTCATCGGCGCGCTCGGCCTGGTGCTGCTGGACCACCCCGAGACGACGATGCAGCCGCTGATCCAGAAGTTCGGGCGGCTGCAGCAGGAGCTGGAGGACACGCGGCGCCAGCTCGCCGCCGAAGTTTCAGCAAAACGCCGGCCCAAGTACACGATCGCGAGCTTCATCGGCGCCAGCCCCGCCGCGCTCGAAGTGAAGCGCCAGGCACGCCGCGTCGCGCAGACCGACTCGACCGTGCTGCTGCTGGGCGAGACCGGCACCGGCAAGGAGCTGATGGCCCACGCCATCCACTCGGCCTCACGCCGCGCGCACCGCCCGCTGGTGGGCGTGAACATCGCTGCCGTGCCGGAGACGCTGCTGGAAGCCGAGTTCTTCGGCGTCTCGCCCGGCGCCTACACCGGCGCGGACCGCAAGGGCCGCGACGGCAAGTTCAAGCTGGCCGATGGCGGCACGCTCTTCCTCGACGAGATCGGCGACATGCCGCTGGCGCTTCAAGCGAAGCTGCTGCGCGTGCTGCAGGAGCAGGAGGTGGAGCCGCTGGGCAGCAACACGGTGATGCGCGTGGACGTGCGCGTGATCGCGGCCACCAGCCGCGACCTCGCCGCCATGGTCGCCGCCGGCCAGTTCCGCGCCGACCTCTACTACCGCCTCAACGTGCTGCCCATCCGCGTGCCGGCGCTGCGCGAGCGGCTGGACGACATCGAGGCGCTGGCCGAGGCGCTGGGCGAAGACATCGCCCGCCGCAGCGGCATGCCTCAGAAGCTGTTGAGCCCCGACGCCATCGAATGGCTGATGCAGCAGGCCTGGCCGGGCAATATCCGCGAGCTGCGCAACACGCTGGAGCAGGTCAGCCTGATGAGCGACGACATGCAGCTGACGGCGCAGCATTTCCAAGGTGGCCACGGACTCGTCGCGGCGCCCGCTCCGGTCGAGGCGCCCGCTGCGCAGGCCGCCGCCGTGACGACCGCCCAGGCCGTCGCGCCGCTGCCCGAGCTGATAGAGGCGCTGGAGCGCGAGGCGATCGCCCGCGCGCTGCAGGCCACCGGCGGCAACCGCATGGCTGCTGCGCGGCTGCTGCAGATTTCGCGGGCATCGTTGTACGAGCGGCTGGCGCGGTGGCCAGGCCTGGAAGTCCAGGTTTCAAACAGCGCCTGAATTTCAGACACTCAAACCGTCCCGCCGAACCCAAAACCGCGGGAGAACCCGGATGAAAACCCGCCTCGGCGACCCTTCCCCGCCGGGCACGGCCCTTGCAAAAAGGGAAGACACCGTCTGCCGACAGAGCAGACCTGACGAACTCCAGGAGACAAGCCCCATGCGCATCCTCACGCGCCGCTTTGCCCTCGCCGCCGCCACGCTGTCGCTCGCCCTGCCCAGCCTGACCCTGGCCGCCGGCAACGAAATCCGCATCGCCCACGTCTACAGCAAGACCGGCCCGCTGGAGGCCTATGGCAAGCAGACGCAGACCGGCTTCATGATGGGCCTGGACTACGCCACCGGCGGCACGATGAGCGTGGCCGGCAGGAAGCTCGTCGTCATCGAGAAGGACGACCAGGGCAAGCCCGACGTGGGCAAGAGCCTGCTGGCCGCGGCCTATGGCGACGACAAGGCCGACATCGTTGTCGGCCCCACGTCCTCGGGCGTGGCTCTGGCCATGCTGCCGGTGGCCGAGGAGTACAAGAAGATCCTGCTCGTCGAGCCCGCTGTGGCCGACTCAATCACCGGCGACAAGTGGAACAAATACATCTTCCGCACCGGCCGCAACTCGTCGCAGGACGCCATCGGCAACGCGGTGGCCTCGGACATCGCCGGCCTGAACATTGGCGTGCTGGCCCAGGACTACGCCTTCGGCCGCGATGCCGTGAAGGCCTACAAGGAGGCGCTGAAGAAGGCCAGGATCGTCCACGAGGAATACCTGCCGACGCAGACGACCGACTTCACCGCGGGCATCCAGCGCCTCGTCGACGCGCTGAAGGACAAGCCCGGCCCCAAGGTCATCGCCGTCGTGTGGGCGGGTGCCACCACGCCCTTCCCGGCGCTGGCCGCACTGGACCTGCAGAAGCGCTACGGCATCGCCGTCGGCTCGGGCGGCAACATCCTGCCGGCCATGGCCGCCTACAAGCAGTTCCCCGGCATGGAAGGCGCGACCTACTACTACTTCGGCATCCCGAAGAACCCGGTCAACGAATGGCTGGTGGCCAACCACTACAAGCAGTTCAAGGCCCCGCCCGACTTCTTCACGGCCGGCGGCATGAGCGCGGCCATCGCCCTGGTCGAGGCGTTGAAGAAGACCGGCGGCGACACGGCCACCAGCAAGCTCATCAAGACCATGGAGGGCATGAGCTTCGAGACGCCCAAGGGCAAGATGACCTTCCGCGCCGAAGACCATCAGGCCATGCAGTCCATGTACCACTTCAGGATCAAGGTGGACCCGGCCTTCCCCTGGGGCGTGCCGGAGCTGGTCCGGGAGATCAAGCCCGAAGAGGTGAACGTGCCCATCCGCAACAAGCGTTGAGCGCGGACGGCCCGTGCTCGAAACCAAGAACCTGACGATCCGCTTTGGCGGACACGTCGCCGTCGACGGCGTGAGCTGCGCCTTCCAGCCCGGCACGCTGACGGCCATCGTCGGCCCCAACGGCGCGGGCAAGACGACCTACTTCAACCTGATCTCGGGCCAGCTGCCGGCGACGAGCGGCGAGGTCTGGCTGGACGGCGAGAACCTGACCGGCCAGCCCGCCCCGGCGCGCACGCGCCGCGGCCTGGGCCGGGCCTTCCAGCTGACGCAGCTGTTCGCCCACCTGACCGTGCTGGAGAACGTGCGTCTGGCCGTCCAGGCGCGGCAAGGCAAGGGCTTGGCGATGCTGTCGGTCTGGCTGTCCCACCGCGAGCTCATAGCCGAGGCCGAGGCCATCCTGAAACGCGTGCGGCTCGACCCGCGCAGCAGCGATCTCGCCGCCAGCCTGCCGCATGGCGACCAGCGCAAGCTGGAGGTCGCGATGCTGATCGCGCTCGACCCCAAGGTCTATCTTTTCGACGAGCCGACCGCCGGCATGAGCGTGGACGAGGTGCCGGTCGTGCTGGACCTGATCCGCGCGTTGAAGGCCGAGAAGAAGCACACGCTGCTGCTGGTGGAGCACAAGATGGACGTCGTCCGCGAGCTGGCCGACCGCATCATCGTGCTGCACCAGGGCAGGCTGGTGGCCGACGGCGACCCGGCCACGGTGATCGCCTCGCCCATCGTGCAAGAGGCCTACCTCGGGGTTGCCGCATGAGACATCCAGTGTCAACCCCCGCCAGAAGAAGTGGCTTTGAGGGCGGACAGATGAAGGCTGGCGTCGTAAGTCTTGCGATCGGTCCAGGCGCGCCAGAGCACGCGCAACCAGGCC
>NZ_JAPPUW010000015.1 GCF_026712205.1 Pelomonas aquatica
AGGCCAGCGCCGCAGGCAGTCACCATGGGGGCACGGAAGTCAGTTCCTACCCTCGGTCCACCTCCTCGTCGATGTCAACAAGCAGGAGGTTGCCCAATGAGCGCCGCGCAGGGCCGCCCCAAGCAGGCTCGCTCCCGCTCGGCGGGAGTGAGCCCGGACACGGGATGCCCAGTGGGCATCCCGTGCCTGGCGAACGCCTGGTCGCACCGTCGGCCAGGCAAGGCCGCAGGCCGAAGGGTGCATCAATGACTCCGTTGGAGAACAAGCTCGTCGGCGCGGCCGCACTGGACGATGCGGCGCTGGCTGAGCGACTGGCCACGCTGGGCCGGCCGATGGTGTTCACCAACGGCGTGTTCGACGTGCTGCACCGCGGCCATGTGGCCTATCTGCACGCCGCGCGCGAGCTGGGCGCCAGCCTCGTCGTGGCCGTCAATTCCGACGCGTCGGCCCGCGGCCTCGGCAAGGGGCCGGACCGGCCGCTGAACCGCGACGCCGACCGCGCGCTGGTGCTGGCCGGCCTGGCCTCGGTCGATGCCGTGCTGTTCTTCGACGAACCTACGCCTTGCGAGCTGCTGAAGCGGGTGAGGCCGCAGCTCTACGTGAAGGGCGGCGACTACGACATGGAAACGCTGGAAGAGACCCGCCTCGTGCGCTCCTGGGGCGGCGACGCGCTGGCCATCCCCTTCGTCGACGGCTACTCGACGACGGCCCTCGTCAACCGCATCCGCGCCCACAGCTGATGCGCCCGGCCGCCTTCCTCGACCGCGACGGCGTCATCAACATCGACCGCGGCTACGTCTGCCGCTGGGAAGACTTCGCCTTCGTGCCTGGCGCGGTGGACGCGCTGCGGCGCCTGCAGGCCGCCGGCTACGCACTGATCGTCGTGACCAACCAGTCCGGCATCGCACGCGGCTACTACGACGAAGCCGCGCTGCAGGGCCTGCATGAGGCGCTGCGCGGGCATCTGGCCGGACAGGGCGTGATGCTGGATGCCATCGAATACTGCCCTCACCTGCCCGGCGGTTCCGTGCCCCGCTACGCCATCGACTGCGACTGCCGCAAGCCGGCCCCCGGCATGATCCTGCGCACCGCCGCAGCGCTGGGCATCGACCTGGCCGCCTCGTTGATGTTCGGCGACAAGCCGTCCGACATCGAGGCCGCACGACGCGCCGGCGTGGGCCGTGCGGTGCTGGTCGCCACGGACGCGAACCCCGCCGCCGCCAAGGGCGAGCACCCCGAGTTCGCCAGCCTTGCCGACGCGGTCGACGCGCTGATCGATGCCTGAAAAAACACTCATCGCCGACCTGCGCGGCCGCGTCGCCCTCGTCTGCCTGGAGACGCGCCACCTCGGGCTGGCGCTGAACGCCATCCGCCGCTGCACCGAGCGCTTCCGCTTCGACGAGATCCTGCTGTTCACCGACCAGGACTGGGTCGTGGACGGCGTGACGGTCGTGCGCTGCGAGCCCATCCGCTCGGCGCAGGAATACTCGAAGTTCATGCTGGGCGACTTCCACCGGCACATCCGCGCGCCGCACTTCCTCGTCGCACAGTGGGACGGCTTCGTCATCCATCCCGAAAAATGGCGCGAGGACTTCCTCGCCTGGGACTACATCGGCGCGCCCTGGCCGCACCGCGACGACGCGGTCGGCAATGGCGGCTTCTCGCTGCGATCCGTGCGGCTGCACCAGGCCGTGTCGACGCTGCCGCAGCCCGAATGCCACCCCGAGGATTCGTTCATCTGCCTGTGGAACCGCCCGCAGCTGGAGGCGCTGGGCATGCGCTTCGCGCCGCTGGCGCTGGCGCGCGAGTTCTCGGCGGAGACCGACGGCTACGAATACCAGCCCTTCGGCTTTCATCGCTTCGGCAACTTCAACGAGGCCTATGACGAGGCCGGGCTGCTGGACTTCCTGCGCGCCGCGCCGGACGACATCCTGCTCTCCACCGAGGGCCGCGTGCTGTTGAAGAAGTCGCTGCTGCTGGGGCGCCGGGCCGTCACGCGGGAGCTCATGGCGCGGCGCCTGGCCGGGCCGCTGCGCATGCGCATCGACACGCTGTGGATCAGGCTGCGCTACGGCCTGCGGCGCGTCTTCTCGCGCTAACCCAGCTCGGCCAGCACACGCGACTCGACGTCCGCCGGGCCGATGTCCGCCAGCCGAGCCGCCTGCAGCATGTGCACATGCTCGGGGTCGTGCTCCAGCGGCGGCCGCGGGCCCAGCACGACGAAGGCATGCGTGCCGACGCCGGCCGCGAACTGCACGGCGCCCGTGTCGTTGCCGATGCAGGACTGCACCAGCGACAGCGCCGCCACGCTCTCGGCCACCGTGCCGTCGGTCATCGTCGTGACGAGGCCGCGCAGCGCCGGCTCGACGCGCGCCTGGATGTCCTTCGCCAGTTGGCTCTCCGCCGGCCCGCCCAGCAACAGCACGCCGTGGCCGCGCGCGGCCAGCCGGTTGGCCAGCTCGACGAAGTTGCGCTCGCCCCACTGCTTGTAGGGCTCCGACGCGCCGATGGCCAACGCATGCAGCGGCCGCTGCAGCGGCGCCAGGCGCTCGCGCATGCGGGCCAGCGCGTCGGGCCGCACGCTGATGCGCGGCACGATGGGCGCGCGGCAGAAGCCCTGGGCGATGGAAAAGGCCGTCGCGTCCTTGTAGCCGGCCACGGCCGGGCCGCGGTAGCGCTGGATCCACGGCGTCTTCGTCAGCAGCAGCCGCTGCAGCCGGGTCTCGCCGAAGCCGAGGATGGTGCGGATGCCGGCACGCCAGCAGACGAGGATGGCGCGGCCCGGATGATCCGAGAACAGCACCATGCGGTCGAAACGCCTGGGCGCCAGCTCGGCGCCAAAACGCAGCAGCCCGGCCCAGCCGCTGTGGCGGCCCTTGCGGCGCTCGCTCCGGCGCGGGCGGCGGTCGAAGTCGATGACCTCGCGTACCCAGGGTTCGTGGCCGACCAGCTCGCGCGCCATCGTCGTCGGCGCCGCGATGAGGCTGATCTGGCCGCCCTGGCTCTGCTCGGCCACGCAGCGGAAATACTGCGCATGCCAGACCAGGTCGCCCATGCCGTTGAGCTGCAGCTGCACCGCGGTGCGCGGGCGGGTGTCGTCCATGCTCATGCCGCCAACGCGATGCGGGCCACGTCGGCCGGCTTGATGTCGGCCAGGTTGCGGGCGGTCAGGTTGTGCAGCGTCCGCGGGTCGTGGTTGAGCACCGGCCGCGATCCCAGCATGACCCAGGTCGGCGTGCCGACCGCGGCGGCGATCTGCACGCCGCCGGTGTCGTTGCCCAGGCAGGTCTTCATCAGCGACATCGCCGCCACCGTCTCAGCCACGGTGCCGTCGGTGACGGCCAGGATGCGCGGGCGCAGCGCCGGCTCGACGCGCTGCAGGATGGCCTGCGCCATGTCGCGCTCCGCCGGCCCGGCGATCAGCAGCACGCCGTGGCCGGCACTGGCGATCGCGGTGGCCAGCGCCGCGAAGTTGTCGCTGCCCCACTGCTTGTACGGCTCCGACGAACCGATGCACAACGCGTGCATGGGCTGCGGCAGGCCCTGCAGGCGCTGCTTCACGCGCTGCAGCGCCTCGGGGCGCACGACCAGGCTGGGCGCGATGGGCGCGTCGCACCAGCCCTGCGCGATGGCGAACATCGTCGCGTCTTCATAGGCGCCCACGGCCGGTCCGGCGTAGCGCCGTATCCACGGCCCATGCGACAGCAGACGGCGCTGCAGCCAGGTCGTGCCATAGCCCAGCCGTTCGGGAATCCTGGCGCCCAGGGCCACCAGCGAGCGGTTCGTGTGGTTGGTGAACAGCACGATGCGGTCGAAACGCCGCTCGCGCAGCTCGACACCCATGCGCCACAGCCCCAGCACACCGCGATGCCGCCCCTGGCGGCCCTCGTGGCGGCGCGGGTGGCGGTCGAAGTCGATGATCTCCTGCACCCAGGGCTCGTGGCCCACCAGCTGCCGCGCAAACACGGTCGGCGACGCGATCAGCGCCACCCGGCCGCCGCGGCTGGTCTCGGCAACCCGCCGGAAGTAGGACACATGCCAGACCAGGTCTCCCATGCCGACCCACTGCAGCAGCACCGCGGTGCGGGGGCGATTGTCGATAGCGGCAGGCAGGGGTGTGGAAGGCATCAGGAACAGCGGCGCCAAGGAGGCCGAAGGCGCGGCATTCTAGGTGGCCGCGTCCGCGGCCCCGCCTGCTCGCGGCCGGCCCGAAAGCAATGTTTCGTGAAGCAGGCGGTGCCCCGGCAGCGACGACAATCGCGCCCCATGTCTCCCGACAACGTCTCTCCCGCCCGGCGCCTCGGCCAGTTCGTCTACCCACACCGCTGGGGCGCCGTGTGGACGGTGCTGGCCTACATCGGCCTGGCCACCACCGAACCCGCCATCCCCAAGCTCATCAAGTACGCGTTTGGCGAGGGCTTCGCGAAGAACGCCTTCGAGCTGTGGATGGTGCCGGTCGTGCTCATCGGGCTGTACGTCATCCGCGGCGCATTCGGCTTCGCGGGCCAGTACCTCTTCAACTGGACCGTCACGCGCTGCGTGATGGACTTCCGCGCCGCGCTGGTCAACGCACTGCTGCGGCTGGACGCCCAGGTCTACACGCGCATGCAGCCCGGCACCGCGGTCAGCAAGGTCGTCAACGATCCGCAGCAGATCCTGCAGCTGGTCGGCGAGGTCGGCATCAACGTGCTGCGCGACGGCCTGCCCGCCCTCGCGATGCTGATCTATCTGTTCTACGTGAACTGGCAGCTGACCCTGCTCAGCCTCGTCGTCACGCCGCTGATGGCCTTCGTGATGAAGAAGGTCAACCAGCGCGTGCGGCTGATGGCCTCGCGCTCCTACGACACCCAGCTCGCACTGGTGAACCGCGTCGACGACATCACGCGCGCCTGGCGCGTCGTGCGGCAGTTCGGCGCGGCACCGCACGAGCTGGAGCGCTTCACCGCCGTGTCGCAGGAGGTGCGCCGTACCAACCTGAAGACGGTGACGGCCGGTGCGCTGTCGCAGCCGATGTCGCAACTGGTCGCGTCGGTGGGGCTGTCGGCCATCATCTGCATTGCGCTCTGGCAGGCCCGCCACGCGGGCACCGGCGTGGGCGATTTCGCCGAGTTCGTCGCCGCGCTGCTGCTGCTGACCTCGCGGCTGCGCCATCTGTCCGACCTGGCCGCACCGGTCACGCGGGCACTGGTCATCGCGCGCGGCTGCTTCGAGCTGATGGATGCACCCAAGGAGGCCGACGCCGGCACGCGCGAGCTGCCCGGCCCGGCACGCGGCGCAATCGCGCTGCACGACGTGCGGCTGACCTACCCCGGATCGGCCCAGCCGGCCCTGGACGGGTTGAGCCTCGCCTTCCCCGCCGGCAGGACCTCGGCCCTGGTCGGCGCCTCGGGCGCCGGCAAGAGTTCCATCGTCCACCTGCTGCTGGGCTTCGACCAGCCGGACGCCGGCCGCATCACGCTGGACGGCGAGGACGTCGAGACGCTGACCCGCGCATCCCTGCGCCGCCAGTTCGCCGTCGTGTCGCAGGACATCGTGCTGTTCGACGACTCCGTCGCCAACAACATCGCCTACGCGCAACCTCGTGACGACGCGCGGCTGGAGGCTGCGCTGCGGGCCGCCCACCTGTGGGACTTCGTGCAGGGCCTGCCCGAGGGCGTCGAGACCCCCGTGGGCGCCAACGGCAGCAAGCTCTCCGGCGGCCAGCGCCAGCGCCTGGCCATCGCGCGCGCCCTCTACAAGGACGCGCCGATCTGGATCTTCGACGAGGCCACGTCGGCCCTCGACACCGAAAGCGAGCGCGCCGTGCAGCAGGCCCTGGCGCAATGGTCAGGCCGCAAGACGCTGATCGTCATCGCGCACCGCCTCTCCACCATCCGCGACGCCGACGCCATCCATGTGCTGGGCGGCGGCCGGCTGGTCGAGACCGGCACGCATGCCGAGCTGATCGCGCGCGACGGCGCCTACGCGGCCATGGTGCGGGCGCAGGCCGGCGAGCCCTGATGAAGCGCCGCAGCCTGCTGCTGTGGGCCGTGCTGCCCGCCATCGCGCAGGCCGAGGTCGAGGCCAACACGGCCAGCCGCGCCCAGCTCGAATCCCTGCCCGGCCTCGGCCCGGCGCTGGTGCAGCGCCTGCTGGCCGCGCGGCCGTTCAAGGACTGGGCCGACCTGACGCGGCGCGTGTCGGGCATCAAGGCCGCCACGGCCCGCAAGCTTTCGGCGGCGGGGCTGCGCGTGGCCGGCGAGGCCTTCTCAGGCGCCGGCCGCGAACCCGGCTGAGCGGCCGCGCCGCAGCGATGCCGGGTCGATCTGCGGCGCCCGCGCCGGCCAGCCGAAGAAGCGCTGCACCTCGGCCCGCTTGGCCAGCGTGTCGCTCATGCCCAGGTTGATGAGTTCACCGACGAAGCTGGGCTCGAACAGCAGATAGCTGACCAGGGCCGAGCCGCTCATCGCCTTGCCCTTGCCGCTGGCGCCGAAGGCTCGCAGCAGCGCGCGCACCGACGGCGGCAGGCTGGCCTGGTGCTCGCCGGCCAGGTCGTCCAGCCGCCGGCTGGGCGCGATGACGAGCAGCTCGATGGGCCGCAGCGCGGTGGCCGAGCGGTTCTCGCGCGGCAGCAGGGCCAGCGTGCGGTTGATGCGGCGCAGGCGCTCCACGTCCACGGCCAGCGCGTCCAGGAAGATGTTGGACAGCGCATGGCCGGCGATCTGGGCCATGCTGGGATGGTCGTCCGTCGTGCCGACGCGCCGGCCCTCGGGCTCCTTCATGCGGCCCGCGCCGATGACGAGCACGCGCTCGGCACCCAGGTGCACGGCCGGCGAGATCGGCGCGCTCTGGCGCATCGAGCCGTCGCCGAACCACTCGGCCATGCCGTCCAGCTCCACCGACTCGGCCGGGAAGATGAAGGGGATGGCCGACGAGGCCATCAGATGGCTCAGCGTCAGCCGCGCCTGCACGGCCATGCGCTGCTCGCGCAGCCAGGGCACGATGTGGTGGTGGGTCTGGAAGAAGGTGACGTGCTGGCCGGTGGTGTAGCTGGAGCCGGTCAGCGCCAGCGCGCGCAGGTGGCCGCCAGCCAGCATGGGCTCGATGCGGTCCATGGGCAGGTAGCGGCCCAGCAGCTCGCGCAGCGGCTGGTTGTCGAGCAGGCTGCGCGGGTGGCTGCGCGTCCAGCGCGCGATGGCCCAGCCCAGGCTCAGCATGCTGAGCCAGCGCGCGCCGCTCTTCACCGCCTCGAAGGCGTCGGCGCGGTAGATGTTCTCGACGTGCAGGCCCTGCCAGAGGTGAACGAGGCCATCGACCGCGGCGTCGAAGTCATCGGCATGGCAGGCCAGCGTGGACGCGTTGATCGCGCCGGCCGAGGTGCCGCTGATGATGGGAAAGGGATTGCCTCGCGTCGCGCCGGCATCGCGGCGCAGCTGGGCGATGGCGGCCAGCACGCCCACCTGGTAGGCCGCACGCGCGCCGCCGCCGGTCAGGATCAGGCCCGTGACCGGCTGCGGACGGGTCAGCCCCTCCGTCGACCGGTCTGCGGGCTTGGGCACGGCATGCAGCATCGGCGAAATCATCGCCGATGCCGGCGCTCATCCAAGCTCGTAAATGACCTCGGCCGCCGTGCCCAATTTGGCAAGCGCCTCGTCCGCGGGCCAGAAGCGGCTGGTCTCGCCGAGGTCCACGGCCCAGCGCGCGCCCACGCGCTCGCCCTCGGGCTCGGCCCGCAGGGCCACGCGCACGGACAGGCCCTGCTGGCGCGTCTGGCCTTCCTCGGTCTCGACCAGGCGCGGCGGGAAGCGCTCCACCAGGTCCTTGACCAGGCCGGCCGCGCCGGCATTGCCCAGCAGCAGATGGCGGCCGAACCTGGCACGCGCCGCGGCCAGGCTCCAGACCGCCTGCACATTCATGCGCAGGCCGCCGGAGAAGCGGTCGTTCTGCACCTTGCCCTGGGCGATGACGAGCTCGTCCTCGGCCAGCAATTCCTTGTTGGCGTTCAGCATCTCCTCGTTGGCGACGGCCTCGATGGCGTCGCTCTTGTCGTCGAGCTTGAAGATGCCCACGCGCCCCCGCTGGCCGTTGATGACGCGCATGCCGCTGACGATGCCAGCCACCAGCACCGGGTCGCGGCTGTCCACGAGGTCGGCGATCTGGCGCTTGACGACGCGCCTGACCTCCGCGCCGCTCTGGTCGAACAGATGGCCCGACAGGTAGAAGCCGATGGCCGTCTTCTCCAGCGACAGGCGCTCCTTGATGCTCCACGGCGGCGCGTCGACGAGGTCGGGCTCGGCGGTGGACGAGGCGTGCCAATCATGGTCATCCGGGCCGAAATCGAACAGGCCACCCTGGTCGGCGTTGGCCTCGGTCGTCTCGGCATGCGTGTAGCCGCGCGCGACGCTGGCCAGCAGCTTGGACCGCTCAGGGTTGATGCTGTCGAACGCGCCGGCCTTGATGAGGGCCTCCACCACGCGCTTGTTGACCGACTTGCGATCCACGCGCAGGCAGAAGTCGTAGAAGCTCAGGAAGGGCCCGCCGGCCTCGCGCGCCGCGATGATGGCCTCGATGGCGCCGCGGCCCGTGCCCTTGATGGCGCCGAGGCCGTAGTTCACCAGCCGGTTGGACAGCGGCTCGAAGCGATACATGCCCTTGTTGACGCAGGGCGGCTGGAACTCGACGCCGAAGATCTTGGCATCGTTGAGCAACACCTTGAGCTTGTCGGTGTCGTCCATTTCGATGGTCATGTTCGCGGCGTAGAACTCGGCCGTGTAATGCGTCTTCAGCCAGGCCGTGTGGTAGCTCAGCAGCGCATAGGCGGCGGCGTGCGACTTGTTGAAGCCGTAGCCCGCGAACTTCTCCATCAGGTCGAAGACCTCGTCGGCCTTGGCCTGGTCGATGCCCTTCTCCGCGGCTCCCTTGCGGAAGATCTCGCGGTGCATGGCCATCTCCTCGGCCTTCTTCTTGCCCATGGCTCGGCGCAGCATGTCGGCGCCGCCGAGGCTGTAGCCGCCCAGCACCTGGGCCGCCTGCATCACCTGCTCCTGGTAGACGAAGACGCCATAGGTCTCCTCCAGCACCTGGCCCAGCAGCGGATGCGGGTACTCGATGACCTCCTTGCCATGCTTGCGGGCCACGAACGACGGGATCAGGTCCATCGGCCCCGGGCGATAGAGCGACACCAGCGCGATCAGATCCTCGAAGCGCGAGGGCTTGGCGTCCTTCAAGAGGCGCTGCATGCCGGGCGATTCAAACTGGAACACGCTCTCCGAGTAACCGTCGCCGAAGAGCTTGAAGGTCTTGCGGTCGTCCAGCGCGACATTGGCCCAGTCGAAGTCCGCACGATCCGGGTGGCGGGCGACGATGAAGTTCTTGGCCAGCTCCAGGATGGTCAGCGTGGCCAGGCCCAGGAAGTCGAACTTCACGAGGCCGATGGCCTCCACGTCGTCCTTGTCGAACTGGCTGACGGCGCTGGTGGAGCCGGGCTGCTGGTACTGCGGGCAGAAGTCGGTGATCTTGCCCGGCGCGATCAGCACGCCGCCGGCGTGCATGCCGATGGAACGCACCGTCCCCTCCACGCGGGCCGCCATCTCCAGCAGGCCGGCCACTTCCTCGTCGGACTTCTCGCGCTCCTCGATCTCGGGCGATTCGTGGCGGGCGTAGACCATCTTGGCCTTGTCTGGGTCGAAGCCGGGCGGCAGCTTGGCCAGCGTGACGGTCTTGCCGGGCGGGGCCGGCACCAGCTTGGCGATGGAGTCCACATGGCCGAAACCCATGCCCAGCACGCGGCCGATGTCGCGCAGCGCGCCCTTGGCGGCCATGGTGCCGAAGGTCGCGATCTGGCTGACAGCCGGCCGGCCGTACTTGTCCTTCACGTACTCGATGACGCGGTCGCGGTTGCCCTGGCAGAAGTCGATGTCGAAGTCGGGCATCGAGACCCGCTCGGGGTTCAGGAAGCGCTCGAACAGCAGGTTGTAGCGCAGCGGATCCAGGTCCGTGATGAGCAGCGCATAGGCCACCAGCGAGCCCGCACCCGAGCCCCGGCCCGGGCCCACTGGGCAGCCGTTTTCCTTGGCCCAGCGGATGAAGTCCGACACGATGAGGAAGTAGCCCGGGAAGCCCATCTTGATGATGGTGTTCAGCTCGAACTCCAGGCGCTCCACATAGCGCGGGCGCTCCTTGTCACGCTCGGCATCAACGGGGAAGAGGTGGACGAGGCGGTCCTTCAGGCCGGCATGGCTGAGCTCGCGGAAGTAGCGCTCCATCGGCATCGGCGTGCCGTCGTCCAGCAGCGGCGTCGGGAAATTGGGCAGCTGCGGCTTGCCCAGCACCAGCGTCAGCGAGCAGCGGCGCGCGATCTCGACAGTGTTCCGAATGGCGCTGGGCACGTCCTTGAACAGCTCCCGCATCTGCGCCTGGGTCTTGAAATACTGGCTGGGCAGGAAGCGCTTGATGCGCTTGGGGTTGGCCAGCGTCTCGCCCTCGGCCACGCAGACGCGCGCCTCGTGGGCCTCGAAGTCGTCCTCGGCGAGGAACTGGATGGGGTGGGTGGCCACCACCGGCAGGCCCAGCTCGGCCGCGAAGGGCACGCTGGCCTGCACCAGCGCCTCCTGGCCGGGCAGGCCGGCGCGCTGCAGCTCGATGTAGAAGCGGCCCGGGAAGGCCTCCGCGCAGCGCAGCGCGGCCTCGCGCGCGCGGGCCTTGTCGCCCTGCATCAGCGCCATGCCCACCGCGCCGTGCTGCGCGCCGGACAGGCAGATCAGCCCCTCGCCCAGTTCGGCCAGCCAGGCCCACTTCAGGCAGGCCTGGTTGCGCTGCACGTTGTCGATCCAGGCGCGCGACAGCAACTCGCTGAGGTTGAGATAGCCCTGCTTGTTCTGCGCCAGCAGCAGCAGCCGCGTGGGCGGTTTGTCGGTGGCATCGGCCTCCAGCCAGCAGTCGGCGCCGAGGATGGGCTGCACCCCCTTCTTGCGCGCCGCCGAGTAGAACTTGATGCCGCCGAACAGGTTGGCCAGGTCGGTGATGGCCGCCGCCACCTGCCCGTCCTTGGCCGCGGCGGCGGCGGCGTCATCGGTGCGCAGCGTGCCGTCCACGACCGAGAACTCGGTGTGCATGCGCAGGTGGACGAAGGGCAGATCGGTATCGGGGGAGACAGGCATCGCGGCATTTTAGGAAGGCCGCTAAGCTGCGCCGCCATGAAAAAGACCGCCCTCGCCCTCACCGCCGCCGTCCTCGCCTGCGCGGCCCATGCCGCCAAGCCGGCCAAGTCCGCCGCCGACGTGCTCAAGGACAGCCCGGCCGCCGACTGGCGCGGCCTGGACCCCGACAACACGCTGCTGATGGATCTCGCCGCCGGCCAGGTCATCATCGAGCTGGCGCCGCGCTTTGCGCCGGCCCACGCGGCCAATATCCGCGCCCTCGCCCACGGCGGCTACTGGGACGGGCTGGCCATCGTGCGCGTGCAGGACAACTTCGTCACCCAATGGGGCGACCCGGACGGCGATGACGCGGCCAAGGCCAGGCAGCTGCCGGCCGGCGCTATGCCCAAGCTGCCGGCCGAGTTCTCCGTGCCCCTCGACCGCGTCGGCAAGGCCGCCGGCTTCACGAAGCTGGCCGACGTGGACGGCTGGGCGCCGCGTGCCGGCCATGCGGAGGGCTTCCCCGTCGCGGCCGACCCCAAGAGCGGCCGGGCCTGGCTGGCGCATTGCTATGGCATGGTCGGCGCCGGCCGCGGCGACACCGTCGATTCCAGCAACGGCACCGAGCTCTACGTCGTCATCGGCCATGCGCCGCGCGGGCTGGACCTGAACATCACCGTCGTCGGCCGCGTGCTCAAGGGCATGGAGCTGCTGTCCGCCCTGCCCCGCGGCACCGGCGCGATGGGCTTCTACGACAAGCCCGAGCAGCGCACCGGCATCCAGCGCGTGCGCCTGCTGGCCGACGTGCCCGCCGCCGAGCGCCCGGCCCTGCAAGTGCTGAAGACCGACTCGGCGACCTGGCAGCAGCTGCTCGACGCCCGGCGCTTCCGTGGCGGCTGGTATGTGCACAGCCCGGGCCACGTCGACATCTGCAGCGCCGGCGTGCCGACGCGGCCGATACCGTAAAGCCCCTTGCCCGGTCTCGCCGCGCTGAACGCGGGCGAGTCCGATCGGTCCCCCGCGGGGACGAGGCCGTTTGCGGCGTTAAGCCGCAATCAGCCTCAGCCGGGCCGGCTCGGGAACTGGAGTCGGACACAAGCAGTCCCTGCGGACTGCTTGCGCCTACGGAAGGTCATTGGCCTCTGGCCAATGGCAGGCCCAGCGCTCGGCCCGGAATACGTTGCCTTCATGCGCAGTGGACAGGAAAGGTCACGCGCCCAGCCAGGTCGCCACGCGGTAGGTGACGAAGGCGGCCAGATAGGCCAGGCCGAAGAGATAGCCCGTCATGATCAGCGGCAGCCTGAGGCCGCCGGTCTCGCGGCGCACCGCGGCCATCGTCGCAATGCACTGCGGCGCGAACACATACCAGGCCAGCAGCGACAGCGCCGTGGCCAGGCTCCAGCTCTGGGCGACCAGCGGCGCCAGGGCCTGGGCGGCCTCGTCGCCGGTGGCGGACAGCGCATAGACGGTTCCCAAGGCACCGATCACGACCTCGCGCGCGGCCAGCCCCGGCACCAGGGCCAGGCTGATCTGCCAGTTGAAGCCGATGGGCGCGAAGACCTTAGCCAGGCCGGCGCCCAGCCAGCCGGCCACGCTGTACTGGATGGGCGCGCCCGTGGCGCCCTCCGGCGGGCCGGGGAAGCTGGCCAGCAGCCACAGCGCGAGGGTCAGCACGAGGATGATGCCGCCGACGCGCTTCACGAAGATCATTGCGCGCTGCCACAGGCCGATCGCGATGCTGCGCGGATGCGGCCAGTGGTAGGCCGGCAGTTCCATCATCAGCGGCCGCACCAGGCGGCCGGCGCTGGTGAAGCGCTTCATCAGCCAGGCGATGAACAAAGCACCGAGGATGCCGGCGAGATAAAGGCCGAACAGCACCAGGCCCCGCAGCTCGAAGCCCGCCAGGTTGCGATGCGGCACGAAGGCGCCGATCAGCAGCGCATAGACGGGCAGCCGCGCCGAGCAGGTCATCAGCGGCGCGATCATGATGGTCACGAGCCGGTCGCGCGGGTTGGAGATGGAGCGCGTGGCCATGATGCCGGGGATGGCGCAGGCGAAACTCGACAGCAGCGGGATGAAGCTGCGTCCCGACAGGCCGACGCTGCCCATCAGCCGGTCCAGCAGCAGCGCGGCGCGCGGCAGATAGCCCGACTCCTCCAGCACGAGGATGAAGAAGAACAGGATCAGGATCTGCGGCAGAAAGGCCAGCACGCTGCCGGCGCCGGCGATGACGCCGTCGACGACGAGGCTGCGGAACCAGCCCTCGGGCAGCCCATGGCCCACCTGCTGGCCGAGCCAGGCCATGCCGCCCTCGATCGCGCTCTTGGGCGGCTCGGCCCAGGAGAACACGGCCTGGAACAGCAGGAAGAGCAGCACGGCCAGCACGACCGAGCCGGCCACCGGATGCAGCAGCACGCGGTCGACGCGGTCGCTGGGCAGTTGGGGCAGTTCGTGGTCGAGGTTGAGCGAGTTCAGCAGCGCCTTGACGGCGACGTGGTCGTCCACAGGGTCGGCCTGCGCGGGCGCCGCAGCAGCGGCCCAGACCTCGGGCCGGTCCAGCAGCGCACGCAGCTCGTCCAGGCCTTCGCGGTGGATGGCGACGGTGCGCACGACCGGCAGGCCGAGCTGGGCGCTCAGCGCCGCCGGGTCGACATGGATGCCGCGCCGGGCCGCGAGGTCGGCCATGTTGAGCGCGACGACGATGGGCAGGCCCATGCGCCGCACGGCCAGCACCAGGCGCAGGTTGCGGCGCAGATTGGTCGCGTCGAGCACGCAGATGACGAGGTCGGGCCGCTTCTCGCCCTTGGCGCGGCCGGCCAGCACGTCGCAGGTCACGCGTTCGTCCGGCGAGCGCGGGTGCAGGCTGTAGGTGCCGGGCAGGTCCAGCAGGCGCAGCGCCTTGCCGGCGGCCGTGACGAGGCGGCCCTCCTTGCGCTCGACGGTGACGCCGGCGTAGTTGGCCACCTTCTGGTGGCTGCCGGTCAGGCCGTTGAACAGCGCGGTCTTGCCGCAGTTGGGGTTGCCGACCAGCGCGACCAGCTTGCCGCCGCGGTGGACATGGACGATGGCCTCAGCCATGGCGCGGGGTCACGGCGATGCATTCGGCCTCGGCATGGCGCAGCGCGAACGTCGACTGGCCGACGCGCACGACCAGGTTGCCCGTGCGCTGCGCGCCGCGGCGCAGGATGCGCACCGCCTCGCCCGGCAGAAAGCCCAGGTCGGACAGCCAGGCGGCCCATTCCGGCGAATGCCCGGGCGCGCTGACCTGCTGGACGGTCAGCGCCTGGCCCGTGGGGGCGGCGGCGAGGCTGGAGGGCAGCGGCTCGGGCATGTGAGGAGCCCGCCGAAGCGAGCGATTCGAATGAGAATGATTCGCATTGTAGGCGCTTCTGGATTGCCGAGGGCCTTCATTGGCCGTCCAGGCCATGCAGGTCTCGCGGACCACACGAGCCGGCTGCAAGCCTCCCGACAGCTTGGCAATCCCGCCGCTTCGTTAACATTAATGCGAATTACTCGCATTTGCAAACGCAACCAAAATCATGCAGAAGAAGAAACTCCAGGCCATGCGCAGTTGGTGCCGGGCCCTGGCCGGGGTGGCGGTGGCCGCCGCGCTGGCGGGCTGCGGCGGAGGCGGCACATCCGCGCCGGCCGCGCCCGGCCTCTCCCCGGCCGCGGCCCTGGGCGAAAAAATCTTCAAGGACGCCTCGCTGTCGGCCTCGGGCCGGATGAGCTGCGCCACTTGCCACGCCCCGGCCGCCGCCCACGCACAGACCAGCGACCTCGCCGTGCAGCTTGGTGGCCCGGCGCTGGACGTGGCGGGCTTGCGCGCCGTGCCCTCGCTGCGCTACCTGGCCACCGCGCCGGCCTTCTTCTTCGCCAAGAACGGCACGCCCACCGGCGGCTTCAACCACGACGGCAGCGCCGACAGCCTGCTCGCCCAGGCGGTGCGGCCCTTCCTGGCCGCGCACGAAATGGCCAATGGCGACGCGAAGACGGTCGTCGCCAAGCTCGCCCGCGCCAGCTATGCGGCGGACTTCCGCAAGGCCTTCGGCGACAACGTGCTGGCCGACCCCGACGCCGCCTTCCTGGCGATGCGGCATGCGCTGCAGCGCTACCAGCTCGAAGACACGGCCGAGTTCGCGCCCTTCACGAGCAAGTACGACGCCTTCCTGGCCGGCCAGCTCAAGCTCGGCGACCAGGAACTGCGCGGTCTGGCGCTGTTCAACAACCCGACCAAGGGCAACTGCGCGGCCTGCCACCCGAGCGCGCGGGGCAGCGACGGCTCGCCGCCGCTGTTCACCGACTTCACCTTCGACAACCTCGGCGTGCCGCGCAACACGGACATCCCGGCCACGGCCGACCCGGGCTATTTCGACCTCGGCCTGTGCCAGGCCACCCGCCCCGGGCTCGAGTCGCGCGGCGACCTCTGCGGCGCGTTCAAGGTGCCGACGCTGCGCAACGTCGCGACGCGCCGGGCCTTCTTCCACAACGGCCGCTTCAAGACGCTGCGCGAGGCGCTGCGCTTCTACGTCATGCGCGACACCAACCCCGAGCTCTGGTACCCGGTCGTCAACGGCACGACCGACAAGTTCAACGACCTGCCCCCGGCCTACCGCGCCAACGTGAACACCAAGGAAGTTCCCTACAACCGCAAGCCCGGCGACGCGCCCGCGCTCAGCGACGCCGAGATCGAAGACGTGCTCGCCTTCCTCGCGACGCTCAACGACGGCTACACGCCCTGACCTCAAGACCACCCGTAATCCCCAGGAGCCCCCCATGTCCCGCCATCTCCCCGCAGCGCCACTGTCGCGCCTCGCCCTCGCCGCCGCGCTGACGCTCGGCGCCGCCACCGCCTTCGCCCAGACCCAGCCGCCCAACCAGGAGGCACTGCTGCAGCGCGTGGAGCTGCTGGCCCGCGAACTCGAGCGCGTGAAGGCCGAGCTGCAGCAGCTCAGGCAGGCCCAGCAGGCCGCACCGGCTCCGGCCCCCGCTGCCGTGCAGGCCGCCGCTCCGGTCGCCCTGGCGCCCGCTGCGCCGGCCCAGCCCGCCACCGTCGTCAGCTCCTATGGCGAGCTCACCTACAACCGCCCCAAGGACGGCAGCAAGGCCCAGGCCGACATCCGCCGCTTCGTCATCGGGCTGCAGCACCGCTTCGACGAGCAGACCAAGATGGTCTCCGAGCTTGAGGTGGAGCACAGCGTCACGTCCTCGTCCGACCAGGGCGAGGTCGCGGTCGAGCAGCTCTACATCGAACACCGCCTGAACGAGACCTACGGCCTGCGCGCCGGCCTCTTCCTGATGCCGGTCGGCCTGCTCAACGCCAACCACGAGCCCACCGCCTACTACGGCGTGGAGCGCAACTTCGTCGAGACGGCCATCATCCCGTCGACCTGGCGCGAAGGCGGCCTGCAGGTCTTCGGCGAACACGACAGCGGCATCAGCTGGAGCGCCGGCATCACGACGGGCTTCGACCTGACCAAGTGGGATGCCACGTCCGGCGAGGGCCGCGAAAAGCCGCTGGCCTCCATCCACCAGGAGATGCAGCTCGCCAAGGCGCACAGCCTGGCCTGGTTCGGCAGCGTCGACTGGCGCGGCATCCCGGGCCTGCGCCTGGGCGCCTCGGTCTTCGGCGGCAAGGCCGCCCACGGCACGGCCGGCTTCGCGTCGCCCGGCGCCAAGGTCGGCCTGTGGGACGTGCACGCCCGCTGGACTCCCGGCGCCTGGGACCTGTCGGCCCTCTACACCCGCGGCGGCATCAAGGGTGCGGGCGACCTCAACCAGTCCTTCCTGGACAAGTCCACGGACCCCGCCTTCGTGCCCAATGCCTTCGACGGCTGGTACGCGCAGGCCGCCTACCGCTGGCAGCTCAAGGGCGATCGCGTGCTCGCACCCTTCGTCCGCTACGAGCGCTACAACACCGGCCGCGGCTTCGACGGCCTGCCCGCCGGCATCAACCCGGGCAGTTACGGCACCGAGGGCGTGCGCACCGTGGGCCTGAACTTCTACCTGAACCCCAACGTCGTGCTGAAGGCCGATCTGCAGCGCTTCAGGCTCAACACCGACAACAACCGCCTCGACCTCGGCGTCGGCTACGCCTTCTGATGGGCACGCTGCGCTGGCTCCCGCTGGCCCTCGCGGCGCCTGCCCTCGTGCAGGCGGCGCAGTTCGCGACGCTCGACGAGGCCGCGAAACGCGCCTTTCCCGAGGCCACGGCCTGGCGCGACCAGCTCGTGCAGGCCACGGCCGACGACATCAAGGCCCTCGCCGCGCTGGGCGGCGCCACGCCGCGCACGTCGACCTGGCGCGCCCTCGTCGCGCTCAAGGGCGAGCAGGTGCTGGGTGTCATCGTGGCCGACGCCGTCGTCGGCAAGTTCGAATTGATCGACTATGCGGTCGCCGTCGGCAGCGACGGCCATGTCCGCAGCATCGAAGTGCTGAACTACCGCGAAAGCCACGGCTACGAGATCAAGCTGCCGGCCTGGCGCAAACAGTTCGTCGGCAAGGACGCACGGGCGCCGCTGCGCATCGGCGACGACATCGCCAACATCAGCGGCGCGACGCTGAGCTGCACCCACGTCACGGACGGCGTGCGCCACATCGTCGCGCTGCTGGAGCGGCTGCACGCCAGCGGGCGGCTCTGAGTGGGCAGCACGCGGCGGGCCCAGGCCCTGCTCGGCACCCTCGTCGACATCGAGGTGCAGGCGCCCGCGGACGTCGCCGAGCCGGCGCTGGCCCTGGCCTTCCGCCGCGTGGCCGAGGTGCACGCGGCGATGAGCTTCCATGACGCAGCCAGCGACCTGCGCCGCGTCGCGCGCGCCGCCGCCGGCACGGTGCTGCGCGTCGCGCCCGACACCCACGCCGTCCTCGCGCTCGCGCTGCGGCTGGAGGCCGGCAGCGATGGCGCCTTCAACCCCTGCTGCGCCGCGGCCCTGGTCGAGCGCGGCCTGCTGCCGCGGCCCGACGACGCCCTGCCCGGCACGGCCACGTCGCTGGCCGAAGGCATCGAGCTGCTCGACGATGCGCAGCTGCGCCTGCGCCGGCCCGTGTGGATCGACCTCGGCGGCATCGCCAAGGGCCATGCGGTCGACGCGGCCGTGCAGGCCCTGCGCGACGCAGGCGTCGCGGCCGGCGTCGTCAACGCGGGCGGCGACCTGCGCACGTTCGGCCCGCAGCCGCTGACCGTGCAGCTGCGCGACCCGCGCCGGCCCGGCCTCGCCCGGCCCGTGGCCGAGATCCGCGACATGGCCTGCGCCACCAGCGCCTGGCTGTTAGGAGCCTGCGCGGCAGAGCGTAGCGCCCGCGCCGGGGCGAGTTGCGAGGCCAGGCCAGGCGCCGGCGAGGCGTGGGTCGGGACCCACAACGAGCCGGCAACGCCGCATGGCCCCGCAAATCGCCCCGGCCCTTCGGGTTGGGCCTGGCTCGGGCGCATGCGGTGTTGCTCGTCGTTGCGGGCGCGAGCCCGCGGCCTCCTCGCGCCTAGCCTGCGCCCGAGCCAGGCCCAACGCGGGTGCCACGCTCTGCCGCGCAGGCTCCTAGCCCAGCCCGACCGCCGCGCGGCCCACCTCGTCGGGCCGGCCCGGGGCGTCGAGGACAATCCGCCCATGTCCGTGACCGTATTCGCCCCTTGCTGTGCCGTCGCCGATGCGCTGACCAAGGTGGTCTGGCTGCGCGGCGCCGAGGCCGCACCGCTGCTGCGCGCCGAGCGGGCGCAGGCCCTGCTCTGGCGCGAGCAGGACGAACCGCTGACGCTGTAGCAGGCTCCGCTTGAACCGGCCCCACAGTCCTCGGGCGGCGCATGCCCGCCACCACCTGCACCGGCCGCCGGCCACGCGGCCGCTGCCCGTGGGCCTGCGCCCGCAGCGCTGGCAGCGCTGGGCCGTGCATGCGTCCACGCTGGCGCTCACGCTGACCGGCATCGCCTGGCTGCTGGCCCACCACCTGCTGCGTTCCACCGGCACCTTCGGCGAGGAGCTGCCCAGCCCCATCGAGCCCTGGGCGCTGCGGCTGCACGGCATGCTGGCCCAGGTCTTTCTGCTCGTGCTGGGCTCGATGAGCGCCGTGCACATCGTGTTCGGCTGGCGGCTGAAGCGCAGCCTGTGGAGTGGCGGCGGCCTCGTCGCGCTCAGCGGGGTGCTGCTCACCAGCGGCCTGGCGCTCTACTACGCGCCCGAGCACTGGCATGCCGGCGCCAGCCTGCTGCACTGGGGCACGGGCCTGGGCCTGCTGCCGCTGGTCTGGGTGCATGTGCTGGCCGCGCGACGCTCGCGCCCGCAGCCGCCGCGCGTCAGCGCGGATTGAGCCGGTCCAGCAGCAGGTCGCAGGCCTTCAGCGCCTTCGCGAAATCCAGCCGCGCGACGGCCGCGCCCAGCGCCGCGAACTCCGGCCCCAGCGCGTCGCCATGGGCGGTGGCCAGTTGCTCGCAGGCGGCCACCGAGCGCATATTGCGCTCCACCAGCAGCAGGCGCAGCCGCCGCAGCGCCTCCAGCGGCGTGCCCGGCGCCTGCGCCTGCGGCGCGGCCGGGCCGGCGGCTGCGCCGGGATCCAGCAGCCTCAGCGTGGCGTCCAGCAGGGTCTGCAGTTCGCCCAGCCCCGCCTCGGCCGCCGCGATGTCGCCGCGGCTCCGCAGCGCCTCTTCCTGCCGCCCGGCCAGCGCGGCCAGCGCGTTCGCGCCGACGCCGCCGGCCAGGCCGCGCAGCGTGTGCAGCACGCGCAGCGCGTCGCCGGCGGCCTGCCCGCGCAGATGGCGGCGCAGCGCGCCCATCTCGGCCGGCATGTCCAGCACGAAGGACTTGGCGAGGCGCTCATACAGGGCCTGCCGGCCGCCCAGGCGCTGCAGCGCGGCGTCGCGGTCCAGCAGCACGGGCGCCGGTGCGGCCTCGGGCGCGCGGGCCAGCGCCGGCTCGACATGGCCGACATGGCGGCGCAGGCAGGCGACGAGCTGCTCCAGGTCCACCGGCTTGGCGATGTGGTCGCGCATGCCGGCGGCCAGGCAGGCCTCGCGGTCGGCGGCCATCGCATTCGCCGTCATCGCGATGACGAGGCTGCCGGGGCGGCGCGCCAGGATGCGCTGCGTCGCCTCGAAGCCGTCGATGTCGGGCATCTGCAGGTCCATCAGGATGGCGTCGAAGCCAGGCTCCGCGACTGCGGCCAGGTGCACGCCCTCGATGCCGCCGCCGGCCAGCGTGACGCTGGCGCCCTCGCCTTCCAGCAGTTCCTGCGCGACCTGGCGGTTGAAGCCGTTGTCCTCGACGACGAGCAGGCGCATGCCTGTCAGCCGCGGCTCGCCGCCCTCGCCCGGGCGCAGCTGCACCGGCTCGCCGCGCGTGGCCTCGGCGACCACGTCGTGCAGCATGGAGGCCGTGACCGGCTTGACCAGATAGCCGCCCAGGCTGGCGATCTCCTGCTCGCTGCGCTCGGCCAGCAGCTCGCGGCCGTGGGCCGTGACCATGATGATGACGGGCGCGTCGGACTCGTGGCTGTCGCGGATGCGGCGCGAGGTCTCCCAGCCGTCCAGCCCGGGCATGCGCCAGTCCATCAGGATGAGCTCGTAGTGCGGCTCGCCGCGCTCGGCGGCCAGATGCACCAGGGCCAGGGCCTGCTCGCCGCTGGCGGCCAGGTCGCAGTCCCAGCCCAGGCTCGAGGCGATGCCCTGCAGCACCTCGCGGGCCATCGGGTTGTCGTCGACGATCAACACCTTGAGGCCGGGGCGGACCGGCTCCGGCGGCAGGGCTTGGGCGGGTGCGACGGGCAGCGCCAGCTCGAAATGGAAGCGGCTGCCCTCGCCGACGCGGCTTTGCACGCGCAGCTCGCCGCCCATCAGCGCGACGAGGCGGCGGCTGATCGCCAGGCCCAGGCCGGTGCCGCCGTAGCGTCGCGAGGTCGACTGCTCGGCCTGGCTGAAGCCGGTGAAGATGTGCTCCAGCTTGTCGTCCGGGATGCCGATGCCGGTGTCGCCGACCTCGAAGCGGATGCGGGCCTGGCCGTCCTCCGCCTTCAGCAGCGCCAGCCCCAGCACGACCTCGCCATGCTCGGTGAACTTGAGCGCATTGCCGGCCAGGTTCAGCAGCACCTGGCGCAGCCGCGTCGCATCGCCGACCAGGGCCGCCGGCAGGCGCGGGTCGAGGCGGAACAGCATCTCGACGTCCTTGGCGCCGACCTGGGCCGACAGGATCACGGCCAGCTCGCGCATGAACTCGCTGAGCTCGAAGCGGTGCGGGTCCAGCTCCATCTTGCCGGCCTCGACCTTGGAGAAGTCCAGCACATCGTTGATGACGGCCAGCAGCGCCTGGGCCGCCGTGCGGGCCTTGCTCGCGTAGTCGTGCTGGCGCGGCGTCAGCCCGGTGCGCAGCAGCAGGTTGAGCATGCCCAGGGCACCGCTCATCGGCGTGCGGATCTCGTGGCTCATATTGGCCAGGAAGTCGCTCTTGGCCTGGCTGGCCGCCTCGGCCACGACGCGCGCGCGCACCAGCTCGACCTCGGCGCGGTGGCGCTCGGTCACGTCGATCAGCATCTGCACGACGTTGACCAGCCGGCCGCGCCGGTCGCGGATGGCGCTGGCGCTGCCGTCGACGAAGAGCTCGCCGCCGCCCGGCAGCGCGAAGCCGCGCTCGAAGCGGACATGGTCCAGCCGCGCGCTGGCCAGGCGGTTCAGCTCGCCGCCGTGCAGCCGGCCGGGGCGGAAGTCCGGCAGGTCGGCCAGCTTGGCGCCGCGCAGCGACTCGGCCGAGCGGCAGAGCATGGCCGTCAGCGCGGTGTTCACGTCGACGATGAGGCCATGCGCATCGCACAGCGCGATGCCCACCTGGGCACGCTCGAACATGCCGCGAAAGCGCCGCTCGCTGTCGTTCAGCGCCCGCGTGCGCTGCTCCACGCGCGCTTCCAGCAACTGCCTCTCGGCCGCCAACTGCTCGGTCATGCGGTTGAAGCTGAGCGCCAGCGTGCGGAACTCGCGGAAGCCGTTGACCGGCGCCCGCTCGTCCAGGCGGCCGTCGGCGATGCGCGCGGCCGAGCGGGTCAGCTGCCGCACCGGCGCCAGCAGCCGCCGCCCGGCCAGCAGGGCCAGCGCCAGCGCGGCCAGCGAGACCAGCGCGACCAGCAGCAGCAGCCGCTGGCGCAGCAGGCGGGCCGGCGCCAGGGCCTCGTCCGCATCGATCTTGCTGGCGATGCCCCAGCCCAGCGCCGGCAGGTGGGCCCAGGCGGCGATCACGTCGACGCCGGCGTAGTCGCGCGCCAGGCCGCTGCCGCTTTCGCCGCGCAGCCCGCGCAGGGCCGGCACGGGGGGGCTCATCTGCGGGTCGATCGACCGGGCCGCCGCGCCGGCCGCACGCCGCCCCACGTTGACGAAGACGGCCCGCTCGCCGTCGCGCTGCAGCAGCACGGTCTCGCCGCTCAGCGCCAGGCCCGAGCGATCGGCGGCAACGGCCGTCAGGCGCCGCATGTCCAGCTGCAGCACGACGCTGCCGAGCACGCGGCCCGCGGCGACGACGGGATGGATCACGAAGGGCGCGGCCGGCCCGGCCCCGCGCGGCGGCTGCATGCGGGCCAGTTGGGGGTTGAGCTGTTCGATGACGAGGCGGTGGGCCGCGAGCAGGTCGCTGCCTTCGAAGGGCCCCTGGTCCAGCCGCGCCGGCACCGGGCCGGCGAGCGGTTCGAGCGCATAGCTGATGCGGCCATCGGGCTGCACCAGCAGCAGGTTGAGGTATTTGCCGTTGTCGCGCAGGCGCTGGAAGAAGGCCAGGCTCGCGGCCGGCACGCGCGTCGCGGCCGCGTCCCGTTGCTGCGCCAGCAGTTCGCCGCTGTCGCTCGACTGGGCGACGAGGCGGGCGTCGACGTCGACCTCGTTGAGGAACTCGTTGATCTCGTGGACCTTCTTGCGCGTGATCGCCACCAGGCCCTCGGTCACGAGGGCGCGCAGTTGGCTCTCGGAGGCCTGCAACTGCCACCATCCCGCCAGCCCGAGCGGCAGCACGGACAGCAGCATGAAGCCGATGAGCAGGGCCGGTCCCAGCCCCGGGGCCGGCCGCGACGGGGCTGGGGCGGCGATGGCGTCAGCGCTCGGCATGGCTTTCCGGCAGGGCTTCCCAGAAGGCCTTGGGCCGGTAGGTCGGCCAGGGCGAGGGCTTGATGTAGCGCGGCGACGCGAACACCTCGTCGAGCCGCCCGTCGGCGCGGACCTGGGCGATGCGCAGCTGCCGCCACAGGTGGCGGGTCTGCGCATCGACGATCGCGACGCCATGGGGCGCAACGACCGACTGCTGGCCGATGTTGGCGTTGACCGCCTCGGTCTGCGGGTCGCCGACCTCGCGCACCGCGGCCGCCCAGAGCTGCACGCCGACATAGGCCGAGACCACCGGGTCGCTGGCCTTGGCCCTGTCGCCATCGAAGCGGCGCAGCCGGGCCAGGAAGTCGCCGTTGCCGGGGCCGGGCAGCGAGGCCAGATAGCTCCATGCGGCGAAATGCCGTTCCAGCCGCCCGCCGCCTTCGGCGTGCATCGCCGGCTCGTCGGCGCTGAAGGACAGCAGCGGCAGACTGCCCATGCCGGCGTCCGCCAGCGCGCCGAACAGCGCCGCGTTGCTGTCGCCATTGATCGTGCTGAGCACCAGGTCGGGCTTCAGCCGGCGCAGGTCGACGACGACGTCCGCCATGCCGGTCGATCCCAGCGGCAGCAGGCGCTCGCCCAGCACCTGGCCGCCTTGGAGCTGGACGAAGTCGCGCAGCAGCGCATGGGCGACGCGCGGGAACACATAGTCCGAGCCCACCAGATAGACCCGCCGCCCGAAGCCCTGCATGGCCCAGCCGGTGGCCGGCAGCAGCTGCTGGTTCGGCGACGCACCCAGGTAGACGATGTGGGGCGACTGCTCCAGGCCTTCGTAGGCCATCGGGTAGAACAGCAGATGCCGGTGCGCCTCGATGACGGGCTTGACGGCCTTGCGGCAGGCCGAGGTCCAGCAGCCGAACAGCGCCACGGCCTGCTTCTCGCCGATCAGGCGTTCGGCCGCCACGGCGGCCCGCGCGGGGTCGGAGCGGGTGTCCTCGACCAGCACCTGCACCGGCCGCCCGAGCAGGCCGCCGGCCGCGTTGATCTCGGCCGCCGCCATCTGCACGGCGGCGACGAGGGGCGCCTCGCTGACGGCCAGCGTGCCGCTGAGCGAATGCAGCACGCCGATGACGATGGGCCTGCGCTCGCCGGGCGGGTGCCACAGCAGCCACGCGACCACCGCCACGGCGACCACCAGCGCCGCCTGCAGCAGGCTCCAAGCGGCACGCCGGCGCATCGCGATCAGCCCGCAGCCGTGCGCCGCGCCTCCGGTGAAATCATCGGCAGCGTCAGCCGCACCGTGGTGCCCAGGCCGGGCGTGGACTCGACCTGGATCTGGCCGCCCAGCGCGAAGGTGACGAGGTTGCGCACGATGTAGAGCCCGGGCTCGCTGCGGTTGGGACCGAAGCGGGTCGAGAAGAAGGGGTCGAACACGCGGCCCAGCAGGCCCGGCGGGATGCCGACGCCGTGGTCCTGCACGGTGACGACGAGCTGGTCCGTGCCCAGCGGCCGCACGCGGATGCGGACCTCGCCGCCGGCCTCGCGGTAGGCGTGCTTGACGGCGTTCTGGATCAGCGTGGAAAGCACCTTGGCCAGCGCGCCGCGGAAGCTCAGCAGGTGCAGGTCGTCGCCCGCGTCCAGCTCGCAGTGCACCTGGTGGGCCTCCAGCGCCTCCGACAGGCCGGCGACGACCTCGTGGACAAGCTCCAGCAGCGAGAAGCTGCGGCGCTGGTCGCCGAAGTTGTCGGCCGTGGACTGCAGGAAGGAGTCGACGATGGACAGCGTGCGCTGCAGGTTGGACAGCACCAGGCCGACGCTCTCCTCGCTGACGCGCAGATGCTTGTCGAGGTCGCTGCGCTTGAGCTGGCCGGCCTGCACCAGCGTGTTCAGCTGGGCCAGGTCGTCCTGCATCGTGCAGGCCGAGATCAGCGCGTTGCCCAGCGGCGAGCTCAGCTCCTGCGCGATGCCGGCGATGGTGCGGCCGACCGACGCGAGCTTGTCGCGCTGGAAGAGCTCGATCTGCGAGCGCGCAAAGCTCTCCGACGCCAGCTTCAGCGCCAGCTGGGTGCGCACGCGCGCCTTCACGACGACATCGACGAAGGGCTTGGGGATGTAGTCCACCGCGCCATGCGCGAAGCCCTCGGCCTCGTCGGCGGCGCTGCCCTGTACGGTCACGAAGATGACGGGAATGCCGCGCGTGCGCGGGTCGGCCTTCAGGCGGTCGCAGACCTCGTAACCGCTCATCTCGGGCATCAGCACGTCGAGCAGGATCAGGTCGGGCAGCTGCTGGGCGCAGAAGGCCAGCGCCTCGGCGCCGCTGGTGGCCATCGACACCTCGCATTCGTCCACCAGCAGCTGGTAGAGGGCGTGGATGTTGCTGGGCTGATCGTCAACGACGAGTATGAGCGGCATGGCCGTTCAGGATAACCGCAGCGCCGGCCCGCACACCAGGAGCCGGCCGGTGGTTTTCCCCAGGGCGCAGCCGTGCAATCCGTCGCGCATCGGCGTCGCCTCGCACGCCCATAATCGACCGGCACGACGCTACCGCCCATGCCCCAGCGCACGCTCACGCTCGGTCTCCTCTGGCTTGCCATGGCGGCGCTGCTGGCGCTGCTGGCCCTGCTGCTGAGCCTGCGCGGCAGCGGCGGCGGCCTGGCCCTCGACGCCGCGCTGGCTCTCGACCTGGCCCTGCTGCCGCTGCCGCTGCTGTGCGCCGTCGCGCTGCGCCGCCACGAGGCGGCCCAGGCCCTGGCCCGGACCCGCTTCCTGGCCCGGATCAACCACCAGATCCGCACGCCGATGAACGCGATCATGGGCATGACCCAGCTCGCGCTGCAGACGCCGTTGAGCCCCGAGCAGCGCGAGCTGCTGACCCGGGCCGACGCCGCCTCGCGCGGCCTGCTCGGCATCGTCGGCGACGCGCTGGACGTGGCCCGGATCGAGGCCGGCCAGCTGGAGATCGCGGCCCTGCCGCTGCGGCTGGAGGAAGTCGTGGCCCAGGCCATCGAGCCGGTGCGGCGCATGCACGACAACCCGTCCGTCGCCCTCATCTGCGACTGGGCCGACGCCAGCCTGCTGGGCGAGCGCGGCCAGCTGCGCGGCGACGCGCAGCGCCTGCAGCAGGTGCTCGTCAAGCTGCTGTCCAACGCGCTCAGGTTCACGCCGTCGGGCCAGGTCTCGCTGCGCCTGGCCGCCGGGCCGACCGACGCCTCGGGACGCGTGCCCCTCGCCATTGCCGTCAGCGACAGCGGCGTGGGCATGAGCGCCGAGCAGGTCGCCGGGCTGCTGCAGGGCCACGGCGACGCGGGCCTCGGCCTCGCCGTCACGCGCCACCTCGTCGAGCTGATGGGCGGCAGCCTGGCCCTGCAGAGCGCGCCCGGGCGCGGCAGCGCCGTCGAGATCCGCCTGGCCCTGCCGCTGGAGGCCGGCAGCGCGCCGGCGCCGCTGCCGGCCCGGCGCGTGCTGATCGCCCAGGCCTGCGCCGGCGGCCGCGCGGCCACGCTGGCCCTGCTGCGCCATCTCGGCCTGGGCGACGAGCTGGCCGCGAGCGCCGACGTCGCCGGCACGCTGGCCGCGCTGGACGGGGCCCGCCGGGCCGGCAACGCCTTCGACTGGCTGCTGCTGGACTGGCAGCTGCCCGGCCCCGGCCCGACCGGTGCCGAGCTGCTCGCCCAGCTGCGCCGCGAACACCCGGCGCTGCGCGTCGCCGTGCTGAGCCCGCCCGGCCAGCCCGGCCAGCCCGACGGCCCGGCCCAGGCGCGCGCCTTCGGCGCCCGCGCGCTGTGCCCCGAGCCGCCGCTGCCCGGCGAACTGCGCCGCCTGTTCGGCGACGCCGCCGCCGAGCGCAGCGCCCCGGCCGACGGCCAGGCCCTGGCCGGGCTGCGCGTGCTGCTCGTCGAGGACCACCCCGTCAACCAGGAGATCGCGCTGCGCCTGCTCGGCAGCCGCGGCGCCCGGGTCGACGTGGCCGGCAACGGCCAGGAGGGGCTGGAGCGCCTGGTGGCACACGGCCCTGCGGCCTACGACCTCGTGCTGATGGACCTGCAGATGCCCGTGCTCGACGGCCTCGGCGCCACCCGGCGGCTGCGCAAGCTGGCCGGCTTCGAGGCCCTGCCCGTGCTGGCGATGACGGCCCATGCGCTGCCCGAGGAGCGCGCCGAATGCCTGGCCGCCGGCATGCAGGGCCATATCGCCAAGCCGCTGGACGTGGCCCGGCTGGTGCGCGAGCTGCAGCGCTACCTGCCGCCCCCGCCGCCGCCGCAGGCGCCCGCCCGCTTGCTGGACATGGGCGTCGGCCTGCGCCAGTTCGGCGGCCAGACGGCGCTGTACCGCCGCACGCTGCAGAGCTTTGCCGGCCAGTACGCCGACGGCCTCGCGGCCTGGTCAGGCTGGCTGGCCGGCGGCGAATGGGGCGAGCTGCGCCGCGCCGCCCACACGCTGCAGGGCCTGGCGGCCACGCTGGGTGCCCAGCCGCTGCACCGCCTGGCACTGGCCCTGGAGCGCAGCGCGCTGGAAGCCGACGCGGCGGCGGCCGGCAGCCAGTTGGGCCGCGTGGAGGCCGCGCTGGCCGCGCTGCTCGGCGACATCCGCGCGGTGCTGGCCCGCGACGACGACGGCGCCGCAGCGTCCGCCGGCGGGCCGGGCGACCTGGCTGAACTGCGCCGGCTGCTCAGCCAGAGCGACAGCCGCGCCCTCGACTGGTGGCAGGCCCACGGCGCACACAGCGGCCTGGACGCCGCCACCATGCAGCGCCTGGAGCAAGCTCTGGCCGTGCTGGACTTCGACGCCGCCGCCGCGCTGCTGGAAGCCGCCTGATGGCCGACGCCACCTTCGTCGTGCTGGGGCCGGTCGGCACCCGCTGGCTGTTCGCGCTGGTCGCCGCGTCGGTGCTGGGCCTCTGGGGCGGCGAGACGCTGCTGGGCGTCATCGATGCCAACGACCGCATCGGCTACCCCGTCCTGGCCCTGGCCTTCTCGGCGCTGGCCGCGCTGGTCTGGCGCCGGCCCCGGCAGCTGCCGCTCTGGCAGCGCTGCGGCATCACCTTGCTGGCCCTGTACTTCAGCCTCGACATGCTGGCCTTCACGCTGCGGCCCGACCCCGGCCCCAGCCTCTACACGCTGGGCAGCTTCGCGCCGTGGACGCTGGGCGGCTGCCTGCTGCTGTTCATGACCTGGCCGGCCGGCCGGGCCATGCGCGTCTGCCTGGCCCTGCTGGCGCTGATGCTGGCGCCGCCCACGCTGCTGCGCTTTGCCGGGCAGCCGCCGCAATGGCTGCTGGCCGCCTGGCCGCTGCTGGTCAACCTGGCACTGTGCCAGCTGATGTTCTGCCTGGCGCTGTGGGGCCTGTCGCGCCAGCTCGGCCGGCTGACCCGGCTGGCCCCGGTGGCGCCCGGCCCGGCCACGGCGGACGACCTCGTCAACGCCCGCCTGGCCGAGCTGGAGCGCTCGCGCGCCGCGGCCGAGGCGGCCTCGCGGGCCAAGTCCGATTTCCTCGCCAACATCGGCCACGAGATCCGCACGCCGATGAACACCGTGCTGGGCCAGACGCGGCTGATGCTGGGCGGGCGGCTGACGGCCGAGCAGCGCGGCCAGCTGCAGCAGGTGGCGCGCGCCGGCGAGGCCCTCGTCAAGCTCATCGACGGCCTGCTCGACTACGCCGACCTCGACGCCGGCCGCATGCAGCTGGCCGCCGAACCGCTGCGCCTGGAGCAGTTGCTGGGCAGCGCCTTCGATGCGGTGCGGCCGGCGGCCCAGGCCAAGCAGCTCGAACTGCTGTGCGAGATCGCCGCGCCCGAGCTGCTGGGCGCCGCGGGCTGCCGGCGCGGCGATGCGGTGCGGCTGACCCAGCTCATCACCGAACTCCTCGTCAACGCCGTCAAGTTCACGCCCGCCGGCCATGTGAAGCTGACCGCGGCGCTGGACGCCGACGGCGCCTGGCGGCTGCGCGTGCGCGACAGCGGCGTGGGCCTGGCGCCCGAGCAGCTGGCGCGGCTGTTCACGCCCTTCGCGCAGGCCGAGGCCGGCCCGACGCGGCGCTTCGGCGGCGCCGGCCTGGGCCTGGCCATCTGCCGCGCGCTGGCCGAGCGCATGGGCGGCTCGCTGACCGCGCGCAGCACCCCCGGCCGCGGCAGCGAGTTCGAGCTGCTGCTGCCGCTGCCCCCCTGCGACGAGCCGGCGCCGCCTCCCGTCGCCACGCCGCGCAGCGTGGTGCTCGTGCAGGCCGCCCAGAGCGCCGGCCACGCGGCCCTGCTGGGCCTCGTGCAGGCGCTGGCCCCGGCCGCCCGCGTCGAGGTGCTGGCCCAGGGCAGCCAGGCGCTGGCCCGGCTGGCCGCCACGCCGGCCGGCCCGCCGCACGACCTGCTGCTCGTCGACTGGGTGCTGCCCGACATGGAGGGCGGCGAACTGCTGGCCCGGCTGGCCGAGACCGGCCCGCCACGGGCGCGCCGCATCGTGCTGCTGAGCGCCTTCGACACGCCGGTGCTGCGCGAGCGCGCGCTGCGCCACGGCGCCCACGCCCTGTGCGCCAAGCCGCTGCTGCCGCACACGCTGCGCCGCCTGCTCGACCTGGAGCGCCCGCTGCCGGCCGAGGCGCCGGCCCGGCCGGCCGGGGCCGTGGCGAGCGACGCCGACCCGGCCACGCTGATCAGCGAACTCGACACCCTGCTCGGCGAGGCCGACAGCCATGCGCTGACGCTGTGGGAGCGGCACGAATCCGCCTTCATCGAGATGCTGCCGGCCCGGCGCGCCAAGGCCCTGGCCGGCGCGATGCAGCGTTTCGACTTCGACGCGGCCCAGGCCGCGCTGCGCGGCGCGCCCGAGGACAAGCCATGACGCTGCCCGAGCCCCTCGCCGCCCGCCAAGCCACCATCCTCGTCGTGGACGACACGCCGGCCAATCTGACGCTGCTGGCCCAGGTGCTCAAGCCCGACTACCGCGTGCAACTGGCCGTCAGTGGCGCCAAGGCGCTGGAGATCTGCGGCCGCCAGCCGCCCGACCTCATCGTGCTCGACGTGATGATGCCGGAGCTGGACGGCTACGAGGTCTGCCGCCGCCTGAAGGCCGACCCGGCCACGCGCCGCGTGCCGGTCATCTTCCTGACCGCGCTGCCGCGGCCCGAGGACGAAAGCGCCGGCTTCGAGGCCGGCGGCGCCGACTTCATCCACAAGCCCTTCAACCCGGCCACGGTGCGGGCGCGCGTGCGCACCCATCTGCAGCTCAAGCAGGCCGAGGACCGCCTGCTGCACCACAACGCCCAGCTCAGCGGCGAGCTGCAGGCGCGCCGGCGCGAGGTCGAGCGGCTGCGCGACACCACCCTCTTCGTCATGGTCAGCCTGGCCGAGTTCCGCGACGCCGACACCGGCAACCACATCCAGCGCACCCAGGAATACGTGCGCACGCTGGCGCGCTGGATCGCGGCCCAGCCCGGTGGCCCGGCCGAGCTGACCGAGGACGCCATCGACGAACTCGCCAAGGCCGCGCCGCTGCACGACATCGGCAAGGTCGCCATCCCCGACGGCATCCTGCTCAAGCCCGGCCGGCTCTCGCCCGAGGAATGGCAGATCATGAAGACGCATGCCGAGCACGGCGCCGACCTGCTGCAGCGTGCCATCGACCGCCTCGGCGACGACGCCGGCCCGATGCTGAGCTTCGGCAAGCAGATCGCCCGCCACCACCACGAGAAATGGGACGGCAGCGGCTACCCTGACGGCCTGGCCGGCGAGGCCATCCCGCTTGCCGCCCGGCTGATGGCCGTGGCCGATGTCTACGACGCACTGATCAGCATGCGGCCCTACAAGCAGGCCATGAGCCACGACGAGGCCCTGGCCTTCATCCGCGACGGCAGCGGCAGCCACTTCGACCCGCACGTCGTCGCGGCGCTGGAGGCCTGCCTTGACGAGGTCCGCGCGATCGCGTCGCGCTGGTCCGACTGACGGGCCGCCGATAATCGGCGCCCCATGCCCACCGCCGCCATCCTCAACATCTCCTGCTACCTCTTCGTGTCGCTGCAAGACACCGCGGCGCTGCGCGAGCGCCTGCATGCGCGCGCCGACAGCCTCGGCCTCAAGGGCACGGTGCTGATCGCCGAGGAGGGCATCAACCTCTTCCTGGCCGGCCCGGCCGACGCCGTGAACGCCTGGGTCAACGAGCTGCGCGCCGACCCGCGCTTCGCCGCGCTGACGCCCAAGCTGAGCTGGAGCGCGGCCCAGCCCTTCCGGCGCCTCAAGGTCAAGGTCAAGCCCGAGATCATCCGCATGAACCGGCCCGCCGTCCGCCCCGACCAGGCGCCCCGCGCGCCGGCGCTGGCGCCCGCGACGCTGGCGCGCTGGCTGGGCCAGGGCCACGACGACGACGGCCGCGAGGTCGTCATGCTGGACACGCGCAACAGCTTCGAAGTGGACTTCGGCGCCTTCGACGACGCCATCGACTGGCGGCTGCACAAGTTCAGCGACTTCCCCGCCGCGCTGGCCGCCCACCGCGACGAACTGGCCGGCAAGACCGTCGTCAGCTACTGCACCGGCGGCATCCGCTGCGAGAAGGCGGCCATGGTGCTGGAGGCCGAGGGGCTGACCGCCTGGCAGCTCGACGGCGGCATCCTGAAGTATTTCGAGGACACCGGCGGGCCTCACTACCACGGAGGCTGCTTCGTCTTCGACGAGCGCGAGTCGCTGGCCCCGGACCTGAGTCCCGTCGAGTGAGCAGCCGGTTTTCAGATTTCGCGCTCAAGGCCTTCGGCATCCTGCTGATGCTGGCGGCGCTGGGCTTCGCCGTCAGCAAGGCGCCGGACCGCTCGCTGGACAGCCTGGTGCCGCGCTGGGCGCCGCCGCCGTCCGACTTCCTCGACCTCGACGGCCAGCTCGTGCACTACCGCGACCAGGGCCCGGCCAGCGACCCGGTGCCGCTGGTGCTCATCCACGGCACCAGCGCCAGCCTGCACACCTGGGAGGGCTGGGCGACGGCGCTGGCGCAGACGCACCGCGTCGTCAGCTTCGACCTGCCGGGTTTCGGCCTCACCGGGCCGAACGCCGACGGCGACTACCGCGACGCCCGCTACGTCGACTTCGTGCGCAGGCTGCTGGCGCGCCTGGGCGTGGCGCGGGCCGTCGTGGCCGGCAACTCGCTGGGCGGCGAGATCGCCTGGCAACTGGCCCTGGCCGACCCGGCCCGCGTGGCCGGCCTCGTCCTCATCGATTCGGCCGGCCACGACTTCGTGCCCGAGTCCCTGCCCCTCGGTTTCCGCATCGCCCGCATCCCGGTGCTGCGCCAAGGCATGCGCTGGGTGCTGCCGCGGCGCGCCATCGAGGCCAGCGTGCTCGACGTCTACGGCGACCCCAGCCACGTCAGCGCCGCCCTGGTGGACCGCTACTACGAGCTGACGTTGCGCGAAGGCAACCGCGTCGCGCTGATGCAGCGCATGGACCAGCTCGCGCCCGGCCCGGTCGAGCGCCTGCCCGGGATCAAGGTGCCGACGCTGATCCTCTGGGGCGGCCGGGACCGCCTGATCCCGCTGCGCTGGGGCGAGGCCTTCCACCAGGCCATTGCCGGCAGCCAATTGGTGGTTTTCCCGAAGCTCGGCCATGTGCCGCAGGAGGAAGACCCGGCTGCTACCCTTGCGGCCTTGCGCGACTGGCTACCTCAGGTCGCCCGCTGAACCCTGTCCCCACGAGGCACGACATGAAAAAACGCATCCTGCTCGCCCTGTCCCTGGCGGCGGCCGCCTCCCTCGCCCAGGCCCAGGCGCCCGAGTGGAAGAAGCTGCGCATCGGCGTCGAAGGCGCCTACCCGCCCTTCTCCGAGATCGGCCCCGACGGCAAGCTCAAGGGCTTCGAGATCGAACTGGTGCAGGCCTACTGCGCCGAAATGAAGGCGCAGTGCACGCTGGTGCAGCAGGACTTCGACGGCCTGATCCCCGCGCTGCAGTCGCGCAAGGTGGACGCCATCTTCGCCAGCGTCTCCATCACCGACGAGCGCCAGAAGGTCATCGGCTTCTCCAAGCCCTACTACAACACCCCGGCCCGCCTGATCGCCAAGGCCGGCGTGAAGCTGGAGGCCACGGCCGCCGGCCTGAAGGGCAGGAAGATCGGCGTGCAGCGCGGCACGACGCACGAGACCTATGCCGCCGGCCATTTCACGCAGAGCGAGATCGTGCGCTACGGCAGCCAGGACCAGGTCTTCCTGGACCTGAAGAGCGGCCGCATCGACGCCACGCTGATGGACGCGCCGGCCGGCGACTTCGGCTTCCTGAAGAAGCCCGAAGGCAAGGGCTATGCCTTCTCCGGCGGCCCCGTGATGGACGAGAAGATCTTCGGCGTGGGCACCGGCGTGGGCATGCGCAAGGCCGACGAGGCGACGCTGGGCAGAAAGTTCAACGCCGCCATCGACGCGGTGCAGGCCAACGGCACGTTCAAGAAGCTGGCCGACAAATACTTCGACTACGACATCGCCCCCCGCACCAAGCAGTGATGCGACGCCGCACCGCACTGGCAGCAACGCTGGCGCTGCCCGGCGCCGTGCGCGCCCTGCCGCCGGCGCGTCTGCACATCGGCTTCGCCGTCGGCTACGCGCCCTTCAGCGAGGTCGGCAGCGACGGCGAACTGCAGGGCTTCGAGATCGACCTGGCCAAGGCCCTGTGCGAACGCCTGCACGCCCGTTGCCTGCCGGTCATCCTGGACTTCGACGGCCTGATCCCGGCGCTGCTGTCGCGCAAGATCGACGCCATCATGGCCTCGATGGCGGTCACGGCCGCGCGCGAGCAGGTCATCGCGTTCTCGGCGCCCTACTACTACTCGCCGGCCCGCCTGGTCGCGGCCCATGATTCGCGGCTCAACGTCAGCCCCTCGGGGCTGCGCGGCAAGCGCATCGGCGTCGAGCGCGGCACGGTGCACGAACGCTTCCTCGCCGAGGTGTTCAAGGACAGCCAGATCGTGCGCTACGGCACCCAGGACCAGGTCTTCCTGGACCTGAAATCGGGCCGCCTCGACGCCGCGCTGGCCGATGCCGTCATCGCGAATTTCGGCTTCCTGAACAAGCCCGAAGGCCGCGGCTTCGGCTTCGTCGGCCCCGACTTCCGCGAGCCGCAATACTTCGGCAAGGGCATAGGCATCGGCCTGCGCAAGGTCGACGCCCCCGGCCTGGGCCGGCAGTTCGACCAGGCGCTGGCCGCGCTGCGCGGCAGCGGCGCGCTCAAGGCCCTGAACGACCGCTATTTCAGCCTCGACCTCGTCAGCCCGCCGCGCTGACTCATCCTCATCCCCATGTTGCTGCACGGTTTTCTCCCCAGCCTGATCGAAGGCGCCTCCGTCACGCTGTCCGTGGCCCTGTCGTCGCTGGCCGTGGCCGCGGCGCTGGGCCTGGCCGGCGCGCTGGCCAAGCAGTCGCGCTCGCGTCTGCTGCAGGCCATCGCCGGCACCTACACCACGCTGATCCGCGGCGTGCCCGACCTGGTGCTGATGCTGCTGGTGTTCTACGGCGGGCAGATCGCCGTGAACGCCGTCGCGCCCCTGCTCGGGCACGAGGACTACGTCGACATCGACCCCTTCTTCGCCGGCGTGCTGACCATCGGCTTCATCTTCGGCGCCTACCTGACCGAGGCCTTCCGCGGCGCCTTCCTGGCCGTGCCGCCGGGCCAGCGCGAGGCCGGGCTGGCCTACGGCATGTCGCCGCTGCAGGTGCTGCGCCGCATCACGCTGCCGCAGATGCTCAGGCATGCGCTGCCCGGCATCTCCAACAACTGGCTGGTGCTCATCAAGAGCACCGCCATCGTGTCGCTGATCGGCCTGTCGGACCTGATGACCCGCGGCAAGCAGGCCGCCGGCACCACGCGCGAACCCTTCACCTTCTTCCTGGCCGTGGGCATGATCTATCTGGTGTTCACCAGCGTCTCCGAGCTGTTCTTCGCCTGGGCGCAGCGGCGCCTGGCCATCGGCGCGCGGGAGGGGCGACTGTGAACTTTGATGCCATTGCGGAAAACCTGCCGCTGTATCTGGGCGGGCTGCTCGTCACGCTGAAGCTGCTGCTGCTGTCGCTGGCCGCCGGCATGGCGCTGGCGCTGCCGCTGGCCGTCGTGCGCACGGTGTTCAAGGGCTGGCCGTCGCGCCTGGTCTGGGTCTACACCTATGCCTTCCGCGGCACGCCGATGCTGGTGCAGCTCTTCCTCATCTACTACGGGCTGGCGCAGTTCGACGCGGTGCGCGACAGCTGGGCCTGGCCGTGGCTGTCGTCGGCCACCTTCTGCGCCTGGCTGACCTTCACGCTGAACACGGCCGCCTACACGACCGAGATCATCGCCGGCAGCATCCGCGCTCTGCCCGCCGGCGAGATCGAGGCCGCCAAGGCGCTGGGCATGAGCCGCGGGCAGATGCTGCGCCGCATCGTGCTGCCCGCCGCGCTGCGCCGCGCGCTGCCGGCCTATGGCAACGAGGCCATCTTCATGCTGCACGGCACCTCGCTGGCCAGCACGGTCACGCTGGTCGACACGACCGGCGCGGCCCAGATGGTCTATGCCAAGTTCTACCTGCCCTTCGAGGCCTTCATCACCGCCGGTGCGTTCTACCTCGTGCTGACGCTCAGCCTGGTCGGTCTGTTCCGCTGGGCCGAAACTCGCTGGCTGAAACCCATGATGGCGCGCTGAATGAAATTCAAAGCCAACCACAGAGACACAGAGGCACTGAGCAAGCACGGAGATGACATTTCTCTGTGCCTCTGTGCCTCTGTGGTTGCATTTCCGGATTCGTGACATGCAAATCGTCCGCCACGCTCTCCTCTCCCCCGCCCCGGGCACCCAGCGCGAACTGGTCTCCCTGCACTATGGCCAGGCAGGCGGCCAGAAGGCCTATGTCCAGGCCTCGCTGCATGGCGACGAACTGCCCGGCATGCTGGTGGCCCACCATCTGCGCCAGCAGCTCGACGCACTGGAGGCCGCCGGCCGGATCAGCGGCGAGATCGTCCTCGTGCCCATGGCCAACCCCATCGGCCTGAGCCAGTTCCTGCTGCATGCCCACCTCGGCCGCTTCGAGCTGATGTCGGGCGAGAACTTCAACCGCCATTACCCGGACCACGTCGACGCCGTCGCCGCCAGCGTCGAGCCGCAGCTGGGCGCCGACGCGGCGGCCAATGTCGCCATCCTGCGCCGTGCGCTGAAGGCGGCCGTGCTGGCCACGCCGGTCGACACCGAGCTGCAGTCGCTGCGGCGCACGCTGATGGGCCTGTCCTGCGATGCCGACATCGTGCTGGACCTGCACTGCGACGCCCAGGCCGTCATGCACCTCTACGCCGAGACGCCCTGCTGGCCCGACTGCGAGCCGCTGGCGCGCTTTCTCGGCGCGCGCCTGACGCTGCTGGCCCAGGACTCCGGCGACAGCCCCTTCGACGAGGCCTGCTCCCGGGTCTGGTGGAAGTGGGGCCGGCATTTCGGCGGCCGCTTCCCAATCCCGCAGGCCTGCCTGTCGGCCACGGTCGAACTGCGCGGCGCGACCGACGTGACGCACGAGCTGGCCGCGGCCGATGCCGGCAACATCGTCGACTTCCTGCGCTGGCGCGGCCTGATCTCGGGCGACAGGCCGGCACTGCCCGGCGCCGTGGGCGATGCCCGCCCGCTGGCCGGCAGCATGCCGATCCAGGCGCCGCTGCCGGGCGCGCTGGTCTTCCTGAAGGAGATCGGCAGCGAGGTCCAGGCCGGCGACGTGCTGGCCCATGTCATCGACCCCGTCACCGCCCAGGTCACCGAACTGAAAAGCCCCGTGGACGGCCTGCTGTTCGCGCGCGATTTCCTGCGCTTCGCCAATGCCGGCATGCGCGTCGCCAAGGTCGCCGGCCGCGAAGCGCTGCGCAGCGGCAAGCTGCTCGGAGCATGAAGACGATGAACGATATCCAGCTGCAAGCCACCAACATCCACAAGCGCTTCGGCGAGCGCGAGGTGCTCAAGGGCATCTCGTTCAGCGCGCAGCGCGGCGACGTCGTCACGCTGATCGGCTCCTCGGGCTCGGGCAAGAGCACGCTGCTGCGCTGCCTGAACCTGCTGGAGCAGCCCCACGAGGGCGAGCTGAGCCTGGGCGGCGAGGCGCTCAAGCTCGTGCGCGACCGCGACGGCAGCCTGAAGGCCGCCGACGCGCATCAGCTGCAGCGCTGGCGCGCACGCCTGGCCATGGTGTTCCAGAACTTCAATCTGTGGGCCCATATGACGGTGCTGGAGAACGTCATCGAGGCGCCCATCCATGTGCTCGGCAAGCCCCGGGCCGAGGCCGTCGAGCGCGCACAGGCGCTGCTGGCCCGCGTGGGCGTCTCGCACCGCGCCAAGGTCTACCCGGCCCAGCTGTCGGGCGGCGAGCAGCAGCGCGTGGCCATCGCCCGCGCGCTGGCCGTCGACCCCGAGGTCATGCTGTTCGACGAGCCCACGTCGGCACTGGACCCGGAGCTCGTCGGCGAGGTGCTCAAGGTCATGCGCGACCTGGCCGCCGAGGGCCGCACGATGATCGTCGTGACCCACGAGATGGGCTTCGCCCGCGAGGTCTCCAACCGCTGCCTGTTCCTGCACCAGGGCAAGGTCGAGGAAGAGGGCAACCCGAAGGAGATGCTGCTGAAGCCGCAGTGCGAGCGGCTGCAGCAGTTCCTCTCCGGAGGGCTCAAGTAGCGGCCTTGCAGACGGCTTCGAGATGGTGACCGTCGGCGTCAACCACGAAGGCGGCGTAGTAGTCGGGCCCGTAATGCGGCCGAAGGTCCGGGCCACCGTTGTCTCGGCCGCCTGCTGCGACGGCCGCCGCGTGGAAGGCAGCCACTGCGGCACGCGACGGCGCAGCAAAGGCGATATGAAAACCCGGGCAGCTCAGCGATGCGGAGCGTACGACCTGCTTGAGCGCCAGCTGGTCGCCGCCACCCGACAGCCCATAGCCGACGGCCTGGCCGGTCTCGCCCGGCCGCAGGTCGCTCCAGACCCGCACATAGCCGAGCGGCGCAAGCGCCGTGTCGTAGAAGCGGGCCGCCGCCTCGATGTCGGCCACGCCCAGCGACAGATGGTGGAGCATGCTCACGCTAGCAGCCCCCGTTCCTCCAGCATCGGCTCAACGATCGGATCACGGCCACGGAAGGCGCGGAATGCCGCGCCGGGCTCGCAGCTATTGCCGCTCGAATAGATGCACTCGCGCAGCCGCGCCGCGACCGCCGGGTCGAAGACGTTGCCGGCCTCGACGAAGGCGCCGAAGGCGTCGCAGTCCAGCACCTCGGCCCACAGGTAGACGTAATAGCCCGCCGCGTAGCCGGCGCTGCTGAACAGGTGCTGGAAGTGGGTCAGCCGGTGGTTCATGCCGACCTCGGCGGGCAGGCCCCAGGCCGCGACGGTGGCGGCCTCGAAGGCCACCACGTCGGCGGGCGCGGCCGGCAGCGCATGGGCCGCCATGTCGACGATGGCGCTGGCCGTGTAGCGCAGCGTCTCGTAGCCCTGGCCGAACTGGCGCGCGGCCTGCAGCCTGGCCAGCAGCGCGTCGGGCAGGGGCTCGCCGGTCCGCCAGTGGCGGGCGAATTTCTTCAGCACCTCGGGCTCGGCCATCCAGTGCTCGAAGAGCTGGGAGGGCAGCTCGACGAAGTCGCGCAGCACCTGGGTGCCGGCCAGGCGCTCGTGCTCGACGTTGCTCAGCAGGCCGTGCAGGCCGTGGCCGAACTCGTGGAAGAGCGTGCGCACATCGTCGAAGCTCAGCAGCGTCGGCTCGCCTTCACCTGATCCACCGCCGCGCGCGAAGTTGTTGTTGTTCAGGATGACCGGCGTGGCGCCGAGGGCGCGGCTCTGGTTGCGCAGCGCGTTCATCCACGCGCCGCTGCGCTTGGCGGGCCGCGCGAAGTTGTCCTGCAGGAAGAGGCCGCTCAAGCGACCGTCGGCATCGAAGACCTCCCAGGCACGCACGTCGGCGTGGTAGCCCCGGATGTCGGGCCTGGCCTTGAACTGCAGGCCAAACAGGCGGCCGGCGCAGTCGAACATCGCAGCCACCATGCGGTGCAGCGGGAAATAGGGCTTGACCTCGGCCTCGTCCAGCTCGAAGCGGGCGCGCCTGGCCTGCTCCGCATAGAAGCGCCAGTCCCAGGGCTCCAGCGCATGGCTGGCGCCGGCCGCGGCCATCGCGCCGAGCACGGCCTCGCGCTCGCACTGCAGCGCGGCCAGCGCCGGATGCCAGACGCGCTCCAGCAGCCCCATGACGGCGGCCTGGCTGCGCGCCATCGTGTCTTCCAGCGCGTAGTCGGCATAGCAGGGGTGGCCGTGCAGGCGGGCCTGCTCGGCGCGCAATTCGAGGATCTCGCGGCAGATGGCGCGGTTGTCGGTGTCTCCCGTGTCGTCGCCCCGGCCGACCCAGGCGCGCCAGGCCTGCTCGCGCAGGTCGCGCCGCGCGCTGAAGCTCAGGAAGGGCAGGATCAGCGAGCGCGACAAGGTGATGACGTGGACGCCCTCATGCGCCAGCCCACGGTCGAGAGCGTCCTGGCGGGCCGCCGCGCGCACGAAGTCCGGCAGGCCGGCCAGTTCCTCGGTCGTCGTGAGCTTCAGCTGGTAGCCGCTCTCGGCGCCGAGCACGTTCTGCGCGAAGCGGGTGTTCAGCTCCGCGAGCCGCGCCATCACGGCGGCGCAGCGCTCGCGGGCCGCCGGCGCGAGGCGCGCGCCGGCGCGCACGAAGTCCAGGTGCAGGCGCTCCAGCAGGCGGCGCTGCTCGGGCGTCAGGCCCAGGCTCTCGCGCCGCTCGAACAGCGCGTCGATGCGGGCGAACAGGCCCTGGTGCATGTAGACGGCGCTGCCGTGCTCGGCCAGCGGCGCGGCCAGCGCGCGCTGCACGGCCTGCAGGGCCGGCGACGTGGCCGACGCGGCCAGCGTGTAGAAGAGATGCTCCAGCCGGGCCAGCAGCCGGCCGCTGGCGTCGAAGGCGGCCACGGTGTTCGCGAAGCTCGGCGCCCCGGCTTGGCGCGCGATGGCGTCGATCTCCGCGCGGTGCCCGGCCAGAGCGGCCTCGAAGGCGGGCGGGAAATGCTCGGGCGCGATGGCGCCGAAATCGGGCAGGCCGTGGGCCTGGGGCCAGGTCTGCAGCAGCGGGTTGCCGAGGGTGTTCATGGGGATCTCCCGGAAACAAAACGGGCCGCTCCCTGGTGGGGAGGCGGCCCGTCGAGGGGGTCAGCGGATCGTGGCGATCACTTGCCGGCGGCGGCCTTCTCCTTGCGGATGGCCTTCTCGTCGTTCTCGTCGTAGGCCTTGTTCTGGCACTCGGCCTTCCACTTGTCGTTGGCGTCGAAGTGCTTCTCGGTGCGGTCCTCGATGGCCTTGTACTGCGCGTCCAGCGCATCGACCTTCGCGCTGAATGCCTTGCGCTTGACGCCCTGCTCGGCATCGGCGGCCTTCACGGCGTCGACCATCGTGCCGAAGGCGGTCGTGCGGGCCGTGTAGGCCTCGTTGCGCGCCTTGAGCTCGGCCTTCTCGAGCTTGGGGGCCTCGGCCGTCAGCGCCTCGTGGGCCTTCAGGATGCCTTCCTTCTCGGCCTTCAGGGCGTCGACCTGCTTGCCCAGCGCCGCCTCGCCGGCCTCGATGGTGGCCTTCTCGGCCTTGAGCTGATCGGCATTGGCCTTGTAGGAGTTCTGCTCCGCCTTGATGGCCTCGGCCTCCTTGCCGTTGGCCTCCTGCTGGTCGATGCAGGCGCGCAGTTCGTCGCGCGTCATCAGCTTGGGCTTGGGTTTCTCCACGACCGGGTTGGCGACCTTGTTGTTCTTCGGGTCGACCTTGGCCTTGGTGTTGGTGGCGATCTGCGCCTGGGCGGACACGGCAAGGACCAGGGCCAGCGGGAGAAGGATGCGTTTCATGTCGAGGGCGCAACACGGGGTTGCGAAGGTTCAGAACGGGAGCCGGCATGATGCCACGAGGCTTCGCCGCGATAATCGCGGGCTGCCCTTCGTTACGACCTCCGCATGGCGCTCAAAGCCACCATCTACAAAGCCCAGCTCCAGATCGCAGACATGGACCGCCACGTCTATGGCGACCACAACCTCACGCTTGCCTGCCACCCCAGCGAGACCGAGGAGCGGCTGATGATCCGCGTGCTGGCCTTCGCGCTCAACGTGCCGGCCGACGAGCTGCGCGGCCGCCTGGAGTTCACCAAAGGCCTGTCCGACGTCGACGAGCCCGACCTCTGGCAGCTGGACCTGACCGGCGACGTCGTGCACTGGATCGACCTCGGCCAGCCCGACGACCGTCGCCTGATGAAGGCCCACGGCCGCAGCGAGCGCGTCAGCGTCTACAGCTTTGCGTCCAGCACCGAGGTCTGGTGGCGCAACCTGGAGAACAAGCTGACGCGGGCGCCCAGGCTCGCCGTCTGGCAGATTCCGGCCGAGCAGTCCCAGGCCCTGGCCGCGCTGGCCGAGCGCAGCATGCAGCTGCAGATCAGCATCCAGGACGGCAGCGTCTATGTGTCCACCGCCAACGCGTCGGTCGAGATCCACCCCGTCGCACTGAAGACGCCCGCCGAATGAGCCCCGCACGGCCGCCCGAAGGGGCTCAACTCCCGCTTGGCGGGACAGCGCGCAGCGCGAAGGGTGCACCATTGCTGCCCCAGCACGAACCCGAGCAGCGGCGCTTCACGCTGGCCACCACGCCGCCGAGCGTGCTCGACTACGAGCTCGCACCGGGCCGCGTCGTCTTCACCCACACCGGCGTGCCCGACGCCTACCGCGGCCGGGGCCTGGCCGCGCAGCTCGTCGAGGCCGGCCTGCGCTGGGCCCGCGAGCAGGGGCTGAAGGTCGTGCCGGCCTGCAGCTATGTCGCCGTTTTCCTCCAGCGCCATCCCGAATGGCGCGATCTTTCGTGAGTCATCCATGAGCACCATCCTGCAATCCGTCCCCGTCGGCCAGAAGGTCGGCATCGCCTTCTCCGGTGGCCTCGACACCTCCGCCGCCCTGCACTGGATGAAGCTGAAGGGCGCCCTGCCCTATGCCTACACGGCCAACCTCGGCCAGCCCGACGAGCCGGACTACGACGAGATCCCGCGCAAGGCCATGCTCTACGGCGCCGAGAAGGCCGTGCTGGTGGACTGCCGTGCGCAGCTGGTGCACGAAGGCATCGCCGCGCTGCAGGCCGGCGCCTTCCACATCAGCACGGCCGGCGTGACCTACTTCAACACGACGCCCATCGGCCGCGCCGTGACCGGCACGATGCTGGTCGCAGCGATGCAGGCCGACGGCGTCAACATCTGGGGCGACGGCAGCACCTTCAAGGGCAATGACATCGAGCGCTTCTACCGCTACGGCCTGCTCACCAACCCGGCGCTGAAGATCTACAAGCCCTGGCTGGACCAGACCTTCATCGACGAGCTGGGCGGCCGCGCCGAGATGTCGGCCTTCATGACAGAGAAGGGCTTCGCCTACAAGATGAGCGCGGAGAAGGCCTACTCGACCGACTCCAACATGCTGGGCGCCACGCATGAGGCCAAGGACCTGGAGCATCTGAACAGCGGCATCAAGATCGTCAATCCCATCATGGGCGCGGCCTTCTGGCGCGACGACGTCGCCATCCAGGCCGAGACCGTGACGGTGCGCTTCGAGGAAGGCATGCCGGTCGCGCTGAACGGCGTCGAGTACCGCGACCCGGTCGCGCTGCTGGCCGAGGCCAACAGGATCGGCGGCCGCCACGGCCTGGGCATGAGCGACCAGATCGAGAACCGCATCATCGAGGCCAAGAGCCGCGGCATCTACGAGGCCCCGGGCCTGGCGCTGCTGCACATCGCCTACGAGCGCCTCGTCACCGGCATCCACAACGAGGACACCATCGAGCAGTACCGCATCAACGGCATGAAGCTCGGCCGCCTGCTCTACCAGGGCCGCTGGTTCGACCCCCAGGCCATCATGCTGCGCGAAGCCGCCCAGCGCTGGGTGGCGCGCGCCGTGACCGGCGAAGTGGCCCTCGAACTGCGCCGCGGCAACGACTATTCGCTGCTGGACACCCAGAGCCCCAACCTGACCTATGCGCCCGAGCGCCTGTCGATGGAAAAGGTGGAAGACGCCCCCTTCAGCCCGGCCGACCGCATCGGCCAGCTGACGATGCGCAACCTCGACATCAGCGACACGCGCGGCAAGCTGGGCGTCTACACCGGCGTCGGCCTGCTGGCCGGCGGCGGCCTGCCCAGGCTGGAGTAAACGCGCGCGGCACTGGCCAGTCTCCATTGAATACTGTATAAATCAACAGTATTCAATGAATGGAGACCGGCCATGTACAGCCAATACCGCCAGAACTACGTCCCCGGCCGCCCGCTGCCCCAGTGGCTGCAGCGGCTGCTGAGATGGCTCTGAGGGCTCAGACCACCACCGGCTCCGGCTCCAGCCGGATGCCGAAGCGCCCGTAGACGCTCTCCTGGATGGCCCGCGCCAGCGTGACGACCTCGGCGCCGCGCGCGTCGGCCTTGTTCACGAGCACCAGGGCCTGCTTCTCGTAGACCGCGGCGCCGCCCACGGCCTTGCCCTTCCAGCCGCAGGCATCGATCATCCAGCCGGCCGCCAGCTTCACGCTGCCGTCCGGCATGGGGTAGTGCACGATGCCGGGGTCGCGGCCGATGATGTCCTTGCACTGCTCGGCCGTGACGACCGGGTTCTTGAAGAAGCTGCCCGCATTGCCGATGACGGCCGGGTCGGGCAGCTTGGCCCGGCGCACCGCGCAGATCCAGTCGAAGATCTGGCGTGCATCGGGCGCCGCGATGCCCGTCTCGGCCATCTTGCGCTCGATCTCGAGATAACCCAGCACCGGCCGCCAGGGCCTGGGCAGCCTCAGCCTCACCTTGGTGATGACGCTCTTGCCGGCCAGGCCGCCGAAGTCGCCGTGCTTGAAGACGCTGTCGCGGTAGCCGAAGCGGCAGACCTGCGCCGGCAGCAGCGCCGGCCTGCCGGTGACGAGGTCCATCACCTCCACCGCCTCCAGCCTGTCCTTGAGCTCGATGCCGTAGGCACCGATGTTCTGCACCGGTGCCGCCCCCACGGTGCCGGGGATCAGCGCCATGTTTTCCAGCCCCGGGTAGCCCTGGTCCAGCGTCCAGCAGACCAGGTCGTGCCAGACGACGCCGGCGCCGGCCTCGACGATCCAGGCGTCGTCGCGCGCCTCCAACAGCCGGATGCCGGCGATTTCCACCTTCAGCACGACGGCGTCGATGTCCTTCGTCAGCACGAGGTTGCTGCCGCCGCCGAGCACGAACTTGGGCGCCCGGCCCAGCTCCGGGTGGTCGACGACGCGGCGCACGTCTGCCGCCTCGCGGATGCGCACCAGGCGGCGGGCGACGGCCGGCAGCGCGAAGGTGTTGTAGGGCTTGAGATTGACGTCGGTCTCGATGGCAAGACTGGCGGGCACTCTGTTCGAGGGGGGATGGGCACTGGCAGACATGGGACACTTTTGGGCGCCTTGCGCGGCGCGCAAGCGGCAAAATTTTCGCAGACCCTCACATCCCCCGAATTCACATGCCCAGCTTCGACACCGTTCTCGAACCCGACCACGTCAAGATCCGCAATGGCGTGGACAACAGCATCAAGGAAATCGGCACCCGCTTCGACTTCAAGGGCACGGGCGCCAAGGTCGAGCTCAAGGACAAGGAAATCCACGCCACCGGCGACAGCGAGTTCCAGCTGGAACAGATCGAGGCCGTGCTGTACGCCAAGCTGACCAAGCAGGACGTCGTCATCAGCTTCCTCGACAAGCAGGACAAGGTCGAGAAGCTCGGCGGCGACAAGGTACGCCAGGTCTACAAGATCAAGGAAGGCATCGAGGCCGCGCTGGCCAAGAAGATCGTGAACTCGCTGAAGGAAAGCAAGCTCAAGGTTCAGGCCAGCATCCAGGGCGACGCCGTGCGCGTGACCGGCAAGAACCGCGACGATCTGCAGGTGGCCATCGCCCACCTGAAGAAAAGCTTCAGCGACACGCCGCTGACCTACAACAACTTCCGCGACTGAACATGCCCCGCCTCGCGCTCCGGGCCTTGCTGCTGGGCCTGACCCTGCCGGTCCTGGCCGGGGCCCAGCCCACGCAGGTGCAGCTCAACGGCATGCTCGGCGCGCGCGCGGCCCTGCTGCTCATCGACGGCGAGCCGCATACGCTGGCGGTCGGCACCTCGGCCAACGGCGTCAAGCTCGTTGCGCTGGAGGACGGCAGCGCCATCGTCGAGTTCGGCGGCCGGCGCCAGAGCCTGACCCTCGGCGCCGCGCCGGGACGCATCGGCCCGCAGAAACCGCTGCAGTCCCGCCAGATCGTGCTGTCGGCAGGCCCGGGCGGGCACTTCACGACGATGGGCGCGATCAACGGCCACGCGACGAGCTTCCTGGTCGACACCGGCGCGACCAGCGTCGCAATCGGCCAGATCGAAGCCGAGAAACTCGGGCTGCGCTACCTCGCCGGCAGACGCGTCGTCACGCAGACGGCCAACGGCCCCGCTCCGGCCTACCAGATCCTGATCGGCAGCCTGCGCGTCGGCGAGGTCGAGGTGCGCGATGTCGAGGCCATCGTCATCCCCGGGCTGCTGGGCCAGGTGCTGCTCGGCAACAGCTTCCTGAACCGTTTCCAGATGCGGCGCGAGAACGATGTCATGACGCTGGAGCTGCGCTACTGAACGTCCCGCGGGCGTCTGCAAGAATCGGCCGCCCACCTCCGCCGGCCCGCCCCGATGACCCGTCACCCCGTCTTGCTCTCCGGCCTGCTGGCCGCCCTGCTGGTCGTCACGACGCCCGCCGCCCAGGCCCAGGACACGGCCAAGGCCTCGCGCTTCTACGAGGACGCGCTGCAGCGCTACGAGAAGCGCGACATCGCCGGCGCCATCATCCAGCTGAAGAACGCGCTGCAGGCCGACAAGACCCAGTTGCCGGTGCATGTGCTGCTCGGCAAGGCCCTGCTGGCGGACAGCCAGCCCGCGGCCGCCGAATTCGAGCTCGGCGAGGCCCTGCGCCTGGGCGTCAACCGCGCCGAGGTCGCCGTTGCGCTGGCCATGGCCCTGGATGCCCAGGGCAAGCAGCCCGACATGCTGGACGACCCGCGCCTGCAGCCCGCCGGCCTGCCGCCGTTCATCCAGACGCAACTGCTGCTGGAACGCTCGCTGGCCCAGTCCGACCTGGGCGACGGCAAGGCTGCCCTCGCCTCCGTGATGGCGGCGCGCGCACTCGATCCGGGCGACGCGAACACCTGGGTCGCCGAGGTGCCGCTGCGCATTCGCAGCCGCCAGTTCGCCGAGGCCATGGCCGCGGCCGACCAGGCCCTCAAGCTCGCGCCCGACAACGGCGAAGCCCTCTACCAGAAGGCCTCGATCCACCACGCCAACGGCCAGATCGCCCAGGCCCTGGCCGGCCATGACCAGGCCCTCAAGGCCGAGCCCAGGCATGCCGAAGCCCACCTGGCGCGCGCCGGTCTGCTCGTCGACCTGAACCGCGACGCGGAGGCGCTGGCCGAGGTGAACAAGCTGCAGGCCCTCAGGCCCAACGACCCGCGCGGAGCCTACCTGCGCGCGGTGCTGGCCGAACGCGCCGGCGATGCCTCGGCCGCCAAGGCTTCGCTGAAGAAGATCACTGGCCTGCTGGACCCGGTTCCCATCGAGTACATCCGCTACCGCACCCAGTTGCTGATGCTCAACGGCCTGGCCCACTACAGCCTGGGCGAGCCGGAGAAGTCCAAGCCCTTCCTGGAGATGGCCGCGCGCCAGCGGCCCGGCAGCCCGCTGGTCAAGCTGCTGGCCCAGATCGCACTGGCCGAGCCCAACGTCAACCGCGCCATCGATCTGCTGGACGGCTATGTCAAGGCCCAGCCCGGCGACAGCCAGGCGCTGCTGATGCTGGCCTCGGCCTATATGAGCCAGGGCCGCCATGCCCGCGCCGTGCAGCTAATGCAGGACGCACTCAAGGCCAGGGATTCCGCCGACTACCGCACGGCGCTCGGCCTGTCGTTGCTGCAGTCCGGCCAGGCCCCGATGGCCGAGGAGCAGCTGGCCAAGGCCTACAAGGCCGATCCCAAGCAGACCTACGCCGGCCTGGCTCTCATCACCGTCTACCTGCGCGACAAGCAGATCGCCAAGGCGCAGGCCGTGGCCGACACGCTGGCCCGCACCAACCCCAACAACGCCACCGTGCTGATGGTGCAGGCCTACGCCAAGACCCAGGCCAGAGACTACGCCGGCGGCCGCGCCGGCTACGAGAGGGCCCTCAAGCTCGACCCCAGCCAGCTGGAGGCCAAGCTGGGCCTGGCGCGCATCGACGCCGTCAGCGGCAACTTCGAGGCCGCCGGCACGCGGCTGAAGACGGCGCTGAAGGACGACGAGCGCAACACCGCCCTGCTCTTCGAGCTGGCCCTGCTGCACGAGCTCTGGGGCAGGGACGACGAGGCGCTGAAGTGGCTGGAGAGCAGTGCGTCCGCCAGCGGGCCGCGTGAAACCCGCGCCAACTTCGCCCTCGTCGCCTGGCATCTGCGCAAGGGCAAGCCCGCCCGCGCCGTCGAAGCCGCCAAGGTGCTGCTGTCCAAGCTGCCGGACGATGTCGAGGCCCTGCAGGCCTATGCGGCGGCCCAGCTCGCCAACGGCGACACCGCCGGCGCCAGGAGCACGCTGACCAATGCCGCGCGCCGCGCCGCGTTCGACGCGCCGCGCCTCGTCGAGGTTGCTCGCCAGCAGGTCATCGCCCAGGATCTGAAGGGCGCCGCCTACACGCTGGAAAAGGCCCTCAACGGCTCGCCCAACAACCCGGCCGCCATCGGCATGATGTCCAGCGTCGAGCTGGCCCAGGGCAACATCGCCCAGGCCGAGCGGCGCGCCAGACAGGTCGTCGAGGCCAGTCCCAAGTCGGCCCTCGGCTACAACCTGCTCGCCGAGGTCGCCACGCGCCGCGGCCAGAACGCCGCCGCGCTGGACGCGCTGCGCAAGGCGCATGACATCGAGAAATCATCCTTGACGCTGGTGCGGCTGATGCGTACCCAGGCGGCGCAGGGCAGCCAGAAGGCGGCCATCGAATCGGGCGAGGCCTGGCTCCTGAAAAACCCGGCCGATGCCGCCGTGCGCGGCACGATGGCCGAGCTGCTGGTGCGCTCGCGGGACTTCGCCGCCGCCCGCAGGCAGTACGAAGCCATCCTGAAGGACAGCCCCACCGATGCCGGCGCTTTGAACAACCTGGCCAACGTCCTGATTGAGCTGAAGGATCCCGGCGCCGTCGACATCGCCGAGCGGGCCCTGAAGACCGACCCGCGCAACCCCGTTTTGCTCGATACCGCCGGCTGGGCCAGCCACCGCGCCGGCAGGGCCGACCGGGCCTTGCAGCTGATGCGCGATGCCCGCCTGCGTGCGCCGGACAACCCCGACATCCGCTACCACCTGGCCGCCGTGCTGGCCCAGGCCGGCCGCAAGGCCGAGGCGCGCGACGAACTCACTGCCGCGCTGCGCACCGGCGCGACATTTGCCACGGCGGCGGACGCCAGGCAATTGCTCTCCACCCTCAACTGAGGGGGCGCTCCGCCTTGGCGGTCTGACGGGGCTTCTTACAATTTCCCGGACAGGGGTGGTGGGGTTTAGGCAAACCGTTGACCGGCAAGGAATTTCTGGCATTGCATCGAGTTTGCTATCGATTCCCGAAGCCCCGCGCCGAAGGGCAAGAATCGAAGGAACAGAGATGACGATCCGGAATATCCGTTGGAGCTTGATGACCCTGGGTGCTACAGCGGCACTGGCGTCGACGAGCGCCCACGCCGTATGGACCTTCGATACGTCGGGCAACAACGGCACTTCGACCAATACTGGCACCTACTCCTATGTCGGCGCATCGGGTGACCCGAGTGTTTCGCTGAGCGGTGTCTACGCCGCCAACAACGCCAGTAGCGTTGTGACTGGCAACTGGTCGAACGCCTCGACCGCCAACGGTTCCGCCAACCCGGTTTCGTTTGGCAGCTATGGCATCGGCATGCAGTCCGATGGCACCAATGCGCCCAATCACGCACTGGACAATGTCGGCAACACCGAAGCCATCCTGCTTTCATTCGGTTCCAGCGTGGTGCTGAACAGCATCGGCTTGGGATACACATCCCGTGGCAAATGCTCGAATGGGACCACGCTGGCCAACAACGCCACCTGCCCGACGGGCACCACCCTGTTGGCGGATACGCCCACCACGGCCAACCCGACGATCAAGGTGGATACGTCGGTGTTCCGCTGGACTGGCACTGCCGCGCCGCCGTCGCTGGCCGGGGTCTCCGCGACGACCATGGCGGGCTGGGAACTGGTCGGCAACTACGGCGACATGGTGGTCGCCACCAGCAATCCCTACAACCTCGTGAATTCGTCCGGCAAGGCGTCCAGCTGGTGGTTGATCAGCGCCTACAACTCCGGTTTTGCGCAGACGGCCAACAGCTCGACCAGCATCGCGACCGAAAATCGCGGCATCAGCACGCCCGGCAACGACTACTTCAAGCTCTACGCCGTGGCCGGCAGCAAGTGCACGGGCACCGTCAACACCCAGGGCGTTTGCGGTGGCTCCACCACCAAGGTTCCCGAGCCCGCCACGCTGGCGCTGACCAGCGCTGCGCTGATCGGCCTGGCTGGCCTGCGTCGCCGCAAGGCCGGGCACCTCGTCTGACAGCCCAGGGGCTCGGTTCGAAAAGGCACTCCACGGAGTGCCTTTTTGCTTCCTGGCCCCTGCTCGCTGCACTGTCCCTGGGCGGACAGCCAGCATGCGAACGACCGTGCTAAAAAGCCCGGCATTCCCATCACGACAACGCAGCGACGCGGAGACAAATGGACCTCAATTTCACCGATGCGGAACTGGCCTTCCGCACCGAGGTGCGCGAATGGGTGCGCGCCCACCTGCCGGCCGACATCACCCACAAGGTGCGCCATGCGCTGCGCCTGAACAAGGACGACCTGCAGCGCTGGGCCAGGATCCTCGGCGCCAAGGGCTGGCACGGCTGGGCCTGGCCCAAGCAGTTCGGCGGCCCGGGCTGGAATGCCGTGCAGCGCCATCTGTTCGAAGAGGAATGCGCCCTGGCCTGCGCGCCGCGCATCGTGCCCTTCGGCCCGGTCATGGTGGCGCCGGTCATCATGGCCTTCGGCTCGCTGGAGCAGCAGCAGCGCTTCCTGCCCGGCATCATGAGCGGCGAGGTCTGGTGGAGCCAGGGCTACAGCGAGCCGGGATCGGGCTCGGACCTGGCCTCGCTGAAATGCCGCGCCGAACGCCGCGGCGACAAATACATCGTCAACGGCCAGAAGACCTGGACGACGCTGGGCCAGTACGGCGACTGGATTTTCTGCCTGGTGCGCACCTCCACCGAGGGCAAGCCGCAGACCGGCATCAGCTTCCTGCTGATCGACATGAAGTCCCCCGGCGTCAGCGTGAAGCCCATCATCATGCTGGACGGCGAACACGAGGTGAACGAGGTCTGGTTCGACAACGTCGAGGTGCCGGCCGAGAACCTGATCGGCGAGGAGAACAAGGGCTGGACCTATGCCAAGCACCTGCTCTCGCATGAGCGCACCAACATCGCCGACGTGAACCGCGCCAAGCGCGAGCTGGAGCGCCTGAAGCGCATCGCCAAGGCCGAGGGCCTGATGGACGACGCGCGCTTCCGCGACCAGATCGCGCTGTGCGAGGTCGACGTCGTGGCGCTGGAGATGATGGTGCTGCGCGTGCTGTCCGGCGAGCGCTCCGGCAAGCAGCCGCTGGACGTGGCCGGCCTGCTGAAGATCCGCGGCAGCGAACTGCAGCAGCGCTACACCGAACTGATGATGCTGGCCGGCGGCCCGCTGGCCCTGCCCCATGTCCACGAGGCCATGGAAGCCGGCTGGCAGGGCGACCAATGGCTGGGCGGTGCCTGGATGGGCGGCGCCGCGCACGCCATCCCGCTGACCGGCAACTACCTGAACGTGCGCAAGACGACGATCTACGGCGGCTCGAACGAAGTGCAGCGCAACATCGTCGCTCAGACGGTACTCGGCTGATTGCGGGAGGCAGACAAGATGGATTTCGATTTCACCGAAGACCAGCAGGCCCTGCGCGACGCGGTGCAGCGCTTCGTCGACAAGGACTACGCCTTCGAACGCCGCCACCAGATCGCCCGCGCCGGCGGCTTCGACCGCGGCGTCTGGGAAGGCCTGGCCGGCCTGGGCCTGACGGCGCTGGCCGTGCCCGAGGCGCATGGCGGCCTGGGCTTCGGCCCGGTCGAGGCGATGGTCGTCATGGAGGAACTCGGCCGCGGCCTCGTGCTGGAGCCCGTCGCCCAGGGCGTGCTGATCGCCCCGGCCGTGCTCCGCCACGCCCCCGACGCCTTGCAGGCCGCCTGGCTGCCGCGCATCGCCGGCGGCGAGGCCCTGGTCGTGCTGGCCCACCAGGAAGCCAGGTCGCGCTACCGCCTGAACCAGGTCGCCACGCGCGCCGTCGACGGCCGGCTGACCGGCGTGAAAAGCCTGGTGCCGGCCGGCGACGTGGCCGACGCCTTCATCGTGCCGGCCCGCGTGTCCGGCGCCGACGATGCGCGCGACGGTGTGGCCCTCTACCTCGTCGAGCGCACGGCGGCCGGCGTGCACACACGGCCCTACTCGCTGCACGACGGCTCGCGGGCCGCCGAGCTCCACCTCGACAACACGCCCGCCCAGCTCATTGCCGGCCCCGACGAGGGCCTGGCCCTGCTGGAACTGGCCGCCGACATCGGCATCGCCGCGCAGGCGGCCGAGGCCATCGGCGTCATGGAGAAATACCTCGCGCTGACCGTCGACTACCTGAACACGCGCAAGCAGTTCGGCGTCGCCATCGCCAGCTTCCAGGCGCTGCGCCATCGCACGGCCGACGTGAAGATGCAGCTGGAGCTGGCCCGCTCCATGAGCTATTACGCGACGCTGCGCCTCGGCGACGCGCCCGCCGTGCGCCGCCGCGCGCTGTCGCAGGCCAAGGTGCAGCTGGGCAACGCGATGCGCTTCGTCGGCCAGCAGTGCACGCAGATGCACGGCGGCATCGGCGTCACCGACGAGTACGCCGGCAGCCACTACTTCAAGCGCCTGACCGTCATGGAGATGCAGTGGGGGGACACGATGCATCACCTGGGTGAAGTCAGCGCCCGGATGCAGGACACTGCGGGGGTGTTTGCCTGAGCAGCGCCGGTCGTCGGCGCTGCCTTCTCTTGCCTCGCGGAGAACGCCTGATGAAATTCCCTGCCCTGCTGCTGATCGCCGGCCTCGCCGGTGCCACCCATGCCCAGACCATGAAGCCCGGGCTGTGGGAGTTCAAGCAGACGCCCCAGCTCGACCCGGCGCGCCAGGCCCAGATGGCCCAGGCGCAGAAGGCCATGGAGAGCATGCCGCCCGAACGCCGCCAGATGATGGAGCAGATGATGGCCCAGAAGGGCGTCAGCATGAGCATGGCCGGCGGCACCATCACCATCAAGACCTGCGTGACCAAGGAGCAGGCCGAGCGCAATATGGCGCCGGTCACGCACCATGGCAACTGCACCCAGGACGTGAAGCGCAGCGGCAGCACCATCCAGACCCATTTCGTCTGCACCGACCCGGCCTCCGAAGGCGATGCAACGATCACGCTGCGTGGCAACGAAGGCTTCACCAACGACGTCACGGTGCGGCATCAGCGCCAGGGCAAGACCGAGGTCAGCAAGGTCAATGGCGAAGGCCGGTGGCTGGGCACCGACTGCGGTGACGTGAAGCCGATGCAGTCTTCCCAGGCCAAGTGAAGCAGAGGCTGTCGCAAATCCTGTTCAGCCAGGGTTTTGGAACGCGCCGTCTGTGTGCGGGGTTGGTATGGAACGGCGAGGTCGCGGTCCACGGTGAAGTCGTTGAAGACCCGGATGCCGAGTTCGAGACCACCGGTCTTCGCTTCACGGTCGCCGGTCAGGAATGGCCCTGCGTCGACAGGGCGCTGATCCTGCTGAACAAGCCGGCCGGCTACGAGTGCTCGCAGAAACCCAAGCACCACCCCAGCGTGATGAGCCTGCTGCCCGCGCCGCTGCGCGAGCGCGGCGTGCAGCCCATCGGCCGGCTGGACGAGGACACCACCGGCCTGCTGCTGCTGACCGACGACGGCACGCTGATCCACAAGCTGACCTCGCCCAAGCACCACGTGCCCAAGGTCTACGAGGCGCGCTGCAAGCATGTGCTGACGGCGGCGATGGTCGAGCAGCTGCTCGCAGGCGTCGAGCTGAAGGAACCCGAGGGCAAGTTCCAGCGCCCGCCAGAGATCAGCAAGGCCGAAGCCGCCGAGATAGGCGACGAGACGCTGCTGCGCCTGACGCTGCTGGAGGGCAAATACCACCAGGTCAAGCGCATGGTGGCCGCCGTGGGCAACCGGGTCGAGGCCCTGCACCGCCCGCAATTCGGCGCACTGGTGCTGCCGGCCGACCTCAAGCCCGGCGAATGGCGCTGGGTCGGCAGCCCCGCCGAGGTCTGGGGACAATAGGGCCGATGCGAGTTTTCAGAGGCTTCCACCACCCCGGCATCGCGCCCGCCTGCGCACTGACCATCGGCAACTTCGACGGCGTGCACCGCGGCCATCAGGCCATGCTGGCGCTGCTGCAGTCCGAGGCCCGCCACCGCGGGCTGCCGACCTGCGTGCTGACCTTCGAGCCCCATCCGCGCGACTTCTTCGCCGCCAGGGCCGGCAAGCCCGAGCTGGCGCCCGCGCGCATCGCGACGCTGCGCGACAAGCTCGGCGAGCTGGAGCGCTGCGGCATCGATCAGGTCGTCATCCTGCGCTTCGACGAGACTCTGGCCTCGCTGCCGCCGCAGGACTTCATCCGCCAGGTGCTGGTGGAAGGCCTGGGCGCGCGCTATGTGCTGGTCGGCGACGACTTCCGCTTCGGTGCCAAGCGCCAGGGCGACTACGCGACGCTGGATGCCGCCGGCCAGACCAAGGGCTTCGACGTCGCGCGCATGATGAGCTACGAGGTGCACGGCCTGCGCGTCAGCAGCTCGGCCGTGCGCGAGGCGCTGGCCGCCGGCGACATGGTCAGGGCCGCCGCGCTGCTGGGCCGGCCCTACGGCATCTCGGGCCATGTCACGCACGGCCGCAAGCTGGGCCGGCAGCTGGGCGAAAGCGCGCCCGGCGCGGCCGACGGCTTCCGCACGCTGAACCTGCGCTTCCCGCACGACAAGCCGGCCGCCCACGGCATCTTCGCGGTGCTCGTCCACGGCCTGGCGCCCGAGCCGCTGCCGGGCGTCGCCAGCCTCGGCAACCGGCCCACCGTCGAGGACGCGGGCCGCGTGCTGCTGGAGGTGCACTGCCTGGAATGGCCTGAATCCGAGCTCGGCCCGGAGGGGGGCTACGGTAAACTCGCCCGCGTGGAACTGCTGCACAAACTCCGCGACGAAGCCAGGTACGACGGGCTGGACGCGCTCACGGCCGCCATCGCCGCCGACACCGAGGCAGCGCGCGCCTTCCTGGCCACCCACGCGGCCCAGCGTCGCCAGACCACGCGCGACCGAATTTGAAGCGGCTCCCAGCCGCTCTTCGCTCCGCCCTCCCCGACTTCTGAATCGCCAGGCTTTTCGTCTGGCTGCACGCCATGACCACCCCGGACTACCGCTCCACGCTCAACCTGCCCGACACGCCCTTCCCGATGCGGGGCGACCTGCCCAAGCGCGAGCCGGGCTGGGTCAAGGCCTGGGACGAGCAGGGCCTGTACAAGCGCCTGCGCGACGCGCGCTGCGGCAAGCCTAAATTCGTGCTGCACGACGGCCCGCCCTATGCCAACGGCCAGATCCACATCGGCCACGCTGCCAACAAGATCCTGAAGGACATGATCGTCAAGGCGCGCCAGCTGGCGGGCTTCGACGCGGCCTACATCCCCGGTTGGGACTGCCACGGCCTGCCCATCGAGAACCAGATCGAGAAGACCTTCGGCCGCGGCCTGCCGCGCGACGAGGTGCAGGCCAAAAGCCGCGCCTACGCCACCGAGCAGATAGCCGGCCAGCGCACGGACTTCAAGCGCCTGGGCGTGCTCGGCGAGTGGGACCACCCGTACAAGACGATGAACTTCGCCAACGAGGCCGGCGAGATCCGCGTGCTGAAGCGGATGTTCGAACGCGGCTTCGTCTACCGCGGCCTGAAGCCCGTCTACTGGTGCTTCGACTGCGGCTCCTCGCTGGCCGAGTTCGAGATCGAGTACGCGGACAAGCAGTCGCCCGCGGTCGACGTGGCCTTCCGGAGCGCCGAACCGGACAAGCTGGCCGCCGCGTTCGGCGTCGCGCCGCTGACCAAGGACGCCTTCACCGTCATCTGGACGACCACGCCCTGGACCATCCCGGCCAACCAGGCGCTGAACCTGAACCCCGAGCTGCCCTACGCGCTGGTCGACACGCCCAAGGGATTCTTCGTCGTCGCCGAGGCGCTGGTCGAGAAATGCCTGGCGCGCTGGCAGCTCGAAGGCAGCGTCGTCGCCACCGTGCCTGGCCGCAAGCTGGAACTGCTGAAGTTCAAGCACCCGCTGGCCCATGTGCACCCCAGCTACGACCGCGAAAGCCCGGTGTATCTCGCCGACTATGCGACCGCCGAAGACGGCACCGGCGTCGTGCACTCCGCGCCCGCCTACGGCCTGGACGACTTCCAGAGCTGCGTCGCCCACGGCATGGCCTTCGACGACATCCTGAACCCCGTGCAGGGCAATGGCGCCTACGCGGCCGAGCTGCCGCTGTTCGGCGGCCAGCACATCTGGAAGGCCAATGCCGTCATCGCGCAGACGCTGCTGGACAACGGCCGGCTGATGGCCCAGTCCAAGCTGACCCACAGCTACCCGCACTGCTGGCGCCACAAGACGCCGGTCATCTATCGCGCCGCGGCGCAGTGGTTCGTGCGCATGGACGAGGGCGACGGCTTGTTCACGACCGACAAGGCGCCCAAGAGCCTGCGTGAAACGGCGCTCGCCGCCATCGAAGCGACCAGCTTCTACCCCGAGAACGGCCGCGCCCGCCTGCACGACATGATCGCCGGCCGGCCCGACTGGTGCATCTCGCGCCAGCGCAGCTGGGGCGTGCCCCTGCCCATCTTCCTGCACAAGGACAGCGGCGAGGCGCATCCGAACACGCTGGAATTCATCGAGCGCGCCGCGCAGCTGGTGGAGCAGAGCGGCATCGAGGCCTGGTCCAAGCTGGACGCCGCCGAATGGCTGGGCGAGGAGGCGGCCCAGTACACCAAGGGCAACGACATCCTCGACGTCTGGTTCGACTCCGGCTCCACCTTCGAGCATGTGCTCAAGGGCAGCCACAGGGGCGCTGCGCACGCGACCGGCCCCGAGGCCGATCTCTACCTCGAAGGCCACGACCAGCACCGCGGCTGGTTCCACTCCTCGCTGCTGATCGCCTGCGCCCTCTACGGCCGCGCGCCCTACAAGGGCCTGCTGACCCACGGCTTCGTCGTCGACGGCCAGGGCCGCAAGATGAGCAAGTCCATGGGCAACGTCGTCGCGCCGCAGGCCGTGTCGGACAAGTACGGCGCCGAGATCCTGCGCCTGTGGACGGCCGCGACCGACTACTCCGGCGATCTCGGCCTGGACGACAAGATCCTGGCCCGCGTCGTCGACAGCTACCGCCGCATCCGCAACACGCTGCGCTTCCTGCTCGCCAATATCAGCGACTTCGACCCGGCGACGGATGCCGTGCCGGCCGACCAGTTGCTGGAGGTGGACCGCTATGCGCTGGCCCGCGCGGCCGAGCTGCAGACGGACATCCTGGCCCACTTCGAGCGCTACGAGTTCCACCCGGTCGTCGCCAAGCTGCAGGTCTATTGCTCCGAGGACCTCGGCGCCTTCTACCTCGACGTGCTGAAGGACCGCCTCTACACGACGGCACCCAAGAGCCTGGCCCGCCGTTCGGCACAGACCGCGCTGTGGCAGATCACGCACGCGATGCTGCGCTGGATGGCGCCCTTCCTCAGCTTCACGGCCGAGGAAGCTTGGGGCGTCTTCGCCAAGGGCGAGAGCATCTTCACCGAGACCTACTGGGACTTCGGCGCGACCGACGCCGGCCTCCTGGCCAAGTGGGACCGCATCCACCAGATCCGCGACGAGGTCAACAAGGCCATCGAGGCGGTGCGCACGACGGGCGCCGTCGGTGCCTCGCTGCAGGCCGAGCTGGTGCTGCAGGTCAACGAGCAGGATCAGGCCCTGCTCGCCAGCCTGGGCGAGGACCTGCGCTTCGTCTTCATCACGTCGGCGGTCGGGCTGGTGCCTGCGGCGCAGTTCGGCGTCGTCGTCACGCCCAGCAGCCATGCCAAGTGCGAGCGCTGCTGGCACTACCGCGCCGACGTGGGCAGCAGGCCCGAGCATCCGACGCTGTGCGGGCGCTGCGACAGCAACCTCTACGGCGCGGGCGAAACCCGCACCGTCGCCTGAAAACCTCCATCCGCATTTCGCGGCGGACCGGCGCCGGGCCGCTCCCAAGCCGGCCCGCAGGCGATGTGTTTGCGGCTCAACGCCGCAAACATCGCCGTCCCCTCGGGGGACCGACCAGACTTGCCCGCGTTCAGCGCGGCAAGTCTGGGCGAGGGGCTCAAGGGAAAGCGGGTACGTTCGGCTCCATCCCCTCGAAGTGGGCTTCGGGGTGGGTGCGTTCCAGCAACTGCTCAATCTCGGTGATGCGCGTGCGCGGCACGTCGACGATGAGCAGGTAGAGCCCTTCGGCGATCGCCCGCTCGAAGCGCTTCAGCCGCCGGCTCGGCGCCGCGCTGCCGATCATGCTGGACGACCAGGTACCCAGCATCGCGCCCAGCGCGGCCAGGCCGATGACGACCGCCGCGGGCGAGCCGGCATCGACGGCGAACGCCGCCGCGACGCCGCCCGCCGCGCCCAGGCCCGAGCCGATCAGCGCCCCGGACTGGGCCGCCTCGACCAAGTCCGAGGTCTGCAGCACATTGGCCGCGTGCAGGCCGTCCATGCTCGCGCCCTCGGCCGCGACGAAGTGGATATGGCGCTCGGTGATGCGGGCGAGCAAGAGCTCGTCCATCGTCCGCCGCGCGCTGCCCAGGTCGGGCAGCAGCCAGTAGATGCGCTTGCGCATGGTGTCCTCCAGCGTGTTGGGACAATCCAGCTTCTACGCCGCTTCCGCTGCGCCCACAAGCCCCGCATCGGCGGCGCGTTACATTGACCGCCCCTCGCCTCGCGACCCATCCCATGCCCCCTCGCTCCTCGTCTCCGTCCTCCGGCCTGACCGCCTGGCTGCTGATCGCCGCCGTCATCGTGCTGGCGGACCAGTTCACCAAGATCCTCATCATCGGCAGCTTCCAGCTCGGCGACGTCCACCCGGTCACCGGCTTCTTCAACCTGGTGCGCGCCCACAACTTCGGCGCCGCCTTCAGCTTCCTGCACGGCGCCTCGGGCTGGCAGCGCTGGTTCTTCCTCGGCCTGGGCCTGGCCGCCGCGGCCTTCATCGTCTGGATGCTGCGCCGCCACGGCCACCAGAAGCTGTTCGCCTGGGCGCTGACGCTGATCCTCGGCGGCGCTCTGGGCAACGTCATCGACCGCGCCATCCACGGCTATGTCGTCGACTTCATACAGGTCCATGCGGGCGGCTGGTATTTCCCCGCCTTCAACGTCGCAGACAGTGCGATCACCATCGGCGCCATCCTGTTGATCCTGGATGAACTGCGCCGTGTCCGACGCACCTGAGCCCCCTCCGCGCGGCTACGTCCCCTACGTCCCCGAGCCCGCCGTCGAGCTCGGCCCGCCGCTGCGGCGCCTGCCGCTGTCCGCGCCGCTGCACTGGCTCAGGCTGGGCTGGGCCGACCTGCGGCGCGCGCCCGCCATCGGCGGCTTCTTCGGCGCCTGCTTCGCGCTGATGGGCCTGGCGGTGCTGATGGTGTTCCGCCACGCACCCATCTACACGCTGGCCCTGTGCGCCGGCTTCCTGCTGCTGGGGCCGCTGCTGTGCCTGGGCCTCTACCAGGTCAGCCGGCGCCTGGAGCTGGGCCAGACGCCGCGCATCGAGGATGCCCTCGGCGCCTGGCTGCCCAACGTCCGGCAGATCGCCATCTTCGGCTTCGTGCTGCTGATCCTGGAAATGCTCTGGGGCCGCGCGGCCCTGGTCGTCTTCGCGGTCAGCTTCGACGGCATGCCGGATTTCGCCGGCTCGGTGTCCAGGCTGCTGAGCGCCGACCACCTCGGCTTCATCGTCGCCTACCTCGCCGTGGGCGCCGTCTTCGCGGGCCTGATCTTCGCGGTCAGCGTCATCGCCATGCCGCTGCTGCTGGACCGCGACACGGACGCCGTCAGCGCCGGCCTGGCCAGCCTCAAGCTCTGCCTGACCCAGCCCGCCGTCATGCTGTTCTGGGGCCTCGTCGTGACGACGCTGACCGTGCTGGCCATGCTGCCCTATTTCGCCGGCCTGCTCGTCGTCGGCCCCTGGCTGGGGCACGCGAGCTGGCATGCCTACCGGGCTGCACTGGGCGCCGATTAGCGCAGAAGTTCACGCGGGCGGCTTTGTCGAACGGTGACAATCGCGCGCCGCTCGACACCCTCCATGCTTCTCGACTTCGCCAGCCTCAGCCACTACGACTGGCTCGACGTCCCCCTGTGGGTCTTCGACCCGGACCAGCAGCGCAATCTGTGGGCCAATGCCGCGGCGCTGCGCTTCTGGCATGCCGAGAGTGCCGAGGAATTCCTGTCGCGCGACTTCGCCGAGCATGGCGACACCGTGCGCGAGCGCCTGGCCGTCACCGCCGCCGACCACGCGCAGGGCAAGATCGTGCGCGAACAGTGGACGCTCTACCCCAAGGGCGAACCGACGACGGTGATGCTGGTGTCGCGCGGCATGCGCACGCCGGACCGTCGCCAGATCATGCTGTTCGCGGCCGACTCGCTGGGCGGCGGCGCCGACGTGTCGATGCTGCGCGGCGTCGAGGCGCTGCAGCACACCTCGGTGCGCATCGCCGTGTTCGGCCTGCAGGGCGGCGAGCTGCTGATGCGCAACCCCGCCGCCGCGCTGACCTTCGGCGACACGCCGCCCGGCCCGGGCCAGACCGAGTTCACGCGCCTGTTCGCCCACCCGAGCGACGCCACCGGCGTTCTTGGCCGCGTGCAGCGCGGCGAAACCTGCCGCCAGGACGTCGAACTGCAGACCCTGGCCGGCCTGCGCTGGCATGCGCTGGACGCGCGGCCGATGCGCGACCCGGTGACCGGCGACACGACGCTGCTGCTGAACGCCCGCGACATCGCCGACCTGAAGGCCAGCCAGGCCGCCCTCGTCGCCGCCCGCGAGGCCGCCGAGGCCGCCAGCCAGGCCAAGAGCAGCTTCCTCGCGAACATGAGCCACGAGATCCGCACGCCGATGAACGGCGTGCTCGGCCTGACCGAACTCGTGCTGCAGGGCGACGACCTGAACGAGCGCCAGCGCCGCTTCATCGCGATGGCCCACGACTCCGCCAAGGGCCTGATGACCATCATCAACGACCTGCTGGACGTGGCCAAGATCGAGGCCGGCCGCACCGTCATCGACGAGCAGCCCTTCTGCCTGCACGACTGCCTGGCCGAGTCGCTGCAGCCGCTGCTGCAGCAGGCCCTCGGCAAGGGCATCCGGCTGCATGCCCGCGTGCAGCCCAGCGTGCCCCAGGAGCTCGTTGGCGACGCGCTGCGCCTGCGCCAGGTGCTGATCAACCTGATCGGCAATGCGCTGAAGTTCACCGAGCACGGCGAGGTGCGCATCGAGATCGCGCTGGCCGAAGCGCAGCGCAGCGATGCCCCCGGCCGCCTGCGCCTGCGCATCGCCGTGACCGACACCGGCATCGGCATGACGCGCGACCAGATCGGCCAGATCTTCGACCCCTTCACGCAGGCCGACGGCAGCATCACGCGGCGCTACGGCGGCACGGGCCTGGGCCTGACCATCGTGCAGCGCCTCGTGGGCCTGATGGGCGGCGACGTCAGCGTCGAGAGCGAGCCCGGCCTGGGGTCGAGCTTCAGCTTCGAGATCGCGGTCGGCGTCGCCGGCTGACCTCGCTCAGGGCAGCAGCACCGCGCTGCCCAGCAGCCTGCGCGCCTCCAGGTCGCGGTGGGCCTCGGCCACGTCGGCCAGCGCATAGCGTTTGTCGATGCGGATCCTGACCTTGCCGCCGGCGACCATGTCGAACAGCTCGTTGCCCATCGCCTGCGTGGCCTGGTGCGTGGCGATGTGGGTGAACAGCGTCGGCCGCGTGACGTAGACCGAGCCCTTGGCCGCCAGCGTGCCGATGTTGATGGGCGGCACCGCCCCCGACGCGCCGCCGAAGCTGGCCAGCAGGCCGAAGGGCGCCAGGCTGTTCAGCGAGCCCTCCCAGGTGTCGGCGCCCACCGAGTCGTAGACCACCTTCACGCCGCGGCCGCCGGTGATCTCGCGCACCCGGGCCGCGAAATCCGCATCGCGCCGGTAGTTGATCGCATGGGCCGCACCGTGGTCCAGCGCGAGCTGGCATTTCTCGTCGCTCCCAGCCGTGCCGATGAGCTGCAGGCCGAGCGCCCGCGCCCACTGGCAGGCGATCAGGCCCACGCCACCGGCCGCCGCGTGGAAGAGCACGAAGTCGCCCGCCTGCAGGCCGCCCTGCGGCAGCGTGCGGCGCAGCAGGTATTGCACCGTCAGGCCCTTGAGCATCATGGCCGCGCCGGTCTCGAAGTCGATCGCGTCGGGCAGCTTCAGCACGCATTTGGCCGGCATCACGCGCGCCGTCGCATAGGCGCCCGGCGGCTGGCTGGCGTAGGCGGCGCGGTCGCCCACGCTCAGATGCGTGACGCCCTCGCCCACCGCCTCCACGACGCCCGCGCCCTCCATGCCCAGCCGGGCCGGCAGCGGCAGCGCATAGGCGCCGTTGCGGTGGTAGACATCGATGTAGTTCAGCCCGCAGGCGTGGTGCCGGATGCGGATCTCGCCGGGGCCGGGAGCGCCCACGTCGACGTCCACCAGCTTCAATTGCTCCGGCCCGCCCGGGGCCGCGATGACGACCGCCTTTTCACCCATAGCTCTCTCCTCGTTGAGTTGTCGGCTATCGTGCCAGCCCTTTGCCTGCCGCGCCGCACCCCGTGAAGCTGACCCCACGCCTTGCCCTGCTGTTGACGCTGCCGCCGCTGTTCTGGGCCGGCAATGCCGTCGTCGGCCGCATGGTGCGCGACGCCATCCCGCCGCTGACGCTGAACGCGCTGCGCTGGGCGCTGGCCCTGCTGCTGCTCGCGCCGCTGGCCTGGCGGCTGCTGGCCGACCCGCGCCCGGCGCTGGCACGCTGGCGCGGCCTGGCCTGGCTCGGTTTTCTCGGCATGGGTTGCTACAACGCGCTGCAATACCTCGCGCTGCACACCTCGTCGCCGCTGAACGTGACGCTGATCACCGCCAGCATGCCGGTGTGGATGCTGGGCGTGGGCGCCCTCGCCTACGGCGTCAGGCCGACGCGGCGTCAGCTCGCCGGCGCCGGCCTGTCGCTGCTGGGCGTGGCCGTCGTCATCGCACGCGGCGACCCGGCGGCCCTGCTGGCCGTGCACTTCGTGCCGGGTGACCTGCTGATGCTGCTGGCCCTCTTCACCTGGGCCCTCTACTCGTGGCGGCTGGCACGGCCGGCACGGGGCCTGGGGCCCGGCGAGAAGCCCGACTGGAACTGGGCCGAGGCGCTGATGGCCCAGCTGATGTTCGGTGCCGTCTTCTCGGGCCTGTCGGCCGGCATCGAGCAGGTCGTCGCACCGGCCGCCATCCACTGGAGCCCGGCCCTCGTCGCGGCGCTGTTCTACGTCGCCATCGGCCCCTCGCTGATCGCCTACCGCTGCTGGGGCCTGGGCGTGGCCGAGGCGGGGCCGGCGCTGGCGGGCTTCTTCGTCAACCTGACGCCGGTGTTCGCCGCCGTCATCTCGGCCGCCCTGCTCGGCACGGCGCCGGCCTGGTACCACGGCCTGGCCTTCGCGCTCATCGCGGCCGGCATCCTCGTGTCATCGCGATGATGCGCATCGTCCACGCCGACGACCGCCTGGTCGTCATCGACAAGCCCGCCGGCCTGCTCAGCGTGCCGGGCCGCACCGAGTCCGACTGCGCCAGCGCCCGCGTGCAGGCCGCCTACCCCGACGCGCTGATCGTGCACCGCCTCGACCAGGCCACATCCGGCCTGCTGCTGTTCGCACGCGGCCCCGATGCGCAGCGTGAGCTCAGCGCCGACTTCGCCGGGCGCCGCGTCGGCAAGACCTATGTCGCCGTCGTCGCCGGGCACCTGGAAGGCGAAGGCCTGATCGACCTGCCGCTGGGCGCCGACTGGCCCAACCGGCCGCGCCAGCAAGTCGACCTGGAACAGGGCAAGCCCTCGCAGACGCGCTGGCGCGTGCTGGCCCACGAGGGCGGCCACACCCGCGTCGCGCTGGAGCCGCTGACCGGCCGCAGCCACCAGCTGCGCGTGCACCTCGCCCACCTCGGCCACGCCATACTCGGCGATGCCCTCTATGCCGAGCCCGACATCGCCGCCACCAGCCCGCGCCTGCTGCTGCACGCCAGCGAGCTGCACATCGGCGGCCACCACTTCGTCTGCCCACCGGAGTTCTGAATGCATCTCTACATCGTCACCGGCAGCTCGCGCGGCCTCGGCACCGCCCTCGCCAGGCAATTGGCCCAGCCCGGCAACACCGTCGTCGGCATCGCCCGCAGCGCCAACCCGGCTCTGCAGGCCGAGCAATGGGCGCTGGACCTGGCCGACCCGCTGCCCGCCGCCGAACGCCTGCAGGCTTGGCTGCGCGCCCACACCGGCTGGCAGAGCGCCACGCTGATCAACAACGCCGCGCTGCTGAGCGAGCCCGGCCCGCTGGCGGCCAGCGACCTGGCCGGCCTGTCCGCGGCGCTGCGGGTCGGGCTGGAGGCACCGGTGCTGCTCAGCCGCGTCTTCCTCGCCGAGACGGCCGGCGTGCCGCGGCGGCGCATCCTCAACATCTCCTCCGGTCTGGGCCGCCGCGCGATGGCCGGCAGCGCGAGCTACTGCGCGGTCAAGGCCGGGCTGGACCACCTCAGCCGTGCGCTGGCGCTGGAGGCGCCGGATGTCGGCATCGTGTCGCTGGCCCCCGGCGTCATCGACACCGACATGCAGGTCCAGCTGCGCGGTGCCGACCCGGCCCGCTTCCCGGAGCGGGCCCGCTTCCAGGGTCTGAAGGACGGCGGACAGCTGCAGACGGCCGAAGCCACGGCGGCCTCGATTGTTCGGTTTCTGTTGCGGCCAGACTTCGGAGAAACCGTAGTTGCCGACATCCGGGACGCTTGAAAATCCTGAGTCTCGCCGGCAGCTGTCCGGCTGCTTCCCACGCTTTCCGGAGACTCGCTTGAACCGCATCCTTGCCGTCAGCCTCGCCGCCCTGCTGGCCTTCGCCCTGCCCGTCCACGACGCCGAGGCCAAGCGCCTGGGCAGTGGCGGCATGAAACGCAGCACCCCGACGCAGACCACCCCCAACATGCCGCCCGCCCGGCAGCCGGCGGCACCGCAGCAGGCCGCCCCGGCCAAGCCCGCGCCCCAGCCCGCCGCCGCGCCCAAGCGCTCCTGGATGGGCCCGCTCGCCGGCCTGGCCGCCGGCCTCGGCATCGCCGCGCTGGCCAGCCATTTCGGTTTCGGCGAGGGCCTGGCCAACCTCATGACGATGCTGCTGCTGGGCTTCGTGGCGGTGATCGCCATCCGCTTCCTGCTGCGCCGCTTCGCCGCGCCCAAGGCCCGGCTGGCCGGCGCCAACGGCATGAACTTCGAGGCCGCCCAGCCCCAGGCCCAGCTCGTCCAGCCCGCCTTCCAGCCTCAATCCGCCGTGGGTGGCTCGTCGGCGCTGCTGGCCGGCTTCGACGCCGCAGGCTTCGAGACGCTGGCCAAGCAGGTCTTCATCCGCCTGCAGGCCGCCAACGATGCCGGCGACCAGGCCGACCTGCGCCGCTTCACGACGCCGCAGATGTACGCCAGCATCCAGCACGAACTGCTGGAACGCGGCGGCGCCATCCAGCGCACCGAGGTGCTGCAGCTCGACGCCGGCGTCATCGACATGGCGACGGAGAACGGCGAGCAGCTCGTGTCGGTGCGCTTCCGGGGCCTGGTGCGCGAGGACAGCCAGCAGGCGGCCACGGATTTCGACGAGGTCTGGCACCTCGCCAAGGCCGACGACGGCTGGCTGATCGCCGGCATCCAGCAGACGGCATGACCCAACTCACAGCGGGTTAGATCTGACCCGCAGCCCCACCAAAATGGGCGCTCCAAGCGCCCATTCCGTTTTCCAAGGCCCTCCATGATCCGTCTCTCCCTCTGTGCCCTCGGCATCACGCTGCTGGCGGCCTGCGCCGCTGCGCCAAAAGCGCCGGAAGCCACCGTGGCGCCCAACGCCAACCTCTTCGTCCAGGGCATCCCGCCCGTGCCGCAGAGCCTGGCCGACGCCGTCGGCCGCTACAACGACTTCCGCGGCCATGGCTTCGCCGACTGGCACCCGACGCGGCGCGAGATGCTGGTCAGCCACCGCAAGGCCGGCGCCAACACGGCGCAGCTGTTCCGCGTGACGGCGCCGCTGGCCGACGGCGAGCAGCTGACGGACGGCATCGACCCGGTGACGCAGGCGAGCTACGAGCCCCGCAGCGGCCGCTACGCCGTCTTCGAGCGCGCCATCGGCGGCAACGAGGTCGCGCAGCTCTACCGCCTGCCGCTGGACCAGGCCGGCGCCCAGCCCGTGCTGCTGACGTCGCCCGACGAGCGCCACGCGATGAACGCCTGGCTGCGCAGGAGCGGCCAGCTCATCTACTCCGCCGTACCCATCGACCGCACGGCCCAGGGCGGCACGCGCAGCAGGATCACGACGACGCTGTGGCTGATGGACCCCGAGAAGCCCGAGGGCCGGCGCAAGCTCGCCGAACTGGACGGCGGCGGCTGGAGCGCAAGCCAGGCCTCGCCGGACGAACGCCTCGTCGCGCTGACCCGCTATCTGTCGGCCAACGAATCGCAGGTCTGGATGCTGGACCTGGACAGCGGCGTGCCCAGGCAGGTCGCGCCGGCCGCCGGCAGCCAGGAGGCCAGGGCGGCCTATGCGCCGGTCGGCTGGGCGCCCGACGGCCGCACGCTGTGGATCGCCACCGACCGCGCCGGCGAGTTCCGCGAGCTGGCGCGGCTGGACCTGGACAGCGGCCGCATCGAGCGCGTCAGCGGCCACATCCCCTGGGACGTCAGCGGCGTCTCGCTGACGGACGACGGCCGCAAGCTGGCCGCCCGGTTCAATGTCGACGGCCGCGAGGAGCTGCATTTCTTCGACGCCGCCACGGCCAGGGAGCTGCCCGCCCCGGCGCTGCCGGCCGGCAATGTCGGCGCCGCCCACTACGACCACGCCCGCGCCGAGCTGGCCTTCTCGGTCAGCAACGCGCAGGGGCCGGGCCAGGTCTATTCCCTGGCCGCCGACGGCAGGCTGCAGCAGTGGACGCGTGCCTACGCGCCGCCCGGCATCGACACCTCCGGCTTCAGCGAACAGAAGATCGTGCGCTGGAAGAGCTTCGACGGCACCACCATCTCCGGCCTGCTGACGCCGCCGCCCGCGAAGTTCAGCGGCAGGCGCCCGGTGCTGATCGCCATCCACGGTGGCCCCGAGTCGCAGGCGCAGATGGGCTTCCTGGGCCGCAATGCCTACTACGTGCAGGAGCTGGGCATGGCGCTGATCCAGCCCAATGTGCGGGGCTCGGCCGGCTACGGCAAAAGCTTCCTGGCGATGGACAACGGCTTCAAGCGCGAGGACTCGGTGAAGGACATCGGCGCGCTGCTGGACTGGATCGCCACGCAGCCGGACCTCGACGCCTCGCGCGTGCTCGTCACCGGCGGCAGCTACGGCGGCTATATGACGCTGGCCGTGTCGACGCACTATGCCGACCGCATCGCCGGCGCCATCGACGTGGTCGGCATCTCGCACTTCGTGACCTTCCTGAACAACACCGAGAGCTACCGCCGCGACCTGCGCCGCGTCGAGTACGGCGACGAACGCGACCCGGCCATGCGCGCCCACCTGGACAAGATCTCGCCGCTGACCAATGTGGCCAGGATCAAGAAGCCGCTGTTCGTCGTGCAGGGCCGCAACGACCCGCGCGTGCCCTATACCGAGGCCGAGCAGATCGTCGCCAAGGTCCGCGAGGGCGGCACGCCGGTCTGGTATCTGCGCGCCGAGAACGAAGGCCATGGTTTCCAGAAGAAGGAGAACCAGGATTTCCAGATCTACGCGACCGTCCTGTTCATGCAGCAGACGGTATTGAAGTAGGCCGGCCATAGGCGGGCGGCGGCGGCCAGCTGGCCGGTGCCGGCACGCCGCCCCGCCACTGCCGCGCATTGATCCAGCCGCCATGCCCGACGACCAGCGCACAGCACGGCTGCCAGGCGGCGGCGCGGTCGAGGAGCCGGGCCAACGGCTCGCCGCCATCGAAATCGAAGCCGCAGAAGTCGGCCATCCAGCGCTCGAACTCGGGCGCCGGAATGCTCGCCCAGGGCCGGCCGTCCCAGGCGCCGAAATCCATCTCGGCCAGCGTCGCGTCCACCCGCCAGAGAAAGCCCCAGCGCCGCAGCCAGCGCCCCACGTCGGCCGCGCGCGCCAGCGGCGACGTGACGACCTCACGCGGCAGGCCGTGGCGCCGCGCGTGGGCGCGGATGCGATGGGCCAGGCGCTTGGCCTTGCGTGGGTCGACGGGCAGGTCGGTCCGACCGCCGATGCAGCGCCCCGCCGCACCGCGCGGCCTGGGGTGGCGCCAGATCGTGAAGGCCGGCATCAGAGCGAGGCCGTGAACGCCAGCAGCACGGCAATCTCGGTCAACTGCTCGGTCGCGCCCAGGCCGTCGCCCGTGTAGCCGCCCAGGCGGCGCTTCAGCCACTGCCGCATCGCCCAGGCGACGAGCAGCGCCGCGGCAAGGGCCAGCAGCAGGCGCGGCGGCGGAACCCCGCAGGCCGCCAGCGTCAGCGCCAGCAGGCCGCACCAGCCCAGCGCGATGCCGAGGTTGCGCGGCGCAACGGCCAGCGCCAGCGGCTTGGCCTTGGCGTGGTCCACGTCGCCGCCGTAGGGCAGGCCGACCATGACGCCGACCGCCGCCGCGCGTGCGAAGGCATGGCCGGCCAGCAGCGCCGCGACGGCACCAAGCACCGGTCGCGTCGCCAGCACGGCCAGCAGCGCCGCACGCAGCAGCAGGCTCAGTCCCAGGGCCAGCGCACCATAGCTGCCGATGCGCGAGTCCTTCATGATGGCCAGCGCCTTGTCGCGCGGCACGACGCCGCCGAGCGCGTCGAAGGTGTCGGCCAGGCCGTCCTCGTGGAAGCCGCCCGTCAGCGCCACCGTCGCGGCCAGCGCGAGCACGGCGGCAATCCAGGCGGGCCAGAGCTGGGACGCGCCAAGCAGCACGGCCGCACCGACCGCGCCGACCAGCGCGCCGACGAGCGGGAAGTGGCGCACACAGTCGTTGAGCCAGCCCGGCTCGAAGCGCGCCAGCCGCACCGGCAGCCGCGTCAGGAACTGCAGCGCGACGAGAAACAGCCGCACGCCGCCTACTCGCGGTTGCTGACCCCGGCGCTCTCGAAGCTGGCCATCTCGGTCAGCAGCGCGCAGGCCGCCGTCAGCAGCGGCCAGGCCAGCGCCGCACCGCTGCCCTCGCCGAGGCGCAGGTCCAGGTCCAGCAGCGGGCGCGCGGCCAACTGCTGCAGCCAGCGCGCATGCGGGCCTTCGGCCGAGCGGTGGGCGAACACGCAGGCCGCGAGCACGCCGGGGCGCAGCGCCTCTGCCAGCGCGACGGCAGCCGTCGTGATGAAGCCGTCGACGACGACGACGCGGCAGCTGGCGGCGGCGGCGATGACGCTGCCGGCCATCGTCAGGATCTCGAAGCCACCCAGCGCCGCGGCGATCTGCAGCGGCGTCCGCGCGGCGACATTGGCGGCCAGTGCGTCGCCGAGCACGGCCAGCTTGCGCGCCACGCCCGCATCGTCCAGGCCGGTGCCGCGGCCCACGCAATCGGCCAGCGGCAGGCCGGTCAGGCGGGCCATCAACAGGCTGGCCGACGAGGTGTTGCCGATGCCCATCTCGCCGAGCAGCAGCGCATTGCCCGGCAGGCGCTCGACCAGGGCCATGCCGTTGCGCAGCGCGCGTTCGGCCTGCTCGATCGTCATCGCCGGGCCGGCGCTGGAATCGGCCGTGCCGGCCGCGATGCGCAGGTCGACGGCGCCTTCGGCCAGCGGCGCATCGACGCCGCAGTCCGCGATCGTCAGCGCCAGGCCTTGCTGGCGCGCCAGCACCGACACGGCCGCGCCGCCGGCCAGCATATTGGCCACCATCTGCGGCGTGACCTCGCGCGGATAGGCCGACACGCCGCGCCGCGACAGGCCATGGTCGGCGGCGTAGACGACGAGCTGGGGCTGGCGCAGCGCGGGCTTGTCGACGCCCTGGATCAACGCCAGCTGCAGGGCCAGCGCCTCGACGCGGCCGAGCGCGCCGAGGGGCTTGGTCTTGTGGTCGATGGCGTGCTGCACGCGCGCGGCAAGACCGGGCTCGGCCAGGGCCGGCAGTTCGGGAAGGTTCATGGGTGGGTCGGGTGGTCGGGGTCAGCCGACGAGGTTGGCCAGGGTCAGCAGTGCGAGCAGCAGCATCCACAGCACGACGGAGCGCCAGACGAGGCCGACGACGCTCTGCAGATGGGCGAGCTGGGGCGGCGCGCCGGCCGTGGAGCCGGCGGCGCCGGTGGCGTCGGGCTCGGAGCCCGCATCGAAGGTCTTGCTGCGGTCCGGCGTGATGCCGGGCGCCGCCGCACCGCCCAGCTGCAGGCCGACGGCACCGGCCGCGGACGCGAGGATGATGCCCTCGTTGGGATGCAGCCAGAGACTGGCGTCGCGGCGCCAGCCGTTCACCGCCTCCTCGAAGTTGCCGACGATGGCAAAGCCCGTGGCGGTCAGCCGCGCGGGCAGGTGGTCGACGACGGCGAAGGCCTGGCGCGACAGCGCGAGCAGGCGCGGGTTGGTCGGCGCGTCCAGCGTGCGGCTCTTGAAGGCCCAGTAGCGGCTCGCGAACTCGGCCATGCGGTACACGATGGCGCCCGCCGGGCCCAGGCCGACCGTGGAGCAGACGATGAACCAGAAGAACACGCCGAACACATGGCGGTGGGCCGCGAGCAGCGAATGCTCGATGACGTGGCGGATCAGCTCGGTGCGCGGCAGCTCGCTGGCGTCCAGATGCCGCCACTCGGCCAGCAGCTGGCGCGCCGTGGCGTCGTCGCCGCGCTCCAGCGCATCGCGGATGTCGGTGAAGTAGTGGCTGAACTGGCGGAAGCCCAGCGTCAGGTAGAGGATGAGGACATCCAGGCCGAGCGCCAGCAGCAGGCTGAAATGGCGCAGGCCCCAATAGACCAGCGTGACGACCAGGCCCGGCACCAGCACCGTGATGGCCCAGACGACGGCGGCGTGGTGCTCGTCGCCGGCATCGAAATTGCGGCCCGTCCAGCGCACCCAGCCGATGACCGACTGGTGCACGCGGTTGCCATGCCTCAAGGGCTTGAGTTGCTCACACAACAGGGCCAGCAGCACCGCGAAGAAATTCATGGGCCGGGATGATAGTGGCGCGCTCAGCCCGCAATCAGCAAACGGTAGAGGTTGCGCAACATCGCGGCCGTTGCGCCCCAGATGAAGTGCTCGCGCTCGGGGCCCTGCCAGGGCATGGACAGGAAGCGCCGCTCGCCGCCGGCGAACTCGAAGCGGTGGTGCTGGTGGTGGGCCGGGTCCATCAGGAAGGCCAGCGGCACCTCGAAGGCCTCGGCGACCTCGAAGTCGTCGAGCTGCAGCGTGAAGCCCGGCGCGACGAGGCCGACGACCGGCGTCACCTGGAAGGCCGTCACCGTCGAGTAGACGGGCAACTGGCCGATGATGTCGATGTAGCTGCGCGGCAGGCCGATCTCCTCCTCGGTCTCGCGCAACGCGGTCGCGACGGGGCCGTCGTCCTCGGGCTCGACGCGGCCGCCAGGGAAGCTGATCTGGCCCGCGTGGTCGCGCAGGTGTTCGGTGCGGCGGGTCAGCAACAGGTTCAGGCCGGCCTCGCGCTGCACGAGGGGCATCAGCACGGCGGCACCGGCCGGCTCGCGGTCCACGAACAGCCCGCCATCGCCGGCAAATTCGGGCGTCCAGGACGGCAGCGCCCGCAGCCGGGCACGGATGGCCTGCGGCGTCAGCGCCGAGGCCGGGACGGCGGGCAGGTGGCTGTCGACGCTCGTGACCGGCACGAGTTGGGGCTGGGTGATGGCGGGGCGTTTCATGCGTGAAAAAACAAAAGCCGCCGAGAGCGTAGCTCCGGGCGGCCTCGGCGGTGGGAACCGGCTGATTAAGCCAATTTCTCTTTGATTCGAGCCGACTTGCCCGAACGCTGGCGGAGGTAGTACAGCTTGGCACGACGGACATCGCCGCGGCGCTTGACTTCGATGGAAGCGATCAGCGGGCTGTACAGCTGGAAGGTGCGCTCGACGCCTTCGCCGCTGGAGATCTTGCGGACGATGAAGCTGCTGTTCAGGCCGCGGTTGCGCTTGGCGATGACGACGCCTTCGTAGGCCTGCACGCGCTTGCGGCTGCCTTCGACGACGTTGACGCTGACGATCACGGTGTCGCCGGGGGCGAAGGCCGGAATGGTCTTGTTCAGGCGAGCAATTTCTTCTTGCTCAAGGGTTTGGATCAGGTCCATCTGTGCTCCTACGGATCTTGGCGGGCCGCTATTTATCGGGGTGTTTGCAGCTGGTTTTCACCTGCCACTCGACCTGCCAGAGGATCGGACAGCCCGTGAGTATAGCCGGGCTTGAGGGTTTCGCCTAGAGCTTGGCCAGGAAGGCCTCGTCGGCCTTGCTGAGCCGGCCCGCGGCCCGGGCGGCTTCGAGGAGCTCGGGGCGCCGCGCGGCCGTCAGCGCCAGCGAACGCTCACGGCGCCAGCGCCGGATGTCGGCATGGTGGCCGGACAGCAGCACCGGCGGCACCTCGCGGCCGTCGGGAAGGACCTCGGGCCGGCTGTAATGCGGGCAGTCCAGCAGGCCGTCGCTGGTCTCGGAAAAACTGTCCTGCTGGTGGGACTGGGCGTCGCCGAGCACGCCGTCCTGCAGGCGCGCGACCGCGTCCAGCAGCGCGAGCGCCGGCAGCTCGCCGCCGGACAGCACGAAGTCGCCGAGGCTGATCTCCAGCGTGACGTGGCGGTCCAGCACGCGCTGGTCGATGCCCTCGTAGCGGCCGCAGAGCAGCACGCCGCCCGGCCCGGTGGCGAGCGACTTCACCAGGGCCTGGTCCAGGCGCCGGCCCGTGGGCGTGAAGTGGATGACGGCGGGCTCGACCTCGCCGCGGTCGGCCTTCACGGCCGAGAGCGCGCGCTCCAGCGGCTCCGCCAGCATGACCATGCCGGGGCCGCCGCCATAGGGCCGGTCATCGACACGGCGGTAGTTGTCCTCGGCGAAGTCGCGCAGCGGCCACAGCCGCACGTCGACCTGGCGGCTCTCGAAGGCGCGCCGCGTGACGCCATGCGTCAGATGCGGCGCGAACAGCTCCGGGAAGATCGTCAGGACGTCGAAGCGCATGACTTCAGAAGTCGAGGCCCCAGTCGACCGTGATCCGCTTCGCCTCGAGACTCACGTCGTCGACGAAGGCGCCGACGAAGGGGATCAGCCGCTCCTGGTCGGGCTTGGCCGGCTCCTCGACGCCGGGCGGCAGGATGCGCAGCACCGCGTGCGGGCCCGTATCGATCAGGCCGATGACGCGGCCCAGGGGCTGGCTCTCGCGGTTGACGACGTCCAGGCCGATCAGGTCGACCCAGTAGAACTCGCCGTCGGGCGTGCGCGGGAAGTCGCTGCGGGGGATGTGGATTTCGTGGCCACGCAGCGCCTCGGCAGCGTTGCGGTCGTCCACGCCCTCGGCCATCGCGACGATGCCCTCGCCCTGCTCGCGCACCGAGCGCACGGCCAATTGCAGCTGGCCGGGCTTGGGGCCGGTGGATTTCAGATACCAGCGCTTGGCGCTGAACAGCGCATCCGCGTCGGCCGAGTAGGCCTGCACCTTCAGGCCGCCCTTGATGCCCCAGGCATCGAGGATGCGGCCCACCGGCACGAGATCTTCAGGCCATGAAGCAAAAGACGGCGCCAAGGCGCCGTCTTGCTGAGGCTTGTTGCCTGCCACGCGCACTTAGGCGGCAGCGGCGGGGGCCACGGCGGCCGTCTTGGCCTCGCCCACCAGGCGGGCGACGGTGGGCGACAGCTGGGCGCCGACGCCGATCCAGTAGCTCACGCGGTCCTGCTCGACGCGCAGCTTTTCGGCGGCGCCGGAGGCGACGGGGTTGTAGAAGCCGACGCGCTCGATGAAGCGGCCGTCACGGCGCTGGCGGCTGTTGGCGACGACGATGTTGTAGAAGGGGCGCTTCTTGGAGCCGCCGCGAGCCAGACGAATCACAACCATGATGTTTCCTAAAAATTGGGCGACCACCGCACGAGGAGACACTCAAGTAGCGATCAAGTCGATGGCAGGAACCCCTGCCGGGGGAGGCGCTGTAGATACGCCGCGGCCATCCGCGACCAGCGCCAAAACCGCGCATTATAAACTCGACGAAACCCTTTCGGGCAGCCTCCGAAACCGACAGATGTCACAGCCTTCCGCCGCCACGCCCCTGACGATCCGCCCGAGCACCGACGCCGACCTCCCCGCCATCCAGGCCATCTACGGCCGGGCCGTGCGCGAAGGCACCGGCACCTTCGAGACCGAAGTCCCCGCCGTCGAGGAGATGGGCCGGCGCCGCGCCGAGGTGCTGGGTCGCCAGCTGCCCTGGCTGGTGGCCGAGCGCGGCGGCGAGATTCTCGGCTATGCCTACGCGAACTACTTCCGCCCTCGCCTGGCCTACCGCTTCTGCGTCGAGGACTCCATCTACCTCGCGCCGGCCGCCCAGGGCCAAGGCGTCGGCCGGCTGCTGCTGGCCGAGCTGATCGCCCGCTGCGAAGCCGCCGGCGCGCGCCAGATGCTGGCCGTCATCGGCGACGCGGCCAACGCCGGCTCCATCGGCGTGCACACGGCGCTCGGCTTCCAGCACACCGGCGTGCTGAAGAGCGCCGGCTGGAAGTTCGGCCGCTGGCTGGACGTGGTGCTGATGCAGCGCACGCTCGGCCTGGGCGACAGCGCGGTTGCAGCCGAATGAGCGCGGGCATCAAGCACAAGGCCGTCGCGACCTGGCTGGCCCTGGGGGTCGGCGCCTTCGGCCTGCACCGTTTCTACCTGCACGGCCCGAAGGACCGCTGGGGCTGGCTGTTCCCGCTGCCGACGCTGCTCGGCCTCGTCGGCGTGCAGCGCATGAACCACCTCGGCCAGGACGACAGGCTGGCCTGGGTGCTGATCCCGCTGCTGGGCATCAGCCTCGTCGCGGCGCTGATCGGCGGCATCGTCTACGGCCTGACGCCGGACGAGCGCTGGAACGCGCGCTTCAACCCGCGGCGGCCCGCCGCGCCGGCCGGCTGGGGCGCCATCATCGGCGTCGTGCTCTGCCTGCTGATCGGCGGCACGGCGCTGATGGCGACCATCGCCTTCAGCGCCCAGCGCTATTTTGAATCGCAGCAGTCCGCCACGCCTTGAGTTCGTCGCGGCGCCCCGCGCCGCGTCCCCTCCAGCGGCTGCCGTGGAGCCGGCTTTGCCGGGCCACTGGCAGCGCCCCCTTGAGGGGGCGGCCGTCAGGCCGTAGGGGGTGGGTCAATACAGCGTGAAGCTGATCCAGTAGCAGGCGCCGGCCACCAGCGCCGCGGCCGGGATCGTGAAGATCCATGCCCAGACGATGCTGCCGGCCACGCCCCAGCGCACGGCCGAGGGCCGCTGCACCGAGCCGACGCCGACGATGGCGCCGGTGATGGTGTGGGTGGTCGACACCGGCACGCCCAGGGCCGTGGCCAGGAACAGTGTGATCGCGCCGCCGGTCTCGGCGCAGAAGCCGCCGACAGGCTTGAGCTTGGTGATGCGCTGACCCATGGTCTGCACGATGCGCCAGCCGCCGAACATCGTGCCCATGCCGATGGCGACGTAGCAGGCGAAGATGACCCAGGTCGGCGGCGCCTTGTCGCCGACGCCGACCATGCCGGCCGCGATCAGCAGCATCCAGATCAGGCCGATGGTCTTCTGCGCGTCGTTGCCGCCATGGCCCAGGCTATAGAGGCCCGCCGAAACGAGCTGCAGCCGGCGGAACCAGCGGTCGACGCGGATCGGCGACGTGTGCCGGCAGATCCAGGCCACGATGACCATCATCAGCGAGCCCAGCAGATAGCCCAGCAGCGGCGACACGATGATGAAGGCCACCGTCTTCCAGATGCCGCCGGCGATCAGCGCCGACGGGCCGGCCTTGGCGACGACGGCGCCGGCGATGCCGCCGATCAGCGCGTGCGACGAGCTCGACGGGATGCCCCACCACCAGGTGATGCCGTTCCAGGCGATGGCGCCGATCAGCGCGCCGAAGACGACGTGGTGGTCCACGATGCCCGGCTCGACGATGCCTTTGCCGACGGTGGCCGCCACCTTGAGCTGGAAGATGCCGATGGCGACGACGTTGAAGAAGGCCGCGAACAGCACGGCCTGCTGCGGCTTGAGCACGCCGGTCGAGACAACGGTGGCGATGGAGTTGGCGGCGTCGTGGAAGCCGTTCATGAAGTCGAACAGCAGGGCCAGCACGACGAGCAGGGCCACCACCCAGAAGGCGATTTCTGCCTGAGGCATGGTCGCTCCCGGATCAGGAGTTCTCGAGGACGATGCCCTCGATCAGATTGGCCACGTCCTCGCAGCGGTCGGAGATGGACTCCAGCTGTTCGTAGATCGCCTTGAGCTTGATGAGCTCGCGCACGTCGGCTTCCTCGCGGAACAGGCGCGACATGGCCGAGCGCATCACGCGGTCGGCGTCGGACTCCAGGCGGTCGATCTCCTCGCAGGTCTTGAGCGCGGCCTCGGTGGTGGCCGGCTTGCTCAGGTGGGGCAGCAGCGTCACCGCATGCTGCACGCGCTCGCAGCAGCGCACGCTGAGCGTGGCCAGCTGCAGCACCTGCTCGGGCACGGCACGCACGTCGTAGAGGGACAGCGTCTCGGACGAGTCCTGCAGCAGGTCGACGATGTCGTCCATCGCGTTGATCAGGCTGTGGATCTGCTCGCGGTCGATGGGGGTGATGAAGGTGCGGTGCAGCAGGCGGTTCACCTCGGCGGTGATGCGGTCCGCGGCATGCTCCTCCTTGTCCACCTCGTCGGCGTACTGCTGGCGCAGCGCCGGGTCGGCGTAGTTCTCGATCATCTTCTGGAAGGCGCGCGCGCCTTCCGCGATGTGGCTGCCGTGCTCGTTGAACAGCTCAAAAAAATTGCCCTCCCGGGGCAGCAGCTTGCCAAAAAGCATGGACATCCTTGGATTTCTAAGAAGGCGGGCATTTTACCGGGCGCCGTCACAGAACCGTCATCAACCGGCCCGGCCCGAGGCTCAAAGCGGCAAGGGTCCCAGCCGCTCGATGCGCTGGGACCGCCAGGCATCGCCGACCGCCAGCCGGGCGAGACCGGGATCGATCTCCAGCAGCGGGCACAGCACGAAGGCCCGTTCACCCAGGCGGGGATGGGGCAGCGTGAGCCGCGGCGTGTCGAGCACGAGCTCGTCGTAGAGCAGCAGGTCGAGGTCCAGCGTGCGCGGCGCGTGGCGGTAGGGGCGCTCGCGGCCGTGGGCCTGCTCGATGGCCTGCAGCGCATCCAGCAGGTCGAGCGGCGCCAACGCCGTGTCCAGCGCGACGACGGCGTTCAGGAAGTCGGGGCCGCCGGCATCCACCGGGGCGCTGCGCCAGATGCCGGACAGCGCGGCGACCCGGGTTTCCGGCAGCGCCGCGAGGCCGCGCGCCGCCTGCGTCAGCGTGGCGGACGGGTCTGCGCCGAGATTGGCGCCCAGCCCGATGTAGGCGCGCGCCTTCACTCCGCGCCGGCAGAGGGCGCGGCGCCCTCCCCGCCGCCGGGCTTGCGGCGGCGACGGCGGCGCTTGCGGGCGGGAGCATCGGAGGCCGCCTCGCCAGATTCGTCGCCCGCCGGCGCCGCGGCAGCGGCATCGGGGCGCGGCGCCCGCACGGCGCGGGGCTGCTTCTGCTGGGCCGTGCGGGCGTCGGCCAGCAGGGCCTGGCGGTCGTCGTCACTGCCGAGGGCGAAGTCTTCCCACCAGTCGGCCAGGGCCGCGTCGATCTCGCCGACGTCGGCGCGCAGGCGCAGGAAGTCGAAGCCGGCGCGGTAACGCGGCTGCTCGATGAGGCTGAACACACCCGAGCCGCTGCGGCGCTCGAAGCGGGTCTGCATCATCCAGATCTCGCGCATGTCGGCGGCCAGCTTGCCGCGGCCGGAGATGTCGCCGATGCGGGCGTCGAAGACGGCGTCGATGGCCTGGGCCAGCGCCGGCACGGGCGGTTCGCCGGCGTTGCGGATCTTGGTCCAGCGGTCCAGCACCTCGTGCCAGAGCATGCAGGCCAGCATGAAGCTGGGGCTGACGCCGCGGCCTTCCTTGACGCGGCGGTCGGTGTCCTCGAAGGCCTGGCGCACGAAGGCACCGCGCACGCCCTCGGGCAGGTCGCCGGCGGGGGTCAGCATGGCGTCCAGCACGGCGAACACGCCCTTGCCGCCCTGCCCCACCAGGCCCAGCTTCTTCAGTTGCACGAGGCTGGCCAGCGAATGGCCGGTCTGCAGCAGCTTGATCATCTCGTCGAACAGGCGCGAGGCCGGCACGTTGGACAGCAGCGGCACGCAGGCCGCCACCGGGGCCAGCGTCTTCTTCTCGAGCGAGAAGCCGAGCTTGGCCGCGAAACGCACCGCTCGGACGATGCGGACCGGGTCCTCGCGGTAGCGGGTCTCGGGGTCGCCGATCATGCGCAGCAGCCTGGCCTTCGCATCGGCCAGGCCGCCGTGGTAGTCGACGACGAGGCGGCGCTGCGGGTCGTAGTACATCGCGTTGACCGTGAAGTCGCGGCGCGCGGCATCCTCGATCTGAGGGCCCCAGACGTTGTCGCGCAGCACGCGGCCGCTGGCGTCCACGGCATGCTGCTTGCCGTCGAGCTCGGCCTTGGCCGTCTTCTCGTTGCCCTGCACGGCTTCGGACTCGGTCGGCAGCGCGCGGAAGGTCGAGACCTCGATGACCTCGTGCTCACGGCCACGGCCGTAGACGACGTGCACGATGCGAAAGCGCCGGCCGATGATGAAGGCGCGGCGGAACAGGCCCTTGACCTGCTCGGGCGTCGCATCGGTGGCGACGTCGAAGTCCTTGGGCCGCACGCCCAGCAGCAGGTCGCGCACGGCGCCGCCGACGATATAGGCCTCGAAGCCGGCGTCGGTCAGCGTCTTGACGACCTTGACGGCACGCTCGTCGAGCAGCCCGGGGTCGATGCCGTGCACGTCGGCGGCGACCTCGAGCCGCTTGCCCAGGGGACTGGTCTTCCTGGGCGCCGCGGGCTTGCCGAGCAGCTTGTCGATGAACTTCTTGATCATGCGAAGAGATGGAGCTGGGGCCAGCCGCGCTCGGTGGCGATCTGCGCCAGCGAGGGGCTGGGGTTGGTCGCCACCGGGTGGCTGACGCGTTCGAGCAGGGGCAGGTCGTTGGTCGAGTCGCTGTAGAAATTGACGCGCTCGAAATCGCGCCATTGTGCCCCCAGGCCCTGCAGCCAGTCGTTGACGCGCTGGATCTTGCCCTCGCGGAAGCTCGGCACGCCGTCGACGCCGCCGGTGTAGCGGCCGTCGGCATCGCGCACCAGCTTGACCGCGATCAGGTGCTCGATGCCGAAGGCTTCGGCGATGGGCGCGGTGACGAATTCGTTGGTGGCCGTGACGAGGGCGATCAGGTCGCCGGCGGCGCGGTGCTGCTCGACCAGCGCGACGGCCTCGGGCCGCAGCGCCGGCTTCATGACCTCGGCCATGAAACGCTCGCGCATCGCCAGCGCCTCGGCCAGCGGCCGGCTGCGCCAGGCCGATGTGGCGAAGCTGACATAGGCCGGCAGGTCCAGCGTGCCGTCGTTGTACTGGGCGAAGAACTCGTCGTTCTTCGCGCCCCAGACGGCACCGTCGACCCATCCCACGTCGACCATGAAGCCGCCGAAGGCATGGTCGGAATCCACCGGGATCAGCGTCCCGTCGAGGTCAAACAGCGTCAGATTCATAAAGTGGGGTCAGGGTCGGTTTTCTTGTCGCCGCCTGCGTCGGCCAGCATGGCCTTCAACAGCGGCAGGGTCAGCGCGCGCTTGGAGGACAGCGCGAATTCGTCCAGGCGCTCCAGCAGGGCCATCAGGCCCTTCAGGTTGCGCTCGAAGCGGGTCAGCAGATAGCTCAGCACATCGTCGCCCAGCAGCAGGCCGCGGCGGTCGGCCTCGCGGCGCAGCACGGCGCGCATCTCGGCCTCGCGCAGGGGTTCGAGCGCGAAGCTCGGCCCCCAGCCGAGGCGGGTGCGCAGGTCCTCGCGCACGGCCAGGTCGACGACGGGCGCATCGGCCGTCGCGACGACGTTGTAGCCCTGCCCCGCCGACGCGGCGAAGAGCGCGAAGGCGGCATGCTGCTGGCCGGCGTCGAAGCGGTGGCAGTCGTCCAGCAGCAGCAGGCTCTCGTGGGCGGGCAGCTCCCAGGGCAGCGGCGTGTCGGCGTCGTACCAGGCGGCGCGCAGGCCGGCGGCCTGCCAGCGCTCGGCCAGGGCCTGCAGCAGATGGGTCTTGCCCGAACCGGCAGGCCCCCACAGCAGCACCGGTGGGTCGCCCGGCATCAGGCCGAGCAGATAGGCCAGCGCCTCGGCATTGGCGCCGGGCACGAAGTTGTCGAAGCTGCCGGCCGGAGGCGCCAGCAGCGCGAGCGGGATCTGCCTCATCACCTGAACAGCGCGCTGCCGAGATAGGCCGCATGCAGGCGCCGCACAGCCACCACCGCCAGCGACGACAGCGGCAGCGCGATCAGCACGCCGACGAAGCCGAGCAGATGGCCGAAGGCCAGCAGCGCGAAGATGACCATCAGCGGGCTCAGGCCGATGCGCTCGCCGACGAAGCGCGGCGTCAGCACGAAGCTCTCCAGCAGCTGGCCGATGCCGAACACGACGGCGACCGCGGCGATGCCGTAGAAGCTGGCGAACTGCAGCAGCCCGGCCAGCAGGGCCAGCAGCAGGCCCAGGCCGAAGCCGACGTAGGGAATGAAGACCGCCAGGCCGGTGAAGACGCCGATGGGCAGGGCCAGGTCGAAGCTTGCCAGCCAGAGCGCGAGGCTGTAGTAGGCCGCCAGCGCCAGCATGACAAGCAACTGCCCGCGCAGATACTGGCCCAGCATGGTGTCGCACTCGGCCAGGAAGCCGCCGACCCGCTCGCGCGCCGACGGCGGCACCAGGGCCCAGGCCCGCGCCAGCAGATTCGGCCAGTCGTGCAGCAGATAGAACAGCACGACCGGCAGCAGCACCGCGTTGCCGACGAAGGCGAGCAAGAAGCTGCCGCCGATGCGGGCCGAACTCAGCGCCGTGGCGAGCCAGTCCTCGAGGTTGGCGTCCAGGTACTTCAGCACGAAGGCCTTGATGCTGGCCGTGTCGAGCTGCAGCTGGATGCCGTGCTGGGCCAGCCAGGGCGCGAGCCTGTCGTTGGCCGCCTTGGCCAGGGCCGGGATCTGCTCGCGCAGCGCCGGGATTTCCTGGTTCAGGATGGGCAGCACGAGCAGCAGCAGGGCCAGCAGCGACAGGCCGAACAGCAGCTCGACGACGAGCACGGCCAGGGCGCGCGGCAGGCGCCGGCCGACCAGGGCCTGCACGGCCGGCGCCAGTGCATAGGCCAGCACGGCCGCAGCGATGAAAGGGGCCAGCACGGGCGACAGCAGCCACAGCAGCAGGGCTGCGAGGGCGAGGACGCCGCCCCAGGCCAGGGCGGTGCGTTGGTGCGTGCTGAGCTTCATCATGGCGTTGGGTGGCGGGCGCGGATTGTCACTGAAGCGGAGGCCTGCCCTGCGCCATCAGCGCAGCCAGGCGGGCGCGCAACTGGGGGGCATCGGCCGCGTCGCCACGTGCGGCGAGATAGGCGGCCAGGTCCTCGGCGGCGGCGGCGGTGGCGCCCAGCGCGGCAAGCGCCAGGCCGCGGTCGCGCTTTTCCGCGGGGTCGTCGGGCAGCAGCACGACGAGGCGGCGCTGCACGGCCAGCATGCGCGGCCAATCCTGGGCGGCGCGGTGCACCTCCTTCAGGTTGCGCAGCATGCGTGCCAGGATCTGCCGCGGCGCGGCCGTGCGCAGGAAGAACTCCAGCGGCAGCTCCAGGTCGTCCGGCAGGCCGCTGCCCTGGCGGTACAGCGCCAGGCGCTCGTCCAGCCGCGCGGCCGACAGCGACTCGCCGGTAAAGGGGTCGACGATGACCTCGCCCAAGCCGATCCTGCACTTGACCAGGAAGTGGCCGGGAAAGGCCACGCCGGACATGCGCAGGCCGATCTGCTCGCCCAGCTCCAGCAGCAGCACGGCCAGCGCGATCGGCAGGCCGCGGCGGGTCTGCAGCACGCGGTGGACGAAGCTGTTCTCCGCCGCGTAGTAGTTGTTCAGGTTGCCGGCGAAGCCGAGCTCGCCGTGGAAGAAGCGCGTCAGCAGATGCAGGCGATGGGCCGGCGGCGCGTCGGCGGCGACGCGCCCGCGCAGACGCCGCGCCAGGCCGTCCACCTCCGCCAGCACGGCCTGCACGTCGAGCTGCGGATATTCGTCCTGGGCCAGGCTGACGGCCGCTTCGAGCAGGTTCAAGCCCGCATCCTCGGCCACGAGGCTGGCGAAGTAGTCCAGGGGCGTGGGCTGGGCGAATTGCATCAGGCCGGGCGGGACAGGGCCTTGAGCTTGACGCCGGCCAGCATCAGCACGACGAAATAGACCGCCGCGCTGCCGGCCAGGCTGGCGGCCATCACCAGCGCGCGGTGGAATTCATGCGCGCCGAGCTCGATCCAGTCCAGCCGCGTCGCCAACTGCCACTGCAGCAGGCCCATGGCCGCGCAGCCCAGGCCGACGCGCAGGCCGAAGGCCGTCCAGCCGGGCTCAGGCCGGTAGCTGCCCAGCTTCCTGAGCCCCCACAGCAGCCAGCTCGCATTGACGAGGGCGCCCAGGCCGATGGACAGCGCCAGGCCCGCGACGCCGAACCAGGGCACGAAGACGAGGTTGAACAACTGGGTCAGCACCAGCACGGCGACGGCGATCCTGGCCGGCGTGCCGGTGTCCTGGCGGGCGTAGAAGCCGGGCGCCAGCACCTTGACGGCGATCAGGCCGAGCAGGCCGACGCCCCAGCCCATCACCGACTGCGCCGTGTGCGCCACGTCGGCCGCGCCGAATTTGCCGCGGTGGTAGAGCACGGCCGTCAACGGCTCGGCGAAAGCCAGCAGCGCGACGGCGCAGGGCAAGGCCAGCAGCAGCACCATGCGCAGGCCCCAGTCGAGCAGATGGCTGTAGCGCTCGTTGTGGCCGCCGGCCTGCGCGGCCGACAGCTGGGGCGTCAGCACCGCGCTCAGTGCCACGCCGAGCAGGCCGATGGGGAACTCCATCAGCCGGTCGGCATAGTTCAGCCAGGAGGTCGCGCCCTCGCCCAGGCGGCTCGAGATCTGCGTGTTGATCATCAGCGACAGCTGCGACACGCCGACGCCCAGCAGCGCCGGGCCCATGTTGACCAGCATGCGCCTGACGCCCGGATGCGCCTGCGACTCGCGCAGGCCGCGCCAGCTCCAGCGCATGCGCGGCCGCATGCCGATGCGGGCGAGCGCCGGCCATTGCACGGCGAGCTGCAGCACGCCGCCCAGCATCACGCCGGCCGCCATGCCGTAGATGCCGGGATGGCCGGCGCGCTCCAGCGGCCCGACCAGCGCCCAGCCGCAGGCGATCATGCTCAGGTTGAGCAGCACCGGCGACGCCGCCGGCACGACGAAACGCCGCCAGGTGTTCAGGATGCCGGCCGACAGCGCCACCAGCGACATGCAGCCGATGTAGGGGAACATGAAGCGCGTCATGACCACCGACGCGTCGAAGGCCTTGGGCCCCAGCCCGCCGCCCAGCAGCCACACCAGCAGCGGCGCGGCGACGATGCCCAGCACCGACGTGGCGATCAGCGCCCACAGCAGCACCGTCGCCACGGCGTCGACGAGGGCGTGCGTGGCCTCGTCGCCATGCGTCGTGCGCGACGCCGCCAGCAGCGGCACGAAGGCCTGCGAGAAGGCGCCTTCGGCAAACAGCCGGCGCAGCAGATTGGGAATGCGGAAGGCGACCAGGAAGGCGTCGGTGAAGCCCGTGGCGCCGAACAGGCCGGCGACCAGTTGCTCGCGGACGAGGCCGGTGATGCGCGAAGTCAGGGTCAGCAGGGAAATGGTCGACGCAGCGCGCAGCAGATTCATGGCGGCGGATTATCTGTGTCGCCCGTGGCGCCACTTACGGAACCCGGCCCCGGCGCTTGGCTGAAACCCTGATGTCATGCTACACTTGCCGTCTTTGCACCAACTGGGTATAGACACAGCATGGCAACCAGCTCCAAAGCCAAGAAGAAGACGGTTCGCCTGGCGTCGGGCCGCAAGCGCGCCCGCCAGGACGTCAAGCTCAACGCAGCGAACACCGCACTGCGCTCCAAATTCCGCACGGTCATCAAGAACGTGCAAAAGGCCGTGACGGCCGGCGACAAGTCCAAGGCCGCCGACCTGTTCAAGACCGCCCAGGCCGTCATCGACTCCGTCGCCGACAAGGGCATCTTCCACAAGAACAAGGCTGCTCGCCACAAGAGCCGCCTGTCCGCCAAGATCAAGGCGCTCGCCGCCTGACAATCCATCCAGCTCTGGTGCAAGTGAAGGGCCCGCGAAAGCGGGCCTTTCGCATTTCTGAGCGCAGCTTCAATGCCACTCTCCGGGGCCAACGCCCTGGATGCTGCGGTCGCGCAGCCACTCGGCCACGGCGCGGGCCACCCATTGCGGGTCGTCCAGCGGCAGGTCGTGGCCGGCCCTGGTGTGCAGGCGCAACGGTGCCCCCCAGGCCCGGCTGATGGCCTGGGAGCAGCGCCAGTCGACCAGCCCGTCGGCCTTGCTGCACAGCAACAGCATCGGTGCTGCCGGCCGCGTGCGGCTGGCGCGGTAGCGCATGCTGGCGATCAGCTGGCGTGCCGTGTTGCGCACGCCCAGAGGATGTTGGCGCTGCAGTTCCAGCCAGCGGTCGATGACGGCCTGGTGCGGCGTCAGCCGCGTCGTCAGGCTGAGCACGCGCTCCTCGCGCATGCGGGCGCTGAAGCGGCTGAGCGAGAGCAGCAGCAGGCCCAGGTAGTTGAACGGGCGCGACTTGCGGAAGAGCTCGCTGAAGGGCCTCAGGCTGGGGTTGATCAGCACGCCCACCTCGACCTCGTCGGGATGGCGGTTGGCCCAGTCGGTCAGCACCGCGGCGCCCAGCGACATGCCCACCAGCGACACGCGCCCGCCGACGCCATGGCCCCGCAGTTCGCCGCGGCAGGCGTCGACGATGGCCGAGACCTGGGTGGGGCTGGCCTGGCCGCGCAGCGTGCCGGTGCCGGGCAGGTCCAGCATCAGCAGCCGTGCGGCCGGCTGCAGTTCGCGCAGTTCGCGCAACAGATGGTCGGGAAAGACGCCCCAATGCCCGCTCTCGCGCGACAGGCCGCGCAGCAGCACCCAGACCGGCGTCTGCGACCGCGGCCCCTGCAAGGGCGCGGTCTGTGGCAGATCGGCGGGCAGGAACGCGGCGCTGGTGTTCATCGGCACGTGGCTGGAGGCGGCTCCGAGGATAGCGGCCATCCAGGGCAAACAGCCACGGGAAAGTCGATAGGACCGGGCGCGTCAGGCGCCCGGCTTGCCATCCGGCAGCAGGCAGGCGTCGGCGACCTGCAGATTGTTGTCGCGCGCGAAGTTCATGACGAAGTCCCAGGCCATGGGCTCGAGGCGCCTGAGCTCCTCGTTGACGATGACGCACTTCACGCCATTGATGACGGTGGGCACGCACAGCGGCGAGTAGCCGATGTGGGCACCGATGCCGGGACGCACGCCGCCCGGGCGGAAGCAGGACATCGCGCCGGCCAGACGCTCCGCCCAGTCGCTCGGGCGGAAGCTGCGTCCATCCTGGGTGATACCTTGGATGAAGACTTCGCGCGGCGGAGGGGCAACGGTCATGGACAAAGGGTTTCGCGGTGCAGCGGAGCGCCGCTGCCAAAGACCGCTATTGTGCCTCGGCGCGCGGCGATCTGTTGCGGCGCAGCAAATCGACCGGCATCGACCCTAGAATCAAAAACCCACCATGTCTCACCCTCGATCAGGAGACCCGATGAACGCTGTCCCGCCCTCGTCCGAGCCCCATGTCATGCCGACCTACGGCCGCCTGCCCGTTGCGCTTTCGCACGGCCAGGGCTGCTGGGTCTGGGACACGACGGGCCGACGATTGCTCGACGGGCTGGGCGGCATCGCGGTCAACACGCTGGGCCACAACCATCCGCGCCTGGTGCCGGCGCTGCAGGACCAGGCGACCAAACTGATCCACTGCAGCAACTACTACCAGATGCCGCTGCAGGAGCAGCTCGCGGCCAGGCTCTGCGAGCTTTCGGGCCTCGCCAACGTCTTCTTCTGCAACAGCGGACTGGAAGCCAACGAGGCGGCGCTGAAGATCGCCCGCAAGTTCGGCCATGACCGCGGCAATGCCTCGCCCGAGGTGCTGGTGTTCGACGGCGCCTTCCACGGTCGCTCGATCGCGACGCTGTCGGCCACGGCCAACCCCAAGATCCACGCCGGCTTCGAGCCGCTGGTGCCGGGCTTCGTGCGCGTGCCGCTGAACGACATCGCCGCCGTCGAGGCCGCCGTCGCGGCGCATCCCGACATCACGGCCATCTTCCTGGAGACCATCCAGGGAGAAGGCGGCATCAACCCGGCCCGCATCGAGTTCCTGCAGGCGCTGCGCCGCCTCTGCGACGCGCACGACCTGCTGCTGATGCTGGACGAAGTGCAATGCGGCATCGGCCGCACCGGCCGGTGGTTCGCCCACCAGTGGGCCGGCATCCAGCCCGACGTGATGCCGCTGGCCAAGGGCCTGGGCTCGGGCGTGCCCATCGGCGCCGTCGTCTGCGGCCCGCGCGCGGCCGGCGTGCTGAAGGCCGGCAACCACGGCACCACCTTCGGCGGCAACCCGCTGGCCATGCGGGCCGGCATCGAGACGCTGAAGATCATGCAGGAGGACGGCCTGCTGGCCAACGCCGAGGCCGTGGGCGCGACGCTGCGCGGCGCGCTGACCGAGGGCCTGGCCGGCGTGGCCGGCGTCGTCGAGATCCGCGGCCAGGGCCTGATGCTGGGCGTCGAGCTCGACCGCGCCGCCGGCCCGCTGCTGACCCAGTGCCTCGAAGCCGGCCTGCTGATCAGCGTGACGGCCGAGCGCGTCGTGCGCCTGCTGCCGCCGCTGATCCTGACCCACGACGAGGCCCGCGAGATCGCCGCCCGCCTCGTGCCCCTCGTGAAGGCGCTGCTCGCCCAGCCCCTTCCATCCAAGCCATGAAGCCGGGGGACACACTGATGCGTCACTACCTGCAGTTCAAGGACCTGCGCGCCGAGGAATACGCCCATCTGTTCGACCGCGCCGCCATCATCAAGCGCCGCTTCAAGAACTACGAGAAATACCAGCCGCTGCAGGACCGCACGCTGGCCATGATCTTCGAGAAGGCCAGCACGCGCACCCGCGTGAGCTTCGAGGCCGGCATGTACCAGATGGGCGGCTCGGTCGTGCACCTGACGACGGGCGACAGCCAGCTCGGCCGCGCCGAGCCGGTGGAGGATTCGGCGCGCGTCATCAGCCGCATGGTCGACATCGTGATGATCCGCACCTTCGAGCAGAGCAAGATCGAGCGCTTCGCGGCGCACTCGCGCGTGCCGGTCATCAACGGCCTGACCAACGAATACCACCCCTGCCAGATCCTGGCCGACCTGTTCACCTTCATCGAGAACCGCGGCATGGACCGCCGCGGCGCCGTCGACATGGACTGCCTGAAGGGCCGCGTCGTCGCCTGGGTGGGCGACGGCAACAACATGGCCAACACCTGGCTGCAGGCGGCGGAGATCCTCGGCTTCAAGGTGCACGTCAGCACGCCCAGCGGCTACGGGATCGACCCGGCCGTGGCCGGCGTGAAGGACGCCGGCTGCTACCGCGTCTTCAAGGACCCGCACGAGGCCTGCGAGGGCGCCGACCTCGTGACGACCGACGTCTGGACCAGCATGGGCTACGAGGCCGAGAACGAGGCCCGCAAGGCCGCGTTCGCGGACTGGTGCGTGGACCCGGCCATGATGGCCCGCGCCAAACCGGACGCGCTGTTCATGCACTGCCTGCCCGCCCATCGCGGCGAGGAGGTGGCGGCCGAGGTCATCGACGGACCGCAGTCCGTCGTCTGGGACGAGGCCGAGAACCGCATGCACATGCAAAAGGCACTCATGGAGTACCTTTTGCTCGGCCGTATCGGCTGAAGGCCGAGACGGTGGCCCGCCAGGGCCAGCATGCGATTCGGGGCGCACTCACTTTGCGCAGCAAAGTGAAGCCGCGGCGCGGCGGGGGCGCACCAGAACCGCATGCATGTGCAGAAGGCACTGATGGAGTATCTGCTGCTCGGCCGCATCGGCTGAAAGACCTTCAACCTCTCAGCCGAAGATGGCGGCCGCGCGCAGCCAGGACCAGTAGGCCGCCACGGTGCCGACGCCGTAGAGCAGCGGCGTGCGCACCCGGGCCGCGGCCGGCCAGCTGCGGGCGACCCGCCAGGCCAGCCAGGCCAGGCCCACGGTCAGCAGCTGGCCCAGCTCGACGCCCACATTGAAGGTCAGCAAGGCGACGCTCATATGGGCGTCGGGCAGGCCGATCTCCTTCAGCGCACCCGCAAAGCCCAGGCCGTGCACGAGGCCGAAGCCGAAGGCCACCAGGGCCGGCCAACGGCGCGACAGCGTTTCGCGCCGATGCAGCGCCTCGCCCGCGACCAGCACGATGGACAACGCGATGGTGGCCTCGACCGGCGGCGCGCGCAGCGTCAGCCAGCCCAGTGCGCTCAGCGCGAGCGTCAGGCTGTGCGCGGCCGTGAAGGCCGTGATCGTCCACAGCAGGCGGCGCCCGAAGCCGACCAGGAAGAGCAGCGAAATCACGAACAGCAGGTGGTCGACGCCGGTGAGGATGTGCTCGATGCCGAGCACGGTGTAGGCCGCCGCGACCTCGCCCATGCCCCGCGGGTCGTCCGCGGCCCCGAACAGCCGGGCCGAGGTCTGTCCTGCCGTGATCGAGTAGACGCGCGACTGGCCATCCAGCCAGAACACCTTGATGAGCAGCGCAGAAAACCGCTCGCCGACGCCCTTGACGGCGACCGTGCCCGTCAGGCCCTGCTCGCCGCAATGCAGCGCCGTCTGCTCCACACGGCAATGCGCGGGCCACACCGGCGTCAGGCTGTCCGCCGGCACGCTCTTCTCGCCGGCCCCCCAGGACAGCAGGAACTCGCCGTGCGCCAGCTCGCGCACTTGCAGTTCGGCCATGCTCAGTTCGTGGGCGCCGGCGGGCAGGGCCAGCAGCGCCGCGGCCCACAGCAGCAGCACGCGGATCAGCGCGCCCACGGCCGACCGTCCTCGGACTTGATCCTGTACTTCTTCGCCAGTTCACGGACGGCCGCGGTGCGCTGCGCAGCCATGGTGTCGTCGACCCAGTCCTGCTGAACCGCGCCGCGAACGGCCTCGAAGACGGCGGCCTTGCCGGCCGCGATGGCGTCGAGCCGGATGGCTCGCCAGCCCTCGCTCGTCGGCAGCGCATGCCAGGTTCCGGCGCTCATTCGGTCCAGCGCCTTCGGAAACTCGGGCCCGTAGCTGTGGGCCAGATTGCTCAGTGGGCGCCCCTTGAAGATCCGCAAGGCCGCCTTCGCATCGCCCGATGCGGCGCTGTTCAGCTCCGCCACGAAGGCGGTGACGGCAGCCTCGGTGTTCTCGCCGGCCAGGATGGCCTCCTGGAAGTCGTAGCGCCCCGGCTCGTCGTACCTGTCGCGGTGAGCCTCGAACCAGGCGCGCAGCGTCTTCTCGTCGACCGCGGGCAGCCTGAGGTTGGAATCGACGATGCTGAGCGCCTTGAAGATGACGCGCTCGCGGATGGCTGTGTCGCCGAGGTCGACCCGCAGGGCCATCCCCTCGCGGTACAGCACCTCGTTGTCCAGCCAGACGCTCCTCAGCGCCGCCAGTTCCTTGGCGTCCGGCTCCCTGCCGCGCGCGGACTTGAAGGTCTCGCGGGCCTCCTTGTCCACCTCGGCGCCGACGATGATCGTGCGGGGGTCGTCCGCCCGGGCCGCGATGAAGTGGTCCGCGGCGAACAGCAGCGCGCCGAGGGCTGCGAAATGAAGCAGGGGTTCCCTGACCCAGTTCGGCCATGGCGCCGAAGGGGTCGGGGAGGTCTTCTCGGCCGTGGGCGTCGTTGACGAGGACATTTGCGAAACAGCGTCTGCCAGAAAAGGGAAAACGCCTGGCGGCTCGAAGGCAATCGCAGGCGCACCAGGCCGACGGCAGCTTAGGGACTGCAGGCGGCAGATTTATGAAGCGGAGCGCGGGAAGTCGATGCTGAGCGTGGCCTTGACGGTGCCGCCCTTCTCGAAGACCAGGTCCAGGGGGTAGGCGCGCAGCACCTGGAGCTGCCACTGCAGGTCCAGCAGCCGCAGGTAGACCCCGTTCTCGCTGAGCTCCGTGGTCCGGCCCCGGGGGATGGGCAGGTCCACCACACCGCCGGGGCTCTTGACGCCCTGCCCTGCGATTTCCGCCCCGGTCGACAGCATCGTCCGCACGCCGACCAGGCGATCGTCCTCGCGCACCTCGTCGAACTTCATGAACACCATCGCCGTCGTCTCGTCCTCCAGCGTGGCGCGCGCCCAGGGATGGAACACGCGCAGCGTGCCGGTGAAGAACTCGCACGCCCGCGCCTGGGCGCCCAGCAACGCCAGGCCGCCGGCCAGGCCGGACCGAAGCGCCCTGCGACGATTCGGCAGCGTCACCGGTGGCGGCTTGGCGGAGACCATCGTGGGGCCTTCGGGCGCATGGCGACGCGCTTCAGCGGCGCACTGCGGCGAGCTTGCGGGAAGCGGTGAGGCTGCTGGCGGCCATGGCGATGCCGCCCGACACCTGGACGTAGATCGGGTTGCTGTAGAACCAGAGGTCGGCCCAGGCGGCCACGTCGTAGGCCACCATCTTCACGCCGCCCACCACCGGCAGGTGGGTCGGGCAGCCGTTGATCGAGTTGCCCGTGTAGGGCGTGCGCGAACCCAGCGGCGGCACGTTCGTGCCGACGGTGGTGCAGGGGATCTTCAGCTTGGTGGCGTCGTTGGCGTTGGTGTACAGGTCGGACAGCGGGTTGCCGTCGCTGTCGGTCTCGTAGGGCACCGAGGCCGGCATGTTGGTGCCGCGCAGGCGCAGGTACTGCGACTTGGACGGGGCCGAGATCGTGTAGCTCATGGCCAGCCCCGGGGCGCCGGCGACGGTCACGGACGTCCAGTTCGACGCGTTGTAGGTGCGCTGCACGGCGGCCGAGGTGTTCTTCGCGCCGGCCGGCACGCCCGACAGGTCGATCTTGCCGGTGGCCGTGCGGGGGTTGCTGCCGTCCGTCCTGAGCCAGTCGGTGTTGGCGGGCCACTGGCCGGCGTAGTCGGGCGCGCCCGGCGTCCTGAGGCCCGTCACGTCGCCGACGATGAGGTCCACATGGTCCAGCACCGGCTGGTTCATGGGCTGGCTGATGCCCACTTGCGCCAGCGAGGGGTTCGGGAAGTTGTACGGCGAGTTGTTGGTGCCGGCCGGGTCGCGCACCACGATGGCCACGACCACGTCCGTGCCGGCGGTGACGCTCAGGCGCTCGCCCATGCTGGCGCAGCCGCTGGCGTCGGGGGCGACGCCGGCGCTCGCGGCGGCCAGCGCGATGGCCTGCACATCGGCGGCCGAACGGCCCGAGCAGGCCACGAAGGCCAGGCGGTCGATCAGCTGGCCGCTCACCGAGTAGGCATTGCCGCTGCGCAGGCCGTCCACGATGGTCTGCGGGCGCAGCTTGGGGTCGGTGCCGTTGCGGACCATCACATAGGTGCGCTGGTACTCGCCGGGCTGGAAGTCCTGGGTCGAGCGGCGGTCATCGGGGCCGAAGATGCCGCGGTTGTGCCAGTCGGAGCTGGCGAAGAACCAGAAGTTGCGGCCTTCGCCGAGCAGGGCATCCCAGACGCCGCCGACCTGCGAGGCGTAGACGCCGGTGCCGCCGTAGGTGGTGCCGCCCACCGAGTCCAGCGTCGACACGGCGGTGCCGTCGGCCAGCTTGAAGCCGTTGAAGCCGCTGTTGCGCAACACCTGGTACTCGCCGCGGTTGGACGAGGCGCCGTGGCCCGGCTGGCTCTCGAAGCCGAAGGCCACGTCCGGCGCCGCGTTGTTGAAGTCGCGCAGATGCTCGATGTTGAAGCCGTTGTTGGCCAGCGGGTTGAACGGGCCGGCGCGCTCCAGGTGGGCCGGGACGTAGTAGCTGCCCGTCGCATGGTTGGCGGCCATCCACTTCACGGCCTCGACGGTCTTCAGGTGGCCGCGGTCGCCCACGCCGGTGCCGGAGGTCAGCGTCGCGCCGGCATCGCTGACCGGGGCCAGCTTCCTGGCGGTGTCGTTCCACCACGAGGTGGCCGTGGACGACAGCGTGCTGCCCGGCACCTCGCAGCTCCAGGCGTTGCCGGCACCGCGGCTGGTGTCGGTGTCGCCACGGTCGAAGCAGTAGGACCACTGGGCCAGCGCGTTGGCGTTGCCCAGCACGGTGCTGGGGCCGGTGATGGTGGCGCTGTCGATGGCCGACGGCATCTGGCCCGTGATCACGGACATCGAGGTGTGCTCATGGCCCGCGACCACCGACTCCAGGCCCAGGAACAGCGGCACGTTGTTGTTGGCGGCGAGGTTCTCGAGCAGGGGGTATTGGAAGGACTGCAGCGACTGCCAGCGCCACATATTGCCGGAGGTCGCGGCGTTGTCGCCCAGCAGCGCGGCGTTGCCGATGCTGTTGGCCCAGGTCGTGGTGGGCCCCTGGTTGGTGAAGGGATAGCCGGGCGTCGCGAGGCTGGCGTCTTCGGTCAGCGTGCAGTTGCGGCTGCCGTTGCCGCCATGGCCGGCCTGCACGAACCAGTCCAGGCCCCAGGTCACGGTGGACTTCTTGACCAGCTTCTGCATCGACAGCGTGCCGTCCGAGCAGGTGGTGTGGTTGTGGAAGTCGCCCGCCACATACTTGCCCGCGACCATGGTCTGCGCCAAGGCCTGGATGGGCGACACCGAAAGGGCGACCGAGCCCATCATGGCCAGGGCGGCGATTGCCACCTGATGCTGGTTGAACGGGATACGCATGAGGCTAGCTCCTGAAGTGTGATTCGAGGTGACCCGGGGACGGGAAAACGTCGGGATGCTAGGCAGCGTCATTGACCGCTGCGTGACGCCGGAGGGAGCCGATCGGCACGGGTCGGGCAGCCCAAGGCGCAGCAGACGGGACGGCGGGCGCCGCCCGCCCCGTGAGCCCCCCCGCATCTGCGGGGTCAGGCGCCGAGACCCCGGGGCGCAACGGGGAATACGCCCCTGCCCACGCTCTTAGGACTATGCCGGCGCAAACCATGTCCCATGCGCGTCACAAAGTCCGCACACAGTCGCGGCCAGGTTTTGGCTCGACACCAAGGACATTTCATGAACCTCGCCCGCCCCTCCCTCCTTCGCGGCGTCGCCCTCGCGGCGCTGGCCTGCGCGGCCGGTGCCGCACAGGCCACCATCACGGTGAGCACCAGCCTCGCCGGCTTCACCACCGCCGCCGGCGGCACGGTCAGCACGGACAGCTTCTCCAACCTGACCATCAACCAGTCGCTGAACACGCTCACCACGTCGCGCACGGCCGGCGCCCTGGGCTATGCCCTCAGCTCGTCCAGCCTCAGCACCGACACGGTCAACTCGCCTTCAGGCCTGTACGTCGCGCCCGTCGCCGGCAACATCGCGATCACCACGCAGTGGTATGCCGACACGCTGACCCTCAACAACTTCGCCAGCCCGGTCAAGGCCGTCGGCGCCAACGTTTTCGGCACCAACATCCTGGGCGAACTGGCCACGCTGGCACTGACGATCAAGGCCACCGACGTCAACGGTCTCACGCTGACCACCACCAGCGCCGGCAGCAGCATCAGCGGATTCGTCGGCTTCGTCTCCGACGTGCCGCTCGCGTCGTTCGTCGTCAGCGCCACGGCGCCCAGCACGGACCGCTACGTGACGCTGGACAACGTCGTGCTGGCCGCCGCCCCCGTGCCCGAGCCCGCCAGCTGGCTGCTGATGCTGGCCGGCGCCGCCGCCGTGCTGAGCCTGGGCAAGCGCCGCCGCGCTTGAGCGGGCGGGGCCGCCAGGCCCTTGAACAACTGTCATCGACGGTTTCGAGAATGGCCCGATGGACGAACTCATCGGGCTTTTTCCTGTCCCCTTGCTGCGCGTGCCCGGCGCCCTGCCCGCCGGCCTCGTGAAGGCGCTGGTCGAGCACTTCAGCGCCCATGCGGTGCGCGAGAACAACTCCTCCGGCCACCTCGCCCACACGGAGATGCTGCGCCCCGACGACAGCCCGCTGTTCGTCGAGGCCGCGGCCCTCATCACGCCCAAGCTGGCCGACTTCGGCAGCGCACTGCTGGGCGAGCGCATGGGCTGGGCGCTCAAGGAGATGTGGGTCAATGTGCTCGACCACGGCGGCCACCAGGCGATGCACAACCACGCCAACAGCTTCGCCTCCGGCGTCGTCTACCTGACGCCGACGCATCCGGAGTCGCAGACCGTCTTCATGAAATCTCCCGGCGGCGTGGACTTCGCCTTCCGCAACGACCACGCCGGCATGACCCCCGGCCCCTACAACGCCGACAAATGGGTCAGCCCGGCCCCCGCGCCCGGCGACCTGGTGATCTTCCCCAGCTACCTGATGCATGCCGTGCCGCCCAACCGCGGCGAGCGCCGCATCACGCTGGCCTTCAACGCCATCCCCGCACGGCTGAACTCCTGGGGCTATGTGATCTCCTTCGGCGGCTGAGCATGCGCGCGACGCTGCCGGCCCAGCTGCTGATGGCCGCATCCGGCTTTGCCGGCCTGGGCTACCAGATCGTCTGGACGCAACAGCTCGGCTTCGTGCTGGGCCATGAGTCCGCCGCCGTGATGGCCGTGGTGGCCGCGTTCTTCGGCGGGCTGTCGCTGGGCTCGCTGTGGCTGGGCCGGCTCGTCGAGGCGAGCCGGCGGCCGTTGCGCTGGTATGCCGGCTGCGAGGCCCTCGTCGGCCTGTGGGGCGCGGCGCTGCTGGCCGCCATGCCGGCAGCCGGCCAGGCGGCGCTGGCGCTGATCGGGCCCGATGCGACGCCGGCCTGGCATTGGAGCGTCGCCTTCGGCGCAACCCTGCTGCTGCTGCTCCCCGCAACCGTCGCAATGGGCGCGACGCTGCCGGCGATGGTGAGGCTGGGCGGCGCCGGGGTCGCGTCCCTCTACGCGGCCAACACCCTCGGCGCCGTCGCCGGCGTGCTGGCCACGGCCTTCTGGCTGATCCCGGACTGGGGCCTGAGCCGCAGCGCCGGGCTGTGCGTGGCCCTCAACCTCGGCTGCGCCATGCTGGCCGGCCTGGTCCTGCGCGCCCGCCCGGCGGCGCCCGCGGCGGCGCCGGGCCCGTCGGCGCGGCCGCTGGCGCTGCTCGCCACGAGCGGCCTGCTGGGCATCGCCTACGAGGTGCTGGCCGTGCGCGTGCTCAGCCAGGTTGCCGAAGACACCGTCTACACCTTCGCGCTGCTGCTGGCCGTCTATCTTGGCGGCAGCGCGTTCGGCGCCGCCGCCTACGCGCGCTGGCCCGCCCTGCGCGACCGGCCCCGGCTGCTGCGCCTGCTGGCGGCCAGCCTGCTGCTGGGCATGGCAGTGCTCTGGGGCGCCGAGGCCCTCAAGCAGGCGCTGCAGGGCCTGCTGCCGGCCACGCTGGCCAGCGCGCTCGGCGTCGAGGCCCTGCTGGCACTGGCCGTGTTCCTGCTGCCGACGCTCGGCATGGGCGCCCTCTTCTGCCAGCTCAGCGCCGAAGCGGCCGCGGCGGGCATCCCGTTCAGTCGGGCGCTGGGCGTCAACACGCTGGGCGCGATGCTGGCCCCGCCGCTGTTCGGCGTCGTGCTCGCGCCGGCCCTCGGACCGAAGCTCGCGCTGCTCGTCGTCGTCGCCGGCTATCTGCTGCTGGCGCCCGGCTGGCGCCGCCCGGGCTGGTGGCTGCCGGCCGCGGCCGCGGCGGGGCTCGCCGCCTTCGCACCGCCGCTGGCCTTCGTCGACCTGCCCGAGGGGGGCCGCCTGCTCAGCTACCGCGACGGCACGCTGGCCGCCGTCAGCGTCATCGAGGACGAAGCCGGCGTCGCCAGGCTGCGCATCAACAACCGCCAGCAGGAGGGCAGCAGCGCGACGCTGCTCGTCGACGGCCGCCAGGCCCTGCTGCCGCTGCTGCTGCATTCCGCAGCGCAGCGGGCCCTCTTCCTCGGCCTGGGCTCGGGCGTCACGGCCGGCGTGGCGGCGCGCGTGCCGGGCGTGCAGGTCGATGCGGTGGAGCTGCTGCCCGAGGTCATCCAGGCCTCGGCGCTGTTCCGCCCGGCCCTGGGCGAAGGCCCCGGGCCGACCCTGCACGCCGCCGACGCGCGCCGCTACGTCCGCACCACGGCGCAGCGCTACGACGTCGTCGTCTCCGACAACTTCCACCCCGCACGCAGCGGCTCGGGCGCGCTCTACACGGTCGAGCATTTCCGCGCCGTGCGCGAGCGCCTCGCGCCGGACGGCCTGTTCTGCCAGTGGCTGCCGCTGCACCAGCTCGACCTGGACACGCTGCGCAGCATCACGGCCGCCTTCCTGCAGGCCTTCCCGGACGGCGCCGCGCTGCTGGCCAGCAACAGCCTGGACACGCCCACCGTCGGCCTCGTCGGCCGCGCCGACGCCACGCGCTTCGCGGCGGGCGCCCCGGTGCCCGAGCTGGCCGGCCCCTTCGGCCTGACCGACGACTTCGCGCGCCTGGGCAGCTTCATCGCCGCCCCGGCAGCGCTGCGCCGCTTTGCATCCGGCGCACCGCTGAACAGCGACGACCGGCCCCGGGTGGCCTACCGCGCGCCGCGCATCACCTACGCGCCCGACTCGCTCCCGCGCGAACGCCTGCTGAGCCTGCTCGACGAACTCGACCTGGACGCCGCCGCCCTGCTCGCCGCGCCCGACGCCGCCCTGGCCCGGCGCCTGGACGCCTACGCCCGCGCCCGGCGCAGCTATCTGGCGCTGGGCGCCCGCACCGTGCCCAGCGCCGACCCGGCCACGATGCTGGCCCGGGTCGGCGCGCCGCTGATGGACGTGCTGCGCCAGAGCCCCGATTTCCGGCCCGCCGCCGAGCCGCTGCGCCGGCTGGCACAGGCCCTGGCCCCGCGCGACCCGGCCACCGCAGGCGCGCTGCTCCAGGCCCTGGCCCGCATCCGGCCCGACCTGGCCGGGCCCTGATGCATCGAACGGGCTCCGAGCCTGTTGGCCCGGCGTCAGCCCCCCATGGCAAGCTGCGGCCGATGCGCTGGGCCCTGATCACCGACATCCACGCCAACCTGCAGGCCCTCGAGGCCGTGCTGGCCGACGCCCGCGCCCAGGGCGCGACCCGCTATGCGCTGCTGGGCGACTTCGTCGGCTACGGTGCCGACCCGGCCGGCGTGCTGCGGCAGGTCATGGCCCTGGTCGCCGACGGCGCCATCGCCGTGCAGGGCAACCACGACGAGGCCGTGGCCCAGGGCGGCAGGCCGGGCATGCACCCGGACGCCCGCGCCGTCGTCGACTGGACCCGCGCCCAGTTGGACGACGACCAGCTGCGCTTCCTCGCCCGGCTGCCGCTGCAGGCCCATGGCGAGCCCGGCCACTGCCTGTTCGTGCACGCCAACGCCTTCGAGCCCGGTGGCTGGGCCTATGTGCAGGGCCGCGCCGAGGCCGTGAAGAGCCTGCACGCCAGCCCGGCGCGCATCCAGGTCTGCGGCCATATGCACGAGCCCATGCTCTTCCACCTGTCGGGCACCGGCAAGGCCGGCGATTTCCGGCCGGTGGCCGGCGTGCCCATGCCCCTGCCCGGCCACCGCCAGTGGCTGGCCATCCCCGGTTCCTGCGGCCAGCCTCGCGACGGCAACCCGGCCGCCTGCTATGCGCTGCTGGACCCGGCCCGCTCCGACCTGGACGACGCCCGCATCAGCTTCCAGCGCGTCGCCTACGACGTGGAAGCCGCCTGCGCGGCGCTGCGCGCCAGCGAGCTGCCGCCGCTGCTCGCCGACCGCCTCGCGCGCCGCCTCACGCTGGGCGAATGACGATGGCGCCGCCGCCCGCAGCACGCCCCAAGCCGCTGGAAGCCGGCCAGGTGCTGGACGGCTTCCGGCTGGAGGAAAGGCTGCACCAGGGCGGCATGGCCAATCTGTGGCGCGTCAGCCGGGTCGACGGCGGCGACGACGACCACGGCGCCGGGCTGCTGATGAAGGTGCCTCGCATCAAGGGCGGCGAAGACCCGGCCACCATCGTCGGCTTCGAGGTCGAGCAGATGCTGATGCCGCAACTGAGCGGCCCGCATGTGCCGCGCTTCGTCGCCCGCGGCGACTGGACGCGCCAGGCCTTCATCGTCATGGAGCGCATCCCCGGCGACACGCTGCGCCCGCGGCTGGACGACGCGCCGCTGCCGCCCGAGGAGGTGGCCGACATCGGCGCGCGCGTCGCGACGGCGCTGGCGGCCCTGCACCGCCAGCACGTCGTGCACCTGGACATCAAGCCCAGCAACATCATGTTCCGGCCCGACGGCACGGCCGTGCTGGTGGACTTCGGCCTCAGCCGCCACGAGCAGCTGCCCGACCTGCTGGAGGAGGAATTCACGCTGCCCATGGGCACCGGGCCTTACATGAGCCCGGAGCAGGTGCAGTTCGTGCGCAACGACCCGCGCAGCGACCTGTTCGCGCTGGGCGTCATGCTCTACCACCTGGCGACCGGCGAGCGCCCCTTCGGCCAGCCGAACTCGGTGCGCGGCCTGCGCCGCCGCCTTTATGTGGAGCCCGTGCCGCCGCGCGCGATCCGCCCCGAGCTGCCCAAATGGCTGCAGGAAATCATCCTGCACTGCCTGGAGGTCAGGCCCGAGCGCCGCTACCAGAGCGCCGCCCAGCTGGCCCTGGACCTGCGAGAACCCGGCGGCGTGGCGCTGACCGCCCGCGCCGAAAGGCTGCAGGCCAGCGGCGCGATGCGCCGCCTCAAGCGCTGGTTCTTCGCGCTGGGCTCCGAGCCCGCGCCGGTGCCGCCGGCCGGCCAGCAGCTGGCGCGCAGCCCCATCGTGATGGCGGCCGTGGACGTGGGCAATGCGACGCCCGAGCTGCTGGCCCAGCTCTGCGAGACCGTGCGCCGCATCGTGCAGACCGAGGCCGGCGCGCGGCTGGCCTGCGTGTCCGTCATGAAGGTCAACCGCATCGGCATCGACGAGCTGACCGACAAGCAGGGCCAGAGCCTGCACGTGAAGCAGCTGATCGCGCTCAAGCACTGGGCGCGGCCCATCAGCAAGGCGCTGGACCTCGAAGACGGCCGCCTGACCTTCCATGTGCTGGAGGCGCCCGACGCGGCCGGCGCCATCATCGACTTCGCCCACCGCAACGGCGTGGACCACATCGTCATGGGCGCGCGCGGCGCGTCGGCGCTGCGGCGCTACCTGGGCAGCGTGTCGGGCCAGGTGGTGGCCGAGTCGGACTGCACCGTCACCGTCGTGCGCGAGCCGGCGATCAGCCCGCCGCCGTCAACGGGTGCACGGCCAGGCCGATCAGGGCCGCGGCCAGCACGATGAGCGGCTCGGGCAGCTTCCTGAAGCGCCACAGCGCGCCCACCGTCGCGAGCGCCAGCGCGGCCGTCACCCAGTCGGTGATCGAGCGCTGGCCGATGACGATGACGGCCCCGGTGATCGCGCCGATGGCCGCGGCCGTCACGCCGTCGACGAAGGCGGCGATGCCCGGCCGCCTGCCGTGCTTCTTGAAGTAGGGCGCCGGCAGGATCGTGAACAGCCAGCAGGGCACGAAGGTGCCCAGGGCGGCGACGACGGCGCCCCAGAAGCCGGCGACGAGATAGCCGATGAAGCCCGTCGTGATGACGACCGGACCCGGCGTGATCATCGCGACGGCGACCGCGTCGACGAACTGCCGGTCCGTCAGCCAGTGGTGCTCCTGCACGACGCCGCCGTACAGGAAGGGCACGATGGCCAGGCCGCTGCCGAAGACGAAGCTGCCGGCATAGGCGAAGAAGGCGCCGATCTCGACGAGGCGCGGCCAGTCCACCGCGGCGAGCAGGCCTCCTGCCAGCGGCGCCGACGCCGCCAGCCCGTTGAGCCGCCCGCCCAGCCGCGGCGGCGCGCGCAGCAGCCAGACGAGCAGGCCGGCGCCGAGGAAGAGCCAGACCACCTCGGACTGGGTCAGCACCGTCACGCCCGCGCTGACGACGAAGACGGCCCAAAGCAGTTTGTCGCGGCCGATGTTCTTCGCCGTCAGCTTCCAGGCGCTCATCGCGATGATGCCGATGACGGCTGCGCCGACGCCGTAGAACACCGCCTGCATCCAGCCGAGGCCGCCATAGGCCACATAGGCCGCACCTAGCGCGACGACCATCAGGAAGGACGGCAGCACGAAGGCCAGGCCCGCCAGCGTCGCGCCCAGCACGCGGTGGTGCACATAGCCGAGGTAGATCGCGAGCTGGGCCGCCAGCGGCCCCGGCATCAGCTGGGCCAGCGCCATGCCCTCCTTGTAGTCGGACTCGGCGATCCATTGCCGCCGCTCGACGAGGTCGCGGTACATGAAGCCGACCAGGGCCACCGGACCGCCGAAGCCCCAGCTGCCCAGGCCCAGCATGTAGGCGACGAGTTGCCACAAGGTGTAGCGCGGCGGGATGGCATCGTTCATGGCGCGTCCTCGGCGGTTTGGAAAGCGGTCAGCAGGCCTTCGAAGACGCCGGCGCTGGCGAGATGCAGCTGGTCGTCGTCGGCGATGGCCGCGCGCATGCCGGCCAGCACGCGCTCGACGCCGGCCGCCTCGGGCGGCAGCACGCCGCCGACGTCCAGGCCATGCACGAGCAGGCCGAGCCGCAGCAGCGCCGGGGTCTCGAGGTCGAAGCTGGCCAGCAGCGTCTCGAAGGTCACGCGCGCGCCGACATGGCTGAAGCTCGCGCCGTCGAAGTCGAAGCCCAGCGCCTTCTTCGGGCAGTCGGCCGCGGACTTCAGCCAGAGGAAGCGCGCCTCGGGGTCGATGAAGCGGCGGATCAGCCAGGCGCTGGCCAGTCGGTCCACCCAGGGCCGCTCGCGCGTGGCCCAGATGCGCCCGCGGTAGTCGCCGCGGTCCAGGCGCGCGATGGGCCGCTCGGCGGCATGCGGCTCGTCCGGCGCAAGCGCAAGCCGGGCCAGCCGCTCGAACTCGTCGAGCGCCTCGCGGGCCTGGCGCTGCGCCTCGCCGGGAAAGAAGTCGATCGCGGCCAGCTGCTCGAAGCTCCTGCGCAGCTTGCGCGCCAGCCTCTGCGCCTCCAGGGCCTGGGCTTCGTTCAGCAGCCTGCGCCCGGCGGCGATCTCGTCGAGCAGCGCCGCGAACGCGACGCCCCGCTCGAACAGCGGGGCGAAGTCCTCGGCGGCGTCGGTCCTCAGCAGATGGGCGCTGCCCCCGCTCCGGCGCAGCTCATCGGCGATGCCGGCCAGCGCCTGCTGCTGGGCCGGCATGTCCGGCAGCAGATGGACGCCGTCGCGCAGCACCGCGGCGCCGCTGGCCTTCAATGCACGCCAGCTGCGCATGCGGGCGGTGGCGTTCCGGGTCGGCAGCGACAAGATCAGTAGCAACAATTTCATGAAGTAGAGATTACTACAAAGCATGCAAACCCATGCACGGCCCGGGCGCCGTGCCGCGCTGCCTACACTGGCCGGATGAGCGACAACCCCTGTTTGAGCTGCGGCGCCTGCTGCGCGAGCTTCCGCGTCGATTTCGACCGCAGCGAGCTGGACAGCCAGGGCGGTTTCGTGCCCGACGGGCTGGCGGTGGAGCTGACCGGCCGGCTCGTGCGCATGCGCGGCACCGACCAGGCCCAGCCGCGCTGCGCCGCCTTCAGCGGCAAGGTGGGCGTGACGGCGAGCTGCGGCATCCACGAATGGCGCCCCTCGCCCTGCCGGGAGTTCGGCGAGCGCGCCCCCATGGGCATCGGCGACGAGGCCTGCGCACGCGCGCGGGCCCGCCACGGGCTGCCGCCGATCTAGCCTGCGTGGCGGGTTACGACCCTGAGCGCGGTGACAGCAGCTGCTCCCGGCGCCGCTGCTGGTCGCGCAATTCGTTCAGCCAGGCCAGCTTGGCGCCATAGAGCTCCCTGTCCTTGACGGTGGCACTGTTCTCCAGCGCCTTGGCGATTTCGCCGCGCGCACCGCTGACGTCGCCCAGCCCCCAGTTGGCCAGGCCGAGCCAGAAGTGGAACTCGGGCACATAGGCCGCCCGCGCCACCTCCTTGCGGAAGAACTGGCGCGCCGTCGCGAACTCGCCGGCCTTCATCGCGGCCACGCCCTCGTCGAAGAACTTGTAGGGCGGCACGGGCTGGATCTGGGCCAGTTGGTTGGCATAGTTCTGCGCTTCGGCACGGCGGCCCAGGTCGCTGAGCACCAGCACGAGGTTGGACATGGCCTGCACGTTCAGCGGCTCACGGTCCAGCACGAGGCGCAGCGTGGACTCGGCGCGCTCGAGCAGGCCCTTGCGGCGGTAGAGCACGGCCAGCGTGTTGTAGGCGGCCAGCCAGCGCGAGTCGGTCAGGATGGCCGCCCGGGCCCACCAGTAGGCGTCGTCCACCCTGCCGACGCTCAACGACTCGGCCGCGCGGTTGTTCAGGAACATCGCGAGGACGGTGGACTCCTCGATGACGCGGCTGCGCTGGTGGCGCACCTCCTGGGGCGGCAGGAAATCGATGGTCAGCAGCTCGGGCTCGCCGAAGACGGTCGCCCAGGTCGACGCCGCATGCGCACGTTCGAGGCTGATGTTGACGTGGCCGGCCACGAAGAAGATGTCGTGCGAGCGCGTCCAGCTCTCTTCGATGAAGACGCTGTTGAAGTGCACCGGCAGGCTGAGGTGGTGAGCGAAGGCCGCCGTCATCAGCACCAGCGACATGCAGTTGCCGCGCCGGGCCTCGAAGGCCTCGGCGGCCGTGCGGGTGATCTCGCCGTCATAGTCCAGCTGCAGCCGGCCCTTGGTGTAGAGGGCGTCGATGAGGCCGTTGCGCAGGCCCTTGCTGCGGATTTCGCTGGCCATCTCGTGCTCGGCGAAATGCTTCATCGCCGGCGTCAGCGCCATCGCCGACGCAGGATCGATGGGCGTATCGGGCGGCTGGAAGGCCGAGTCGACGAAGACATCGGTGCCGGGCCTGGCCTGCGGCTCGACGGCGCAACCGGCCAGGCCGGCGGCCGCGAGTGCGAGAACGGCGATCAGGGCAGGAATCCTCATGGCGGGCCTCCTTGCTTCACGGGCCCGTCCGCTGCGGCGGCGCGGACTTCCGTGACCGGCGCATGAAAAGGCCTTGAAAGCTTAGTCCCGCCCGCCCCCCGTGTCTTGAGTCATCCTGACAAATTCAATTCAGCACGAACACGGCGGCCGAGCGTGCCGGCAGCGTGAAGCGGCCGGTCGCGCCGTCGAAGCGGGCGCCGGTGGCCACGCGCCGGTCGGCCGCGCCGGCGGCCTGCTGCACCGGGTGCAGTTGCAGCGCCAGGCCCACCTCGCTGGGCGCCGTCAGCACCTGCTCGCTGGTGCCGACGTTGACGAGGTAGACGATGCGCCTGAAGCCGGCGCCCGCGTAGCCGTTGCCGTCCAGCGCGGCGGCGATGACGACCGGGTTCTGGCCCGAGCCGGTGTTCAGGAACTTCAGCCTTGCCTTGATGTCGTCGGCGGAGCGCATGCGGAACAGCGTGGAGCTGGCGCGGATCTTCAGCAGGTCGCGGAAGGCGTCGCGCATCCAGGCGATGTCGCCGGGGGCGGGCTTGATCGCTGCATTGCCCAGCAAGGGCTTGAGCACCGGCCAGTCGCTGCCGTTCTGGCTCTGCACCGGCAGGCCGGCGCCGAAGCCGTTGTCCTGGTAGCTCCAGTCGATGCGATTGAACCAGTCGCCGCTGTCGTAGCTGTTGTGGTCCAGGCTCTTGCTGCGCAGCACGTCGGTGCCGGCGTGGAAATAGGCCACGCCCTGGCTGAAGGCGTTCAGCGCATTGGCCAGCAGCTGCACGCGGGCTCGGTCCTCGCGGCTGGTCGTCGTCGGCAGGCGCAGGGCCAGGATGTCGAACAGGGTCTGGTTGTCGTGGTTCTCGACGTAGTTGACGACCTCGTCGGGCTGGCTGCTCCAGCCGATGAAGTTGCCCAGGCTCCCGGCCGTGACCGTCGCATCCCAATGGGTCGTGAACGGGTAGCTCTTCAGGCTGCCGGCGAGGGACGCCTTGATCTGGTCGCCCAGCCACATCAGGTCGGTCTTGGAGCGGCCGCCGCCCAGTGCGTTGGGGTCGTAGTACAGGCCGCTGACCCAGCCCTGGTTGCTGACGAGGGCGTTGCCCGTGTCGAAGGGCGAACCGCCGCGCACGGCGTCGCGGATGATGGGGTTGAAGCTGCCGATGCCCGCGCCGTTGAGGCTGTAGAGCGAGGCCTGCACGAAGCGGGCGCCGTCGGCCACCTCGCCGAAGTTCCAGCCCTCGCCGATCAGCTGGATGTCGCGGCCCAGCGTGCTCTTCAGCCGCGCCTTGATCGCCTCCATCACCGCACGCGGCTGGTGGCCCATGATGTCGAAGCGGAAGGAGTCGATCTTGTAGTCGCGCGCCCACTGCAGCACCGAGTCGCTCATGAGCTTGCCCATCATGAGGTTCTCGGTGGCGGTGTTGTCGCAGCAGGTCGAGGTCGTCACCTTGCCGGCCGCGTCCAGGCGGTGGTAGTAGCCGGGCACGATGCGGTCCAGCACGGACTTCTCGTTCTGGCCAGAGGCGGTCGTGTGGTTGTAGACCACGTCCATGCCCACGCGGAGGCCGGCGTTCTTCAGGCCCAGCACCATCTGGCGGAATTCGACGATGCGCCTGGCACCGTCGCTCGCATCGCTGGCATAGCTGCCCTCGGGAGCGCTGTAGTGCCAGGGGTCGTAGCCCCAGTTGAAGCAGTCTGTCGCGGCCGTGGCGGCCACGGCGGCCTGCTGGCTGTCGGAATCGGGCGCACCGCTGGGCGACGGCGTCGTGCAGCCGCTCTCTGGCACGGTCGCGAAGTCGAAGGCGGGCATCAGGTGCACATCGGTCAGGCCGGCATCGGCCAGGGCCTTGAGGTGCTTCATGCCGTTCGAGCCGGCCTCGGTGAAGGCCAGGTATTTGCCGCGGTTGGCGGCGCTGACGCTCGCATCGTTGGCCGAGAAATCGCGGATGTGCAGCTCGTAGATGGCCATGTCCGTCTGCGCGGCCACCTTGGCGGACACGGGCGCGCTGTCCCAGCCGGCGGGCTTGAGGCTGGCCGCGCCAAGGTTGGCGACATAGCTGCGCCTGGAGTCCGTCGTCAGGCTGACGGAATACGGGTCGGTGACGAGGTTGCGCACGATGCCGACGCCGCGCACGAAGACCTCGACGGCGAAGCGGTAGTAGGCGCCGGACAGGTCGCCGGCCTTGGCCACGCTCCACACGCCGGTCGCGGCGTCGAAGGCCAGCGTGTCGACCGTCCTGGCGGCACCCGTGCCCGTGTCGTAGGTGAAGACGCTGACCTTCTGCGCCGTCGGCGCCCAGAGCTTGAACGTGGTCTGGCCATTGGCGATCTTCACGCCCAGGTCGTCGACGCCGGCCGCCGCCGCGTAGAGCTCGTCCAGCGCGCCGGGCGTCTGGGCGCTGGTCGCGTTCTGCACATTGCCGCCGGCGTCTTCCTGCACCAGCAGCAGTTGCTGCCTGTGCAGGTCGGCCAGCTGCGCCAGGTCGGCGTCTCGGACCGTCAGCACGACGCCGTTGCCGATGAACTTGAAGCGCGTCGCCGCGGCCGCGGGCAGGCTGGCGGTGAAGCGGTCCAGCGTGAGGGCGCCGTCGGCGCCGGCCACCTTGCCGTCCTTGACCGCGGTGATCTGGGCCGTGGCCGAGTGGTAGAGCTTGAAGCTGCCGCCGGCATCCACCTGCGGCCACTGGATCAGGGCCTTGGTCAGCCAATAGGCCTTGGCATCGGTCGTCGACACGCTGCGCGTGTCCGGCGGCGCGAGATAGACCTGGGCATCGCCCTGCACCAGCCAGACTTCGGCGAACTGGCTCTTGATCGCCAGCGAGCCGTAGTCGATGTGGATGTTGGCGCTGCGGCCGTCCTTGTTGTCCTGGTTGGGCGCAACGCCGTGGATGATGAATTCAAGCGACGTGCGCGTCGCGTCGCTCTTGGGGTTGAGCACGGGCAGGTCGAAGACCACCTCGCCGGCATTGGGCGAGCCGTAGTTGGCCATCTTGCCGAAGGCCACCGCATTGGCCCAATCGCCGATGACGACGCCGGCTGGCAGCGCGGCCGTGTCCAGGCCGCTGCCGCCCCACAGGTGCAGGCCCCAGGCCGGGAAATTGCCGTCGAAGCGCTTGTAGTGCACGCGCACCGTGGCGAGGTCGGGCGCTGCACTGCCCAACGGGTTGGCGGCATAGGTGGCCGTGTCGCCCTGGATGCGCCAGATCTCGTTGGCGCCCGCCTTCAGCACATAGCTCTGATCGGCGCCGCCGTCGTCCTTCACGTCGCCGTTGTGGAAGAGGTAGCCGACGGTGCCGGTCTGCGCGGCCAGCGGCACCTTATAGAACACGCCGAAGGCATCCGTGCCGTCGGCGTTGCGGCCGGCGTTCCAATCGACGCTGGCGGCGGCGCCCCAGTGGTGCAGCTGCCAGCCGGTGTAGTCGCCCGCCGGGCGGCGGTAGTGGACGGTCAGCGTCGTCGCGGCGGAACCCGTCGGCGCGCTCGCCGCGGGGTTGGCGGGCTGGGCCGACAGTACCTTCTGGAAGGCCGTGTCGTTGCCGACGTCCAGCCCTGCGGGCGGCGTGGGCGTGGGGTCGGACGGCGCCGCACCGCCGCCTCCACCCCCTCCGCACGCCGCGAGGGCAAGGGTCAGGACCAGGGTCCAGATGCTGTGTCTCAGGGCTCGCATGTTGTCTCCTGCATGCCGCCCTCATCAGCTCGGGGCGATTGGCGCGGCAGTTTATGGAGTAAAACTACAAGACTAGCGAGTAATTTCCCTTGGAGGCATTACATGCAATTTCATGATGACCTAGGGCTGAATTCATCAACAAAGATCATCTGAAAGTTTCAAAACTACATTTTCAAACTGGGAACCACTAGTCCAGCACAAAGACCGCCGCGCTGCGCCCGGGCACCTCGAAGCGCCCCGCACGCACGCCGGCCTCGCGGCGCACGCGCATGTCGGCGCCGTGGCGCTGCACGGGATGCAGCAGCCAGTGCGCCCGCGCCTCCTCGGGCAGTTCCAGCACCTGGGCCGTGGGCGACACATTGATCAGCGTCAGCACGGCCTTGTAGCCGGGCAGCCCACGGCCATCGATGCGCGTCGCGACCAGCACCGGGTTCTGGCCCGCCCCGCTGCCCGGGAAGCTCAGCCGCTTCTCGATCTCGGCCGCGCTCGACAGCCGCAGCAGCGGCGTGCTGGCGCGGATCTTCAGCAGGTCGCGGAAGACGTCGCGCGCCCAGGCGATCTCGGCCGGGCCGGGCGCGACGGACGGGTCGGCCAGGCGCTCGCGGGCCAGCGCCCAGTCGCGGCCGTCCTGGCCGAAGTTGTCCCGCCTGGGCGGCAGGCCGCTGCCGAAGTGGTTGGTCCGGTAGGACCAGTCGATGCGGTTGAACCAATCGCCCGAGTCGTAGCTGTTGCGGTCCAGGCTCTTGCTGCGCAGGATGTCCTGGCCGGCATGGAAATAGGCCACACCCTGGCTGAAGGCCACCAGCGCCGCGCCCAACATCTGCACGCGGGCGCGGTCGGCGCGCGACGTGGCCAGCGGCAGCTTCAGCGCGTTGACATCGAACAGCGTCTGGTTGTCGTGGTTCTCGACGTAGTTGACGACCTCGCCTGGCTCCGACGCAAAGCCCGCGGGCTGGTCGCCATAGGCGATCTGGTCCAGGCGCCGCTTCTCGCCGCGCCAGGTGGTCAGCCCATAGCCGCGCAGCGCGCCGGCGAGGCCGACGCGGATCATGTCGGCCGCGGCCGGCAGCTCCTCGGGCCTGGGCCTGGCGAGTGCGTTCGGCGCATAGACCAGGCCGTTGAGCCAGCCCTGGCGGCGCACGCTGTCGTCGCCGCCCTCGCCTGCGCTGCCGCCGCGCGCGGCGTCGCGGCCGCGGTCGCTGAACGTGCCGATGCCGCTGCCGTTCAGGCTCAGCTGCGAGGCCTGCACGAAGCGCGCGCCGTTGGCCACTTCGCCGAAGTTCCAGCCCTCGCCCAGCAGTTGCACGGGCCGGCCGGCCTCGGCGTTCACGCGGGCCTGCAAGCGCTCCATCGCCTCGCGCGGCTGGTGGCCCATCAGGTCGAAGCGCATCGAGTCGATGCGGTATTCGCGCACCCACAGCGCCGCCGAATCGATCATCAGCTTGGCCATCATGCGGTTCTCGGTGGCCGTGTTGTCGCAGCAGGTCGAGCGCTCGATGCCGCCCTTGGCGTCCAGGCGGTGGTAGTAGCCGGGCACGAGGCGGTCCAGCACGGATTTCGGATCCTGGCCGGCCGCCGCCATGTGGTTGTAGACCATGTCCATGCCCACGCGCAGGCCGGCCGCGTGCAGGGCCATGACCATCTGCCGGAACTCCACGACGCGCAGGAGGGCATCGGTGGCATAGCTGCCTTCCGGAGCGTTGAAGTGCCAGGGGTCGTAGCCCCAGTTGAAGCAGTCCTCGGCCGCGACAGCCACCACGGCGGCCTGCTGGGCCTCGCCGTCCGGCGGCCCGGCGGGAACGTCGGGCGTCCTGCAGCCGCGCTCGGGCACGCTGGCAAAGTCGAAGACCGGCAGCAGGTGCACATCGGTCAGGCCGGCCCTGGCGAGCGCCTTCAGATGCTTGATGCCGTTGGACGCCGGCTCGGTGAAGGCCAGGTATTTGCCGCGCCAGGCCGGCCTCACCGTCGCATCGCTGGCGGAGAAGTCCCGCACATGCAGCTCGTAGATGACCTGGTCGGTGGCCGCCTTCACGCTCGCGGGTCGCACCGCTGCGTCCCAGCCGCGCGGCTTCAGCGCGGGCGATGCGAGGTCGGCGACGAGGCTCAGCCGCGAGTCGGCCGTCAGCGCGACCGAATAGGGGTCGGTGACGAGATTGCGCACGAGGCCGTGGGTCGGCGTCACGACGTCAACGAGGTAGCGATAGGCCTGGCCGCTCAGGTCGCCCGGCAGTTCGGCACGCCAGACGCCGGTGGCGGCGTCGAAGCGCATCGTGTCGACGGCGACGGCCGCGGACGCCGCCCCCGCATGCCGGCACAGCAGCACGCGCCGGGCCGTCGGTGCCCAGACGGCCCAGCGCGTCCGTGCCTTGCCGGGGTGGGCGCCGAAATCGCCGACCCGCTCGGCCGCCGCATAGAGGTCGTCCAGCGCACCGGCCAGCTGCACACCGGTCGCCGCGATGACGCGGCCATCCGCCGCCTCGTGGACCAGCAGCAGTTGCTCGCGCAGCAGCGCGCCCACATCGGCGCCAACGACGGCAAAACGCGGGCCGTCGCCGATGAAGCGAAAGCGCGCCGGCAGCGCCGCGCCGCTCGCCGCCAGCTCGACCGCACCGTCGCTGCCGGCCACCGATTCACCCGCCACTGCCCGCAGGTCCGCGGCCCGCGCATGATGCAGCCGCACCCGCTCGCCGGGCCGCAGCTTCAGCCCCGGCCATTGCAGCGTCCGGCCGTCCAGCCAGTAGGCCTCGGCCGGCGGTCGCGCGGCCGGTGCCGGCGCGACCACGGCGGCATTGCAGTCGTCCAGGTCGGCGGCCCGGGCCGGGGCGATCAGCAGCATCCAGGCCAGCACGGCGAACAGCGCGGGGCGCAGGGGCATCGATGTCTCCTTGTTGTTCCTTGAAATAGTAGCAAAACTACATCTATCGAAATCACCATGGCGTAAACAGCACTCTCACCGATATGCTCACGCGCCAGAGACAACGTAGTTTGAATACATGACCACCTCGAAACTGCTGACAAGCCTGGCCCTGGCGGCCGCGCTGACGGCCCAGGCCCAGATCGACACCCGCCCCGTGCCGGCCCAGCCCCGGCCGAGCACCCTGCCCGCCCATTGGCAGCAGGGCGTGTTCATGGAGATCTTCGTGCGGGGCTACCAGGACAGCGACGGCGACGGCATCGGCGACCTGCGCGGCCTGACCCGGCGGCTGGACTATCTGCAAAAGCTCGGCATCAGCGGCATCTGGCTGATGCCCATCACCGCCAGCGCCGACCACGACCATGGCTATGCGACGACCGACTTCCGCAGCATCGAGCCGCAGTACGGCACGCTGGCGGATTTCGACACGCTGATCCGCGAGGCCCACAAGCGCGGCATCGGCATCGTGATGGACTACGTCCTCAACCATGCGTCATACCAGTTCCCGCCCTTCCAGGCTGCACTGAAGGATCGCGACGGCCCGTGGCGCAACTGGTTCGTCTGGAACCCCGAGCCCGGCCCCGGCTGGGACATCTGGGGCAAGCTGCCCTGGTACGACGCAGCCGCCCAACCCTGGAACTGGGCCGGCGAGTGGAAGGACCTGCCGCCCCTCAAGCCCGGCTCGCCCGACATCTACTTCGGCACCTTCGGGCCCCACATGCCGGACTTCAACCTGCGCAACCCGGTCGTCGTGCAGTACCACGAGGACTCGCTGCGCTTCTGGCTCAACCGCGGCCTGGACGGCTACCGGCTGGACGCCGTGCCCCACATGATCGAGAACAGCGCCAAGGACTGGAACGACCAGCCCGAGAGCCGCGCGCTGACCAAGCATTTCCAGGACCTGATCAAGAGCTACCCCGGCCGCTACGTCGTCTGCGAGGCCACAGCCGAGCCCATCGCCTACGGCAAGCCGGAGGTCTGCGGCGGCGCCTTCGCCTTCAACCAGAACTACGAGCTGATGAAGGCCGCCAAGGGCGACGTCGCGGCCGTGCAGCGCGTGGCCGACTACTACCGCGCCATGTCGCCGACGATGGCGACCTTCCTGCACAACCACGACATCTTCACCGGCCAGCGCGTGTGGGACCAGCTGCACGGCGACGAGGCGCGCTACCGCCTCGCCGCGGCGAGCTACCTGCTGCTGCCCGGCACGCCCTTCGTCTACTACGGCGAGGAGATCGGCCAGGCCGGCATCGATGGCAAGGGCGCCAGTGACGATTCGCCGCTGCGCTCGCCGATGAGCTGGACACCGGCCGGCGGCTTCTCGACGAACCCGCAGCCCTTCCGCCCGCTGGCGCTGAACCGCAGCCGCCACAACGCCGAGACGCAGCAGCGCGAGCCCGGCTCGCTGTTCAACTTCTACCGCGAGCTGATCGCGCTGCGCCGCGCCTCGCCGGCGCTGACGCTGGGCCGCTACGAGGCCAACCATGTCGACGGCCCCGTCTGGAGCTTCCAGCGCGTGCAGGGCCGCGAGCGCGTGCTCGTCGCCCTCAACTATGGCGACACGCCGGCCACGCTGGCGCTGCCCGCGCAGGCCACCCCGCTCTACCCCAAGGCCGGCGGCAGGCCGGGCGCGCAGGCCACGCTGCCGCCGCTGTCCGTGCAGGTCTACCGCCTGAACACGCCATGAAGAAATCCCTACTCGGCCTTTTGGCTGCCCTCTCGATGAGCCTGAACACCCTGGCCGCCGGCCTGCAGCATGTGGAACCACCGAACTGGTGGGTCGGCATGCGCGACACCTCACTGCAGCTGATGCTGCACGGCCCCGGCATCGCCGACGCGAAGCCGACGCTGGCGCCCTACCCCGGCGTGACGCTGCAAGGCAGCCACCGCGCCGCCAGCCCCAACTACCTGTTCGTCGACCTCGACATCGGCCCCGAGGCCAAGCCAGGCGAGCTGCTGCTGGACATCGCCGGCACGACGCTGCGCTACCCGCTGCTGGCCCGCGCGCCGGGCTCGGCCGCGCGCGAGGGCTTCGGCCCCAAGGATGCGATCTACCTCGTCGTGCCCGACCGCTTCGCCCAGGGCGGCCGCTTCAGCCAGGGCGGCATGAAGGAAGGCCTTGACCGCGCCAACCCCGGCGGCCGCCATGGCGGCGACCTCGCCGGCATGCGCCAGCACCTCGACTACATCGCCGGCCTCGGCTTCACGCAGGTCTGGCCGACGCCCCTGGTCGAGAACAACGGCGCCACCTACAGCTACCACGGCTATGCGGCGACGGACTTCTACAAGGTCGACCCGCGCTTCGGCACGAACGACGACTACCGCGCCTTCGCGGCCGAAGCCCGCACGCGGGGCGTGGGCGTCATCCAGGACATCGTGCTCAACCACATCGGCATCGGCCACTGGTGGATGGCCGACCTGCCGGCGCCGGACTGGGTCAACCAATGGCCGCAGGGCTACACCGAGACCCATCACGCGCGCATGACGCTGCAGGACCCCTATGCCGCGCCCAGCGACCGCCAGCGCTTCACCGACGGCTGGTTCTCCCACGGCATGCCCGACCTGAACCAGCGCCGGCCAGAACTGGCCGCTTATCTGACGCAGATGACGCTGTGGTGGATCGAGAGCGCCGGGCTGTCGGGCATCCGCACCGACACCTGGTCCTACTCCGACCGCGAGTTCCTCACGCACTGGTCGGCCCGCGTCATGCAGGAGTACCCGCGGCTGAACATCGTCGGCGAGGAATGGAGCCCGCATCCGGCTGTCGTCGCCTACTGGCAGCGCGGCAAGCGCAACCACGACGGCTATGTGTCCAGCGCGCCCAGCATGATGGACTTCCCGATGAACGGGCAACTGCTGGCCGCGCTGAGCGAGCACGACGGCCCGCACACCGGCCTGACGCGGCTCTACGAGGGCCTGGCCCACGACTTCGTCTACCCCGACCCGGCCAAGCTCGTGCTGTTCGACGGCAACCACGACACGCCGCGCCTGTTCTCGCTGCTCGGGCGCGACGTGGGCCTGACCAAGATCGCGCTGACCTATCTCGCGACGACGCGGCGCATCCCGCAGCTCTTCTACGGCACCGAGCTGCTGATGGAAAGCCCCGTCGAGCGCGACGACGGCCGCGTGCGCGCCGACATGCCCGGCGGCTGGGCCGGCGACCAGGCCAGCGCCTTCACCGGCACCGGCCTCACCCGCGAGCAGCGCGAGATGCAGGACTGGGTGCGGCGACTCTTCAACTGGCGCAAGCACACGGCCGTCATCCACGACGGCGCGCTGATGCAGTACGCGCCGCTGCAGGACTGCTATGTCTACTTCCGCTACGACGCCGGGCACACGGTGCTGGTCGCGCTGAACAAGGGCGGCCAGCCGGTGGAACTGCCGACCGCGCGCTTCCCCGAGCGCCTGCAGGCGGGCGACCGCGCGCACGACGTCCTGAGCGGCCGCGACTTCGCCATCGGCACGACGCTGAGCCTGCCGGCCCGCGGCGCGCTGATCCTCGAAATCAGGCGCTGAACCAGGCAAAGGCCCCGCGGGGCCTTTGCCTGCATTGAGGCACCGACGCCGATCAGCCCCGGCGGCGGCGCGCCACGAAGCCGATGACGCCAAGCCCGGCCATCAGCAGCGCATAGGTCTCGGGCTCGGGCACCGCCTGCGCGGTGAAGGCATAGGCCACGTTGTTCTGGCTCTGGCCGGTGATGGCGGCCAAGCTGTTGGCGCCGGCCGTGGCCGTCAGCACGAGCTTGGCGTCCTTGATCGTGAAGCCGGCGGCATCGCCGAGCGGCGCCGAGCTCGAACCGTGGAAATAACCACCAGACGACTTGACCAGCGGCGTTTGCGGCAGCACATAGGTCGAGCCATTGAGCACGCTGAGGGTGCCACCCGCGGTCAGGTGGGTCGAGGCCGACGGGCCGAACTCGAAGAAGACGACATTGCCGGCGCTGCTGCTCAGGCTGCTGCCGAGGTTCCAGCCCGCGTTGGCCGTGACCGTGAAGTCGGGAAGCAGCAGCTCCCGCGTGACCGCACCGGCCGCGAAAGACTGCAGCTGCACGTCCTTGAAGCTCCATTCGAAGCCGGCGGCCGTCACATGGCTCAGCACGAAGTCGCTGGCCGCGGCGCCGTCGTAGGTGATCGAGTAGGCGCCGGCATTCACGGTCACGGGCGTGACGGCGGAAGCCAGGCCCGAAGCCAGCAGCGCGGCAGCGGCGGCGAAACCCTTCAACTTCATGGTCTTTCCTCCTTGCGGCCCCAGGTGTGCCCAGGCAACCAAGGGACGATGCTAGCGAACGCGACCCGGCAGGAAGATTTCAGTCCCGCGACAACGGCGCTTTCACGGCGGAGGAAATTCCCCCGATTCGCGGGGGTTGGGCAGGCTCAGCCCGGCAGCTTCAGCAGCTCGAAGGGCCCGCGGCCGCTGGCCGCCGTGATCAGGCCCAGCACGCGCGCCGGCTCCTGGCCCAGCATGCCCCAGTGGAAGCGCCAGCCCCAGTTGCCGCCGAGCACGCCGGGCACGTTCATGCGGTGCTCGGAGCCCAGGCCCAGCACGTCCTGCAGCGGGAAGACCGCCATTTGGGCCACCGAGTTGGCGCAGGCGCGGATCATGGCCCAGTGGATGTCGTGCTCGCCGCAGGCGAGGTAGGAGCCCACATAGGCGCGCTCGCGCGGCTTGGCCTGGTTCCACCAGCCGCGCACGGTGTCGTTGTCGTGCGTGCCGGTATAGGCCACGGCGGCGCGGGGCCAGTTGTGCGGCAGGAACTCGTGGTCCGCCTCGGCGCCGAAGCCGAACTGCAGGATCTTCATGCCGGGGAAGCCGCAGCCGTCGCGCAGCGCATGCACGTCGTCGGTGATGAAGCCCAGGTCCTCGGCCACGATGGGCAGCGGCCCGAGCGCCTTCCTGATGGCGTCGAACAGCGCCATGCCGGGGCCGGTCTTCCATTCACCGCGCTTCGCATCGGGGCTGTCGCCGGGGATCTCGTAGTAGCCGGCGAAGCCGCGGAAGTGGTCGATGCGGAAGACGTCGGCCTGGCTCAGCGCCCGCTGGATGCGCGCCGTCCACCAGGCGTAGCCTTCGGCGGCCATGCGGTCCCAGCGGTAGAGCGGGTTGCCCCAGCGCTGGCCCAGTGGCCCCATGTCGTCGGGCGGCACGCCGGCGACGACCGTGGTCTGGAAGTCGGTGTCGAGGTAGTAAAGGTCGGGGCGCGACCAGCAGTCGGCGCTGTCGTGGGCGACGAAGATGGGCAGGTCGCCCATGATGTGCACGCCGCGTTCGTTGGCATAGGTCTTCAGCGCGCCGATCTGCACGTCGAACTGCCACTGCACGAACTGCCAGAAGGCTGTTTCTTGGGCGTAGTCCTTGCGGGCTGCGGCGATGGCCCTGGGCTCGCGCTTCCTGAGGCCCTCGCTCCATTCCCACCACGGCTGGCCGTTCAGCGGCGAGCGGATGGCCATGAAGAGGACGTAGTCGTCCAGCCAGCTCTTCTGGGCTTCGCACCAGGCGGCAAAGGCCTGGCGGTCCGCGGCGCTGCCGTTGGCGAAGAAACCCTGGGCGGCGGCGCGCAGCTGCTGCTCGCGCCAGGGCGTGACGCGGCCGTAGTCGACGTGCCGGCCGTCGAAGCCCGGCAGTTGCGGCCGCGCCAGCCAGCCCTTCTCGATCAGCGGCTCCAGCGCCACCATCCAGGGGCTGCCGGCGAAGGCCGACACGCCCTGGTAGGGGCTGTCGCCGGGGCCGATGGGCGTGGTCGGCAGCAGCTGCCAGATGCTCTGGCCGGCGCATTGCAGCCAGTCGACGAAGCGGTAGGCGTCGGGGCCGAAGTCGCCCATGCCGTGCGGGCCGGGCAGCGAAGTGATGTGCAGCAGCACACCCGAGGAGCGTTGGTTCAGGTTCATACGTGGCGCAGAACAATGAGAGAACGGGCCGGCACGTTGAGCGGCTGGCCGGGGAGGACGAGGGGCGCGGCCGACTCGCCGCTGCTGTCGAGCACCAGCTGCCAGGGCCCGTTGCAGAGCAGGAAGGGCAAAGACGCGGCTTCGGGGTTGAAGACGATCATCAGCCGCGGCGCATTCGCGCCAGCTTCGCGCAGCTGGGCGCCGAAGGCGCGCTGGCCGGCGTCGTGCCAGTCGTGCGGCGCCATCTCGTGGCCGCTGGGCGCATGCCAGGCGATGCTGGCCTCGCCCGGGGCGGCGAACCAGCGCGGGTGGCGCAGCAGCGGCTCCTGCGCACGCAGCGCCAGCAGCTGCGCGACCAGCTCGGTCATGCGGGCGTCGGCGCCGTCCCAGTTCAGCCAGGTCGTCGGGTTGTCCTGGCAGTAGGCGTTGTTGTTGCCGCCCTGGCTGTTGGCGATCTCGTCGCCCGCGCACAGCATGGGCGTGCCCTGGGCCAGCAGCAGCGTGGCCATCAGCGCACGGCGCACGCGCTCGCGCGTGGCACGGATGGCGGCGTCGTCGGTCGGACCTTCTGCGCCGAAGTTGGCGCAGAGTTCGCCATCGCGGCCGTCGCGGTTGTCCTCGCCGTTGGCGTGGTTGTGCTTGGCCGAATGGCTCGTCAGGTCGGCCAGCGTGAAGCCGTCGTGCACGGCGACGAAATTGACCGACGCGGTCGGCAGGCGCTGGCCATGGTGGAAGACGTCGCTGGACGCCATGAAGCGCCGCGCCAGCTCGCCGCGGCCGACGCCGGGCCCCGCGCCCAACCAGTAGCCGCGCACGGCGTCGCGGAACTTGTCGTTCCACTCCAGGAAGCGGCCGGGGAAGCGGCCGACCTGGTAGCCGTCGTAGGCAGCGTCCCAGGGCTCGGCGATCAGGTGCACGCCGGCCAGCAGCGGGTCCTGGCGCAGCGCGGTGAAGAAGGCCGCGTTCGGGTCGAAGCCGTGCGAGCCGCGGCCCAGCACGGGTGCCAGGTCGAAGCGGAAGCCGTCGACGCCCATCTCGGCGACCCAGTAGCGCAGCGAGTCCAGCACGAACTGCGTGACGCGCGGATGGGCGCAGTTGACGGTGTTGCCGCAGCCGGTCAGGTTCTCGTTGCGGCTCTGGTCGTCGGCCGCGAGCCGGTACCAGGTCTTGTTGTCCAGGCCGCGGAAGGACAGCGTCGGGCCGAACTCGTTGCCCTCGGGCGTGTGGTTGTAGACCACGTCCAGCACGACCTCCAGGCCGGCCTCGTGCAGCGCGTCCACCATGTGGCGGAACTCGGCCGCCACGGCGCTCGGGTCGTCGCGGTGGGCGGCAGTCGCCCAGCGCGGGTCGGGGCAGAAGAAGCCCAGTGTGTTGTAGCCCCAGTAGTTGTGCAGGCCGCGCTCGGCGAGGTGGGGCTCGTCGATGCAGTAATGCACCGGCAGCAGCGACAGCGTCGTCACGCCCAGGCGCTTGAAGTGGGCGATTGCGGCCGGGTGGGCCAGGCCGGCATAGGTGCCGCGCAGCTCTTCCGGCACGCCGGGCAGCAGCCTGGAGAAGCCCTTGACGTGCACCTCGTAGAGCACGACCTCGGCCGGCGCTCGGCGCGGCCGGTGCGCACGCGCATTCAGGACCGGGGCCGGCGGCACGCGGGCCTTCAGCGCGTGGGTGGCGTTGTCGCGCCTGTCGATGGAGCGTGGGCCGTCCGGGTGGCCCAGCTCGTAGCCATGGTGCTCGGCACGCCAGCCAAAGTGGCCGACGATCTCGCGGGCATAGGGGTCCAGCAGCAGCTTGTGCGGGTTGAAGCGGTGGCCCTGCTCGGGCGCATAGGGGCCGTGGGCGCGCAGGCCGTAGACGAGGCCTGCGCCGACGCCGGGCAGGAAGCCGTGCCAGACGCCGTCATGCGGGCCGGAGAGTCCATAGCGGCGCAGCTCGCGCTGGCCTTCGGCATCGAAGACGCAGAGCTCGACGGCCGTGGCGTTCTCGCTGAAGACGGCGAAATTGACGCCACCGTCGCGGGCAAGCGCACCCAGCGGCTCGTGCCAGCCGGGTTGAAGGTCGGGCAGATGGACCATCTAGAGAGAGCAAGGAAATGCAACCACAGAGGCACGGAGGCATTGAGAAATGCAGCCTCTGGCTTTCCTCTGTGTCTCTGCGCCTCTGTGGTTGCCTTTGAGTTCCATTTCAAATGGGAACGAAGAACAAAGTGGCCAGCGGCGGCAGGTTGATCGTGATGGACAGGCGCCGCCCATGCGCCGGCTGGGCCTGCACGGGCAGGCCTGCGGCGGCGACGCCGTTGCCCATATTGCTGCCGCCGTAGTAGGCCGAGTCAGTGTTCAGCGCCTCGCGCCAGGCGGTCACGCCGTCGGGCACGCCCAGCGAATAGCCCTCGCGCGGCACCGGCGTCATATTGCAGACGACCAGCACCATGCGGCCCGTGCCGTCGCGGCGCGCCCAGGCATAGATGGAATGCTCGGCGTCGTGCGAGCTGATCCACTCGAAGCCGCCGCTCTCGCAGTCCAGCCGGTGCAGGGCCGAGTGCTCGCGGTAGAGCTTGTTGAGGTCGCGCACCAGGCGCTGCACGCCGGCATGGCGGTCGTCCTCCAGCAGCCCCCAGGGCAGGCTCTCGGCGTGGTTCCACTCGCTGCGCTGCGCGAATTCCTGGCCCATGAAGAGCAGCTTCTTGCCGGGGTGGCCCCACATGAAGCCGTAGTAGGCGCGCAGGTTGGCGAACTTCTGCCACAAATTTGGATCATTCGGGTCGCCCGGCATCTTGGCGAGCATCGAGCCCTTGCCGTGCACGACCTCGTCGTGCGAGATGGGCAGCATGAAGTTCTCGCTGAACGCGTAGATCAGGCCGAACGTCATCTTGTCGTGATGCCAGCGGCGGTTGATCGGGTCCTCGGCCATGTAGCGCAAGGTGTCGTTCATCCAGCCCATATTCCACTTGTAGTGGAAGCCCAGGCCGCCCGCGTAGGTCGGCGACGAGACGCCGGGGAAGCTGGTGCTCTCCTCGGCCACCGTGACGGCACCCGCGATCTCGCCGACATGCTCGTTCATCTCGCGCAGCAGCGAGATGGCCTCGAGGTTCTCGCGGCCGCCGCGGATGTTGGGAATCCACTGCCCCTCGGGCCGCGAGTAGTCGCGGTAGAGCATGCTGGCCACGGCGTCCACGCGCAGGCCGTCCACGCCCCAGCGCTCGATCCAGTACAGCGCGCTGCCGACCAGGAACTCGCGCACCTCGGTGCGGCCGAAGTTGTAGATCAGCGTGTTCCAGTCGCGGTGGAAGCCTTCCTTGGGGTCGGCGTATTCGTAGAGCCGCGTGCCGTCGAACTCGGCCAGGCCGTGGGCGTCGGTCGGGAAATGCGCCGGCACCCAGTCCAGCAGCAGGCCCAGGCCCTGGTCGTGGACGGCCTTGACGAAGCGCGCAAAGCCTTCCGGCGGGCCGAAGCGGGCGCTGGGCGCGTACATGCCCAGCGTCTGGTAGCCCCACGAGCCGTCGAAGGGATGCTCGCTGATCGGCATCAGCTGCAGATGCGTGAAGCCCATGTCGGCCACATAGGCCGGCAGAGCCTCGGCAAGCTCGTCCCAGGTCGGAAACTCGCCCGACACGCCGCGGCGCCAGGACGGGGCATGCACCTCGTAGACGCTGATGGCCGAATCGCGCCGGTTGGCGCGCTCGCGCTGGCGCGGCAGCGGCGTGGGCTCGGGCAGGGCCGCGACGATGCTGGCCGTCTCCGGCCGCAGCTGCGCGCGGCGGGCATAGGGGTCGGCCTTCAGCGGCAGCAGCGCACCGTTGCCGCTGACGATCTCGAACTTGTAGAGGTCGCCCTCGGCCACGTGCGGCACAAAAATCTCCCACACGCCAGCCGCATGCCGCAGCCGCATCGGGTGGCGGCGGCCGTCCCAGTTGTTGAAGCTGCCGACGACGCTGACGCGGCGCGCATTGGGCGCCCAGGTCGCGAAGCGCACGCCGGCCACGTCGCCATGCTGCACGGGATGCGCGCCCAGGCTCAGCCAGGGGCGCATGTTGCGGCCTTCGGCGAAGGCCTGCAGCGCCTCGTCGCCCAGCTGCGGGTAGAAGGCATAGGGGTCGGCGTAGACGCCCTCCGACGATTCACCATTCGGGCCCAGCCAGCGCACGGCCAGGCGGTAATCGAAGCGGTGCTTGCGCCGCGGCACCATGGCCTCGAAGAAGCCGGCGCGGCGCTGCTCCAGCTCGACGACGCGCCTGTGGCTGCCGGCGTCCAGCAGCGCCACGTCGGCCGCGCCGGGCAGCAGCGCGCGCACCCAGAGCCGACCCGAGTCATCCGCGTGCAGGCCCAGCCGAGAGAAGGGATCGGCGTGGCGGCCCGCCAGCAGGGCGTCGAGGTCGGTGTCGTTCAGCATCGTCAGGAATCAAGGCTCTTCACGGACCAGACACGGTCCACGTACTCGGCGATCGTGCGATCGGACGAGAACGGGCCCATGCCGGCGATGTTGCGCAGCGCGCGCTGGCCCCAAGCCGCGCGGTCGGCAAACAGCGCATCGACCTTGGCCTGGGTGGCGACGTAATCGGCGAAATCGGCCATCAGCAGGTAGACGTCGCGCTGCAGCAGGCTGTCCACGAGACTGCGATAGCGCTCGGTGTCGCCATTGCTGAAGACGCCCGCCGCGATGGCGTCGATGACGCGCTTGAGCTGGCGATTCTCTTCGACATACAGGCGCGGGTCGTAGCCCAGCTGCTTGATCCTGGCGACGGCGTCGGCGCGCAGGCCGAACACGAACATGTTCTCCACGCCCATGGCCTCGGCCATCTCGATGTTGGCGCCGTCCCAGGTGCCGATGGTGAGCGCGCCGTTCATGCCGAACTTCATGTTGCCGGTGCCCGAGGCCTCGGTGCCGGCCGTCGAGATCTGCTCGGACAGGTCGGCCGCCGGGATGATGGTCTCGGCCAGCGTGACGCCGTAGTTGGGCAGGAAGACGAGCTTGAGCCTGTCGCCCACGCGCGGGTCGCTGTTGATGACGCGGGCCACGTCGTGGGCCAGGCGCACGATGCTCTTGGCCATCTGGTAGGCCGAGGCCGCCTTGCCGGCGATGATGACCGTGCGCGGCACCCAGTCGGCGCCCGGGTTGTCTCGAATCGCCTGGTAGCGGGCGATGACGTGCAGCAGGTTCAGCAGCTGGCGCTTGTACTCGTGGATGCGCTTGATCTGGATGTCGAACAGGCTGTCGACGTTGACCGACACGCCCAGCTCGCGGCGGATGACGGCGGCCAGGCGTTCCTTGTTGGCGCGCTTGACGGCCAGGAACTCCGCGCCCAGCTCGCGGTCGGCGGCCAGGGGCTTCAGCTCGGCCAGCTCGGCCAGGTCCTTGCGCCAGCCGTCGCCGATGCGGCCGTCCAGCAGCGTGGACAGGGCCGGGTTGGCCTGCTGCAGCCAGCGCCGCGGCGTGACGCCGTTGGTGACGTTGTGGAAGCGCTCGGGCCAGATGCGGGCGTAGTCGGCAAAGATGGTCTGCACCATCAGGTCCGAGTGCAGCGCGGCCACGCCGTTGACGCGGTGCGAGGCCACCAGCGCCAGCGACGCCATGCGCACGCGGCGCTCTCCATGCCCATGTTGGCCGTGGCTGCCCTCGTCGATGAGGCTCACGCGCGCGGCCAGCGCGTGGTCGCCCGGGAAGCGCAGCTTGAGCTCCTCCAGGAAGCGGTGGTTGATCTCGTAAATGATCTCGAGGTGGCGCGGCAGCAGGTTCTCGAACATGCGCACGGCCCAGGTCTCGAGCGCCTCGGGCATCAGCGTGTGGTTGGTATAGGCCACCGCCTGGCGCGTGATCTTCCAGGCCTCGTCCCAGCCCAGGCCGTGCTCGTCCAGCAGCAGGCGCATCAGCTCGGCCGGCGCCAGCGCCGGGTGGGTGTCGTTCAGATGGATGGCATTGGTCCTGCCGAGGTTGTGCAGGCTGCCGAACTCGCGCAGGTGGCGGGCCACCAGGTCCTGCAGCGAGGCGCTGACGAGGAAGGCCTCCTGCTTCAGGCGCAGCTCGCGGCCGGCCTCCGTGGAGTCGTCGGGGTAGAGCACCCAGTTCAGCGCGTCGGCCAGCACCTGGTGGCGGGCGGCGCGGGCGTAGTTGCCGTCGCAGAAGGGCTTGAACTCGATGGGCGCTGCCATGGCCTGCCACTGGCGCAGCGTCGACACGCGCTGGCTGTGGTGGGCCGGCACGATGAAGTCGAAGGCCTGGGCCTCGATGCGGTCGGCCGGCATCCAGCGGCGCACGCCGGAGGCGTCGACCTCCACGCGGCCACCGAAGCCGACGGCGTAGCGCAGGTCGTGGCGGGGCAGCTCCCAGGCGGGCGAGTCGCGCATCCAGTCGTCGGGCTGCTCCAGCTGGCGGCCCTGCTGGATCAGCTGCGTGAACATGCCGTAGCGGTAGCGCAGGCCATAGCCAAACGACGGCAGCTCCAGCTCGGCGAAGCTGTCCAGGAAGCAGGCCGCCAGGCGGCCCAGGCCGCCGTTGCCCAGGGCGGCATCGGGCTCGCGCTCCAGCACGTCGCCCAGGGACAGGCCCTGCTCGGCCAGCCTGGCGTCCAGCGGCGCGGCCAGCTTCAGCGCGGCCAGCGCGTTGGACAGCGCGCGGCCCATCAGGAATTCCATCGACAGATAGTGCACGCGGCGCACCGGCGCCTTGTCGCCGCGTGCGGCGTCCTCGACCTGGGTCTGGGCCCAGCGGCGGGCCAGCGTCTCGCGGCAGGCGATGGCCGCTGCATGCAGGGCGGCCTGGGGCGTGGCGCCATGGCTGGACTGAGCCAGCTCGCGCTCGTAGGCGGTCTCGAAGGCCGCGCGCAGGGCCTTGTCTTCGGCGGCGAGGGCAGTCGGCTTCTTCATCGCGGTGGTGGCCTTGGGGCTGGGCTTGCGTTGAACGGGCAGGCGGGTTGGGGTGTTCATCAGTGCCGGCCCCCGGCGACGGGGGCAAGAATGCTACTCGACGGGCAGCGTCGGACGAAGTATCGGGCAGCTTCGGCTCATTGTGTAGTTTGACTACATCGGGAAAACCCGATCAGAAACACAAATGATTGATCCATAAGGATTTCATGAAGGATCTTCCGGAATTCTGCTGTTGTTGCCGGAACTTATGACATGTATATTGTCTACAAAGATGGGCAAAGACGAGAAATTTGAGCCCGATTTGGCGAGACAAGCCGGCGCAGTTCCACAACCAGGCGCCCGGCGACAGAAAGGTTAGAAGTGGCAGACGTTCGACTGACCGGCGTGGAGAAGGCCTATGGCGACATCCGCATCCTGCACGGCATCGACCTGGAGATCCGCGACGGCGAGTTCATGGTCTTCGTCGGCCCCTCGGGCTGCGGCAAGTCCACGCTGCTGCGCTCCATTGCCGGCCTGGAGGAGATCACCGGCGGCGAGCTGACCATCGGCGGCCGCGTCGTCAACGACGTGCCGCCCAGCGAGCGTGGCATCGCGATGGTGTTCCAGTCGTATGCGCTCTACCCGCATATGAATCTGTTCGACAACATGGCCTTCGGGTTGAAGCTGGCCAAGGTGCCGAAGGCGGAGATCGAGACGGCCGTGCGCGAAGCCGCAAGGATCCTGCATATCGAGCACCTGCTGGATCGCAAGCCCAAGGACTTGTCCGGCGGCCAACGCCAACGGGTCGCCATCGGTCGCGCCATCGTGCGTAAGCCAAATGTCTTCCTGTTCGACGAGCCACTGTCGAACCTCGATGCAGCGCTGCGCGTGCGCATGCGCTACGAGTTCGCCAAGCTGCACGAAGACCTGAAGACCACGATGATCTACGTGACCCACGACCAGGTGGAGGCCATGACGCTGGCCGACCGCATCGTCGTGCTGTCGGCCGGCAAGGTCGAGCAGGTGGGCTCGCCGCTGGAGCTCTACGAGCACCCCTGCAACCTCTTCGTGGCGGGCTTCATCGGCAGCCCCAAGATGAACTTCATCGGGGGCGAGCTGGTCGCCATCGAGGCCGGCCATGTCGACGTAAAGCTCAGCGGCGGCAACGTCGTGCTGCAGGCCCGCGTGGACGGCAGCGCCGGCCGCGTCGGCGACAAGGTAACGCTGGGCGTGCGCCCCGAGCACATCCGCACCGAGGGCCAGGGCAACCAGTTGCAGAGCACGGTGGCCTTCGTCGAGTCGCTGGGCGGCACGACCTTCGCCTACTGCCCCTACCCCGGTGTCGAGGAGGCGCTGACCTGCCAGTTCGAGGGCCGCAACGGCAGCGACCGCCTGCGCAGCGGCCAGGCGCTGAACCTGCATCTGCCGGCCGAAGCGCTCTACGTCTTCGATGCCAACGGCCGCGCACTGCGCCGCCTGGCCGCGCCGGAGCTGTCGGCATGAGGCTCCAGGCTCTGTTCCTCGCGGCTGCGCTGGCCGCGGGGCCGGCATTGGCCGACGCGCCCCGGCTGCTGGTCTGGATCAACGGCGACAAGGCCTACAACGGCCTGCAGAAGGTCGGCAACGCTTTCGAGAAGGTCTCGGGCGTCAAGGTCGTCGTGGAGCACCCGGTCGACCCGACCGACAAGTTCCAGCAGGCCGCTGGCGCCGGCAAGGGCCCGGACATCTTCTGCTGGCCGCACGACCGCGTCGGCGAATGGGCCAAGGCCGGGCTGCTGACCGCGCTGCGCCCCTCCGCCCGGCTCAAGGCCGAGGTCGAGGAGCAGGCCTGGTCGGCGATGAGCTACCGCGGCCGCATCTGGGGCTACCCCATCGCCATCGAGACGACCGGCCTCATCTACAACAAGGCCCTGGTGCCCAACCCGCCCGCGACGTGGGACGAGCTGATCGCCATCGACAACAAGCTCCAGGCCCAGGGCAGGCACGCCATCCTCTGGGACTACAACAAGAGCTTCTTCAGCTGGCCCGTGCTGGCCGGTGCGGGCGGCGTGATCTTCGGCCGCGATGCGCAGGGTGACTTCGACCCGAGGAAGGTCGACGTCAACAACGCCGGCGCGCTGGCCGGCGCGCAGATGATCGAGCGCCTCATCAAGGGCGGCCACATGCCCCGCGGCGCACGCTACGCCGAGATGGAATCGGCCTTCGCCCGCGGCGAGACCGCGATGATGATCTCCGGCCCCTGGGCCTGGGACAACGCCCGCAAGGCCAGGATCGACTTCGGCGTCGCGCCCATCCCGGCCGTCGTCGCCGGCCAGCCCAGCAAGAGCTTCGTCGGCGTGCTGGGCTGCATGATCGCGGCACCCAGCAGGAACAAGGACATCGCCAAGGAGTTCCTCGAGAACCACCTGATGCGGCCCGAGGCGCTGAAGGTGCTGGACGCCGATGTACCCATCGGCGTGCCGGCCAACAAGGCCTTCTACGGCGAGCTGTCGGTCAACCCGCTCATCAAAGCCAGCATGGCGAACGCCCGCGCAGGCGCCCCCATCCCCAACATCCCCGAGGTGGGCCGCTTCTGGACCGCGATGGACGCGGCTCTCGAAGCCATCACCAACGGCCTTCAATCGCCCAAGGACGCGCTCGACGGCGCCGCCGCACGGATGCTGCTGAACAAATGAACGCCGTTTCGTCCGCCCTGGGCCAGGGCAGCTACTCCACGCTGCCGCCGACGCTGACCGACAAGCTCGCCGGGCTGCTGCGCTGGCCGCTCGTCGCGGCCGCCATCGCCGCCGCCCTCTATCTCGTCTTCGTCGTCTACACGACCGGCCAGGCCGCCTGGGCCGCCGGCCTGCTGGTGTTGTTCACGGCCGGCTTCTACGTGTATCTCAGCCGTGGCGGCTTCGCCTGGCGCTACCTCTTCCCCGGCGTGGCCGGCGTGCTGGTCTTCATCGCCTTCCCGCTGGTCTACACGGCGCAGATCGGCTTCACCAACTATTCCAGCACCCATCTGCTCAGCGAGAGCCGCGTGCGCGACTACCTGCTGGAGCAGCACGACGCCATCGAGGATCAGGTGCTGGCCTACAGCCTGCACGCCGACGGCGCCGAGTTCCGCCTCGTGCTGCAGCCCGAGGCCGGTGCCGCGCCGCGCTGGGTGTCGCCGCCGCTGGCGCTGCGCAAGGCCGTCGGCGCCCTGCGGGTGGATCTCGCGGCCGCCGACGCCGAGCACCTGCCGCTGACCGCGCCGCTGCAGGCCGCGCTGCCGCTGACCGAACTGATCCGCCACCGCGACACGCTGAGCAGGCTGGTGCTGGTGCTGCCCGACAAGACCGAGCTGCACTACCTCGGCCTGCGCGAGTTCGGCCCCGTCAAGCCGCAATGGACCGCGAATGCCGACGGCAGCCTGACCCGCACCGCCGACGGCACCGTCTTCAAGCCCAACCGCGACAGCGGCTTCTTCGAGTCCCAGGGCGGCGAGACGCTGCAACCCGGCTTCAAGGCCTTCATCGGCGTGGGCAACTACGCGCGCATGCTTTTCGACGCCGAGTTCCGCGGGCCCTTCCTGTCCATCTTCAGCTGGACGGTCGTGTTCTCGGCGCTCACAGTGGCCTGCGCCACCGCCATCGGCATGCTGTTCGCCGTGCTGCTGAACTGGGAGGGCATGCGGTTCCGCACCACCTACCGCACCCTGCTCTTCCTGCCCTATGCGGTGCCGGGCTTCATCTCCATCCTCGTGTTCAAGGGCCTGTTCAACCAGAACTTCGGCGAGATCAACGCCATCCTGAACGCGCTGTTCGGCATCAAGCCCGCCTGGTTCGCCGACCCGCTGCTGGCCAAGACCATGCTGCTCATCGTCAACGTCTGGCTGGGCTACCCCTACATCATGATCCTGTGCTCGGGGCTGCTGAAGGCGATCCCGGCCGACCTGTACGAAGCCTCGGCCCTGGCCGGCGCCAGCCCCGCGACCAACTTCCTGAAGATCACCGCGCCCCTCATCATCAAGCCGCTGGCGCCGCTGCTGGTCAGCGCCTTCGCGTTCAACTTCAACAACTTCGTGCTGATCGCGCTGCTGACCGACGGCCGGCCGGACTTCCTGTCCACCAAGCTGCCCGCGGGTCAGACCGACATCCTCGTCAGCTACACCTACCGCATCGCCTTCCGCGACTCGGGCTCGGACTTCGGCCTCGCCGCGGCCATCTCCACGCTGATCTTCTTCCTCGTCGCGGCGCTGTCGCTCGTCAACCTGCGGCTCTCCGCAAAGGCGCAAAACTAATGGCCATCGTCCTCGGCAAACAAGCCCGCTGGCGTACCTTCGCCGGCCATGCGGTGATGTGGATCTTCATCGCCATCACCCTCTTCCCGCTGCTGGCGGTCGTGTCCATCTCGCTGCGCCCCGGCAACTTCGCCACCGGCAGCCTGATCCCGACCGAGATCAGCCTGGAGCACTGGAAGCTGGCACTGGGCATCCCCTACCAGGCCGCGGACGGCAGTCTCGTACAGCCGCCCTTCCCCGTGCTGACCTGGCTGTGGAACTCCATCAAGATCGCCACGGCCTCCGCCTTCCTCATCGTCGCCATCTCGACGACCGCGGCCTACGCCTTCGCGCGGCTCAAGTTCAGCTTCAGCGAGCCGGTGCTCAATGGCATGCTGCTGCTGCAGATGTTCCCGCCGGTGCTGGCCCTCGTCGCCATCTACGCGATCTTCGAGACCATCGGCACCTATGTGCCGGCCCTGGGCATCGAGACCCACGCCGGCCTGGTGCTGGCCTACCTGGGCGGCATCGCGACGCACGTGTGGACCATCAAGGGCTATTTCGAGACCATCCCGGTCGAGATCGAGGAGAACGCCAAGGTCGACGGCGCGACGCACTGGCAGGCCTTCAGCCGCGTACTGCTGCCCATGGCCGTGCCCATCCTGATGGTGGTCTTCGTGCTGGCCTTCATCGGCACCATCATCGAGTACCCGGTGGCGAGCGTCCTGCTGCGCGAAGAGGGCAACCTGACGCTGGCCGTGGGTTCCAAATACTTCCTGCACGACCAGCGCTTCCTGTGGGGCGACTTCGCCGCCGCCGCGGTGCTGTCGGGCCTGCCGATCACGCTGGTCTTCCTGCTCGCGCAACGCTGGATCGTGTCGGGTCTGACCGCCGGCGGCGTGAAGGGCTGAACCCGATGCTCAAGGCCCTCGCGCTGCTCGCGGCGCTGCTGCACTTCGCCCCCATGACCCAGGCCGCCGACTGCAAACCCGCACCGCTGGGCGAGGCGACGCTCTACCTGCGCGGCGGCCTGAACAACTGGGCCGCCCAGGACGAGCAGGCCTTCGAGTACCGCTGCGATGCCTACTACCTCAACCTCGGCGCCCAGGGCCGGCAGGAATTCAAGATTGCCGACGAGGGCTGGACGCCCACCCTCACCTTCGGCTTCGACGCCAGCGGCCGGCTCGCGCGCGGCGCGGCCGTCGTCGGCAATGCCAGCCACGACTTCGGCGGCGAACACACGCTGCGCCTGAGCCTGGCCGCCGACGGCAGCGCCCGGCTGGAGGTCGGCCCCCGCAGCTTCGTGCCCACGCCGCCCGAAGCCATCACCGACCGCGCCGCGCTGACGGCGCGCTTCGACTCGCGCAGCGCCGAGTTCAAGGCGCCTTTCGGTGCCCAGCCGGCCGGCAGCGAGATCCGCTTCAGCGTCGGCAACGACGTGCCGGGCCTGCTGCGCGCCACCCTCGTCATCGAACGCCGGCGCATGACGGGCAACCAGGAGCAGCTGGCCTACGAGCCGCTCGCGCGCATCGCGATGACGCCCGAGCCTCGCGGCCTTGGCACGGGTTTCACGGCCCGCTTCCGCTTCGCCGACATCGGCGTCTACGGCTACTGGTTCGAACTGGAGACGGTGGACGGCCGCTACGCGCTGCAGAACAACAAGGACGGCATCTACTGGACGCGCGAGAAGGGTTCGATGGGCCCCGCGTCCATCGAGCGCCTGCCGCGCGACCTGGGCCGCGTGCGCCGCTACCGACAGACCGTCTACGCGCCGGATTTCCAGGTGCCATCATGGGCGCGGGATACCGTCTACTACTACATCTTCCCGGAGCGCTTCCGCAACGGCGACAAGGCCAACGACCCGCGCCCCGGCGGCGGGCGCGCCCAGGACCGCTACCAGGGCCATGATGTCGAGCACCATGCGCGCTGGAACGAAAAACCCTTCCGGCCCGGCTCGGCCGACGGCTCCGACGCCGTCTACAACAACGATTTCTTCGGCGGCGACCTGGCCGGCATCGTCGAAAAACTCGACTACATCAAGAGCCTGGGCGCCAACGCGATCTACATGACGCCGGTGTTCCGCGCCGCCAGCAACCACAAATACGACACGGCCGACTACAAGAACATAGACCCCGCCTTCGGCAGCAATGCCGACTTTGAGCGCCTATGCGCGGAGGCGGCCAGGCGCGGCATCCGCGTGATCCCCGACACCTCGCTGAACCACGTCGGCGCGGATTCGCCCTACTTCAACCGCTACGGCAACTACCCGGCGGGCGGCGCCTTCGACAGGGGCCACGTCAACCCCGCCTCGCCCTACGCCAGCTGGTTCAGGTTCAAGCCTGCCGAGGCCGACGTCGACAGGCAGTACCAGGGCTGGGTCGGCGTGGGCGACCTGCCCGAGATCGACAAGAACAGCCCGTCCTTCCGAGCCTATGTCTACCGCGACGCCGACTCGGTCACCCGGCTCTGGCTGCAACGCGGCGCCAGCGGCTGGCGCATGGACGTCGCGCCATGGGTGCCCGACGACTTCTGGCGCGAGTGGCGCCAGGTCGTGAAGGCGACCAAGCCCGATGCGCTGACGGTGGCCGAGACCTGGTTCGACGCGAGCAAGTTCTTCCTCGGCGACATGTTCGACAGCACGATGAACTACATCTTCCGCAGCGCCGTGCTGGACTACGCCGCCGGCAGGCCCGCGCAGCAGATGACCGCCAACCTGGAGCTGATCCGCGAGGCCTACCCGCCACAGGCCTTCTCGGCGCTGATGAACCTGCTGTCCAGCCACGACCAGCCGCGCGCGCTGCATCACCTCGGCGAGGACCGTGACCTTGCGCTCGCCAAGCGCCGCCTGCGCCTGGCGCTGTTCTTCCAGATGACCTACCCCGGCGCCCCGGCCATCTACTACGGCGACGAGGTCGGCCTGGGCGGCGGCGATGACCCCTACAACCGCGCCCCCTACCCCTGGGCCGACGAAGGCGGCCGGCCCGACGCGGCCCTGCTGGCCGACTTCAGGCGGCTCGTGAAGCTGCGCCACGACCTGCCCGTGCTGCGCCACGGGTCCCTGGGCGCGCCGCTGCATGTCGATGAACACGTCGTCGTGCTGGCCCGCCAGCACGGCGGCACCTGGGCCGTCACCGCCACCAACAACGGCACCGAGGCGAGTACCGTCACGGTCGACCTGCCCTTCGCCGCGAAGCGGCTGCGCGACGCCCTCGGCGGCCAGGCCGTCGCCGTCGCTGACGACGGCCAGATCCGGATCAGCGTGCCGCCGCTGTTCGGCCGCGTTCTCGTCACCCCATGATCCTGAACCCCCTCGGCCACACCGGCCTGCGCGTCTCCGCCCTCGGCTTCGGCGCCATGCACATCAACGACGAGCGCACGAGCGAGGCCGAGGCCGGCGCGCTGCTCAACGGCGTCCTAGACGAAGGCATCAACCTCATCGACACCGCGCGCGGCTATGGCCTCAGCGAGGAGCGCATCGGCCGCCACCTCAGCGCACGCCGCCCGGACTTCCTGCTGTCCACCAAGGTCGGCTACGGCGTCGAGGGCGTGCCGGACTGGACCTACGACTGCATCGTGCAGGGCGTCGAGCGCGCACTGCGGCTGATGCGGACCGACTGGCTGGACATCGTCCACCTGCACTCCTGCCCGCTGCCCGTGCTGCAGCAAGGCGACGTCATCCGCGCACTGCAGGACTGCCGCGCCGCCGGCAAGCTGCGCGTGGCCGCCTACTCGGGCGACAACGCCGAGATCGACTTCGCTCTGGCCTGCGGCGCCTTCGATAGCATCCAGACCTCGGTCAGCCTCTGCGATCAGGCCCATCTGCAGACCCGCGCCGCGCGCGCCGACCACGCCGGCATCGGCGTCATCGCCAAGCGCCCGCTGGCCGGTGCGGTCTGGCGACTGGCCGAGCGGCCGGGCGACTTCGCCGAGGGCCAGTACTGGGACCGCTTCCAGGCCATGGGCCTGCCGCCGCAGGACGATTGGGCCGATGTGGCGCTGCGCTTCGCCGCCTTCCACACCGGCGCCGCCAGCGCCATCGTCGGCACGGCCAGGCCGGCCAATCTGCGCCGCAACCTCGATTCGGCAGCCCGCGGCCCGCTGCCGCCGGCCCTCACGCGCACGCTGCGCGACGCCTTCCAGCGCCACGGCCAGGCCTGGCAGGGCCTGATCTGAACCCGACCCCGGCCGCCTGGGGTTGACGCCAGCCCGGTGTCCCGGCCGGATGACGCATGATTGGGGGCGATGCAATCGTTCCCGCCGCCGCGCCGCCGCCGCCTGTTCGCCCTGCCCTGGCTGCTGGCTGGCCTGCCGTTGCGCGCACAGCCGGGCGAGCCGGTGCGCGTGTCTCAGCACATCAGCACGCCCGACCCGCAGCTGACCTATGTGCGCCGCGTCGTCGAGCTGGCGCTGAACCGGGCCGGCAGCAGGCTGGAGATCCGGCCCATCGAGCTCGACATGGCCCAGGGGCGCTCGCTGATCGAGCTGGCCGCGGGCCACAGCCACATCGACCTGATGTGGACCGTGACCGACCGCGAGCGCGAGGCGTCCGGCCTGCTGCCCGTGCGCATTCCCATCGACCGCGGCCTGATGGGCTGGCGGCTGCTGCTGGTGCGCCGCAGCGAGCTGGCGCAGTGGCAGCGCGTGCGCGGCCTGGACGACCTGCGCCGGCGCCTGGCCGGCCAGGGCCACGACTGGCCCGACACCACCATCCTGCGCGCCAACGGCCTGCAGGTCGGCACCAGCAGCGGCTACGAAGCGCTGTTCCGCATGCTGGCGGCCGGCCGCATCGATTACTTCCCGCGCTCCATCCTCGAGATCGACGCCGAGCTGGCCGGCGGCCGCCGGCCGGAGCTGGCCATCGCGCCCAATCTGATGCTGCACTACCCGGCCGCGGCCTATCTCTTCGTCAGCCCCGCGCGGCCCGACCTGGCCGAGGCGCTGCGGATCGGCCTCGAGGCCGCGGTGGCCGACGGCAGCTTCCAGCGCCTGCACCACGAGTTCTACGGCGCCGTACTGAAGGCCCACCCGGTCTCGCCCGGGCAGGTGCTGAGGCTGAGCAACCCGCTGCTGCCCGCCGAGACGCCCTTGCGCCGCCGCGAGCTGTGGCTGCAGCCGGGCGAGACGGGCTGACAACGGCGGATGAAGCGAATGCAGAAATGCAACCACAGAGGCACGGAGACACGGAGACACGGAGGAATGCACTCTCCGCGTTTGCTCCGCGCCTCTGTGCTTCTGTGGTTGCCTTTGGGTTTTACTTCAACGACGCGGCTCCACGTGCGTCAGGCGCTTGAGGCAGCCAGGTTGCGGCTCAGGAAGCGCGCGACGCGCCCCCAGAAGTCGGCCTTGGTGGCGGGCTCGACCCAGCCATGGCCCTCCTTGGGGTAGCTCACCCAGTCGACCTGGGTGTTGCCGGCCTCGGCCAGCGCGCGGCGCATGGCCTTGCCGTGCTCGATGGGCACGCGCACATCCTTCTCGCCATAGGCCAGCAGCAACGGCTGGCGGATCTTGCCGGCGGCATGGATGGGCGAGTTCGCCTTCAGCATGGCGGCGTCCTTCACGCGGTCGCCCACCAGCGTCGGCATGCCGAACTGCTTGAAGGCATCGGAGGAATCGCTCCAGTGCGCGCCGTAGAGCAGGTCCAGGTCGGTCACGCCCACCCAGGCCACGCCGCAGCGGTAGAGGTCGGCGTCGCGCGCCAGGCCCATGAGCGTGGCGTAGCCGCCGTAGCTGGCGCCCATGATCGCGATGCGCCCGGGGTCGGCGATGCTCTGCGCGATGGCCCAGCGCGTCGCGTCGGCCACGTCGTCCTGCATGGCCTGGCCCCATTGCTTGCGCGCGGCGCCTTCCCAGGCCGAACCCAGGCCCTGCGTGCCGCGGAACTGCGGCTGCAGCACGGCATAGCCGAGCGCGTTGAGGTACTGGACCTCGGCGTCCCAGGCCCAGGCCGTGTTCTTCACCCAGGGGCCGCCATGCACCAGCACCAGCGTCGGCAGCTTCTTGCCCGCGCTGCCCTTGGGCATGCTGACCCAGGCCGGGAAGTCGCGTCCGTCGCGCGACTTGATCCAGTGCATGTCCATCGCCGCCTGGTGCCTGGCGTCGATGTCGGGCCGCGCGGCGCCGAGCTTGGTGAACTTGCGCGTGCTGCGGTTGAACAGGTAGTAGACCGAGGGCTGCACGTCGGCAAAGGCCTCGATCAGGACCCAGGGCTCGCCGCCGCTCCACGGCACGCTGAGCCGGTTCACCGTGCGCGGCAGCACCTTGTCGATCTGCTGCTGCAGGGCCTGCATGTCGGCGTCCAGCCACTGCGTGACTTCGGCATCGATGGTGAAGCGCAGGCCCAGCACCTTGTCCTGGCGCTGCACCAGCTGGCCTCGCACGTCGAACTGCGGCGACTGCGCCAGCGGCCGGGCCGACAGCTCGCCGGTGGCCGGGTCCAGCGTCCACATCGACAGCTTGTCGCTGCCGCGGCGCGTGGCCACATAGACCTGGCCGTCGACACCGATGCCCTGCACGATCAGGTTGCCGTCGTCGACATAGGGGTCGAAGGCCTTCAGCGTCTTCCACGGCGCGGCCTCGTCGGCGCGCCACTGCAGCGTGGCCTGGTTGCCATGGCGCGTCTGCACCAGGCGCAGCCGCCCTTCCCTGTCCACCCACCACTGCTGGCTGTGCAGCGGCGCGTCCACCTCGCGCGCGAAGCCGGTCGCGGTGTTCAGCGACAGCAGCTTCAGGTAGTCCACATCCTTGCCGTCATAGGCCTCCACGCGGAAGGCCCAGATCTCCGGCCCCTGCTGCGAGGGCTGGCTCGACAGCGGCATCGTGTTCCAGGGCAGCAGGTTGCGCTGGTCGCTGCCGTTCTTGACCCAGAGCCGCTGGCGCTCGACGAGCTGGCGCAGGCCCTTGCCGTCGCGGTTCACGGCGAACAGGCCGGGGCCGGCATCCACATCGGCCTGCGGCGCGTCCAGGTCGCCCAGCGTGAACGCGAGCCTCTCGTTGTTGACCCAGAAGAAGCTCAGCACATCGTCCGACTCCGCCGCGTACAGCGGAAACGGCGTCAGCGTGTCCAGGTCCAGCACGGACAGCATGGCCCGGCCTTCCTTGCTGCGGCTGCGCATCGCCAGCCGCTTGCCGTCCGGCGAGAAGGCGGCGCCGGTCATCTGCGGGCGTGCGAAATAGGCCGCAGGGTCGGCGGCAAGATCCTCGGCCGAGACCCATCGCGCGGGCCAGGCCGCCAGGCCGGCGAGCGCCATCACGTCGCGGCGTGCCATCGTCGAATACATCGCTGATCGAGAGAAGTGGTTGAAAAGACTCAAGCCGAGGCCCGTGAACAGGCGAAGAATCCGTTCAACGTGAGGCGCCCTTCGCGCACATCCGTACTGAGTGGTTGCAAGCGCTCGATATGCCCGGAATGAAATTGGCCGCCGTCATAAAAGATCATGCGGTTCCAAGCAGCGGGCACGTGAGCCACAAGTTCGAAATAATCGTTGCTGCGGATCATGTAGCCGGGTCGCACGCCGTAGCGTTGCTCGAACTCCAGGTTGCTGAGACGTTGCGCATCGTCCAGCAGCGCCGCCAATGGCTCTGCCGCGAGCTTGGGCCGGTAAAACCCGGTGCCTCCCAGCGAAGGGTCGTCAAAGAGATAGAGCACGGACGCCGCGCACAGGCCGGTGCGTGGCTCCAGCACGACGCGGTCGCGATGACACAGCCATTGGCAAGGGCGTAATTGACTCACGGGCCGGGTGACCATGCTGAACCGGGCGTACATACTCACCGTACGCCGTCCGCCCAGCACGCGCCGCACGTGCTGGCTGAAGAATCCGTTGAGGCACTGCTCCAGCTCTGCAGGCGCCGCGACCAACTGCCCCGGGTAGGCATTGGCCTGCGCTGGCAACCACTCCCGCTCAGTTGCCCAATCAACAACCGCCGCCGGGTCGATCAGGACATCGTCAACCACGATGCAGGTTTGATCGGGCGGCACGGCCATCACCTCGATCCTCGGTCTGGGATTGAACAAGCGCCTGTGCGCATCGAACATGATTCAAGGTCCGGGGATCAGCGGAGGCCAGCGGCGCAATGTTCCGCGATAAAGGCCGCATGCGAGGGCATGACCTCGACACAGGCCGCAATGACCTGCTCCACCTCTTCGAGGTAGGTCTGAATCTCGTCTTCAGGGAGCAAGTCAGTCAACGGGTGATAAGCCTGCGGACGAATGCGCTGTCCGTGCATGACCTGAAGCCAGCTCACTTTGGTAAAGAGCTCGTTGCCCTCGCGGTACACCCGGCCATGCGATCCAAACAGTCGTATGCGGAGTGCGAGGGACTCTGGGACCTCCATCGTTCGACAGTAGTTCCAGAACGGTGAATCGGTGCGCTCCGTCGCCTTGTAGTGGAGGATGATGAAGTCGCGCACCCACTCGAACTCCTGGCTCATCACACGGTTGTACTCTGCGCGATCCGCCTCGGCAAAGCCGGCAGCCGGGAAGAACGTCAGCAGATGGGCGATGCCCATCTGGATCAAGTGAATGCTTGTGGACTCCAGCGGTTCCAGAAACCCGCTGGCCAGGCCGATCGACACCACGTTTTTGTTCCAGCTCTGCTTGCGCTTGCCGGTGAGGAATTTGATCGGGCGAGGGCTCGCCAGAGGTTCTCCGTCCAGATTGCTGAGCAAGACCGCCGCTGCTTCGTCGTCGCTGATGTATTTGCTGCAGTAGACGTGGCCATTGCCGACGCGGTGCTGCAGAGGAATGCGCCACTGCCAGCCAGCTTGCCGGGCGGTGGCGCGCGTGTAAGGCGTGATCTCGGAGCCGACCGACGCGCAGGGCACAGCCAGGGCCCGATCGCAGGGCAACCAGTGCGACCAGTCCTCGTAGCCCGTCTTGAGTGCTCCCTCGATCAGCAAGGCGCGGAAGCCGGAGCAGTCGATGAACAAATCTCCTTCGACGATTTGCCCACTCTGCAGGACGACCGATTCCACATGCCCGTCACTGTCCCGGGTGCGGACCTCGACGACCTTGCCTTCAATGCGCTCCACGCCGCGCTGTTCGCTGAAGCCACGCAAGAACTTGGCGTAGAGCGACGCGTCGAAATGGAACGCATGCGCGATCTGCGACAGCGGCGAGTTCGGCATGTTCGCCTGCGCGCGAATGAACTTGTTCTCCAGGCAGGCCGCTGTATTGATCGAGTAGTGGGAGAGGTCTTTGGCCTTGCCCGCCTGATATTGCTTGAGCCAGTACTGGTGGAAATCGACAGTCCAGTTGTCCTGGCCGATGACGCCGAAGCCGTGGATGTAGCGATCTCCCAAGCGCCCCCAGTTCACGAACTCGATCCCGAGCTTGAACGAGGCCTGGGTGCTCTTCATGAACTCATCTTCGTCGAGATCGAGAATGCGGTTGAACAGCGTGATCATCGGGATCGTCGCCTCACCGACGCCGACGATGCCGATCTCGTCCGACTCAACAAGCCGGATCGGGTACTTGCCCTTGAGGACCTTGGCGAGGGCCGCTGCAGCCATCCAGCCCGCTGTGCCACCACCAACGATGACGATGCTGTTGACCTTGGGAGTTTCCATGTGCAAGTGTCCGTAAAAGCTGAACTCGAAGGCTAATCGAGTAGGGTGAGGGGTCGCCCCCTCAGCCCTCTCACACCACCGGACGTGCGGGTCCGCATCCGGCGGTTCAAGTAAAACGCTGGAGTTGCTGGTGGGTATCCACCAGCGAGACCAG
>NZ_JAPPUW010000016.1 GCF_026712205.1 Pelomonas aquatica
GCCATGCTGGAACTGGATGAAGTTGAACGCCATGGTCTGCACTCCGGGGTGATTCGGAGGTCAGATTACGGGTCGGGTAGCTCATGGCGTGAGCCTGCTGAGGCAGCTTACCAATCAGGTAATTTGTTGGAGTCACTTTGTTGTTTGGTTTCATCACTCGACGGTGACCGACTTCGCCAAATTGCGGGGCTTGTCCACGTCCGTGCCGCGCGCGCAGGCCGTGTGATAGGCCAGCAGCTGCAGCGGCACGACGTGCAGGATGGGCGACAGCGCGCCGTAGTGCTCGGGCATGCGGATGACGTGCAGGCCGACCTCGCTCTCGATGGCGGTGTCGCCGTCGGCGAAGACGTAGAGCTGGCCGCCGCGCGCGCGGACTTCCTGCATATTGCTCTTCAGCTTCTCCAGCAGCGCGTCGTTGGGCGCGACGGTCACGACCGGCATCTCGGCGGTGACCAGGGCCAGCGGGCCGTGCTTGAGTTCGCCGGCCGGGTAGGCCTCGGCGTGGATGTAGCTGATCTCCTTGAGCTTGAGCGCGCCTTCCAATGCGATCGGGTAGTGCAGGCCGCGGCCCAGGAAGAGGGCGTTTTCCTTGCGCGCGAACTCCTCGCTCCAGGCGATGACCTGGGGCTCCAGCGCCAGCACGGCCTGCACGGCGACGGGCAGGTGGCGCAGGTTCTTCAGGTGGCGGGCCTCGTCTGCCTCGCCGAGGTGGCCGCGGGTCTGGGCCAGCGCCAGCGTCAGCAGGAAGAGGCCGACGAGCTGGGTCGTGAAGGCCTTGGTGGAGGCCACGCCGATCTCGGCGCCGGCCCGCGTGATATAGGCCAGCTCGCACTCGCGCACCATCGCGCTGGTGGCCACGTTGCAGATGGTCAGCGTGTGCTTCATGCCCTGGGCGCGGGCGTGCTTGAGGGCGGCGATGGTGTCGGCCGTCTCGCCGCTCTGGCTGATCGTGACGACCAGGGTGCGCGGGTCGGGCACGCTGTCGCGATAGCGGTATTCGCTGGCGATCTCCACGCTGGTGGGGATCCTGGCGATGCTCTCCAGCCAGTATTTGGCCGTGGAGCCCGAGTAGTAGCTGGTGCCGCAGGCGAGGATGAGGACCTTGTCGACCTCCTTGAAGACGCGATAGGCGCCGTCGCCGAAGAGCTCGGGGCTGATGCCGGTCACCGCGTCCAGCGTGTTCGCAATCGCCACTGGCTGCTCGAAGATTTCCTTCTGCATGTAGTGGCGGTAGGGGCCGAGCTCGGCCGCGCCGCTGTGGGCGTGCACGGTCTTGACCTCGCGCTGCACGGCGCCGAAGCGGCCGGTCGTCGTGTCCAGGCGGCTGATCCAGTAGCGGCCCAGCTGCAGGTCGACGACATCGCCCTCTTCCAGGTAGACGATCTGGTCGGTCACGCCGGCCAGGGCCATCGCGTCCGACGCGACGAAGTTCTCTCCCTCGCCCACGCCCAGCACCAGCGGCGAGCCCTCGCGGGCGGCGACGACGCGGTGCGGCTCGTCGCGGCAGAACACGGCCACCGCGTAGGCGCCCTTCAGCCGCGGCAGCGCCTGTTGCACGGCGTCCAGCAGGTCGCCGCTGTAGAGGTGGTCGATCAGGTGGGCGATGACCTCGGTGTCGGTCTGGCTCGCGAAGACATAGCCGCGCGCCTTTAGCTCGGCGCGCAGCTCGTCGTGGTTCTCGATGATGCCGTTGTGCACGAGCGCGATGCGGCCCACGGCCTCGGCGCCGGCCGGGTTGCCCGAGTTGGGGCCGGCCGAGAAATGCGGGTGGGCGTTGTGCACGGCCGGCGCGCCATGCGTGGCCCAGCGCGTGTGGGCGATGCCGGTGCCGGCGGCGATGCCGTCCTGGTCGGCCTGGGCCTGCAGTTCGGCCACGCGGGAAGTGCTGCGCGCGCGGCGCAGGCCGCCGTCCTGGTGCACGGCCACGCCGCAGGAGTCATAGCCGCGGTATTCGAGACGCTTCAGGCCCTCGACGAGGATGGGGACGATATTGCGCTGGCTGACCGCGCCGACGATGCCGCACATGGCTGCTCTCCGTTCTGTGAGGCCGCCATGCTAGGCATTGCAAGATGGCAATTGCATGCAAAATAAGCAAATATTTGATTGAAAATTTCCCCAATCTCCAACGAAGAAATATTCATCCAAATTAAAATCAAACATGAATGAATTCGACGCCATCGACCTCCGCCTGCTCGACGCGCTGCAGGCCGACGCCTCGCTGAGCAACCAGGATCTGGCCACCCGCGTGGCCGTGTCGCCGGCCACCTGCCTGCGCCGCGTGAAGCGCCTGGTGGAGGCCGGTGTCGTCGAGCGCCGCGTGGCCATCCTGTCGGCGGACAAGCTGGGCGCCGGCCTGTCGGCCATCCTGGAGATCACGCTGGACCGCCAGGGCGCCGAGCACCTGGACGCCTTCGAGGCCCGCGCCGTGCAGGAGGCCGCCGTGCAGCAGTGCTGGCGCGTGTCGCCGGGGCCGGACTTCGTCCTCGTCGTGCAGCTGGCCGACATGCCGGCCTACCAGGCGTTGACGCAGCGCCTGCTGACCCAGGACGCCAACGTCCGCAACATCAAGGCCTTCTTCAGCGTGAAGCGGGCTAAGTTCGACACCCGCGTCGCCCTGCCCTCGCCTAGCGCCTGAGGATGCCCAGGCCCTTGAGGTAGTCGCCCTCGGGGAAGCGCACCGTCTGCGGATGGTCGGCCGCGGCCGACAGGCGCTCGACGATGTAGCCGTCCACGCCCGCGTCCAGGCCCGCGCCGGCGACGATCTTGTGGAAGAGGTCGGGCGGGATGCCGCCCGAGCAGGAGAAGGTGTAGAGCAGGCCGCCGTCGTTCAGCAGCATGAAGGCCAGCCGGTTGATGTCCTTGTAGGCGCGCGCGGCGCGCTCGGCGTGGGCGGCCGTGGGCGCGAACTTGGGCGGGTCGAGCACGATGGCGTCGAAGCGCCGGCCTTCCTGCAGGCAGCGGCGCAGCGTCGCGTTCACGTCGGCGTCCCAGGCCTCGTGGCGGCCCGCATCGAAGCCGTTCAGCTCGACATGGGCCTGGGCCCGCTGCAGCGCCGGGCCGGACGAATCGACGCTGACGACCTGGCGCGCGCCGCCGGCCAGCGCGGCCACCGAGAAGCCGCCCGTGTAGCTGAAGCAGTTCAGCACCGTCTCGCAGCCGAACTGCCTGACCGCGTCGGCGAAGCGCTTGCGGCTGTCGCGCTGATCGAGGTAGTAGCCGGTCTTGTGGCCCTCGGCCACGTCCAGCGTCAGCCGCCAGTCGTGCTCGCGCAGGGTCAGTGCAGTCTCGCCGTCACCCCTCAACCAACCCGTCTGCACCGGCAGGCCCTCCCACTCGCGGGCCTGCGCGTCGGAGCGCTCATACAGCCGCGTGAGGCCGGTGGCCGCCAGCAGCGCGTCGGCAATGACCTGCTTCCAACGCTCGGCACCGGCGCTGCCGAACTGCGCCACCAGCGTGTCGCCATAGCGGTCCACCACCAGCCCGGGCAGGCCGTCGGCCTCGCCGTGCACCAGCCGCCAGGCGTCGGACGCGATGGCCAGCCGCGCGCGCATCGCGATGGCCTGGGCTATGCGGCGCCGGAAGAAGGCGGCGTCGATGCGCTCGGCCTCGTCGAAGCTCCAGGCCCGCAGCCGGATCAGCGACCCCGGGCTGAACGCGGCCCAGCACAGGAACTGCCCGTCCGCCGACTCGACGCGCACCGTCTCGCCCGAATCGCCGCCGCCGCGCGCGATGGAGCTCTCGAACACCCAGGGGTGGCGCTTGACGAGGGAGCGCTCCTTGCCGGGGCGGATGGTCACTTTCTTCATCGCTGCACCGTGCCGAAGGCGTAGCTGAGGGACAGATGCGTCAGCGGCGTGGACTGCTGGCTGCTGCGCAGCGTGCGGAACTCGCCGACGCCGGCGCGCAGCCGCAGCCGCTCGGCCAGCTGCCATTGCGCCCAGGCCTCGGCCTGGGTCACCGCGCCGCCGCCCACGGCCACGCCGCCGCCGCCGGCCGCGCCCACCAGCCACTCGGCGCCGAAGCGCAGGCCGCCCCACAGCGGGTCGCTCTGCAGGCCGATGCCGAACAGGCCGAAGGAATAGGCGCCCGCGCTGCCCGCCGCTGCGCTGCCGGCCATGGCCGCGCCGTAGACATGAGAGGAGAACTCGCGCGACATGCTGACGGCCAGATGGCTGACCGCCTCCTGGCGACCGTCCTTGAACTTCACGCGCGGCAGGCGCATGACGCTGGCGCCCAGCTGCTGCACGCGCACCGTGCCGCCGGGGTCCTCGCCGATCAGCGTCGGCGTGCGGTCCAGCGGCATGGCCAGCACGGCGCGCAGATAGCTCGCGCCGTAGCTCCCGCTGGGCGCATGGGTGAAGCCGGTATCCAGGCGCAGGCTGGGGCCCCAGGGCGTGATCCAGCGCAGCGTCGGCCCGGCGCGCAGCAGCCAGCCGTTGCCGCTGTCGACATTGCCGCCGCCGCCCAGGCCGGCGCCCAGCTGGCCACCGACGCGCAGCCGCGGCGAGCCGAACAGCGCCCAGTCCTGGCCGATCTGGCCCAGCACTTCCATATAGCCGTCGACGCCGCCCTTGGCCGCGCCCGAGGCTTCGACACCCCACCAGCTGCCGTCGGCGATGTACTGGCGCAGTTCCGCGCCGGCCTTGCCGACCTTGCCGGCATAGGGCGTGCCGCCGCGGGTGCGGCTGGAGGCGCGGGGCTTCTCGAAGCCGCCGGTCAGCGCGATCTCGTCGAAACCCAGGCCGGTGCGCCGCCCGGCGCGTGCCGGTCGGCCGGCGTCGTTGGGCGAGAAGCTCGCGAAGTCCATCGTCCGGCCCAGCGTGAAGGACAGGCCCATGCCGCTCTTCACATTGCCGCTCGGGAAGCGGATCTGCGAGATGCCGATGCCCGAATACCAGGGGCCGGTCTCGGTGCGCAGCGACAGCTCGGGCCGCAGCATCAGGCCGCCGCCGAAGCGCAGCTGTTGGCTGGACACGCCGCCGCCCGCGCCGACGTAGAGGCTGGCCGCCAGATGCGTGTTGCTCGTCAGCCGCCAGCGCCGCTGGCCCGTGAAGCCCACCGTGAAGATGCCGCCGTAGTTGCCCTTGGCCGCGCCGTAGAAGCCGGGGCCGAAACCCCAGTCCTCGTCATAGGCCATCAGATAGCTCATCGACGCGAACGCGGTGCGGCCGCCGTCGGGCATCTTCATCGACGTCCAGTTGCTCTCGACTGCGGCGGGGCGCACCGCGTTCAGGTGCGCGAAGGGGACTTCATCGGGGGTTGCGGAAACAAGGATTGGAGCGAGCGCTGAAAGCGCCGCGGCACATCGCGCGGCCGCCGCAGAACCGGCTTTGCCGGGCTGCTGGCGGCGCCCCCTTGAGGGGACTGAGGCCGGACACAAAGAGTCCTGAGGACTCTTTGTGCCTGCCGAAGGCCAAAACCTCTGGCTTTGGCACGGCGAAGCCGGTAGGGGGTGGGTCATTTCTTTGCGCGCGGGTGGGCCGCGTCGTAGATGCGAGCCAGGTGCTGGTGGTCCAGCTGGGTGTAGACCTGGGTCGTCGTGATGTGGGCATGGCCCAGCAGCTCCTGCACCGCACGCAGGTCGCCGCTGGACTGCAGCAGATGGGAAGCGAAGCTGTGGCGCAGCATATGCGGATGGACATGGGCCGGCGAGCCGGCGGCGACCGCACGCGCCGACAGCATCGCGCGCAGCGTCGAGCCGGCGACACGGTGGCCGCGCGCGCCGACGAACAGCGCCGGCTCGCCGGCCGCCGCGACCTGCTCGCGCACGGCCAGCCAGGCCTGCAGGGCCTCGGCCGCCGCACGGCCCAGCGGCGTGCTGCGGCGCTTGCCGCCCTTGCCCAGCACATGCACCTCGGCCGATTGCAGGTCGACCCAGCCGGCCGCGTGGCCACTGGCCCGCACGTCCAGGCCGATCAGCTCGGCGGACCGCAGGCCGGCGCCGTAGAGCAGCTCGACCATCGCGCGGTCGCGCGCCTCCAGCCGCGAATCGGGCACCTCGTCGGGCACATGGCTGGCCAGCTGCACGGCATCGTCCACGCCCAGGGCCTTGGGCAGCGGCTTGGGCGCCTTGGGCGCCTTCAGCCCGTCGAAGGGGTTCAGCGCGACGCGGCCCTGCAGGCCCAGCCAGCGGTAGGCGCTGCGCCAGACCGACAGCAGCAGCGCGATGGACTTCGGGGCCAGGCCCTCGCGGTGCAACAGCGCGGCGAGGCGCCGCGCCTGCGCGAGGCTCAGCGCCCGCGCGTCGATGGCCGCCTCGGCCAGCATGGCCTGCAGGCGCTCCAGGCCGTCGGTGTAGATGCGCAGCGTGCGCGGACTCAGGCGTTGCTGCACGCGGGCGTGCTGCAGAAACTCGCCAAAATCCGCGAGCAGTTGAGGCCCCTCGGCCGCCGGGTACGTCGGCCGGTCCCCCACGGGGACGTCAGGCCTGCTTGGGGCGGCCCGGCGCCCGGCCTGCCCCATCAGGCCAGCAGGCCCGCCAGCCCCGCGCTGGCGATCTCGCCCACGCGGGTCAGGAAGTCCGTGCCCATCTCGGCCGTGTAGCGCGTCGGGTCGGGCGAGCCCAGCACCAGCAGGCCGAAGGGCTTGCCCTCGTTGGCCTTGGGCTGGCTCAGCGGGATCAGCGCCAGCGAGGTCGCGATGCCGCCGCTCTCGCTCAGGCCCAGCCAGCGTGCCGCCTCGAAGCCCGAGTTCACGCCGCAATAGGGCTGGCTCAGGCTGGACGCGAAGCTCCTCACGTCGGCGCTGACCGAGGCCGCGAACTCGGCCGCCTCGTGCGCGGGCGCGACGCCCCACAGGCGCAGGCTGGCCTGCGGGATCATGAACTGGTGGCGCAGCTCGGCCAGCAGCACCTCGGGCAGCTCGGCCGGCGTGCCGGCGGCGCGCATGACGGCCAGCGTCCAGCGGTGCAGGCGGTCGGCGATGGCGACGTTGTCCTGGCCGTTGCGGATCATGTCGACGATGCGCAGCTCCAGGCCCTTGATCTTGTCGCGCAGCATCTCGGCCTGGCGCTCCTGCAGCGACACGGCGCGCGCGCCATGCGGGTGCTGCAGCTGCACGCTGGCCAGCAGGGCCGCGTGGCGCTCGAAGAAGCCGGGCGTGGCCGCCAGGTAGTTGGCGATGTCGGTTTCGGTGATGCCTTGCACCGCATCCGCGGCCGGGTTGGAACTCACAGCGCTATCTCTCCGTCAAAAACTTTCGTCGCGGGGCCGGTCATCAGCACCGGGCTCTGGCCGCCCGCCCATTCGATCTTCAGCAGGCCGCCGCGGGTCTGCACCTCGACGGCGCCGTCCAGCCAGCCGGCCCGGATGCCGGCGACGACGGCCGCGCAGGCGCCCGTGCCGCAGGCCAGCGTCTCGCCGGCGTCACGCTCGTAGACGCGCAGCGCGATGCGGTCGCGGGCCAGCACCTGCATGAAGCCGGCGTTGACGCGCTTAGCGAAACGGGCATGGCGCTCGATCAGCGGCCCTTGGGTCAGCACCGGCGCCGTCTCGACGTCGTCGACGCGCTGCACCGCATGCGGGTTGCCCATGGAGAGCACGGCCACCTCGGCGCCCTGGAGCTCATCCAGGGGCCAGAGCTCGAAGCCGTTCACGAGCCGCGGCTTCAGGCCGCTGGCGTCGAAAGGCAGGGCCGCGTGCTCGAACACCGGCGCGCCCATGTCCACCGTCACGCGGCCGTCGTCCTGCAGCTTCAGCAGCAGGCGGCGGTTCATCGTGTCGACGCGGATCTCGCGCTTGTCCGTCAGCGCCGCGTCGACGACGAAGCGCACGAAGCAGCGCGCGCCGTTGCCGCAGTGCTCGACCTCGTCGCCGGTGTTGTTGAAGATGCGGTAGCGGAAGTCCGCGCCGGCATCGCTGCCGGGCTCGATGACGAGGATCTGGTCGCAGCCGACGCCGAAGCGGCGGTCGCCCAGCCGGCGCATCTGTTCCCGCGTCAGCGAAAACGGCTCGCGGGTCGCATCGATGACGACGAAGTCGTTGCCCGCGCCGTGCATCTTGGTGAAGCGCAATCTCATGGGGCCTGATTATCGGGCGCGGCCCCGATGTCCAGGCCGCGAGGCTCCTTGTAGCGGTGATAGCCCCACAAGTATTGCCCCGGCGCACGGCGGATCAGGCACTCCATCGCCGCGTTGATGGTGGCTGCCGCGTCTTCGGCCAAGGCACCGCGGGCGATCTCCGGCGCCGGCAGCACATGCACGACGAAACCGCGGCCGTGGGGCAGCCGCTCGCCCCAGATCAGCAGCAGGGCCGCGCCGGTCTGCTGCACGAGGCGGGCCGCCAGCGTCATCGTGTAGGCCGGCCGGCCGAAGAACGGCGCCCACACGCCCAGGCCGTCGGGCGGCACCTGGTCGGGCAGCAGGCCGATGACCTCGCCACGGCGCAGGCCGCGGATCATCTGCCGCACGCCGGCCAGCGTGGCCGGCGCCGTGGCCAGGCCCGGGCGCTCGCGCGAGCCGGCCATCACGTCGCGCAGCGCGGCCTGGCGGGCCGGGCGGTAGAGCACGGTGATGGGCGACTCGGGTGTCGTGAAACGCTCGGCGATGGCCTGGGCGCAGATCTCGAAGCAGCCCATGTGGGGCGTCAGCATGACCAGCCCACGCTTCTCGGCCAGGGCCGCCGCCAGCAGCTCGGCGCCATCCCATTGCAGCGCCCCACCCAGCGGCCGGCGCCGGGTGCCGACCCACAGCCAGGGCAGCTCCGCCGACATGCGCCCGGCCGCCGCGATGGCGGGGCGCGCCTCGGCCCAGGGGATGCCGGCCTGGGTCGCATTGGCCTGGAAGCGGCGGCGGTAGGTGGGCGACGCCAGATAGACGATCCAGCCCAGCAGCGCCCCCAAAGCGTGCAAAAGCGCCAAGGGCAAGCGGGACAACAAGCGGAAGACCAAGCCCATGCTTCTTATAATTGGCGCATCGCCGAGTTACTGAACTACTTGCGGGGCGATTCACAAATCCCGCTAAAGCGTTCGCCGCACCTCCAGGAGCGACGGCGACGCCGCCATCAAGCACCAGGAGTTTAAAAGTGGCCAACGACTTCCTCTTCACATCCGAATCCGTCTCGGAAGGACACCCCGACAAGGTGGCCGACCAGATCTCGGACGCCATCCTCGACGCCATCTTCGAGCAGGACCCGCGCAGCCGCGTGGCCGCCGAGACGCTGTGCAACACCGGCCTCGTCGTGCTGGCCGGCGAGATCACGACCAACGCCCACGTCGACTACATCCAGGTCGCGCGCGACACCATCAAGCGCATCGGCTACGACAACACCGAGTACGGCATCGACTACAAGGGCTGCGCGGTGCTGGTGGCCTACGACAAGCAGAGCAACGACATCGCCCAGGGCGTGGACCACGCCTCCGACGACCACCTGAACACCGGCGCCGGTGACCAGGGCCTGATGTTCGGCTATGCCTGCGACGAGACGCCCGAGCTGATGCCCGCGCCGATCTACTACGCCCACCGGCTGGTGGAGCGCCAGGCCCAGCTGCGCAAGGACGGCCGCCTGCCCTTCCTGCGCCCCGACGCGAAGAGCCAGGTCACGATGCGCTATGTGGACGGCAAGCCGCACAGCATCGACACCGTCGTGCTGTCCACCCAGCACGCGCCCGAGATGAGCCTGGGCGACAAGATGACGCCCGAGTTCTACGAGGCCATCCGCGAGGAGCTCATCAAGCCGGTGCTGCCCAAGGACTGGCTGACGGCCGACACCCGATACCTGATCAACCCGACCGGCCGCTTCGTCATTGGCGGCCCGCAGGGCGACTGCGGCCTGACCGGCCGCAAGATCATCGTCGACACCTACGGCGGCGCCTGCCCGCACGGCGGCGGCGCCTTCTCGGGCAAGGACCCGACCAAGGTCGACCGCTCGGCCGCTTATGCCGCGCGCTACGTGGCCAAGAACATCGTCGCCGCCGGCCTGGCCCGCCAGTGCCAGATCCAGGTCGCCTACGCCATCGGCGTGGCCCGGCCGATGAACGTGACCGTCTACACCGAAGGCACGGGCGTCATCCCGGACGAGCAGATCGCGCAGCTCGTGCACGACCACTTCGACCTGCGTCCCAAGGGCATCATCCAGATGCTGGACCTGCTGCGCCCGATCTACTCCAAGACGGCGGCCTATGGCCACTTCGGCCGCGAGGAGCCGGAATTCACCTGGGAAAAGACCGACAAGGCGGCCGCGCTGCGCGCGGCAGCAGGCCTGTAAGGCCACGAGCGAAGCGAGCTTGGCGGTCTTTCGGCGCAGGCTCACTTCGCCCAGCGAAGTGAAGGGCGGCAGCCGGGCTGTAAGAAGAGCTCGCCGGCGTCAGCCGCCCACGCCCCGCAGCGCGTCGTCCAGCACCTCCACCCAATGCCGCACCGGCTGACTGCAACCGCTCTGCAGGTGCTGGATGCAGCCGATGTTGGCCGACACGATCTGCTCGGCCTGCAGCGGTGCCAGCGCGGCGAGCTTGCGGTCGCGCAGCTGCTTGGAAAGCTCGGGCTGCAGCACCGAGTAGGTGCCGGCCGAGCCGCAGCAGAGGTGGCTGTCGGTGGGCGCGCAGGCGATCTCGAAGCCCAGCTCGCGCAGCCCGGCTTCGACGCCGCCCTTGAGTTGCTGGCCGTGCTGCAGCGTGCACGGCGGATGGTAGGCCAGCGCGCCCGCCCTGGCCTTGAGGCGGCTCTTCAGCGCCGGCACCAGCTCGGGCAGCAGTTCGCTCAGGTCGCGCGTCAGCTCGCCGATGCGGCGCGCCTTGTCGGCGTACCCGGGGTCATGGCGCAGCGCATGGGCATAGTCCTTCACCGTCACGCCGCAGCCCGAGGCGTTCATCACCAGGGCCTCGACGCGCTCGCCCGGGCCGGCCAGCAGCGGCCACCAGGCGTCGATGTTGCGGCGCATGTCGGCCAGCGCGCCCGCGTGGTCGCCCAGGTGCTCGCGGATCGCGCCGCAGCAGCCCGCGCCGTCGGCGACGACGGTCTGGATGCCGGCGGCGTCCAGCACGCGGGCCGTCGCGCTGTTGATGTTGGGTGCCATGGCCGGCTGCACGCAGCCCAGCAGCAGCGCGACCTTGCGGTTGAGCTGGCGCGTGGGCCAGTCATGCGCGGTGGCCGGCGGCCGGCCGGGCACCTTGTCCTGCAGCGCGGCGGGCACCAGCGGACGCAGCGCCTGGCCCAGCTTCATCGCCGGCTTGAACAGCGGCGAGGTCAGGCCCTCCTTCAGCAGCCAGCGCACGCGGCGCTCGCCGCCGGGGCGCGCGACCTTGGCGTCCACCACGCGCCGGCCGATGTCGACGAGATGGCCGTATTCGACGCCCGACGGGCAGGTCGATTCGCAGTTGCGGCAGGTCAGGCAGCGGTCCAGGTGCAGCTGCGTCTCGCGCGTCGGCTCGGCGCCTTCGAGCACCTGCTTGATCAGGTAGATGCGGCCGCGCGGGCCGTCGAGTTCGTCGCCCAGCAGCTGGTAGGTCGGGCAGGTGGCGGTGCAGAAGCCGCAGTGCACGCAGCGGCGCAGGATGGCCTCGGCCTCGGTGCCGTCGCGCGTGCCGGCGAATTCGGGAGCGAGGGTCGTCTGCATGTCTAGAAGAAGAGTTGGAACACGAGGGGCATCAGCAGCGACGCCAGGATGACCTGCACGCCCAGCGCCAGGCTGGCGTAGGCGCCGGCATCGGCGTCCACCTGCATCGCGCGCGCCGCGCCCAGGCCGTGGGCGCAGGTGCCGAGCGCGAAGCCGCGCGCGACCATGGGCTGCACGCCGATCAGGTCGAACAGGTATTTGCCGCCCACCGCGCCGATCATGCCGGTCAGCACCGCGAACACGGCCGCCAGCGCCGGGATGCCGCCGATCTTCTCGGCGATGCCCATGGCCACCGGCGCGGTGACCGACTTGGTGGCCAGCGATGCGACCAGGTCGTGCGGCAGGCCCAGCGCCCAGCCGATGGCCACCGCGCCGAGCGAGGCCGCCGCGCCGCCGGCCAGCGCCGCGACGAGGATGGCGCCCCAGCGCCGGCGCAGCTCCTCGCGCCGCTGCCACAGCGGCCAGGCCATCGCGACGACGGCCGGCCCGAGCAGGAAGTGGATGAACTGCGCGCCGGAGAAATAGGTCGGATAGGGCGTGCCGCTGGCCAGCAGCAGCACGGCCAGCACCGCCACGCTCCAAGGCACCGGGTTGGCCCAGGCCGCGTGGTCCAGGCGCAGATAGGCCGCATGCGCCAGCACATAGACGGCCAGCGTGGCCGTCAGCCCGAACAGCGGCGTCGCGCTGAGGTAGACCCAGAGCTGCACGAAGTCCTGCATGTCAGCGCCGCCCGGCCGCCCGAAGGCGCTGACAGCCCCCCTCGGGGGGCAGTGAACGAAGTGAGCGTGGGGGCCGCAACATTTCAGCCCTGCTTCTCGCGGGCCAGGAAGGCGCGCAGCACCCAGGCCGTGACGGCCAGGCCCAGGCCGGTGGACAGCACGACGGCCAGCAGCAGGCGCAGGCCGTATTCGCCGATCAGGTGCAGATGCGTCATCACGCCGACGCCCACCGGCACGAAGAGCAGCGACAGATGCGCGAGCAGGCCCTCGGCCGCGGGCCGCAGCGTGTCGCGCAGCGGCGCCCAGCGCAGCGCGAGCAGCATCAGCAGCAGGCCCAGCACCGGGCCGGGCAGCGGGGCATGGGTCAGCCGCACCAGGGCCTCGCCCAGGGCCTGGGCGATGAGCAGCAGCGTCAGGCCGCGCAGCAGTTCCATGCTCAGGCAGCTTCTCAGAGCCCCGCGTAGAGGCGGCCGGGGTTGAACACGCCGCGCGGGTCGAACGCGGCCTTGAGCCGGCGGTGGATGGCGGCCAGCGGCGCCGACAGCGGCGCGAAGGCACCGGGCGATTTGTCCAGCGCGCGGAACAGCGTCGCATGCCCGCCCGCGCCGGCCGCGGCCTCGCGCACCGCGGCGAGCTCCATCGGCGTGACCACCCAGCGCTGGGCGCCGCCCCATTCGATGAGCTGCTCGCCATGCAGCCTGAGCTCGGGCGCGGTGCCGGGCAGGGAGAGGCGCCACAGCCGCGCGCCACCGGCCACGGCCCGCTGGGCGCCGACGAAGAACTCGTCGCCCTGGTCGCGCAGGCCGGTCCAGAACGGCGCGGCCATGTCGGCCGGGATCACATCGCCGCCGAGCCTGCGGCAGGCCGCCTCGACCGCGGCGTTCGCACCGGCCAGACGCAGCAGCAGCGCGCCGTCCCACCAGGCGCTGGCCTCGATGGGCAGGGGCTGGCCGCCCCAGGCGTTGAGCGCCTGCAGCGCGGCCGGCTGGTCCAGGTCGAAGCGCAGCGTGGCCGTGGCCGCGGGCAGCGGCAGCACCTTCAGCGTGACCTCGGTGATGAGGCCGAGCTGGCCCATGGAGCCGGCCAGCGCGCGGCTGACGTCGAAGCCGGCCACGTTCTTCATCACCGTGCCGCCGAAGCTCAGCAGCTCGCCGTTGCCATTGATGAGGACGGCGCCCAGCACATGGTCGCGCACCGAGCCGAGCGCCGCGCGGCTGGGGCCGGACAGACCGGCCGCCACCATGCCGCCCACGGTGCCGCGGCCGCCGAAGCGTGGCGGCTCGAAGGCCAGGCGCTGGCGTTGCTCGGCGAGCGCCGCCTCGACGTCGGCGATGGGCGTGCCGGCCAGCGCGCTGATGTAGAGCTCGCTGGGCTCGTAGGCCGTGATGCCGTTGAGCGTCAGCGTGGACAGCGCCTCGCCGCGCGGCGCCTCGCCATAAAAATCCTTGCTGCCGTGGCCGCTGATGCGCAGCGGCGTGCGCGCGGCGCGGATCTGCGCCTGCAGGTCGTCGAACTTCAAAACCGCTCCAGCTCCGGGAAGGCCAGCAGCCCGCGCTTCACATGCATGCGGCCGTATTCGGCGCAGCGGTGCAACGTGGGGATCTGCTTGCCGGGGTTCAGCGTGCCGGCGGGGTCGAAGGCGGCCTTCAGGGCCAGCATCTGTGCGCGCTCCTCGGCGCTGAACTGCACGCACATGGAGTTCAGCTTCTCGACGCCCACGCCGTGCTCGCCGGTCACGGTGCCGCCCAGGGCCACGCTGCGCTCCAGGATCTCGGCGCCGAACTGCTCGCAGCGGTGCAGCTGGTCGGGGTCGTTGGCATCGAACAGGATCAGCGGGTGCAGGTTGCCGTCGCCGGCATGGAAGACGTTGGCGCAGCGCAGGCCGTATTTCTTCTCCATCTGCTGGATGTCGAGCAGGATGGTGGCGAGGTGCTTGCGCGGGATGGTGGAGTCCATGCACATGTAGTCGGGGCTGATGCGGCCGCTCGCCGGGAAGGCGTTCTTGCGGCCGCTCCAGAAGCGCAGCCGCTGGGCCTCGTCGGCGCTGACCTGCATGTCGGTCGCGCCGCTGCCGCGCAGCACGGCCTCCATGCGGGCGATCTCCTCGGCCACCTCCTCGGGCGTGCCGTCGCTCTCGCACAGCAGGATGGCCTCGGCGTCCAGGTCGTAGCCGGCGTGGACGAAGTCCTCCACCGCCGCCGTCATGGGCTTGTCCATCATCTCCAGGCCGGCCGGGATGATGCCGGCCGCGATCAGCGCGGCCACCGCGTCGCCGGCCTTGCGCACGTCGTCGAAGCTGGCCATCAGGCAGCGCGCGAGCTGGGGCTTGGGCACGAGCTTGACGGTGACCTCGGTGACGACGGCCAGCATGCCTTCGCTGCCGACGACCAGCGCCAGCAGGTCCAGGCCCGCGGCATCCAGCGCCTCGCTGCCGAACTCGACGGGCTCGCCCTCCACCGTGAAGCCGCGCACGCGCAGCACGTTGTGCAGCGTCAGGCCGTATTTCAGGCAGTGCACGCCGCCGCTGTTCTCGGCGATGTTGCCGCCGATGGTGCAGGCGATCTGGCTGCTGGGGTCGGGCGCGTAGTAGAGGCCATGCGGCGCGGCGGCCTCGCTGATCGCGAGGTTGCGCACGCCGCATTGCACGCGGGCCGTGCGGGCCAGCGGGTCGATGGCCAGGATGCGGTTGAAGCGGGCCAGGGCCAGCGTCAGGCCGGCCTCGTGCGGCATCGCGCCGCCCGAGAGGCCGGTGCCGGCGCCGCGCGCGACGACCGGCACGCCGATGGCGTGGCAGGCCTTCAGCACGGCGGCCACCTGGGCCTCGGTCTCGGGCAGGGCCACGGCCAGCGGCCGCTGGCGGTAGGCCGTCAGGCCGTCGCACTCATAGGGCGTGGTCTGCTCGGCCTGGTGCAGCAGCGCGTGGGCCGGCAGCACGGGCGCCAGCGCAGCGACGAGCTGCTGCAGGCGCGCGGCGCGGTCAGGGTTTCGGGCGGGGGCGTTCATCGCCGGCCGACTGTAGCCCGCTCAACGCACGAGCAAGGTGAAGGGCGGCACATAGGCCTGCAGCGTGACGAAGACACCGACCAGCGCCGCCAGCGCGATGGAGTGGAAGAAGACGTAGCGCAGGATGGGCCCTTCGCCGTTCTGCCAGCGCGTGGCCGTGGACGCGACGACGATGGACTGCGCATCGATCATCTTGCCCATCACGCCGCCGGCGCTGTTGGCCGCGCCCATCAGGTTGGGGTTCAGCCCGAGCTGCTCGGCCGCCACCTTCTGCATGCCGCCGAAGAGCACGTTGCTGGCGGTGTCGGAGCCCGTCATGGCCACGCCCAGCCAGCCCATCAGCGTGCCGAAGAAGGGGTAGAGCACGCCGGTGTTGGCGAAGGCCAGGCCCAGCGTCGTGTCCAGGCCGCTGAAGCGCGTCAACGTGCCCAGGGCCAGCATCAGCACGATGGTCAGCAGCGACATGCGCACCAGCCACACCGTCTGGCCGAAGCAGCGCAGCAGGCCGGCGAAGCGGTAGCCCATGACGAGGCCGCCGACGACCGCCGCCAGCAGGATGCCGGTGCCGGTGGCCGACAGCAGGCCGAACACATACTCCGCCGCCTCGGCCGTGGGCTTGGGCACGACGGGCGCGACCTTCTCGACCAGCTTGTGCAGGCCGTCGATCGTGAACTTGGGCGCGAAGACGCCGTTCAGCGCCGCCTTGGTGGCCGGCAGGCCCCAGACGAAGACGAACACGGTCAGGATGACCCAGGGCGTCCAGGCCCTCACGACGGCCGCGCGCGGGTGCACCGTGGGTTTGACGGCCGGCTTGGCCTCGCCGCCGTCCTGCTCATGGCCGCGCAGAGACACCGAGGTCCAGATGCGGCGCGGCTGCCACACGCGCAGGAAACCGACCAGCGCCACCATCGAGCACATCGCGGCAATCACGTCCACCAGCTCCGGGCCGATGAAGTTGCTGACGAGGTATTGCGGGATCGCGAAGGACAGGCCCGTGACGAGGATGGCCGGCCAGATCTCCCACATCGCCTTGCGGCCGGCGAAGGCCCAGATCAGCCAGAACGGCACCAGCAGCGAGAAGAAGGGCAGCTGGCGGCCGATCATGCCGGACACGGCCATCAGGTCGTAGCCATGCACCTTGGCCAGCGTGATGACCGGCGTGCCTAAAGCGCCATAGGCCACCGGCGCGGTGTTGGCGATCAGCGACAGGCCCGAGGCTGCCAGCGGCGAGAACCCGAGGCCGATCAGGATGGCCGCCGTGACGGCCACCGGCGTGCCGAAGCCGGCCGCGCCCTCGAAGAAGGCGCCGAAGGCGAAGGCGATCAGCAGCAGCTGCAGCCGGCGGTCCTGGGTGATGCCGGCGATGGAGTCCTGCAGCACCTGGAAGCTGCCGTTCTTCTCGGTCAGCTGGTGCAGGAAGATGATGTTGAGCACGATCCAGCCGATGGGCAGCAGGCCCGTCAGCCCGCCCAGCAGCGCCGCGCGGCCGGCCATGCCGGCCGGCATGCCGAAGGCGAACACCGCGATCAAAAAGGCGCTGAGCAGGCCGGCCGCGGCGGCCATGTGGGCCTTCCAGTGCAGCACGCCCAGGCCCAGCAGCATGACCACCACGGGCACGGCGGCCACGAGGGTGCTGAGCCCCATATTGTCGAAAGGGTTGTAGACCTGTTGCCAGACCATCGTCGTCTCCGGTTTTTTGAATGCTTGCTGCCGCGCCGGCAGCGGGCAGGAACTGGGGCGGGATGGTGGCGGCGGCGGGCCTGAAGCGGTGTGAATCCTGCGACACGGCCGCGTGAAGAAATTTCAGCCGGCCGGCCCGACACAGGGTTGCCCCGGACGCCGGGCGTCAGCGGCCCGTCAGGCCAAGGCTCGCGTCAGCCACTCGACGAAGGCGGCGCACTCCCAGCGCTCCAGCGTGCCCGGCTTCCAGCACAGATAGTGGTGGAAGCTGGAGCTCACCGTGCGCGGCGACAGCCGCAGCAGGCGGCCCGAGTCCAGCCAGGACGCGCCCAGCTTCATGCGCATCAGCGCGACGCCGAAGCCGGCCGCCGCGGCGTCCAGCACCAGGCCGAGGTCGTTGAACTGCGCGCCGACGCGCGGCTCGTCCAGCTGCAGGCCGTGGGCCTCGAACCAGGTGCTCCACGGCGCCAGCGGGCTGCGGATCAGGTGGGCGCGGCGGATGTCGGCCACGTTGTCGAAGCCCTCCAGCGGGCCGTGCTCGTGCAGATAGTCGGGGCTGCAGACGGGCGTCAGCTCGTCGGTCAGCACGCGCCGGCTCTCCAGGCCGGGGTAGTCGCCGGTGCCGAAGCGGATCTCCAGGTCGGCGTCCTCGGATTTCATATTGGCCAGCGGGATGGCCACCTGCATGACCAGCTCGACCTCCGGGTTGGCGTGGCGGAACAGCGCCAGCCGCGGCAGCAGGATCTGGCGCGAGAAGGTCGGCGTGACGGCCAGGCGCAGGCGCACGGCCTGCGGCCGCACGCCGTCGACGCCCGGGATCCTCTGCAGCGCGGCCAGGCCCTGGCGCACCGAGGGCAGATAGGCCTGGCCCTCGTCGCCGAGCACGAAATCGCGCCCGAAGAGCTTGAAGCCCAGCTGCGACTCCAGCTGGCGGATGCGGTGGCTGACCGCGCTGGGCGTGACGGCCAGTTCCTCGGCCGCGGCGCTGACGCTGCGCAGCCGCGCGACGGCCTCGAAGGCCTGCAGGCACTGGATGGGCGGGATGCGGGGTGCGGCCATGCGCGTCGGGCCTCGGCCGTGCACCCGCAGCGGGGGGCGCGGCCGTGGCTCCTTCAGGCCTTGCGCCTGGCCGCAGGGCTGCGCTTGCGGGCCGGGGCGGGTGGCGTGGCGCCGCCGGGCGCGACGCCGGCCAGGCCCTTGGCCACGCTGCCGACGACGGCGCCGGGCATGGTCGCGGCCTTGCGCAGCGTGTCGCTGGCGGCGTCGAAACTCTGCTTGACGAGGCTGCCGGCGAGGTTGCGGGCCGCGTCGGTGGCGGTGTCCTTCAGCGCCGACGTGGCCAGCTGCGTGAACTGCTGGCTCAGCGCCGTCCACCACTGCGTGGGGTCGATGGCGGCGGCCGGGTTGGCCGCGGCAGCCTTGGCGGCATCACCGGCCGTCCTGGCGGCCACCTTGGCGGTCTTGGTGGCGGCCTTCACGGCCGTCTTGGCCGCAGCCTGGGCCGCCGGCGCCGCGGCGGCCGCGATCTCGGGCGGGATGCCGGGCCAGGCCGGCGCATCCATGCCCGTGGGCAGCTTGAGGCTGTCGCGCAGCTCGGCCAGCGGCACGTTCATGCTCTTCAGCGTCGACAGCGTCATGCGCTGCACCTCCAGCGCCTGGATGGTGGCGGCCAGCATGCGCGCGTTCTGCTCCAGCCAGAACTGCACGGTGCGCAGTTCCTCGATGCGCTTGGCCAGTTCCTCGGGGTTCAGCGTGGGCGCGACCCACTGGCCGATGCCCGGCAGCGCCGAGCCGGCGTTCTTGACCAGGCCCTGCAGGAACTCGAAACCGGGCACGAACTTGGTGAAGCTGCTGTCGGTCATGGCGTCTCCTCTGTGGACCCGATGCTACTTCGCGGGCAGCAGGGCCTGCACCTCGAAACCCCGCGCCGCCAGCAGCCGGGGCAGCGCCTCGGGGCCGCTCATGTGCAGCGCGCCCACGGCCACCAGCAGGCGCTGGCCGGCGCCGTGCAGCGCATCGATGCGGGCGGCGAGCTGGGTGTTGCGCTCGTCGTTGACGCTCCGCAGCCAGGCCCGCTCGGCCGGGCTGTCGGCGCAGGCGCACCAGCGCGGGTAGTCGGCCAGAACCTTGAGGTCGCCGCGCGACCAGCTGGCGGCCAGCCTGCGCAGCGGCGCACGCATCTGGCCGCGCTGCAGCTGGCGCAGCGTGCCGTCGACGAGGGCCGGCAGCCCGGCCGCCTCGGGCTCCAGCGCCGCCAGCTGCTCGTCCACGCTCTCCAGCGACTGCACCGGCCGGTGCTCCTCCTTGGCCCAGGCCAGCAGCATCAGGTCCTGGCCGAAGGCCGCGTCGAAGCCGTCGCGGCGCGCCTCAAGCAGCGTCAGCGTGCTGAGCTGCAGCATGGCCGGCAGCGCGGCCAGCGCACCGGGCGGCAGGCAGGCCGCGCGGGCCTGGGCCTCGATGCGCCGCGCCTGGGCCGGCGGCAGCGGCTCCGCCTGCGGCAGGGCCGCCAGCGCGGGGCCGACGTCGGCCGGGTCCAGCTCCACGGCCAGCACCTCGGTGTCGGCCCAGGCCTGGCGCAGCGCCGGGCCGGGGTAGGCCCAGTCGGCCCGGCCGACGTGCAGGCTGCCGTAGAGATAGCTGCTGTGGCCGCCGCGGCTGATGCGCCACAGCAGGCCGCGGTCCGGCGCCGCGGCGGCCCAGCGCGCGGACTGCTCGGCCGTGGGCTGCACGGGCTGGGGCGGGCAGGCGGCGTGGGCGTTGACGGTGACCTGGGCGAACAGGGCGAGGAGAAGCGCGCGGATCATGGCTGGGGTTCGATGCGGAGTTCGCCGGGCTTCTGCGTGAAATGCAGCCGCCCCAGCACATCCATGCCGAGCAGCGGCGCGCCCAGCGTCGGCAGCACGGTGACGGTCAGGCGGTCCGCGCGCACGCCGCCGTCCAGGCTCAGATCGGCCTTGGCGACGAAGCCCTGCACGGTGCCGGCCGCCGTCTGCGTGCGCACGGCGCCCAGCGGCTTGAGGCCGGCGCGCTCGGCCAGGCTCTGCGGCAGGGCCGTGGCCGTGGCGCCGGTGTCGACGAGGAAGTCGACCTCGATGTCGCCGACGCGGCCGGGCCAGTGGAAATGGCCGTCGTCGGCCCGCGTCAGCACGACGGTCTGGCCGGCAAGCTGGAAGCGGCTCGCCGCGCGCTCGCGCTCCCAGGCCTTGAAGCCGAGGAAGACGACGAGGCCGACGAGCAGCCAGATCGTCAGCAGCTTGAAGCTGTGGGGCAGTTCCTGATGGGACACGGTGGAGGGCAGGCCGGGTTTGCTGGGAAGCCAACGATAACCGGGCGGCCCAGAATCGGCCGCATGAAGCTGTGGATCGCCCTGCTGCTCGCCGGCGGCGCCGATGACGCGAGCCTGCTCAACCGCTTCGGCGACCCTTTCGAGCAGCTCTCGGCCGACATCGCCGGCTGCACCGAGCCGCTCGGCCCGCGCATCACGGCCGCCGAGGCGCGCGTGCAGGCCCATCACCGTGCCGAGCGCGGCACGAGCTGCTGGCTCAAGGGCGAATGCAGCGAGCCCAATGCCTACCGCTACGACACGCGCATTGCCGCCGCGCTGCGCGAGCGCCTCGCCGCCACGCCCGCACTGCACCCGAGCAGCCTGTGGCTGACGGTGCAGGGCCGCGTCGTCTACCTGGAAGGCTGCGTCGCGCGGGCCGACCAGGGCGCCGCGCTGGAAGCCGCCGCGCGGGCCGTGCCCGACGTGCAGCAGGCGCTGGCCCTCGTCGCCATCGGCGCCACGCCGCCCCTGCCCTATCGAACGCTGCCGCCGGGGCCTGCTGACAAGCCCTGACCTTGCTGCCGCCCAGACTGCGCGGCATGGACACCACCCCCTACACCCACCTCTGGCTCTAGTCCACTGCGTCGGGGAAATGACACCCCCGCCGGGGCGTGCCGGCGGGCAGGCAAGGCGCGAGGAGGAGGCGGGTCGGAACCCGCAACGCCGCATGCCCGCCGGCACGCCCCGGCCCGCAGGGTGAGGACCAAAGCGGGCCCACTCCGCGTTGCTCGGCCTTGCCGGGGCCCAAGCCCGGCGGCGCCTCGCGCCTTGATTGGGCCCGCTTTGGTCCTCGCGGGGGTGCCATTTCCCCGACGCAGTGGACTAGGCCGTGCTCGTCTTCGGCATCATCGTGCTGCCCGGCATGGACATGGCCTTCGTGCTCGCCAGCGCGCTGGCCGACGGCGCCCGCGCCGGCTTTGCGGCCGTGGCCGGCATGGTCGTCGGCGGCTTCGTGCATGTGCTGGCCAGCGCGCTGGGGCTCAGCCTGCTGCTGAGCACCTGGCCCACGCTGTTCAACGCGCTGCTGATGGCCGGCGGCCTCTATGTGGCGTGGATGGGCTGGCAGCTGTGGCGCGGCGCCGCGGCGCTGGGCGCCGTGCAGGTCGGCGCATCGCGCCCGCTGCCGGCCACCTTCGGCCGCGCGGTGCTGACCTGCCTGATGAACCCCAAGGCCTACCTCTTCTGCCTGGCCGTCGTGCCGCAGTTCATCCGGCCGGAACAGGGCCGCGTCGCGCTGCAGGGCTTCGTTCTCTTCCTGATCGGCGCGGCGGCCCAGCTGCTGGTCTACGGCGGCATGGCACTGGCCGCCGGCCGCGTGCGCGGCTGGCTGGCCGGCAGCGCGGGCGCCCAGGTGACGACGGGGCGTGCGGTCGGCGCGCTGCTGATGCTGACGGCAGCCTGGACGCTGGCGCAAGGCTGGCGCTAGGCAGGAGCTAGGCAGGCGCATTCGGTTTGCATCAGGGCCGCAGACAGCCGCAGAGGGCGCTCAAATATGCCAAGCTGGACAAGCGTCAGCAGGGGCAGCTGGGACGTTCATTCGGGGACAGAGAGCGGATTGTGCTGGCGGCCAGAAATTGCTGGCCGCGGCAGCGCAGCAATGACGCATCTTCAGGCAGGAAACAGCCATCTGCGGCGCACAGTGACAGGTACCAGCCAAAGCGCCACTTGAGTCCTCAGGCCCGAACCCTGGGCGATGCTGGAATCAAACGCCCTCGGCCGGCTGCACTTCAACACACAACGCCTTGCTCACGTCAGCGCCGTCGGGCAGCTTGATGTGCACATCGTTGCCGCATCCATCAGCGCCCACGAACCGCAACGCGGTTCCGCCGATCAACGGAGCCTTGGGCCGCAGGCGGTGGACGTGGTACTCGCCCGGCAGAAGGGGTACGCGCTGCCCGGCGACCGTGAAGCCCGTCAGCCGTCTGCCCTCAGGCACTTTGATGCGGTAGCACTCGATGCTCATTTCCGCGTCTCTGTTGATCCCGAAATCGAGGCCGAGGCCGCATGCCGGATGCGGCGCAGCGTCTCGCGCGCGAGCAGGTAGGCACGGAATTGGGATGGCGTCATGCACGGGCGCGAACGTGGCGAGCGCCCTGACGCAGCGATGCAAGCATTCAACTTGGCCATGATTCAGTTCCTCATCCGAATCGGTGGAGGCGGTTCCAGAAGGACAAGAGCTTGGCCCTCACGGCACGCGCGCCGGGCGAGCTGCCGTGAGGGCCGTACGGCGACGCCGCGAGGTCACGCCGTATGCACTTCGATGCGGCGGTGCGAAGCCAGCTCGTGCCGAGGCAGCTCGATGCGCAACACCCCGGCCTCATAGGTGGCCTTTGCACGCTCGACGTCCACCGGCGCCGGCAATTGGATGTCCCGCCGGAAGGTGCCGTACGCGCATTGCACCAGCACATAGCTGCTGTCCGTGTGTTCTCGGTCGTAGCGCTTGCGTCCGAGCACGCTGAGCATCTCCGGCGAGCTCATCTCGATCTGGAAGTCCTCGCGCGCCATGCCAGGCGCTTCAATGCGAACCACCAGCTTGTCATGCGCACCGTAAACGTCCACCGCCATAAAGGACCAGCGTGCCGGGGGAAGCCAGCGATCAGGCTTGCCAGCCACGCTCGGCCTGCCGCCATCGGCATTGGCAGGCTGCGCTTCGTCGGCGTCGTTCCAGAAACGCGTCAATGCGTTGCCGGCTCGAGAGCCCAGTTCGCGCCAGCCCTCCGTCAGCGATTCCCAGGCTTGGCCGGCGCCATGTTTCAACTGCTCTGCAAGATGGGTCATGGTTTCGGCCCTCCGGTCACGCCGCGTTGACGGCGATTCGCCGCGGTTGCGCATGCGCCTGCTTCGGTATGCGCAGCGTCAGCACGCCGTCCTTGAGGTTGGCGTCGATCTTGGACGTGTCGAGCTCGCGACTGAGGGTGAAGCTGCGGCGGTAGCACGGCACACGCAGTTCGGCATAGATGGCCTCCAGGCCGTTCGGCGTCTGTGGTTGGACGCGCCCCTCGATCAGGAGGGAATCGCCTTCGACGTGCAACTCCAACTGTTCGCGTGGAACGCCCGGCATATCAGCAAGCAGCGTGATGCCGGTTTCGTCCTCGAAGACGTCCACAGCCGGCGCGGCCGCCCGCTCGGAGGCAGAGGCGTCCAGAGCCGCTTGAGGCTCCTGGCTTTGAGTGATCTCCTTGCTCATGATGTTGACTCCTTCAAAGCGGCGATTACTGGATGGCGATGCGCTTGGGTTGCGCTGCTTCGCGACGGGCGATGCTCACCTGCAGCACGCCGTCGCGGTAGCTGGCCTTGACTTGGTCGGGATCGACGTCGTCTGGCAGCGCGACAGTCCGGTCGAAGCGGCCGGTGGCGCGCTCACGCGCATAGAAGCGCTGGCGCTCGCTGCCGGACGCGGGCGGCACCCGCTCGCCGACCAAGCGCAGCACGCCGCGATCAAGGGTGACTTCGATCTTGTTGGCGTCCAGGCCGGGGGCGAAGGCGTACACCTCCACACTCTGCGGCGTGCGGCCGACGTTGATCTGCGGCAAGGTGCCGGTAGCGACCGAGCGAATGCTGGTTGGCAGCCCTGAGATGCCAAAGATCTCGTCGAGCTCGCGGTGCAGGCGGTCAAATTGTCCGAACAGGCCGTTCGGATGGGTCAGCAATGAGTTGAACATGGCTTGATCTCCGTTCAGTAATGTTCACCGGCCGGGGGCATCCAGCAGGTCGCATCGGAGGTAGGAGCAAGCGAAGACATTTCAAGGGCGGGCATTACCCCCAAAAACTAGGGACAGATGCTGGCCGAAGCTGGCGCGCTGCGCGACTGAATCGCACCGCCTTTCGTGGAGGCCGGCATCAGCTCCTCAGGGCCGCCACCGGCGACAGCCGTGCCGCGCGCCGGGCCGGCACCCAGACGGCGACCTGGCCCAGCAGCCACAGGGCCACGGCGCCGACGGGCAGATAGGCCCAGGGCAGGCGCGGCAGCTCGTAGCTCTGCATCAGCAGCTGGCCCAGGGCCACGGCGCCGGCCAGGCCGATGACGATGCCGGTCGTCGTCAGCAGCAGGTTCTCGAGCTGGAAGTAGCGCAGGATCTGGCCTTCGGTGGCGCCCAGGGCGCGGCGCGTGCCGATCATGCGGGTGCGCTGCTGAACCCAGAAGCTGGCCAGGCCGACGATGCCCATGGCCGTGACGAGCAGCAGCGCGACGCAGACGCCGCCCATCAGCCAGGCCATCGCGCGGTCCTGGGCGTAGAAATTGGAGCGCATCTCGGTCAGCGTGCGGGCCTGCGTGACGACGCGGCTCGGGTCGGCCTGCTCCAGCGCCGCGGTGGCGGCCTTGATCTGCGCGTCGCGCCGGCCGGCCTCGGTGCGCAGCACATAGCTGCCGCCGTCGCGCAGCGGGAACAGCATCGCGAAGCTGCCGTTGCCGTTCTCGCTGCCGCTGCCGCCGCGCGCCAGGTGCATCTGCGGGTGGGTCAGCGTCTCGACGACGCCGACGACCGTGGTCGGCGCATTGCCGAACACATAGATGGACTGGCCCAGCGCCGAACGCCCCGGGAAGAGCCTCTCGGCCATGGCCTTGCTGATGATGGCCTGGCCGATGCGGGGCTCCTCCGTGTCGAAGGCCTTGAAGCCGTCCAGCACCTCGTCGGGCGTGAAATTGCGGCCCTCGACGAGCTTGAGCCCGAAGGTGGGCAGCAACTGCTCGTCGCCGCTGTACTGCGACGCGACGATGCGCCCGGCCTTGTTGCCGGGCTCCAGCGCGACGCCGCTGTTGTTGCTGTTGTTGCCGAAGACGATCTGGTTGGCCGACGTGGCGGCCTGCACGCCGGGCAGCGCGCGCAGCCGCACCAGGTCCTGCGCGACGATGCCCGGCACCAGTTCGGGCGCGGTGCGCGTGCTGCCGCGCACATTCAGCACCACCAGCTCGGACTCGGCCAGGCCGCTGGCGCTGCCGAGGTGGTCGAGGCGGGTCTGGATCAGGTGCAGCGCGTTGGTCACGATGGCGCAGCTCAGCGCCACCTCCAGCACGATGAGGCCGGCCGCGATGCGGTGGCGGCGCAGCGTGGACAGGATGGGGCCCAGGTCCGACAGCTGCGTGCGCAGGCCGGCGAGGAAGCCGAGGCCGGCGCGGGGCGGGTCGGCGGGCAAGGTCAAGGAAGAGGACATCAGATTCCCAATCAGTTGATGCCAGAGCTACTCGCTTCGCTCGGGCGGTCTGGCACGCAAGTCATGAGACTTTCAATTGAACGGCGGGGGTGACGAGGGCGGCGCGCCAGGCCGGCAGCAGGCCGGCGCAGAGGCTGGCCAGCAGCGCCAGGCCCAGCGTCAGCGCGAGCATGGGGGCGTCGAGTTCGGCGAGGCGGGCGTAGTCGCTGGGGCTGTGGCGCACCAGCCAGAGGCCGCCCTGCGCGAGGGCCAGGCCGAGCAGCGCGCCCATCAGGCCCAGCAGGCCGGCCTCGACGACGAACTGCGCAAAGATCGCGCCGCGCGTGGCGCCCAGCGCGCGGCGCACGCCGATCTCGCCGGCGCGGCGCAGCGTCTTGGCCAGCAGCAGGCCGACCATGTTGACGACGCAGACCAGCAGGAAGCCGAAGGCCAGCCAGGTCTGCAGCCGCACGTCGGCGGGCAGCACCTTCTGCGCGTCCAGCCACTGCATGACGTTGCGCAGCCGCACATTGCTCGGGCGCTCGTAGCGGCCGGCGGCGCGCTGGGCGTCGGAATAGCGCACCAGGTAGTCGCGGTAGGCCGCGGCGTCCTCGGGCCTGTCGAGCTCGACCCAATACTGGACGAAGGAGCAGCTCGCGTTCAGGTCGAGGGGCGAGCCGCCGTTGCCGCCCTTGCCCCAGCAGTCCATATTGCCCCAGTGGCCCAGCTTCATCAGCATCGCCGTGGAGAAGGGCAGGAACAGGTCCTCCGTCTCCGTGTAGCTGCCCAGCGTCACGTCGTAGAAGTGCGGCTGCAGCTTCCAGGGCTTGAGCACGCCGACGACGCGCAGCGGCTGGCCGCGCACGATGAGCTCGCGGCCGACGCTGTTGGCGCCGCCGAAGAGGCGGTCGTTCAGAGCGGCCGAGATCACCGCGACGCGCGCTTCGGCCTCGTCGTCGGCCGCGCTCCAGCCGCCGCCGAACTGCCAGGGCGCGTCGAACATCGCGAAGAAGTCCGCCGACGTGTAGCGCGTGCCGGCGAAGAAGGGCTTGACCTGGCTGTCGGGCACGGACACCGCGACATTGGTGCCGCTCATCATGGCCTGGCGGGTGGCGCGCCGGTCGCGCAGCAGCGCCGCGGCATCGAAGCGCGTCAGGTCGAACACCGGCTCCTGGCCGGCCTTGTAGCCCACCATGTCGGCCGCATCCAGCTGCACATTGAACAGCCGCGCGCTCCTGGCCGGGATGGGGTCGCCGGACAGCACGTGGTAGACGGTCAGCGTCGTCATGCAGGCGCCGATGCCCAGCGCCAGCGCCAGCACCATCAGCGCGGACAGGCCCTTGGAGGCACGGGCGCTGCGGGCAGCGAGTTCGAGGTAGTGCAGAAACATCAGCGTGTCTCCAACAGGGAATTGACGGCGGCGAGCTCGGCGTCGCCCAGCGAACCGGCGGCCTGGTGCAGGGCCAGCAGCGCGAGCACATGGTGGTGGCGGGCCTGGGCCTGCGCGTTCTGCGCGGCGCCCAGGGTCTGGATGGCGAGCAGCAGGTCGGTGGTGCTGCGCGTGCCCAGCGCGAGGCCGGTGCGGGTGGCGCCCAGCGCGCGCTCGGCGGCCGCGACGGCGGACTGGGCCGAGCGCAGCTGCGCGGCGCCCTGCCCCACCGCCAGGTGCTCGGCGCGCACCTCGCGCAGCACGGCGCGGCGGCCGGCCTCCAGCTGCTCGCGCGCGGCCTCGCGCTGGAAGCCGGCGCGGTCGGCCGCGGCCGTGGTGGCGCCGCCGGAGAACAGCGGCACGCTCAGGCGCAGCGCCAGCTGCGTGGGCGTGCGGCCCGCGTCGGACAGCGGCACGCCGTCGCCGCGCTGGCGCGTCGTGTCCAGGCCCAGGCTCAGCGTCGGCAGATGGCCGGCGCGGGCCGACGCGATGCGCTGCTCGCTGGCCTGCACGTCGAGCTGCAGCGCGCGCAGCCCGGGGTTGGCGGCTTCGGCGCGGCGCGCCCAGGCATCGGCATCGTCGGGCAGGGGCTGGGCGGCGAGGTCGCGGCGCAGCGGCTGCAGCGTGGGCGCGGCGGCGCCGGTCAGCTGGGCCAGGGCCTCGCGGGCGTCGGCCAGCGCCAGTTCGGCGGCCAGCGTGCTGGAGCGGGCCAGCTCGCGATAGGCACGCGACTGGTCGGCCTCGACCTGGGCCGACAGCCCGGCCTTGAAGCGGGTCTCGGCCTCGTTGACCTGGCGGTCGAAGGCGTCCTCGTTGGCCCGTGCGGTGGCGAGCTGGGCCTGGGCCGACAGCAGGCCGAAATAGGCCTCGGCGACGCGCGCCCGCGCGGCCTGCTCGGCGGCGGCGAGGCGGGCCGCCTGGGCCGAGGCCTGGCTGCGGCTGGCGTCCCATTCGCGCAGCGCGGCGAGGTCGACCAGGGTCTGGCTGAGGCTGCTGGTCGTCGTGTTCGAGCGCTTGCCACCGTTGTCGCGCTGGTCGCTGCGCTGCAGGCTCCACCGCGGCAGCAGGGCCGCGCGCGCCTCGCGGGATGAGGCCTCCTGCGCACCCGCCAGCGCCGCGGCCTGGCGCAGCAGCGGGTCGGCCGCGCGGGCCTGGGCCCAGACCTGCAGCAGGTCGTCGGCGCGCGCCGCCATCGTGGCGGCCAGCAGCGCGAGGACGAGGATCGGTCGACGCATTGCGCTCAAACCGTCAGTTCGGCCGCGAGATCGACGACCTGGCCGTCGATGACGTGCACATTGCGCTGCGCGCGCGCGGCCAGCTGCGGGTCGTGGGTGACCATGACGATGGTGGCGCCGTCGCGGTGCAGTTCCTCCAGCAGCTCCATCACGCTGCGCGCCATCGCGCTGTCGAGGTTGCCGGTGGGCTCGTCGGCCAGCAGCAGGCGCGGCTCGCCGGCCAGCGCGCGCGCGATGGCCACGCGCTGCTGCTGGCCGCCCGACAGCTCCGCCGGATAGTGCCGGCCGCGCGCCGACAGGCCGACGCGGGCCAGCGCATCGGCGGCGCGCTTGCGGCGCTCGGCGGGCGCGCAGCCGCGGTAGCGCAGCGGCACCTCGATGTTGTCGAGCACGCTGAGGTCGGGGATCAGGTTGAAGGCCTGGAAGATGAAGCCGATCTTGCGGTTGCGCACCGCCGAACGCTCGCCGTCGCCCATGCGGCTGACGTCGATGCCGTCGAGCTTGTAGCTGCCGCCGCTGAAGGCTTCGAGCAGGCCGGCGATGGTCAGAAAGGTGGTCTTGCCCGAGCCCGACGGGCCGGTGACGGCGACGAATTCGCCCTCGTTGACGGTGAGGTTGAAGTCGCGCAGCGCATAGGTCTCGACCATCTCGGTGCGGTAGACCTTCTGCAGTTTTTCCATCTGGAGCATGGTGGGTGTCCTGTTCACTCGGTAGCTTGTTGGCGTCCAGCCTTGCGGACGTTCGGCGTGTCTGCGTGGCGCTTGCCTAGTGGCACGGTGCCGGGAGTCCCGCCCGGCGGCGGGGTAGCTTTCTTCTGCGGCGCGACAGAGAAAAGTCACCCGCCATCGCGGGGCTGAGCCCGGACACAAGGCAGCCCACTGCGGGCTGCCTTGTGCCTGGCGAAGGCCATTCCGCCTGCAAGCGGAATGGCAGGATTCCCGCGGCGGAGCAGAGAGTCGAAAGGCTCTCAGCAAAAGCAACCTGATTGCTCATCACGCCCAACCCTCAATCCGCAACGAGCGCGCGCTCCGCACCCTTGAAGTTGTCCGACCCCGAGATGACGACCCGATCCCCGGCAGACAGCCCCGACAGCACCTCGACCCGCTCCAGCGACCTCGCCCCCAGCTTGACGGCGACCTTCTCCGCATAGCCGCCGCGCACCACATAGGCATACCCGCCGCCGCCCTCGTCGACGAAGCTGCCGCGCGCCACGCCCAGCACCTTGTCGCGCCGGTCCAGCAGCACGCGCACCGACAGCCGCTGGTTCTGGCGCAGCTGCCCGGGCTGGGCGCCGGCGAAGCGCAGCCGCGCGGCCACCTCGCCGTTGACGACCTCGGGCGACACCGAACTCACCTGGCCGGCCCAGCGCTGGCCGTTGCCGGTGATCTCGCCGGGCATGCCGGGCTGCAGCTCGCGGGCGAAGCTCTCGGCCACCTGCATCTGCACCTCCAGCGCCGACAGGTCGATGACCGACAGCAGCCTGGCGTCGCGGGCGACGTTGCTGCGGTCGGCGATGAAGAGCTGGCCGACCTGGCCGTCCACCGGCGAGCGCACCTGCAGCTCGGCGACCTGGCGCTCCAGGTCGGCCACCAGCAGCTGCTGGCGGGCCAGCGCGCTCTGCCTGGCCTGCACGTCGAGCTTGAGACTGTCGGTCTTCAGGCCGCGCAGGTCGCGGGCCTGGTCCAGCGCCAGCCTGGCCTTGGCGAGCGCGTCCTGGGCGCGCTCGACCTGCATGCGCGCCGTGGCGCCGGCCTCGAAGGCCTGGGTCTGGCGGGCCAGGTCGTTCTGCGCGGTCTGCTGGTCGATGCGGGCGACATCAAACGCGCTCTGCAGCGCCGCCGCCTGCTGACGGGCCTCGACCTCGGCCCGGGCCAGCTCGGCGCGCAGCGCGTCGGCGTTGCTGCGCTCCTGCGCGAGGCGGTTGGCCAGCTCGGGCGAGTCGACGCGGGCCAGCACCTGGCCGCGCCTGACCGGGTCGCCGGCCTGCACGGCCAGCGTCACCGTGCCGGCGCCGGGCGCGAAAAGCGTGGGGCTCTGCGCGGCGACGACCCGCCCCTCGCCCGCGACGTCGCGCGTCAGCGGCGCGACGTCGACGGTGGCGATGCCGAGCCGCGCGGCGCTGACGGCCGAGTCCGCGGACAGCATCTGCCTGACGCGCCCGCCCCCGAGCAGCGCCAGCGCGGCCAGGGCCGCCAGGCCGGCCGCGATCAGCAGCGGCCGACGCCGGGACTGGGGAGGGAGCGGGCGGTCCTGCTCGGAGGTGTCGCGGAAGCCGGTGGTCATGCCGGTCATTTCGCAAGCCCTGTGCCAGGCGGCCGCCCCAGGCGGATCAAGGACTTGGCGCTGCGGACGCTGTCCGCGGACAGCGTCCGGACAGTCCGGCTATCCGGCGAGCCGGCCGCCGAAGGCCATGCGCCCCGCCCCCGCCGGGGCGTACTCGAGATGCACGCGCTCCGCGGGCCGGCCGCTGGCCCGGGCCAGCGCGGCCGTCAGCGCCGCCACCTCGGCCTGCAGCGCGGCGCCGGCCGGCGGGCGGGCATGCAGGATGCGCACGAACAGCGGCGGCGCGCCGGGCACCGGGCCGCCGTTCTCGGCGTAGTGCTCGGCCGGAAGCGGGTGCAGACGCACCCAGACCCGGCCGGGCGCGGCGTTGAGCGCGTCGCCGGCGGCGTCGGCCAGGCGCGACGCCAGTTCAGCGGCATCGGCCGGCAGCGCGCCGACCCAGCACACATCGAGGATGGGCATGCGGGCATTCTCCCCCGGAGCAGTTCAGGGCCCGACCGCGACGAGGAAGCAGTAGGCCAGCACCGCGCCCCACAGGCACAGGCCGACCCAGGGGATGGCGGTTCTCAGCATCTCGTTCTCCCGTTGACTCGTGGGCGACACGCGCCCCTCAGCCGCGCAGCAGCCTTTCCGCATAACGCCAAGTTTGCGGACCCTGCGGAAACACCGTCGCCAGCGCGGCTTCGGTCAGCCCCAGGTGGCGCTGCAGCAGCGGCGCCAGCACCTGCCTGAAGTCGGTGCGCACGGCCAGGTCGCGGCCGTCGGCCAGCGCGGCGCGGTCCAGGCCCGGCCATTCGCCCAGCACCTGGCCGCCGGCCACGGGGCCGCCCAGCAGCCACATCACGTTGCCGCGGCCATGGTCGGTGCCGCCGTTGCCGTTCTGGCGCAGCGTGCGGCCGAACTCGCTGGCGACGACGATGACCGTGTCCTTCAGGCTGTCGCCCAGGCCGCTGGCCAGCGCGTCCAGGCCCGCGCCGAGGCTGGCCAGGCGGTTGGCGAGCTGGCCCTTGCCCGCCCCCTGGTTGACGTGGCTGTCCCAGCCGCCGACGGCCGTGAACGCGAGCTGGGTGTGCGGATCCTTGCGGATCAGCGTGCCCAGCCGGCGCGCGTCGGCCGCGAAGCTGCGGGCAGACGGCGCACCGGCGTCGGCGCTCGGGTCCATCGCGGGCGCGTCGCCGGCGGCCATGCTGCGCGCCATCTCGCCGCGACCCTCGGTGGTGTCGCGCAACGTGCTGCCGAGCTGGGGGTCGTGGGCATAGAGCCTGGCCAGGCCGGCCTGCAGCTGCGGGTCATCGATGGCGCGGCGCTGCATCGCGTCCGGCCCCAGGCCCAGGCTGGCGACGCTGGCCGTGCCGGCAAAGATGCGCGGCGGCGTGCTGCCTTGGCTGATCGCGCGGGTCGGGCTGGGCTCGCCGGGCAGGGCCATCAGCAGCCGGTTCATCCAGCCGTCGGGCGTGGACTTGCGGCCCGGCGTGCCGGACTCGAAATAGTCCTGCGCATCGAAGTGGGAACGGGTCGGGTCCGGCGAACCGCTGGCATGCACGAAGGCGAGCTGGCCGCCGTCCCAGTGGCGCTTCAGCGGCGCCAGCGCCGGGTGCAGGCCGAACAGGCTGTCGAGCCTGATGAGGCCGTCGTCCGCGCCCGGCGGCGGCAGCGCGATCTGCGGGCGGCTGGCCGCGTACTCGCGTTCGCCGAAGGGCGCGACGACCGAGAGGCCGTCCACCGCGCCGCGCAGCAGCACGACGACGAACTTCTTCTGCGCCCCGCCCTGAGCGTGGACCAGGGACACGGGCAGGCCGCCCAGCGTGAAGGCACCGAAATGGAGGAGTTGGCGACGCAGCATCGTGACTACCGTTTCATGAAGTCGGGGCTGGCCAGAAGCAGGGCCACCTGCTGGCCGACGGGCTCGGTGGCCAGCGTGCGGCGCGTGGGTTCGCTCAGCGAGGCACCCAGCGTCGTGCCGAGCTGGCCAGCGCTGACGCCGCTGCGCCGGCCCAGCGTCGTCGCGAGCTGCACGCGCTGCGTCAGCGCCTCGGGGTTGCGCCAGGCGGCGGCGGTGTTCTTGTAGCCGTCGGGCGTCTGCGCGCCGTACAGCGGCTGGCCGGCCTGGGCCAGCGCGGCCAGCAGCGGCTGCGGTTGATCCAGCGGCAGGTCGAGCGCCCGCAGGCTGGACACGAGGTATTGGTAGGGCGTCTTGAACTTGGCCTGGTAGGCCTCGCGGCTCCAGAACTCGTCGGACTGGAGCAGCGTGCGCGTCAGCTCGCGCAGGTCGCCGCCGCTGGCCTTGAAGTTGCCGGCCAGACGCGCCACCAGGGCCTGCGGCGGCTCGTCCGCGACGAAGGCCTGGGCGAACTGCCAGGCCAGGTGGCGGGCCGTGGCCGGATGGGCGGCCAGCACGTCCAGCGCATGCTCGCCCTCGGCCTGGCCGGCACCGCGGACGGTCTCGCCGAGCCAGGTCTTGTCGCCGGCGTCGTGCTTGTGCGGGTCGAAGGCGAACAGGTCGCCCTGAGCCCCATTCGCATCGACCAGGGCCTTGCGCGAGTCCAGGCCCCAGCCGGTCAGCATGCGCGCGAGCTCGGTCACGTCGCGCTGCGTGTAGCCGCCGTCCACGCCCAGCGTGTGCAGCTCCATCAGCTCGCGGGCGTAGTTCTCGTTCAGACCGGTGGGCACGCGGGCCTTGAGCTCGGGCCGCCCGGCCAGGAGGTGGCGCGCGCGCTGCGGCGGCCGGTAGCCGGCGACGACGCTCTGCGCGTTGTCGAGGTAGGTCAGCATCGCCGGGTGGCGGGCCGTGGCGCCCAGCATGTCGCGGAAGCGCCCCAGCACGAAGGGGCGGATGGCGCGCTGCTCGTAGTCGGCCACGAGCACGCTGACGGAGCCCTTGCCGGCGAACACATTGAAGTGGTTGAACCAGAACTCGACCAGCGCCTCTTCGAGCTGGGCCGGGCTCTGCAGCGCGCGCGCCAGCCGCGCGGTGGCGGCCTCGGCAACGAGGGGGCGCACCTGTTCGCGCACCGCGTTCAGCGCATCGGCGTCGGGCTTCATGCCCCGGGCCTGCTCGCGCCTGGCCTCGCGGGCGGACTTGAGCGCGTCGCGGTAGCGGCCGAGGAGTTCGGCCTGGCCGAGCCCGAGCAGCTGCATGCCGCCCAGTCGTTGCGTCAGCGCCTCGGGCTGCGGCAGGCGGCGCGGCTCCAGCTGCTCGGCCAGGAAGCGCTCCAGCCAGGGGCCGGCGCCCTGCGCGGCGATGGCGGCGGCATCCTGCGGGCGCGGGCCGTAGCCCAGGCGGTTCAGCGCATGCAGCGCGCGCTCGTCGGCGCTCAGCGGCGCGCCCGCCGGCGCGGCGGCGTGGGCACGCCGGGCCAGCATCATGGCCCCGGCGAGCGCGGCGCCCGTGCCGAGCACGAAGCGGCGGTTCATCATCGGCGGTCTCCGGTGTCCTGGGCCGGAGGATCGCGCCCCTCACGCAAGGCCGTGTGGCCGACGCGCAAAGATTTGTGTCACCCTAGATCCGGCAGTTGGGCAAGCCCGAGGGCCTGGCGAGGCGGCCGGCTGGCAAGGCGCGCCGACGAAGTGGGCTGCTGCCCACGAGGAGAAGCAACGCGGCCAGCGGGCCGAAGCGCCAGGCCAGCGGGCTTGCAGCGCTGCTCACCGAAGTGGTGAACGCCGCGCCAGCACCAAGGTCTTGACCCGCCGAAGCTTTCGATGAGTAGCAAGCGGTCAACTGCCGGGTCTGGGGTCATGGCCGAGCCAGTGCGCCAGGCTGCGCAGCGTCGCGGCGACGTCCAGCGGCTTGGTCCAGCAGCCGTCGAAGCCGCCCGCGCGGGCGAGCCGGGTCGCCACGTCCTCGGACTCGGCCGTCACGAGCAGGGCCGGCACGCCGCTGGCCAGGCCGGCGACACGCAGCTCGGCCAGCAGCGCGTCGCCGGCAACGTCGGGCAGGCGCAGGTCGCACAGCAGCAGGTCCACATCGGCCGCGGCGACGGCGCTGCGCGCCTCGGCACCGTTGCGCGCGACGCGCAGCCGGCAGCCCGCGCCCAGGTCGAGGATGCCCTGCATCAGCATCACGTTGAGCGGGTCGTCCTCGACGTAGAGCACGGTCTTCGGGCTCATGCAAAAGCTCCCGGGCATCGGGCGGGCAAACGGTGGCGGCTCGGGCAGGACATGGCGGCAGGCACGGTGGCGATTGCGAAGATTATCAAATTTATTGATAAACACGCCTATCCGATCCGGCCCCGGAATGGGTGGATGCCGGACCGGAACTGCCAAATATTGCAGACCGCTTCAACTTCGAAGCGCCGCCAGCCCCTCGGCCAGGGCCGGCCAGCCGGCCGGCGGCGGCGCGCCCGGCACCCAGGCCGCGGCGGCGTCCTCCAGCGCGCGGGCCTGGGCCGACAGCGCCGGCTGGCCGATCAGCTCCAGCACGGCCTTCAGGCCGTGGGCCAGGCGGCGCAGGGCGGCCACGTCGGCGCCCGCCAGCGCAGCGTCGCCCTGGGCGATATCGTCGGCAAAGCGCTCGATGCAGCCGGCGCGGAAGCTGTCGAAGAGTGCCCTGTCGCCGCCGAAATGCTGCTGCACCGCGTCGACGGCCGGCACCGGTTGCCAGGCGGCGGGCCGCAGCAGGCCGGCCACGACGTCGAGCAGCTCCAGCAGCGGCACGGGCTTGCGCAGCGTGCGCGCGACGCCGCCCGCGAGCAGCGCCCGCCGCCGTTCCTCGTGCAGGCCGGCGCTGAAGATGAGCCAGGGCGGCGCGGCAGGGGCCAGCGCATGGCCCTCGGCCAGCAGCTCCTCGGCCGAGCCGTCGGGCAGCATCAGGTCGCTGACGACGAGCTGCCAGCCGCCGCCGGCCAGCGCGGCGCGGGCGCCGGCCAGGTCGGGCACGAGGTGCAGCTCGACGGCCGGCGCGGCCGGGTCGTGACGGGGCAGCTCCTCCAGCGCGAGCTCGACGAAGCGGGCGATCGAGGGGTTGTCCTCGATCAGCAGCAGCCGCGCGGCCATCGCGGTGCTCAGGCGGGGCTGGCGGCGCCGGCCGCCGCCCGCGCCAGCAGGGCCGGCAGCTCGGCCACCAGGGCCGTCTTGTGCACGACGGGCACGCCCTCCAGTGCGAAGGCATAGGGCGCGCGCTGCGCCGCGTCGAGGGCCGTGACGACGATGAGCCGGCTGCGCGCGAACTGCGGGTGCGAGCGCAGGCTGGTGATCAGCGCGGCGCCGTCGATGCCGGGCAGCAGGATGTCGATGAGCAGCACGTCGGGTTCGAGCCGGCCGGCCATCGCGAGGCCGGCGATGCCGTCGGCGGCGACGTGCAGCTCGGCCCCCGGCAGCTCGCGCCTGACGACGAGGCTGATGAGGTTCTGGAAATGCACCGAGTCCTCGATCAGCAGCAGCGTCAGCGGGCGGCTCGCGGCGACCGCGGCGGGCGGCGCGGCGCCGCCGGCGTTCGCGGCCAGCCAGGCGTCGAGGGAGCTGAGCAGGATGCGGCGGTGGCCGCCGGGCGTCTTCCAGGCCTGCAGCTCGCCGCGGTCGACCATCAGCTGGACCGAGCGGACGGCCATGCCCAGGCGCCCCGCCGCCTCGGTCGTCGAGCAGGTTTCCGGCATTGATGCAGTGCGATTCACGCGCGACATTTTGCCGAATTCATCAGCCCTTACCGGAGAGACCTTTATTTGATAAAAATGATTTTTATTTGATAATCCATCCACCACGCAGGAGAGCCGCCATGCCCATCGCCGTCACCGCCAGGCCCCCGAGCGAGCAGCTCGCCTTCGAATCCAGCGCCTCCGCGCAGATGGAGCGCCTGCTCTCCGACCTCGGCCGCATGTACCGCGAGCGCAATGTCGCGCTGCAGGCGCTGGAGAGCGCCCACCACGAGGCGCTGATCCGGCTGGCCGTCGCCGCCGAGCTGCGCGACGACGACACCGGCGCCCACATCCTGCGCCTGGGCTATCTGGCCGAGGCGCTGGCGCGGCTGCTGGGCGTGCCCGCCGAGCGCGCGCAGACGCTGCGCCTGGCCGCGCCCATGCACGACATCGGCAAGATCGGCATCCCCGACCAGGTGCTGAAGAAACCCGGCCAGCTGACCGCCGAGGAGCGTGCGCTGATGCAGACCCACCCGCGCCTGGGCGCCGAGATCCTGGGCAGTTCGCGGATTCCGCTGTTCGCGCTGGCCGCCGAGGTGGCCCTGCACCATCACGAGCGCTGGGACGGCACGGGCTACCCGCGCGGGCTGGCCGGCGAGGACATCCCGCTGTCGGGGCGTATCGTCGCGGTCGTGGACTACTTCGACGCGCTGACGATGGACCGCTGCTACCGCCCGGCTTTCGCGGACGACCGCGCGCTGGCGATGCTGGCCGACCTGTCGGGCAGCGCCTTCGACCCGGCCGTCGTCGCCACCTTCCTGGCGCATGCGTCGGAGCTGATCCAGTTGCGCGAATGGGTCAACGCCACCCAGCCCGGCTTCGGCGAGATGGGCCTGCGGCCACTGCCAGCCCAGGCCCACCCGCCCGGGGCGACCGACCTGCTGCGCGCGCCCGCGCAGGCCTGGTCATGAAGCGCCTGGCGCTGGGCGCCTGCGCGGCGCTGCTGCTGGCCGGGCCGGCCGCGGCCGCGCCCCCGGTCGCGCAGCGCGTGCGCGACAGCGGCGAGCTGCGCGTGTGCATCTGGCCCGACTACTACGGCATCTCGCTGCGCGACCCGCGCACCGGCCAGCTCGCCGGCATCGACATCGACCTGTCCGCCGCGTTCGCGGCCGACCTGAAGGCCAGGCCGCGCTACGTCGACTCGTCGTTCGCGACGCTGGTCGACGACCTGCTGCAGGAGCGCTGCGACGTCGCGATGTTCGCCGTCGGCATGACGGCGCAGCGCCAGCAGGCGCTGCGCTTCAGCCGCCCCTATCTGCAGAGCGACATCTATGCGGTGACGACGCGCAGCAGCCGCGTCGTGCAGCGCTGGGAAGACCTCGACAAGCCCGGCGTGCGCGTCGCCGTGCAGGCCGGCACCTTCATGGAGCCGGTCATGGCCGCCGCGCTGAAGCAGGCGACGATGGTCGTCGTGCGCCCGCCCGACACGCGGGAGCGCGAGCTGGAGGCCGGCCGCGTCGACGCCTTCATGACCGACTACCCCTACAGCCGCCGCCTGCTCGACAACGCCGACTGGGCCCGCCTCGTCGCGCCGCCCCGGCCCTTCTCGGTGCTGCCCTATGCCTATGCCGTCAAGCCCGGCGACGCGGCCTGGCTGGCCACCGTCGACGACTTCGTCGTGCGCATCCAGCGCGACGGCCGGCTGCTGGACGCGGCCAGGCGGCACGGCCTGACCGCCATCGTGCGGACCCACTGATGCCGCACCGCAGCCGCTGGCGCCCGAGCAACATCACGGCCGGTGCCGGGGTGCTGCTCGCCGCGCTGCTGCTGGCCGGCACCGGCTACGGCCTGTGGCGCGACCGCCGCGACCTGCATGCCGAGGCCGCCGACCGCCAGGCCCTGCTCGCCCGCGTGCTCGAGGACCACGCCAGCCGCAGCCTCGACGCGGCGCAGATCGCCCTCGCCGGCCTGGCCGACGTGGCCGCGCGCGGCGGCCCGCCCGAGGTGCTGCAGGCCCTGCTCGGCCAGACCCAGGCCAGCCTGGGCTTCCTGCGCGGCGTCGCGCTGCTGGACGGCGGCGGCCATGTGCTCGCCGCGGCGGACCCGGCCGACCGCGGCGTGCAGATCCCGCCGGCGGCGCTGGGGCCCTGGCCGGCGCCGGGGCGCGACGCGGTCGGCGGCTTCGTCGCCGGGCGCAGCCTCGCGACGCTCAGCCGCCGCGCGGCCCCCGCGGCCGTGCCGCCCGGCATCGGCTTCATCCCGGTGACGCGGGCGCTGCAGCTGCCCGACGGCCGCACGCTGCTGCTCGCGGCCCTGCTCAACCCCGATGCGCTGGCCAACTTCCAGCAGCTGACGCTCAACGACGAGCACAGCGCCGCCGGCCTGGTGGCGCTGGACGGCCAGCTGCTCGCGGCGACGGACCGCGCCGGCCACCTCGCCGGCGCGCGCCTGCCGGCGCTGCTCGGCGCCGGCGCGCCGCTGGCGCGGCTGCAGCGCGGCGACGAGCACGGCCGCTGGGACGGCCCGGGCCTGCGGCCGGCGCCCCAGCTGGGCACGTTCCGCGCGCTGCGCGCCCGGCCGCTCGTCGTGCTCGTGGAGCTGCCGCTGGCCGAGCTGCAGCGCCAGTGGCTGGCCGACATGCGCGACACCGGCCTGCCGGCCCTGGCCCTGGCGGCCGCCCTGCTCGTGCTGTCCAACGTCGGCGCGGCGGCGCTGCGCGGGCGCGAGCGCTCGATGCTGGAACTGGACCGCGCGCAGCGCCAGGCCGCCGACCGCGAACGCGAGCTCAGCGCCATCTTCGGCAGCGTGCAGGACCTGCTCTTCCGCACCGACGCCGCCGGCCGCGTCACCTTCATCAACGAGCGCTACACCCAGCTCAGCGGGCTGGCCGTCTCGCACGCCCTCGGCCGGCCGCTGCAGGGCTTCTTCGGCGGCGCCCGGGCCGTGGCCGCGCTGTTCGAGCAGGCGCCCGGCCCCGGCGACCAGCTGCCGCGCCATGCGCGCGCGGACTGGATCACGCCCGGCGGCGAGGCGCGCAGCTTCGAGATCACGCTGGTGCCGCTGCCGCGCCGGGGTGCGCTCGAATGGGTGGGCAGCGCCACCGACGTGAGCGGCCTGATGCGCGCCCAGTCGGAGCTGCGCGCCCAGCTCGGCCTCGCGCGCTCGCTGCTGGCCAGCAGCCCGCTGCCGATGTCGGTGCTGGACCGCCACGGCCGCTACCTCGACGTCAACCGCGCCTGGGAGCAGTTCACCGGCCGCCGCCGCGCCGACGTGCTGGGGCGCCCCGCCGCCGGCTATCTGCGCTCCGAGGAGGCCCGCGTGCACGACGCGCACGACGCCGAGCTGCTGGAACGCGGCGGCGAGATGAACTACGAGACCGTCTGGACCAGCGACGAGGGCCGGCGCCGCGACATCTACATCAGCAAGTCCACCTTCCCCGGCACCGACGGCCGGCCGATGGGCATCGTCGTGTGCTTCATGGACATCAGCGAGTTCCGCGAGGCCGAGCGGGCGACCCGCGCCGCCCGCGACGCGGCGCTCGAGACCTCGCAGGCCAAGTCCGAATTCATCGCCAACGTCAGCCACGAGCTGCGCACGCCGCTGCAGTCCATCCTCGGCTTCTCCGAGCTCGGCGAGCTGCGCGCCCGCCAGGAGCCGCGCCTGGCCGGCATGTTCGCCGACGTGCACCGCGCCGGCCAGCGCATGCTGGCGCTGGTGAACGACCTGCTCGACCTGAGCAAGATCGAGCAGACCCGCGAGCCGCTGAATCTGCAGCGCCACGACCTGCGCCCCCTCGTGAACGAGGTCGCCGCCGAGCTGCAGCCGCTGCTGCAGGGCCGCCGCATCGAGCTGGCCTGCGCGCTGTGCCGCGAGCCGCTGGTGGCCATGGTCGACGCGCCGCGCTTCCAGCAGGTGGTGCGCAATGGGCTGGCCAACGCGATCAAGTTCTCGCCCGAGGGCGCTCGCATCGAGGTCGAGGGCCGCCACGCGCCGGACGGCCAGGTGCTGATCGACATCGCCGACCGCGGCCCCGGCATCCCGGCGGCCGAGCTGGAGAGCGTGTTCGAGGCCTTCGTGCAGTCCAGCGCCACCAAGGACGGCTCGGGCGGCACGGGCCTGGGCCTGGCCATCTGCCGCCGCATCATGCAGGCCCACGACGGCCGCATCCGGGCCGCCAACCGCGACGGCGGCGGCACCCTGCTGCACCTGAGCCTGCCCGGCGCCCGCTTCGGCGACACCTCGCCGGCCACGCTGTGACGCCCGCCCGGCGTCGCCGTGACGCATCTCACGGGCGATAAATTCGATTGTTGCTATCATTTTTATCAAATGAAGCCGGCCGACCGGCCGCGCGCCCTCGTCGAATCCCGGAGCGCAGCGCCGCCGGACCGCCCCCTGCCATCCCTGAGGAGCCCCTCATGAAGCGCGTTCTCATCGTCGAAGACCAGGCCGACATCCGCAAGCTCATCCGCATGACGCTGGAGTTCGAGGCCTATGAAATCCACGAGGCCACGGACGGCACAGCCGGGCTGACGCTGGCGCAGGCGCTGCGGCCCGACCTGATGCTGCTGGACGTGATGATGCCCGGCGCGCTCGATGGCCTGCAGGTCTGCCAGCGCATCAAGTCCGACCCCGGGCTGGCCCGCATCAGGATCGTGCTGCTGACCGCCCGCGGCCAGGCGCGCGACCGCCAGGCTGGAGCCCAGGCCGGCGCCGACGACTACCTCGTCAAGCCCTTCAGCCCGCTGCAGCTCATCGACACGATCGAGCGCCTGACCGAGACGGCCTGAACCCCGAGGCAGGGCTGCAAGCCTAACGCAGCGGCGCGCCGGTGAGCTGCTGGATCAAGGCCCGGTGGCTGGGCAGGTCGACGACGGCGCGGTCGGCGAAGCGCTGGATCTTGGCGAACAGCCGGTCCGCGGCCTCCACCTGCGTGAAGTCGTCGCGGCCCGCGCCCAGGTCCGTGCGGAAGCCCATGCCGTAGAGGATGTACTGGTAGTTGAAGAAGGCGAAGGTCTCGGTGTCGAGCGCGAAGTCGAAGCGGCCCGGCGGGCGCAGCCGCCACTGCGCCAGCAGCTCGGCCAGGCGCCCGGGGATGGTGGCCGGGTCGGCGTTGTCGCGCCAGAACGGCTCCTGCCGGCCGCTCAAGGCGTAGTGCAGCTTCAGGAAGCCGATGATGTTCTCGAAGCGCGCCGCCATCAGCTCGTTGAAGCGCCGGGCCGGCGCCTCCATCGGGCCGCTGTGCGGCAGCATCTCGGCGATCATGCCGACGGCGGCCTCGATGAGGACGAGGCCGGTCGACTCCAGCGGTTCCAGGAAGCCGGCCGACAGCCCGACCGCGACGCAGTTCTTCACCCATTGGTGCTCGCGGTAGCCGGGCGCGAAGGGGATGCTGCGCATCGCGATCTCGCCCGCCGCCGCGCCGGCATGGCGGCGCAGGATCGCGGCCGCGGCGTCTTCGCCAAGGTGGTCGCTCGAATAGACGCAGCCCAGGCCGCGCGAGCCGTTCAGGCCGATGTCCCAGGTCCAGCCCGCCTCGTGGGCGGTGGCGATGGTGCAGCTCTCGAACGCCGCGTCGTCGGGTTCGCCGGGCAGCTTGCAGGCCAGCGCACGGTCGGCGAACAGGATGCCGCGCGCCGACCTGAACCGGGCGCCCAGCGCACCGCCGATGAGCTCGGCGCGGAAACCGGTGCAGTCGATGTAGAGGTCGGCCTGCAGCCGCCCCAGCTCGGGCGTGTCGACATGGGCGATGGCGCCCGCATCGTCCAGGCCCGCCTGGGTGACGGTGCCCTGCAGATGGCGCACGCCGAGCTGGCGGGCGTGCGCGGCCAGCAGCCGCGCGAGCTTCAGCGCGTCGAAGTGGTAGGCGTAGTTCAGCGGCGCCGTGTAGGGCGCCTCGTGGGCGCGCTTGGGCGCCCTTCGCGCGTCGGCCACGCGCTGCTGGATGGTCAGCGCCTGCGCGAAGGGCAGGCGCGCGGCCTCGTCCTGCAGCAGCCAGTAGGGCACGAGGTTGAGCCCTTCGGCATAGAACGGCGCCTCGAAGGGATGGAAGAAGTGCCGGGACTCGCCCGCCGCCGGCGTGCGCGCCCAGTCGACGAAGCGGATGCCCTGCTTCAGCGTCGCCGAGGTCTCGCGGATGAAGCGCGCCTCGTCGATGCCGAGGAACTGCAGCGTCGTGCGTATCGTCGGGAAGGTGCCCTCGCCGACGCCGATGACGCCGATGTCGGGCGACTCCAGCACCGTCACCTCGAGATGGCTGCGCTCGGCCAGGCGCAGGGCCTTGGCCAGATAGGCGGCCGTCAGCCAGCCGGCCGTGCCGCCGCCGACGATGAGGATGCGACGCTTGGGGGTCATGCTCTGGTGTACAGATTCTTCAGCCACTGGTGGCCGGTCTGGGTGCCATGGCTCCAGTCCTCGTCCTCGTCGGCGGCTTGCTGGGCGATGCTGCCCGAGGGGTTGAGCAGCTTCACGCGCCCGGCCCGGAAGGCCGAGACCCGGTGCGTGACGAAGGTGAGGCCGTGCTCCAGCGCCGTGGCGGCCAGCAGGCCGTCGCGCGTGTTGGCATAGGGCAGCTGGGCGCGGCGGCGCACGATGGCGGCGTCCACCGGCAGCACGCGGCCCTCGAAGGCCGGCAGCAGGCGGTTGTCGATCCAGTCGCGCACGGCCAGGCCGGCGGCGCGGTCCTTGCGGCCCAGGCGCGCCGCGGCGTTCTCGATCTCCAGCAGGTTGAGCGCCGAGATGAAGAGCTTCTGGCGCGCGATGCCGGCCGCCCAGGCCGCCAGGCCGGGGTCGGCGCCGCCGGCCTTGGCCCGGCGCAGTTCAAGCACGATGCCGGTGTCCAGCAGGAACATCGCCGCGCTCAGCCGAGGTTCTCGCGGTGGTCCCAGGCGCCCTCGGCCGAGGCGTCCGCCGCCTCCAGCGCGACCGCCTCGGGCATGGCCAGCAGCTCCAGCACGCTGTCGCCCTCGCCGCTCAGGCGGCGGTAGTCGGCAATGCTCATCAGCACATGGGTGGGCTGGCCGCGGTCGGTGATCAGCACCGGCTCGGCCTGCGCGGCCCGCTTGGCCTGGCTGACGTCACGGTTGAACTCGCGGCTGCTGAGGAGCTTCATCGTGCCGAGAAATGTACCTACCTACCTGCATGTCTGCAATCGGGAAGTAGGTATGTCGGTTCAGGGCTGTGCGCCCCGATGGACAGCGCGAGGCCGGCTGGCACAGTGCACTGCGGCGGATCGGCGTTCGGGCCGACCCGCCGGAGACAACGCTGTCGACAACCGCATGACGCCGGCGGGTGCCCGGCACGCCACGAACAGAACACAGGAAGCCCCATGGACTTCGACCTCCTCGCCATCCTGGGCGACGTCTTCGCCAAGCACGGCCCGGCCGTCCAGGCCGTCGCCAAGACCTTCTCGCCGGGCGATTTCAGCGTCCACTTCTTCCTGCAGCTGGCCATCATCATGCTGGCCTGCCGCATCGTCGGCTGGGCGGGCCGCCGCTTCCTCGGCCAGCCCCAGGTCGTCGGCGAGATGATCGCGGGCGTCATCCTCGGCCCCTCGCTGCTGGGCCTGTTCTTCCCCGGGCTGCAGGCCACCGTCTTCCCCAAGGAGATGCGCAGCGTGCTCTACGCCGGCGCCCAGCTCGGCGTGGGCCTCTACATGTTCCTGGTCGGCACGACGCTGCGCCTGGATCACTTCGCCACGAAGGCCAGGAGCGCGATGGGCGTCTCCTTCGCCGGCATCGCGGCGCCCTTCTTCATCGCCCTCCTCATCACGCCGCTGCTGCTGGGCGTGCCGGGCCTGTTCGCCGAGGGCATCTCCACGGCCAATGCGACGCTCTTCATGGGCGCCTGCATCGCGCTGACGGCCTTCCCCATGCTGGCCCGCATCATCAACGAGCGCGGCCTGGCCAACACCGCCCTGGGCACGCTGACGCTGACGGCCGGCGCCTTCGACGACGCCGCCTCGTGGTGCGTGCTGGCCCTGGTGCTGGCGGCCTTCGGCGCGGGCTCGGGCGTGGCCGTGCTGGCCATCGGCGGCGGCATCGTCTGGGCCGCCTTCGTGCTGCTGCTGGGTCGCCGCCTGCTGGCGCCGCTGGGCCGCATCGTGGAGCGCGACGGCGAGATGAGCCACACCGTGCTGGGCATCACGCTGATCTGCTTCTGCGTCTCGGCCTTCGTGATGGACGCCGTCGGCATCCACTCCATCTTCGGCGGCTTCATCCTCGGCGTCGCGATGCCGCGCGGCCTGTTCGTCACCGAGCTGAAGAAGAAGGTCGAGCCCGTCGCGGTCATCCTGCTGCTGCCGATGTTCTTCACCTACTCGGGCCTGAACACGCGCCTGGACATGATCAATTCCGCCGGGCTGCTGCTGATCGCCGCGGGCGTGCTGGCGGCCTCGGTGCTGGCCAAGTTCGGCGCCTGCTACCTGGCCGCGCGCATGTCGGGCGAGGACAACCGCACGGCCCTGGGCATCGGCGCGCTGATGAACTCGCGCGGCCTGATGGAGCTCATCATCATCAACATCGGCCTGCAGAAAGGCATCATCGGCCCGGCGCTGTTCTCCATGCTGGTGCTGATGGCCGTCATCACCACGATGATGGCCAGCCCGCTGTTCGAGATCCTCTACGGCCGCCAGGCACGCGAACGCGGCGAGCTGGAGGCCGTCACCGGCGGGGCGACCGGCAGCACCGTTTGAGATGAAACCCAAAGGCAACCACAGAGGCACGGAGTCACAGAGGAAATACAGAGAAGGCATTGCTCTGTGGCTCTGTGCCTCTGTGGTTGCATTTCTGCATTCGTTTCATGCGTCGCGGGTGCCGCGAACGCGAAATGCATAGTTGAGGCCGGTTTGCCATCGAGGCGGCGCCCAAGCCGGCGCCGCTGCCAGAATCCCCGCCGATGCGCCTCCTCCTCGTCGAAGACGACCCCATGATCGGCGAGAGCCTGCGCGAGGCGCTGCGCCGCCAGGGCTTCGCGGCCGACTGGGTGCGCGACGGCCTCGCGGCCGACGGCGTGCTGGCCAGCGGCGAGCACTTCGACGCCGTGCTGCTGGACCTCGGCCTGCCCAGGCGCAGCGGCGTGGACGTGCTGCGCACGCTGCGCGCCCGCGGCGACGCCACCCCCGTCATCGTGCTGACCGCGCGCGACGCCCTCGCCGACAAGGTCGCCGGCCTGGACGCCGGCGCCGACGACTACCTCGTCAAGCCCTTCGAGCTGGACGAGCTGCTCGCGCGGCTGCGCGCCGTCACGCGCCGCCACGGCGGGCGCGCCGACACCGCGCTGCAGGTGGCCGACCTGCGCCTGGACCCGGCCACCCGCGAGGTCACGCGCGCCGGCCGGCCCATCCTGCTGTCGGCCCGCGAGTTCGCGCTGCTGGAGGCGCTGCTGGAGCGCCCCGGCGCCATCGTGTCGCGCGCCCAGCTCGAAGACCGCCTCTACGGCTGGGGCGAGGAGCTGGAGAGCAACGCCATCAGCGTCTACATGCACCAGCTGCGCAAGAAGCTCGGCGCCGACCTGCTGCATACCGTCCGCGGCCTGGGCTACTACGCCGGCCCCGAAAAGGGCGGTGCCGCATGAAGCTGCTGAACACGCTGCGCGGCCGGCTGTTCGCGCTGCTCGCCGCCCTCGGCACGGTGACCGCGCTGGCCGTCGGCGGCGCCACCTATGTCAGCGTGCGCGCCGAGGCCGACGAGCTGTTCGACTACCAGCTGCGCCAGACCGCGCTGTCCCTGCGCGACCAGGGCCGCGTCGCGCGCGACGAGGCCGCCGCGCTGGCCGATCCCAACTTCGACTACGTCGTGCAGATCTGGTCGCTGCAGGGCCTGGAGCTGTATTCCAGCCGGCCCCAGGGCATGACCGAGCCGCTGCCCGCGCGCGCCGTGCTGGGCTACTCCAACCTGCACCTGAGCGGCCAGGACTGGCGCGTGTTCGGCGCGGCCACGCCGCTGCGCGTCGTGCAGGTGGCCCAGCCGCTGGCCGTGCGCCAGCGCCTGGCGGCCGTCGCCGCGCTGCGCAGCATCGTGCCCGTGGCCATCGCGCTGCCCTTCGTCGCCGCGCTGGTGTGGTGGCTGATCGGCGTGTCGCTGGCGCCGCTGTCGCGCGTGGCCAGCGCCGCCGGCACGCGCCACGCGAACGCGCTGGACGCCCTGCCCACCGCCGGCCTGCCCGGCGAGGTCGCGCCGCTGGTGGACGCCTTCAACGGCCTGCTCGCGCGCCTGGCCACGGCCTTCGACACGCAGCGCAGCTTCGTCGCCGACGCCGCCCACGAACTGCGCACACCGCTGACCGCGCTGAAGCTGCAGCTCGGCCTGCTGCGCGACTCGGCCCCCGGCCCCGAGCAGGACGACGCCATCGCCCGGCTGCGCGGTGGCATCGACCGCGCGGTGCGCCTCGTCGAGCAGCTGCTCGCGCTGGCCCGCGCCGAACCCGGCGCCGCCGCGCCGACCCAGGCGCTGGACCTCGCCGACATCGCCCGCCAGGCCGTGGCCGACGTGCAGCCGCTGGCCGACCGGGCCGGCGTCGCGCTGACGCTCGACGCGCCCGAGCCGCTGCCGCTGGAGGGCGACCCGCAGGCGCTGCGCAGCGCGCTGCGCAACCTCATCGACAACGCCGTGAAGTACGGCGCCCGCAGCGTGCAGGTCGCGGCGCTGCGCGCGGCCGGCGCGCCGCTGCTGCGCGTGGACGACGACGGCCCCGGCATCCCGCTCGAAGCGCGCGAACGCGTGTTCGATCGCTTCCAGCGCGGCGAAGGTACAAGTGCCGAAGGCAGCGGCCTGGGCCTGGCCATCGTGCAGGCGGCGGCCAGGCAGCAGGGGGCGGGCGTCAGGCTGGACACCTCGCCGCTGGGGGGACTGAGGGCGGAGATCCGCTGGGCGGCTGGCGCCTAGGCCGAACTGCGCGGCCCGCCGGTGCTCAGACCGGTTGCACCACATCGCCCACCCGCAGCAGGCCGCCCTCCAGGATGCGCGCCGTCATGCCGCCGTGGCCCCGCATCGCGGCATAGCCGCCGGGGCCGATGACCTCCTCCATGCGCGAGCAGGGCGCGCAAGGCCCGACGATCTGCAGCAGCGCCTCGCCGACGCGCAGCTGCGCGTTTTTCAGCGACAGCAGGTTGATGCCCGACACCACCAGGTTGCGCCGCAGCCCGACCGGGTCGATGGGCCCGCTGCGCGCGAACGCCGCGATCAGCGGCAGATGCTCCTGCTGGATCAGCGTGACCTGCCGCGTCGACAGCTCCGCCTCGCCTCGCAGCCCCAACCGGTCATCCGCCAGGCCGATGCCGGCCAGGGCATGCGTCTGCTCTATGCGGCGTGCCAGCTCCCGCGGTGAACCGCGGACGATGATGGCTTCGAGCCGGCCCTGGATATGCGCGGGCGGGGTGTTGAGGTCGCGGATGGTTTTCATGGGCGAGACGCTGGCGCAGGGAGCTTGCGGTACCCAAGGTACTGCGAAACTTTCGTTCATTCGTTAGTGCCCCCACATCATGAGCCACCCACTCCGAGTCTCGTTGCATGTTTCCGGCCGTTCAAAGCCGTATAGCCACATGTACTTCAGCATGTGCGCAAAGGCGCTTGTGCAATACCAAAAGCTCAGCGATGCGCTGCCAAAGTTTCATGACCTCGATCCTCACTACCGCGAATTGAGCGACGCGGTCGAGGAGGCTGCCGTCCTTCCGGTTGTGTTCGCTGGAATGTGTCTTGAAGCCACGCTGTTCGATCTTGCCGCATGCCTTTTCGGTGAGGCATTTGCCGAGAGCATTGAACGCCTTGACCCCCTTGGCAAGTTTGTCGTGCTGGCCCAAAGCGTTGATCGAAAGTCGCCCTCAAAGTCCGGCGCCACCTATCAGTCCCTTCAAGCTCTCGTCACAGCACGAAACAGGCTTGTCCACTACAAGTCGCAGTCCATGATTGACGAAGAGAACCTCGGCAAGGTAATAGACCGAGCTTCAAAGCTCCACAAGCAGCTTTTGTCGGGCATTGATGCCTCGTTCAGAGCGCTCGTTTTGCTTTCCATTCACTTCGACGGCAACATATTCGAGGAGCTACGAATTCTTCCGTCCTTCAAGAAGCCGGAATACTGGGAGTCACTTATTCCCAAAGAGCTTCACGCCGAGGTGCGTCGTTGCATTGAGGTCGCTGCCCATGCACGCAAGAGGCCCTCTTCCGGCCCGGCGTCCTAGTCACTCCGTCAAGGGGATCGATTACGCGCGACCGCCCCTTACGTCAGACATTGAACGACTACTTCAACGCACCGAAATTGGCGGTGCCTAGGACTGCTTCGGATCGTCAGCACCCCGTCCTAACTTTCACCTCACCTTCCCCTCACCCAGCCCTCACCCGCCCTTCCTAGAGTGCTCCCCATCGGCTGCGTCGCAGCCTCAAGCCGCAAGGAGCCCTCGATGACCCAGACCACCAAATTCGCGCTGACCGCCACCGCGGCGGCCCTGCTTGGCGCGGGCATGACGCTGACCACCGCCGCCTCCGGCTGGACGCTGCCGGCCTGGCTGCAGAACAAGTCCCCCGTCGCTGCGCCGCTGGCCGGCGACGCCACGCCGGGCAGCAGCAGCGCCAACACCACGGTGGCCGCCGCGGCCGTGCCGGCACCGGTTGCCGCCACCCTGCCGCCCGCCCAGTTGCCCAACTACCGCGCCATCGTGCAGACCCAGGGCCAGGCCGTCGTCGGCATCACGGTGGCCGGCCTGCACAAGGCGGACGGCCCCGCCATCGCCGACGGCCAGGGCATGGACGAGGACCCCTTCTTCCGCTTCTTCCGCGGCATCCCGGGGCTGCGCATGCCCCAGCAGATGAACCCCGGCGCCCAGCCCTTCCGCGGCCAGGGCTCGGGCTTCATCATCAGCGCCGACGGCCTGATCCTGACCAATGCCCATGTCGTGCGCGACGCCAAGCAGGTCACCGTCAAGCTCAGCGACCGCCGCGAGTTCTCGGCCCAGGTGCTGGGCAGCGACCCGGCCACCGACATCGCCGTGCTGCGCGTGGACGCCAAGGGCCTGCCCACCGTGCAGCTGGGCGACGCGCGCCAGGTGCAGGTGGGCGACTACGTGCTGGCCATCGGCGCGCCCTATGGCTTCGAGCAGACGGCCACGCAGGGCATCGTCAGCGCCAAGGGCCGCTCGCTGCCGGGCGAGAGCGTCGTGCCCTTCATCCAGACCGACGCGGCGGTGAACCCCGGCAACTCCGGCGGCCCGCTGTTCGACGCGGCCGGCCGCGTCGTCGGCGTCAACGCGCAGATCTACTCGCAGAGCGGCGGCTTCCAGGGCCTGGCCTTCTCCATCCCGATGGACGTGGCCCTGAAGGTGAAGGACCAGATCCTCGCCCACGGCAAGGTGGAGCATGCGCGCCTGGGCGTCACGCTGCAGGACCTGTCGGCGCCGCTGGCCGCGTCCTTCGGCCTGGGCTCGCCCAATGGCGCCCTGGTGTCCAGCGTCGTGCCCGACAGCGCCGCGGCCAAGGCCGGCCTGAAGGCGGGCGACGTCATCACCGCCATCGACGGCGAGGCCGTGCATGTGGCGGGCGACGTGTCCAGCCGCGTGGGCCTGGCCCGCCCGGGCGACAAGATCAAGCTCGACATCTGGCGCGACAAGGCCGGCCGCAGCGAGACCGTGTCGCTGGGCCGCGCCGAGCGCGACGCGCAGGAGGCCAATGCGGCGCCGCAGGGCGCCTCGCTGGGCCTGGCGATGCGGCCGCTGGAGCGCGCCGAGCTGAACCAGGCCGGCCTGGACCACGGCCTGCTGATCGAGCGCGTGGCCGGCCCGGCCCAGCTGGCCGGCGTGCAGCCCGGCGACGTGCTGCTGGCGCTGAACGGCCGGCCGGTGCAGAACGTCGAGCAGGTGCGCGAGGTGCTGAAGGCCAGGCCGGCCCAGGTGGCCCTGCTCGTGGCCCGCGACGGCCAGCAGATCTTCGTGCCAGTGCGGCTCGGCTGATCGCGGCAAACCCTCTTCCTCCGCGGATCGATCTGCGGAGAATGGGCCGGGCCTTTTTCCTGACTCGACAGGAGACCTCGATGCCCGCCCACCTCTCCCTGCGCCGCCGCGCGCTGCTGGCCGGCGGTGCCGGCCTGCTCGCCGGCCCGGCCGCCGCCTTCACCCATCCGTTCGCGAACGGCGAGCGCCGCCTCGTGGCCTACCCCGAGAAGCGCCCGCTGATCGTGCTGACCTCGCGCCCGCCCCAGCTCGAGACGCCGTTCGAGGTCTTCAACGACGGGCCGATCACGCCCAACGACGCCTTCTTCGTGCGTTATCACAACGCCGGCATCCCGACCTCCATCGACGCCGACACGCACCAGATCAAGGTCTCGGGCAATGCCATCGCCAAGCCGTTTGCGCTGTCGATGGCCGAGCTGAAGACGGCCTTCAAGCCGGTCGAGATCACGGCCGTCAACCAGTGCTCGGGCAATGGCCGCGGCCTCTTCAACCCGCGCGTGACCGGCGGCCAGCTGGCCAACGGCGCGATGGGCAATGCACGCTGGCTGGGCGTGCCGCTGAAGGACCTGCTGGCCCGCGCCGAGCCGAAGAACAGCGCGCGCCAGGTCGTCTTCAACGGCCTCGACGAGGCGCTGTTCGGCGGCGGCGACTTCGTCAAGTCGCTGGACGTCGCCCACGCGATGGACGGCGAGGTCATGCTGGCCTGGCAGATGAACGGCGCCGACATCCCCCTGCTGAACGGCTACCCGGTCAAGCTCATCGTGCCCGGTTACTACGGCACCTACTGGGTCAAGCACCTCAGCGAGATCGAGGTCATCGATTCGGTCTACGAGGGCTTCTGGATGAAGCCGGCCTACCGCATCCCCGACAACGACTGCGCCTGCGTCGAGCCCGGCACCGCGCCGGCGGCGACGCGGCCCATCGCCCGCCTCAATGTGCGCAGCTTCATCACGTCGGTGGCCGACGGCGCCCGCGTGCCGGCCGGCGCGCCGCTGGCCGTCAAGGGCATCGCCTTCGACGGCGGCCAGGGCATCCGCGAGGTGGCCTTCTCCACCGACGGCGGCGCCAGCTGGCGCGGTGCCACGCTGGGGGAAGACCTCGGCCGCTACTCCTTCCGCGAATTCCGCTTCGGCTTCACGCCCGCGCCCGGCCAGCACGACCTGCGCGTGCGCGCCTGGAACCGCTCGGGCCAGAGCCAGCCGATGGAGGCGCTGTGGCAGCCGGCGGGCTATATGCGCAACGTCGTCGAGTCCGTGCGCATCACGGCGGCATGAAGGGAATGAACATGAAGCTCTACCCCCTCGCGCTCGCCGCCCTGCTCGCGCTGCCGGCCCTGCCGGCGGCCTCCGCCCCCAAGACCATCACGCTGCCGCCCGACGGCCTGCAGCTCAAGCCCAGCGCCCTGCCCGGCTATGCCAAGGCCCAGGCGAACTGCGTGGCCTGCCACTCGGCCGAGTACATGGCCTACCAGCCACCCACGGCCGCCCGCCCCTACTGGGACGCGATGGTCAAGCGCATGAAGGGCGTCTTCAAGGCGCCCATCGCCGACGAGGACATGCCCGTCATCGTGGACTACCTCGTGAAGACCTACGGCAACGAGCAGCCGAAGTGACGCCGCCGCTGGGCCCACAGCTCAACCGAAGGCCAGCACGATGTCCCAGGACACCGCCATCGCGTCGCGCTCCTGCTTGCCCGTCGGCGTGCCGGGGCGGGAGATCAGCGTCTTGCGGTCCTCGGGCCCCTGCATCTTCAGCAGCGGGTCGGCCTCGTTCCTGGGCTCGCCCTCGAAATACATCTGCGTGATCAGCCGGCTCCTCTTGCCGCGCACGTCGAAGTGGATGTGCCGCGTGCGCGGGCCGTAGTTGCCGGGCTGGACGGTCTTGATCAGATAGCTGCCGTCGGCACCGCTGCGGATGCGGGCATAGCCCTGGAAGTTCGGGTCCAGCGGCGCGTCGCCGGTGTCGCCAGGATGCATGTAGCGCCCGGCAGCGTTGGCCTGCCAGATCTCGAGCACTGCGTTCGCGATGGGTTCGCCGCGCGGGTTGACCACACGGCCGCTGACGTAGAGCAACTGGCCGAGCGCGCGTGTCTTGTGCCCGGCGACGAGGCTGAGGTCGAAGTCCTGGTCCTTGGGCAGGCTCAGGGGATAGAAAGGTCCGAGCGCATCTTCGGCCGTCTCATGGCGCAGCGCCTCCTCGGCCAGGGCCCGGGACGCGCCGACCAAGCCCGCCGCACCCCAGAGCAACCGGCGCCGCGACAGGCGCGCAACCCCGGCTGGATGGCGGTCACCGTCTTGCTGGATGGCGGTCGGCGTCAGCATGGCATCCCCTCTCGAAGCGAGCTTGCTGGCGGATCCTAGGCTTCGCGGCGCTGCCCGGCGTCCTCTATGTTGAGGAATTGTTCAAGGCATGCCGTTGTCGACGAACTCGGCAAAGCCCGGCTGGCTGCTCAACCGCTGCAGCCAGGCGTCCACGGCCGGCAGCTCGGCCCGCGCGATGGGCGCGTTCTTCCAGCGCTGGGCCGACAGGCCGAGCACGATGTCGGCCAGCGTGAAGGCGTCGCCGCAGACATGGGCGCCGGTGCGGGCCAGCTGCGCATCGAGCATGGCCATGTGGCGGTTCCAGCTCGCGACGCTGGCCGCGACGGCCTCGGGCGCATGCGGCTGGCCGCGCACCAGGGCCATGAAGGCGACGCGCCAGGCGTTGTTCAGCTCCCCCGCCTGCCAGTCCATCCACTGCTCGACCTTGGCGCGCGCCTGCGGCTCGGCGGGCAGCAGCGCGGTGGCGCCGGCCTTGGCGGCGAGATAGCGGCAGATGCTGTTGCTCTCCCACAGCGTGAAGCCGCCGTCGATGAGCACGGGGATCAGGCCGTTGGGGTTCAGCGCCAGATAGCCGGCCTCCTGCGGCGAGCGGAAGCCCGCGCCCCAGTCCTCGCGGTCGAGTTCGAGGCCGAGCTGCGCGGCGGTCCACATGACCTTGCGGACGTTGATGGAGGTCAGGCGGCCGAGGAGCTTCATGGCAGTGGCGTCGGTTGATGAGCGGCCTCGCGGCCGGCGGGGGTGAGATGGGCGGTCCAGCGCCCCGCATCGTCGCAGACCAGCCGTACCCAGCCCGGGCCGGGCGCGCCGCCGACGACGGCGTCGCTCAGCGCCGTGCCCTCGCGCAGCAGCACGCTGACGCGCTGATCCAGCCGCTTGGCCAGCCGCGCCAGCGCCACGCCCCTGCCTTCGTCCAGCTCCAGCAGCAGGCGCAGCAGCGTGGGTTCAGCCATGCCGGCTCAGCACCACCGGAATGGACTTGGACGTCGGCGTGCGCGCGGTGAGCGAGAAGCTCTCCAGCGGCACCAGCGGGTTGGTCTCGGGGTAGTAGCTCGCCAGGCAGCCGCGCGGGATGTCGTAGGCGACGAGCAGGAAGCGCTCGGCACGGCGCTGCTGCACATCGGCCCCGCCCTCACCGACATAGAGGCTGGTGATGTCCACCCAGTCGCCGGCCTTGAGGCCGATGTCCTTCAGGTCGGCCGCGTTGATGAAGACGACGCGGCGGTGGCCGTAGACGCCGCGGTAGCGGTCGTCGTGGCCGTAGATGGTGGTGTTGTACTGGTCGTGCGAGCGCAGCGTCGTCAGCGTGAAGACGCGCACGTCACGATGCCGCTCGGCCACGCGCTCGACGGCCAGGTCGGTCGGCATCGGATGGGTGCTGAACTCCGCCCGGCCGCTCGGCGTGGCCCAGACGCGCTCGCTGGCCGTGTTGCGCAGCCTGAAGCCGCCGGGCGTCTTGATCTTGTCGTTGAAGCCGGCGAAATCGGGCAGCACGGCCGCTATCCTGTCGCGGATGGCGGCGTAGTCGCCGGCCAGGGCCAGCCAGGGCGTGCGGCTGCGCTTCAACGTCGCGGCGGCCATGCGGGCGACGAGCATAGGCTCGGAGAGCAGGTGCTCCGAGGCCGGCGCGTTCATGCCGGTGGACAGGTGGACCATGCTCATCGAGTCTTCCACCGTGACGCCCTGCGGCCCCGTGGCCTGCACGTCGATCTCGGTGCGGCCGAGCACCGGCAGCACCAGGGCCTTGCGGCCGTGCACGACATGGCTGCGGTTGAACTTGGTCGTCACGTGCACGGTCAGCTCGCACTGGCGCAGCGCGCGCCAGGTGGCCGCCGTGTCGGGCGTGGCCGCGGCGAAGTTGCCGCCCATCGCGATGAAGACCTTGCCCTTGCCGTCGAGCATGGCCTGGATGGCGCCGACGGTGTCGTGGCCGTGCGCGCGCGGCGGCTCGAAGCCGAACACCTGGCCCAGCCTGTCGAGGAAGGCCGGCGCCGGCTTCTCGTAGATGCCCATGGTGCGGTCGCCCTGCACATTGCTGTGGCCGCGCACCGGGCAGGCCCCGGCGCCTTCGCGGCCGAGGTTGCCGCGCAGCAGCAGCAGGTTGACGATCATCTGGATGGTCGCCACCGAGTGCCGGTGCTGGGTGATGCCCATGCCCCAGCAGGCGATGACGCGCTCGCTGCCGGCATAGAGGTCGGCCGCCTGCTCGATCTGCTCGCGGCTCAGGCCCGAGGCCTGCACCAGCGGCTCCCAGGGCTGCGTGCGCAGTTCGGCCAGGAAGGCGTCGAAGCCGTGGGTGTGCTCGGCGATGAAGCCCACGTCGAGCACGCGCGGCAGGCCCATCGCGATGGCGACGTCGTCCAGCTCGACGACGCGCTTGCACATGCCCTTGAGCAGCGCGAAGTCGCCGCCGACCTGGAGCTGGAAGTAGTGGCTGCTGATCGGCGCCGAGCCGAAGCTCAGCATCTCCAGCTTGTCCTGCGGGTCGGCGAAGCGCTCCAGGCCGCGCTCCTTCAGCGGGTTGAAGCTGATGATCCTGGCGCCGCGCTTGCGGGCCGCGCGCAGCTCGCCCAGCATGCGCGGATGGTTGGTGCCGGGGTTCTGGCCGAACACGAGGATGCAGTCGGCCTGCTCGAAGTCGTGCAGCGTGACCGTGCCCTTGCCGACGCCGATGGTCGGCCGCAGGCCCGAGCCGCTGGGCTCGTGGCACATGTTGGAGCAGTCGGGGAAGTTGTTCGTGCCGTACTCGCGCACGAACAGCTGGTAGAGGAAGGCGGCCTCGTTGCTGGTGCGGCCCGAGGTGTAGAAGATGGCCTCGTTGGGGTCGGGCAGGGCCTGCAGCTCCTGCGCGATCAGCGCGAAGGCGGCCTCCCAGCTCGTGCGCTGGTAGCGGTCCGTCCCGGGGTCGTAGGCCAGCGGCTCGGTCAGGCGGCCCGTGGCTTCCAGGTCGAAGTCCGAGGCCTCGGCCCATTCGGCCAGCGTCTTGGCGCCAATGACCTCGGGCGTCGCGCGCCGCGCGGTCGCCTCGGCGGCGACGGCCTTGGCGCCGTTCTCGCAGAACTCGAAGGTCGAGCGGTGGTCGCGGTCGGGCCAGGCGCAGCCGGGGCAGTCGAAACCGTCCGCCTGGTTGGCGTGCAGCAGCGTCCTGGCGCCCTTCACGGCCACGCCCTGCTCGTTGAGGTGGCGAGCCACGCTCTTCAACGCGCCCCAGCCGCCGGCCGGGCCGTCGTACAGCTCGATCTTCTGTTCGCTCATCGCTCGCACTTCAGGAAAAAGGCCCCGCGCCTCGAAAGGACGCGGGGCCCGTCAGCCTAGCAGGCCGGGGTCAGTGGAAGAACTTGCCCACGCTGACCAGGGTCTTGTAGACGCCCCAGGCCAGCGGCAGGCCGACGGCGGCCCAGGCCAGCACCAGGGCGAGCGTGGACGTGGCCGCGGCCTGGCGACGGCCGCTGCCCACCTCGGCCGCGGCGGCGCGCTCGCGGGCCAGCCGCTGCTCCTGCGCCAGCTCCTCGTCGCTCATGAAGTGGCGGGCGGCCACCGGGCGGATCATCAGGTTGGCGAGCAGGCCGACGGCCAGCATGCCGACGAGGATGACCATGGTCTGGTTGTAGACCTGCTCGCGCGGCAGGCCCAGGCCCAGCTGGTAGTCGCGCATGTAATTCACGACGACCGGGCCGAGGATGCCGGCCGTGGCCCAGGCGGTCAGCAGGCGGCCGTGGATGGCGCCCACCATCTGCGTGCCGAACAGGTCGGCGAGGTAGGCCGGCACCGTCGAGAAGCCGCCGCCGTACATGCTCAGGATCACGCAGGCCGCGCCGACGAAGGCCAGCTTGGAGCCCGCCGCCGCGCTGCCCGGCATGCTGGCGTAGAGCAGGCCGCCCAGCACGAAAAAGACCACATAGGTCGCCTTGCGGCCGAGGGTGTCGGACAGGCTGGCCCAGAAGAAGCGGCCGCCGATGTTGAACAGGCTCAGCAGCGCCGCGAAGCCGGCCGCCACGCCGGCGATGGCGGCGAGCTGGGCCTTGTCCAGGTCGACGAACCTGGCGGGCACGCCGATCAGCGCGCCGCCGAAGATCTCCTGCAGCATGGGGCTGGCCATGCCGATGACGCCGATGCCGGCCGACACGTTCATGCACAGCGCGATCCAGACCAGCCAGAACTGCGGGATGCCCCAGACCTTGCTCACATGCACATGGCGCTGCGTGATCATCGCGTTGCCGGCCTGCGCGGCGGGCGCGCTCCAGCCGGCGGGCTTCCAGCCCGTGGGCGGCACGCGGTAGCCGAGCGCACCGCCCATCATGAACACGAAGTAGGCGAGGGCCATCACGACGAAGGCCTGCGTGACGCCGACGCCTTCGGGCGTCGCGAACTGCTTCATCAGCTCGGCCGCCAGCGGCGAGCCGATCATCGCGCCGCCGCCGAAGCCCATGATGGCCATGCCGGTGGCCATGCCGCGCTTGTCGGGGAACCACTTGATCAGCGTGCTGACCGGGCTGATGTAGCCCAGGCCGAGGCCGATGCCGCCGATGACGCCGCTGCCGAGGATCATCAGCCAGAACTGGTGCATCTGGATGCCCAGCGCCGAGACCAGCATGCCGCCGCACCAGCACAGCGCCGACACGACGCCGGCCTTGCGCGGGCCGGCACGCTCCAGCCAGCCGCCCCAGATGGCCGCGGCGCAGCCGAGGAAGACGAAGAACAGCGTGTACATCCAGCCCAGCGTGGCGACGTTCCAGTTGCAGTCGGTGCGCGTGAACTCGGCGATGCCGGCGGCCAGGCCGCCGAGGAAGCCGGCGCCCTTGGAGCAGGCCGCGGCGCCGGGCAGCACCTTGGACAGCGGCAGCCAGAACACCGAAAAGCCATAGGCCATGCCGATGCACAGATGGATGGCCAGGGCCGCCGGCGGCACCAGCCAGCGGTTGAAGCCCACGCCGGCGATGGTGCGCTCCTTGTCGAGCCAACCGGCACTCCGGCCCGGGCCGGGCACGGCGTCAATTCCCACAGACGACATTGCAGTTTCCCTTCGACGTTGTTCGAGCCGCGGCTGCGGCCCGGGGCTTGCGCGTCTTCGCGCGCAAGGCGGCGCAGGATAGGGGCGCGTGCCGCGCGCCGCCGTGACAAACCGCCCAGGTAAACACTTAGGTGGGCGATACAGAGGTAACCGGGCGTTAAGGCCCGGAGGCGCGGAACCGCCCTATCCTCCGCCGCCATGCGACGTGTTCTGATCATTGACGACCATCCCGGCGTGGGCCAGGCGCTGGAGCTGCTGCTGTCCCTGCACGACATCGAGGCCGCCGTGGCCGCCAGCCCCGCCGAGGGCCTGGCCCTGCTGGAGCGGCAGGCCTTCGGCCTCGTCATCCAGGACATGAACTTCACGGCGGATACAACTTCGGGCGAGGAAGGCGAGCAGCTGTTCCGCGCGATCCGCGCGCGGCGGCCCGACCTGCCCGTCATCCTGCTGACGGCCTGGACCCGGCTGGACGCCGCCGTGGCCCTGGTCAAGGCCGGCGCGGCCGACTACCTCGCCAAGCCCTGGGACGACGCCAAGTTGCTGGCCAGCGTGGAGAACCTGCTGGAGCTGGGCGAGGCCAATAGCGAGATCGCCCGGCTGCGCGAGGCGCGGGCCGTGCGGCGCGCGGCGCTGGCGCGGCGCCACGACCTCGCCGGCCTGGTGTTCGGCTCGGACGCGATGCTGGCGCTGCTGGAGCTGGCCGGCCAGATCGCCGCGGCGCCGGTGCCGGTGCTCGTCACCGGGCCCAACGGGGCGGGCAAGGAGCGCGTCGCGGCCTTCGTGCACGCCAACTCGGCGGCGCGCGAAGGGCCCTTCGTCGCGCTGAACTGCGGCGCGCTGCCGGCCGAGCTGATCGAGGCCGAGCTGTTCGGCAGCGACAGCGGCGCCTACACCGGCGCGGCCAAGGCGCGCATGGGCCGCTTCGAGGCCGCGGACGGCGGCACGCTGTTCCTGGACGAGATCGGCAACCTGCCGCTGGCCGGCCAGGTCAAGCTGCTGCGCGTGCTGGAGACGGGCCAGTTCGAACGCCTGGGCTCCAGCAAGACCCGCCAGACCCGCGTGCGCGTGCTGAGCGCGACGAACGCGGACCTGCGCGCGATGGTGAAGTCAGGCGGCTTCCGCGAGGACCTGTTCTACCGCCTCAACCTCATCGAGCTGAAGCTGCCCGCGCTGGCCGAGCGCCGCGACGACGTGCTGCCGCTGGCCGAGCACTTCCTGGCCGGCCGCGGGCGGCTGGGCGAGGCCGCGCGCGAGGCCCTGCTCGCCCACCGCTGGCCGGGCAATGTGCGCGAGCTGAAGAACGCCGTCGAGCGCGCGGCCCTGCTCGGCCAGGGCGGCGAGATCACGCCGGCCCTGCTGGGGCTGGACGAGGCGGCCGGCAATGGCGGCGCCTGGCGCAACCTCGACGAGCCCAGCCGCGAGGCGGTCGTCGCGGCGCTCGGCGCGGCCGGCGGCGTCGTCAGCCGCGCGGCGACGCAGCTCGGCCTGTCGCGCCAGGCGCTGTACCGGCGGCTGGAGCGTTATGGGATAGAGCCCTGATGGGCCTGCGCCTGTCCCTGCGCGCCCGGGCCCTGCTGGCCCTTGCGGTGGCGGCCGTCGTACCGCCGCTGGTCGTGCTCGGCGTGCGCCGCGCCGGGCTGGAGGCGGGCGCCGCCGGGGTCGCCGCCGTGCTGGTGATGCTGCCGCTGCTGGCCTGGCTGGCGGCGCTGTGGCTGGCGCCGCTGCTGCGGCTGACGCGGGCGCTGGAGGGCGCCGTGCTGAGCTATCGCGACGGCGACTTCAGCCTGAACCTGGCGCCCGAGGCCCCCGGCGAGCTGGCCGTGCTGACGCGGCTGCACGCCGAGCTGGGCCTGGCCCTGCGCGAGCAGCGCCAGCACCTGGCGCAGCGCGAGCTGCTGCTGGACACCGTCGTGCAGAACAGCCCCGTGGCCCTGGTGCTGACCGGGCCGGGCGGCCGCATCGCGATCGCCAACCTGGCCGCGCGCCAGCTGCTGGGCGACGGCCGCAGCCTGGCCGGTCTGGACTTCGGCGCCGTCATCGCCCGCCAGCCCGAGGCGCTGCGCGAGGCCCTGGCCGGCGAGGCCGACCGGCTCTTCGCCGTCACGCTGCAGGACGGCGGCGAGGAGACCTTCCACCACAGCACGCGCAGCTTCCGGCTGCAGGGCCAGCCGCACCGGCTGCGGCTGCTGCGGCGCATGACGCGCGAGCTGTCGCGCGCCGAGGTGGCGACCTGGAAGCGCGTCATCCGCGTGCTCAGCCACGAGCTGAACAACTCGCTGGCGCCGATCTCGTCGCTGGCGCACAGCGGCGCCGAGCTGGCGCGCCGCGGCGACCGCCAGCGGCTGCCCGGCGTGCTGGCCAGCATTGGCGAACGCGCGGCCCATCTGCACGGCTTCCTGGCGGGCTATGCGAGCTTTGCCAAGCTGCCCGCGCCGCGCCGCGAGGCGGTGCACTGGCCGGCCTTCCTGGCGCGCCTGGCGACGCTGGCCGAGTTCCGCATCGACGGCGCGCCGCCCGCCGAGCCCGGCTGGTTCGACCCGGCGCAGATCGAGCAGGCGCTGCTGAACCTGATGAAGAACGCGCACGAGTCCGGCAGCGCCACCGACGCGGTCGCGCTGCGCCTGGGCCTGCAGGGCGGCGAGCTGTGCATCGAGGTGCTGGACCGCGGCCCCGGCATGAGCGAGGCCGTGCTGGCCCAGGCCCTGCTGCCCTTCTACTCGACCAAGCGCGCCGGCACCGGCCTGGGCCTGGCGCTGGCGCGCGAGATCGCCGAGGCCCACGACGGCCGCATCGCGCTGGCCAACCGCGACGACGGCGGCCTGCGCGTCGCGATCACGCTGCCGCAGCCCCCGTGAGCGATTGCGCGCGGGCGCCGGCTTTGTCAAGGCGGGGGATGGCGGCGACCTGGGGTCACCCCTAATATGCCGCGCCATGCGCATGCCCAACCTCTCCCTGCCACCGCCCGCCGCCGCCGCGCCTCTGGACGAAGGCCAGGCCCTGGGCGTGTGGCGGCTGATGAAGCCGCTGCCCGACGGCGAGCAGGCCCATGCCGGCCAGTGGTACAGCGCCCACCACGCGCTGGCCACCGAGCAGCAGGCCGCCGTGCTGGTGCTGGACCGCAGCGACCAGGGCGCCGGCGTCATGCTGCGCTATGCCGACCAGGCCGGCGACCTCGCCGGGCTGCAGCACCCCAACATCGCGGTGCCCAGCGACAGCGGCGTGACGCCCGACGCCCATCCCTATCTGATCGTCGAGGGCCGGCATGGCGCGCCGCTGCTGCCGCAGCTGTCGGCCCTGGGCCTGCAGCAGCGCATCGAGCTGCTGGTGCAACTGTGCGAGGCGCTGCGCTCGGCCCACCAGCAGGGCTGGCTGCTGGCCGAGCTGGACCCGGCCATGATCTGGCTCGGCCCCGAGGGCGGCGTGCGCCTGATGGGCCTGGGGCTAGCCCGCATCCCGGACCCGACCGACCCTTTCGACCGCGGCCTCAGCATCGGCGCGTCGCCGGCCTTCGTCGCGCCCGAGCGCCGCAACGGCGCGCCGCCCACGCTGGCCAGCGAGGTCTACGGCCTGGGCGCCCTGGCCCGCGGGCTGATCTGCGGCTGGGAGGACACGCCGCGGGGCCTGGCGCCCAGGCGCGGCAGCGCCGGCGACCCATGGCCGCTGATGAGCGGGGCGCAGCAGATCCGGCTCGACGCACTGCTGCGCGCCGCGATGGCCGAGTCGCCCGAGCTGCGCACGCGCGGCGCCGAGGGCATGGCCGACGAGCTGCGCGACTGGCTGGGCCAGGGCCCGCAGCGCAGCGCCGCCGAAATGGCCGAACCGCCCGCCGAGGCCGGCCCCAGGCGGGCCTGGTGGAAGCGCTGGCTGTGGCTGGGTGCCGCCGCCGGGCTGGCCCTGCTGGTCCTGAGCGCCCGCGTCACGGAGCCGCAGGCGACGACCGCCGCACCGGCCGGCCAGCGCCAGGGCTGACCTCCGATCGGGGGATGGCCTGGGGATGCGCCGCGCGCGGCGCTCGGCAACAATGCGACCCCCGACTTTCGGAGTCCCCATGGCCCGTCCGTTGCCCGCGCCCCTGACCGCCGCCCAGCCGGCCCCCACGCGGGCCTGCCCGCGGCAGCCGCGCTGATGGCTGCCGTCGGCACCCAGCCCGCCCCCACCGGCCTGCTCGGCCTGGGCGAGTTCAAGCTCAGGCTGCCGGCCACGCGCCTGCAGTGGCTGGCCCTGCTGGCCGCGCTGGGGCTGGGCGCGGTCGGCGCCGAGCTGGCCTGGCACCACCCGCTGTCGGGCCCGCTGGCGCTGGCGGCATGGGGCGCCGTCGCGCTGGCGGCGGCCGTGTTCTGGGTCAAGACACCCCTCCTCGTGCTCGCGCCGCTGCCGCTGATCGGCCTGGCGCCATGGACGGGCTGGATCACTTTTGAAGAGCTGGACCTGCTCGTCACGGCCTGCGGCTGCGGCGGCTACCTCGCCTATGCGCTGCAGCTGAACGCGCGCGACCGCGCGCCGGCCTGGCGGCATGCGCTGGTCTATTCGCCGGTCGTGCTGCTGCTGATCGCCGCGCTGGCGCTGTCGGCGGCCTGGAGCATGAAGCGCGGTTTCGCCGATGCCGGCGGCTTCGAGTTCGGCTGGTTCCAGGGCTATCACGAGGCGATGAACTCGGTGCGCAACGCCAAGGCCATCTTCCTCGTGCTGGCCCTGCTGCCGCTGTGGACGGCCGCCGCCGCGGCGCGCCCGCGCGGCTTCGCGCGCGGCCTGCTGCTGGGCCTGGTGCTGGCCCTGCTCGGCGGCAGCGCGGCCGCGCTGTGGGAGCGCCTGGCCTACACCGGCCTGCTCGACTTCTCCACCGACTACCGCACGACGGCGCTGTTCTGGGAGATGCATGTCGGCGGCGCGGCGCTGGACGGCTTCCTCGTGATGACGCTGCCCTTCGCGCTGCTGGCCCTGCTGCGCACGCGCTCGCCGCTGAACTTCGGCGCCGGCCTCGTCATCCTGCTGCTGGCCGCCTATGCGGTGCTGACGACGTTCTCGCGCGGCGTCTACCTCGCGCTGCCGCTGGCCCTGGTGCCGATGGTGCTGCTGGCCGACGCCCAGCGCCGCCGCGCCGTGGCCGCGCCGGCCGACAGCAGCCACATCGACGGCTCGACCGGCGCCATCGACGCCCCGCTGCCGCGCGCGGCCAAGCTGGGCGCGCTGGCCATGGCCGGCGCCTTCGCGCTGGCGGCGGCCCTGGTGTTCGGCGGCGGCGGCTATCGCGGCCTGGCGGCGCTGTTCGGCGTGATGGTCGTGCTGCTGACCATGCCGGCCAGCCTGTGGAAGCCCGGCTTCGGCCAGCGCCTGACCGCACTGCTCATGGGCGCGCTGCTGGCCCTGCTGCTGGCCGCGGCGAGCTGGGTGCTGTCCACGACCGTGCCCAAGGCGGCCTATGTGCTCAACGTCGTCGCCCTCGTCGCCTGCGGCCTGCTGCGCTGGCGCGACGAGCCCGGCCAGCTGCGCCCCGTCTACACGCTGCTGGTGACGACGGCCTGGTTCTGGCTGCTGTCGACGGTGGTCATCGTGGCCGACTACTGGGGCGGCACCGCGGGCCGCTGGACGGCGCTGGCCGCCGGCCTGGCGCTGGCCGGCCTGTGGGCCGCGATGCTGCTGGAGCCGCGGCTGTGGCCGCTGCAGGGCGCCGGCAGCCATGGCGCCGCCGGCTGGCGCAAGCGCGCGCTGCTGGTGGCGGGGCTGATGCTGGTCATGGCCGTCGTCGCGGCGCTGGGCGGCGGCGCCTATCTGCGCGACCGCGTCGCCACCTGGAAGGAGGACGGCCAGACCCGCCTGACGCACTGGCGCGAGAGCCTGCGGCTGCTGCACGGCGGCCGGCAGTGGCTGCTGGGCAAGGGCGCTGGCCGCTTCGTCGCGAGCAATTTCTACGATGGCCCGGCCGCCGACCAGATCGGCGACTACCGGCTGCGCCACGACCCGACCGAGTTCTACCTGGCGCTCGCCGCGGGCAAGCATGTGCTGGGCGGTGGCGAGCAGCTCCACGTCAGCCAGCGCATCCCGGCGCCGGCGCCCGGGCCGGTCACCCTCCAGCTCGTCAGCCGCACCGCGGCCGAGGCCAATCTCGTGCTGCAGATCTGCGAGAAGAACCTGATCTATCCGGACCGGTGCAGCGGCATCGAGCAGACGCTCAAGCCCCCGCAGGCCGAAGTTGCGGCGGATGGCGCCAGGCCTGGCGCCGCTGGCGGCTGGCAGACCCGCGAGTTCAAGCTCGGCCCGGTGCCGGCGCTGGGCGGCGACTGGTGGGCGCCGCGCTTCGTGACCTTCTCGATGGCGCTGGACACGCGCGGCGCGCGCGTCGACATCGCCCGCATCGCCATGCAGGACGCCCAGGGCCGGCAACTGCTCGTCAACGGCGACTTCAACCGCGAGATGGCGCGCTGGTTCTTCTCCAGCGACCGCCATCACCTGCCCTGGCACACCAAGAACGCGGCCCTGCATGTGCTGTTCGAGCAGGGCCTGACGGGCCTGGCGCTGCTGACCGTGGCCTGGCTGCTGGCGCTGCTGCGCCTGAGCTTCGGCCGCGGGCGCGACCACCCGCTGGCGCCGGCCATCGTCGCCGCGCTGATCGGCTTCGGCGTGGTCGGCGCCTTCGACAGCCTGCTGGACGCGCCGCGCATCGGCTTCATCTTCTTCACGCTGCTGCTGCTGGGCCTTGGCTTGCGCGCGCTGCCGGGGGAAGGCGTCGCCCGAGTGGCATGATGCGCGCCCCATGTCGTCCGCATCGCCGTCCGCCGGCCTGAACCCGGCCCAGCTCGCCGCCGTCCACCACCTGAGCGGCCCCTGCCTCGTCATCGCCGGCGCGGGCTCGGGCAAGACGCGCGTCATCACGACCAAGATCGCGCAGCTGCTGGTGTCCGGCTACCGGCCGAGCCAGATCGCAGCGATCACGTTCACGAACAAGGCCGCGCAGGAGATGCGCGAGCGGGCCAAGGCGCTGGTGGGCAACAAGGCGGCCAAGGATCTGGCGATCTCGACCTTCCATTCCTTGGGCGTGCGCCTGCTGCGCGAGGAGGGCGCGCGCCTCGGGCTGAAGGAGCAGTTCTCCATCCTCGACAGCGACGACGTGCTGAACGTGCTGAAGGACGCCGGCGGCACGACCGACATCAACCAGGCGCGGCGCTGGCAGTGGACCATCTCGCTGTGGAAGAACCAGGGCCTGGGGCCGGCCCAGGCCGCCCACGCCGCCAAGGACGAGGACGAGCGCGCGGCCGCCGCCGTCATGCTGCGCTACCAGGAGCGCCTCGCGGCCTACCAGGCGGTGGACTTCGACGACCTGATCACGCTGCCGCTGAAGCTGCTGAGCACCCACGCCGAAGCGCGCGAAAAGTGGCAGACCAAGCTGCGCTATGTGCTGGTGGACGAATACCAGGACACCAACGCCGTCCAGTACGAGCTGCTGAAGGCACTGGTGGGCGAGCGCGGCATGTTCACCGCCGTGGGCGACGACGACCAGAGCATCTACGGCTGGCGCGGCGCGACCATCGAGAACCTGAAGCGGCTGCCGCAGGACTTCCCGGCGCTCAAGGTCATCCCGCTGGAGCAGAACTACCGCTCCACCGGCGCCATCCTGCGCGCGGCCAACCACGTCATCGCCGGCAACCCCAAGCTGTTCGAGAAGAAGCTCTGGAGCGAGTACGGCGACGGCGAGCCCATCGCGATCCTGGAGGCCGACGGCGAGGAGCACGAGGCCGAGCGTGCGGTCGCGCGCATCCAGCAGCTGCGCGCCGACGGCAAGGGCCCGCAGTTCAAGGACTTCGCCATCCTCTACCGCGCCAACCACCAGGCCCGCGTCTTCGAGCAGGCGCTGCGCCGCGCGCAGATTCCCTACAGGGTGTCCGGCGGCCAGAGCTTCTTCGACAAGGCCGAGATCAAGGACCTGTGCGCCTGGCTGCGCCTGCTGGTGAACCAGGACGACGACCCCGCCTTCCTGCGCGCCGTGACGACACCCAAGCGCGGCATCGGCCACACGACGCTGGGCGCCCTCGGCAGCTTCTCGGCACAGTGGAAGTGCAGCATGTTCGAGGCATTGTTCTCCGAGAGCCTGGCCACGGCCGTCACGGCGCGTGCGCTGGCCCAGCTGCACGAGTTCGGCCGCTATGTGAACGAGCTGCAATACAAGGCGAAGCACACCGAGGGCCACACCGCCGCGCATGCGCTGCTGATGGAATGGCTGAAGGACATCACCTACGAAGCCCACCTGATCGACAGCGAGGAGAACGAGAAGGTCGCCCAGGCCCGCTGGGGCAATGTGCTGGACTTCGTCGACTGGATCGCCAAGCGCTGCGGCGGCCAGCACAGCGAGGAAGGCGGCGTCAGCTTCACCGAGCCCAAGCAGAGCGTGCTCGACGTGGCCCAGACCATCTCCGTCATCCTGTCCCTGGCCGAGCGCGGCGAGGAGCAGGACCAGGTCACGCTGACCACGCTGCACGCCTCCAAGGGCCTGGAGTGGCCCCATGTCGTGCTGGCCGGCGTCAACGAGGGCCTGCTGCCCTTCAAGCGCGAAGAGGTCGAGCTGACGGCCGAGGCCCTGCAGGAGGAGCGCCGGCTGATGTATGTGGGCATCACCCGCGCGCGCACGACGCTGGCCGTCTCGACGCTGCGCCGGCGCAAGAAAGGCCGCGACACGGTCGTGGGCATTCCGAGCCGCTTCCTGGCCGAGATGAAGCTCAACGAGGGCAGCGGCCGCGAGGACCCCAGGGAAAAGCTCAAGCGCATGCGCGCCGAGCTGGCCGCCAAGGCCGCCGCACGCGAACAGCTACCAAATCAAGGCTGAATCGCCCATTCGCGGGGGTCCCCCCCAAGCGCGTGAAGTCTTCACATCCCGGCCGCGCTAGGCTGCGAACAATGCGATCCAGCCCCTTCGTTTCACGGTGAGCCCGCATCATGAAAGCACTGGTCCTTGCTGCTGCCCTCGCTGCCCTGAGCTCCACCGCGCCGGCCGGCGCCGGGCATGAGGCTCATCCGCAAGCCGTGACCGACACCGCGACCGCCACCCTGATCGCCGACGCCGGCCGCCTCGGCTCGGCCAGCCTGACGGCGCTGAACGGCAGCAGCCACTGGACGCCCGCCCCGCACGACAGCGCGGCCGACGGCGATTTCGGCGGCATCGCCGCCCAGCTCGACGCCGGCATCCTGCTCATCGCCCTCGGCGCGCTGGTGCTGGGCCTGGCCCGCCCGCTGGGCCGCCTGCTGCGCCGCCAGGAACAGCAGCGCCGTGCCACCGCACTGGCCAGCACGCTGGGCCACGCGCCGCACGGCTGAGCGGCTTCACTCAGATCGCCAGCGGATCCACATCCACGGCCCAGCGCAGTACGGCCTTGTGCTCGCGCTTGAGCGCGATCAGCGCCGGCACCCACTCGCGCAGGAAGGCCTGCAGCCGCACGCGCTGGCCGGCCTCCACCAGCATCTGCATGCGCTCCACGTCGGCCACGCGGGCCACCGCATGCGGCACCGGCGGGTAGACGAGCACCTGCGCGTCCGGCAGCAATGCCGCGGCCGCATCCAGGAAGGCCTTGGCCGCGTCGGCCGTGCGCGCTTCGGCGCGCAGCAGCGCCAGATGCGAGAACGGCGGCAGGCTGGCCGAGCGGCGCTCGGCCAGCTGGTCGCCGGCGAAGCGCACATAGTCGTGCCGCGCCAGCGCCTGGTAGAGCGGATGGTCGCGATGCCAGGTCTGCACCCACATCTCGCTCGCTGACTCGCCCGCGGCGTCGCGCCCCGCCCGCCCGCCGGCCTGCATCAGCAGCGCGAACAGGCGCTCGGGCGCGCGGAAGTCGCTGCTGAACAAGGCGCCGTCCGGGTTCACGGCCGCGACGAAGCGGATGCGGCGGAAGTCGTGGCCCTTGGTGACCATCTGCGTGCCGACGAGGATGTCGACCTCGCCGTCGTGCACGGCCTGCAGCTGGGCCTCCAGCTCGCCCTTGCGGCGCGTGGAGTCGGCGTCGATGCGCAGCACGCGCGCGCCGGGCAGGGCCTCGGCGAGCTGCTCCTCCAGCCTCTCGGTGCCGCGGCCGATGGGCGCGATGTCGTGGTTGCCGCAGTTGGGGCAGGCATGCGGCACGCGCTCGGTGAAGCCGCAGTGGTGGCAGCGCAGCGTGCGGTCGCGCTTGTGGAAGACGCGCCAGGCGCTGCAATGCGGGCAGTCGCTCTTCCACTGGCATTCGCCGCAGTGCAGCACCGGCGCATAGCCGCGGCGGTTCAGGAAGACGAGGCTCTGCTCGCCGCGCGCCAGGCGCTCCTTCAGCGCGGCCAGCAACGGCGCGGTCAGCGCGGTGGTCACGCCGGCCGAAGGCGGCAGCGCCTTCATGTCGAAAAGCCTGACCTTGGGCAGCGCGCCGCCGCCGATGCGCGCGGCCAGCGTCAGCCGCTCATAACGCCCACTCTCGGCGTGCTGCCAGCTCTCCAGCGACGGCGTGGCCGAGCCCAGCACGACCGGCACCCTGAGGTCGTGGGCGCGCCACACGGCCAGGTCGCGCGCCGAGTAGCGGGCGCCGTCCTGCTGCTTGTAGGAGGGGTCGTGCTCCTCGTCGACGACGATCAGGCCCAGCTTCGGCAGCGAGGCGAACACGGCCAGCCGCGTGCCGAGCACGAGGCGCGCACGGCCGAGGTGGGCGGCCAGCCAGTTCTGCAGGCGCTGGGCCGGCGTCAGCGCGCTGTGCAGCGACACGATCGCCAGCGGCTCGGGCAGCAGGGCCGCGAAACGCTCGGTGAAGCGGGCTTCCAGCTGGGGTGTCAGATTGATCTCGGGCACCAACACCAGCACCTGCCGGCCGGCCGCGAGCGCCGCCTCCGCCGCACGCAGATAGACCTCGGTCTTGCCGCTGCCGGTCACGCCGAACAGCAGCAGGGGCTTGGCCGCGCCATCGGCGATCTGCGCGCCGATGCGCGCCACGGCGGCAGCCTGCTCGGGCGCCAGCTCGGGCCGGACCGGCTCGGGCAATGCGACAGCCTTGGCCGGCTTGCGGTCCAGCTTGCGCAGCCTGGCGGCGAGTTGCGCCGGCGACAGTTCGCGTAGTTGCGGCGGCAGCACCGCACTGGCCAGCTCGCCGACGCTGCGCTGGTAGTAGCCGGCCGCGAAGTCCAGCAGCCGGCACCAGTCCGCGCCCAGCGGCGGCAGGGCGTCGAAAACCGCCGCGACGGGCTTCAGCGCCAGCCCTTCGGCCGGCTCGGCGGCGCCGGGCCAGACGACGCCCAGCAATTCGCGCTTGCCCAGCGGCACCCGCACCAGCGAGCCCGATGCGAGCGCCTGCTCACTGGCGTAGTCAAGCGGGCCCTTCAGGCCGCTGTGCTGGGGCGCGTCGACGGCGACGCGCAGCACCGCGCCAGGTCCGGAATCAGCCAAGCCAAGCTCCGTGCGTTTCATGAAGCGCTGGCTGAGCTAGCGGCTGCAAGTCCATGATTTTCAAAGGCTCCCAGGTTGCCCACAATTTCTGTGGATAAGTTTGTGAGCAAATCGCCCGCGCTGCCGTCATGCCCGTCTGCGGTGCGCCGGCCAAGCATTCGCGGGCTTCGACGGGCTTTCACGGCAAGCCTTGAAAATCAAGCACTTAGCAAGAATCCGGGAAAACTCTTAGGTGCGCCGCACCAAACCCAGAACCCTTCGGTCGCATCCCGATTTTTGGGGATAAGTCATCGGGCAAGTGCAGATTTGGCGGATATCTCAGGCCGCTGCACGCTGCTGGCGCGAATAGTTGTGCACCTCGTCCACCAGCGCCGTCACGCTCTCGGGCGGCGTGAACTGGCTGATGCCATGACCCAGGTTGAAGACGTGGCCGCTGCCGGCCGCGGGCCTGCCGAAGCTGTCCAGCACCGCCCGCGCCTGGGCGCGCACGGCCTCGGGCGGCGCGAACAGCACATTGGGGTCCAGGTTGCCCTGCAGCGCGACGCGCTGGCCGACGCGGGCGCGGGCGGCGCCGAGGTTCATCGTCCAGTCCAGGCCCACGACGTCGGCGCCCGCGTCGGCGATTTCGTCCAGCCACGGGCCGCCGCCCTTGGTGAACAGGATGCGCGGGATGCGCCGACCCTCGTGCTCGGTCTTCACGGCCGCCAGCACCTGGCGCGAGTAGGCCAGGCTGAACTGCTGGAAGGCGCCGTCTGCCAGCACGCCGCCCCAGGAATCGAACAGCATGACGGCCTGCGCGCCGGCCTCGATCTGCGCGTTCAGGTAGGCGGCCACGGCGCGCGCATTCACGTCCAGCATGCGGTGCATCAGGTCCGGGCGCGAATACATCAGGCTCTTCACGAGCCGGTAGTCGTCGGAGCCGCCGCCCTCGACCATGTAGCAGGCCAGCGTCCAGGGGCTGCCCGAGAAGCCGATCAGCGGCACGCGGCCGTTCAGCGCACGGCGGATGGACGTGACCGCGTCGAAGACATAGCGCAGCTTGCTCATGTCAGGCACTTCGAGGGCCGCCACGGCCGCCTCGTCGCGCACGGCCTTGGCGAACTTCGGGCCCTCGCCTTGCTGGAAGGACAGGCCCAGGCCCATTGCGTCCGGCACGGTCAGGATGTCGCTGAACAGGATGGCCGCGTCGAGCGGGAAACGCTCCAGCGGCTGCAGCGTCACCTCGGTCGCGTAGTCGGTGTTCGTCGCCAGGCCCATGAAGCTGCCGGCCTTCTCGCGCGTGGCCCGGTACTCGGGCAGATAGCGCCCCGCCTGGCGCATCAGCCAGACGGGCGTGTGATCGGTCGGCTGGCGCAGGCAGGCGCGCAGAAAGCTGTCGTTTTGGAGGGGGGCGAACATCGCCGGATTATCGGCGCCGCCCTCGCGCCGCCCTCTGATTCAGAGCAAGCTCAGGCTCTGCCGCCCCACCCAGTTCTCGCCGGCCTGCAGCTCGATCGGGCGGCCGATGCTGGCCGCCTCCACGCAGAGCATTTCGCTCCAGCCTTCGGGCGGCATGTCGGCCAGCTTCGCGCAGCGCTCGGGGCCCGGGTTCCAGACCACGGCATCGTCGAAGCCCTGCTGCTGGATGACGACCTGGCGGCGGTCTTCGGTCACGAGCAGCGGGCGTTCCTTCACGCCGAAGTAGATGCGGTCCAGGTCCAGCACGCCCTTCTCGCCGGTCAGCAGCAGGTCCATGCGCTGCAGCGCCTCGGCCTGCTTGACGCTGTCGAAATAGCGCAGGCCGGCCAGGCCTTCGACGCTGACGGCATCGAGGTCGGCCACGCGCAGATAGGTATGCAGGGCGGCCGTGAACTGCAGCGGCGCGTCGCCGGTGTTCTCGCAGGCCAGCTCGATGTCGAGGCTGCGGCCGGACACGCGCACGCTCAGCTCCAGCTCGAAGGCATGCGGCCAGATCGCGCGCGTCGCATCGCCGTCCCGCAAGCGCAGCACGGCCAGCGCGTCGTCCTGGCCCTGCTCCTGGCTGACCAGTTCCCAGGGCAGCGTGCGCGCGAAGCCATGCCGAGGCAGCGGGCCGCGGTCGGAGAACTGCGGAAAGATCACCGGCACGCCGCCGCGGATGGCCTTCTTGCCCGATGCGTACTCGCTGCGCGGCGACAGGTAGAGCTGCTCGGGCGCGCCGGCCGGCTGCCAGGACAGCAGATGGCCGCCGTTCAGGCTCATCGTGGCGGTGGCGCCGTCGGGCGCGGTCAGTCGGATGACGTCGTTCGTCGCAGTCATGGGATTCGGGCCTCGGAAAAACAAACGGCAGGCGCTCGGCCTGCCGTCATCGTCTCACCCTTGCGGGATGGGAGACTCACTTCTTGAGGAACTTCCGCAGCGCGGCGATCTGGGCCGCCTGGATGGCGAGTTCGCTCTGCGCCTTGGCGAGGTCGAGGTCGCTCTTCGCGTTCTTCAGGGCTTCCTCGGCCAGCTTCTTGGCCTCGGTGGCCTTGGCTTCGTCGAGATCCTTGCCGCGGATGGCGGTGTCGGCCAGCACGGTCACGCGGTTGGGCTGCACCTCGAGGATGCCGCCAGCGACGAAGACGAACTCTTCGCTGCCGTCGGTGCGCTCGATGCGCACGGCGCCCGGCTTGATGCGGGTGATCAGCGGCGTGTGCTTGGGCAGGATGCCCAGTTCACCGGCCTCGCCCGGCAGGGCGACGAACTTGGCCTCGCCGGAGAAGATCTGCTCTTCGGCGGAGACCACATCGACGTGGAGGGTTGCCATGAGATTGATCCTTGTTTAACGGGAAGAAGGTTCAGTAAGCGAGCAGACGGTGGGCTGGCTAGGCGCCGCGCGGAGGTGGACTCGCGTCCACCGAGCACGGCAACAACGCCAGCGCGCCGTATGCGAAGTCTTACTGAATCTTCTTCGCTTTCTCGAATGCCTCGTCGATGGTGCCGACCATGTAGAAGGCCTGCTCCGGCAGCGCGTCGCACTCGCCGTTGACGATCATCTTGAAGCCGCGGATGGTTTCCTTCAGCGGCACGTACTTGCCCGGGGTGCCCGTGAACACTTCGGCGACGTGGAAGGGCTGCGACAGGAAGCGCTGGATCTTGCGGGCGCGGGCCACGGCCAGCTTGTCTTCCGGCGACAGCTCGTCCATGCCCAGGATCGCGATGATGTCGCGCAGTTCCTTGTAGCGCTGCAGCACGGCCTGCACGGAGCGGGTCGTCGTGTAGTGCTCTTCGCCGACGACGTTGGGGTCGATCTGGCGGCTGGTGGAGTCCAGCGGGTCCACGGCGGGGTAGATGCCCAGCGCGGCGATGTCGCGCGACAGCACGACGGTGGCGTCCAGGTGGGCGAAGGTCGTGGCAGGCGACGGGTCGGTCAGGTCGTCCGCGGGCACGTAGACGGCCTGGATGGACGTGATCGAGCCGACCTTGGTCGACGTGATGCGCTCCTGCAGGCGGCCCATTTCCTCGGCCAGCGTCGGCTGGTAGCCCACGGCGGAAGGCATGCGGCCCAGCAGCGCGGACACTTCGGTACCGGCCAGCGTGTAGCGGTAGATGTTGTCCACGAAGAACAGCACGTCACGGCCTTCGTCGCGGAAGGACTCGGCGATGGTCAGGCCGGTCAGGGCCACGCGCAGACGGTTGCCCGGGGGCTCGTTCATCTGGCCGTAGACCATGGCGACCTTGGAGTCTTCCAGCTTGTCCTGGACGACCACGTTCGAGTCCGACATCTCGTGATAGAAGTCGTTGCCCTCACGGGTGCGCTCACCCACGCCGGCGAACACGGACAGACCCGAGTGCGCCTTGGCGATGTTGTTGATGAGCTCCATCATGTTCACGGTCTTGCCGACGCCGGCACCGCCGAACAGACCCACCTTGCCGCCCTTGGCGAACGGGCAGATCAGGTCGATCACCTTGATGCCGGTTTCGAGCAGGTCCTGCGAGGGGCTCAGCTCGTCGTAGGCGGGGGCTGCGCGGTGGATGGAGGCGGTCAGCTCGGAAGAGACCGGGCCGCGCTCGTCGATGGGGTTGCCCAGCACGTCCATGATGCGGCCGAGGGTGGCCTTGCCGACCGGCACCTTGATGGTGTCGCCGGTGTTGTAGACCTGGGTGCCGCGGCGCAGGCCGTCGGACGAGCCCAGAGCAATGGTGCGGACCACGCCGTCGCCCAGCTGCTGCTGGACTTCCAGCGTCAGGGCCGAGCCTTCCATCTTGAGGGCGTCGTACACCTTGGGCATCTTGTCGCGCGGGAATTCCACGTCCACGACGGCGCCGATGCACTGAACGATCTTGCCGACGTTTTGAGTGTTAGCCATTTGTGCGTTCCTTCAATTCAAATCTTTGCGTTCGGGCCGGATCAGCCCACCGCGGCCGCGCCGCTGACGATCTCGGACAACTCTTTGGTGATGGCGGCCTGGCGGGTCTTGTTGTAGACCAGCTTCAGCTCGCCGATCAGCGTGCCGGCGTTGTCGGTCGCAGCCTTCATGGCCACCATGCGGGCGGACTGCTCGCTGGCCATGTTCTCGGCGACGGCCTGGAAGACCAGCGCTTCCGAGTAGCGCACCAACAGTTCGTTGATGACGGTCGCGGCATCGGGCTCGTAGATGTAATCCCACGAGTGGGCCGGCTTTTCCGTCGCCAGCTCGCTGGCCTTGAGCGGCAGCAGCTGGTGCACCTGCACCTCTTGCTTCATCGTGTTGATGAACTTGGTGTAGCAGAGGTAGACGGCGGACAGCCTGCCTTCGGCGTAGGCGTCGAGCAGCACCTTGACGGGGCCGATCAGGGCCTCGATGTGGGGCTGGTCGCCGAGCTGCGTGGCGTGGGCCACGACCTTGGCGCCGATGCGGTTCATGAAGCCCAGGCCCTTGCCGCCGATGGCGACGACCTCGGCCTTGTGGCCAGCGGCTTCCACTTCCTTCAGCTTGGCCGTGGCCGCGCGCAGCAGGTTGGTGTTGAGACCGCCGCACAGGCCCTTGTCCGTCGTGACGACAACCATGCCGACCGTCTTCGCCTCCTCGTTCTTCACCAGGAAGGGATGGCGGTACTCGGGGTTGGCCTTGGCCAGTTCGGCGGCGATATTGCCGATCTTCTCCGCGTAGGGGCGGGCCGAGCGCATCCGTTCCTGCGCCTTGCGCATCTTGGACGCGGCGACCATCTCCATCGCCTTGGTGATCTTCTTGGTGTTCTCGACCGACTTGATCTTGCCGCGGATTTCTTTGCTTGAAGCCATTCGAACTCCTAGTCAGTACGGGGCTGAGGTTTGAGGCTCGGCCCCGAGGTTCCGTGGCTTAAGCGAAGGACTTCTTGAAAGAAGTGATCGCAGCGTTCAGCTCGGCTTCCGCATCCTTGTCCATCGCCTTGTCGTTCTCGAGCTTGGCGAGCAGCGCGGCATGGCTGGTCTTCAGGAACTGGTGCAGGCCGTGCTCGAAGGACAGGACCTTCTTGACCTCGATGCTGTCCATGAAGCCCTTGTTGGCGGCGTACAGCGAGGCGGCCATCAGCGAGATGGGCAGCGGCGAATACTGGGCCTGCTTCAGCAGTTCCGTCACGCGGGCGCCACGGTCCAGCTGCTTGCGGGTGGCTTCGTCCAGGTCGGAGGCGAACTGCGCGAACGCGGCCAGCTCACGGTACTGGGCCAGGTCGGTACGGATACCGCCGGACAGCGCCTTGATCAGCTTGGTCTGGGCGGCGCCACCGACGCGCGACACCGAGATACCGGCGTTGATGGCGGGGCGGATACCGGCGTTGAACAGGTTGGTTTCCAGGAAGATCTGGCCGTCGGTGATCGAGATCACATTGGTCGGCACGAAGGCGGACACGTCGCCGGCCTGCGTCTCGATGATCGGCAGCGCGGTCAGCGAACCGGTCTTGCCCTTGACCTCGCCCTTGGTGAAGGCTTCGACGTAGTCGGCGTTCACGCGGGCGGCACGCTCCAGCAGGCGGCTGTGGAGATAGAACACGTCGCCGGGGAAGGCTTCGCGGCCCGGCGGGCGGCGCAGCAGCAGCGAGACCTGGCGGTAGGCCACGGCCTGCTTGGACAGGTCGTCGTAGACGATCAGGGCGTCTTGGCCGCGGTCGCGGAAGTATTCGCCCATCGTGCAGCCGGAGTAGGCCGACACGTACTGCATGGCGGCGGATTCCGAAGCCGAGGCGGCGACGACGATGGTGTAGTCCATCGCGCCGGCCTGCTCCAGCGAGCGCACCACGTTCTTGATCGACGACGCCTTCTGGCCGATGGCGACGTAGACGCAGGTCATATTCTGACCCTTCTGGTTGATGATCGCGTCGATCGCCACGGCGGTCTTGCCGGTCTGGCGGTCGCCAATGATCAGTTCGCGCTGGCCACGGCCGACGGGAACCATCGAGTCAATCGACTTCAGGCCGGTCTGCACCGGCTGGTCAACCGACTTACGCGCGATGACGCCCGGGGCGACCTTCTCGATGACGTCGGTCATCTTGGCGTTGATCGGGCCCTTGCCATCGATGGGCTGGCCCAGCGCGTTGACGACGCGGCCGATCAGCTCGGGGCCGACCGGCACTTCCAGGATGCGGCCCGTGCACTTGACGGTGTCGCCTTCCGAGACGTGCTCGTAGGCACCCAGAATCACGGCGCCGACGGAGTCGCGCTCGAGGTTCAGGGCCAGACCGAAGGTCTGCGTGCCGTCAGCGGCCGGCGGGAATTCGAGCATCTCGCCCTGCATCACGTCCGAGAGGCCGTGGACGCGGACGATGCCGTCGGAAACGGACACGACGGTGCCCTGGTTGCGGATGTCCGTGCTGCCACCAAGACCCTCGATGCGGCTCTTGATCAGTTCGGAAATTTCAGCGGGATTCAGTTGCATGCTTGGTCTCCCAGGTGGCCGTTCCGTCGCCGGATCAAGGGCGGGGTCAGACGCGGGGGTGAATCGGTGGAATGTCTTGCGGGGCGTGGGCTGCGGATCAGGCCGTCAGAGCGACCTTCATGCGCTCCAGGCGGGCCTTGACGGAGGTGTCCAGCACCTCGTCGCCGACGACGACGCGAACGCCGCCGATCAGGCCGGGCTCCAGCTGCACATGGGCGTCGAGCTTGCGGCCGAAGCGCTTCTCCAGCGTGGCCTTGAGCTCGGCGAGCTGCGCGTCGCTGATCTCGAAGGCGCTGTAGATCTGCGCATCGGACACGCCGGAGGCGGCATTGGCCAGTACGTGATACTGGGCCACGATCTCGGGCAGCGCGGCCAGGCGGCCGTTCTCGACGACGGTCTGCAGCAGGTTCTGCACGCCGCCGGCCAGCGTCTGCTTGGCAGCCGCGGTCATGACCGCGACGACCTGGGCAGGCTGGGCCTTGGGGTGATCGGCGAACTGGCGCAGATCGGCGTCCTGCGCCACCTGGGCCAGCGCGTCGAGCTGCGCACCCCAGGCAGCCAGGTTCTGGCCCTTGGCGACTTGGAACAGCGCTTCCGCGTAAGGGCGGGCGATGGTGGCGATCTCGGCCATTTACAGCTCCGTCTTCAGGCGAGCCAGCAACTCGGCATGGACGCCGGCATTGACTTCCTTGTGCAGGATCTGCTCGGCGCCCTTGACGGCCAGCGCGGCGACCTGGTCGCGCAGCGCTTCGCGGGCGCGGCCGACCTGCTGGTCGGCATCGGCCTTGGCGGCGGCGAGGATCTTGGCGCCTTCGTCTTCGGCGCGCTTCTTGGCCTCGTCGACGATGGCGGCGGCACGCTTTTCAGCGTCGGCGATCAGCTTGCCGGATTCGGCCTTGGTCTGGGCCAGTTCCTGGGCGATCTGCGCCTCGGCGCCGGCCAGCTCGGCCTTGGCCTTGTCGGCGGCGGACAGGCCGGCGGCGATCTTCGCGGCACGCTCGTCGAGCGCCTTGATGATCGGCGGCCACACATACTTCATCGTGAACCCGACCAGGATCAGGAACACGATCATCTGAACGATGAGCGACGCGTTAATAAACACGGTGGTGCCTCACAAAGTTTCGAGTGCTTGAAGCCGCCCCCAGGAGTCCGAGGGCGGGGCGGCAACGTCGAATTACTTGCCGGCGATTTGCGTCAGCTGGCCCAGGAAGGGGTTGGCGGTGGCGAACCACAGGGCGATACCGGTGCCGATGATGAAGGCCGCGTCGATCAGGCCGGCCAGCAGGAACATCTTGGTCTGCAGTTCGTTCATCAGCTCGGGCTGGCGAGCGGCCGACTCCAGGTACTTGCTGCCCATGATGCCGATGCCGATACAGGCACCGAAGGCGCCCAGACCAATGATCAGACCAGCGGCGAGAGCAACAAAGCTAATGACTTCCACGATGACTCCTTAAGGGACTAGAGAGAAAAGGGTTGAAGGAAAACTGCTTGGGGAAACTTGAACGCTCAGTGCGCGTCGTGCGCCTGGCCGATGTAGATCAGCGTCAGCATCATGAAGATGAAGGCCTGCAGCGTGATGATCAGGATGTGAAAGATCGCCCACACCGAGCCGGCGACGATGTGGCCGATGGCCAGGCCGATGCCGGTGGCCGACAGGCTCCAGGCGCCACCCATCATCGCGATCAGCAGGAAAATCAGTTCGCCGGCATACATGTTGCCGAACAGCCGCATGCCGTGCGAGACGGTCTTGGCGACGAACTCGATGAGCTGCATCAGGAAGTTGACCGGATACAGATAGACCTTGTCGCCGAAGGGCGCGGCCACCAGCTCGTGCGCCCAGCCGCCGGCGCCCTTGACCTTGACGTTGTAGATCAGGCAGGTGACCAGCACGCCGATGGACAGACCCATCGTCATCGACAGGTCGGCCGTCGGCACGACGCGCAGCTTGGCGTGGTGGTCGCCGGTGATGTTCTGCCAAGCCCAAGGCAGCAGGTCGACCGGCAGCAGGTCCATCGCATTCATCAGGAAGATCCAGACGAACACGGTCAGGGCCAGCGGCGCGACGAGCTTGCGGCTCTCGGCGCTGTGCACGATGCCCTTGGCCTGGTTGGCGACCATTTCGACGAGGATTTCGACGGCGGCTTGAAAACGACCCGGAGCGCCCGACGTGGCGGACTTCGCCGCGCGCCACAGGAAGAAGCAGCTCAGCACGCCGAGGAAGATGCTGAAGAACAGCGAGTCGAGGTTGACGACGGAGAAGTCGGCGATGCCCTTCTGCGTGCCACTCTGGAAGTGCTGCAGGTGGTGAATGATGTATTCACCAGCGCTCGGGGCTGCGGTTTCGTGGCCTTCTGCTGCCATGTTTCGTTCTGCCTCGTCAGTTCTTTCGGCCGCGCCACGCGAGCGCCAGCCAGTTCACCTTGATGCACACCGCGAGGGTGACCAGCAGGGCTGGCCAGCTCAGGCCCGGCACCACCTTTGGCGCCAGCACCAGCATCGCGATCGATGCACCGATTTTCAAAAATTCCCAACCCATGAACCCCGCAGCCGCAGCGACTGCCGAGTCCACTCGCTTCGTCATGCCCCGCGCCAGCAGCATGTTGGGCAGCACCACCGCCGCGGCGCCGTACAGCGCCGAAACCATGGCCACGCCGGATGCCGTCCACAGCCGGATCACGGCCACGCACAGCAAGCCTGCCACCAGCTGCATCCCCAGCACACGCCAGGGCGACAGCATCGGCAACGCGGACTTCAATGCCGCCGCCTCATCCGGGCTCAAGGCCTTGACGGGCGGCTCCTCGTTCTCGTCGTCCCAGCCGCCGGCCGACGATGCGGCGGGAGGCCAGGTCTTGCGGGGGCCGGTTTCGGTCATGGCGCCAGATCCTGGGGTGGGCGACTCGGCCCCTAAAACTGCCAGGGGCCGCGCACCGAGATGACGCACGGGGCGCCATCCACAAAGCCCCTCATTATATGTGACGAGTTACACCGGGGTAAATGCAACCCCGGCGGCGCTCGGAATTCAGGCCTGCGTCAGCGTCGCAGGCAAGCCGGGCACATCGACACGCAGTTGCAGCACCGCGCCGGCCAGCGGTTCGCGCGCCAGCTCTTCGGCGGGACGCTTCTCGCGCGCCGTCGTGACGAAGAGCGTGCGGCCATCGGCGCCGCCGAAGGTGGGCATGGTCGGGCAGGTCACGGGCAGGTCGATGCGCCGCACGACGTCGCCGCCCGGCGCGATGCGCAGCACGCAGCCGCCTTCGAACATCGCGGCCCAGTAGTGGCCTTCGGCGTCCATCGCCGCGCCGTCGGGACGACCGCCATAGGCCTCGCCGGGCGTGCGCGGCTTGAATTCGGCGCAGACGCGCGGCGAAGACAGCGTGCCGGTGGCCACGTCGAAGTCGGCGACGTAGATGCGATGTGCCTTGGTGTCGGACCAGTGCATGCGCCGGCCATCGGGGCTCCAGGCCAGGCCGTTGGACGTCGTCAGGCCGGGCACCTGGGCCGCGAAGGCGCCGCCGTCGAAACGGTACAGCGCCGCCTCGGGCTCGCGCGCATCCGAAATGCTGCCGACCCACAGCCTGCCGGCCGGGTCGACCTTGCCGTCGTTGAAGCGCAGTCGCGCCGGGTCATAGGGCGGCGCGCTGACGAGATGCTGGGCGCCCGTCGACGTGTCCAGCGCCCACAGGCCATCGCGCCGCGCCACCAGCAGGCCGCCGCCCGCCCGCGCCGCGATGCAGCCCGGCTCGGCGTCCTGCGGCCACATGTCCGGCATGTCCGCGCCCTCGCGCCAGCGCAGCACCTGGCGGCCGGGGATGTCGACCGCGTAGAGGCATTGTTCGGTGGGATGCCAGAGCGGCGATTCGCCGAGCAGGCAGCGGTGAGCGCCCAGCGGCTGGATGTCGGGTTCGAGTGCCATGCCGGCACTCTAGGCGGTTATCCGAAGTAACTCGGCCGGAACGCGCCGAGTTCGGCCTTCAGGTAGTGGGCGCCGGGGATGGGATTGAAGCAGAACGGCGGCACCTCGACGAAGCCCAGGCTTTCGTAGAGGCCGCGGGCGGCCGCCATGTCGTCCAGCGTGTCCAGCAGCATGCGCGAGTAGCCGGCCTCGGCGGCGCGCTCCATCAGCGCCTGCGCAATCATGCGGCCCAGGCCGAAGCGGCGGAAGGCCGGGCGCACGAACAGGCGCTTCATCTCGCAGGCATTGGGGTAATCGGCATCGGGCAGCGGCCGGAAGGCCCCGCTGCCGGCGACCGCGCCGTCGACGGTGGCCAGCAGCATCAGGCCACCGGGTGGCGCGTAGGCGCCGGGCAGGGCGGCGAGTTCCGCCTCGAAGCCCTGGAAGCCCAGGTCCACCACCAGGCTGGCGGCGTAGTCGCGCAGGATGAGACGAACCTCCTGCCAGTCTTCGGCAGATTCGGGCCTGATCAGTTGGATATCGGGGGCGGCCATGACTTGCTCCGTGCACCGGCAGCCTCAACCCGCAAACCCCAGGACCACGCGACGCGTCATGGCCGACTTCTTCTCGATCTTCGTGACGACCACGGCGCCGATCTCGGCCGTGTTCGACACATGGGTGCCGCCGCAAGGCTGCAGGTCCACGCCGTTGATTTCCAGCACCCTCACCCGCCCGAGCCCGCGCGGCGGCTGCACGCTCATGGAGCGCACGAGGCCGGGGTTGGCGTCGAGCTCCTCCTCGCTGATCCAGCGGTGGCCGACCGGATGCGCCTCGGCGACGAGGCGATCGAGGCCGGCCTGGAGGGCGTCCTTGTCGAAGGGCTGGTCGGTGTGGAAGTCCAGCCGCGCATAGGTCTCGGTGATGGAGCAGCCGTCGACCGGATAGGGCAGCAGCGCGCACAGCAGATGCGTGGCCGTGTGGAAGCGCCGGTGGGCCTGGCGGCGCGGCGCGTCGACCTCCACGCGCACAGGCGTGCCGACGGCCGGCGGCTCGCCGTCGATCAGGTGGACGATGGCGCCCGGGCTCTCCTTGCTCTTGCGCGTGTCGGCGATGCGCCAGCGCTGCTCGCGCGAGACGAGCCAGCCGGTGTCGCCCGCCTGGCCGCCGCCGAGCGGGTAGCAGACGGTGCGGTCGAGCGTGACGCCGCCCTCCCCTTGCCCGACCACGGTGGCGTCGCAGCCCAGCAGCGTCGCGTCCTCGCGGAAGAGTTCTTCGGTCATCACAGCCTCACCTGGCCGTGGATCAGGGGCACGACGTCGCCGCCGATCCAGGTCGCATCGGCATCGCGGCGCACATGCACTCGGCCCGCGCGGCCGAGCGCGGCGCCCTGCGCGGCCACATAGCTGTCGCCCGCCAGGCCCGCCTGCTGCAGCCACAGCGCCAGGCCGGCATTCAGGCTGCCGGTGACGGGGTCCTCGGGGATGCCGAGGTCGGGCACGAAGGCGCGCACCTCGAACTGGCATTCGCTGCCGGCCGGATGGGCGCCGACGACGCCGAGCTTGAGGCCCTGCATCGCGATGAAGTCGGGCCGCAGGGCCAGCACGCCGGCCGCGTCGGCGAGGCGGACGGCCATCCAGCCGGGGCCGTTGTCGACCCACTGCGCGTCCAGCAGCGCCTCCGGCGCGATGCGCAGGGCCGCGATGGCCTGCGCGCGCGTGGCCGCGTCGACCGGGCCGCTGCGCTTCAGCGGCGGCGCGGCGAAGGCCAGGCGGGCGCCGTCGCGCTTCACGCGCACGAGACCGACGGCGCATTGCTGCACGACCTCGCCGGGCTTCTTCGCATCGCCGCCGCTGGCGAGGAAGGCATGGGCACTGCCCAGCGTCGGGTGGCCGGCGAAGGGCAGTTCGCCGCCGGGCGTGAAGATGCGCACGCGATAGTCGGCGGCCGGATCGGTGGGCGGCAACAGGAAGGTGGTTTCGCTGAGGTTGGTCCAGCGCGCAAACTCGGCCATCTCGGCGTCGGCGAGGCCGGCGCCGTCGACGACGACGGCCAGGGCATTGCCCTTCAGCGGGGTGGCGGTGAAGACGTCGACCTGGACGAAGCGGCGCAGTTCAGGCATTGGTTGGAGGCGAGGCGGTCAGGTAGAGACCCGGCCGCACGACCTCCATGCCGCGCTCCGGCGTCGCCAGCGGCTGGAAGCCGTGGCGGGCGTAGAGCGGCTGGGCGTCTCGCGTGAACAGCATGAAGCGGCGCAGGCCTTGCAGGTCCGGGTGAGCGAGCAGCGATTGAACCATCCAATCGGCCAGCCCCCGCCCCCTGTGGTCTTCAAGGACGTAGACGTCGCAGAGATAGGCGAAGGTCGTGCGGTCGGTGACCGCGCGGGCGAAGCCGACCTGGCCCGCGCCCTCGGCATGCAGCGCGATGCACAGCGAGTTCGCGATCGCACGCTCGACCAGCGCCAGCGGGATGCCCTCGCACCAGTAGGCGCGGGTCAGGAAGGCGTGGGCCGCGACGGCATCGATGTCTGCCGCCGCGAAGCTGAGGCGGTAGCCTCGCTTGTCCAACTCAGTGGCCGCCGCCCAGGTAGGCGGCCTGCACGGCCGGATCGCTGCGCAGCTTCTCGGCCGGGCCGTGCACGGCGATGCGGCCGTTCTCCAGCACATAGCCGTAGTCGGCCACCTTCAGCGCGGCGGCGGCGAACTGCTCGACGAGCAGCATGGTCACGCCGCGCGCCTTCAGGCTCTCGATGATGCGGAAGACCTCGTCGACCAGGATGGGCGCGAGGCCCATGGAGGGTTCGTCCAGCAGCACGACCTCGGGGTTGAGCATGACGGCGCGGGCCATCGCGAGCATCTGCTGCTCGCCGCCGGACAGCGTGCCGGCCAGCTGCAGGCGGCGCTCCTTCAGGCGCGGGAAAAGTTCGAGCGCGCGCTCCAGGTCACCGGCGATGTCGCCCTTGGGCCGCTCGCCCGTGTAGCGCGGGAAGGCGCCCAGGCGCAGGTTGTCGGTGACCGTCATCGTCGCGAACACGCGCCGGCCTTCGGGCGAATGGGCCAGGCCCTGGCGGGCGATGTGATAGCTCTCCAGGCCGTCGATGCGGCGCTCGTTGAGCGTGATCTCGCCACCGCTGGGCTTGATCATGCCGCTCACCGCGCGCATCGTCGTCGTCTTGCCGGCGCCGTTGGAGCCGATCAGGGTCACGACCCGGCCTTTGGGCACGTCCAGCGAGATGCCGTGCAGCACCTGGACCTTGCCGTAGCCCGCGCTGAGGTTCTTGATGGTCAGCATGATGAATGGAGCCCTCCGGCTGTCGGGTACGCCAGCCGACTCCCCGAGGGAGTGCGGGCCGGCTTGGGAGCGGCCCGGCGCTCGGCCCGCTGTATGCAGGCCACCGTCATGACGCCTGGCCGCCCAGATAGGCCTCGATGACCTTCTCGTTGGCCTGCACCTCGGCCGGCAGGCCTTCGGCGATCTTCTGGCCGAAGTCCAGCACCGAGACGCGGTCGCACAGGCTCATGACGACGTCCATGTGGTGCTCGATGAGGATGACGGTGACGCCGGCCGCGCGGATCTTGCGGATGATCTCGAGCAGCTCCTTGATGTCGGGCGCGGTCAGGCCGGCGGCGGGCTCGTCGAGCAGCAGCAGCTGCGGGTCCAGCGCCAGCGCGCGGGCGATCTCCAGCAGGCGCTGCTTGCCGTAGGGCAGGTTGCGCGCCTCCTCGCCGGCCAGCACGTCCAGGCCGACGAACTCCAGCAGCGCATGCGCGCGGGCGCGCTGCTCGAGGTCCTCGCGCCGGTAGCGCGGCAGGTGCAGCGCGATGTCGACGAGGTGGCTGCTGAAGCTGTGGTGCAGGCCGACGAGCACGTTCTGCAGCGCCGTCATCTCGCCGAACAGCTGCACGTTCTGGAAGGTGCGCGCAATGCCCGACAGCGCAATGTCGGACGAAGTGCGGCCGTTGACCGTGCGGCCGGCGAACACCACCGTGCCGGCGGTGGGCTGGTAGATGCCGGTCAGCACGTTCATCATCGTGCTCTTGCCCGAGCCGTTGGGGCCGATCAGGCCGTGGATGCTGCCGCGCTGCACGACGAGGTCGACGTTGTTCAGCGCCTTCAGGCCGCCGAACTGCATCAGCACGCCGCTGGCCTTGAGCAACTCGGCCTCGCCCTGGCTGCCGGCGCGGGTCAGCGCGGCGGCGGCGCCCTGGGTCAGGTCGCGCTCCTGCTTCACCTTCAGGTTCAGCGCATTGCGCACGAAGCCGACGATGCCGTCCTGCAGGTAGTAGACGACGAACAGCGTGATGAGGCCGAAGATGGACAGCCGCCAGTCGGTCATCGTCTGCAGCTTGAACGAGACCGCCGCGAGCGCGATGCTGCCGACCACGGGGATGGCGGCGGCCTGCCTCGTCAGCTTGCCGCGCTTCAGGCCCACGGCCACGGAGAGGGCCACCATGACGGCCAGCACGACGGCGCCGATGCGGAAGACCTCCAGGTCGTCCAGCAGCTTGGGCAGCATGACGATGATGGCCGCGCCGAGCAGCGCACCGGTGCGGGTCTTGCGGCCGCCCATGATGATGGCCAGCAGGAACATCACCGTCAGCTCGAAGTTGTAGGTGTTGGGGCTGATGTACTGCTCGGAATAGGCATAGAGCGAACCCGCCAGGCCGGCCAGCGCCGCCGAGATGACGAAGGCATAGACCTTGTAGCGGTAGACCGAGACACCCATGCAGTCCGATGCGACCGGGCTGCCGCGCAGGGCCTCGAAGGCGCGGCCGAGCTGGGAGTGCAGCACGCGGTGCACGAAGACCAGCGCCGCGACGAGGCAGGCCATGACCAGCCAGTAGAACTGCATCTCGTCGAGGGGGTGGCCGAACAGCGCCGGCTTGGTCAGCGTGATGCCCATCGGGCCTTCGGTCAGGAAGCTCATCTCGTTGATGAGGATCTGGATGATGGTGCCGAAGGCCAGCGTGACCATGGCCAGGTAAGGCCCCGTCACGCGCAGCGCCGGCAGCGCCAGCATCGCGCCGAACACGGCCGCCACCGCGATGGCGGCCGGCAACGTCGCGTAGACCGGCGCATCCAGCTTCAGGATCAGCACGCCCGCCGTGTAGGCGCCGATGCCGAACAGGCCCGCGTGGCCCAGCGACACCTGGCCGGTGTAGCCGACGACGATGTCCAGGCCGAACAGCACGATCGCGTAGATCATGATGGTCTCGACCAGGTGGATGTAGTACGGGTTGCCCGACAGCAGCGGGAACGCGCCCAGGGCGGCGACCGCCACGGCGCCCAGCGCTAGGTTTTTTATGTTCATGTTTTCAGCCAGTTGAGGACGGAGCTTTTCGCTTCGCTCAAAGGTCCATCCCGCAACATCATCAAACTTTCTTGATGGCGGTCTTGCCGAACAGGCCCGCGGGTTTCACGGCCAGCACGATCAGCAGCAGCACGAGGCCGGGCACGTCCTTGTAGCCGGTGGAGAGGTAGAAGCCCGTCGTCGTCTCGGCCACGCCGAGGATGATGCCGCCCACGACGATGCCCATGCCCGAGGTCAGGCCGCCGATGATGGCGACGGCGAAGGCCTTGAGCCCGAGCACGGCGCCCATGGTCGCGCCGGTCAGCGTCAGCGGCGCGATCAGCACGCCGGCAAACGCCGCCGTCAGCGACGACAGCGCGTAGCTGAAGGTGATGACGAGGCCGGTGTTGATGCCCATCAGCTTGGCGGCGTCGCGGTCGTTGAAGGTGGCCACCACCGCCTTGCCGTAGATGCTCCTGCGGTTGAAGACCTCGACGGCCAGCATCATGCCGACCGCGCCGACGATGACCAGCAACTCCATCGGCAGCACATTGGCGCCGAGAATCTTCATCGGCGCCTCGGGCAGCGGCGACGGGAAGCGCAGGTCGTCGCGCCCCCAGACGTTCTCGGCCACGTTCTTGAAGATGATGCCCAGCGCGATGGTGGACATGATCCAGCCGAACTCGCTCTTCATCTTGATGGCCGGCCGCACGCCGATGCGCTCGACCACCGCGCCTTGCAGCGCGCCGAACAGGCAGACCAGGGGCAGCATCAGCCAGTAGTTCAGGCCCCAGCCGACCAGGCTGAGGCCGACCAGCGCGCCAAGCATCAGCGCCTCGCCCTGGCCGAAGTTCAGCGTGTCGCTGGTCGCGAACGTGAGCTGGTAGCCGAAGGCGATGACGGCATAGATCATGCCCAGCGCGATGCCGCTGAACACGAGCTGGGTCAATATCTGCATGGCCGTTCTTTACTGGCGCTTTTTCTGCTCGAGGGCCCCCTTGGCGTTCGCGTCCTTCACGCGCACCTCGGAGGCCTTCTTGAAGTCGTCGGGGTAGGCGTAGACGACGCGCTGGCCCTTGACCTCGCCCATGACCGGGATGTTGGCCGTGATGGCCTCGTGGTCGCGGGCGGAGAAGGGCTTGTTGTAGGTCGTCACGACGCCGTCCACCGGCGTCTTCAGGTCTTCCAGCGCGGCCTTGATCCTGGGGCCTTCGGTGGAGCCGGCCTGCCTTATGGCCGCGGCCAGCAGGTAGATGGAGTCATAGCCCTGGGCCGCCGACACCGGCGACTCGATGCGCGAGTTCTTGGGGTTGAAGGTCTTCAGGTAGTTGATGATGAAGCTCTGGCGCTTCGGGGTGGTGGGCTCCTGGATGAAGGTCTGCGGCATGCGCGCGCCCTCGCCGCCGGGGCCGGCGTTGTCGATGTAGTTGGCCATGGACAGGGTCCAGCTGCCGATCATCGGCACCTTCCAGCCGAGCTTGGTCATGCCGTTGGCGATCTGGGCCAGCTCGGGGCCGATGCCATAGGTCAGCACGGCCTCGGCGCCGGCCTCCTTGGCCTTCAGCAGCTGGGCCGTCATGTCGACGTCCTTGATGTTGAACTTCTCGACGGCCACCGGCGTGACGCCCTTGAGCTTGAGCGCGGCCTCCAGGTCGGCGCGGCCGAGCTGGCCATAGTTGGTGCTGTCGGCCAGGATGGCGACCTTCCTGAAGCCGCGCCTGGCGATGGCCTCCTCGACGATCATCGGCGCCTGGATGCTGTCGTGGGCCGAGTTGCGGAAGATGTAGTTCTCGGGCTTGTCGTCGAACTGCTTGGTGATGATGGAGCCGGTGGCCACGTTGTTCATCACCGGGATCCTGGCGTCCTGGTAGAAGCGCTGCGAGGCCAGGGCCACGCCGGTGTTGATGTAGCCGACGGTGGCGGCCACCCTTTCCTTGTTGATGAGCTCCTGGGCGATCTGCACGCCGCGCTCGTTCTTGGCCTCGTCGTCGCGCTCGACGAGCTGGATCTGGCGGCCCAGCACGCCGCCGGCCTTGTTGATCTCGTCGGCCGCGAGGCGCACGCCGTCGCGCATGCTGACGCCCATCGACGAAGACCCGCCGGTGAAAGGCCCCGCCACGCCGATCTTGATCGGCTCCGCGGCTTGCGCCCCCCATGCCATCGCCGCCAGGGCCGCTGCGGTCAAGATCTGCTTCATCGTTGCCTCGTCTCCGTTATGCAATCCACCCCGGCGACTTTGCCGGGGGCCATGCATACGATGCCAGAGCGGCGACGAATTGGGGATATGGAAACCCGGGAGGCGGATCGAGGCGCGGGCTTCAGCTCTCTGTCAGGCTCGGCGATTAAGGCGCCGGTTCGGCCGCCACCTCCAGCGCCTCGTGCAGCAGCCGCCCCAGCTTCTCGACGCCCTCGGCGATCAGCGCCGGCGTCAGCGTGACGAAGCTCAGCCGCAGCGCGCGCGCATCCGGCTGGTGCGCATAGAAGGCCGCGCCTGGCACGTAGGCGATGCCGGCGTCGACCGCGCGCGGCAGCAGGGCCATCGCGTCCAGGCCCGCGGGCAGGCGCAGCCAGAAGAACATGCCGCCCTCGGGCGACTGCCACTCGCAGCCCGGCGGCAGGTGCTCGCGCAGCGCGGCGGCCATCGCGTCGCGGTTGGCCTTGTAGCGGGCGCGGATGGACGGGATGTGGCGGTCCAGGAAGCCGTCGCGGATGACCTCGTGGACGACGCGCTGGTTGAAGCCCGGCGTGTGCAGGTCGGCGGCCTGCTTGGCCTGCAGCAGCTTCGGGAAGAGCTCGGCCGGCGCGATCAGGTAGCCGAGGCGAAAGCCCGGCGTCAGCACCTTGGAGAAGGAGCCCAGGTAGAGCGAGCCCTCGGGCCAGAGGCTGGACAGCGAATCGGGCGGCGGCTGGTCGAACCAGAGGTCGCCATAGGGGTTGTCCTCGACGATGGGCACGCCGGCCCGGCGCGCCGCGTCGACGAGCTCGGCACGGCGGGGCGCGCTCATCACGCGGCCGGTCGGGTTCTGGTAGTTGGGCAGCAGATAGGCGAAACGCGTGCCCGGCGCATCGTGCGGCAGCGCCGCCAGCGCCTCGGGGCGCGGCCCCTCGTCGTCGCCGGCCAGGCTGGCGTAGATGGGCTCGTAGGGCGTGAAGGCCTGCAGCGCGCCGAGGTAGGTCGGCGTCTCGACGGCCACCGGCGCGCCGGCATCGCACAGCACCTTGGCCGCAAGGTCCAGGCCCTGCTGCGAGCCGCTGGTGACCAGCACCTGCTCGGGCCTGACGTGCATGCCCAGCGCCGCGACGCGCCCGGCCACCCACTCGCGCAGCGGCGCGAAGCCCTCGCTGGCGGCGTACTGCAGGGCCTCGCGCGGCGCCTGGGTCAGCACGCGGTCGCAGGCCGCCTTCAGTTCGGCGACCGGGAAGGTGTCGGCCGACGGCAACCCGCCGGCCATGGACAGGATGCCGGGCTTCTCGGTGACCTTGAGGATCTCCCGGATGATCGACGGGTTCATCCGCGCAGCGCGGCGGGCTTGGGTCCAGACGGTGCTCATGGTGGAGTTACATGGAATTTCAAAGGGCTCAGCCTAGCATCCAGTCGACCGCGGCACGCGCGGCGATGCGGCGGGCTGCAGCAGCTGGAAGGCAGCCTCGGGCCAGGCCTCGACGACGGCCGGCCGGCCGCCGGCCAGCGTCAGGCCCTCGCCGGCGCGCAGCCAGTGGTCGTCCAGCTGGCCGGCCAGCGTGACCCACAGCCGGCCCTGGGTCACGACCAGGCGGCGCGGCCCGCGCGCGGCGGCCAGCGTCAGCGCCTGGCCGGGCGCGAGCCGGGTCGTGAATCGGTCATCCATCGCACATCTCCTGCATCAATTCACCGGCTGGCGCTTGCCCAGCCAGACCACCGCCAGCACCGCGGCGGCGAAGACGACGGTCATCGCGTCCAGCTTCTCGCCCAGCAGCGGCACGGCGAACAGCATGGACAGGAAGGGCTGCAGCACCTGCACCTGGCTGACGCGCAGCGTGCCGCCCAGCGCCAGGCCGCGATACCAGGCGAAGAAGCCGATCCACATCGAGACCAGCGACACATAGGCGAAGCCGGCCCAGGCCGAGGGCGCGACCGGCGCGGTCGGCCGGGTCCACAGCGCCAGCGGCAGCGTGATGGGCAGGCTGATGACCAGCACCCAGCAGATGACCTGCTCGGCGCTGAACCCCCGGGACAGCCGCGCGCCGCCGACATAACCCGCCGAAGCGCAGACCACGGCGCCCAGCAGCAGCCCGTCGGCCATCTCCAGCCCGCCCGCGCCGCGCCAGGCCGCAAAGCCGACGACCAGGGCCAGGCCCGCGAACGCGCAGGCCCAGAAGCCGCGGCTCGGCCGCTGGCGCAGCACCAGCGCGGCGATGACGGCCGTGGCCAGCGGCAGCACGCCGGACACGACGGCCGCATGCACGGCATCCACATGCCGCACGGCCAGGCCCGACAGCAGCGGCCAGCCGAAGACCACGCCGCCCGCCGTCAGCGCCAGCAGCCGCCACTCCGGCCCGCGCGGCCGGCGTGCGCCGGTGGCGGCGAGGTAGGCGACGGACAGCAGCCCCGCCACGGCCGCGCGGCCGAAGGCGACGAAGGCCGGGTCCAGCTGCGGCGCCTGCACGCTGCCGCCGGCCAGGCGCGTCATCGGGATGCTGAGCGCGAACATGACGACGCCGGCGATGCCGAGCAGCAGGCCTCGCGCCGCGTCGGAGGCACTGGTGGTTGGGATCGCCGATGTGGAAAGTCCTGGCATGGGCTCAGTCTAGGCACAGCAACCGATACAGAACCAGTACAGTCGGCCGGTTCGGCCACGCTTCTGTATTGCCATGCCCACCGCTACACATCCGCCGCTGCAGCGCGGCGCCAGCCAGCCCCTGGCGGGCCAACTGGCCGAGCGCTATGCCCAGCGCATCCGCGAACGCCTGCTGCTGCCGGGCGCCCGCCTGCCCTCGGTGCGCGACTGCGCGCGCCAGCACGGCGTCAGCCCGCACACGGTCGTCGCCGCCTACGACCAGCTGCAGGCCGCCGGCCTGCTGGAGGCGCGCCGCCAGCGCGGCTTCTTCGTGCGCGAGACGCGGCCCGCGGCGGCCACGCGCCTGCCCCACGCTGCGGCCGCGGCCGCGCCGCGCCAGGCGCCGATGGACGCCACCGCGCTGATCCGCGGCATGTTCGAGGCCGACGCGGCGCGCTCCCCGGGCCTGGGCACGCTGCCGGCCGACTGGCTGGACCCGGCGCTGCTGCAGTCCGCGCTGCGCCGGCTGCACGATGCGCAGGCCCACGCCGTGCAGCTCAGCTACGGTGACCCCAGCGGCGACGAGCGCCTGCGCAACGCCCTCGGCCAGCGCCTGGCCGACCTGGGCATCCACGCCGGGCCGGCCCAGATCCTGACGACCAACGGCGCCACGCATGCGCTGGACCTCATCATCCGCAGCCAGCTGCAGCCGGGCGACGCCGTCCTCGTCGACGACCCCGGCTGGGCCATCATGTTCGCGCGGCTGACGCAGGCCGGCATCCGCCTGCTGCCCGTGCCGCGCGGCGCGCGCGGGCCGGACCTGGACGTGCTCGCCGCGCTGGCCGCCCAGCATGGGCCGCGCGCCTACCTGACCGTGTCGGTGCTGCACAACCCGACCGGCCACAGCCTCGACCTGGCCGGCGCCCACCGCCTGCTGCGCCTGGCCGACGAGCACGATTTCTTCATCGTCGAGGACGACAGCTACGGCTTCCTCGCGTCCGAGCATGCGCCGCGCCTGGCGGCCCTGGACGGCCTGCGCCGCGTGACCTATGTGAGCGGCTTCTCCAAGGTGCTGACGCCGGCCTGGCGCGTGGGCTATCTGGCCACCGCGCCCGAGCGGCTGCGCGCGCTGACCGACACCAAGCTGCTCGACGGCCTGACCAGCTCGCCCGTGCTGGAGCGCGCCGTCGCGCTGTGCCTGGAGCAGGGCCGGCTGCGCCGCCACGCGCAGCGCCTGCGCGAGCGCCTCGCCACTGCGCGACAGCGCGTGGCGTCCCTGGCCACCAGGCAGGGCTTCAGCTGGGCCGCGCCGCCCGACGGCCTGTTCGGCTGGCTGAACGTCGGCGTCGACACCGAGCGCCTGGCCCAGCCCCTGCTCGACGCCGGCTGGCTGACCGCGCCCGGCGCCCTCTTCAGCGCCACGCGCCGCCCCGGCCCGCTGATGCGCATCAACATGGCGACCTCGCTGGACCCGGCCTTCTGGCGCGCGCTGCGCGCGTGCGTGGACGACCTCCGCGGCCGCGCGACAACCCCCTAGTTTCTTCCCCCCGCGTTCGCGGGGCAGGCCCCTAGCGCCCGAGGCCGGCCGCGAGTCAACTTGCGGCTCGGTTCACGCCAGGGAGGGTTTCATGCGACTTGCTTCGTCCCCCGTCCGCAGCCTGATCGGTGCCGCTCTCGGCACGCTGCTCGCGCTGTCGTCGATGTCGGCCCGGGCCAATTTCGTCAGCGACATCACCGTCAAGCTGATCGCGCCCGGTGGCGTCCTGGGCGACCCGACGGCAACGCCAATCAGCGTGTCCCAGCTCGTCACCACGGCCAATCTCGGCACCGGCATCCAGTCCGTGGTTCATGGCGGCAGCGGGGCCGTCAGCAATTTTCTGGCGGACAACGAGTTTGTCTCCTTCAGCGGCGACTCCATCCACGTGAGCAGCTACTCCGGCACCACCGTCTTCACCACCGGCTACCTCGGTCTCGGCGGCGAGCATGCGCGCTACGAGTTCGACGCCCTCAGCATCGCCGGCAAGATCATCACCGGCTTCACCGTCTATGCCTTCGACGATTTCCTGACCAGCGGCTTCAGCGGCCTGGCCAGCCCGTTGCCGGCGTCCGGCCTCGTTAACCTCATCGACCCGCACACGGTCAGCCTCGACCTCGACAACATCGTGTTCAAGGACCGAGGCACGGGTTCGGGCGCTGCGCATGCCGACTTCCGCATCGACCTCATCACGCGAGACGCCAGCACGGGCCCTGGCGGTGGCAACAACCTGCCTGAGCCGGCCACGCTGGCGCTATTCGCCATCGCTGCCCTGGGCGCCGGCGCGGCGCGGCGCCGTGCCTGAAGCCGCCTTCACGCTGGCGCGCTTCGCGCCGCTGGTGGGCAGCCGCTTCACGCTGCGACTGGACGATGCGGCCGAACTGCCGGCCCAGCTCATCGACGCCAGTGCCGGCCGCGGCGGCGCGCAGTCCTTCAGCCTGACCTTCGAGGCCGCGGCCGAGCCGGCACTGCCGCAGCGCATCTACCGGCTCGAGCACCCGCAGCTCGACGCGATGGACCTCTTCCTGGTGCCTGTGGCCCGCACGGCCGCCGGCCTGCATTACGAAGCCGTGTTCGGCTAGGAGACACCGCCATGTCTGAACCCTTCCTCGGCGAACTCAAGCTCGCGAGCTTCAACTTCCCGCCCAAGGGCTGGGCGCTGTGCAACGGCCAGCTCCTGCCCATCAACCAGAACCAGGCGCTGTTCTCGCTGCTGGGCACCACCTATGGCGGCGACGGCATGAGAACCTTCTCGCTGCCCGACCTGCAGGGCCGGGCGCCGCTGCACCGCGGCAACGGCGTCGTGCTGGGCCAGAAAGCCGGCGCCGAAACCGTGACGCTGAACAGCAGCCAGTTGCCGACGCACACGCACACGCTGACGGCCAGCGCCGACATCGCCAATGCCAGCGTGCCGGGCGGCGCGCTGCCGGCTGCAAAACCGCGTGGCGGCATGAACCGCTACGCGCCGGTCGGCAATGACACGGTGATGGGCAGCAGTTCACTGACCTCGATCGGCGGCAGCCAGCCCCACCAGAACATGCAGCCCTACACCGTGCTGATGTGGATCATCGCGCTGCAAGGCATCTTCCCCAGCCAGAACTGAACGAGGAGACCGCGATGTCCAGCCCCTACGTTGGCGAGATCCGCCTCTTTGCCGGCAACTTCGCGCCCGTCGGGTGGGCGTTCTGCCAGGGCCAGTTGCTGGCCATCTCAGAAAACCCGACGCTGTTCCAGCTGGTCGGCACGACCTATGGCGGGGATGGCCAATCCAATTTCGCGCTGCCGAACCTGGCCGGCCGCATCCCGGTGCATATGGGCCAGGGCCACGTCATCGGCGAGAAGGGGGGCTCAGAGACCGTCACGCTGACATCCGGCCAGACCCCACAGCACACGCATGCCATGCTCGCCAGCTCGGCCGCCGCCATCGGCACTTCGCCCGGCGGCGCCCTGCTCGCGACCACCAGCTTCGCCAGCTACGACACCGCGGCCGCGTCGACGCCGATGGCCGCGGTCGGCGTCGGCATGGCCGGCGGCTCGCAGCCCCACGACAACATGGCGCCGACGGTGGCGGTGAGCTACATCATTTCGCTGTTCGGCATCTTCCCGTCCCAGTCCTGAGGAGCGCGACATGTCCAACCCCTTTCTCGCCGAGATTCGCGTCCTGCCGTTCAATTTCGCGCCCAAGGGCTGGGCCGCCTGCGATGGACAGCTGATGCCGATCAGCCAGAACACCGCGCTGTTCTCGCTGCTGGGCACCACCTACGGCGGCAATGGCACGTCCAACTTCGCGCTGCCCAACTTGGGCGGCTCTTTCGCGATGGGCGCGGGACAGGGTGCAGGCCTGAGCCAGAGATTCCTTGGCGAGGTCGACGGCGAGGCCACGGTGTCGCTGCTGGCTTCCGAGATGCCCGTCCACACCCATGGCCTGATGGCCGGCCTCACGCCGGCATCGACGAGCCCGGCCGGCAATGTGATGGCCCCGACGGCCAACGGCGGCGGCAATGTTTACCACGCGCCGGGGCCGACGACGCTCATGGCGGGCACCGCCATCAGCCCCGCCGGCGGTAGCCAGCCGCACGAGAACCGCCAGCCCTATCTCAGCCTGAACTTCTGCATCGCGCTGCAGGGCGTATACCCGGCGCGCAGCTGAGCCCACCCCCATGGACGACTGCCGCTTGCGCGTCGCGACGCCGGCCGACGAGGCCTGGCAGCTCGCCATCTACGCCGGCACGCGCGCCGACGAACTGGCGCTGACCGGCTGGCCGGCCGAGCAGTGCGAACGCTTCGTCGCGATGCAGCATCGCGCCCAGCAGCAGCACTACCGGCAGCATTTCCCGCGGGCGGTCTGCCAGCTCATCCTCGCGGGCGACGGCGAAGTGGCCGGCCGGCTCTGGGTCGACCGCCGGCCCGAAGCCCTGCATGTGCTCGACATCGCGCTGCTGCCCGCCTGGCGCGGGCGCGGCATCGGCACGCGCTGCCTGCAGGCGCTGGCGCGCGAGGCCGACGGGCGCCGCCAGTCTCTGGGCATCCACGTCGAGATCCACAACCCCGCCCGGCGGCTCTACGAGCGGCTGGGCTTCGTCGCCGATGGCGAGCCCGAAGGCCTGCACCAGGCCATGCGCCGGCCCGCCCGCCGCCCCACCACCGAGGAGTGCCCGCCATGATCAACAAGCGCGATTTCCTGAAGGGCGGCGCCACCGCCATCGTTGCCGGTGCCGGCACCCCTGCCGCGCTGGCCGGCGTGCGCCCCAGCCTGGGCGAGCAGGCCGGGCTGGCGAGCTGGCAGGCCCATGTCGGCCAGCGCTTCGAGGTCGACGGGCATGCCGTCACGCTGCGGGCGGCCACGCCCCGGCCCGGCCCTCAGGCCGGCGAGCAGTTCAGCCTGAGCTTTGCCGGCCCGTTGCCCGCGGGCCTGGGCGACGCGCTGCTCACGCTCACGCGGGAAGGCGGCCCTGCCCAGACGCTCTACCTGGCGCGCACGCCGTCGGGCCTGCGCGCCGATTTCTGCCGCCTGCAAGGCTGACGGCCCGGCCCCGCACGCGCGGAGCCGACGAAAAATTTCTCGCTCGACAGGGGTTCGCTCCGGGGCCGGCAGATGGCTGCCGGCACAATCCGTCGCCTGGCGCCGCCGCAGCCGCAGCGCCCGATGCGGACATGAGCGACCCCTTGAAATTTCTCGTTGTAGACGCGCTGGCGGGTGTGCAGGCCTTCGCGCGCCAGCTGCTGCACAGCCACGGCTTCGCCGCCGACAGCATCCTGTGCTGCGCCGATACCGAGGCCGCGCTGGCCCAGGGCTTGGCCTTCAAGCCCCATTTCCTGATCACCGACTGGTTCCCGAAGGCGCCGCTGACCGGCCTCCAGCTCTACCAGCGCCTGCGCGAAGTCCAGCCGGCCCTGCAGCTGTCGCTGCTGAGCTTCGAGGTCGCACCCGAGCACGGGTTCGAGGCCCAGGCCCTCGGCGCCCATTTCCTGCTGAAGAAGCCCTTCACGGCCGAACAGCTGCAGGCCGAGATGACGCGGGCGCTGGAGACCATGGCCAAGCAGTCGCCCGGCCTGCACGGCCGGGTGCGCGACGCCAGGCCCGCGCCGCGGCCGGTGCTGCCCGCCCTGCCGCCCCAGCCGGTCGTCAAGCCGGGCGACAGGGTCCGCTACCAGGGCGCCGTCCATGTGGCCCAGTACGTCGTGCACCGCCATGGCGAGACGGTCGTCCAGCTCAAGGGGCAGACGGCCTTCGTGCCGCTCGAGAAGCTGCAGCCTGCCTGAGGGCTCCAGGCTGGCGGCGCGTTCACCTGGACTCCAGCACTTCCCAGCGCTCCATCAGCGCCAGCAGCTCGGCGTCGATGTCCGCGGCGCGGTCGGTCACTTCGGCAATGCGCTTGGCGCCCTGCGTGTAGAGCTCGCTGCCGGCAATCAGCGCATTCAGCTGGGTCTGCTCGGCCTCCAGCGCGGCGATCTGCTTCGGGATCTCGTCCAGCTCGCGCTGCTCCTTGTAGCTGAGCTTGCGCTTGGTCGCGACCACCGGGGCCGGCTCGGGCGCGGGCGGCGGCGTGGGTGCGGCGGCCGGCGCGGCCTTGGCCTGCAGCGCAACGGCACGCCTGGACTGCGTCAGCCAGTCCTGCACGCTGCCCTCGTACTCGCGCCAGCGCGCATCGCCTTCGTAGACGATGGTGGACGTGACGACGTTGTCCAGGAAGCGGCGGTCGTGGCTGACGAGGAAGACCGTGCCGTCGTAGTCGGCCAGCAGTTCCTCCAGCAGTTCCAGCGTCTCGATGTCGAGGTCGTTGGTCGGCTCGTCCAGCACCAGAACATTGGCCGGCCGCGCGAACAGGCGGGCCAGCAGCAGGCGGTTGCGCTCGCCCCCGGACAGCGTGCGCACCGGCGAGTTGGCGCGCGCCGGCGAGAACAGGAAGTCGCCGAGGTAGCTCTTGACGTGCTTCTTCTGCGTGCCGATCTCGATCCACTCCGAGCCGGGGCTGATGGTGTCGGCCAGCGTCGCGTCGAGGTTCAGCGTGTCGCGCATCTGGTCGAAGTAGGCCACCGTCAACCGCGAGCCCAGGCGCACCGTGCCGCTGTCGGGTGGCAGCTCGCCGAGGATCATCTTCAAGAGCGTCGTCTTGCCCGCGCCGTTGGGGCCGATCAGGCCCACCTTGTCGCCGCGCAGGATGGTGCTGGTGAAGCCGCGCACGATGGCGCGCTCGCCGTAGCTCTTGGACACGTCCTCCAGCTCGGCCACGATCTTGCCGCTGGCACTGCCGGTATCGATGTCCAGCCTCACCTTGCCCTGCACGTCGCGTCGTGCCGCATGCTGCAGACGCATCTCCTGCAAGCGCTGCACGCGGGCGACGGAACGCGTGCGCCGCGCTTCCACGCCCTTGCGGATCCACACCTCTTCCTGCGCCAGCAGCTTGTCGAAGCGTGCATTGGCCAGCGCCTCGTTCTCCAGCTCGTAGGCCTTGGCGGCCTGGAAGGCGGCGAAGTTCCCGGGGTAGCCGCGCAGCTGGCCGCGGTCCAGCTCGACGATGCGGTTGGCCACGTTGTCCAGGAAGGCGCGGTCGTGGGTGATGAGCAGCAGCGAACCCTTGAAGTCGTTCAGCAGGCCTTCCAGCCAGGTGATGGCGTCCAGGTCCAGGTGGTTGGTGGGCTCATCCAGCAGCAGCACATCGGGCTGGGCCACCAGCGCGCGGCCCAGGGCCACGCGCTTCTTCAGGCCGCCGGACAGGCTGCCGACGAGGCGGCTGCCATCGAGGCCCAGGCGGTGCAGCGTCTCGTCGACGCGCTGCTCCCAGTTCCACGCGCCGATGTGCTCGATGCGCTCCTGCACCCAGGCCAGATCGTCGTTCTCGTCGTGGCGCTCGTAGCGTTCGCGCAGGGCCTTGGCCTCGGCCACGCCCTCGCTCACCGACTCGAAGATGGTCGCGTCAGCACGCAACTCGGGCTCCTGCGGCACATAGACGTTGGTGAGGCCCTGCTGTTGCTGCAGCAGGCCGTCGTCGAGCTTTTCGAGGCCGGCCAGGATCTTCAGCAGCGAGGACTTGCCGGTGCCATTGCGGCCGATGAGGCCGACGCGTTCGCCGGTTTCCAGCGCGAAGTTGGCGCCATCGAGCAGGGCGACGTGGCCGAAGGCGAGATGGGCGTTGGTGAGGGAGAGGACTGCCATCGCCGGATTGTCCCCCGGCCGCCCCGGGGACTCAGAGGTTGGGAGTTTTTCGGCCGTGCCCGAAAGGCGCGTCAAAACGCCCTCGATCTAGGCGCAAAGCACAGCCATAGCTCGGGCTATGGCGAGCATTTGCAACGACGAGCGGGGGTGTTTTGGCGTGCAGGGCGGGCATGGGTGAAAGACTCTCAACCTCTTAGCCGGCCGCGCGGGCGCGGATGGCCGCGAAGCTGTCGTCGACGAGCAGGCGGCCGTCCTCGAAGACGGTGCGCATCACCTCGGTCGCACCGTCGGCCAGGGCCTGCTGGTAGCCGGGCGAGTCCAGGCGCACGGTCGCGAACGCATCGCCGCGACGCATCAGCGTCAGCCGCCCGGCCTTGCTGCGCTTGGCGGGGTCGGTGACGGGCGCCTTGAAGACATCGCGCCAGCGCCCGCCCACCTCGGCGGCCGAGGCCTTCATCGCGAAGCCCAGCGTGTCGCGGTTGACCTGCTGCAGCAGCGCGCCGCCCTGGCCGAAGGCGATGTTGTCGGCCGAGTAGCCGGCCGACTCCAGCGCGCCGAGGATGCTGGCGATGGCGGCGCGCGTGATGCCGTCGCCCTGGATGACGCGCACATGGCGCAGCACCTTGTAGCCCTTGGCGTTCAGGTCGCTGCCGAAGCTCGCGTCCAGCGCGCGCACGGTGCGCAGCACGACGCTGGTCGGGTCGCCGCTGTCGGGGCGGATGACGACGGTCGCGCCGCTGGCGATGACCTCGTCGCGCAGTGCGCCGCCCCAGAGCCTGGCGACGGCGCTGTCAAGGTCGTAGGAGTCGGACACGACGGCCAGCAGCGCGCCGGGCCTGGCGAACTGCCTGAGCATGTTGCGGTAGGCGTCCAGCTCGCCGTCGCGGCCCCAGGCCGTGATGGTGCTGTGCTCGGCCGCCGGGATGGAGAAGCCGGCCATGGGCTCGCCGTAGTAGGCGCGGGCGCCGAGCAGGGCCGACATCGTGTCCGTGCCCTGGAAGTTCACGAGGTGGGCCATGCCGCCCAGCACGGCCGACTCCAGCGAGGACACGCCGCGCGCGCCGAAGTCGTGCAGCTTGAAGGGCAGGCCGGCCGGGTCGCCGGTGCGTTCGAGCGCGTCGGCGATCAGGCGGCGCGTCGCCTGGCTGTGGCTGGCCACCGTCGTCGGGTACCAGACGCGCAGCAGCGCCGTCTCGAGGAAGCTGGTCAGCCACCAGCAGGCCGGGTCGGTGTTCTCGACGGTGACGAGGGCATGGCCCACCGGCACGACCGTGCCCTCGGGCACCGCGCGGACGCGCACCGGCAGCCGGCCGGCATGCGCGTCGACGATGTGCTGCCAGCCCTCGCGATGGAAGGGCAGGCCGTGGGCTGCGCAGACCTCGGCGGCCAGTGCCACGTCATCGCTCGTGACCGCCTGGGTGAGGTATTCCTTCAGCAGCGCCTGCAGTCCGAAGAAGACCGTGTAGGGCAGGCTGCCGCCGCGCGCCTCGATGTAGCTGAAGACCCGGGTCGTGCCGGGCGGGTATTGCAGCCAGTGGCTGGCCTTGTAGCTGTCCGTGTTGAGGACGAGCAGGCGGGCGATGTCGCCGAACGAGCTCAGCGTGTTCAATCTATGGAACCGTTGTCGATAGCACGCTGGTGGCGCTCGACGAATTCCTTGTAGGTGTCGATGCCGCGCAGCTGCAGGATGGTGTTGCGCACGGCGGCCTCGACGAGCACGGCGAGGTTGCGGCCCGCGTCGACCGCGATGACGACCTTGCGCACCGGCATGCCGAGCACGTCCTCATAGAGCGGCTCGTAGGGCAGGCGCTCGAAGTCGCGCTCCATCGTCTCCTTGCGCACGAGGTGGACGATGAGCTTGAGGCGCATCTTGCGGCGCACCGCCGTCTCGCCAAAGATGGCCTTGATGTCGAGCAGGCCGATGCCGCGCACTTCGAGCAGGTTGAGCAGCAGCTCGGGGCAGCGGCCCTCGATGGCGGTCTGCGCGATGCGGAAGAAGTCCACCGCGTCGTCGGCGACGAGGCCGTGGCCGCGCGAGATCAGCTCCAGGCCGAGCTCGCTCTTGCCCAGGCCCGATTCGCCGGTCAGCAGCACGCCCAGGCCCAGGATGTCCATGAACACGCCGTGGCGGGTCGTGCGGTTGGCGAACAGCTGGGCCAGGTAGCCGCGCACCACGTCGATGACATGGCCGGCGGATTCGGTCGTGCGGAACAGCGGGATCTCGGCGCGGTCGCACATGGCCACCAGGCGCGGCGGCGGCACGGTGTCGTCGGCGCAGATCAGCACCGGAGGCTCCAGCGTGACGATGCGCGAGATGCGGCGGTCCTGGATCTCGACGCTCTCCTGGCTGAGGTAGGCGACCTCGCGGCGGCCGACGATCTGCACCCGGTAGGGATGGATGTAGTTCAGGTAGCCGACCAGGTCGGCCGCGCTCTGCGCATCGCGCACGGCGGCCTCGTCGAAGCGGCGCTCGGGATGGGCGTGGCCGGCGATCCACTCCCAGCGCAGGGCCTCGCGGTGCTCTTCGAAGAGCCTTTCTGCACTGATCGAGGTGGGCTTCAAGAGGGGCGCCGGCTCAGGCGACGGACTTCAGCGGTTCCCAGGCCGCGATCAGCTTGTGCAGCGTCGCCGCGTCCGGCTCGGACTTGAGCTGCTCGCGCAGTTCGCGGTCGGACAGCATCTCGGCGATCTCGGACAGGATTTCCAGGTGGCGCTGCGTGGCCGCCTCGGGCACGAGCAGGAAGATCAGCAGGCCGACAGGCTCGTCGTCCGGCGCGTCGAAGGCGATGGGCTGCTGCAGGCGCAGCACGGCGGCCAGCGGGTTCTTCAGCCCCTTGACGCGGCCATGCGGGATCGCGACGCCATGGCCGAGGCCGGTCGAGCCCAGGCGCTCGCGCGCGAACAGGTTGTCGGTGACCAGCGCCCGCGCCATCTGGTGGTGGTTCTCGAACAGCAGGCCGGCATGTTCGAAGACGCGTTTCTTGCTGGACGCATCCACATTCACCAACACATTGTCGGCGGGCAGGATGGCGGCGAGACGGTTCATGGGCGGAGGCCGGTCATCGGGGGCGCCGTTGGGGCGCGGCCGGAACCGGGCGATGGGTCATCACAGAGCAGCAGATTATGGAACCCCGGGCCGTTTTGGGGTGGGCGGCAGACCCTAGGGCCGTGGAAAACGCCTCTCCAGGCCCCCGAATGCGGGTTTTTGCGGCACTGCAGCAACAACCGATTGCCATGGATTGCGCATCGCAAAAACAAAAGCGGCCCGCAGGCCGCCGTGGTGCTTGGGCCGGGCTGCCTCAGCGTGCCGGCACCTCGAGGCGCTTGGCCGAGGCGTGGTGGTGGTCCTGCACCTTGTCCTTGTGGCGGCAGACCTGGCGGTCCAGCTTGTCCATCAACTGATCAATGGCGGCATAGAGATCCTCGTGGGAGTTCTCGACGAAGATGTCGCGGCCCTTCACGTGCAGCGTCACTTCGGCGCGCTGCCGGCGTTCCTTTTCCTTTTGCTTCTCCACGGTCAGCAGGACGTTGATGTCAACGACCTGGTCGAAGTGGCGGGTCACACGGTCCAGCTTGGTAAGCACATACTCACGCAGAGCCGGCGTGACTTCGAGGTGATGGCCACTGATCGTCAGATTCATAAAGCCTCCTTTCAGAGGAAGGGTCGGGAAAACGGAAACCGGAAAAATGAGGAACGAGGGGAGGAGGAGGGAGGGTCTTTCGGGTAGCGGAGGTGGGTGGGAGTGGGGAATCGACGAGCCCAGTTTGCGCGCGAAGCGGTCGCATGACAAGGGGATGACGGTGCGGGTTTGCGGCCTTCGGGGTCTCGTTTTCGCGGCTTCTTTCACGCCCTGACGCGATGCAATAATTCCCGGCTATCACCCTCTACCCGGAATGAGAAGGCCCCTTGCCACCCGCCGGCGACGATGCATGCTGAATGGGCAATGGCCCCCTGCGCGTTTCGCGTGCACCCGCCAGTGGGGCACTGCCGATGGGCCGGACGCCAAATCGAGTAGGGTGAGGGGTCGCCCCCTCAGCCCTCTCACACCACCGGACGTGCGGGTCCGCATCCGGCGGTTCAAGTAAAACGCTGGAGTTGCTGGTGGGTATCCACCAGCGAGACCAG
>NZ_JAPPUW010000017.1 GCF_026712205.1 Pelomonas aquatica
CGCCGTCCAGGACACCCTCGCTGCCGGGCTCGTCCAACTGGAAGCGGATCCCATCCGAACCCAGTCCATGACTGGATTCAAATGGATAACTTCTATACGTTTGAACGCGAGTTAGTATCACCCGCCTTGCCCCGCCGATCTTCACCGGCGAGCCGCTTGTCGCGGTATTGAGCAACCAGGTCGGGTGTGATGCCAGCAAGAGAGTGCCGCCCAAAAAAGGCGATGAGCGGGGTCACGCGCTTGACCTCGCGGCTTTGAGTGCCGGGCCGCTTCGTCTTGCTGACCTCTTCCAGATACCGCTCTATGGTCTTGGCAAAGGTCATCTTCTCCGCCGGAGCACGCTGAACGAACAGGCCGCGCACCATCTCGTCCTCGGATCGCCGCGCCCAGTCCTCGGCGTCCTTCTTCAGGCGAAAGGTCTTGATCGTGGTGGGGAAACCGGTCTTGCGGATGACGGCTTTCCAGGTGCCGGAAGGCGTCTTGACGATGGTCGGCATCAGGTCGGTTCAGGGCAACGAGCGTTGCGGCACTGTACTGAATTCGTACCGACGGTCAATTTTGTACCGCCGTAAAGCAAAAATCACTTAGCGCCTGAGCGCTAAGTGCATGATTTGCATAGAGAATTTTGGTGGGCCCTGAAGGATTCGAACCTTCGACCAACGGATTAAGAGTCCGCTGCTCTACCAACTGAGCTAAGAGCCCTGATTCAGTTCGGCGCGTGCCTTGCTGAGCCAGCGATTATAGCGCGATTCTTTCGAATCGCCGCCAGAAAGTCTGGTGGGATGTGCAGGATTCGAACCTGCGACCAACGGATTAAAAGTCCGCTGCTCTACCGACTGAGCTAACATCCCGCGTCAAGCAGAGCCTGCCATTATAGGCAGGTTTTCGGCAGGCTCGCAAGAATTTTCATCGGAATGTCGTTCAGCCCGGCTGCCGGGCCAGATGCAGGCGCTGCAGTTCGGCCGCGGCGCACAGGCCGAAGGTCGCCGTGACGGCGACGCTGGATCCGTAGCCATGGCAGTTCAGGCTGCCGTCGACGGCGCAGGCCTCGCCCGCCCCCTGCTGCGGCAGGTGCACCGGTTCGCGCGAGTAGACGCAGGCGACGTCCATGTGGCCGCCGCGCGGCGCGCCATGGTGCTTGCGCAGGCGCTGGCGCAGCGAGGCCAGCAGCGGGTCGTGCGTCGTGGCGCTCAGGTCGTCGATCTGCACGCGCTGCGGCTCGCGCTTGCCGCCGGCCGCGCCGACGGTGACGAAGGGCAGCCGCCGCTCGCGCGCCCAGGCGGCGAGCGTGGCCTTGGCACGCACCTGGTCGCAGCAGTCGATGAGGCCGTCGAGTTCGGCGCCGCCGATCAGTGCCGGCCAGTTGTCGGGCTCGACGAATTCCTCGACGACCCGCACCGTGCAGCCGGGGTGGATGTCGGCGATGCGCAGGCGCAGCGCCTCGGCCTTGGCCATGCCGACGGTCGACCCCAGGGCCTGGATCTGGCGGTTGATGTTGGATTCGGAGACCTGGTCCAGGTCGATCAGCAGCAGCTCGGCCGCGCCGCAGCGCGCGAGCGCCTCCACGGCCCAGGAGCCGACGCCGCCCAGGCCCACGACCGCGAAGCGGGCGGCGCGCAGGCGCTGGTAGGCGGCGTCGCCGTGCAGGCGGCGCAGGCCGCCGAAGCGACGCTCCAGATCAGCGTCGAGCTGATCCGCGGCCATCACTTCAGCGCGGCCAGGCGCTCTTTGCCCGCTTGTGCGGCTTCGGTGCCGGGGTAGGCCCTGATGAGGTCTTCAAGGCTGCGGCGCGCGGACTTGTTGTCCTTCAGCTCGATCTGGCAGTTGGCCAGCGCGAGCAGGGCTTCGCCGGCGCGCGGATGGTCGGGGTTGCCGGCGATGAAGGCCTTGAAGGTCGCGATCGCATCGCGGTAGTCGCGCTTGCCGTACTGCGCATTGCCGAGCCAGAAGCGCACCGAGTCGGTGTAGCCGCTGGCGGTGTAGCGCTTCAGGAAGGCGTTCAGCGCGGCCACGGCCTCGGCGAAGTCGCCGCGGCGCACGAGGCCGATGGCGGCTTCGTACTGGCTGCGCTCGTCGGGGCTGACCTGGAACTCGCGGCCGTCGAGGTTGACCTTCTGCGGCTCCAGCGGCTTGAGCCGCGCATCGACGGACTGCGACTGGTCGGTCAGCTTGCGCTGGGTGTCGGCCAGGTCGCGCGCCAGCTGCTCGTTGGCGCCGCGCAGCTTGGCGATCTCGGCGCGCAGCGCGTCGATCTGGGCGTTCAGGTCCAGCACGCTGCGGCGCAGCGGCTGGATCTGGTCCTGGACCAGCGAGTTCAGCTGGTCGGCGCGCTTGTTGGCGAGATCCTCGTTGGCCTGGACCTTGCCGCGCAGTTCGAGGATGGCCTTGCGGGCCTCGTCGTCCTCGAACAGGCCCGCACGGGCCGGCTGGACGAAGGCTGCGCCGACCGCGCACGCGACCAGCGCCAGACGCAGAGCCCGCATCACTTGTCCTTGAGCTCGACGCGGCGGTTCTTGGCCCAGGCTTCCTCGGTGCCGCCCTGCACGGCCGGGCGCTCCTTGCCGAAGCTGACGGCCTCGACCTGGCCGGTGCCGGCGCCCAGCAGCGTCAGCGACTTGGCGACGGCCTCGGCGCGGCGCTGGCCCAGGGCCAGGTTGTATTCGCGGCCGCCGCGCTCGTCGGTGTGGCCTTCGAGGTTCAGCGCGGCCTGCTTGCTGGCCTTCAGGCGGCGGGCATGCAGGTCGACGAGGCCGCGGTACTCCTCCTTGACGACGTCGCTGTCGAAGTCGAAGTAGATGACGCGCTTGTCCTTGACCTGCTGGGAGAGCTCGCTGAACAGGTCGACCGTCGCCACCTGGGACGCGCCGACCGGCTCGGTCTTGCCCTGCGAGGTGCTGCCGGCGGGGGCCGTCGTCGTGGAGATGTCCTTGACCGGCGCCGGTTCGTCCAGCTTGACGGTGGAACCGCAGCCGGCGAGGGCAGCGGCGGCGGCCAGGGTGAGCGCGTAGCGGGTCAGCTTCATTCGAGTGTTCTCCAGAACGGGCAAAGCGAGCGAGGGTTGGGGGGCAGGGGCCGCGGCGACGCGGGCCGGCTATTGTCCAACATGGTGCGGACCGTCAAGTTACTGACGTGTAAACGGCCCCCAGGTGGGTTCGCGCACCTCGGCCAGCGTGACGAGCAGCGGCGTCTTGATCTTGCCGTCCAGCGTCGTGGTCATCAGCACTTCCTTGCCGCCGGCGCGGGTCGCGTAGACGATCAGCTTGCCGTTGGGCGAGAAATCCGGGCTCTCGTCGTCGCTGGTCTCGCTGATCTGCTGCACCTGGCCGCTGGCCAGGTCCATCACGCACAGGCGGAAATTGCCGCTTACACGGGCGATATAGGCCAGCGTACGGCCGTCGGGGCTGATCGCCGGGCTGATGTTGTAGCTGCCGCTGAAGGTGACGCGTTCGGCCGCGCCGCCGCCCGCGGGCATGCGGTAGACCTGCGGGCCACCGCCGCGGTCGCTGACGAAATAGATCTTGCTGCCGTCCGGCGAGTAGCAGGCCTCGGTGTCGATGGCGCTGCTCTGCGTCAGGCGGCGCAGCCCCGAGCCGTCGCGGTTGATGACGAAGAGCTGGGTGCCGCCTTCGCGCGACAGGCTGAGCACGAGCTGCTGGCCGTCGGGCGACCAGGCGGGCGCGCTGTTCGTGCCCCTGAAGTCGGCCAGCACGCGGCGCTGGCCCGTCTGCACGTCCTGGACGCGCACGGTGGCCTTGCGGCTCTCGAAGGACACATAGGCCAGCTCGCGGCCGTTGGGCGCCCAGGCCGGCGAGATGATGGGTTCGGGGCTGGTCAGCGCGACCCTGGCGCCCTCGCCGTCCGCGTCGGCGACGACGAGGCTGTAGCGCGGGCCGGCCTTGGTGACATAGGCCATGCGGGTCGCGAACGCGCCCTTGTCGCCGGTGAGCTTCTCGTAAATGACGTCGGCAATGCGATGGGCCGCGAGGCGCGCGTCGTCGGGCAGCACGGCCTGGGCCTGGCCGACCAGCTCGGCGCCCTTGACGACGTCCCAGAGCTTGAAGCGGATGTCCAGGCGGCCATCGGCCAGGCGGCTGACCGAGCCGGCCACGAGGGCATCGGCCTGGCGGGCGCGCCAGTCGGGCCAGACGGGGCTGCTGGTCTCGTTCAGCGCGCCGGGCGCATCGACGCTGCGGAACTGGCCGCTGCGCTCGAGGTCGGCGCGCACGATGGCCGCGATGGGCTGGGGCGACCTGGACTCGTCGCGGAAATCGGCGATGGCCACCGGCACGCGCGAGCCGCCGACGCCGGCGATGTCGATGCGCAGCTGGGCGAACGCAGGTGCAGCGGACCAGGCGGCAAGCGCCGCGAGGCCGCGGCGCCGGGAAAGGTTCAAGGGCATGAAGGCACTCCGGATGGTCGCGAATTTTGCCGCAGCCGCCGCGTGCCCTCGCCCGGCGTCACGCACGCCGCCTGGGCGGGATCGGTTGTCCATGACGCTGCGCATCACCCGCAGCGGACAGGAGAAATGCAGAAGTGCAAACACAGAGCCACAGAGCCACGGAGACAGCTTTCTCCGTGGCTCAAACTCTCAGAGCAGCACGATGTCGTAGTGCTCCGTCTGGTTGGCCGGCTCGGCCGTCAGCGAGATGGGCTTGCCGATGAAGTCGGACAGGCCGGCCAGGTGGGCGCTCTCCTCGTCGAGCAGCATCTCGACGACATTGGCCGCAGCGACGACGCGGAACTCGCGGGGCGAGAACTGCCGCGCCTCGCGCAGGATCTCGCGCAGGATGTCGTAGCAGACCGAACGCGCCGTCTTGATCTGGCCGCGGCCCTCGCAGGTCGGGCAGGGTTCGCAGAGCATGCGGGCCAGCGATTCGCGGGTGCGCTTGCGCGTCATCTCCACCAGACCGAGCTGCGTGAAGCCGCCGACGGTGACCTTGGTGCGGTCGCGTGCGAGCTGCTTCCTGAACTCGGCCAGCACGGCGGCGCGGTGCTCGTCGCGGGTCATGTCGATGAAGTCGACGATGATGATGCCGCCCAGGTTGCGCAGGCGCAGCTGGCGCGCGATGGCGCCGGCCGCCTCCAGGTTGGTCTTGAAGATGGTGTCGTCGAAGTTCCTGGCGCCGACGAAGCCGCCGGTGTTGACGTCGATGGTCGTCATCGCCTCGGTCTGGTCGAACACCAGCGAGCCGCCGGACTTCAGCTCCACCTTGCGCGCCAGCGCCCGCGCGATCTCGGCGTCGACATTGCACAGGTCGAAGATGGGCCGCTCGCCGCGGTAGTGCTCCAGCTTGGCCGTGGCCGCCGGCATGAAGGTCTCGCCGAACTGGCGCAGCACGTCGTACTGCATGCGCGAGTCGATGCGGATGGCGCCGGTGCGCTCGCTGGCCAGGTCGCGCAGCACACGCTCGACGAGGCTGAGGTCCTGGTGCAGCAGGCTGGCCGGCGGCGTCGTCAGCGCCTTTTCGCGGATCTGCTGCCAGGTCTTGCGCAAGTAGGCGATGTCGGCGGCCAGCTCTTCGTCCGACGCATCCTCGGCATTGGTGCGCAGGATGAAGCCGCCACCGCCGCCCTGCTCCTTCGTGCCCACCAGCGCGGCCATGCGTGCGCGCAGCGCCTCGCGCGCTTCGGGCGAGCCGATCTTCTGGCTGATGCCGATGTGCTCGTCCTGCGGCAGATAGACCAGCATGCGACCGGCGATGCTGATCTGGCTGGACAGGCGCGCGCCCTTGGTGCCGATCGGATCCTTGATGACCTGCACGGTCAGCGGCTGGCCCTCGAAGACGAGGCGCTCGATGGGCGTGGGCGGCGCGTCCGCGTTGTGATTGCGGCCGTGGCCGAACTGCGAGGCGCTGTGCAGGTCGGCCACATGCAGGAAGGCCGCGCGCTCCAGGCCGATGTCGATGAAGGCCGACTGCATGCCGGGCAGCACGCGCACGACCTTGCCGAGGTAGACGTTGCCGACCAGGCCCCGCTCCAGCGTGCGCTCGATGTGCAGCTCCTGCACGGCGCCGTTCTCGACCACGGCCACCCGCGTCTCCTGCGGGGACCAGTTGATCAGGATGTCTTCCATCGCGAACCCTTGAATGCTGATGCGTGCCGCCGGCCGGGGCGGCAGGCATCAGAACTCGAAACCGAATTTCTCCAACAGCGAGGCCGTCTCAAAGAGGGGCAACCCCATGATGCCGGAGTAGCTGCCGGCAATGTTCACGATCCAGGCCGCGGCCTGGCTCTGGATGGCATAGGCCCCGGCCTTGCCGAAGGGCTCGCGGCTGGCGACGTAACGGCCGATCTGCGCAGCAGACAGCGGCGCGAACTCGACTCGGGACACGTTCAGCGCAGCCGCGCGCTGCATCGCGTCGGCCACGGCGACGGCCGTGATGACGCGGTGGCTGCGGCCCGACAGCAGCGTCAGGATGCGCCGCGCGTCGGCCTCGTCCTCGGGCTTGCCGAGGATGAGGTCGTCCACCGCCACCGTCGTGTCGGCGCACAGGACGGGCGCCGCCGGCAGGCCGCGCGCCGCCAGCCGGGCCAGCGCGGCGTCGAGCTTGGCGGCCGTCACGCGGGCGCAGTAGCTCTCCGGCAGGTCGCCGGCATGGATGGCCTCCAGCGCCTCGGCGTCCTCGTCGGCGCCGGGCAGCAGCAGTTCGTGGCGCACGCCGATCTGCTGCAGCAGCTGGCGGCGGCGCGGGCTCTGCGAGGCGAGGTAGATGAAGGGTCCGGCGCTGGGCCGCCCCGAGCCGGACGCGCCCCCTTGGGGGGCCGACGACGAAGTCGTCTTGGGGGCTGACATGCTATTCGCGGTGGTAGGGATGCCCGGTCGTCACGGTCCAGGCGCGGTACAGGCCCTCGGCCAGCAGCACGCGGGCGAAGGCATGCGGCAGCGTCAGGTCGGACAGGCGCAGCGTCTCGTCGGCCGTGGCCTTGAGGTCGGGATGCAGGCCGTCCGGGCCGCCGATGATGAGGGCCGCGTCGCGGCCCTCGCCCATCCACAGCTTCAGCCGCTCGGCCAGCTGCACCGACGTGCGACGCTCGCCGCGCTCGTCCAGGATGACGCGGCGCACGCCCTTCGGTAGTGCCGCCTCGATGCGCGCCGCCTCGGCCGCCATCAGCTGCTCGGCCGTCCTGCTGCCACGCGTCTCGGCCTTGACGGCCTTGAGTTCGAGCTTCAGTTCGGGCGGGAAGCGCTTCGCGAAATCTTCGTAGGCCGTGTCGGCCCAGGCCGGCTGGCGCTGGCCCACGGCGACGAGCAAGAGGCGCATCAGGCCTTCTTGGCAGCGGCCTTTTTGGCCGGGGCTTTCTTCGCGACGACCTTCTTCGCGGGAGCCGCCTTCTTCGCCGGCGCGGCCTTCTTGGCCGGTACCGCCTTGGCCGCCGTCTTCTTCTTCGCGGCCGGCTTGGCCGCGCCGACCTTGATGGTCTTGGCCGCCGGCGTCTTGCTGCCGACGACGCGGCTGACGCCCTTCTTCGCGGGCGCGGCCTTTTTCGCGGTCGGCGCCTTCTTGGCCGGCGCGGCAGCCTTCTTCGCCGGCGCCTTCTTCGCGGCCGGCTCGGGCTCCGAGGCCTTCACGAGCTTGACCTCGGCGCTGCCAAGCTTGAGCTTGACCGGCTTGTCGCCCCAGATCTCTTCGAGGTGGTAGTAGTCGCGGATGGCCGGCTGCATCACGTGCACGACGGCGGCGCCGCAGTCCACGATGATCCATTCGCCGTTGTCCTCGCCCTCGGTGCGCATGACCTGCATGCCACGGCCCTTGACCGTTTCACGCACGCTGGAGGCCAGGGCCTTGGTCTGCCGGTTGCTGGTGCCGGACGCGATGATGACGCGTTCGAACAGCGGCGACAGATGCTCGGTGTTGAACACGACGATGTTCTGAGCCTTGACGTCTTCCAGGCCATCGACGATGGCGCGTTGCAGCTTGCGAATATCCATTCAGGGCTTCTTCCCGTAGAGACGGTGCGAGGCAATATAGCTCGCCACGTCGGCGCCCACCAAGGGGCAGATGTCGTCGCCGCGCGCGATGGCCTCGCGCACGGCGGTGGATGAGATGGGCAGGTCCGGCAGCTCCAGCACCTGCAGGCGATGCGGGGGCAGGCCGGACGGCGTGACGACGGCCTCGCCCGCGCGCGGCACGACGACGAGAGTCGCCAGCCCGGCGATGGCCTCGGCGCGGTACCAGGTCGGCAGCCGTGCGTACTGGTCCTGGCCGATCAGGAACATCAGCTCGGCGCCCGGACGCTCGGCCGCGAGCTCGCGCAGCGTGTCGGCCGTGAAGCTGGGGCCGCGGCGCTGCAGCTCGCGCTCGTCGACCGCCTGCCGCGCATCGCCCGCGATCAGCTCGCGGATCATCGCCACGCGGTGCACCGGCGCGGCCATGACCTGGTCGGGCTTCTGCCACTGCCGGCCGGCCGGCAGCCACAGCAGGCGGTCGGGCGCCAGCGCCTGCAGCGCGAAGCGGGCGAAGGCCAGATGGCCGAGATGGGGCGGGTCGAAGCTGCCGCCGAAGATGGCAAGCTTCAAAGCCACAGCGGCGTCGAGGTTTCGTCGGCCCAGTCGCGCGGGCGCAGGAAGTCGCTGTAGAGCCGCGCCTCGGGCGTGCCCGGCTCGGGCGCCCAGTCGTAGCGCCACGTCACCTGCGGCGGCATGGACATCAGGATGGATTCCGTGCGCCCGCCGGACTGCAGGCCGAACAGCGTGCCGCGGTCCCAGACCAGGTTGAACTCGACATAGCGGCCGCGCCGGTAGGCCTGGAAGTCGCGTTCGCGCTCGCCATAGGCATAGCCCTGGCGGCGCTCGACGATGGGCAGATAGGCGGCGAGGAAGGCGTCGCCGACCGACTGGATCAGCGCAAAGCCCTTGTCGAAGCCACCTTCGGCGAAATCGTCGAAGAAGATGCCGCCGATGCCGCGCGGCTCGTTGCGGTGCTTCAGGAAGAAGTAGTCGTCGCACCAGGCCTTGAACCTCGGGTACAGCGCCTCGCCATGCGGCTGCAGCGCGTCGCGGCAGACGCGGTGGAAATGCTGGGCGTCGCGCTCGTAGCCGTAGTAGGGCGTCAGGTCCATGCCGCCGCCAAACCAGGTCACGGCCGGCGCATTGGCCGGCAGGGCCGCGAACATCCGCACGTTCATGTGCACGGTCGGCACGAAGGGGTTGTGCGGATGCAGCACCAGCGACACGCCCATGGCCTCGAAGGGCGCGCCGGCCAGCTCGGGGCGGTGCTGCGTGGCCGAGGGCGGCAACACGCGGCCCTTCACGTGCGAGAAGTTGACGCCGCCGCGCTCGAACACCGAGCCGCCCTCGATGAGCCGGCTCAGGCCGTCGCCCTCCAGCCGGCCGCCGGGCTCGCGGCTCCAGCCGTCGCTGAGGAAGGCATTGCCATCGGCCGCTTCCAGCGCGCTGACGACGCGCTGCTGCAGGCCCAGCAGATAGTCCCGGACGGCTTGCGAGTTCATGGGCGCGGCGGCTTGGGTTGAATGGGACTGGCCAGCGCCGGGCGCCTGCCCATGCGCGGGCCGAGGTAGTCGGCAAAGGCGGCGAAGTCGGCCTGCAGGTCGCCGGTCAGCCGGACGAAACGGTTCAGCGACACGACGCGGCGCTGGAAATCGAAATAGCACAGGCCCACCGGCACGCCGGCCTGCACGGCGACCTGGTAGGCGCCGGTGCGCCAGCCGGTCGTCAGCGAGCGCGTGCCCTCGGGCGCCACGGCCAGCCAGAAGCGCTCGCCGCGCGCCGCGGCCGCGCGCATCTGCGCGACCGTGTCCGCCACCATGCCATGCGGGCTGGCACGGTCCACGGCCACGCCGCCGATCCAGCGCACCCAGCGCCCGAGCAGCGGCACGCGGAACAGGCTGTCCTTGCCCCAGAAGCGCAGCTGCAGGCCGATGGCCCATTTGGCCAGCACGCCGACGACGAAGTCCCAGTTGGAGGTGTGCGGATAGACCAGGATGACGCCCTGCTCCGCCGGCAGGCCCGGCGCGTCCACCGTCCAGCCAAACAGGCTGAGCACCCAGCGGGCCACGCGGCTCGCGCGGCCGTGGGGGTGCAGCGGCCCGGTCAGGACGGCAGGTGCGGACGTCAACGCTTGATGGCCCGGTGGCCGATGTCCGAACGGAATTGCCGGCCGTTGAACTGGATGCCCGAGGCGGCGTCGTAGGCGCGCTGCGCCGCCGTGCGCACGGACTCGCCCAGCGCCGTCACGCACAGCACGCGGCCACCGCTGGTGAGCAGCTTGCCGTTCACCTCGGCCGTGCCGGCGTGGAAGACCATGGCCTCGTCCTCGTCGGCCGGCAGGCCGTCGATGGCGTCGCCCTTGCGCGGATTCAGCGGATAGCCCTCGGCCGCGAGCACGACGCCCAGGGCCACGCGGCGGTCCCACTGCAGCTCGACCTGGTCCAGCGTGCCGTCGGTCGCATGCATCAGCAGCTCGAAGAGGTCGCTCTTGAGACGCATCAGGATGGGCTGGGTCTCGGGGTCGCCCATGCGGGTGTTGAACTCGACGGTGCGCGGCTGGCCGTGCTCGTCGATCATCAGCCCGGCGTACAGGAAGCCGGTGAAGGGGTGGCCGTCCTTGGCCATGCCGGCAATGGTCGGCTGGATGATCTCGTGCATGACCTTGGCATGCACATTGGGCGTGACGACCGGCGCGGGCGAGTAGGCGCCCATGCCGCCGGTGTTGGGGCCTTCGTCGCCGTCCAGCAGGCGCTTGTGGTCCTGGCTGGTGGCCAGCGACACGACATGCCTGCCGTCGCAGACGACGATGAAGCTGGCCTCCTCGCCGGCGAGGAAGTCCTCGATGACGACGCGGGCGCCGCCTTCGTTGTGGGTCACGCCGAGCTTGTTGTCCTCCAGGATCCAGGCGATGGCCTCGTGGGCCTGGTCCAGCGTCATCGCGACGACGACGCCCTTGCCCGCCGCCAGGCCGTCGGCCTTAATGACGATGGGGGCGCCGCGGCCGTCGACGTAGGCGTGGGCCGCCGCAGCGTCGGAGAAGGTCTCGTAGGCCGCGGTCGGGATGCCGTGGCGCTTCATGAAGTCCTTGGCGAAGGCCTTGGAGCTCTCGAGCTGCGCCGCCGCCTTGGTCGGGCCGAAGATGCGCAGGCCGCGGGCGCGGAACTCGTCCACCACCCCGGCGGCCAATGCGGCCTCGGGGCCGACGACGGTCAGCGTGATCTTCTGCTGCTCGGCGAAGTCGGCCAGCGCCTTCGCGTCGGTGGGCGCGATGGCCACGTTCTCCAGGCGCGCGTCGCGGGCCGTGCCGCCGTTGCCGGGGGCGACGAAGACCTGGCTGACGCGCTGGCCCTGGGCCAGCTTCCAGGCCAGGGCGTGTTCACGGCCGCCGTTGCCGATGACGAGGACTTTCATGTTCAGCCCAGTTCGGCGTTGTGATAGACGGCCTGCACGTCGTCGAGGTCTTCGATGACGTCCAGCAGCTTTTGCATGCGCTCGGCGTCGTCGCCGCTCAGCTCGATGGTGTTCTCGGGGCGCATCGTCACTTCGGCCAGTTCCGGCACCAGGCCGGCGGCCTCCAGCGCGGCCTTGACGACCTCGTAGTCGCTAGGTGCGGTCAGCACCTCGATGGCGCCGTCGTCGCCGGTGACGACGTCCTCGGCGCCGGCGTCCAGGGCCGCTTCCATGACCTTGTCCTCCGACGTGCCCGGCGCGAACAGCAGCTGGCCGACGTGCCTGAACTGGAAGGCCACGGAGCCGTCCGTGCCCATATTGCCGCCGTATTTGCTGAAGGCGTGGCGCACCTCGGCAACGGTGCGGACGCGGTTGTCCGTCATCGTGTCGATCATGATGGCAGCGCCGGCGATGCCATAGCCCTCGTAGCGGATTTCCTCGTAGGTCAGGCCGTCGAGGTTGCCACTGGCCTTGTCGATGTTGTACTTGATGCGGTCGGCCGGCATGTTGGCGGCCTTGGCCTTGTCGACGGCCAGGCGCAGGCGCGGGTTGTCCTTGATGTCCGGGCCGCCCTGGCGCGCGGCCACCGTGATCTCACGGATGATGCGGGTCCAGATCTTGCCGCGCTTCTCGTCCTGGCGACCTTTGCGATGCTGGATATTGGCCCATTTGGAATGACCGGCCATAGGTTGGCTCCTGGAAGGCTGCCGTTGCAGCAGCCCGTTTATCGTTGAATAGCCCCCGATTTTAGAGGACGCCCCATGACCGACCCGATCCTGCTGGCCCGCAGCGCGCAGACCGAGTGCCTGCTGCTGCCGGCGCTGGCCAACCGCCACGGCCTCATCACCGGCGCCACCGGCACCGGCAAGACCATCAGCCTGCAGAAGCTGGCCGAGAGTTTCTCCAGGCTGGGCGTGCCCGTCTTCATGGCCGACGTGAAGGGCGACCTGACCGGCATCAGCCAGCCGGGCCGCCCGAGCGACAAGCTGCTGGCCCTGCTGAAGACGCGCGGCCTGGAAGCGCCCGAGAGCATCGCCTGCCCCACCGCGCTGTGGGACGTCTTCGGCGAGCAGGGCCACCCGGTGCGCGCCACCGTGTCGGACATGGGGCCGCTGCTGCTGGCCCGCATGCTGGCGCTCAACGAGACCCAGGCCGGCGTGCTGCAGATGGTGTTCAAGATCGCCGACGACCAGGGTCTCTTGCTGCTGGACCTGAAGGACCTGCGCGCCACGCTGCAATACGTCGGCGACAACGCCAGCCAGTTCACGACGCGGTACGGCAATGTGTCGGCCGCCAGCGTCGGCGCCATCCAGCGCGGCCTGCTGCAGATCGAGGCCCAGGGCGGCGACAAATTCTTCGGCGAGCCCATGCTCGACATCGCCGACTTCATGCAGACGGACAACGGCCTGGGCGTCATCAACGTGCTGGCCGCCGACAAGCTGATGAATTCGCCGCGGCTGTACGCGACCTTCCTGCTGTGGATGCTGAGCGAGCTGTTCGAGATGCTGCCCGAGGTGGGCGACCTGGACAAGCCCAAGCTCGTGTTCTTCTTCGACGAGGCCCATCTGCTGTTCAAGGACGCGCCCGCCGCGCTGATCGAGCGCATCGAACTCGTCGTGCGCCTGGTGCGCTCCAAGGGCGTGGGGGTCTATTTCGTCACGCAGAACCCGCTGGACATCCCTGACAACGTGCTCGGCCAGCTCGGCAACCGCGTGCAGCACGCGCTGCGCGCCTTCACGCCGCGCGACCAGAAGGCCGTCAAGAGCGCGGCCGAGACCATGCGCCCCAAGCCCGGCCTCGACATCGAGGCCGCCATCACCGAGCTGGCCGTCGGCGAGGCGCTGGTGAGCCTGCTCGACGAGCAGGGCCGGCCCAGCGTGACCGAACGCGTCTTCGTGCTGCCGCCGGGCAGCCAGATCGGCCCGATCACGGCGGAGCAGCGCCGGGCGCTGATCGAGGACTCCACCGTCGCCGGCGTCTACGAGGAACAGCTCGACCGCGAATCGGCCTATGAGAAGCTGACCGGCAAGGGCACGACGGCCGTCGCGGCACCCGCGCCTGCAGGCGGCGCCGGCAGCGCGCCGCCCGCCGACACGGGCGGCGGCCTGCTGGACGGGCTGAAGGACATGCTGTTCGGCAGCACCGGCCCGCGCGGCGGCCGCCACGAAGGCCTGGCCGAGTCGGCCGCGCGCTCGGCGGTCAGGAGCATGGGCACGGCCGTCGGCCGCGAGATCATCCGCGGCGTGCTCGGCTCCATCCTCGGCGGCAGCGGCAGCCGGCGCAGCTGAGACGGCAGGCGCCTCTGCAAAGCCGCTGGCGCGGCGCCGATGAAAACCGTATAAACGGTTTTCATCGTTTATGAGCCACGACCGCAAGCCCCCGCCTCCCGAGCGCGCCAAGCTCGTGCGCGACGGCTTCACGATGCCCGAGGCCGACTACGAGCTGCTGAAGGCGCTCAAGCATCGCCTCCACGACGTGAAGCGCGAGGCCAGGAAGAGCGAACTGCTGCGCGCCGGCCTGCATGCGCTGGCCGAGTTGGACGCCGAGGCGCTGGCCGCGGCGCTGGACCGGCTGGTGCCGGTCAAGACAGGACGCCCGCCGAAGTCAGGCGGGTGAGAGGAGCAGCCCATGACCGACGCGACCTACTGGTGGCATCTGCTCTGCGGCATCGCCGGCCTCAACCTCGTCGCCTGGACGGTCTCGACCGCCTGGCTGCACCGCAACCGGCCGGACGGCACGACCTGGCCCCACCAGCGGCTGCAGCTGCTGCTGTCGGCGCTGTATGTGCTGGGTTGCGGCTACCGCTCGCTGCTGCCGGTGTTCGACGTGCCGCGCGTCGTCATGGTGGACAGCTGGGCCTCCAGCGTGCTGGTCGGCCGCACGGTCGCGACGCTGGCCGAGCTGAGCTTCGCCGCGCAATGGGCGCTGCTGCTGCGCGGCGCGGCGCTGGCCACCGGCCACCGGCCCAGCCTGCGCGTCGCGCATGCCGTGCTGCCGCTGATCGCGCTGGCCGAGTTCAACTCCTGGTACGCCGTGCTGACGACGCGCAACCTCGGCCACGTCGCCGAGGAAACCTTGTGGGGCACGGTGGCCGTGCTCAGCGTGCTGGCCCTGCTGGGCCAGTGGCCGCGCGCCTCGGCCCGGGGCCGGCGCTGGCTGGCGCTGGCCATCGCGGCGGGCCTGGCCTATGCGGCCTATATGTTCGCGGTGGACGTGCCCATGTACTGGTCGCGCTGGCTGGCCGACGAGGCCGCCGGGCGCAGCTACCCCAGCCTCGCCGCCGGTGCGGCGGACGCGGCCTACCGCTGGCATGTGGCGCACGACTGGGCGCACTGGCGCAGCGAGGTCGTCTGGATGACGCTCTACTTCAGCGTGGCCGTCTGGATCAGCATAGCCCTCGCACACGTGCGGCTGCCGCTGCGGGCTCATCCTTAGAATCTGCGGCATCACGACGGGCCATGGCATGGCCCGCTTCCATTTCAGAGCCGACGATGAGCCAACACGCCCCCGCCGCCCCCGCGACGAACTTCCTGCGCCAGCGCATCGAGCATGATCTCGAATCCGGCGCCTTTGCCGGCCGCCGTTTTGCCGGCACGCCGGGCGACGCGGCCCACCATGGCGCCGGCCCGCTGGACGAGGCGCGCATCCGCACCCGCTTCCCGCCCGAGCCCAACGGCTATCTGCACATCGGCCATGCCAAGAGCATCTGCCTGAACTTCGGCCTGGCGCGCGACTTCGGCGGCGCCTGCCATCTGCGCTTCGACGACACCAACCCCGAGAAGGAGGAACTGGAGTACGTCAACGCGATCAAGGAGATGGTGCAGTGGCTGGGCTGGTCCTGGGGCGACAACCTGTTCGAGGCCAGCAGCTACTTCGACTTCATGTACGCGGCGGCCGAGGCCCTGGTCGACGCCGGCCATGCCTATGTGGACGAGCAGAGCGCCGACGAGATGCGCGCCAACCGCGGCGACTTCGGCAAGCCGGGCGTGAACAGCCCCTTCCGCGACCGCTCCGCCGCGGACAACCTCGCCCGCCTGCGCGAGATGCGCGACGGCCGGCATGCCGACGGCGCGATGGTGCTGCGCGCCAAGATCGACATGGCTTCGCCCAATATCAACCTGCGCGACCCGACGCTCTACCGCATCAAGCATGCGGAACACCATGCCACCGGCAGCAAATGGTGCATCTACCCGATGTACACCTTCGCTCATCCGATCGAGGACGCGCTGGAGCGCATCACGCACAGCATCTGCACGCTGGAGTTCGAGGACCAGCGGCCCTTCTACGACTGGCTGCTGAACCAGCTCGCCGACCTCGGCCTGCTGGCCCGGCCGCTGCCGCAGCAGATCGAGTTCGGCCGCCTGAACCTGAACTACGTCGTCACCAGCAAGCGCAAGCTGCGCCAGCTGGTCGAAGAGCAGCACGTCGGCGGCTGGGACGACCCGCGCATGCCCACCCTCGTCGGCCTGCGCCGCCGCGGCTTCACGCCGGCCAGCATCCGCGCGATGGTCGAGGCCACCGGCGCCAGCAAGCAGAACGCCTGGATCGACGACACCGTGCTCGACCAGGCCCTGCGCGCCGACCTGGAGCCGCAGGCGCCGCGCGCCTTCGCCGTGCTGCAGCCGCTCAAGCTCAGGCTGACCAACTACGCCGAGGTGTTCGGCAGCAGCGACCACCGCGAGCCCTGCGAGACCGCCGCCCACCCGCACAAGCCGGAGCTGGGCCAGCGCAGCTTCTCGCTCGGCCCCGAGCTTTGGATCGAGGCCGAGGACTTCGTCGAAGTGCCGCCCAAGGGCTATTTCCGGCTGTTTCCGGGCAACAAGGCGCGCCTGAAGGCCGGCTACATCATCGAATGCACCGGCGCCGAGAAGGATGCGGCCGGCAAGGTCACGGCCGTGCTGGCCGCCGTCATCCCCGACACCAAGAGCGGCACACCGGGCGCGGATGCGGTCAAGGTCAAGGGCACCATCGGCTGGGTCGGCGCCCACGAGGCCGTGGCTGCCGAGGTGAGGTTGTACGAACGCCTGTTCACCGAGCCCCAGCCGGATGCCGGCGGGCGCGACTTCCTCGAATTCGTCAACCCGAACTCGCTGCGCGTCGTGCAGGGCTTCGTCGAGCCCTCGCTGGCCGCCGCCGCCGCCGAGCAGCGCTGGCAGTTCGAGCGCCACGGCTATTTCGTGACCGACCGCGTCGACCACCGCGCCGACCGGCCGGTGTTCAACAAGATCACCGGGCTGAAGGACGGCTTCGCGAAGTGATTCGGCCCAGTCGGCCTCGCTTCAGCCCCTCGCGCCGCCGCAACGCAACACGATCGGCATGGCGTACTCCCGCCCCACCACCGCCCGCGCGAACAGATAGTTCTGCCGCGCCCGCTCGCTGAGCCCGTCCAGGCGCACGCCGCCCGCCGCATCGCAGGGGAAGGCGAGCGCTCGGCCGGCCTGGAACAGGGATTCGAACCGCAGCTCGTAGTCGTCGCTCAATGGCATGGGGCGTGTGTTCATGGGGTACCTCGTCTTGATGTCCAGACTAGGCGCCGCACCACCCGCCCGCGCGTGAAAAGGTCGCACGCCGCGGAGCGACCTCCCCCGAACGCGGCAGCGCGTGACAAACCCCTCGGCCCGGCGTCACTCCAGGTCCGCCAGCCGCCTGACCTTGACCTTGCGGCCCTTGAGCCTGCCCAGGGACAGCCGCCTCACGGCCTCCTGCGCGATGGCGCGCTCCACGGCGACATAGCTGTGGAAATCGGTGACGTTGATCTTGCCGATCTGGGCCGCCGCAAAGCCGGCCTCGCCGGTCAGCGCGCCGAGGATGTCGCCGGGGCGGATCTTCTCCTTGCGCCCGCCGAGGATCTGCAGCGTGTCCATCGCCGGCAGCAGCGGGCCGCCGGGCGCATCGCGCAAATCGCCGAGCGGCTGCCACTTGAATTCGGCGCCCTGCAGCTGCTCGATGCGGCCGATGCGGCCCATCTCGTCCAGGCTGGCCAGGCTCAGCGCCAGCCCTGAAGCGCCGGCTCGGCCGGTGCGGCCGATGCGGTGCACGTGCTGCTCGACGTCGGCGCTGATGTCCACGTTGATGACGCAGGCCAGGTTGGCGATGTCCAGGCCGCGCGCGGCCACATCGGTGGCCACCAGCACCGACGCGCTGCGGTTGGCGAACTGGATCAGCACCTGGTCGCGGTCGCGCTGCTCCAGGTCGCCGTGCAGGGCCAGCGCGACGAAGCCTTGCGCGGCGAGCACGGCCTCCAGATCGCGGCACTGCTGCCTGGTGTTGCAGAAGGCGATGGCCGACTCGGGGCGGAAGGCGCGCAGCAGGCGCGGCACGGCGTCCAGGCGCTGGGCCTCGGTCACCTCGAAGGCGATCTGGCGGATCGTCGACGCCGCCGCGCCCGGCCTGCCCCCGGCGCCGGCGACCTTGACCGTCTGTGGCTCGCGCATGAACTTCGCGGCGATGTCCGTCACGCCGTCGGGGAAGGTGGCCGAGAACAGCAGCGTCTGCCGGTTGGCGGGCGCGCGCCTGGCGACGGCCTTGATGTCGTCCAGGAAGCCCATGTCCAGCATGCGGTCGGCCTCGTCCAGCACCAGCGTGTTCAGCGCCGCCAGGTCCAGCGTGCCGCGCTCCAGGTGGTCGATGAGCCGGCCCGGCGTGCCGACGACGACGTGGGCGCCGTGGCTCAGGCTCTCGACCTGCGGGCGCATCGGGCTGCCGCCGCACAGGCTCAGCACCTTGATGTTGTCCGCCGCGCGGGCCAGGCGGCGGATCTCCTGCGTGACCTGATCGGCCAGCTCGCGCGTGGGGCATAGCACCAGCGACTGCACGGCGGCCAAGTCGGCCTTCAGCCGGTGCAGCAGCGCGATCGCGAAGGCCGCCGTCTTGCCGGAGCCGGTCTGGGCCTCGCCGATGAGGTCGCAGCCGGCCAGGGCCAGCGGCAGGCTGGCGGCCTGGATGGGCGTCATCTGCGCATAGCCGAGCTGGTCGAGGTTGGCCTGCATGGCCGGGCTCAGCGGCAGGCGGGAAAAGGCGGTCTCTGTCATCGCCGGATTGTCGCGGCTGGGCCGCACGCGGCCGGCCGGCGTGATTTCCCGCACGAGGCGGCCCGGGCCGCCGGCCGGGCTTGCAATTGCTCACAGCGCGGTCAGCCCCTCGACTCCTAGCATCCGGCTTGCCCGCGCGCCCCGATCCGCATGCCAACCCCTCCGCCCTCTTCCACGCCCGGCCGCACGGCCGAGCCGCGCCTTCTCAGCGGCGCGGGTGGCGGCCGCGACCGGCGCAGCGCGCCGCGCACCGAAGCCTCCACCGCCAGGGCCACCGTGCCCGTGCAGCGGCCCGGGCCGCAGGCCGGCCGGGCCACCGCGAAGCCGGCCACGCCGCGCTGGCTGAAGGGCTTCGTCATCGGCGGCGTGCTGCTGGCCGTGGGGATGCCGGCTGCGGTGCTGATATCGCGCTCCATGCTCGTGCAGCAGGTCCTGACCGAGCAGAGCAGTTCCAAGGCCTCGATGGTCTGCACGGGCGGCGATGCCCGCGCCGCCGACGGTTCCGGCGTGCTCGGCTGGCTGTTCGGCGGCTCCTATTTCCAGTGCGCCGACTGGGAGACGCACGAAGCCCGCCTGCAGCGCGAGCGCGACCAGGCGCAGGCCAGCTATCTGGCCCGCGAGAAGGCCAGGCAGCAGGCCCGGTAGGTGCTTGTGCTCAGCCGCGCAGGCTGACGCTCCGGATCAGGCTCTCCACTCGCGGCTGATAGCGCGGGAAGAAGACCAGGCGCGGCGCGCTGTAGCTGACCAGGAAAAGCTCGCCGTCCCTCACGCGCCCATAGGCCACGCCCTTGAGCGGCACTTCGTCGACCTTGCGGATCGTCGAGTATTCGAAACGGAAACCCTTGCCGCCGAGGAACTCCGCCGGCTCCAGCTTGTCCAGCGTGAAGCTGGAGCCGTCCTGGGTCTGCAACGACTGGAAAAGCGCCACGATGTCGGCCGGCTGCATCGCGGCCTTGAAGATCAGCGGCTGGCGGCCCTTGGGCGGATGGGCCGGGCCGAAGGTCTGGCCATCCTTGACGTCCGTGTAGAAGCGCAGCGCGTCGATGGTGATGCCTTCCATCGTCCAGGTCGGGATGCCCGCCGTCAGCCCGCCGCCGAACTGGTTCCAGGCGGCGTCGACCTTGACGGCCATGCGCTTGCCGACGGTGACCTCGCCAACCTCGACGCGAGTGACGGGTGCGGCGCAGGCCGCCAGCAGCAGGCTGAATGCCAGCATCGCCAGGCGGGCGCGGATGGTCTTGTTCATGGTGTTCCTCCTCACAGCAAACTCTTGATCATGGCCACGTCGGGCGCGGCCGGCGCCTTCTCGACATAGCGCCCGAAGGCTTCGCGGGCCTGTTCGGCGTCGTCACGGCTGCGATGCAGATAGCCGAGCGACCGGTAGACCTCGGCCGGCTCGCTGCCCAGCGCGATGGCCCGCTGGAAGTCGGCCTGCGCCAGATCCAGGTCGCCGTCGGCCGCGCGCAGGCGCCGCGCCTCGCCGCGGCCATAGAGCAGGTCGGCGCGCTCGGGTTGGCGTTCGACGAGGCGATTCAGCAGGGCCAGGGTTTCACGGGTCTGGCCGCGCTTGAGCTCGTCTTCCAGCATCTGCGTCTGGAGACCCGCCAACGCGCGGCGGTGCTCCGCCTCGCCGACATAGCTGGCCTCGTCGCCGGCGGACAGTTCCCGCAGCTTGTCGCCGCGCTCCGCGGAGCCGGGGTGACTCGCGAACAAGGGGTTGCGAAGGCCGGGGTCGCCCCCGTGCATGGCCGCCAGTTCCAGTTGCAGGTTGTCCCAGACCTTGGGCGCCTCGTGGGTGTCGTAGCCGGCCTGACGCATCAAGGCCAGGCCGATCTGGTCGGCCTGGCGCTCCTGGTCGCGGGAGAAGCCGAAGGCGCCGGCCAGCGTCGCCATCTGCCCCACCAGGCCGACCAGGCCGAACATGCCCAGGAACATGCCGAAGGCCGAACGCGACTTCACGTCCCGCAGCCGCTCCAGCGTGTGGCGCTGCAGGTAGTGGCCGATCTCGTGGCCGATGACGGCGGCCAGCTGGGCCTCGTTGTCCACGCGCAGCAGCAGGCCGGTCCAGACCTGCATCATGCCGTTGGGCGCCATGCTGGCATTGAAGAAGGGGGTGCGCACCGGGTAGACGCGCACGTCGGGGCAGTGGTTGCCGGCCAGCTTGCAGGCCATGTCCTGCAGATACTTCTGCAGGGCCGCATCCCGCACCAGGAAGGGACTGCGGCGCAGCCTCGTCTCCTCGCGGTCCATCATGGCCCACAGGCCGCCTTCCTCGGTGGCCACGTCGGGGCGCTCGAATCGCGGCGGAGCCAGCCAGCTGCCCTGCGCTCGGCTCGCGGCCGGGCCGAGCAGGCCGGACAGCGCCAGGCACTGGGCGCAGCCGATCAGCGCGCGGCGCTTCATTGCGGCTTGGGGAAGCCGGTCAGCAGCACTTCGATGGATTCGGCGGCCTCCTTGGCCTCGCGCAGGTCGCCGCTGCCACGGGCCAGCCGGTTGAACCACAGCACCTTGCCGCTGTTCAGGTCCACCAGGGACGCATAGCCCATCTGCATGCCGCCGGTCAGGCCGACGCCGAGCAGGGCCAGGCCGACCATGGCCAGCTTGCGCTCGGCGCTGGCATAGCTGTCGCGCACCCAGATGAACAGGCCGTAGTCGGCGCCGCTCCTGGCCTGCAGGTCGCGCAGCGCGTCATCGAAGCTCCAATCCAGCTTGCCGCCCTTGGTCGGCAGCGACCACACGCCGCCGGTGGCATGGTGCAGCGCGATCGAGCGCGCCACAGCGGCGTGCAGGGCCATGGGCTCGGCGAACTCGTCGGCCGCCTTGTCGTCCATCAGCTGGGCCGTCAGGCCGATCGACTGCGTGCGCCGCACCAGCTCGGCTTTCATGTACGTCTGCGCATGGGCCGTCCAGTCGGCCTTGGGCTCGGGCACGCCTCCCGCCGACAGGGAATAGAGCTCCACATCCACCGGCATGACGACCAGCCTGGCGGCCTGGGGAAGAGCGACGAAGCCCGGCGCCAGGTTCTTGCTGTTGTCGGCCGCCGCCGCGGCCAGCGTGGCCGCGCCAACCAGCGCGCCGGCCAGCAACGCACGCAATGTCTTGTTCATCTTCCGTCCTCCCTCGTGACGGCCGCGAATGTAGCGGCGCCGGATGACGGTCGGGCTGAAGGTTTTCACGGACCTCGCCAAGGTCCGTGAATTTTTCCGTCAGCCGCCGGCGCGCTTGACGGTCCAGCCCTCGGGCCGAGCCTGCAGCCAGGCCATGAGCTTGTCGGCATGGTCGCCCTGGATCTCGACGACGCCGTCCTTCACCGTGCCGCCGCTGCCGCAGGCGGCCTTGAGCTGCTTGGCCAGCGCGGCCAGCGCCGCATCGTCCAGCGGCAGGCCGCGCACGACGGTGACGCCCTTGCCCTTGCGGCCCGCCGTCTCGCGGCTGACGCGCACGATGCCGTCGCCGGCCGGCCTGGCCTTGGCCTTGCAGGCGCATTGCGCGACGGGCTTGCCGCAGCCCGCGCAGGCGCGGCCGAAGTCGGTCGAATAGACGAGAGTCATTGGCCGGGCTTCAAATGTCTGTCGAAGAAGGCGTCCATCGTGCGGTAGAGGTGCAGCCGCGCCGCGCGGCCGGCGATGCCGTGGGCCTTGCCGGGGTAGATCTGCAGGTCGAAGCTCTTGCCGGCGGTCTGCAGGGCCTCGACGAGGCGCAGCGTGTGCTCGAACAGCACGTTGTCGTCGGCCGTGCCGTGCATCAGCAGCAGCGGCCGGCTCAGCAGCGCGGCGCGGGCCGGCAGGTTGGCGCCGGCATAGGGCTCGGCCCTGCCGGCATCGGGCATGCCGAGATAACGCTCCGTGTAGGCGGTGTCGTAGAGCGTCCAGTCCGTCACCGGCGCCACGGCCACCGCGGCGGCGAAGGGCGTGTCCGCATCCAGCACCGCTCTCGCGGCCAGGAAGCCGCCATAGCTCCAGCCGAAGAAGCCGATGCGCGCCGGGTCCACGCCCGGCACGCGGCCGGGCAGCTCGCGCACGGCGGCGAACAGGTCGGCCACCTCGTTGCTGCCGAAGGCATGGTGGTGGGCGCGCGTGAACTCGCGGTCGCGGTGCTGCATGCCGCGCGTGTCCAGCATCAGCACGCCGTAGCCGCGCTGCTGCCAGTAGGCGATCAGCGGCATGTCGCGGCCCCAGGCCCAGTTCACGGTGGCCGAGCCGGGGCCGCCATAGGCCATCACGATGACCGGGTGCCTGCCTTCGCGGCGGTCCTGGGCGGCGAAGAAGAAGGCGTTCAGCGGCGTGCGGCCGTCGGCCGCGGTCAGCGCCAGCGCCAGCGGCGTGTTGGCATAGGCCTTGAGGTCGGGCGAGGGCGGGTCGCCGGCCAGCGCGATGGCCGTGTCCTGGCCGAGGCTGCGCAGTTCCAGCCGCGGCGGCTCGCTCCAGGCCGAGCGCGTGACGAGCAGCCGCGTGCAGGCGCTGTCGGCCTTGGCGTCGCGCCACTGGCGGCTGGCCGCGCCCGGCAGCAAGCGGGCCTGGCCGCCGGCCAGCGGCTGGGCGTAGAGCTCCTGCGCCTTGCCAACGTCGCCGGCCGCCGCGAAGACGAGCTGCTCGGCGTTGGCGCAGATGGCATGGGCCACGGGCTCGGCCTGCTGGGTCAGCGGCGTGCGCCGGCCGCTGGCGCGGTCGACCAGCAGCAGCTGGCGCCGGCCCGAGGCCTCGCTGGACCAGAGCAGGCCACGCGGCGTCTCGATGAGGTCGTCCTGCACCTCGACCCAGGCCGGGTCGGTCTCGACGGTGATGTCGTGCGGCGCGGCGCCGGGCTTGAACTCGGCCAGCGTCAGCCGCGTCTGGTCGCGCGTGAACCACTGCAGCCAGGGCGTGCCGTCGGCGAACCAGCCGGCGCGCGGGATGTATTCGGCCGCCGCGGGCAGCGGCAGCTCGCGGCGCTGGCCGGTCGCGGCGTCGATGACGAAGGCCGCGACCCTGGCATTGGCCTCGCCCGCCGCCGGGTAGCGCTGCTGCGTCATCGCCGTACGGTCGGCAAAGATCTGGGCGCGGGTCTTGACGGCGACGCCGGACTCGTCCACGCGCAGGGCCAGCAGCGACTTGCCGTCCTTGCTCCACCAGTAGCCGCGCTGGCGCGACAGCTCCTCGGCGGCGATGAACTCGGCCAGGCCCCAGCCCACGGTGGCGCTGCCGTCGCTCGTCAGCCGGCGCGGCTGGGCGCCCGCGGCCAGCGGCAGCACGAAGAGGTTGCCGCCCTGCACATAGGCCAGGTTCCGGCCATCGGGCGTGCAGCGCGGGTCCTGCTTGGGCGCGTCGGGCGAATGCGTCAGGCGCTGGGGCTCCGGGCCATGGGCGCCCAGGTGCACCAGGTAGAGGTCGCCCGACAGCGGGAAGAGCAGTGCCTGGTCGTCCTGGCCGCACCACTGGTAGCCGGTGATGCCGCGCTGGTTGATGCGCTGGCGCTCCAGGGCCATCTTCTCGGCTTCGCTGAGCTTCTGCGCGGCGCCGCCGAGCAGGTCGGCCGCGGCCACCAGCTTGCGCGGCTCGCCGCCGGCGGCGGGTTGGGCCCACAGCTCCAGCACCTCGCTGTCGGCCTGCGAGGGCCGCAGGAAGCTGACCCATTGGCCGCCGGGCGAGACCTCGGCCTGGCGCGGCAGGCGGCCGGCCAGCGGCGGGTCGGCGGTGATGCACTCGAGCGTCAGCGCGGGTTCGGCATGCGCGCCGCCAGCCAACAGCGCAGCGGCGAGGAGGAGAGGAACAGGCAGTTTCATGCGCGCATGCTAAGCGCGCCGCGCGGACGCCCGGCGCCTGCTCGAGGCCTCTCAGCCCGGTGTGCCGCCGATGAAGCCCAGCGTCAGCCCGCCGACGAAGCAGACGACGCCGAACCAGGCCGTGATGGCCAGCTCGCGGCGCATCGTCGTGCCGCTTTTCAAGGCGCCGGTGGCGACGCGGAACTTCCAGCTCGGGATGGACCAGACGGCGACCAGATTGGCCAGCAGGCTGAGCAGCAGCAAGGCCACGGCGATGGCCAGCACGACGCCGTCGGGCGTCGAAAAGCCGGGCTTGCTGCCGAACACGGTGATGACGACGAAGCTGCCCGTCACCAGCGACGAGAACCAGCTGTGGAAGGCGCTGCGGTCGCGCAGCCATTCGAGAACGCAGGGACGGGTCTCGTCGTCGATGCGGCTGAGGTCGAGGGCGCGGACTTCGGACATGGCGGTCAACGAGCCTACGCCCGGTGGCCGCGCTGCAGCAATAGAAGTTCTGCGAACAAGCTCATGCGCAACAGGCCCTTGCTTCGTTCCTATCATTCAGCTCCCACGCACTCACGGAGCTCGCCATGTCCCTGCGCATCAACGACATCGCCCCCGACTTCACCGCCCAGACCACGCAAGGCCAGATCGGCTTCCATGACTGGATCGGCGACAAGTGGGCCATCCTGTTCTCCCACCCCAAGGACTTCACGCCGGTGTGCACGACCGAGCTGGGCTATATGGCCAAGATCGAGCCCGAGTTCACCAAGCGCAACGCCAAGCTGATCGGCCTGTCGGTGGACCCGGTGGACAACCACCACCGCTGGGCCGCCGACATCGAGGAGACCCAGGGCCACCTGCCCAAATACCCCATGATCGGCGACCACGACCTGCACGTGGCCAAGCTCTACAACATGCTGCCGGCCGACATCGAAGGCACGTCCGAGGGCCGCACGGCCGCGACCAACGCCACCGTGCGCTCGGTCTTCATCGTCGGCCCGGACAAGCGCATCAAGCTGATGCTGACCTACCCGATGACGACGGGCCGCAACTTCGACGAGATCCTGCGCGTGCTGGACAGCCTGCAGCTGACCGCCAAGCACAAGGTCGCCACGCCGGTGAACTGGAAGCCGGGCGAGGACGTCATCATCGCCGGCTCGGTGTCGGACGAAGACGCCAAGGCCCTCTTCCCCGCGGGCTGGCGGGCGCCCAAGCCCTATCTGCGCATCACCAAGCAGCCGGGCTGAGCGTCTTCGCTCGGCGGCGCGGCCGGGTGCGGGCGGGAGCCCGCCCCGGCCGCTGTGCTTTCGGGACCCGTTCGCGGTCTCCAGCGTCGACGGCCTCGCGCCGGGCCAAGGCCAACTCTGACATTTTTATCAATTATTAGCCGATCGATCGGCACTGGCTGCCGCACCGACCCGGACGCGCCGAGGTCAGACCTGCGCCAATCGCCCAATCCATCGACATTTTCGAGGAATTCTGCACGCACGGAGGTCATGCGCATCGGCCGGCAAATTGCCAAAATGAATTTATCAAAATTATCATTTTGCGAACCCAACAGGCTGACCATGACCGCAATTTCCATCATCGAGAACAAGGCCGTCGCGACGGCTGCGGCGCCCGAGGTGCTGGCCTCGCGCCTGGGCGCCGAGGAGTACGGCATCGACATCCTCGCCGTGCAGGAGATCCGCCGCTACGAGGCGCCGACCCGCCTTGCCAATGCCGCCGGCCACCTGCTGGGCGTCACGGACCTGCGCGGCGTCATCGTGCCCATCGTGGACCTGCGCCGCAGCATGGGCCTGCCGGCCGAATACGGCGCGAACACGGTCACCGTCGTCGTCAACGTCGCACGCCGCACCGTGGGCCTGGTCGTCGACTCGGTGTCCGACGTGCTGGCGCTGCAGCCCGGGCAGGTGCGGCCCCGCCCCGGCCCTGCCGCCGACTGCATCCGGGGCCTTGCCACGCTCGAGGGCGCGCAAGGCCCGCGCCTGCTGCTGCTGCTCGACATCCCCGCGCTGCTGCGCGACCTCTGAACGCCAACCCCTCACCAGGAGATTCCCGTGATCGCAATGAAGAACCTGCGCATCGGCACCCGACTGGGTGTCGCCTTCGCCCTCGTGGCGCTGCTGATGATCCTGCTGGCCGCGGCCGGGTGGCTGGGCCTGGCCAACGTGCGGGCCGACATGGACGCCGTGCTGCACGACCGCTATGCGAAGGTCAGGATCCTCGCCGACATCACCGACGGCGTGAACCTGCAGGCCCGCCTCGCGCGCAACCTCGTCATCATGGACTCGAGCGCCGAGCGCGAGCAGGGGATCGTAAGAATCCGGACCTCGCGCGAGCATCTCGCAAAAACCTACGAGGATCTGCGAAGCCGGCTGAACAAGCCCGAAGCCCGCTTGCTGTTCGAGAAGGTGATGCAGGAGCGGACCGGCTTCGTCGCGGAACTGGACGACCTCGTGCGGCTGGTGCAGGCCGGCGACACGGCCGCCGCCAAGAGCCTGCTGCTGGAGAAGCTGCGCCCGCGCCAGCAGAGCTACCAGAAGGGCCTGAACGAATTGGTCGCCTTCCAGGAGCGCCTGATGCACGAATCGGGCGAATCCACCATCGCCACCGTCGACAAGGTCACCAGGCTGCTGATCGGCGGCGCGTTGCTGGGCCTGGCCCTGGCCGTCGCGGCCGGCGTCATCGTGACCCGCTCCGTCACGCGGCCGGTTGCCCGGGTCGTGGCCGCCCTCAGGACCGTGGCCGGCGGTGACCTCACCGTCAAGGTCGCGACGGACCGCGGCGACGAGCTGGGCGAGCTGCAGCGCGCGCTGGCGGACACGGTCGGCGCGCTGCGCCGCGTCGTCGGCGACGTGCGCGCCGGCGTCGACTCCGTCTCCACGGCCTCCGGCCAGATCGCGGCCGGCAACCAGGACCTGTCCAGCCGCACCGAGCAGCAGGCCTCCAGCCTGCAGGAGACCGCCAGCTCGATGGAGCAGCTCACGGCCACCGTGCGCCAGAACGCCGACGCGGCCCGCGCGGCCAGCGGCCTGGCGGCCAACGCCAGCATGGCCGCCGGCCACGGCGGCGCGGTCGTCAGCCAGGTCGTCGGCACGATGGACGAGATCAGCGCGAGCAGCCGCAGGATCGTCGAGATCATCGGCACCATCGACGGCATCGCCTTCCAGACCAATATCCTGGCGCTGAACGCGGCCGTGGAGGCGGCCCGCGCGGGCGAGCAGGGCCGCGGCTTCGCCGTCGTGGCCAGCGAGGTGCGAGTGCTGGCCCAGCGCAGCGCCGAGGCGGCCAAGGAGATCAAGGCCCTGATCGGCAACAGCGCCGACAAGGTGGAGGCCGGCAGCCGCCAGGTCGCCGAGGCCGGCCAGGCGATGCAGGACATCGTCGCGCAGGTGGGCAAGGTCAACGACCTGATCCGCGAGATCGCCGGCACCGCCGACGAGCAGAGCAACGGCATCATGCAGGTCAACACCGCCGTCACGCAGATGGACCAGGTCACCCAGCAGAACGCGGCCCTCGTCGAGGAAAGCGCCGCGGCGGCCAGCAGCCTGGCCCAGCAGGCCCAGGCCCTGGCCGAGGCCGTGGCGGCCTTCCGCCTCGAATCCGCCGGCGCCGCCAAGCCCAGGCCGGTGGCCGCGCCGGCAGCGGTGAAGGCCGCCGTGGCGCCGCCCGCACCGCTGCCGGCAGTACGCCGCCCGGCAAAGCGCGCCGCGGCCGACGAGCTCACCTGGGAATCGTTCTGACCCGCGCGCGGCGGCGCTCTTCACTCGGCGAACAGCCGCCGCGCCAGTTCGTCCGCGACATTGACGGTGCGCAGCGCCGCATGGGCCGCTTCGGCCTCGGGGTAGGCCCGCTTCAGGTAGTGCAGCCACTGCTTGAGCCGCCCGCCCTGGTGCCGCGGCGCGACGGTGGCGCGCACCTGGTCGAAAAAGATCTGCATCAGCGGCAGCAGCTCGCGCCAGGGCACGGGCGTGGCGCGTGCGCCGGCCACGCGCAGCGCGAGGCCGGGGTCGGCCACCATGCCGCGGCCCAGCATCAGGTGCTCGCAGCCGCTGCGCTCGCGCGCCAGCCCGGCATGCTCGACGGTCCAGATCTCGCCGTTGGCGACGACGGTGATGGGCACGGCCTCGCGCACGGCGGCGATGCGCTCCCAATAGGCCGGCGGCTTGTAGCCATCGGCCTTGGTGCGGGCGTGCACGACGATCTCGCTGCCGCCGGCCGCATGGATGGCGCGGGCCACGTCCAGCGTCTTGCTCGTGTCCATATAGCCCAGGCGCATCTTGGCCGACACCATCACGTCGGCCGGCACCGCGCGGCGCACGGCGGCGACGATGGCGTGGATCAGCTCGGGCTCGTCCAGCAGCACGGCGCCGCCGCGGTGGCGGTTCACGCACTTGGCCGGGCAGCCGAAGTTCAGGTCGATGCCCTCGGGCCTCAGCTCGGCCAGGCGCGCGGCGTTCTCGGCCAGGCATTGCACATCGGAGCCCAGCAGCTGCGGATGCACCGGCACGCCGGCCGCCGTGCGCCCGCCGGTCTTCAGCTCCGGCACGATGCGCGTGAACACGCGGCTGGGCAGCAGCTGGTCGGTCACGCGGATGAACTCGCTGACGCAACGGTCCACGCCGCCGACGCGGGTCAGCACGTCGCGCAGGATGTGATCCAGCAGCCCTTCCATGGGCGCCAACAGGATCACTGCGGGTTCTCCATGTTCATCAGATACAGCCGCAGGTCGAATTCGAGCTGGAAGTAGTCCGGCTCCATGTGCTGGCAGAGCTGGTAGAAGGCCTTGTTGTGGTCCAGCTCGCGCAGATGGGCCAGCTCGTGCACGACGATCATGCGCAGCAGCGCGGCGGGTGCCTCCCTGAACAGCGTTGCGACACGGATCTCGCGGCGCATCTTCAGCTTTGCGCCCTGCACCTGCGTGCGGCGCGTGTGCGTGCCCAGGGCCTGCTGCAGCACACGCAGCTTGGCATCAAACCCGACGAAGTTCAGCGGGCCGGCGTTGCGCAGATGGCGGGTCTTCAGCGCCTGCACATAGTCGAACAGCGCGCCGTCGCTGCGCACCTCGTGGCACTCGGGCAGGCGGCGCGCGAGGTGCTCGGCCAGGCGGCCGTCCAGGCGCAGCTGCTCGGCCTGCTGGATGAGTTCGGGGGGATAGCCGGCGAGGTAGCGGGCGGCAAGCATGCGAATGGGATGAAAGAAGGACGCGGCGCCATGGTGGAGCCGCGCCGGGAGCGAGGTCAGGCGGTCAGCGCATCCAGGCTGTCCAGGCTCGCTATTGTCGCGAGGCAGGCGCGCGCCACCTCCACGCCCTTGGTCGAGAAGTGCTCGGCGAAGAAGCGCTTGTGCTCGCCGTGCTCGTGGAAGTGGTGCGGCGTCAGCACCGCGGAGAACACCGGCACGTCGGTCTCCAGCTGCACCTGCATCAGCGCGCTGATGACGGCCTGTCCGACGAAGTCGTGACGGTAGATGCCGCCGTCCACGACGAGGCCGCAGGCGATGACGGCATCGAAGCGCCCCGTGCGCGCGAGGCGTCTGGCATGCAGCGGGATCTCGAAGGCGCCGGGCACGTCGATGACGGTGACCTGTTCCGCCGGAATCCGACATCGGTCGAACTCATGGCGGATGGCCGAGACGGCGACGCCGACGATGTCCTTGTGCCAGCTGGCGGCCACGATGGCCACGCGGGGCGGTTGAGCGGGAGTGGTGAGGGTCTGATTCATGGTGTCCTCTTGAAAGACGGTTTTGCCAGAATCAGGGCAAGCGCACGCAGCAGCGGTGCCTGGCCTCGTGAAGGCAAGCACCGCTGCGACGCGATCTCTTTCATCCGGACTGTGACCGTCGGCCCTGGCTTCGCACCAGGTCTGCTGACCCCTGGCCAGCGCAGTGGCCAAGGCGCTCGCGGGCTCGTGCTTGCGCACATACCGCCGGTGGGGACTTCCACCCCGCCCTGAGAACGCTGCCGATCTTGCGGATCGGCGCGCGCATGCTAACGGCGCGGCGGCATGATGTCGGTCATGTCCGAGACAGATTCATTCCGCGTGACCCTGCGGCCCGGCGGCGAGAGCTTCGACTGCGCGGCCGACCAGCCGCTGATGCTGGCCGGCCTGGCGGCGGGCATCGCGCTGCCCTGGTCCTGCCGCAACGGAACCTGCCGCACCTGCATCGCGCGCCTGGTCGAAGGCCGCGTGGAGCACCGCATCGAATGGCCGGGCCTGTCGGTCGAGGAAAAGGCCGAAGGCTTCATCCTGCCCTGCGTGGCCGAGCCGCGCAGCGACCTGACGCTGCAATGGCTGTGAGCCATCCACAGCCGCTGTGGACAAACCCGTGAACAGCCTGCGGGCGGAAGCGCCAAGTGCTTGGCTCAACAAGGCTTTTCTTGCGCTGCCTCAGATTGAGGCAGGCCGGCGCGACGAGACAATCGCGGCCATGCATCGCACCATCTTCACGACACCCGGGGTCAGCACGCTGCTGCGCGGTGTCTCGCTCGCCTGGCTCAGGCTGGCCGGCTGGACCGTGCAGGGCCGGCTGCCGCCCGAGGCGCGCAAGAGCGTCTTCATCGCTGCCCCGCACACCAGCAACTGGGACCTGCCCTACACCCTCTTCGCCGCGTTCGCGCTGCGCCTGACGCCCTATTGGATGGGCAAGGCGTCCATCTTCAGCTTCCCGTTCGGCGCGCTGATGCGCTTCCTCGGCGGCATTCCGGTGGACCGCAGCAAGTCCAGCAACCTCGTCGCCGCATCGGCCGAGGCGCTGCAGGCGGCCGACGGGCCGGTGCAGCTCATCGTGCCGCCCGAGGGCACGCGCAGCCGGACGATCTACTGGAAGACGGGCTTCTACTGGATCGCCGTCACGGCCAAGCTGCCCATCGTCATGGCCTACATGGACTACCCGCGCAAGCTGGTCGGCCTGGGGCCGCTGTTCACGCCGACGGGCGACGTCGACGCCGACATGGCGGCCATCAAGCGCTACTACGCCCAGTTCAAGGGCAGGAACTCGGACCAGTTCACGCACGAATGAACACGACGCCCAAAGACCCGCTGCACGGCATGACGCTGGAGACCATCGTGAACGCGCTGGTCGAACATTTCGGTTGGACAGAACTCGGCCAGCGCATCGAGATCAAGTGCTTTCGCATCGACCCCAGCGTGTCGTCGAGCCTGAAGTTCCTGCGCAAGACGCCGTGGGCGCGCGCCAAGGTCGAGGGTCTCTACCTGTTCATGCGGCGCGAGCAGGCCCGCGCCGCCAGGGTTTAGCGACCGCCAGGCTCCGGCAGTTCGATCTTGACTTCGAGCACCTCCAGATCGCCCTGGCGCTCCATGTGGACCTTGATGTCGTCGGGGTTGATCGACACGTATTTGCTGATGACGGCCACCAGTTCGCGCTGCAGCTGCGGCAGGTAGTCGGGGCTGGCGCTGCGGCCGTTGCGCTCGTGCGCGAGGATGAGCTGCAGCCGCTCCTTGGCGACGCTGGCCGAGCTCTTCTTTTCGCCGAGGAAGAAGTTCAGGAATCCCATCGTTCGGCCTCCTTACTTCGCCCCGAAGACGCGCTTGAACCAGCCCGGCTTCACGGCCTCGGTGAAGCGCATCGGCTTGTCTTCGCCGAGGAAGCGCGCGACGACGTCCTTGTAGGCCTCGGCCACATCGGTGCCCTGCAGGTGGATGGCCGGCGTGCCCTGGTTGGAGGCCTGCAGCACGCTCTCGCTCTCGGGGATGACGCCGATCAGCGGCGTGCGCAGGATCTCGTGGATGTCGTCCAGGCTCAGCATCTGGCCGCCCTCGACGCGGTTGGGGTTGTAGCGCGTGATGAGCAGATGCTCCTTCACGGGCTCCTTGCCCTCGATGGCGCGCCGGGTCTTGCTGCTCAGCATGCCGAGGATGCGGTCGCTGTCGCGCACCGACGAGACCTCGGGGTTGGTCACGACCAGGGCCTCGTCGGCGTAATGCATGGCCATCAGCGCGCCGGTCTCGATGCCGGCCGGCGAGTCGCAGACGATGTAGTCGAACTCCATCGCCTTGAGCTCGCCCAGCACGCGCTCGACGCCTTCCTGCTTCAGCGCGTCCTTGTCGCGCGTCTGCGAGGCGGCCAGGATGAAGAGCTTGTCGAGCTGCTTGTCCTTGATGAGGGCCTGGGTCAGCTTGATCTCGTCGTTGATGACGTTGATGAGGTCGTACACGACGCGGCGCTCGACGCCCATGATGAGGTCGAGGTTGCGCAGGCCCACGTCGAAGTCGATGACGCAGGTCTTGTGGCCGCGCATCGCGAGGCCGGTGGCGAAGCTCGCGCTGGTGGTGGTCTTGCCGACCCCGCCCTTGCCGGAGGTGACGACGACGATCTTGGTCATCTGGGTGTTTCCTTGCTGTGAATGGCGTTCAGGTGAGGGGCTGCAGCAGCAGCTTCTCGCCCTGGAGATGGACCTGGGCCGGCTTGCCCGCCACGTCGGCGGGCAGCGGGTTCTCGGCGGTGCGGTAGATGCCCGCGATGGCCAGCAGTTCGGCTTCCAGGCTCTGGGTGTAGATGCGCGCCGAGGTGTCGCCGCGCGCGCCGGCAATCGCCTTGCCGCGCAGCGGCGCATAGACGTGGATGCTGCCGTCGGCGATGACCTCGGCGCCGTGGCTGACGACGGCCAGCACGACGAGGTCGCCGCCCTTGGCATAGACCTGCTGGCCCGAGCGCAGCGGCTTGTCGATGACCAGCGTCGGCGCCGGCGCGGCCGGTTTCTCGATGATCTTCTCGACGGTGATCTCGCGCACCACCTCGCGCACGGTCTCGGCAGGCGCCGCCTGCACGGCGCGTTCGGTGGCCGGCTCGTCGGCCGCGTCGGCCAGCCCGAGTTCATGGGCCAGGGCCAGTTCCTCGGCCGTCGCGCCCGCCACGGCCACGGGCTGCAGCTGGCTGGCGCGCAGCAGTTCGACGATGGCCCTGAGGTCGACCGGCGCCGGGCCGTCCAGCGCCAGCGCGGCCTGGCCCTCGGCGGGCGCGGCCGGCGCGCGCTGCACGCCGCTCAGGTCGATGACGACGGGCTCATGCCCGAAGCCGCCCTGGCCGGCCCGCTCGGCCCAGTCGGCCGCGAGTTCCGCCATGTCGGCGCTGTGCAGCACCAGGCCCAGCAGGCTGAAGCGGCGCGACTTCAGTTCGAAAGCGCCGGCGCGCGCTGCGCCCTTGTTGCGCCCGCCGCTGTCCCTCGTCGTCTCCGCCATTGCCCCGCCGCCGCCCGTTCAAAAGGCCGCGAGTTTAGCCGCCGGCCCCGGATCGACTTCTCGGGGACTGCCCCGAAAGCGCCGGGCAGGCCGCCCAAAAAACGGGCAGGCCAGCGCCGCCAATGGCCGATCAGGCACTTAGCGCCGCTGTCGTCAGCCGGCCCACAGACTTGTCCACAGTTGACGGGGACAAACCATGTCGCGCTGTCGTCCAGACGCGTGACATCCGCACGTCGTGGCTTGACTTATCCCCATATCTGGCAGGCGTCAAGCGTTTTGAACCCTGAGCCCTGACACCGCTTGCACATCCCCGGCCATCGCGCTAAGTGGTTGATTCATATAGCCCGCTCACCACTGCCCAAAAATTCAGCAACCTAAGCGGAGCCGCATCGCACAAGGGCTTGGCCGCGATGGAGGGGGGTTCTCCACAAAGTTTTCCACAGACTCGGTGGATAGCTTGCCGAAGCATTACGGATCAGTGACTTAGCCCGCTTCCTTGATGCGTTCTATAGCTTTCGCCGCCAAGTGCGGCCGCATGCCGCCGGGATGGGCGGGTTACATTGGGCGCTGCCCGCGGCCTTGCGGGCGCCCCAGGAGAAAAGCCCTTGGCCACGCCGAACTACAGCTACGAGAAACGCCAGCGCGAGCTGGCCAAGAAACGCAAGGCCGAGGAAAAACGCCAGCGCAAGCTGAGCGGCAAGCCGGCCGACGAGTCCGCGCCGGACGGCACCGAGGCCGAGGCCGATACCGCGCCGACGACCGGCGAGACCAACCCGGCCGAGCCGCAAACCTAAAATCCGCCGTTTCCCCCGTTCCGCCGTCTCCATGACCCGCCAGCTCTTCGTCACCACCGCCCTGCCCTATGCGAACGCCGGTTTCCACATCGGCCACATCATGGAGTACACCCAGGCCGACATCTGGGTTCGCTACCAGCGCATGGCGGGTTCGCAGGTGCACTTCGTCTGCGCGGACGACGCCCACGGCGCGCCGATCATGATCGCGGCCGAGAAGGCCGGGAAGACGCCGCAGGACTTCGTCGCCGGCATCGCGGCCGGCCGCAGGCAATACCTCGACGGCTTCCACATCAGCTTCGACAACTGGCACTCCACCGACGGCGCCGAGAACCACGAGCTGTCCAAGGCCGTCTACCTCGCGCTGCGCCATAACGAGCTGATCTCGACGAAGACCATCGAGCAGTTCTTCGACCCGGCCAAGTCCATGTTCCTGCCGGACCGCTTCATCAAGGGCGAATGTCCCAAGTGCGGCGCCAAGGACCAGTACGGCGACTCCTGCGAGGTCTGCGGCGCGGTCTACGCGCCCACCGAGCTGAAGAACCCCTACTCGGTGCTGTCCGGCGCGACGCCGGTGCTGAAGACCAGCGAGCACTACTTCTTCCGCTTGAGCGACCCGCGCTGCGTCGACTTCCTGACCCAGTGGACCCAGGAGCCCGGCCGCCTGCAGCCCGAGGTGCTGAACAAGATCCGCGAGTGGTTCGAGCCCGACGAGGAAGGCAACAACCGCCTCAGCGACTGGGACATCAGCCGCGATGCGCCCTACTTCGGCATCGAGATCCCCGACGCACCGGGCAAATACTTCTACGTCTGGCTGGACGCGCCCATCGGCTACCTGGCCTCGCTGAAGAACTACTTCGGCAAGATCGACAAGGATTTCGACGCCTTCATGGCCGACGAGTCCGTGGAGCAGGTGCACTTCATCGGCAAGGACATCACCTATTTCCACACGCTGTTCTGGCCGGCCATGCTGCACTTCAGCGGCCGCAAGACCCCCAACCACGTCTTCGTGCACGGCTTCATGACCGTCAACGGCGGCGAGAAGATGAGCAAGAGCCGCGGCACCGGCCTGGATCCGCTGAAATACCTGAGCCTGGGCCTGAACGCCGAGTGGCTGCGCTATTACATCGCCGCCAAGCTGAACAACCGCGTCGAGGACATCGACTTCAACCCCGAGGACTTCGTCGCCCGCGTCAACAGCGACCTGGTCGGCAAGTTCATCAACATCGCGTCGCGCGCGGCCGGCTTCCTGACCAAGCGTTTCGACGGCAGGCTCAGCGCCGACCTCGGCGTGGAAGGCCTCACGCTGCTGGACGCGCTGCGTGCGCAAAGCGCCGCCATCGCCGAGCTCTACGAGACCCGCGAGTTCGGCAAGGCCCTGCGCGAGATCATGGCCCTGGCCGACAAGGTCAACGAGTTCGTCGACCAGAACAAGCCCTGGGAGCTGGCCAAGCAGGAAGGCATGGACGCGGCCCTGCACGACGTCTGCAGCGTCTGCATCGAGGCCTTCCGCCTGCTGACGATCTACCTCAAGCCCGTGCTGCCGGCACTCAGCGCCCAGGTCGAGGCCTTCCTGAAGGTCGAGCCGCTGCGGTGGAGCGACAGCGCCCGCGCCCTCGGCGCCCACCGGATCGGCGCCTACCAGCACCTGATGCAGCGCGTGGACCTCGCCAAGGTCGAACAGCTGTTCGAGGCCCCGCCCGCGCCCAAGCTCGTCCCGGGCGGTGAAGACATCGCGCCCGAGATCAAGATCGACGACTTCGCCAAGGTCGACCTGCGCATCGCCAAGATCGTCAAGGCCGAGCATGTCGAGGGCTCGGACAAGCTGCTGCGCCTGACGCTGGACGCCGGCGAAGGCAAGACCCGTAACGTCTTCAGCGGCATCAAGGCCGCCTACAGGCCAGAGGACCTGGAAGGCAAGCTGACCGTGCTGGTCGCCAACCTCGCGCCGCGCAAGATGAAGTTCGGCATCAGCGAGGGCATGGTGCTGGCCGCCAGCCATGCCGACGAAAAGGCCAACCCCGGCATCTTCGTGCTCGAGCCCCACACCGGCGCGCAGCCGGGCATGCGGGTGCGCTGACCCCATGTGCCGAGCGACGCCCTGCTCGCTGCTCGGCCTTCGAGGCATGACTCGGCGTCGGCGCTTCATCGCCGAGCGCTACCACTGCGGACCTCCGAAGGCGACGCCCACCGCGTCGCTTTTGCACCTTCGGAGGTCCCATGCCGCTGCCCCGACTCCAGCCCTTCCGCCCGCGCAGCCTCGAGCTGCTCGCGGGCTACTCGCGCGAGCGCCTGCTCGCTGACATCGGCGCCGGCCTGACGGTCGGCATCGTCGCCCTGCCCCTGGCCCTCGCCTTTGCGATCGCCTCCGGCCTGCGCCCCGAGCAGGGCCTGGCCACGGCCATCGTCGCCGGCTTCCTGATCTCGGTGTTGGGCGGCTCCAGCGTGCAGATCGGCGGGCCTGCCGGCGCCTTCATCGTCGTGGTCTATGGCATCCTGCAGCGCCACGGCCTGGCCAATCTGCTGCTGGCGACGATGGGCGCGGGCGTGCTGCTGTTCGCGATGGGCGCGCTGCGCCTGGGCGTGCTGGTGCGCTACATCCCGGTGGCCATCGTCACCGGCTTCACCAACGGGATCGCGGTGCTGATCGCGCTCGCACAGCTGAAAGACTTCCTCGGCCTGCGCATCGAGAAGATGCCGGCCGACTTCTTCGGCCAGATCGCCGCGCTGCGAGAGCACATCGGCAGCCTCAACCCCGTCGCGCCGGCGATGGCCGCCGCCTGCATGGCCCTGGTGCTGTTCTGGCCCAGGAACATCGTGCAGGACAAGCCGCTCGCCGGCATCCGCCGCTGGCTGGCCCTGCTGCCCTCCACCGTCATCGCCCTGGTCGGCGCCACCACGGCGACGGCCCTGCTGCAGCTGCCGCTGGAGACCATCGGCAGCCGCTTCGGCGGCATCCCGCAGACGCTGCCGGCGCCGGCCTGGCCGGACATGAGCTGGTCCGGCATGCAGCAGCTCGTCATCCCGACGCTGACGCTGGCCCTGCTGGGCGCCATCGAATCCCTGCTCTGCGCCCGCGTCGCCGACAAGCTGACGCCCGAGCTGCCGCGCCACGACCCCAACCAGGAGCTGATGGCCCAGGGCCTCGCCAACCTCGCGGCGCCGCTGTTCGGCGGCCTGCCCGCCACCGGCACGATTGCGCGCACCGTCACCAACATCCGCGCCGGCGCGACCGGCCCGGTGGCCGGCATCGTGCACGCGCTGACGCTGCTCGGCATCCTGCTCGTGGCCGCGCCGCTGGCCGTGCACGTGCCGCTGGCGGCGCTGGCGGGCATCCTGCTCGTCGTCGCCTGGAACATGGCCGAATGGCACGAGTTCGCGCGGCTGCGGCGCTTCAACCTGACCTACCGCACGCTGCTCATCGGCACCTTCGTGCTGACGGTCGTCACCGACCTGACCGTGGCCGTCGAGGTCGGCCTCGTGACCTCCTGCGTCTTCTTCGTCTGGCGCATGGGCCAGCTTTTTACGCTCAAGCGCGTCGAGGACCAACCCTTGCCGGACGGCGTCGCCGCCTACGAGCTCTACGGCGCGCTGTTCTTCGGTGCCGTCGGCAAGCTCGAACCCCTGCCCGAGCAGCTGCCGGCGGGCACGCGGGCCGTCGTGCTCGAGATGCACCGCCTCGTCGTCATGGACACCTCGGGCATGGAGGCGCTGCGCGAGCTGCACCGCGCGCTGCTCAAGCGCGACACCGCCCTCATCCTCGCCAACGTGAACCTGCAGCCGCTGAGCCTGCTGCAGCGCTCCGGCCTGGCCGACGAGCTGGGCGAGACCGGCATCGTGCCCTCTTTAGGCGAACTAAAATCCTGAGCCCCCCCTGCGAGACCCGCCATGCCGCTGTTCTGGAAGCCCTACAAGTCCGAAGTCACCCAATTCATCGACCAGCTCAAGGCCCAGCGCCCGACGCTGGAGGCCGAGCAGCGCGCCGGCCGTGCGCTGCTGTGGGACCGCGACCAGGACCGCGCCGCCCAGGCCGGCTTCGACCAGGCCCGCGTGCCCCAGAAGCCCTACGTCTACCAGACGGACAACAAGTAAGCCGTGACGACGGCCGTGGCCGACGAGCCCAGCCAGGCCGAGTCCGACCTGCCCGAGACGGTCGACACGGTCGCCGTCGCTCGCCTGTACGGCGAGCCGCTGTTCCAGATGCCGCTGGACCTCTACATCCCGCCGGATGCGCTGGAGGTCTTCCTGGAAGCCTTCCAGGGCCCGCTGGACCTGCTGCTCTACCTGATCCGCAAGCAGAACTTCAACATCCTCGACATCCCGCTGGCCGACGTGACGCGCCAGTACCTGAGCTATGTCGAGCAGATCCGCCGGCACAACCTCGAACTGGCCAGCGAATACCTGCTGATGGCGGCGATGCTCATCGAGATCAAGTCACGCATGCTGCTGCCGCCCAAGAAGAGCGAGGACGGCAAGGAGGTCGAGGACCCGCGCGCCGAGCTGGTGCGGCGCCTGCTGGAGTACGAGCAGATGAAGCTGGCCGCCGCCCGGCTGGACCGCCTGCCGCTGCTGGGCCGCGACTTCCTGCGCGCGCAGATCCACATCGAGCAGTCGCTGACGCCCAGCTTCCCCGACGTCTCCACTGCCGACCTGCGTGACGCCTGGCTGGACATCCTCAAGCGCGCCAAGCTCAACCAGCACCACCGGATCAGCCGCGAGCAGCTGTCGGTGCGCGAGCACATGAGCATCGTGCTGCGCCGGCTGCAGGGCCGGCGCTTCGTCGAGTTCGAGCAGCTGTTCGACGTGACGCGCGGCCAGGCCGTGCTCGTCGTCACCTTCATCGCGATGCTGGAGCTGGCGCGCGAGCGCCTGCTGGAGATCACGCAGGCCGAGGCCTTCGCGCCGATCTACGTCCGGCTGGCCTACACGCCGACCTGAGCTGCAGGGACCGGGTTCAACGATAGTGCCGAGCCAGGCTCTCGGCCACGCACACCGGCTTGTCCGCGCCCTCGCGCTCGATGGACACCTCCACCGTCAGCTGCGTGGCGCCGCCCGCCACCTCGTCCAGCGCCAGCAGCCTGAAGGCCGCGCGCAGCCGGCTGCCCACCGGCACCGGCGCCGTGAAGCGCACCTTGTTGAGGCCGTAGTTGACGACCATGCGCGTTTCGCGCACCGAGAAGCCGGTTTCGAAGAAATAGGGGATCAGCGACAGCGTCAGGAAGCCATGCGCGATCGGGCCGCCGAAAGGCCCGGCCTGGGCGCGCTCGGGGTCGGTGTGGATCCACTGCCTGTCCTCGGTTGCTTCGGCGAACGCATTGACGCGGGGCTGGTCGACCGTGATCCAGTCGCTGTGCCCCAAGGATTGGCCCACCAGGGGTTGAAGGTCGGCAAGGGTGTCGAAGAGGCGCATCGGGGCAGACGAGGGTGGAGCTGAAACGCGGGGACGTTACCCTAGCCCCCCATGCCCGAAAGTAGCCCCCGCGACATCCTCGTCCTCGCCGCCCACCCCGACCTGGCGCGCTCCCAGGTCACGCAGACCCTGCTGCGTGCGCTGCGCGCCTCGCCCGCCGCCGCCCGCGTCGAGCTGCGCGACCTCTACCGCCTCTACCCGGACTTCCACATCCACGTCGAGGCCGAGCAGCGCGCACTGCAGGCCGCCAGGCTGGTGGTGATGCTTCACCCCATCTACTGGTACAGCATGCCGGCGCTGCAGAAGCTCTGGCTGGACGACGTGCTGCGCCTGGGCTGGGCCTACGGCCCCGGCGGCACGGCCCTGCACGGCAAGGACTTCTGGCTGGTGGCCTCCACCGGTGGCGGCGGCGAGGCCTATTCCGAAGCCGGCCACAACCACCATGCCATCGGCGAATTCCTGCTGCCCTACCAGCAGTCCGCCAAGACCTGCGGCATGCACTGTCTGCCGCCGCAGATCCTGCATGCGGCCCATCGCGCAACCGAGGCCGAGCTCGACGCGCACGCCCGGCTGTTCGTGAAGCGGCTGCAGCACTACCCCGACTGGTGCCGGTCCCTGGCCGCGCCCGAGGTCGGCGACGAAGAGGCCGTGGCGCTGGACGAGAGGCCGCCGATGTTCACGGAGTTCGAGGCCGGAGGCGCAGCATGAGCCAGGCCCACTGGCTGCAACTGCCCCTCGTCCTGCTGGCCGCCGCCGTGCTGGCCGTGCCGCTGGCGCGCTATCTGCGGCTGGGCGCCATCCTGGGCTATCTCGTCGCGGGCCTGGCTGTCGGCCCCGCGGTGCTGGGCCTGGTGCCCGAGAGCACGGCCATCCCCGAGGTCGCCGAGCTGGGCGTCGTGCTGATGCTTTTCCTCGTCGGCCTGGAACTGGAGCCCAAGCGGCTGTGGGCCATGCGCCGGCCCATCTTCGGCTGGGGCAGCGTGCAGCTGCTGGGCTGCGCGGCGGTGCTGACGGCCGTGGGCATCGCCACCGGCCACCCGTGGCGGCTGTCGCTGGTGGTCGGCCTGGGCCTGGCGATGTCGTCCACTGCCGTCGCGCTCGCGGTGATGGCCGAGCGCAACCTGGGCCGCACGACGGCGGGCGAGAGCATCCTGTCGGTCGCGCTGCTGCAGGACATCGCGGCCATCCCGGTGCTGGCCCTGGTGCCGGTGCTGGCGCTCAGCGGCGCGCACGACGACGGCGACGGCCGCACCTGGCTGGCCGCGGCCAAGGCGGTGGGCGCCATCGTGACCATCATCTTCGGCGGACGGCTGCTGCTGCGCCCCGCGCTGCGCTGGATCGCCCACAGCAAGACGCCCGAGATCTTCACGGCCGCGGCCCTGCTGCTGGTGCTGGGCACGGCGGCGCTGATGCAGCTCGTCGGCCTGTCCATGGCGCTGGGCGCCTTCCTGGCCGGCGTGCTGCTGGCCGAGAGCGAATACCGCCGCGAGCTGGAGACCGACCTGGAGCCCTTCAAGGGCCTGCTGCTGGGCCTGTTCTTCATCGCCGTCGGCATGGGGCTGGACCTGAAGGCCGTGGCCGCCCGGCCGGGCTTCGTCGCGGCCGTGCTGGCGGCGCTGCTGGCCTGCAAGATCTTCGTGCTGGTGCTGATGTCCAGGGCCATGAAGATCCCCCTCGTCGAGCGCCCGGCCTTCGTCATCCTGCTGGCCCAGGGCGGCGAGTTCGGCTTCGTCGTGTTCCAGCTCGCGCAGGGCGAGGGCATGATCGACGCGGCCCAGAACTCGGCCCTGGTCGCGGCCATCGCGCTGTCGCTCGCGCTGACGCCGCTGCTGCTGACCGGCGGCGACCGGCTGATGTCGCAGAAGCTCGCCCGCCTGGGCCGGCAGCGCAAGCGCGAGGAGGCGCCGCCGCCGCCCGCGCCCATCCTCATCGCCGGCAGCGGCCGCTACGGCCAGGTCATCGGCCGGCTGCTGCGCGCCAGCGGCCTGCATGCCACCGTGCTCGACCACGACGCCGAGGCCATTGAGAGCCTGCGCCGCTTCGGCTGGACGGTCCACTACGGCGACGCGACGCGGCTGGACCTGCTCAAGAGCGCCGGCGCGGCGAGCGCGCGCATCCTCGTCATCGCCATCGACGACATCGGCCAGAGCGTGGAGCTCGCCACGCTGGCGCGCGAGCATTTCCCGCAGCTCGCCATCGTGGCCCGCGCGCGCAATGTGCAGCACTACTACCAGCTGCGCGAGCTGGGCGTCAGCCACATCGAGCGCGAGACCTTCGAGTCCGCGCTGCTGAGCGCCCGCAGCGTGCTGGAGCTGACCGGCGTTGAGCCCCACGCCGCGCGCCGCCAGGCGCTGCGCTTCAGGCGCCACAACCTCGAACTGCTCGAAACCATGGTGCCGCTGCAGCGCGACGAGAGCGCGCTGATCGCCGCCGCCAAGCTGGGCCTGCAGCAGTTCGACCAGCTCATCGCCGCCGAGCGCGCCGCCGAGGAGGGCCATCGCCGGGCCCAGCGCGCCGGCTGGGACAGGCAGGACGGCGCCCCCGCGCCATGAAGGCCGAGGCCCTGGCCGGCCCGGCGGCGACAATCGCGCCATGTTCGCCCCCTCCCAGCTCGAAGTCCGGCGCTTCTTCTGCGCCACCTACCGCAAGTGGCGCGAGGGCGCCCCGCTGATCCCGATGGAGGCCCTGGCCGCGGACTGGATCGCCGAGCACCCGGAATACCACGACGACCTTGCCGACGAGGCGCAGGCGCTGGAAAAGGTCTACACGGTCGAGGAAGGCCGCACCAACCCCTTCCTGCACCTGTCCATGCACCTGACGATCACGGAGCAGCACGCGATCGACCAGCCCTCGGGCATCCGCCAGGCCATCGACCTGCTGGCCGCGAGGCGCAATTCCCGCCACGAGGCCCACCATGTCGCGATGGAGGCGCTGGGCGAGATGATCTGGGCGTCGCAGCGCAGCAGCCTGCCGCCGGACGGCCACGCCTACCTCGACAAGGTGCGCCGCGCGGCGACGCGCTGAGCGGCCACAAAAAAGCCACCCGAAGGTGGCTGCATGGGTCAGAAGACCACTTATACGGCTTCGCAATCAAAGCGCTCACTGCGTTGCTTCGCCTTGCCGTGCCAAAGCACTGTCTGCGGCTTCGCGCCTTGTTATCACTTTGATTGCAAACCCGTATCAGGCCGTGAAGCTGCCGCCGCCAAGGCCGCGGCGCTCGGCCTTGCCGCCGGCACCGTAGAGGCCGGTCGGCTCGCTCGGGATCAGCACGTCCAGCGCACGGTCCAGCGAGGCGTTGCCGCGGGCCAGCGTCTCGCGCTGGGCGGCAAGCAGGCCGCCGGCACGCACGAGGCGGTTGCGCAGCGCGGCCGGCACGCTGCCGGTGCGGGCGGCTTCGCCGAAGCTCTGCACGGCGCGGGCCAGGTGCTGATGCAGTTCGGCCGCATGCTGCTCGATGGCGGCGGCGTCACGGCGGGCCAGCGCGTCGCCCAGCTGGTTCAGCGCGGCCTCGACGGCCAGCAGTGGCTGTTCGAGTTCGGGGCCGAGCGGCGTGGACGAGGCGGTGGCTGTCATGGGATCAATGCTTGTTGGCGGGCGCGCTCAGCAATTCTTGCGCATTTGCCACCAGTTTGTCGGCAATCGCATCCGCGTCGACCGTGAACTTGCCCTCACTGATGGCCTGGGAGATGCGCTGGACCTTGGCGGCGTCGAAGCTGCCGTCGTCGGCGCCGGCGCTGGCGGCCAGTTGGGCGGCACTGGAAATGGCGACCTGGGCGCTGGGCGGCGCCGCGGCAATGCTGGGTCGTACAGCGGCGATGCTGGGCGGCGCCGCGGCAATGCTGGGCGGCGCTGCGGCGGCCTCGGCTCGGCGCTCGGCCTTGGGCGGGCTGGCGATGCCGTCGGGGCTGTTACCGATCTTCATGAACTTCTCCAGGGTGCGGGGCGGGCCCCGGCGGCAGGCATTGCAGGGGAGTTTCCTCCTGTATCGGCCGCCGGCGGAAGTTCTTGAGCGGGAATTGGCGGGTTTTCCCGGCCAGTTCCGGCGATCCGTCGCAAATTCTTCACAGCAACAGGTCCACGCGGCGCTCGCCCACCGCCCGGCCGCTGGCGACGCGGCCGCTCTCGAACCGCACCCTGACGTCCTGGCCCTCGATGCCGGCGCCCAGCGCCTGGGCCTCGGAGGCGACGGCGAACCCTTCCCCGGCGACGCGCACCTGCACGGTCTCGCCGGCCGCAAACCACTGGCGGGCCTTGAGCACCGGTGCGCGCACCGCGTCGGCCGCCCCCAGCGGATGGGCCAGCACGCGCCCCACCAGTTGGGCGGGGTCGGCGAAGACGGCGCCGGGTTCGGCCGCGATGTCGATATCGGCCAGGGCCAGATGGTCTTGAGACAGGCTCGCGCCGGCCGGCAGCGGGCCGCTGGCGACGACGGCGCGGCCGAAGACGGCCACGCGCACGGGCAGCGTGACGTTCCAGCGCACGGCGCCATCGGTGCAGCGCAGGCCGATGCGGGTCCGGCCCCAGGCGGCCATGCCGGGCGGCAGATAGGGCTGGACCTGGCGGCAGGGCGCCAGGCGCAGCCGGGCGTCCAGCGCGCCGATCTCGACGCTCACGCGGGTGTTGGGCGGCGCGCTGGCGCGGGCGGCCGTCTCGGTCAGCTGGCGCACGCGCTCGACGAGGGCCGGGTCGAGCACGCTCTGCGCGCAGGCGGGCCAGCCGGCCAGCAGCAGGCACGACAGGAAGGCGGTTCGACGCAGCATGGCCGCCACTCTAGGGACGGCGCCCGGCCGCCCTTGGCTGGAATTGAGCGGCTTTGCACCCGCTAATCCCGCTCATGTTTTGGCGGCCGCGACAGAACAATTTGCGCAAGAGCCGCCCCGGCTGTGCAACTCAAGGGGCCCGACATGCTGAACCGACTGACCGACACGCTGAACTTCCAGACCCAGGCCCTGACGCTGCGGGCGGAGCGCCAGCGCCTGCTCGCCAGCAACATCGCCAACGCCGACACGCCGGGCTACCGGGCCCGCGACATCAATTTCGCCCAGGCGCTGCGCGAGGCCACGGGTGAGGTCGGCACGCCGGGCGCGCTGGCCACCACGCAGCGCGGCCACATGGCGCCGCTGGCGGGCGCACGCGGCGAGAGCGGCAAGGACTACGCGCTGCAGGCCCAGACCAACCTGGACAGCAACGGCGTGGACATGGACCGCGAGCGCGCCAGCTTCGCCGACAACTCGGTGAAGTACGAGGCCACGCTGCGCTTCATCAACAGCTCGGTGCGCAACGCACTGGACGCGATGAAGTCGCCGAACCAGGGGTAAGCCATGTCGATGTTCCAGATCTTCAGCGTCTCAGGCAGCGCCGTCAGCGCGCAGAGCCAGCGCCTCAACGTGGTGGCCAGCAACCTGGCCAATGCCGACACCGTGGCCGGCCCGGACGGCCAGGCCTACAAGGCGCGCCAGGTCGTCTTCCAGACGACGCTGATGGGCGCGGGCAACGACAGCGGCAACGCCGGCGTGCGCGTGACCCACATCACCGAGGACCAGACGCCCGGCCGCCGCGTGCACGACCCCAGGCACCCGCAGGCCGATGCCGACGGCTATGTGACCTATTCCAACGTGAACCCGGTGGAGGAGATGGTCAACATGATCTCGGCCTCGCGCTCCTACCAGAACAACATCGAAGTCATGGGCACGGCCAAGAGCCTGCTGCTCAAGACCCTGCAACTCGGCCAGTCCTGACCGCTGAACTGAAGGCCCACCATGGACGTCACCGCACTCAACGGCAGCAGCAGCACCGGCACCAGCTCGACGTCGACGAAGAACGCCGCCGACACCCAGGACCGCTTCCTGAAGCTGCTCGTCGCGCAGATGAACAACCAGGATCCGCTGAATCCGATGGACAACGCCCAGGTGACGAGCCAGATGGCGCAGATCCAGCAGGTGACGAGCCTGTCCACGCTGAACACCAGCATCACCGGCCTGGGCACCCAGCTCGGGCGGATGCAGGCCCTGCAGTCGGTCTCGCTGGTGGGCCGCGAGGTCGCCGTGCCCAGCAACAGCCTGCAGGTGAGCAACGGCGTCGCCGAGGGCAGCTACGACCTCGGCGGCGCGGCCAGCGCGGTCAAGCTGGAGATCCTCGGGCCGGCCGGCAACGTCATCGACACCCAGCAGCTCGGCGCCCAGGGCTCGGGCCGCCAGGCCTTCAGCTGGAAGGCCGGCACGATGGTGGCCGAGGGCAGCGCGGTCAGGTACCGCATCACGGCCACCAACGGCACGGCACCGGTCTCGTCGACGACCTATGCCTACGACAAGGTCAACGCGGTCTACAGCGAGAACGGCACGCTGAGGCTCAACCTCGACCGCCTGGGCTCCGTCGACTACACGGCCGTCGCGGCCGTCAACTGAAACCTCCCCGCACGACAGCAAGGACTCCCCCATGAGCTTCCAGCAAGGCCTCTCCGGGCTCAACGCCGCGTCCAAGAACCTCGACGTCATCGGCAACAACATCGCCAACTCGGGCACCTATGGCTTCAAGGATGCGCGGGCCGAGTTCGCCGACGTCTACGCCGCCGCGTTGAACGGCGCGGGCGGCAACCAGGTCGGCATCGGTACCACGCTGCAGTCCGTCGCCCAGCAGTTCACGCAGGGCAACATCACGACGACCGAGAATCCGATGGACCTCTCCATCAACGGCGGCGGCTTCTTCCAGGTCAGCGACGGCGTGAACCCGGCGCGCTACAGCCGCAACGGTCAGTTCAAGGTCAGCAAGGACGGCTTCGTCGTCAACAACAACGGCCTCAAGCTGCTGGGCTACCCGGCCAACGGCGCCGGCGTCATCCAGCCCGGCACGGCCCAGCCGCTGTTGCTGCCCACCGGCGGCATCCCGCCGGCCGTGACGACGGCAGTCAAGATGGAATTCAACCTCGACTCGCGGGTCAAGGCGACGGCCCCTGGCGGTGGCACGGGCACCGGCATCAACCTGAAGGATGCGACGACCTACAACAACGCGACGTCGATGACGGTCTACGACGCCAAGGGCCAGGACGTCGCCGTGACCTTCTACTTCCAGCGGGCCGCGAGCGCCGCCAACGGCAACGACGTCTGGAACGTCTACGCAACGGCCAACGGCACCCCCCTCGCCACCGACTCCTCGGGGGCGGCGATCCCGCTCGACGCCAACGGCAACCCGACCACGCCGTACACGAAGATCACGTTCCCGGCCACCGGCGGTTCACCCGTTTCACCCACCGCCCCCATCGCGATGAGCGTGCCGGCCGGCACGAGTGCGCGCGGCTATCCGACGCTGGCCATCCCCGGCATCCAGCTGAACATGACCGGCGCCACCGAGAACGGCAGCAGCTTCGCGGTGACCAGCCTGACCCAGGACGGCTACGCCCCCGGCCAGCTCACCGGCATCCAGGTCGCCAACAACGGCATCATCCAGGCGCGCTATTCCAACGGCCAGAGCAAGCCCGCCGGACAGATCGAGCTGGCCAGCTTCCGCAACCCGCAGGGCCTGCAGGCCACGGGCGGCAACGTCTGGGTGCGCACGGTAGCCTCGGGCGACGCCGTGGTGGGCGTGCCGGGCGACGGCAACATGGGCTCGCTGCAGTCCGGCGCGCTGGAGGAGAGCAACGTCGACCTGACGGCCGAGCTCGTCAACATGGTCACGGCGCAGCGCGCCTACCAGGCCAATGCACAGACGATCAAGACGCAGGATCAGGTCCTGCAGACGATCGTCAACCTGCGCTGATCGCGAGCGGGGCTGAAGCGTGGACCGCATGATCTACCTCTCGATGGCCGGCGCGAAGGCGGCCATGCAGCGGCAGGACGTGCTTTCGCACAACCTCGCCAACGTGACGACCAACGGCTTCCGCGCCGAGCTGCAGGCCTTCCGCGCGGTGCCGGTGCGCGGCGACGGTGCGTCCACGCGCGCCTATGCGCTCGAGACCACCATCGGCTACAACGACGCGCCCGGCCCGCTGACGGCCACCGGCCGCAACCTCGACGTGGCCATGCAGGGCAAGGCCTGGCTGGCCGTGCAGGCCAACGACGGCACCGAGGCCTACACCCGCGCCGGCTCGCTGGACGTGAACGCGGAAGGGCTGCTCGTCATGCGCAACGGCATGCCGGTGCTGGGCGACGGCGGCCCCGTCAACGTGCCGCCCAACAGCACGCTGGACATCGGCAGCGACGGCACCATCACCGCCAAGTCGGCCAACCAGCGCCCGACCAATATCGGCCGGCTCAAGCTGGTCACGCCCGAGGCGGCGCTGACGCGCGGCGACGACGGCCTGTTCCGCGCCGCCCAGGGCAACCTGCCCGCCGACCCGGCCGCCCGGCTGCAGGACGGCGCCCTCGAGGGCTCCAACGTCAGCCCCGTCGAGACCATGGTGGCCATGATCTCCGCGGGCCGCCAGTTCGAGCAGCAGATGAAGCTGCTGCAGATTGCCCAGACCCAAGGCCAGCAATCGGCCAAACTTTTGGGGAGTACCTGACCATGATGCGCTCGCTCTGGATCGCCAAGACGGGCATGGAAGCCCAGCAGACCCAGCTGGACAACATCTCGCACAACCTCGCCAACGTCGCCACCAACGGCTACAAGCGCTCGCACGCCGTCTTCGAGGACCTGATCTACCAGAACCTGCGCCAGGCCGGCGCCAACAGCACCGAGCAGACCACGCTGCCCACCGGCCTGCAGGTGGGCCTGGGCGTGCGCCCCGTCGCCACCGCGCGCATCTACACCCAGGGCAATCTGCAGCAGACCAGCAACAACCTCGACCTGGCCGTCAAGGGCGACGGCTTCTTCCAGATCCAGATGCCCGACGGCACCAATGCCTACACGCGCGACGGCAGCTTCCAGCTCAATGCCAACGGCCAGATGGTCACGAGCAACGGCTACACGGTGCTGCCCGGCATCACGATCCCGGCCAACGCGCAGAGCCTGACCATCGGCGCCGACGGCACCGTCAGCATCACGCTGCCCGGCCAGGCCACGGCGCAGACGGTGGGCCAGATCCAGCTCGCCAACTTCGTGAACCCGGCCGGCCTGGACCCCAAGGGCCAGAACCTGTTCGCCGAGACCTCCGCCAGCGGCACGCCCAACACCGGCGCGCCCAACGCCAACGGCATGGGCGCGCTGCAGCAGGGCTTCGTCGAGACCTCCAACGTCAACGTCGTCGAGGAACTGGTGCAGATGATCCAGACCCAGCGCGCCTACGAGCTGAACTCGAAGGCGGTGCAAACCTCCGACCAGATGCTGCAGAAGCTGGCCCAGATCTGAGGAGCACCACCATGAAGTCCGTCGTCGCCATCCTCGCCGCAGTCGCCCTGCTCGCCGGCTGCGCCACGCCCTACCCCGAGCCCCAGGTCGAGCTGTCGCACACGCCGGTCGTCGACCTGCCGCCGGTCGCGCCGATGGCGCCCACCAACGGCTCCATCTACCAGGCCGCGGCCTACCGTCCGCTGTTCGAGGACCATCGTGCGCGGCTGGTGGGCGACACGCTGACCATCCACATCGTCGAGAAGGTCTCGGCCACGCAGACCAGCACCAGCGAGCTGAGCAAGACCGGCAGCCTGTCGGCCGGCGTGACGGCCCTGCCCGGCATCTCGTCCAACTCCTTCGGCCGCGCCGGCGCCGGCGCCACGTCGGCCAACGACAACAAGGGCAAGGGCAGCAACCAGAACACCAACGACTTCAGCGGCACCATCACCGCCGTCGTCACGGCGGTGCTGCCCAACGGCCACCTGATGATCAGCGGCGAGAAGCAGATCGGCGTGAACCGCAACGTCGACGTGCTGCGCTTCTCCGGCCAGGTCGACCCGCGCATGATCGGCCAGGGCAACGCCGTGCCGTCGGCCTCGGTGGCCAATGTGCGCATCGAGCAGCGCGGCCGCGGCGCGACGTCGGACGCGCACGCCATCGGCTGGCTGGCGCGCTTTTTCCTGAACATCGCGCCGAGCTGAGGCCTAATATCGGCCCCAGCCGGGGAGGCTTCGAAGCCGGGGGCTGGAGGTCGGGATGCGGGGCCTGTCGCGACATCGACGGCGACTGCTGACGCTGGCGCTGCTGGCGGCAGGCCTGCCGCGCCCCGCGCTCGCCGGCCCGGCGCTGCGCTTCGCCACCGACGTCAATGACCAGAGCGGCCTCGCGCCCGGCGCACGCGCGCTGCTGGGCCGTGCCTTCGAGCGCCTCGGCCTGGAGGTGCGCTTCGAGCCCCTGCCGCTGCGCCGCTCCCTGCCGATGACCGAGCTCGGCCAGCTCGACGGCGAGGCGCTGCGCATTCGCGCCGTCGCGGCGGCCCACCCCGACCTGCTGCTCGTGCCCGTGCCGCTGGCCGTCGTCGAGGTGCGCGGCTATGTGCGCCGCGGCACCAGCGTCGCGCGCGAGATCGCCGGCCTCGCGCCCTGGCGCATCGGCTATCCGCGCGGCGTCGTGCTGCTGGAGGGCCTGCTGGCCGGGCTGCCGCACCGCGTGGAGGCGACCAACCGCCTGGAGCTGCTGCGCCTGCTGCGCGCCGGCATGGTCGACATCGCGCTCGTCACGGCCGCCAGCGGCGAGCCCGACATCGACCCGGCCCAGCTCGCCGGCCTTGCGCGGCTGCCGGCGCCCCTGCATGTCGCACCGCTGTTCGCGCTGCTGCACGGCCGGCATCGCGCGCTGCTGCCGCGCCTGGCCGACATGCTGCAGCGGATGGAGGACAGCGGCGAATCCGCGCGGCTGCGCAGCAGCGCCTGGATGGCCGCTCAGCCCCTGAGCGCGGCGAGGTAGTCCAGCGCCAGACTGGCCAGCGCCCGCACGCCGACCTCCAGCCCGCGCTCGTCGACGAGGAAGCGCGGCGAATGGTTGGAATGGGCCTGGGCCGGGTCGATGTCCGGCGGCGTCACGCCGACGAAGAAGAACAGCCCCGGGATCAGGCGCTGGAAGAAGGAGAAGTCCTCGGCGCCGGTGACCTTGGGCACGAGCTCCAGGCCCATGGGCCGCGGCCCGCTGCCGGCCACGCGGGCCAGCGTCGGCAGCATCTGCTCGGTCAGCGCCGGGTCGTTGACGGTGACGGGGTAGTTCTTCGTGATGCAGACCCGGCAGCTGGCGCGCGCGGCGCCCGAGATGCCCTCGGCCAGTTCGGTCACGCGCTCGTGGATGGCGTCGCGCATGCCCTCGTCGAAGCTGCGGATCGTGCCGCGCATCTCGACCGTGTCCGGGATGATGTTCTCGCGCACGCCGCCCTTGATCGCGCCGATGGTCACGACGGCCGGCTCGCGGTTCAGGTCGAGGTTGCGGCTGACGATGGTCTGCAGGCCCAGCACGATCTGCGCCGACGTGACGATGGGGTCCACGCCCAGCCAGGGCGCCGCGCCATGGGTCTGCCTGCCGTGCACGGTGATCTTCAGCTTGTCGCTGCTGGCCATGGTCGGCCCGGGCCGGTAGCCGATGACGCCGACCGGCAGGCGCGACGTGACGTGCAGGCCGAAGATGGCGCCGGGCGTGGGCGCCTGCAGCGCGCCCTCCGCGATCATCAGCGCCGCGCCGCCCTCCTCGCCCTCGGGCGGCATCTCCTCGGCAGGCTGGAAGATGAACTTGACGCTGCCCGGGATCTCGGCGCGCAGCCCGGCCAGGATGCTGGCCACGCCCATCAGGATGGCGACGTGGCAGTCGTGGCCGCAGGCATGCATGACGCCGACTTCCTCGCCGTTCCAGACCGCGCGCGCCCGGGACGCGAAGGGCAGGTCCACCTCCTCGGTGACGGGCAGGCCGTCCATGTCGGCGCGCAGCGCCACCACGGCGCCCGGCCTGCCGCCCTTGAGCAGGCCGACGACGCCGGTGTGGGCCACGCCCGTGCGCACCTCGTCGAAGCCCAGGGCCTGCAGATGCTCGGCAACGAGGGCCGCGGTGCGGAACTCGCGGTTGCCGAGCTCGGGATGCTGGTGCAGGTCGCGGCGCCAGGCGATGACCTGGGGTTCGAGTTCGGCCGCAAGGGCGACGATGCGCTCGGTCAGGGTTTCGGCGGCGGTCATGGCGGTCAGGCAGGCCCCGGGCTGGAATGGAGGCCGAGTATGCGCCGCGTGCCGGCAGCCTTCAGCCGCCCGCCAGCCTCCTCAGGCGGCGCTTGAAGTCCAGCCACTGCCGCACGCGCGAGCGGTCGATGCGCTTCACGTCGATCAGCGTGAAGCCGCCGCAGGCCGACAGCGTGTGCAGGCCCGCCGTGTGCGTGTCGCTGGCGAGGTCGCCGGTCAGGCGCTCGGTGCCGGCCTCGATGACGACACGCTGCGGCGTCAGCACCGGGAAGCGCAGCAGACGCGTCGCGCCGCCATAGCCGGTCGTGCTGTCCTGCACCGGCAGCGTCAGCAGGCCGTCGCGGCCGACGAAGGGCCGGCCGGCCGGGCGCGCGCCATCGCGGTTCACGCGCACCGGGTTGTCGGCCAGCGGCGTCCACGGGCCGGCCAGCGCCGGCGAATGCGCGACATGCAGCTCGCGCTGGTCGCGCGCGTTCGGGCCGACCAGCGTGTAGAACATCCACCAGCGCCCGTCATGCTCGATGAGCGACGCATCCGCGCCGGGCAGGCCGCGCAGCAACGCGCATTCGCGCTCCCAGTCGTTCAGCGAATCGTCGCTGGCGCGGTAGAGCACGATCTCGCCGGCCTGGTGGCTCTCCGGCACCATCCAGGTCTCGCCCTCGTGCTCGAAGACCTGGGGGTAGGACAGGTGGAAGGGCTGCTCCAGCACGGTCGCCTGGCCGCGCCAGCCCAGGTCGGCCAGCGCGAACTCGTGGCGCTCGATATGGGCGCGCTTGACGCGGTAGTCATAGGCCTCGACGAAGACGTGCAGCGCATCGCCGCGCACCAGGCCGAAGGGGTCGGCGAGGTAGCGCCAGCGCCCGGCCTCGGGCAGCCAGATGATGCGGTCGCGCGCGGCGGCCAGGCTGCAGGCATCGAGATCCTCGATGCGCACGGGGACGATGCCGACCTGCCAGAAGTCGGTCCGCGGCCTGCTCAGCATCAAACTCAGCCGGCGAAGGCTTCGTCTTCGTCCTCGAGGCGCTGGGCCTGGGCGGCGCGGTGCAGCATCACGTCGCGGTAGAAGGCCAGGGTCTTGGCCACCGCATGGCTGCGGTCGTAGGCCGCGGTCGCGTAGCGCACGCGGCGCAATTCCTGCGGCAGCAGGCGCAGGCGGGCGACTTCCTCGGCCAGCGCGCGACCCAGGCCATCGGCATCACCCACCGGCACGAGGCGGGCCGGCTGGCCGGCCAGCATCTCCACCGGGCCCTGGGTGGCCGTGGCCAGCACCGGCCGGCCGGCGCGCATGGCTTCCAGGATGGCCAGCGGGAAGGCCTCCTCGCGCGAGGCGGACACGAACAGGTCGAAGGCCTGCAGGGCCTGGTCGACGTCGCGGCGGAAGCCCAGCAGGCGCACGCGCGGGTCGCCGGCGGCCAGTTGCTCCAGCAGCGCGCGGTCCGGGCCCTCGCCGAGGATGGCCAGCACCGCGTCGGCCGGCGCATGGGCCTTGAAGCCGGCCACCAGCAGGTCCATGCCCTTGGCCTGCTGCAGGCGGCCGACGCTGCCCACCAGCAGCTGGCCGGGCGCCAGGCCCAGCTCGGCGCGCAGGTCGGTGGCGGGCGATGCGGCGCGTTCGGGCGCCCAGTTGTAGATCAGCCGGGCCAGGCCCTCACGCGTCCGCGGCAGGCTCTCGCGCTGGGCGCGGTTCACGCAGACCAGGCCGTCCAACCGCTCGTGATGGTGGGCCTTGTAGCCGACGTGCAGCGTGCCGACACGGGCCGCGCTGCGCGCATGGGCGACCGCCTTGCAGGCCGGACCGAGATGGCCGTGGCAGACGTCGGCCCCGAGACGCCGGGCCAGTGCGGCAACCCGCCAGCCGCGCAGCAGCGGCAGCTTCAGGCCATGGAAGCGCACCGCCGGGGCCAGCGCGCCCTCGACGGCCGAGCCGGCGACGCCGATGACGTGCACCCGGTGGCCGAGGGCGGCCTGCGCATTGGCCAGGTCGACGCAATGCAACTCACCCCCGGCGAGCCGGGACGAAAAGACGACATGGACCAGGGTCAAGGGCTCGAAGGGCGGTGGCATGGCGGGTCGTGCGACGGGGCGCGGGTCGGAGTGGTTATAAAAACTTTACCGACGAACATATTCAGAAACCTGTCATACCCTCCCCCGAACTGGGTGATAAGGAGGGCATCCGACCTGAAAAAAAGGCGGCCAACCGCTCGATGACCCGGAAAACGCGGGCGGCCAGCCGGCCAGAGCCCTGTTTTCCAGCAAGATCGGGGCCGGACCCGCCCGGTTGGGACAGGGGCACAGCCTCGCATGCCGGCCGGCAAACAACCTGAGCGCAAGCTTGCCGCGCGGGCAACCGCCCCGGGGCCTGGAAATGGCGGGTGGTCCGCGGCCTTTTCGTCGGCTTCGCGGGCTCAAGCATCCGCAGAATCGGCCGAGTGAAGTTCCTGCAAGCCCTCCTCCTCGGCCTCGCCATCGTGCTGGCCCCCATCGCCCAGGCCGTCCGCCTGAAGGAAGTCGCGGCCGTCGCCGGCGTGCGCTCCAACCCGTTGACGGGCTATGGCCTCGTCGTCGGCCTGGACGGCACGGGCGACCAGACCACGCAGGCGCCCTTCACCGGCCAGAGCCTGACGGCCATGCTGCAGCAGTTCGGCGTGCTGCTGCCCCAGGGCGTGACGATGCAGCCGCGCAACATCGCCGCCGTCATGGTGACGGCCCAGCTGCCGCCCTTCGCCCAGCCCGGCCAGGAGCTGGACATCAACGTCTCCTCCATCGGCAACGCCAAGAGCCTGCGCGGCGGCACGCTGATCGCGACGCCGCTGCGCGGCGCGGACGGCCAGATCTACGCCATCGCCCAGGGCAATCTGGTCGTCGGCGGCGCCGGCGCGTCGGCGGGCGGCTCCAAGGTGCAGATCAACCACCTCAGCGCCGGCCGCATCCCCAGCGGCGCGCTGGTGGAGCGCTCCGTGCCCACGCCGATCGCCCAGGGCGACACGCTGCAGTTCGACCTCAACAGCAGCGATTTCGCGACCGCCCGCGCCGTGGCCCAGGCCATCAACAGGGCCAAGGGCCCCGGCACGGCCCAGGCGCTGGACGGCCGCGTCGTGCGCGTGCGCGCCCCCAGCACGCCGGACGAGCGCGTCGCCTTCCTGGCCGACGTCGAGAACCTGAACGTCGACATGGCCACGCCCGCTGCTCGCGTCGTCATCAATGCCCGCACCGGCTCGGTCGTCATGAACCAGGCCGTCACGCTGGCGGCCTGCGCGGTGGCGCACGGCAGCCTGTCGGTGACGATCAGCTCCACGCCCGTCGTCAGCCAGCCCAATGCGCTGTCCAACGGCCAGACCGTCGTCACCGAGAAGGCCGACATCTCCATCCGCCAGGAGCCCGGCAGCCTCATCCAGCTGCCTGCCGGCGCGCGCCTGTCGGACGTCGTGAAGGCACTGAACTCGCTCGGTGCCACGCCCCAGGATCTGCTCGCCATCCTGCAGGCCATGAAGAGCGCGGGCGCCCTGAATGCCGAGCTCGAGGTGATCTGATGTCATCGCCGTCCTTCCAGTCCATCTCCGGCCAGAGCCTGGGGAGCCTCGACCAGCTCAAGGCCCAGGCCTCGCGCGACCCGAAGGGCGCCGTGCGCGAGGCGGCCAGGCAGTTCGAGACCCTCTTCATGCAGGAGGTCATGAAGAGCATGCGCGCATCCACGCTGTCCAGCGGCATGCTGGACAACAGCGCGACCCAGCTCGGCACCGAGATGCTGGACACGCAGTTCGCCGGCAAGCTCGCCGGCCTGCCGGGCGGCCTGTCGGATGCCATTCAAAGACAGCTGCAGCGCCAGATGGGCGTGCAGGACCTGTCGCCCGAGAGCGTCAAGAAGGCCAGTCAGACGACGCTGGCCCAGGCCCTGCCGGCGCTGGCCACCAAGGGCATCCCCAGCCATGTGCAGGGCTTCATCCAGCAGCACGATGCCGCCGCCCGCGCGGCCTCGGCGGCCACCGGCATCCCGGCCAGCTTCATGGTCGCGCAGGCGGCCCACGAGAGCGGCTGGGGCCGGCGCGAGATCAGCGGTGCCGACGGCAGCAAGAGCCACAACCTGTTCGGCATCAAGGCCACGCCGGGCTGGACGGGCAAGACCGTCGACGTGCAGACCACCGAGGTCATCAACGGCCAGGCCCACAAGGTGACCGCCAAGTTCCGCGCCTACGGCAGCTACGACGAGGCCTTCAAGGACTACGCCCGGCTGATCAGCAGCAACGACCGCTATGCCAAGGTCGTCGCCCAGGCCCAGAACGGCAACGCCGCCGGCTTTGCGCGCGGCCTGCAGCTGGCCGGCTACGCCACCGACCCCGGCTACGCCGACAAGATCGCCAAGACCATCAATACCACCATGCGCGTCCAGCGCGCCATGGCCTGACGCACGACTGAATCATGGCCGGCCTGCTCTCGATCTCCGCCCGCGCGATGTTCGCCAATCAGGCGGCATTGCAGACCGTCGGCCAGAACATCGCCAACGCGAACACGCCCGGCTACTCGCGCCAGTCCGTCGTGCTGACGACCTCGCCGGGCCAGTACACCGGCGCCGGCTTCTTCGGCCGCGGCGTCGACGTGCAGACGGTCCAGCGCGCGCACAACGACTTTCTGACCAAGGAGGCCATCGGCACCAAGGCCACCGCGTCGGGCGACACGACGCGGGCCGAACAGCTGACGCGGCTGGAGAAGATCTTCCCCACCGGCAACGATGGCATCGGTTATTCGGTCAGCCAGTTCCTCAACAGCATGATGGACGTCGCCAGCCGGCCCAGCGACCTCTCCGCGCGCCAGGTCGTGCTCGGCCAGGCCCAGCAACTGGCCACCCGCTTCGCCAGTGCCGGATCGCAGCTGGCCGACCTGCAGGCCGGCGTCACCAGCGACCTGCAGGCCGGCGTCGGCATCGTGAACCAGCTGGCCCGGCAGATCGCCAGCGTCAACGACCAGATCGCCAAGGTGAAAGGCAGCGGCCATGCGCCCAACGACCTGCTCGACCAGCGGGATCAGCTGATCTCGCAGCTCTCCGAGCATGTCGCCGTGACGACGCTGCCGGCCGACGACGGCACGGTGGGCGTCTTCATCGGCGGCGGGCAGCGCCTCGTGCTCGGCAGTTCGGCCTCGATGCTGAAGATCGCCGCCGACAGCTACGACCCGCAGCGCTCCGTGCTGGCCCTCGACGAAGGCGGCCTCATCCGCCCGCTGGACGAGAGCGTGCTGACCGGCGGCAGCCTGAGCGCGCTTCTGCAGTTCCAGAACCATGACCTGCAGGATGCGCGCAATATGGTCGGCCAGCTCGCGGCGGCGCTCGGCACGCGCGTCAATGCGCAGAACGCGCTGGGCCTGGACCTGTCCACGCCGCCGGGCCAGGGCGCCCCGATCTTCAACGTCGCCGCGCCGCGCGTGCTGCCGTCGACGGGCAATCAGCGCAATCCCGACGGCAGCTTCACGAACGGCGTGCAGGCCACCATCGTCAACGCCAGCCAGCTGCAGGCCAGCGCCTACAAGCTGTCCGCCGGCGCCGCGCCCGGCACCTACCAGCTCACCCGACTCAGCGACGGCCTGGTGCGCAGCGTCGCCGCCGGCGCCACCGTCGACGGCTTCACGATCAGCTTCAGCCCGTCGCCGCCGGCAGCCGGCGACAGCTATGTGATCGAGCCCGTCGGAGCCGCCGCGGTCAATATGCGCCGCGTGCTCGACAGCCCCAACGGCATCGCCGCCGCGTCGCCGGTGACGGCCGTCACGTCGGTCAACAACACCGGCACCGCCAGCGTCGACAGCATCTATGCCGTCAACGGCAGCTTCAGCGCCGCCAACCTGCCGATCTCGCTCGCCTTCGGCACGGCCAACCCGGACGGCAGCGTCAACTACACGCTGACGCCGGCCGTCGGCGCCCCGCTCACCGGCGTCTGGAAGTCCGGCCAGCCCATCGGCAACCAGCCGGGGGCCACGCCGCCCATCAACCTCGGCTTCGAAATGCGCCTCAACGGCGTGCCCCGCGCCGGCGACACGCTGTCCATCGCGGCCACGAAATACCCGGGCACCAACAACGGCAACGCCAAGGCCTTCCTCGACATCCAGACCGACGCCTTCGTCGGCAAGAAGCTGCTGCCGGACGGCAGCATCACGGCCGGGGCGACCCTCAACGACGCCTATGCCAACGACCTCAGCGACGTCGGCGCGCGCGTGCAGGGCGCCAACTACCTGTCGGGCGTATCCACCAAGGTCGCGTCCAATGCCGAAACCAGCCGATCGTCGCAGGCGGGCGTCAACCTCGACGAGGAAGCCTCGCGGCTGATCCAGTATCAGCAGGCCTACCAGGCCTCGGCCAAGGTGCTGCAGACCGCCCAGGCCCTGTTCAACGAACTGCTGCAGATTGCCTCCAAGTGAACCCCAGGGCCAGCCCATGAGAATCTCCACCGCCAACCTCTACGACACGTCGATCGCCAATCTGCAGCGCCGCCAGAACACCTTGCAGACCCAGCAGCAGCAGTTGACGTCGGGCAAGCGCGTCCAGCACGCCAGCGACGACCCGACCGCCGCGGCCCGCTCGGAGCGGGCCCAGGTCGAGATGGGCAGGGTGGACGCCAACCAGCGCGCGCTGGAGGCCAGCCGCAACAGCATGACGCTGAGCGAGGCCGCCCTCGGCGACGCGAACGGTCTTCTGCAGCAGGCGCGCGAAACCATGGTGGCCGCCGGCAACGCCAGCTATTCCGATGCCGAGCGCAAAGGCCTGGCCGACAAGCTGCGTGGGATCCGCGATCAGCTGCTGTCCATCGCCAACCGGCCCGACGGGTCGGGAGGCTATCTGTTCTCGGGCCAGGGCTCCAGCAACCCGCCCTTCCTGGACCAGGCCAGCGGCGTGAGCTATGTCGGCACGCCCGGGACGATACAGACCGGCAACCTCGATCGCTTCCAGATGAGCGTCGACGGCCGCGCCGCCTGGGAACAGGCGCGCAGCGGCAACGGCTTTTTCGTGACCGACGCCGGCACCAACCCCACCAGCACGCCGCCCGGTGCCGCGGCGCAGGGCTGGATCGACCCGGGCGGCGTCACCAATCCCTCCAAGCTCACCGGGCTGAACTACAGCATCAGCATCGCCGGCACGGCGCCGGCTGCCCAGACCTACACCATCAGCCCCCCGCCCAGCGACGGCAGCGCCGCCACGGGCAGCTTCAAGCCGGGCACCAGCATCGGCTTCGACGGCCTGGCCGTCACGATCAGCGGCGCGCCGGTCAACGGCGACAACTTCTCCATCGCGCCGGCCACCAACTCGCTCAAGGTCTTCGACGTGCTGGACAAGGCCATCGCCGAACTCAGGACCCCGCTGCGCAGCGGCAACCAGATCGCCCAGAGCAACTCCAACCGGCTGCGCGACCTGGATGCGGTGATGGGCAATATGCAGAGCGCGCGCAGCCAGATCGGCGCGCAGTTGACCAATCTCGACGGCAGCGAAAGCCGCCTGTCCGGCCTGAAGCTCTACGCCACCCAGGAGAAGAGCGCCGCCGAGGATGTCGACATGGTGCGGGCCATCTCCGACTTCCAGAACCAGCAGACCGGCTACGACGCGGCCCTCAAGTCCTACGCCATGGTGCAACGCATGTCGCTGTTCCAGTACCTCAACGGCTGAGGCCGGCGCCACGGCGGCCGCCGCGCCGCCGCAAGCGCGGGTTCACCGTGAAGCTGTCACGATTTGCCGCCATCTCGTCCGGGGCGGCGTGGCAGACTGCCGCATTCACCGCCAGCCCCGCGCCGCGCCATGTCCGACACCATCCCCGCCGCCCTCGATCACGCCATCCTGCCCGGCGTCGCCCTCGGCTACGCGCCGGTCATCGACCGCCAGCGCGCCATCGCCTGCACCCGGCTCACGCTGATCCCGCTGCGTGCCGACGCCAAGGTCGACCAGGCCGACCTGCTGGCCGCGCTGGCCGCCGTCTGGCCCCAGGGCGGCGAGCTGCTCAACCCCCAGGGCGAGGCCCTGCTCGGCGCGCTGCTCAACGAGCCGCCGGCCCAGCCCGTGCAGATCGAGGTGCCCGCCTTCATCGCCGCCGACGCCGCCCACGCGCCGGCCCTCGCCGCGCTGAAGGCCGCCGGCCACACCGGCGTGCTCAAGGGCCTGCCGCAGTCGCCGCTGCCGGCCGACGTCGCCAAGGTGTTCAGGCAGGTCGTGCTCGAACCCGGCCAGGCCGCCCCGGCCGGCGTGCCCACGATGCACGCCGGCGTGCGCGGCGCCGAAGCCATCAACGCCAGCTTCGGCGCCGGCGTCAATGCCGTCATCGGCTGGCCCATGGACGGCCCCTACGAGGCCGCGCCCGGCGCGGGCAAGGCCGAGATCGCCACCGACCTGCAGGTCATCATGGAGCTGATGTCGCGCCTGGACCAGGGCGAGGACGTCGAGCGCCTGGAGCAGTCGCTGAAGCGCGACCCCAGCCTGGCCTTCAAGCTGCTGCGCTACCTGAACTCCGCCGCCTTCGGCCTGCCGGTGGAGGTGTCGAGCTTCCGCCACGCCATCATGCTGCTCGGCTATGCCCGCATGAAGCGCTGGCTGGCCCTGCTGCTCACGACGGCCAGCAAGGACCACAGCATGCGTCCCATCATGTACGGCGCGCTGCGCCGCGGCCTGCTGATGGAGGAGTTCGCGCAAAGCATGAGCGAGCGCGAGCAGCGCGACGAGATGTTCATCTGCGGCCTGTTCTCGCTGCTGGACCACATGCTCAGGCAGCCCTTCGAGAAGCTGCTGCAGAGCATCCCCGTGCCCGAGCGCGTGCGCCAGGCCCTGGTGGAGGACAGCGGCCCCTACCAGCCCTATCTGGCGCTGCTACGGGCCATCGAGGCCGAGTCGGTGTTCGACTACCGCGAGTGCGCCGAAACGCTGATGCTGGGCGCCGGCGAGATCAACGCCTGCCTGCTGCGGGCCTTGCACAAGGCCACCCAGCTGGAATGAGCCTGCCCTCAGGCTGAGCATCATGTTCGGCCCGCCCGCCTCTGCTGCGCTGCTCGACCTCGTCGGCGACCCGGTGCTGACACTGCGGGCCGATCTGTCCGCGCTGCGCGCCAACCCCGCCGCGCGCGAATGGCTGGGCCAGGACGCCGCCGAGGGCTGGCGGCTGCTGCGCCACGCGGCCGGCTTGCGGCTGGAGACCTGGCTGCGCGAGGCCACCGCGGCCATCGACGCCGGCCGAGCGGCGCCGCCCGCCCCGCCGCTCAAGCTCGCCGACGGCCAGCGCGCCACGCTGCACCTGCTGCGCGAGCGCCCCCACTGGGTGCTGCATGCCCGCCTCAGCGCCGCCGACCCCGGCGAGCCGCCGCTGGCCGAATGGCTGGTGCTGTCGCCGCTGCCGCTGCTGCTGGCCGATGCGGCCGGCGGCGCGCTGCTGCGCCGCAACGCCGCCTTCGACGCGCTGTGCGCCGGCTCGCCGCGCCACCTCAACGACCTGCCCGAGCTGCTGCAGGCCCTGCTGGGCTGGAATCGCGCCGCGCTGCTGCCGGCGCTGGCGGCCCAGCGACCGCAGGACGCCCCCCTCGTCACCGAGGCCGAGTTCGTCGACCCGCAGGGCCGCCAGCGCTGGCTGCAGGCCCGGCTGCGCCTGTGGCGCCGCAACGGCCGCACGCTGCTGCTGGCCGTGCTGGAAGACCACAGCACGCTGCACGAGCGCGACCTCGCCCACCAGCAGCTCGACGCGCTGATGGACACCGCCGCCGTCGGCCTGGCCACCTTCCAGCCCGAGGCCGGCTGGGTCAAGGCCCACCGCAAAGGCTCGCCCTTCAAGGCCGGCGCCAAGCAGGCCGTCGGCTCGCTGCAGGGCATCAACCGCGACCTCGTCGAGCCGGCCTCGCTGCCCGAGTTCGAGCGCCTGCAGCGCGCCCTGAAGAAGGGCGATGCCGTCGAGGTGCGCTATGCCGTGCGCCACCCCGAGCTGGGCCGGCGCTGGCTGCTGACCCGCGTGGCCCCGGGCCTGCTGGCCGGCGGGCGGCGCTCGACCTCGGTCGTCACGCTCGACGTGACCGCCCAGGCCCAGGCCGAGAGCGCGCTGCTGCTGCGCGCCGAGAGCGAACGCGCCGTGCTGGACTCGGTGCTGGTCGGCATCGTCAGCGTCGGCCCCGACGGCATCGACTGGATGAACCGCTCGGCCCGGCGCATGTTCGGCTGCGAGCTGGAGGACGTGCGCGGCCGGCCCATGGGCGTGCTCGCGCCGGACGCCGACGGCCACCCCTTCCACGCCGAGCCCGGCGCCGAGGTCTTCGAATGCAGGCTGCGCGGCCGCGACGGGCGCGAGTTCTGGGTCATCGGCAACGCGGTGCAGACGCCGCGCGAGGACGGCACGATGCAGCTGACCTATGCGCTGCTCGACATCGACCGCCGCCGCCAGGCCGAGGCCCAGAGCCGGCTGGCCCAGGCCTCGCTGGCCCGCATCATCGAGGGAGCGCCGCTGGCCATCACGCTGCACGAGGCCCAGGGCCTGCGCATCGTCAAGCTCAACCAGGCCGCCGCGGCGCTGGCCGGCCGGCCCGAGGCGGCCATGCTGGGCGGCACGCCGGCCCTGCTGTTCGGTGCCGAGCAGGGCGCCCAGGCCGTGGCCGACATGCGCGAGGCGCTGGCGTCCCAGGCCGTCGTGCAGCGCGAATACCGCGTGCCCGCCGGCCCGGCCACGCGCATCTGGGACGCGCGGCTGCTGCACCTGGCCGGCGTCGGCGACGACGACGCGCCCGAGCTGCTGCTGATGGTGGCCAGCGACGTGACCGAGCAGCGCGCCGCCGAGCAGGCGCGGCTGCAGGCGGCCATCTCGCAGCGCGAGCTGCTGGTGCGCGAGGTGCACCACCGCATCAAGAACAATCTGCAGGGCGTGGCCGGCCTGCTGCAGCAGATCGCCGCGCGCCGCCCCGAGGTGGCCCCGGTGCTGAAGGAGGCCGTCGGCCAGGTCCAGGCCATCGCCCAGGTCTACGGTCTGCAGGTCGGCGCGTCGGGGCCGCTGATGCTCAAGCGCGTGTTCGACGCCATCGTCGGCTCCGTGCAGCGCATGCAGGGCCGCGTCATCACCACCGCGGCCGAGGGCGGCGCGCTGCTGGACGACTGGTGCCTGCCCGAGGCCGAGGCCATCCCCATCGCGCTCAGCCTGAACGAGCTGCTGGGCAATGCGCTGCGCCACGGCAATGGCGCCCAGGTGCGCTGCCAGCTGATCTGCGACACGGCCGGCGTCGTGGTCGAGATCGCCAACCCCGGGCGCCTGCCCGAGGGCTTCCTGCTGCAGAACGTGAAGAGCGGCGTGTCGGGCCTGGGCCTGGTGCGCGCGCTGCTGCCGCGGCGCAGCGCCATCCTCAGCCTGGAACAGCAGCACGGCGACGTCGTCTGCCGGCTGGAGCTGATCCCGCCCAGCGTGGTTCACAATCCGGCCACAAAGCCAAGTTCTTGATCGAGGGGGCGCGGTGAGCAAGGGCAAGATCCTGGTCGTCGACGACGACCGCCTGGTGTTGGCGACGCTGAGCTACGGGCTCACCCAGGCCGGCTTCGAAGTCATCGACGCCGACAACGGCGACGACGCCATCCTGCTCGCCCGCGAACACCGGCCCGAGCTGGCCCTGCTGGACATCCGCATGGAAGGCCTGACCGGCTTCGACGTGGCCGCCTATCTGCGCGAATACCTGCAGACGCCCTTCATGTTCCTGTCGGCCTTCGCCGACGAGGCCACCGTGGCCAAGGTCAAGGAGCTCGGCGCCGTGGCCTATCTCGTCAAGCCGCTGGACATCTCGCAGATCGTGCCCGCCGTCGAGGCCGCGTTCTCCCGCTCGACGACGCCGGCCGCGGCCGCCGCCGCGCCTTCGGGACCGCCGGCGCTGCTGGACCCGACGGCCCTGGCGGTCGGCGTGCTGATGCACCGCTACTCGCTGCCGCGCGGCGAGGCGCTGGCGCGGCTGACCAGCCTGGCCGCCGCCGATGGCCAGGGCCTGCCCGAGCAGGCGCAGCGCATCGTCGACGCCGTCGAGCTGCTGTCCCGGCCGGGCACGCGCTGACTCACGAATCCGGGCGGCCGTAGTGCCTGTCCGCGGGCCGAGCGCCGGGCCGCTCCCAAGCCGGCCCGTCTGGCGATGCTTGCGGCTCGATGCCGCAAGCATCGCCGTCCCCTTGGGGGACCGACCAGAATCGCCCGCGTTCAGCGCGGCGAGACTGGGCGAGGGGCCATCAAGCCAGCGTGAAGTAGAAACGGGCGCCCTCGCCCACGGCCGACTCGGCCCAGATGTCGCCGCCGTGGCGGCGCACGATGCGGCGCACCAGGGCCAGGCCGACGCCGGTGCCCTGGAAGTCGCTGGCGCTGTGCAGGCGCTGGAAGACGCCGAACAGGCGCTCGGCAAAACGCATGTCGAAGCCGGCGCCGTTGTCCGACACGACGAAGACGCGCCGCCCGTCCTGCTGCGCGCCGCCGAAGCGGATCTCGCTGCGCTCGGCCTTGGCGCTGTACTTCCAGGCATTGCCCAGCAGGTTCTCCAGCAACATGCGCAGCAGCGTCGGGTCGCCCTGCACGACGAGGTCGGGCTCGATGTCCAGCACCAGCTCGCGCTGCGGCGCGGAGCGCCTCAGCTCCTCCAGCACATAGCCGGCGAGCTGGGACAGGTTGACCGGCTGGCGCGCCAGCGGCCGGGTGGACAGCTGGCTCAGCGACAGCAGCGCGTCGATCATGCTGTTCATGCGCGCCGCGGCGCTCATGACGCGGTCGAGGTGGTCGTTGCCGACGCGGTCCAGCCGCGCGCCGTAGTCTTCCTTGAGGATGCGCGCGAAGCCCTCGACGACGCGCAGCGGCGCGCGCAGGTCGTGGGAGACGGTGTAGCTGAAGGATTCGTGCTCGGCGGCCGGGTCGGCCTGCGGCGCGGGCGCTGCCTCGGGTTCGTCGGGCCGGGCCGTGCCGAGGTAGCCGGCGAAATGGCCCTGCGCGTCGATGCAGGGCAGGCCCTGCAGGCGCCAGCGCGCATCGCCCGCGGCGGCGCCCAGCTGCAGCTCGGCGAAAGGCTGGCGCGCGTCCAGGCGCTGGCGCAGCTGGGCCGCCGGCTCGGCCGCCTCGAAGCGCTCCCACAGCTTCTGCGCGCCGGGCGCGGCCCCGACCCAGTTCGACGCCGGCGCGCCCTGCGGCGCCTGCCAGCGCACCAGGCGGTGCTCGGCGTCGGTGGCCCATTGCCAGTCGCGCTGCAGCTGGGCCTGCATCAGCAGCTGCTGGCGCGCGTCGCGCAGCGGCTCGGCCAGGCGCTGGCGCGTCAGGCGCACGCCGGCATGCCAGCCCAGCGCCGCCGCCACGAGCACCATGACGCCGGTGAAGAAAGCCGTCAGCACCAGGGCCGCATGGACGAGACCGACTTCGCCGCCCCAGACCCGCATCAGCGCCAGCACCACCCAGGTGCCCAGCACCGGCATCAGCAGGGCCGCGCCGCCCAGGCCCAGCACCACCAGCCGCATCGGCAGGCGCCGCTCCTGGCGGCGCGGCGTGAGCGCGCTGTCGTCGCTGAGGCTGTTCATGCGCGGCATTGTAGGCAGCGCCTGCGCGGCGGCCGCCGCGCCGCGCCGGGGCCGGGAGGGGGCGAATCTGTGCATTCCGTCGCGCGGCCCCCCCAGGGTGGCCGCGATACATTTGCGGGGTGCTCGTGCACCGCCCCAACATGACCGCATCCCCGCCCCCTGCCCTGCTCGACCCCGAGGCGGTTCGCCGCCTGCGCGAGCTCGACCCGACCGGGGGCAACAAGCTGCTGGAGCGCGTCGTCAACGCCTTCTCCAACTCGCTGGACCGCCTGCTGCCCGACCTGGTCCGCGCCCGCGCGGGCAGCGAGCTGGACCTCGCCGCCGTCCGCCACGTCAGCCACACGCTGAAATCCTCCTCGGCCAGCCTGGGCGCGATGGCGCTGTCGCTGCGCTGCGCCGACATCGAAGCGATGGCGCGCGACGGCCGCCGGGAGGGCCTGCCCGAGCAACTCGACGCTATGCTCCAAGACATTCAACAGGTACGCGCGGCGCTGGCCGCGCTGCTCTGAACCCAGCCTCATGCTGCCATCCGGTCAAGCCTTCGACGACCTGACGCACCCGCCGCGCGTGCTGCTGGTGGACGACGATGAAGTCAATCTGCTGCTGACCGCCGCCGCGCTGCGCGAGCGCGGCTTCGACGTCACCGAAGCCAACAGCGGCGGCGACGCCCTCGCCCACCTGTCCGCGCGCACGCCCGACGTCGTCGTGCTGGACGCGCTGATGCCCGAGCTCGACGGCTTCGAGACCTGCTCGCTGCTGCGCGCCACGCCCGGCTTCGAGTCGCTGCCGGTGCTGATGCTGACCGGCCTGGACGACGAAGCCTCCATCAACCGCGCCTACCAGGCCGGCGCGACGGACTTCTTCGTCAAGTCGCCGCAATGGAGCCTGCTGGAAGGCCGGCTGCGCTATCTGCTGCGCAGCTCGCGCACGCGGCTGGAGCTGGAGCGCAGCAAGGCCAGGCTGGCGCGCGCCCAGGACCTGGCCCGCATGGGCAGCTTCGAGTGGCGGCGCGGCGTGACGGCCAGCTTCGCGATCTCGGCCGAGGGCCTGCGCGTGTTCGGCCGCGGCCCGCAGGACCGGCTCGACTTCGTCGGCGTGATGCGCATGGTGCCGCTGGACGACCGCCACGTCTTCCTGCGCCTGCTGCGCGACGTCATCGCCCACACCTCCGTCCTCGTCACCGACCTGCCGCTGACCCTGCCCGACGGCCGCCAGCGCGTCGTGCACATCGAGGCCGAGCCCGAGTTCAACGAGCAGGGCGGCGTCAACGGCTACACCGGCATCCTGCAGGACGTGACCGACCGCCGCCAGGCCGAGGACCGCATCCGCCAGCTGGCCCATTTCGACGCGCTGACCAGCCTGCCCAACCGCCGCCAGCTGATCTGGCGCGTCGAGCGCGCCATCGAGAGCGCGCGCCGCGGCGGCCACGAGGTCGGCCTGCTGCTGATCGACCTGGACCGCTTCAAGGTCATCAACGACACCCTCGGCCACGCGGCCGGCGACGAACTCCTCGTCGAGGTCGGCCGCCGCCTGCGCGGCTGCGTGCGCCATTCCGACCAGATCATGGAAGGCGTGCTGGAAGGCCTGTCCAACCGCAGCCACCGCGGCCTGGAGGCCGTCGGGCGCCTGGGCGGCGACGAGTTCGTCGCGCTGCTGCCCGAGGTGACCGACGAGCGCGACGCCGAGCGCGTGGCCCAGCGCGTGCTGGACGCGCTGCGCGAGCCCATCTTCGTCGGCGGCCAGGAATGCTTCGTGACGGCCAGCATCGGCATCGCGCTCTACCCGCGCGACGGCCAGACCATGGCCGACCTGCTGCGCAATTCCGACGTGGCCATGTATGCGGTGAAGAGCCAGGGCCGCAACGCCTCGGCGGTCTACTCGCCGCAGCTGGCCGGCCACGGCAAGCAGAAGCTGGAGCTGGAGAGCGCGCTGCACAAGGCGCTGGAGCGCAACGAGATCGTGCTGCACTACCAGCCCAAGATCGACGTGCGCGCGGCCCGCATGGTCGGCGCCGAGGCGCTGATGCGCTGGCAGCGCGGCAACGAGCTGGTGCCGCCGGCCGACTTCATCCCGCTGGCCGAGGAGACCGGCCTCATCGTGCCGCTGTCCGAGTGGGCGCTGAAGGAGGCCGCCCGCCAGGCCAAGCTCTGGCAGCTGCAGTTCGGCTTCAGCGACTCCATCGCCGTGAACCTGCCCAGCCGGCTGTTCGAGCGCACCGATCTCGTCGAGCACATCCACCAGTGCGTCAGCGCCTACGGCGTGCCGCACCGCTCCATCCAGCTCGAGATCACCGAGAACAACCTGATGAAGGATCTGCAGAACGTCATCCCGTCGCTGCATCGCCTGAACGAGGTCGGCGTCGAGATCTCCATCGACGACTTCGGCACCGGCTATTCGTCCCTCGCCTACCTGACCACGCTGCCGATCTCCGAGGTCAAGGTGGACCGCACCTTCGTGCGCGACCTCGGCATCACGCCGCAGAGCTCGGCCGTCGTCACGGCCATCATCGCGCTGGCGCGGGCGCTGGGCCTGCGCGTCATCGCCGAGGGCGTGGAGACGCTGCGCCAGATGGAGGTGCTGCACCGCCTGGGCTGCTCGCTGATGCAGGGCTTTTTGTTCAGCAAGCCGCTGCCGGCCGACGAGCTGGAGCGCTGGATCGCCCAGACCGTGCTGCCGCGCAAGGCGCCGTGGATCACGCAGGCGGACCCCAGCACCGACCTGGCCTCGCGCGGGCAACGCTGATGCGTTCGCAGCCCCCTCCGGCCCAGCTCGCCAAGGCGGCGCTGCAGCGCCTGGCCCAGGCCCGGCTGGAGCCGACGCCCGAGAACTATGCCCGCGCCTATGCCATCGAGGCCGGCACCGAGAACCAGCCGGCCGCCAATGCCGGCCTGCCGGAGCGCGTGCAGCAGTTGGTCTCCCGGCTGATCAGCCTGGCCCTGCCTTCGGGCACGGCGCGCCAGGAGCTGCAGACGGCGCTGCGCGAGCAGCGCTACGACGAGCTGCTGCGCGAGGTCGATAGGCTGCTCGACACCGCCGGCCCGGGCGCCCAGGCCGAGGCCCTGGCCCAGGCCATCGAGCGCCTGGTGCGCGGCCTGGAGCGCGGCGGCAGGCACTGGACGCTGGCGCGCAAGAAGGACGGCATCGCCCGCCTGCTGGAGCTGACCCGCACCGACAGCCACAAGCTCGTCAAGCGCCTGGGCCAGCTGATCCAGAGTTGGGACAGGGACGTCGAAGGCAGCGAGGTCGAGACCGGCGAGGACGGCGGCACGCCCAGCCAGTTCTTCACCGACAGCGGCTTCGCCGACTCCGGTTTCGCCGACGGCAGCCGAACCGGCCTGCGCGAACCCACCGCGGCCGCGGCGCCGACGCACTGGCCCGAGATCGGCGCCGAACTCAATGGCACGCTGCGCCACGCACTGCGCTCGCCGCAGACCGAGGCCACGCCGGCCGATGCGCTGCTGCGCGAGCTCGAGGCCGCGCAGGCCGAGCTCAAGGCCGGCGGCGCCACGCCCGAGCGCGCGGCGCAGATGGCCGCGCTGTGCCTGCGCGCCCGCCACCTGCTGGACCACCGCCGCCATCTCTTCGACGAGCTCGGCGGCCTGTGCCGCGAGCTGTCGTCCAGCCTCGTCGACCTGGCCGAGGACGACTCCTGGGCCCAGGGTCAGGCCGAGGCCATGAACCAGACGCTGGCCCAGGGCCTGTCGGGCCGCGGCGTGCGCACCGTGTCCGAGTTGCTGGCCGGCACGCGCGAGCGCCAGCGCACGCTGCGCGAGGAGCGCTCCCGGGCGCGCGATGCGCTCAAGGGCCTGATCCAGCGCATGCTGGCCGAGCTCGGCGAGCTGGGCCAGCACACCGACCGCTTCCAGAACAACGTCGGCCGCTACGCCGACGTCATCGAGCGGGCCGACTCGCTGGAGAGCCTGGCCGGTACGGTGCGCGAGATGGTCGAGGAGAGCCGCAGCGTGCAGGGCCTGGTGGCGCAGACGCAGGCGCGGCTGACGCTGGAGCACGACCGCGCCGCCGCGCTGACGCAGCGCGTGGACGAGCTCGAGAGCGAGCTGCGCCGACTGTCCAGCGAGGTCCACACCGACCAGTTGACCCAGGTCGCCAACCGCCGCGGCCTGATCCAGGCCTTCGGCATCGAGCAGGCCAGGGCCGAGCGCGAATCCACCCGCGTCGCGCTGGCCCTGCTGGACATCGACAACTTCAAGAAGCTCAACGATAGCCTCGGCCACCATGCCGGCGACATCGCGCTGAAGTCGCTGGCCGAGCGTACCCAGGCCTCGCTGCGCCCGGGCGACATGGTCGCGCGCTACGGCGGCGAGGAGTTCGTGCTGATGCTGCCCGACACGCCGCTGGACGAGGCACAGGCCGTGCTGGTGCGGCTGCAGCGCTCGCTGTCCGCGGCCCTCTTCAGCCACGAGGGCAAGGATGTGTTCGTGACCTTCTCGGCCGGCGTCACGCTGTACCGGCCCGGCGAGACGCTGGAAGCCGCGCTGGACCGCGCCGACGTGGCCCTGTACGAGGCCAAGCACACCGGCAAGAACCGGGCCTGCGTGGCGGAGTGAGCGGCTGCGCGCAGCGCCCCTGCGGGCCTGCGATCCAAGTGATCACAGGCGCGAAGCCGCGTCAGAAGTTGAAGGCCAGGCGCAGGCCGCCCCAGTGCCGGCCGCCCACGTGGATGGGCGCCGTGGCCTCCTTGAGCACGACGAAGCGGCCGCCGCCCATGTCGCGGCGGTAGGTCTGCAGCAGGAAGGGCCGCGCGTTGCGCGCCGAGGCCAGGCCGGTGCGGTCGTTGAAGATGCGGCGGTAGCGGCTGTTGGCCGTGTTCCAGACCGTGTCGCCGGGGCGCTGCGGCTGGCAGTATTTGCGGTTGTGCGTGGCGATATAGCCGTTGCGGTCGGCCGCGATGCAGAAGACGACCTTGTCGCTGAAGGCCAGCGCCCTTTCCTGCACGGTGGGGAAGAGGCGGTCCGTCAGCGCACAGAAGCGCGTCGTGTGCTGCTGAGGCAGGGTGCCGTCGACGGGTCGGTAGTTCTCGTCGAAGAGGTCGGCGGTGCTGATCTGGCCGTCGCGCAGCGCGCCCTCCAGCAGCGCGGCGATCTCGGCGGCGGCGTCCTGGGCGGCGCGGATGAAGGGCATGTCGTCGACCTCGACGCCGCTCTCGGCGATCTGCTCGACCAGCTCCTCGGACATGCGCAGGAAGCGGTCGCTGCCGTCGAAGGCCACCTTGAGGCCCTGCGTGGCCTCCAGCACCTCGCGCTCCAGCTCCTGGGCGCGCTCGTTCAGCAGGTTCATCTGCTGGCCGCTGTCGGCGGCGGAGGCTGAGATGCGCTGCACGTCCTGCTCGACCTCGTGGAAGGCGGCGTGGATCTGGCTGGGCCTGGCCGCGTTCTCGGTCAGCTCGGCGCTGAAGCGGTCGATGCGCTCCTGCAGGCTGGCGATGGCGCCGACGATGGCCTTGGACGAGGACTCGACCTGCCCGGCCAGCCCCTTCACGGCCTCGGCGACGACGGCGAAGCCGCGACCGGCCTCGCCCGCGTGCTTGGCCTCGACGGCCGCGTTGAAGGCCACCAGCCGCGTCTGCAGCGAGATCTTCGTGATCTCGGCGGCCGCATCGGACACCTGGGCCAGCGTGGCCGCCATGCCGACCACTTCGCTGCCCACGACGCCCAGCGCGCCGCGCGCGCGCTGCACGGCGGCGGCGCTCTGCGCGGTGGCGTTGGCGATGGCGGCCTGGGCCTGGCCGATCTGGTGGAGCTGCCGGGCCAGGGCCTGCATGGCCTGGCCCTGGACCTGGACGACGCGCTGGGTGTCCTCGAGGGCGCCACGCACCTCGGCTGCGTCCTTGCCGACCGTGGAGATCGCGCGGGCCAGCCGCCTGACGAGGTTCAGCGAGGCGCCGTCATCGCGACGGCCGGGCTCCTCGCGCGACGTATCGGGAAGAGAAGCTCCTGACTTGGGCCACCTGAGCATGCATTTGTCCCCTGCTTGTCGGTCGGGGCCACGGCGGGCAGCGGTCCCGGTTTCTACCAGTCCCGCAGTTTCACTCTCAACCTTGCGATGGACTGACTGTGCAGCTGGCAGACGCGCGATTCCGTGACCTTGAGCACGGCCGCGATCTCCTTGAGGTTCATGTCGTGCTCGTAGTACATGCTCATCACGAACTGCTCGCGCTCGGGCAGGTTCTTGATGGCCGCCACCAGCGCCTCGCGCATGCGGTGGTCCTGCAGCAGCGAGACCGGGTTGGCGCCGTCGTCGGCCACATGGCGGTCGAGGTAGTTCTCGTCGCCGTCGTCGCCGCTCATGTCCTCCAGGTAGACGAGCTGGGTGCCGCGCACCTTGCCCAGCAGCTCCTGGTACTCGGCCAGCGGCAGGCCCATCTCGGCGGCGATCTCGGTCTCGCTGGGCGCGCGGCCCAGGCGCTGCTCGACCTTGTGCACGGCCACCTCGATCTCGCGCTGCTGGCGGCGCGTGCCGCGGCTCATCCAGTCGCCGCCGCGCAGCTCGTCGAGCATCGCGCCGCGGATGCGCTGGGTCGCGAAGGTCTCGAACTGCACGCCCTGCCCGGCATCGAAGCGCGACAGCGCGTCGGTCAGGCCGATCAGGCCGACCTGGATCAGGTCGTCCACCTCCACATTGGCCGGCAGCTTGGCGATCATCTGGTGCGCCAGGCGTCGCACCAGCGGGCTGTACTGCCTGATCAGCGTGCTGTTGTCGAGACGGCCTTTGGGCGTGTACATCGTGAACTCCGGCAGTTCAGTGCGCTGCGATGAAGGGAGAGGACACCGTGCGGGCCGGGCGCAGCGGAGTGGCGTTGGAGGCGGCGTCGATGGCCGCGCCGGGCGGCGCCGCGAGCAGCAGCTCGCGCGCCAGGTGGCGCAGCTCGGGCGTGAGCGGCGCCTGGTGGGGGGTCTTGGGGTCCAGGCAGGCCCAGTCGCGCAGCACCGCGCCGAGGAAGCCGTCGGCGCAGGAATGGAGCTGTTGCGCGATGCGGGTGGCCACGCGCAGCTGGGGATGGCAGGCCATCAGCAGACTGTAGACCATCAGCCCGGCCCGTTGTGTGAGCCATTTCATGCCGGCATAGGCTTCGGTGACGCTGCGCGGGTCGGTATCGGCCAGCAGCAGCGGGCGCACCTCGCGCAAGGCGACGACGCGGGCCAGCTCGGCCGCCGGCGCGTGCAGCAGGATGACGTCGGCCTCCGGCGCCGCGTCGGCCACGGCCTCCAGGAAGGCCGCCGCCGAGCCATTGGCGTTGATGTGGCGCAGCGGCAGGCCGCGCGCGGCCAGGTAGGACAGCCGGGGCGACAGCCGCTCGATGCAGTTGGACAGGTCCACCTGGGCCAGCTCCGAGGGCTGGGGCGAATGCTCGCCGGCGTCGACGACCAGCGTGTGCAGGCCCAGCTCGGCGAAGGCCGCGCACAGGCCTTCGAGCAGCAGGCCGGCCCCCATCACGCACGGGTTGCTGACGACCGGCACGAAGCGAGTCTTGGAGGCCGCGAACAGGCGGCGCAGGCCATGGGCTTGGTCTTGAGGCATGGCGGCCATTCAGTGGATGGCTCTCATGCCGTCGGTCAGCGGCGCACCGGCGAAGATGAGGTTGACGTCGGCGTTGTCCATGCGCCAGGCGCCGGCCGCGGGGCTCTTCAGCGCGCGCTGCACCAGGGCCGTGCCGGGCAGGCGGTGCCAGTCCTCCGGCACGCGCTGGCCGTTGGCCACGCCCAGCACCTTGAGCTTGTGGCGGATCAGCGTGTCCAGCGCCGGCGCGAGCTTGACGGCCTCGTCGATCTTGCTGAGCACCACGCCCTCGCAGGCCGCGCCCTTCCAGGCGCCGACGACGTCCTCGATGGTCTCGCCCTGCTGGGCTGCGTTGATGACGAGCAGCTTCCTGATGCTGGGGTGGGCCAGCATCTCCAGCAGCTCCTGGGTGCGGCTGTCGCGCTGGGCCATGCCGGCGGTGTCGACCAGCACCAGCTTCTTGCCGGACAGCAGCTCCAGCAGGTCGTCCAGCGAGGCGCGGTCGTGCGCCGTGTGCACCGGCACGCCGAGGATGCGGCCGTAGGCGCGCAGCTGCTCGTGGGCACCCACGCGGTAGGCGTCCAGCGTGATGAGGCCGAGCTGGCTGGCGCCGTACTTGGTGGCGAAATGGGCGGCCAGCTTGGCGGTCGTCGTCGTCTTGCCGACGCCGGTGGAGCCGATCAGCGCGAACACGCCGCCGCGGTCCTCGATGGCCGGCGCGGCCTCGTCGGCCTGCAGATTGCGCGACAGCACGTGGGCGGCCCAGGCGGTCTCGTCGGCCGGGTCGGTGGGCGAGCCGGCCTTGAACTCGGACGGGCAGCTCTCGGCCAGCTTGCGCACCAGGGCCGGGCTGAAGCCCAGCTCCAGCAGCTTCTGCGTCAGTCGCGCCTGCACGGGCTGGCGCTGCAGCTTCTCCATGAAAGCCAGCGAGGAGAAGCGCTCCTCGATCAGGCCGCGCATCTGGCGCAGCTCGGCGGCCATGTCCATCTGGCTGCGCTGCGTGGCATTGGGCTGGCCCGGCAGCGGCAGCGGCTCGGCGGTGGCGAGATCGCCGAGCTGGGGCACGGCGCGGGCCTGCGCGGGCATGGCCGACGGCAGGCGGATCTCGTCGCGCAGCACCGGCGGCGCGGCGCGAGCCTGGGCCGGCGCCGGGTCGGCGCGCCTGGGCGCCAGCGCGGCCATGGCCTCGGCGGCGCGACGCTCGCGCTGGGCGCGCGCGGCCTCCGGCGATACGGCAGAGGGCTGCGGCGCCGGCCGGGCGGCCGGCCGGCCCAGCGGGTCGGGCTGGCCTGCCAGCTCGGCCTCGCGGCGGCGCAGCACGCGCTCGCGCACATAGTCCTGGAAGCGCAGCGTGCTCATCGCCAACTGCTGCACGTCGCTCTGCACGTCGGGGCCGCCGAAGCCGGGCTCGAGGCGCTGCGAGCGCTCGGCGAAGCTGGCGCGCGGCTGCGGCTCGGCCGGCTGCGGCGGGCGGGCCACGCCGCGCGGCGCGGTGGCAGCCATCTGCTCGATCTGGCCCATGCCTTCCGGCGCCATGGCCAGCACCTCGACGCCTTCGGCCACCGATTTGTTGGACAGCACGACCGCATCCGGGCCGAAGGCTTGCTTGACGAGCGCCAGGGCCTCGCGCGAGGTCCTCGCGGTGAATTTGCGGACGTTCATGGAGCCTCCTGCCGAGCCGCCTCAAAGGAGGCGAACGCCCCCGTGGGGGGCAGCGAACGAATGTGAGCGTGGGGGCACATCAGGCAGTCCCTCCGATGATGGAGCCGATGCGGATGGTGTGGGTCTCGGGAATCTCGCTGTGGCCGAGCACCTTCAGGCGCGGCGCGGCGCGCTTGAGCAGGCGGGCCATGGGGGCGCGGATCAGGTCGGGCACCAGCAGGGCCGCCGGCACGCCGCGGTCCTCCTGCTTCTGGGCCGTCTCGGCGGCGCTGCGGGCCAGCGTGTCGGCCACGCCGGGATCGAGCGCCGCGCCATGCGGCGAATTGAGGGCCTGGGTGACGAGGCGCTCCAGCTCGGGCTCCAGCGCGATGACGTCCAGCTCCTTCGTCGAGCCGTAGATCTGCTGCACGATGGCCGGCGCGAGATGGGTGCGGATGCGGCGCGCCAGCTCGGCCGGGTCGGTGACCGTGGCGGCGTTCTCGGCCAGGCATTCGACGATGGAGCGCATGTCGCGCACATGCACGCCCTCTTCCAGCAGCAGCTGGAGCACGCGTTGCAGGGTGGCGATGCTGACCATCTTCGGGATCACGTCTTCTATGAGTTGCGGCGCCTGCCTGGTGAGGTGTTCCACCAGGGCCTGCGTCTCCACACGGCCGAGCAGCTTGGCCGCGTGCACTTGCATCAAGTGTGAAAGGTGGGTGGCCACGACGGTCGAGCAATCAACGACGGTAAACCCGCTCATTTGGGCCATCTCCCGCTGGCGCTCCTCGATCCACACGGCCGGCAGGCCGAAGGCGGGGTCGGTCGTCGCGGTGCCGATGAGCTTCTGCGTCGCATGGCCCGGGTTGATGGCCAGCCACATGCCGGGGAAGGCCTCGGCCTCGCCGACGACGCCGCCGCGCAGCGAGATGCGGTACTGGCTGGGGCGCAGCTCCAGGTTGTCGCGGATGTGCACCGGCGGCGGCAGGAAGCCGACCTCCTGCGCGAACTTGCGGCGCACGCCCTTGATGCGGCTGAGCAGGTCGCCCTCGCGGGTCTTGTCCACCAGCGTGATGAGGCGATAGCCCACCTCCAGGCCCAGCGTGTCGACGGGCACGAGATCCTCCCAGCTCGCCTCGCCGGCGCCCTCGCTGGGCGGCATGATGGGCTTGACGGCCCTGGCGGCCTCCTGGGCCTGCTCCTTGCTGCGCAGCCAGTAGGCCAGATAGCCCAGGCCGCCGGCGATCAGCAGGAAGACGACGTGGGGCATGCCCGGGATCAGGCCCAGCACGCCGATGACGGCGGCCGTGATGGCGATGCTCTTGGCCGAGCCGAAGACCTGGCGGCCGATCTGGCTGCCGATGTCCTTGTCCGTGCCCACGCGCGACACCACCATGGCCGCGGCCACCGAGATCAGCAGCGCCGGCACCTGGGCGACGAGCGCATCGCCGACGGCCAGCAGGATGTAGCTGTCGGCCGCCTGGCTGGCCGACAGGCCGTGCTGGGCCACGCCGATGATGAAGCCGCCGACGATGTTGATGGCCAGGATCAGCATGCCGGCCACGGCGTCGCCGCGCACGAACTTGCTGGCGCCGTCCATGGAGCCGAAGAAGTCGGCCTCGTCGGACAGCTCGGTGCGGCGGCGCTTGGCCTCGGCCTCGTTGATGAGGCCGGCGTTCAGGTCGGCGTCCACGGCCATCTGCTTGCCGGGCATCGCGTCCAGCGTGAAGCGCGCGCCGACCTCGGCGATGCGCTCGGCGCCCTTGGTCACGACGATGAAGTTGATGACGACGAGGATGGCGAACACGATCAGGCCGACCGCGAAATTGCCGCCGATCAGGAAGTGGCCGAAGCTCTCGATGACCTTGCCGGCCGCGCCGGTGCCCGTGTGGCCCTGCAGCAGCACGACGCGCGTGGACGCGACGTTCAGCGACAGGCGCATCAGCGTCGTCAGCAGCAGCACGGTCGGGAAGGCCGCGAAGTCCAGCGGCTTGATCATGTGGGCCGCCACCATCATCACCATCACGGCCATCGCGATGTTGAAGGTGAACAGCAGGTCCAGCACGAAGGGCGGCAGCGGCAGCACCATCATCGACAGCACCAGCAGCACCGCGACGGGCGCGCCGAGCGCGGCAATGATGGCGGCGCGCGGGCCGAGCAGGGACTGGAGTTTGGCGAGGAGGGCGTTCATGCGACGAGCGACGACGCGGGGTCGAGGGAGGCCGAGGCTTCCGGGCATTGTTCTTGCGCACGCGCGCAAACTTGAGCCGGAATAGCTGGGCGAACACCCGCCAAATGCGCGCCTGCCCCACTGCGCCGCAAGGCTGCGCGGCAGCGGTCGTAGACTTCATCAACGCCCCCGAGGAGGCCGAATGGCTGCGCGCAGAGAGATCCGTTTCGTGAGGTCGGCTGATGGCGTCCAGATCGCCACGGCCCGCTACGGCAGCGGCCCGCTGGTGCTCAAGGCCGCGACCTGGCTCACCCACATCGATCAGGTCGCCGCCGGCTCGGTCCAGCAGGCGCTGATCGACGAGTTCTCGGCCGCCCACACCTACGTCGAATACGACACCCGCGGCTGCGGCCTGTCGCAGCGGCGGGTCGAGGACCTGTCCTTCGACGCCTGGGTGCGCGACCTGGAAGCCGTGGCGGACAGCTGCGGCAGCGAGCAGCCATTCACGCTGATGGGCTTCACCTGCGGCGCGGGCGTGGCCGTGGCTTACGCGGCCCGCCACCCCGAACGCGTGGGGCGGCTGATCCTGTTCGGGGGCTTTGCGACGTCCTACTACAGCACCGGCCACCCCGATCCCGCCGTGCGGCGCGAGGGCGACCTGATGCGGGAGCTGGCCGCCGTCGGCTGGGGCCAGGACACACCGGCCTTCCGCCAGGTCTTCGTGTCGCGCTTCCTGCCCGACGCCACGCCCGCCCAGTGGGCCGCGTTCGACCAATTGCAGCGGACGACCTGCGCCCCGGACGTGGCGGCCCGCTACCTGGAAACCCTGTACGGCATCAACGTCAAGGAGGCCGCGCAACGTGTGCGCTGCCCCACCCTCATCCTCCACCCCAAGGGCGACCAGATGGTGTCCTTCGACCAGGGCCGGCGCCTGGCCTCGCTGGTGCCGGGCGCACGCTTCGTGCCGCTGGAAGGGCGCAACCACATCCCTTTCCCGACCGAGCCCGCCTTCGAAGCCTTCCGGCGCGAAGTGCGCGACTTCCTCGGTCATGCGGCGCCGGCCACCGTGGCAGAAGCACGGCTGACCGCCCGCCAGCGCGACGTGCTGGGCCGCATCGCCGCGGGGGCCACCGACAAGGAAGTGGCCGCCGCGCTGCAGCTGAGCCCCCGCACGGTGGAGATGCATGTCGGCTCGGCGCTGAAGGCGCTGGGCTGCCGCACGCGCGCCGAGGCAGTTCACTGTGCCGCGCGCCTTCGGCTGCTCTGACCCCGTAAAAGCCCGGTAGCGCCGGGCGGGCCTACCGTAGGACGCCGACTGGCGCGGCCGCTTCGGTCGCGGGACAGTCCCGCCGTCACCGACGGAGGCTGACCATGGACGACACCGGACCCGCGCTGCAGGACCTGTTGAAGGTGCACTGCTTCGGCTGCGGCGCGCTCAATGCCCGCGGCCTGCAGATCAAGAGCCGCTGGGACGGCGACGAGCTGGTCTGCCATTGGCGGCCCCCTGCGCATTACATCGGCCATCCCGGCGTGGTCTACGGCGGCGCCATCGCCTCGGTGGTGGACTGCCACGGCATCTGGACCGCCCTGGCCCAGTGCTGCCGCGACGAGAGCCTCAGCCTGGACCCCGCTGCGGGCGCGGCGCTGCCGCTGTTCGTGACCGGGCAACTGGCCGTCAACTTCCTGCGCCCCGCCGCGATCGAGCAAGCCCTGCAGCTCCGCGCCCGCGTGGTCGGCCAGGACGGGCGCCGCAGCACCGTGGCCTGCCGGGTGCTGCAGGGCGAGACCGAATGCGCGACAGCCGAGCTGGTCGCCGTGCGCATGAAGGGGCACTGACATGCGCGCCATCCTGTGCACCGAGTTTGCCGATCCGCCCCGGCTGTCCGTGGCCGCGCAGGACTGCCCGGCCCCGTCGGCCGGCCAGGTGCGCGTGCGCGTGCAGGCCGCGGCGGTGAGTTTCATGGACCTGCTGATGGTCCAGGGCCGCTACCAGATGCGCCCACCCCTGCCCTTCGTGCCCGGCACCGACGCGGCCGGCGTCATCGACGCGGTCGGCCCCGACGTGACCGGGCTGCAGCCCGGCAACCGCGTGATCTGCAGCGACTGGACCGGCGCCTGGGCCGAACAGCGCCTCGTGGCCGAGAGCCAGATCACGCCGGTGCCGGGCGGGCTGGATCTGGAGACCGCCTGCACCGTGCGCTATGCCTACGGGACGGCGCACTACGCCCTGGTCGAATGCGCGCGGCTGCAGCCGGGGGAGACCGTCTTCGTGAGCGGCGCGGCAGGCGGCGTGGGCCTCGCCACGGTGGACCTGGCCCGGCACCTGGGCGCGCGAGTGCTCGCCGGCGTCAGCTCGCCCGAGCGCGCCGCGGTGGCGCTGAGCCGCGGCGCAGAGCAGGTCATCGTCTACGGCCCGGGCGACCTGAAGGCGCAGCTGATGGCGCTGACCGGCGGACGAGGCGTGGATATCGGCGTGGACCAGGTCGGCGGCGAGGTGTTCGGCGGGCTGTCGCGTGCGATGGCCTGGGGCGGGCGCTTGCTGCCGATCGGCTTCACCAGCGGCAGCATCCCCAGCCTGCCGGCCAATCTGCCGCTGCTGAAGAACTACGCCCTGGTCGGTGCGTTCTGGGGGGCCTGGTCGCAGCGCCATCCCGAGCCGAGTGCCCGTGCCGACCGCCAGCTACTGGCATGGATCCGCGCCGGCCAACTGCGGCCGCTGGTCAGCGAGGTGCTGGCCCTGGAGCAGGCCGCCGAGGCCCTGCACCGGCTCGGCACGCGGGCCGTTCAGGGCCGTCTCGTGCTGCGGGTGGTCTGACCCCGCTCAGGGCAGATCGTCGTCGCCGTCGTCGGGAGGTGCCCAGCCCGGTTGGTTGTGCGGGTCCAGCTCCGGCGGCACATACGGGTGCGGCATGTCCGGGCGAGCCGCGGCGCGCGATGCCATGGCCGCACGCAGCTGGTAGACATAGGCCAGCACCTGGGCCACGGCGCCGAACAGCGCGGCGGGGATCTCCTGGTCGACCTTGGCGTGGGCATAGAGGGCGCGGGCCAGCACGGGCTGCTGCAGCACCGGCACCTTGCTGTCCTTGGCCAGGTCGCGGATCTTCATGGCCAGCAGGTCGGCGCCCTTGGCGACGACCTTGGGCGCGGCCATCCGGCCTTCCTCGTACTTCAGCGCGACCGCATAGTGGGTCGGGTTCATGACGACGAGGTCGGCCTGGGGCACCGCGGCCAGCATGCGGCGCTTGGCCATCTCGCGCATCCTGGCGCGCACCTTGGCCTTGATCTCGAGGTTGCCCTCGACCTCCTTGAGTTCCTGCTTGGCCTCCTCGCGGCTCATGCGCAGGCGGCGCATCCACAGCTGGCGCTGCAGCGGCACGTCGATGGCGGCGAACACGGCCAGCGCGACGGCCAGCAGCATCAGCCCGCCCATCAGCTGCTGGCCGGCATAGGCCAGGGCCGAGGGCAGCGGCACCGACATGATGCCGACGTAGGCCGCCAGGCGCTCCTTCAGCACCAGCGCGCCGACGATGCCCAGCACCAGGGCCAGCAGCACGGCCTTGAGCGCGCTGCCGAAGCCCTGGCCGGTGAACAGGCGCCCCAGGCCCTCGATCGGGTTCATGTGCGTGAACTTGGGCGCCAGCGGCTTCAGCGTCCAGTTCCAGCCGCCGCTGGCGAGGTTGCTGGCGACGGCCGCCAGCAGCAGCAGCGCGGCGACCGGCCCCATGACGGCGGCGAAGGCCAGCGTCATGTCGACGAGGCGCTCGCCCATGAAGCCGGGCCGCGCGAGCAGGCGGGCGTCGAAATGCAGGCCGATGCCCAGCATCAGGCGCAGCCGCTCGACGATCAGCGGCCCGCCCACGGCCAGCACGGCGCCGCCGGCCACCATCATCGCGAAGTGCGGCAGGTCGCGCGAGCGCGGCACCTGGCCCTCGGCCCGCGATCTGGCGATCTTCTTGGCCGAGGCGGGCAGGTTGCGGTCTTGTGCGTCTTGGTCGGCCATGGCGGTTCTGCAGCGCTGGGCCGAATTGTTCGGGGCCGCCCCGTGAACTTGAGCGGGAAAAGCGGGCGGGATTGCCGGCTTATCCGGCCTCGGCCGCGCGCGGGTCGGTCACCAGCCGGAAACGCAGACGGCCGGCGCAAAGGCCGGCCGTCGGGGAGGCGGCGACGGGCTCAGAAGCCGAGGCTGGCCAGCAGGTCGTCGACCTCGCCCTGGTTGGCGACCACGTCGGTGCGGCCCTCGGGGTTGACCACGGGGCCTTGCAGGATGTTGGGGTCGACCTTCTCGCGCTGCTCGGGCGGCACCACCTGCACCAGCAGCTTGACGAGGCTGTCCTCCAGGTCATTGGCCAGCTTCACGACCTTGGCGACGACCTGGCCGGTCAGGTCGTGGAAGTCCTGGGCCAGCATGATGTCGGTCAGGTGGCCGTCGATGCTCTGCGTGCGGGTCTCGACGTCCTTGACGAAGTTCATCACCGCGCCGCTGGCCACGGCGCGCACCGGGTCGGCCACGATGGCGGCGGCCAGTTCCTGCGTGGCCTTGCTGATGCCGGCGTGCTCGGCCTTGGCCTGGTCGACGGAGTTCAGCACCCTCTCGGCGGCGGCGGCCGTCTTGGTGGCGATGTAGTTCAGGCGGCTGCGCGCATCGGGCAGGCCGTCGGTGGCCACCTGCAGCTTGGGCATGACGCCCAGGCGCTGCATCGTGTCGTGCAAGGTGCGGGTGATGGTGCCAAGCTGCTGGAACACCTCGGGCGAGACGAGCAAGGGCTCCTGGGACTTGGCCAATTGGTCCAACTGTTCCATCGACATGGCGATTCCCCTTTTTTGTTTGTTGTCAGGCCGCGGCGGCCAGCTTCTGCATGATCTTCTGGACTTTTTCTTCCAGCGTCGCCTTCGTGAAGGGCTTGACGATGTAGCCGGCCGCGCCCGACTGGGCCGCCAGCACGATGTCTTCCTTGCGGGCCTCGGCGGTGACCATCAGCACCGGCAGATGCTTGAGGTTGGGATCTTCCTTGATGGCCTTCAGCAGTTCGAAGCCCGTCATATTGGGCATGTTGATGTCGCTGACGACGAAGTCGAACTTGGAGCCCTTGAGCATGCTCAGCGCCTCGACGCCGTCCTCGGCCTCTTCGCAGTTGTTGTAGCCGATCTCCTTCAGCAGGCCGCGCACGATGCGGCGCATGGTGGAGAAGTCGTCGACAACCAGGAATTTCATGTCAGCGCTCATGGCGATCCTCTCTCTCGGGGCGGGATTCAGGGGTCAGCCCGCAGTCTAGTTCCAGCGGGCCGGAGCGGGAGATTCAGTTTGCGGCATTTTCCCGCTGCGCGGCACCTGCGTGACCCCGCTGCGCGGCACCTGCGTGACCCCGCTGCGCGATGCCGTCACCGGGGCAGCCGCGTGCCCCCGCCGCGCGGCATTTCCGCGGGCGCGTTGCCCACGGGCGCCGATGCGGCCTCGTCGCCGTCGTCGGGCAGGTTCTTCAGCACGGCGTCCTCGGCATCGCGGTTCATCACGATGATGCTGATGCGCCGGTTCAAGGGGCTGTTGGGATCCTTGGCATCGAGCAGCTTGCTCGCGGCCAGGCCCTGCACGCGCAGCATGCGCGCCTCCGGCAGGCCACCGGCGACCAGCTCGCGGCGCGACGCGTTGGCCCGGTCGGCCGACAGCTCCCAGTTGCTGTAGCCCAATGCGCCGCCCGGGAAGGGCTGGGCGTCGGTGTGGCCCTCCACCGTCAGCCGGTTGGGCACCTCGGTCAGCACATTGCCCAGCTCGCGCAGCAGCTCGTGCATATAGGGCTTCACGACGGCGCTGCCGCTGTCGAACATCGGCCGGTTGCCCTCGTCGACGATCTGGATGCGCAGGCCTTCCTTGGTCATGTCCAGGCGGATCTGGCCGCCCAGCGCCGCCAGCTTGGGGTTCTCGGCCAGCACCTGCTCGACCTTGGCCTTGAGCTGCTCCAGCCGCGACTTCTCGGCCTTGCGCTGCTCCTCCTTCAGCGCGCGCAGCGTGTAGCTGGACTTCTTGGCCTGGCTCTCGCCTTCCTTGACCTGGCCGGTCTCGCGCGTCAGATCCTTGCCGCCGCCGCGGATGATGCTGGACGAGTCGCCCGAGCCCGAGCCGCCCAGCATCGCCACCTTCAGCGGCGACTGGAAGAAGTCGGCAATGCCCTTCTTGTCGCCCTCGGTCGTCGAGCCCAGCAGCCACATCAGCAGGAAGAAGGCCATCATGGCCGTGACGAAGTCGGCATAGGCGATCTTCCACGCGCCGCCGTGCGCCGCATGGCCGCCCTTCTTCACCTTCTTGATGATGATGGGCTGAAGCTTCTTCGCGTCACCGGCCATGGGCGCAACCCGTCAAAACAGCCAAAGACAACCACAGAGGCACAGAGTCACAGAGCAAATTCAGCTCCGGCTTCCTCTGGGCCTCTGTGCCCCTGTGGTTGCATTTCATCGGCCGGATCACTTCTTCTTCACGTGGCCTTCGAGTTCGATGAACGACGGGCGGTCGCCCGAGAACAGCACCTTGCGGCCGAACTCGATGGCCACCTGCGGCGCATAGCCCTGCATGCTGGCCAGCAGCGTGGTCTTGATGCACTGGAACTCCTTGCTGGCGTCCTCGACCTTCTGCTCCAGCAGGCCGGCCAGCGGCTCCGCGAAGCCGTAGGACAGCAGAATGCCCAGGAAGGTGCCGACCAGGGCCGAGCCGATCATGCCGCCCAGCACGGCCGGCGGCTGGCCGACCGAGCCCATGGTGTTCACGACGCCCAGCACGGCGGCCACGATGCCGAAGGCCGGCAGGCCGCCCGCCAGGCGCTGCAGCGCCGCGACGGCGGCATGCTCCTCCTGGTGGTGGGTCTCGATCTCGCTGTCCATCAGCGCCTCGATCTCGTGCGCGTTCAGGTTGCCCGACACCATCATGCGCAGGTAGTCGGTGATGAACTCGGTGACGTGGTGGTCGTTGCCCACCGTCGCGTATTTCTGGAACAGCGGCGAGTTGTGCGGATCCTCGACGTCCTTCTCGATGGACATCAGGCCTTCCTTGCGCGCCTTCTGCAGGATGTCGTACATCAACGCCAGCAGCTCCATATAGCGCGCCTTGCTGTACTTGCTGCCCTTGAAGCACAGGCCCAAGCCGGCCGCGCTGGCCTTGACCACCTTCATCTGGTTGTTGGCCAGGAAGGCGCCGATGGCGGCGCCGAAGATGGTGATCATCTCGAAGGGCAGCGCATGCAGGATGACGCCGATGTTCCCGCCGTGGGCGATGAACACGCCGAAGATACAGGCCATGGAAATGGCCCAGCCGATGAGGACGAACATGCGCGAACGAGTTGGGGGTGTTCAGGCCATATCGGCCCGCTGCCGGGGGGCTTGAGCGAGTATGCCCCGGAGAAGGCGCCCGGAAGCCTTCATTCGGCGGGCTTTGGCGGCGCAATCCGGCCCGGGCGGTAAAGCCACACGAACCGGCCGTTGCCCAGCCGCCAGCTCGCCACCGGCGCCGCGTCCGGCACCGCGAAGTCCAGGCTGACCAGCCAGGCCCCGGACGCCAGCTCGGCACAGGCCTTGGCCCAGACACGCGGCATGGACTCGGGCCGCTGGAAGACATAGACCAGCGCAAACGGCGCCCAGTCGTCGGCCCACAGATCGCCGCGCCTCACGCGCGCACCGCGGGCGCGCCAGCGCGCGATCCAGGCCAGCGGCCGGCTCCACTCCACACCCTCGACGCAGGCCTGCGGGTAGACGCGGCACAGCTCGCGCAGGCCATCGCCCGCACCGCAGCCGGCATCCAGCACGCGCGCCCGGGGCGGCAGAGGCGCCAGCGCGGGCAGCCGCTCCAGCGCACCGGCCGGGGTCGGGAAAAAGGGCGCCTCGGTCCAGCTGCGACGCGGGTAGAGCCACCACAGCAAGGCCAGCGGCACCAGCCACAGCAGGCCGGACGCCTCGCCCTGCCAGCCCAGCGCCGGCACGGAGACCGGGAACCCCAGCACAACGAACAGGCGGCGCCAGCGCTCGCGCTGCAGCCGACTCAGAGCCCACCCGATGGCAACGCCCAGCGCGAAGGCCGGGCCCGCCGTCAGGCCGGCCGCGAGCGATGCCGAATAGCCCAGCCAGGCCGCCAGCCAACTCCACAGGGCCGACAACGGCCAGCGCGAGAGCCACATGCCGCGCAGCGTAGCGGCGCCGGGCCTCAATGCAGCTGGATCGAGCCCTGGGCCCGCCCTTTGCCGGCGCGGGCCGGCGGGTTGCACAGGCCGCAGACGAAGTGGCGGGCGATCTCGTGCGGATGCGTCACGAACTGGCCGTTGCAACGCGAGCATTTGGTCAGCGTCAGCATGCCGTTGTCGACGAACTTCACGAGACGCCAGGCCCGGGTGACCGACAGCATGGCTTCCAGGCCCTGGGCCTGGGCCTGCTCCTGATAGAGCTGGTAGGCCTTGATGACGGTATCGATCTCCTCCATCTCGGCCGCCTTGTTCAGGTACTCGTGGATGTTCAGGAACAGGCTGGCATGGATGTTCGGCTGCCAGGTCATGAACCAGTCCGTCGAGAACGGCAGCTGCCCCTTGGACGGCGACCTGCCGGACACCTCCTTGTACAGGCGCAGCAGGCGCTCGTAGGACAGGTCGGTCTCCGACTCCAGCACCTGCAGGCGGGCGCCGAGGTGGATCAACTGGATGGCACGCTCGATCTGCTTCGCTTCGGTCAGGATGCTCTTCACACGCATGGTGGACTCCGGCTGAGAACGGGGCGATCAGGCGTGCTCGTGGCGGCCGGCCATCAGGATGGCGGCGTGCAGCCGGCCCACCCCGTCCCCCGCGGTCTTGCCATGCCCCGTGAGCAGGCCCCAGACCAGATCGTCCGACATGCGGAAGCTGCACAGCAGCGTGTTGCCCGAAGCGATCTTCAGGATCTGCGCCGGGCTGAGCGTCTCGATCAACAGCGCCGTCTCCTCGTTGATGCCCAGGCGGTAGAGCGCCTGCTCGCGGTCGGCCCGGATCAGGCCCTGGGCCAGCATCAGATAGGACAGGTTGGCTTCGCGGATTTCGGCAAGGATCTGTTCGACTTTCATGGGGGCTCCGTGGCAGCAGGTCAGGCGATGTATCGACGTGCGACGGATTGTGGAGAGCCGGATTAGCGGCGTGGATCAGGCCATTTCGGCAACTTGAGTCCCGTTAATTCCACCCCCCTTGTAGGAATTTGCCCGACAAGCCCCGCTGCACCCGCCCGGGAAGCCTGCCCTGCGACAAAGTTCACGAACGACCGAATTCGGCGTGCGATTTCGCACTTGCCGAGCGAAGCCTGCGACAAAGGGTTCAAGTTCTCTGCCACCCCTCCGATAAACGCTCCAACGGCGGCCGAGGAATCGGCACCGTGGTCCGGAGTAAGCGGCCGACGGACGGTGCCATGCGGCACCGTCACCGAGGTGACTCACGCCGGGCGCAGCGGAGCGGGGCAGCCCCTCTGCGGCAGATTGGAGCCCCAGGGAAGGTCCGTCCGACTCCCGAGGCTCCGGCGATGCCGGCGCTCTTGCCGGAAGTCACTTCAAATCGAAGGAGTTTTTCATGGCCATGCAGATCAACACCAACCTGAATTCGCTGACCGCCCAGCGCAATTCCAGCAACACGCAGAACGACCTGAGCACCGCGATCGCGCGCCTGTCCTCCGGCCTGCGCATCAACAGCGCCAAGGACGACGCCGCCGGCCTCGCGATTTCCGAGCGCTTCTCGGCCCAGATCAACGGTCTGAACCAGGCCGCCCGCAATGCCAACGACGGCATCTCGCTGGCGCAGACCGCTGAAGGCGGCCTGTCCTCGGTCGGCGCCAACCTGCAGCGCATGCGCCAGCTCGCCGTGCAGTCGGCCAACGCGACCAACAGCGCCAGCGACCGCGCCGCGCTGCAGCAGGAAGTCACCCAGCTCGCCGCCGAAATCGACCGCGTCGCGACGCAGACCCAGTTCAACGGCCTGAACCTGCTGGACGGCAGCTTCACCGCCCAGCAGTTCCAGGTCGGCGCCAACGCCGGCCAGACCATCACGGTCGCGAGCATCGCCAGCGCCCGCGGCAGCGCCCTCGGCCAGTACCAGGGCTTCTCGCTGACCAACCAGTCCATCGGCACGGCCAGCAACACGGCCGCGGCCCTGACCGTCACCGTCGGCGGCGGCCCGGCCGTCTCGCTCGGTTCCGTGGCCGTCGACGCCAAGGCCCAGGCCGCGGCGATCAACTCCGGCAACGTCGCCGGCCTGACCGCCACCGCCAACGCGACGACGATCGCTGCCGCGGCGCAAACCAACGCCGCCACCGCCTCCGGCACGGCGACGATCACTGTCAACGGCGTCGCCATCAACGTCGCCGGCGTCAACGGTGCCGGCGCCCAGTCCACCAACCGCGCCGCCGTCGTCTCCGCGCTGAACGCGCAGTCGGCCGCCACCGGCGTGACCGCTTCGGACACCGGCTCTGGCGTCTCGCTGTCCGCCGCCGATGGCCGCAACATCACGGCCACCTACGCGGCCGGCACTTTCACCGGCTCCAGCCTGACCGACTTCGGCATCGGCGCCACGTCGGCCACGACCTACGGCGGCACGCTCAACATCAGCTACTCCGCTCCGTCCGGCGTGTCCGGCAGCGTGGTGTTCGCCCAAACGGCCGGCCTGAACTCGACGACCGCCATCGCCGCCACCGGCACGGCCGTCAGCGCCATCGACATCTCGACGGTGACTAACGCCAACTCCGCGCTGTCGGCCATCGACGCCGCGCTGGCTTCGGTCAACAGCAGCCGCGCCAACCTCGGCGCCATCCAGAACCGCTTCAGCTCGACCATCAACAACCTGTCGACCACGAGCAACAACCTGGCGGCCTCGCGCAGCCGCATCCAGGACGCCGACTTCGCGGCCGAAACCGCCAACCTGAGCCGCGCCCAGGTGCTGCAGCAGGCCGGCACGGCCATGGTCGCCCAGGCCAACCAGCAGCCGCAGCAGGTGCTGACGCTGCTGCGTTAATCCGCGCACCTGAAACGCCGCGCGCAACGCGCGGCGCCGGCGGGCCGGCCCTCCTCGGGACTTCCGAGGAGGCCGGCCCGCCGCTTTTGGCGAGGCTGAATTGACCGCGAAAGCCGCCGCTTATCCGGGCTAGGCCGATCGGCCGCACTCGGAAGAATTCGGACACCAAATCCCGGCTCGGCATTTGGCGTTCGGATCGACGAGATCGATCCAGGAATGCAAGGCTTTCACGGAGAGATTTCATGTCGCAGACCATCAACACCAATCTGTCGTCGCTGACTGCCCAGCGCAATGCCAGCAAGACGCAGAACGACCTGAGCACCGCGATTGCACGCCTGTCCTCCGGACTGCGCATCAACAGCGCCAAGGACGATGCCGCCGGCCTTGCGATCAGCGAGCGCTTCACCGCCCAGATCAACGGCCTCAACCAGGCCGCGCGCAACGCCAACGACGGCATCTCGCTGGCCCAGGTGGCCGAAGGCGGCCTGGGCTCGGTCGGCGCCAACCTGCAGCGCATGCGCCAGCTGGCCGTGCAGTCCGCCAACGCGACCAACAGCGCCACGGACCGCGCCGCGCTGCAGCAGGAAGTGCTCCAGCTCGCCGCCGAAATCGACCGCGTCGCGACCCAGACCCAGTTCAACGGCCTGAACCTGCTGGACGGCAGCTTCGCCGCCCAGCAGTTCCAGGTCGGCGCCAACGCCGGCCAGACCATCACGGTCGCCAACATCGCCAGCTCCCGCGCCAGCGCCCTCGGCGTCTACCAGGGCTTCACGGCCACCAGCCAGTCCATCGGCACCGCGAGCAACACGGCCGCAGCGCTGACCGTCAACGTTGGCGGCGCCGGCGCCGTCGCGCTCGGCACGGTCGCCGTCGATGCCAAGGCCCAGGCCGCCGCGATCACCTCCGGCAATATCGCCGGCCTGACCGCCACCGCCAACGCCACCACCGTCGCGGCCGCAGCCCAGACCAACGCCGCCACCGCCTCCGGCGCGGCGACGATCACCGTCAACGGCGTGGCCATCAACGTCAACGGCGTCAATGGTGCCGGTGCCCAGTCCACCAACCGTGCCAACGTCGTCGCCGCGCTGAACGCGCAGTCGGCCGCCACCGGCGTGATGGCCACCGACACGGGCACCGGCGTGTCGCTGACCGCCGCCGACGGGCGCAACATCACCGTCACTTACGCGGCCGGCGGCTTCACCGGCTCCAGCCTGACCGACTTCGGTATCGGCGCCACCTCGGGCACGACCTACGGCGGCACGATCAACATCAACTATGTCGCCCCTTCCGGCGTATCCGGCAGCGTCGTGTTCGCCCAGACCGGCGGCCTCAACTCGACGAACGCCATCGCCTCCACCGGCACGGCCGTCAACGCCATCGACATCTCGACGGTGGGCGGCGCCAACGCCGCGCTGTCGGCCGTCGACGCCGCGCTGGCCACGGTGAACAGCAACCGCGCGACGCTGGGTGCCATCCAGAACCGCTTCAGCTCGACCATCGACAACCTGACGACGGCCAGCAACAACCTGTCGGCCTCGCGCAGCCGCATCCAGGACGCCGACTTCGCGGCCGAAACCGCCAACCTGAGCCGCGCCCAGGTGCTGCAGCAGGCCGGCACGGCGATGATCGCCCAGGCCAACCAGTTGCCGCAGCAGGTGCTGTCGCTGCTGAAGGGCTGAGGCCGCGAGGGCCGGCCACGCCGCCGCGCCCGAGAACGTGAAATCCATCGCGGTTTCAAAAAGGTAAAGCGCCTAAGATTTCGGCAGCGTCGACCGATAAACGAAGGACCATGACCTCCATCACCGGCACCTCGACCATGTCGTCCCCGGGCATCGGCAGCGGGCTCGACGTCAGCAGCATCGTCACGCAGCTGATGGCGGTTGAATCCCAGCCGCTGAAGCTCATGCAGATAGCGGCGCAGAAGATGCAGACGCAGCTGTCGGCCTACGGCAAGATGCAGTCTCTGGTATCGGCGCTGCAGGACGCCACGACGCCGCTGCTGACCAGCACCAACTACTCGCTCACGACCGCCGCGTCATCCGACGTCTCAAGTGTCGGCGTTGCCACGACGACCGGCGCGGTCGCGGGCAATTACGCCGTCTCGGTGAGCGCGCTGGCGGCGTCGCAGACCCTGGTCAGCGCCAGCGGCCAGTTCGCGGCGACCACCGACATCGTCGGCACCGGCACGCTGACCATCAGCCTGGGCAGCTGGAACGCCGGGCAGACGGCCTTCACGCCCAAGACCGGCGCCCAGTCGGTCAGCATCACGATCGACTCGACCAGCAACACGCTGGCCGGCGTCCGCGACAAGATCAACGCGGCCAATGCCGGCGTGACGGCGACCATCGTCACCGACTCGACCGGCTCCCGCCTGGCCCTGCAGTCGAGCAGCACGGGCGCCGTCAACGGCTTCAAGGTGGCGGTCACGGAGACCGGCGCGGCCGGCCTGGGGCGCCTCGCGTTCGACCCCTCGGTCAACATCAGGCAGATGACGCAGACCACGGCGGCCGCCGACACCCAGGCGACGGTCAACGGCATCGCGATCACGAGTTCCAGCACGACGCTGAGCAACGTCATCCAGGGCCTGACCCTCACCCTCGGCAAGGTGACGACGGCGCCCGTGCAGGTGACGGTCAGCGCCAATACCGATGCGCTGAAGGCGATGGTGAAGAGTTTCGCCGCCGCCTACAACGCACTCAACGGCTTCATCAGCGACTCGACCAAGTACGACCCCGTCGCCAAGCAAGGCGCGTTGCTGCAGGGCGACCGCACCACGCTGAGCCTGCAGACCCAGTTGCGCAACCTCCTGGGCGGCTTCGGTTCGGCCTCGTCGACGTTCAACACCCTCAGCTCGATCGGCCTGCGCTTCCAGAAGGACGGCTCGCTGCAGGTGGACGACACCGCGCTGAGCGCCGCCGTACAGAACCCGACCGAGCTGAAGAAGGCGCTGTCCAACGTCGACCTCACCAGCCCGGTCAACAACGGCTTCTTCAAGAAGCTCTCCGACTGGGAGGCCATTGCGCTGGGCACGACGGGCTCGCTGCCGACGATACAGCAGTCTCTGCAAAAGGGCGTCGCTTCAAACCAGAAGGATCAGGATGCCTTCCAGGTCCGGCTGAGCCTGACCGAAAAACGGCTGCGTGACCAGTACTCCGCACTGGATTCGACGATGTCGAAGGCCAACGCGCTGTCCAAGTACGTGAACCAGCAGATCACGCTCTGGAACAACCAGAGGAGCAGCTGACGGCGTTAAGTAATGGCGTTTGACGCGCCAATCCCGGTTCAAGAACCGGCCGCAAAGGCCGAAAACAAGGACAAGTGAACCGGAGTCCAGCGTGATGTTCAGCATGCCCCAGTCCTTCGGCGGACACCGCCCCCGCACCAATGCCTACGCCGACATCGGCGCCAGCACCGCGACCGACGACGCCAGCCCCCACAAGCTCATCGGACTGCTCTACAGCACGGTGCTGAGCGACATCCATACGGCTCGCGGCGCCATCCGGCGAGGCGACATGCCTGCCAAGGCCCGGGCGATCAGCCGCGCCGTGCGCATCGTCGACGAAGGCCTGGCCGGCGTCCTCGACATGCCGCGCGGCGGCGAAATCGCCGAGCGCCTCGCCGCTCTCTACGACTACCTGGTGCGTCGCCTCACCATCGCCAACCTGCACAACGACGAAGCTGCCCTGGCCGAATGCGCCGGGCTGGTCGACACCATGAAGGACGGCTGGGAGGGCATCGCCGCGCAGGTGCATGCCGGCGCACAGGCCGCCCCCGCTACCGACGCAGGTTGATATGGACGCCCCCCTGCTCAACTACTACGAAGCGATCGAACGGGCCAGTGCCGACATGCTGTCGGCGGCCCGCAACGGCAATTGGGATGAAGTGGTCCGGCTGGAGGGCGCCTGCGTGCTGCTGATCTGCCAGCTCAAGGCCGCCGCAAATCAGGGGTCGCTCGCCCCCGGCGAATCCACGCTGAAGGCGCGCATCATGCAGCGCATCCTGATCAACGACGCCGAGATTCGCCATCTCGCCGAGCCCTGGCTCGAAGATCTCGACCGCGTATTGGCCGGCAACACCAAGCTGATGCACTGACACGGCCGCTCGCCCACGTCGCGCAGAACTACAATCGCCGGCCCCCGAGCGTGATGCTTGTCACGTTTCGGGGCCTAAAGTTCTTTGCCAAACTGCCGATAGGGCCGTGAGAGACCTTCAATTTGGGCTGAAGGGGATTCTGATGAACAGCATCAACGGAGTGGGAGCCGGCACCTCCTACAAGGTGGATTACTTGGATGCACGTAGCAATTCGATCCCGGACGCAACCTCCCTGGCGCGCAAGACCGAGCTCACCACGACCCTGACTGTCCAGATTGACCAGTTCACGCAGCAGCCGATCGTCCCCCGCTTCCCTTGGTTGAGCCGGCTCACGGCCGAGCTGGAAGCGGCCGCCAAGCAGCGGCCGACGTTCCCACCCACGTCGACACTGGGCAACCACATCGACAAGACAGCCTGACCCGCCCGCGGCGGCCACGCGTGTATGGCGAAGCGCCGGCCTGACCGGCATGGCTGCACTACCATCGTCCGCATGTCCGCCCCAACACAGACCGCACCCGAAGAGCTGCGCGTTTCCTCCCCCGCCGAAATCACCGCCTACCTGCAGCAGCTGCAGCGTGAAGGCGCTGGCCTGACGCTCAGCGGGCCGCCCGGTGCGAGCCTGTCCAGCCGCATCGTCGCGCTGGACCCCGCGGCCGATCTGCTCGGCCTTGAAATCGGCACCGATCCCGAAGGCATCAGCCAGGCCCTGGTGGCCGGCGGCGAGATCACCGCCGTCGCCTACCTCGGCACGATCAAGCTGCAGTTCGAGCTCGAAGCCCCCGTCATCGTCAGCGGCGAGCAGGGCGCCGTGCTGCGCACGACGCTGCCGACGCGGCTCTACCGCTTCCAGCGCCGCCAGTCCTTCCGCGTGCAGCCGGCCGGCAGCGTCTATCCGCGCGTCCTCGTGCCGGGCGGTGCCCAGCCCGGGCGCGCGCTGCGCGTGCTGGACATCAGCATCGGCGGCCTGGCTCTGGCCCTGCCCACCGACGCGGACCCGGCCCCGCTGCCGATCGGCCATGTCGCCGCCGACCTGGTGCTGGAGCTGGACCGCCTCACCGCGCTGCGCGTGGCCCTGCTGCCTCATCACGACAGCCCGATCAGTGGCGACGCCACCGGCACGCGCCAGCTCGGCTGCGCCTTCGTCGACCTCGACGCCGCGGCCGGCCGCTCGCTGCAGGTCTATGTGGACCAGACGCAGAAGCGCCGCCGCCTGCTGAAGCTGGACCTATGAAAAAGTCCCGCCGGACATCGGGCTTCACATTGCTGGAGGCCGTCTTCACGATGGCCGTGCTGGCCATCATCCTGGCCGCGGCCGTGCCCAGCTATTCCCACTACCTGGCCCGCCAGCGCCTGCGCCACGTCGCCGAGCTGCTGGAGCAGGATCTGCGCCATGCCCGCACCCTCAGCGTCGAGGAGGGGCGCAGCGTCTACATGAGCTTCCAGAGCGGCCGGCAATGGTGCTGGGGTTCGAGCCGCCAGTCCGCCTGCGACTGCGTCACCGGCCAGCCGCGCTGCGAGCTCGGCGGCATCGACGCGCACGAGCACAAGGGCACGCTGCTGCAGGCCGGCCGCGGCGTCACCTTCGAAGCCGGCCTGGGCCGAGCCCAGGGCTGGACGCGCATCGGCATCTCCAACGACCAGAACCAGCAGCTCTACCTGGACCTGGGGCCACTCGGCCGGCCACAGATCTGCGGCGCCGACTCGCGCAGCGGATGCTGAGCGAGAGGCCCGACGGGGCCGAGCCCAAGGCTCAGATCTGCATGTTCATGATCTCGGAATAGGCCGAGACCAGGCGGTTGCGCACCTGCAGCGTGGCCTGGAAGCCGATCTGGGCCTTCTGCATCGAGACCATGGTCTCTTCGAGGCTGACGGTGGGGTTGTCGAGCTGCACCTCGCGCTGCAGCCGCGTCGCCTCGTTCTGCTGGGCGCTGACGTTCTTCAGCGCCTGCGTCATCGCGTCGCCGAAGCTCGCGCCCGCCGGGGCGGCCGGCTTGGGCGCAAGCGGCTGGCCGTTGACCGCCAGGCCCGCGCGCGCGGCGGCCTGGGCGAAGTCGAAGGGGCGCAGCTTCATGTCCATGGAGCGGCACTTTGGCAGCAAGCCGCGGGCGCGAAGCCTGGAGATGCGCGGGCGCGGTCGGCCACTTCGACGCTTTCTTGAGGGGGGCGGCACGAATAATTTGCGCCATCGGCCGATTCCCGGCCCCTCCCGTTCCTTGCCGCCTCCATGGACACAGCCCTGAGCGCCCCCGCAGCAGCAGCCCCGGTGATGGTCGCCCCCGTCGAGGCGCCCAACCTCGTCCAGCGCATCAACGGCCTGCCGCTGCGCAGCAAGCTGGCCATGGGCGCAGGCCTGCTGGCCCTGGCCGGCGCGGTGCTGGCCATCACGCTGTGGTCCAGCCAGGGCGACTACCGCCCGCTGTTCACCGGCCTGGCCGACAAGGACGGCGGTGCCGTCATCGGCCAGCTCGCCGCGATGAACGTGCCCTACAAGCACGAGGCCGGCGGCACCATCCTCGTGCCGGCCGGCCAGGTCTACGAGCTGCGCATGAAGCTCGCGGCGCAAGGCCTGCCCAAATCAAGTGGAGGCGGCAGCGGCGGGACGGTCGGCTTCGAGCTGATGGACAAGTCCAGCATCGGCCAGACCCAGTTCAACGAGAGGCTGAACTTCCAGCGCGCCCTCGAGGGCGAGCTGACGCGCACCATCACGGCCATGTCCGACGTGGCCGACGCGCGCGTGCACCTGGCCATCCCGCAGCAGAACGGCTTCTTCCGCGAGCAGCAGAAGCCCAGCGCCAGCGTGATGCTGACGCTGCGCGGCGGCCGCACGCTGGATCGCGCCCAGATCGCCGGCATCGTCCACCTCGTGTCCAGCAGCGTGCCCGAGCTGTCGCCCAAGGCCGTCAGCGTGCTCGACCAGACCGGCGCCCTGCTCTCCCAGGCCGGCGCCGACGGCGCCACCGGCCTGGACAGCCAGCAGCTGCAGTACAAGCAGCAGGTCGAGGCCGGCTACAACAAGCGCATCCTCGAACTGCTGGAGCCCGTCGTCGGCCGCGACAACCTGCGCGCCACGGTGACGGCCGACGTCGACTTCTCGCAGACCGAGGCCACCGCCGAGGAATACCGCCCCAACCAGGGCGCCAACACCCAGGCCTCGGTGCGCTCCAGCCAGAGCAGCGAGCAGACCAATGCCAACGCCGCCCAGCCCACCGGCGTGCCGGGCGCAGCCACCAACCAGCCGCCGGTGCCGGCCACGGCCCCCGTCAACGGCGCCAGCGCGCCGCTGCAGGCCGCCCAGGGCAGCGCCGGCACGAACGGCAACCGCCGCGAGCAGGTCACCAACTACGAGCTCGACAAGACGGTGCGCGTCACGCGCGGCGCGGTCGGCAACGTCAAGCGGCTCAGCGCGGCCATCGTCGTCAACCAGCGCACGGTGACCGACGCGAAGGGCAAGACGACGACCCAGCCCGTGCCGGACGAGGAGATCACCCGCCTGACCGAGCTCGTCAAGGAGGCCATGGGCTTCAGCAGCGAACGCGGCGATTCGGTCAAGGTCGTCAGCGCGCCCTTCGTCGTCGACAAGACCGAGCCCGCCGACCTGCCGCTGTGGAAGCAGCCCTGGCTGACCGACCTGCTGCGCAGCGCCCTCGTGCCCGCGGCCTGCGTGCTGATCGCGCTGATCGCGGTGTTCGGCATGATCCGCCCGGCCATCAAGGCCGCCGCCCCGCCGCCCCCGCCCGAGAAGCCCGAGACCGTGGACGAGATCGTGGACGACGCCGAACTGCTGCCCGGCCCCGACGGCATGCCCAAGCTCGAAGCCCCGGTGCGCAGCGAAAAGCTGGACCGCGCCCGCGCGCTGGCACGCGACAATCCGGTCGCCGTCGCCAACATCGTGCGCGACTGGATGGCCGGAGAGACGATCTGATTCAGAGCTGAACCATGGACGACAAGGGCATAGAGAACGCCGCAATCCTGTTGATGTCGCTGGGCGAGGAAGAGGCCAGCGAGGTCTTCAAGCATCTGTCGCCCAAGGAAGTGCAGGCGCTGGGCGAGACCATCGCCAAGCTCAAGGTCATCAAGCGCGCCCAGGTCGAGACCGTGCTCGACAAGTTCGACGCCGTCGCCGAGACCCAGAGCACCCTGGTCACCGACACCGACGAATACGTGCGCGCCGTGCTGCGCAAGGCCCTCGGCGAGGACAAGGCCAACCTGCTGCTCGACCGCATCCTGCAGGGCAGCGACGTCTCCTCCATCGAGAGCCTGAAGTGGATGGACGCCGCCAGCGTGGCCGAGCTGCTGCGCAACGAGCACCCGCAGATCATCGCGGCCATCCTGGCCCACCTGGACTTCGACCAGACCGCCTCGGTGCTCAAGCTCTTCACCGAGCGCGGCCGCAACGAGGTGCTGATCCGCATCGCGACGCTGGACGGCATCCAGCCGACCGCGCTGAAGGACCTCAACGAGGTCATGAGCCAGATCCTGGCCGGCGGCGAGCGCATGAAGAAGAGCTCGCTGGGCGGCGCCAAGACGGCGGCCGAGATCATCAACATGATGGGCTCCAGCGTCGAGGCCTCGGTGCTGGACTATGTGCGCGAGGCGGACGCCGACCTGGCCCAGAAGATCATGGACAACATGTTCACGTTCGACGACGTGAACAAGATCGACGACAAGGGCATCCAGGCCGTGCTGAAGGAAGTGCAGACCGAGAGCCTCGTCGTCGCGCTCAAGGGCGCCGGCCCCGAGCTGCGCGAGAAGATCTTCCGCAACATGTCCACCCGCGCCGCCGAGACGCTGCGCGAGGACCTCGAGACCCGCGGCCCGGTGCGCCTGTCCGAGGTCGAGGCCGAGCAGAAGGAAATGCTCAAGATCGTGCGCCGCCTCGTCGACGAAGGCCAGATCGTGCTCGCCGGCGGCGGTGACGACCAGTTTGTGTGAACCGCGAATGACTGAAATGCAACCACAGAGGCACAGAGACACAGAGGAATTCAAAGCCAAGACGCTTGGCTGTTTCTCTGTGTCTCTGTGCCTCTGTGGTTGCATTTGAAATTCGACATGGCCACCAGTCGTCAACCGCCGCGGCAGGTGCCGCCGCCCGACCGCCGCGAGGGCGAGCGCCGCGGCAGCTATGCGCGCTTCATCCCCGGCGAGGAAGTCCAGGGCGCCAAGGCCTGGAACCTCGACAACCTGGGCGACACCGCGCCGTCGCCGTTCGCGCCGATGCGCCCGGGCATGCCCGCGACGCCCGCGCCCGCCGCCACGGCACCGGCGGAGCCGCCCGCGCCGGCCCCGCAACCCGATCTGCACGAGCAGCTGCACGCCGCGCGCCAGGCCGGCTACCAGGACGGCTACCGCGACGGCATGGCCGCGCTGGATGCGTTCAAGCACAGCTTCGCGCAGCAGATCAGCGCCCAGCTCGGCATGCTGGTGAAGACCTTCGATGCCGAGCTGCAGGCGCTGGAGGGCGAGATGGCCCAGTCCGTCGCGCGCATCGCCGTCGAGCTGGCCCGCCAGGTCGTGCGCAGCGAGATCGAGCAGCGCCCCGAGCTGATCGCGCGCGTCGCCCATGACGCGGTCGAGGCCCTGCAGCTGTCGGCCCGCCATGTGCGCGTGCGCGTGCACCCCGACGACTACCCCCTCGTGCAGGCGGGCGCCGGCAACGAGATGCAGGCCCGCGAGGCCCAGCTCGTGCCCGACCCGGACGTACCGCGCGGCGGCGTGAAGGTCGATGCCGACATCGCCAGCGTCGACGCGACGCTGGCCGCGCGCTGGCAGCAGGCCGTGTCGGCGATCGGCCAGAAGTCCATCTGGGAAGACCGCCGCGAAGGTGACGGTGATGACGACTGAACTCACCGAGCGCTGGCAGCGCTATCTGGCCGACCTGGAGACGCTGGCCGGCAATGCCGCGCCGCTGGAATCCCAGGGCAAGCTGGTGCGCGTGGCCGGCCTGGTGCTGGAGGCCACCGGCATCCGCGTGCCGCTGGGCTCGGTCTGCCGCATCCAGATGCCCAGCAGCGGCAATGCGCCGCGCCGCGGCCTGGCGCCGGTGAACGCCGAGGTCGTCGGCTTCTCGGGCGACCGCGCCTATCTGATGCCCACCGACGAGGTGCAGGGCCTGTCCAGTGGCGCCACCGTCGTGCCGCGCCACCTGCCGCCGCTGGCGCCGCAGCTGGGCCAGCCCCTGCACCCCTGGCGCCGCGGCGAGGACCGCGGCCTGCACCTGCCGATGGGCGACGGCCTGCTCGGCCGCGTCGTCGACCCGCACGGCCATCCGCTGGACCGCGGCGGCGAACTCGGCAACATCCACAACGAGCCCATGGTGCGCCGCCCCATCAACGCGATGGACCGCGACCCCGTGCGCACGCCGCTGGACACCGGCGTGCGCGCGATCAACGCGCTGCTGACCGTTGGCCGCGGCCAGCGCCTGGGCCTGTTCGCCGGCACGGGCGTCGGCAAGTCGGTGCTGCTGGGCATGATGGCGCGCTTCACCCAGGCCGACGTCATCGTCGTCGGCCTCATCGGCGAGCGCGGCCGCGAGGTCAAGGAATTCATCGAGGACATCCTCGGCGACGAGGGCCGCCAGCGCAGCGTCGTCGTCGCCGCGCCGGCCGACGCGCCACCGCTGATGCGCATGCAGGGCGCCCACTACGCGACGGCCATCGCCGAATACTTCCGCGACCAGGGGCGGCACGTGCTGCTGCTGATGGACTCGCTGACCCGCTACGCGATGGCCCAGCGCGAGATCGCCCTCGCGATCGGCGAGCCGCCGGCCACCAAGGGCTATCCGCCGAGCTGCTTCGCCAAGCTGCCCCAGCTCGTCGAGCGCAGCGGCAACGGCCTGCCCGGCGAGGGCTCGATCACGGCCTTCTACACCGTGCTGACCGAGGGCGACGACCCGCAGGACCCGATCGCCGACGCGGCGCGCGGCATCCTGGACGGCCATATCGTGCTCAGCCGCGAGCTGGCCGAGGCCGGCCACTACCCGGCCATCGACATCGAGCGCTCCGTGTCGCGGGTGATGGCCAGTGTTGCACCCCAAAACCAGGTCGATTCCGCGCGTCGATTCCGCCAGCTTCTGGCGAAATACAACAAGGCCCGCGACCTGATCCAGCTCGGCGCCTACGCCCCGGGCGCGGACCCCGAGCTGGATCTGGCCGTGCGCCTGCATGCCGACATGACGCGGCTGCTGCAGCAGGACATGCACAGCCCGGCACTTCTTCACGCCAGCGTCAGCCAATTGCAGGCCGTGGTCCAGGGCGCCTAAACCCCCGGGTCGGGCGCGCCGATAACGACTGAGCGCCGGGTCGCCGGCCCGTGCGCACGCTGGAGTTTTGAATGAGTGCATCCACGCTGAGCCTGCTGCTCGAACGCGCCGAAGCCGAGCGCGACGCCGCCGCCCAGGCCCTGCATGCGGCCAACGCGCAGGCCCAGGCCGCGCGCGCCCAGCATGGCGAGCTGTCCGGCTACCGCCAGGAATACCAGCAGCGCTGGACGGAGCAGTTCGCGCGCGCGACGGCGATGGACATCGTCGCCTGCTACCAGAGCTTCGGCCAGCGCCTGAACCAGGCCGTGGACACGCAGGGCCACGTCGCCCAGCACGCCGACCAGCGCGAGGAGCGCGCCCGCGACGCGCTGCGCCAGGCCGAGATGCGCGTGGCCGCGCTGCGCCAGCTCATCAAGCGCCGCGAGGCCGAGGCCAAGGCCGCCGCCGACCGCCGCGAGCAGCGCATCGCCGACGAATTCGCGGCCCGCGCCCATCTGCACCGCAGCCTCCACGCCCACGCCTGAGCCATGCTGAGCCCGCAAGCCGCCGCCAACGCGAACAAGCCCGCCCTGCCCGCCCTGCCCCCGCCCGCCGCGCCGCGCGCCGGCGCCGGCCCGAGCTTCGCGCAGATGCTGACCGTGCAGGCGCCGCCGCCCGCCGCGCCCCAGCCGGCCACGGCCCCCAAGCCGTCTGCCGCCGCGGC
>NZ_JAPPUW010000018.1 GCF_026712205.1 Pelomonas aquatica
GACCCGCCTCAAGAACTGCATGCGACAGGGCCGAGAACTTTATACGTCCGGCCTCGCGGGCAGCCTAATGGTCAAGCCGCTAAACTTCTTTTACGCACTGACAGCATACTCATACGTCGTTGTAATTCTCAACAATCCAATCAGATATTCGCTGGAGAATTTGCCAGGATCGCACGGCATCAACTACCTGCCCAACGATATCAAGACACAGTTTGGTGGCGACATGCCACAGGGTACCTTCAGCGATCTGTTCGCTGCATTCCCAACTACACAGGTCTTTGGCCGGCAAGTTGACTTTTTCCAAGACAACGAAGCGTCAATTCTGGCGTTTTTTAACAATCGCTACACTGCGTCGTGCGGGACGCTGCTAAGCATGATCCCTGAGATTCGGGAGTACTACACATTGGTCACTGGTCGACCATCTAGAACCTATCCACTAGAAATATCGACGACAAAGGATCCGAGAAACGTGAAGTGGGAGTTGCAAGTCGGAGATGGAGAGGCTCGTCCAGCTGCTGACGACGTTGCCCAGTCATTTCCTGGAGCAGATGTGAGCGAGCGGCACGGCAAGTTCGTTGTGACCTTTCCTATCGCAGACGCCCACAAATGCCGCGCGACGATTTATACAGATATTCGAGGTCGTTTCTGGTACATCGAAAATCCGTTCTTCCCTGTCGTCATGCCGGAGACATGTTTGCACTTTCTGCTTACCAATATTTTCAGCAACATCATGCGTTACTCGCCCGATCATTGGGGTGACGTTCTCTTGAATGAAGTGCGATCAGACATCTCCCTGATTACGAGAAAATACCTATCGGCGTTCGAGAACAAGTTCCCCGTTCTTCTGCTGCGCTCCATTTCAAAGTTCTTCCCGTACGTTTCGGCAGAGGGCTAACACAACCGGCCCGCTAAGGCACTCGTCGTAGCGGGCCGGCTAGCTTGAACGCTGAGCAATCGTTTCGGTGCAACCAAGTCACAGGCGCCGACGACCGCACTGGGTTGAAAACAGCCCGCCGCGAGGCCTGACACGGCCGACTGCTCTCAGCCCGAAGCCGCCCCTCACTCCTCCCACCTGAACCTCCAAACCGCCACCCCCGCGAACACCGCGCTGAAGCCCAGCATCACGGCGCTGGGCAGCAGGGCTGCCGTGAAGCCCTGGCCGCGCCAGGTCATCGCGTCCAGCGCGTCCACGGCCCAGCGCGTGGGCACGGCGAAGGACAGGGTCTGCAGCCAGTCCGGGAAGATGAAGGCCGGCACCCAGGCGCCGCCGAGCATGACCATCAGCAGCGTGGCCAGGATGGCGAGGCCGCGCGTGGCCTCGGGTGTGCGGCCCAGGGCCGCGACGAGCAGGCCGAAGCTGGCCGTCAGCAGCGCGAAGCAGACCAGCACCAGCACGAGGCCCGCCGGGCTGCCGAGCACGCGCACGCCGAAGCCGGCGATGGCGACCGCATAGAGCACCGCGAAGACGATCAGCGAGATCAGTGCGCTGGCGACGATGCGGCTGCCCAGCAGCTGGGCGCGCGACAAGGGCGCCGCGCGCAGCCGCTTCCACAGGCCCAGGCGGCGCATCAGCAGCAGGCCCAGGGCCATGTCGATGCCGGCCATCAGGATGAACTGCACGCCCATGCCGGCAAAGGAGTGGGCATAGCTGTTGTAGGCCACGGGCGCGGCATTGGCGCCGGACTGCACGGCCTCGATCTCGCGCGTCGTGTAGGGCAGGGACAGACCACCGGCCCGCGGCGCCGATGCGGCCTGGGCCTGGGGCTGGGCGGCCTCGCGCTGCTGCACGGCGGCGATGCCGTCGAACATGCGGGCCAGGGCGGCGCGGCGTTCGGGATCCAGGTCCCGGGCCTGCTCGACCTGCTGCTTCAGGTCGGCCAGCACGGGGCTGTTGGCGCCGAAGGTGGCGCGGCTGACTTCCTGCATCAGCGTCTGCGCGAGCAGGCCGCGCACGATGGCCAGCGCGCTGGCCTGCGAGGGGTCGTAGTGCAGCGCGATCTCGGGCTTGTCGGCGCCGCCGAACATCGCGCCGGGCGCCTGCCGGCCCAGGCCCCGCGGCAGGATGGCCACGGCGCGCAGCTTGCCCGCGCGCACCTGGGCCAGCGCGTCGGCCGCGTCGGTGACGGTGGTCTTGAGCGTGGCCTCGGCCTGCAGCGCGGCGACGACGCGCTGCGACAGCGGGCTGTGGTCCAGGTCGACGACGCCGACCGCGATGCCGGCCGGCTTGGACGAGCCGCCGAACAGGCTGTCGAAGAAGGCCGCGATGAGGATGGGCGCGACGATGCTCATCAGCACCGCGCGGCGGTTGGAAAAGTGCAGCTTGATCTCTGCACGGACGAGGGCGAGCAAGGCTTGCATGTCGGAGTCCTCTTCAGTCGCGGAGTGCGCGGCCGGTGAGTTGCAGGAAGACGTCTTCGAGCGTGGCGCGGGCCGAGGCCAGGCCGCGCACGGCGATGCCGCGCCGGGCCAGGGCCGCGAGCAGGGGGCCGGCATCGCTGCCGATGTCGCCGACGCTGATGTCCAGCCGCTGGCCGACGCGCTGCACGCCGGGCAGGCCGCTGAGCAGCGCGTCGTCGGGCTCGCCGTCGATCTCGACATGCAGGGTCTGCGCGGCCGGCAGCCGCGCGAAGAGCTGGGCCTGCGTGCCCTCGGCCACGACACGGCCGTGGTCGATGATGGTGATGCGATCGGCCAGGCGCTCGGCCTCTTCCATGTAGTGCGTCGTGTAGACCAGGGCCTTGCCCGCGCGCTTGAGCCTCACCAGGTTGTCGAAGATGGCGTTGCGGCTCTGCGGGTCGACGCCGGCCGTGGGCTCGTCGAGCAGCAGGATCTCGGGATCGTGCACCAGCGCGCAGGCGATGTTCAGCCGCCGCTTCATGCCGCCGGAGAAGGTGGCGGGCTTGTCGCGGGCGCGGTCGGCGAGGCCCACCATGTCCAGCACCTCGCCGGCGCGGCGCCTCAGCAGGGCCGGCGCCATGCCGTAGAGCGCGCCGAACAGCTCGACGTTCATGCGCGCCGGCAGTTCCTCGTACAGCGCGATGTCCTGCGGCACGAGGCCGATGCGGCGCTTGTAGCCGACCGCGTCGCTGGCGAGGCCGACGCCGCCGGACAGCGTGACCGTGCCCGCGTCCGGCACGGTCAGGCCGCAGATCATGCCCACCGTCGTCGACTTGCCCGCGCCATTGGGGCCGAGCAGGCCCAGCACCTCGCCCGCGCGCAGCACGAGGCCGACCTCCTGCACCGCCACCCTGTCGCCATAGGCCTTGCGCAGGCCCCGGGCCACCAGCACTTCGTCGCTCATGTCGCCGTCTCCCAGATTGAACCGGGGCGGATGCTAGGGCGGCGGCCCGGCTGCGCCGGCCAGCTTGCGACGAATCGACAGCGCCCGCCGCCAACGGCAATACTGGCGGCATGAAGGCAAGCATCGGCATCATCGGCACCGGCTGGGTCGGCACCAGCGTCGCGTTCTCGACGCTGCTGGCCGGCCATGCCGGCGAGCTCTGGCTGCACGACCTGCGCGCCGACGTGGCCGAGGGCGAGGCCATGGACCTGGCCGACGGCGCGGCCTTCTACCCGCGCTGCGCGGTCAGCGCCGTGCCGCTGGCCCGGATGCGCGAGGCCGACATCGTCGTGCTGGCCGCGGGCCGCAACGGCCGGCCGGACGAGAGCCGGCTGGACCTGCTGCGCGACAACGCCCGCGCCGCCGCCGGCTTCGGCCGGGCGCTGGCCGGCTTTGGCGGCATCGTCATCGTCGTGACCAACCCGGTGGACGTGCTGACCCGCGTGGTGGCCGAGGCCGGCGGCCTGCCGGTGGAGCGCGTCATCGGCACCGGCACGCTGCTGGACAGCGCGCGGCTGCGCGAGCGGCTGGCGGTGCGGCTGGGCCTGTCCACGCAGTCCGTGCATGCCCAGGTCGTCGGCGAGCATGGCGACTCGTCGGTGCCGCTGTGGTCGAGCGCGCGCGTCGGCGGCATGGCGCTGCGCGACTGGGCCGGCTGGCAGCCCGGCGATGAGGCGGCGCTCGGCCTGCAGGTGCGGCGCGCGGCCTACGAGGTCATCCGGCGCAAGGGCGCCACCAACCACGCCATCGGCCTGGTGACGGCCGAGCTGATCGGCTGCATCGTCAACGACGAGCACCGGCTGCTGCCGGTCAGCCGCGTGCAGGCCGGCGCCTGCGGCATCCACGGCGTGGCGCTGTCGCTGCCGGCGCTGGTGGGCGCGGGCGGCGCGCTGCAGGTCGTCGCGCCGACGCTGGACGCGGCCGAGCGCGACGCGCTGGCCGCATCCGCCGCCGTGCTGGGCGCGGCCTTCGGCTCGCTGGCCGGCTGAGCAGCCTAGATTCGGCAGTTGGGCGGGCCCGAGGGGCTGGCGAGGCGGCCGGCTGGCAAGGCGCGCCGACGAAGTGGGCTGCTGCCCACGAGGAGAAGCAACGCAGTCAGCGGGCCGAAACGCCAGACCAGCGGGCCTGCAGCGTTGCCCACCGAAGTGGTAACCGTCGCACCAGCGCCAAGGCCTTGATGCGACGAGACTTTCGATGAGTAGGAAGCGGTCAACTGCCGGATCTAGGCTGGGTGCATCCCCAGGCTTGTGGATGAGCGCCACGGCCGAGGCAACACCGCCACGGGCGTTCCTCTTAAAAGCTAGGGGGTCGAATTCCTCGACACCACAAAGGAGCCCCTCATGCGGAGACTGTCTACGATCCTCCTCGCGCTGACGCTGGCCGGTGCCGCGACCCTCGGCTGGGCGCAGGACACCAAGCCCTACAAGGAAGGCCCCGTCACCGAGGTCTCCTACATCAAGATCAAGCCGGGCCGCTTCGACGACTACATGCAGTTCCTGTCCACCACCTACCGGGCCAATATGGAGGCACAGAAGAAGGCCGGCCTGATCCTCGGCTACAAGATCTTCGGCAAGCAGGCCCGCACGCCGCAGGAGCCCGACCTGATCCTGGCCATCACCTACGCCAACATGGCCGCGCTGGACCGCATTGACGAGTCCGAGGCCGTCATGGCCAAGTTGCTGGGCAACACGGCGGCCCAGAACAAGGCGGCCATCGAGCGCGGCCCGATGCGCGAGGTGCTGGGCAGCGAACTGATCCGCGAGCTGGTGCTGAAGTAAGGCCGCCGTCGATCAGCGGGTGCGGAAGCTGCCGACCAGCTCGTTGAGCCGGTGGGCCTGGGACTTCAGGCTCTCGGCCGCCGCCGCGCCCTCTTCCACCAGCGCAGCGTTCTGCTGCATGGACTGGTCCAGCCGGTCCACCGAATCGGCTATCTCGCGCAGGCCGGCGCTCTGGGTGCGGGCCAGCTCGGTGGCGTCCTTGATCAGATGGGCCACGCGCTCGACGCTGCCCACCACCTCCTGCATCTGCGTGCCGGCATCGTTGACGAGGCGCGAGCCGGCGTCCACCTGCTCGACGCTGGCGCCGATCAGCGTCTTGATCTCCTTGGCCGCGCCGGCCGAGCGCTGGGCCAGGCTGCGCACCTCGGCCGCGACGACGGCGAAGCCGCGGCCCTGCTCGCCCGCGCGGGCCGCTTCCACGGCCGCGTTCAGCGCGAGGATATTGGTCTGGAAGGCGATGCCGTCGATGACGCCGATGATGTCGGCGATCTTGCGGCTGCTCTGGCTGACGCCATTCATCGCCTCCACCGCGTTCAGCACCACGGCGCCGCTCTGGCGGGCCTGGGCCGAGGTGGTCTGCGCCAGCGCGCTGGCCTCGCCCATGGCCTCGCTGCTGTGGCGGGCGGCCTCGGTCATCTGGCGCATGGAGCTGGCGGCCTGCTGCAGGTCGGCGCTGCCCTGCTCGGTGCGCTGGCTCAGGTCGAGGTTGCCGGCGGCGATCTCGCTGGCCGCCGTGTTGACCTGCTCGGCGCCGTCGCGCAGCGTGCCCATCATGTTGCGCAGCGTGTCCTGCAGCCGCACCAGGGCCGACATGCCGGCGCGGGCGCTGGAGTTGCCGCGCAGCACGATGTCCTCGCGCAGGTCGCCCTCGCTCATGCGGTGGGCGCCGCTGAGCAGGTCGCCGAGGAAGTCGCCGACGCTCTTCGCGCCGTCCAGGTAGACGAAGGCGATGGCCGCGCCGAGCAGCAGGCTGCCGCCGATCAGCCAGCCCGCCGGCATGCCGTAGAGCACGCCGCCGATGACCCAGGCCTGCAGCGCGAGGGACAGGCCCAGGTAGAGGGCCAGGCGCTGGGCAATGGACAGGTTGGCGAACATCGGGCTTGTCTCCTCTTGCGGGTGGTGCGCAGCAATGTAGCCCAGCGGGCTGCGCGGCGGCGTGGAGGTTTCACGCCAGAACCGCCCGCCGTTCGCACCGCGGCCGGGGTGATGCTCAGGCCAGCGCGCGGCCGATCAGGATCTTCTGCACCTCGCTCGTGCCCTCGTAGATCTGGGTCACGCGCACGTCGCGGTAGATGCGCTCGACGGGGAAGTCGCTGAGATAGCCGTAGCCGCCGTGGATCTGGATGGCCTCGGAGCAGACCTTCTCGGCCATCTCGCTGGCGAACAGCTTGGCCATGGCCGCCTCCTTCAGGCAGGGCCGGCCGGCGTCCTTCAGGCTGGCGGCATGCCAGATCAGCTGGCGCGCGGCCTCGATCTGCATGGCCATCTCGGCCAGCTTGAACTGCACCGCCTGGTGGTTGAAGATGGGCTCGCCGAAGGTGACCCGCTCCTTGCTGTAGCGCAGCGCCGCCTCGAAGGCCGCGCGCGCCATGCCCACCGACTGCGACGCGATGCCGATGCGCCCGCCCTCCAGGCCCGACAGCGCGATCTTCAGGCCCTGGCCCTCGTCGCCGAGGCGGTTGGCGGCCGGCACGCGGCAGTTCTCGAACAGGATCTGCGCCGTGTCGCTGCTGTGCTGGCCCATCTTCTCCTCGATGCGCGCGACCGTGTAGCCGGGCGTGTCCGTCGGCACGAGAAAGGCGCTGATGCCCTTCTTGCCGGCGGTCCTGTCCGTCACGGCCATCACGATGGCCACGTCACCATGCTTGCCGCTGGTGATGAACTGCTTGACGCCGTTCAGCACATAGTCGTCGCCATCGCCATCATTGACACGTTGGGCCGTCGTGCGCAGGCCGCCGGCCTCGGAGCCGACATGGGGCTCCGTCAGGCAGAAGGCGCCCAGCATGTCGCCGCGCGCCAGCGGCTTCAGGAAGCGTTCCTTCTGCGCGTCGTTGGCGAAGGCCATCAGGATGGAGCAGACCGGGCAGTTGTTGACGCTGACCACCGTGCTCGTGCCACCGTCGCCGGCCGCGATCTCCTCGAGGATGACGGACAGCGCGAGATAGTCCAGGCCCGCGCCGTCCCACTCGGTGGGCACGGCGACGCCATAGCAGCCCAGCGCGGCCAGGCCCTTGAGCTGCTCGGCGGGGAAGTGATGGTTCTTGTCCCAGGCCGCCGCATGGGGGGCGATCTCGGCCTGCACGAAGGCGCGGATGGCGTCCTGGACGGCCAGGTGGTCGTCGCTCAACAGCATGGAGGTCTCCTGTTCTTGTTGTGGGAGGCGCGACGTCAGAAGTCCAGCCGCTGCCCGTCGTAGTTGAAGAAGCTGCCGGTGTCGGCCGGCTTCACGCTGGCCAGCACGGTGCGCATGCCGGCGATGCTGGTGGGCGCGTCGATGTCGGCGCCGCTGCCGCCCATGTCGGTGCGCACCCAGCCAGGGTGGAAGCTGATGACGGTGGCCTTGGCCGCGAGGGCCAGCGACGCGTCCTTCATGACCGAGTTCAGCGCCGCCTTGGATGCGCGGTAGAGCCAGCCGCTGCTGCCGGTGCGCAGGCCGATGGAGCCCATGCGCGACGAAATCAGCGCCACGCGGGCGCCGTCGGCGAGGTGGTCGGCGACCTGGGGCAGCAGGCGCATGGGGCCGAGCACATTGGTGCGCATGACGGCATCGAAATCGGCCTCGGTGGGCGTCTGCAGCGCATCGGCGCGCGGCCCGAACACGCCGGCGTTGACGACGACGACGTCGAAGCGCTCGCCGTCGATCTGCCAGGCCAGGCCGGATGCGCTGGCCGCGTCGGCGACGTCCAGCCTCAGCGGCCTGGCGCCGAGCTCGGCGATGCGCTGCTCGCCGGCATCGTCGCGCGCCGTCGCGGTGACGCGTGCGCCCGCGGCGCGATACTGGCGCACGAATTCCAGGCCCAGGCCGCGCGAGGCGCCGACGATGAGGACGTTCATGGCTTGGTCAGTGCCAGCTTGGCCGCCAGCACGGTGAAGAGGCCGGCGCCGCCGAGGTTGAGGCCGCGCCCGACCCAGGGCCGCGGCCGGCTGCGGCGCAAGGGGGTCACCAGCGCGACCAGCACGAGCAGGAAGGCCAGACCCTGCACGATGAACCAGGCCCCGAGGAAGAGGAAGGCCAGCGTCTTGTCCGGCGCATCAACTGCGATGAACTGCGGCAGCAGGGCCAGGAAGAACAGCGCCACCTTGGGGTTGAGCGCATTCGTGAAGAAGCCCTGGCGGGCCGTGCGCCACGGCGAGGTCGGCGCGGCGATCTCGGCCGCGGCGGAGGCCGGCCTCAGCCCAGCGCGCGCCATGCCCCAGGCGACGTAGAGCAGATAGGCGGCACCGACGAGCTTGACGGCCGTGAAGGCCTCGGCCGACGTGGCCAGCAGCGCCGCCAGGCCGAAGGCCGCCGCCAGCGTGTGCAGCACGCAGCCGGCCATGATGCCGAGGGCCGCTGCCACGCCCTGGCGCCAGCCGCCCCGCAGCGTGCTGGCGACCGCATAGGCCATGTCGACGCCGGGCGTGGCGTTCAGGATGAAGACCGTGGCGGCGAAGAGGGGGAGGTCGTGGGTGCCAAGCATGGTGACGGCAGTCAGACAGGAATGTAGATGCGAGGCACCAACGCCCGAGCTTGAGCACGGCGGGCGAAGCGGCGGTCGTCGAAGGTGGCAACGCTCTCGCAGTCGCGGTAACTGACGTGGTGCAGGGCATCCGCGAAGTCGAAGCCATCCAGCAGCATGTCAACCGCAGCCGACACCCGTTCGCGGTCCTCGATGCGTACCTGAGGCAGCGCCAGCAGATGCAGCATGGCAGCACCAACGTCGCGGCGCTCCAACTCGTAGTGCCCCCGTAGCACCCACTCGAATTCCAGCAAAACCGTTTTGGCCACAGCCAGTGGGCGGCCTGACTCGATCAGCCTCCGGGCGGCCTCTCGTTGTTTCTGGGTCACCGCATCGGCGTCGTCTTCGACGAAATATCTCGCCAGCACATTGGTGTCGAGGCCAACGCAGTCCCTCACCTGGAACCTCGCAGCAACTGAGCCGCGTCAAAGTCAGCTGCCACGGGCTTGCGTTTGGACTTGAGCATTCCAAATCCTTGGGTGTTCAGGTCGCCCGGTCGGTGTGCGACCGCCAATTCGACACGATCCTCCAACACTCGAAACTCGACGCGACTGCCCTGGCGCAAGCCGAGCTTGCGGCGGATCTCGACGGGAATGGTGACTTGGCCTTTGAGGGTCACGGCGGCGGTGGTCATGCGACGCTCCTTACTTGGTAATGAAGACTAGCACAAGCCAATTCCCGACGGGCTCGCCTGGGAGAGGTGCAGTCCGCTCAACATCGCCCTGACTTCAACCAGCGAGTAGGCGGGCGTCCGCGAATGAATGACGGCGTGGCAGTTCGGGCAGACAGGCTTCAAGTCGGCAACGGGGTCGACCTCATGCTCGCCTTCGCGCGTGGACAGTTGAACTTCGTGGTGGACGTGAATCAGCTCAAGCGGCAGGCCGCAGTAAGTCTGCTTCAAGTTGGTTCCGCAAACTTGGCAGTCGAAACCGTAATGCGCCAGACATGCTTGGCGGGCCTTGGCGGAGCGCTCGAGGCGCTGCATGGACACATCCCGAAGCGCTCCCTCGACGAATCGGTCACCACTCTCGACCATCAGCAGGTCTTCGTCGGCCGCAAGACCATGGTCCTGAAAGAGGACTCGAAGCGCCAGCGTGGGGTTCGTGATGATCAGGTAGGTGGTTGTCCTTCCACCCCGACGCACCTGATGCGTTGTGAAATCAGCTGGCGCACAGCCGTACCGGGAACAAAACGCTGGCACAAGGCTGTCCACGAATTCAGACGGGCAACCATTGCTCGCCTTTCCACGCCAATCCGAAAACCTGTAGCCAACCACCCCACCTCGGCCAATGACGGTCTGATTGATATAGCCGCAGCGCTCCCCGCCACGAATCAAGTTGACGGTGAGGCCCGAAAATCTTTCACTGGCCTCTGCTGCGAATCCGTGCCGTGCAAGGATCGCGAGCAGGCTACCTGCGCGAGACGGCAGCTCACGGCCCACGTAGCCCTGCACAAGCACGACAGCCACCCAGGCCTCAAAACATTTCCACCGCCAGGGCCGTGGCTTCGCCGCCGCCGATGCACAGCGCCGCCATGCCGCGCTTGAGGCCGCGCTGCTTCAGCGCGCCCAGCAGCGTGACGACGATGCGCGCGCCGCTGGCGCCGATGGGGTGGCCCAGCGCCACGGCGCCGCCGTTCACGTTGACGATGTCGTGCGGCAGCTTGAACTCGGCCATCGCGGCCATCGTGACGGCGGCGAAGGCCTCGTTGACTTCCCACAGGTCGACTTGGGCCGCCTGCCAGCCGGCCTTGGCCAGCGCCTTCTGGATGGCGCCGACCGGGGCGGTCGTGAACCAGTCGGGCGCCTGGGCGTGCACCGCATGGCTGGCGATGCGGGCGATGGGCGCGAGGCCGCGCGCCCTGGCCGTGCTCTCGCGCATCAGCACCAGCGCGGCGGCGCCGTCGGAAATGCTGGACGAGGTGGCCGCCGTGATGGCGCCGTCCTTCTTGAACGCGGGCTTGAGCGTCGGGATCTTGTCGAGCTTGGCCTTGAAGGGCTGCTCGTCGAACTTGATGACGGTGTCGCCCTTGGGGCTGGACAGCGTCACGGGCGCCATCTCCCAGTCGAAGCTGCCGTTCTCGTTGGCGGCCTTGGCGCGCTGCGTGGACGAGATGGCGTACTGGTCCATGGCCTCGCGCGTGAAGGCGTACTTGGCCACGCACTGCTCGGCGAACACGCCCATGGCCTTGCCGCGCTCATAGGCGTCTTCCAGACCGTCCAGGGCCATGTGGTCGTAGACGGCGCTGGCGCCGTACTTGATGCCCTTGCGCGCGAACAACATCAGGTGGGGCGCATTGGTCATGCTCTCCATGCCGCCGGCGACCATGACCTCGGCGCTGCCGGCCGCCAGCATGTCGTGGGCGAACATCATCGCGCGCATGCCGGAGCCGCACATCTTGCTCAGCGTGACGGCACCGGCCGAGTCCGGCAGGCCGGCGCGGCGCATGGCCTGGCGGGCGGGGGCCTGGCCCTGGCCGGCCATCAGGCAGTTGCCCATCAGCACCTCGTCGACGGCATCGCCGGGCACGCCGGCGCGCTCGACCGCGGCCTTGATCGCGACGGCGCCCAGTTCCCAGCCGGCCAGGCCGGCGAAATCACCCAGCAGGCCGCCGATGGGCGTGCGGGCAGCGGACACGATGACGATGGGGTCGGACATGGCAATACTCCGTGGGTCGTTCAGATGCGCCATTTTGCGCGATCAATTGACGTTCGCGTCAATTGCGACGCAATGCCTTGGCCGGCCGGACGGGTTTCAATGCCCGCAGGGCCACTCAACGCCACAGCCGGTAGGCCCAGAAGGCCTCCTCGGCCTGCATGCGGCGGCGCAGTTCCTCGGGGCTGAAACCGGTCAGGCGGCGCGTCTCGCGGCACAGATGGCTCTGGTCGGCGTAATCGGTCTCGGCAGCGATGTCGGCCCAGTTGAAGCCGGGCCGGCCGTCGGCCGCGGCCACCGCATGGAAGGCCCGCTCGGCACGCGACACGGCGCGCAGTTCGCGCAGCGGCAGGCCGGCCCAGGCCTTGATGCGGCGCTCCAGTTGGCGCAGGCTGCGGCCGGCGGCGCTCGTTGCGGCGCGCACGGCCAGGGCCTCGGTCCAGTCGGCGTAGCGGTGGCCGGGTCGCTGGGCGCCCAGCGCCTGCCAGCGCGGCTGCAAAAAACCCTCGACGAGGCCCAGTCGCGCCGCGTCGTCGGCCGCGCCGGCAACGGCCTCGGCCCAGGCCAGCCAGTCGGGCGGCAGCCGCCTGTTCGCATCGACGACCTGGTTGACGAGGCGATCCACCGCGACGCCCGTCAGCGCCGTGAACGCATCCGGCAGCAGCAGCAACTTGAAGGCGCACATCTCGCCCGGGTTGCGCGTGTGCGTGGGCAGCGTGAAGGGCCCGGCGAACAGCAGGCTGGCATGCCGGCGCTCGGCCGGCGGCGGCGAGAAGCCCAGCGTCGCGAGCCACTCGCTGCTGCCGGCGATCCACCAGAACAGCGCGACCAGCGGCGTCGCGGGGAAGTAGTTCTCGCGCTGCACGGCATCCAGCCCGCGGCCGCGCGTGTCGCGCAGCATCACGCCGCGCACGCAGCCGGCCAGGGCCAGCGGCGGCAGCCAGAGCCGGGTGCCCGCGTCGTCCATGCCGGTCAGTGTCGCATTCGTTCAAGACCGCAGCCGCCGCGCAAGCGCAGCATGGCGGCCATGACAAGCCTGAGCTGGAACGACCTGCCCGCCCACCCCGACCGCTGGTGGGGCCTGCCCGTGCTCGCCGCGATGCGGCGCGACTACCTCGCCGTCATCGCGCGGCAGCAGCCGCTGGGCGACCTCGTCGGCCAGCGCATCCTGGCCGAACGCGGCGTCGACGTGTTCGACCCCGAGCTGCTGCGCGAGGTCATGGTCGAGCATGCCGACGCGCTGGTGCGCTGGGAGCGCGGGCCCGAGGTGTTCGAAGAGCTGATGGGCCAGTCCGTCCTCGTCACCGAGGGCGCGACCTGGCAACGCCAGCGCCGCATGCTGATGCAGGCCTTCACGCCCCGGCGCGTGGCCGGCTATGCGGCGCTGATGACCGAGGCCGCCGTGGCCGGGCTGGACGCGGTGCGCGGCGGCGAGGTCGCGATGGACGGCCTGTTCAGCCATCTGACGATGGACGTCATCTCGCGCACGCTGTTCAGCACGCCCATCGGCGACGACACCGCGGTGGCGGCCCACGCGGTGCAGGTGCTCAGCGAGACGGCCCTGGCCGAGATGTTCTGGCCCTTCACGCTGCCGGACTGGCTGCCCCTGCCCGGCAAGGCCGCCAAGCGCCGCGCGCAGCGGCTGATGCACGGCCTGCTGGCCGGCCACATCGCCGCGCGGCGCCAGTCATTGCAGACCGGGGGCGAGAGCCGCAGCGACCTGCTCGGCATGCTGATGACTCTGCGCGACGAGGCCAGCGGCGAGGCCCTGTCGGCGCAGGAGGTCTACGACCAGTGCATGGTGAGTTTCCAGGCCGGCCACGAGACCAGCGCGACGGCCCTGCTGTGGTGGAGCTGGCTGCTGGCCGCCCACCCCGAGGCCCAGGCGCGGGCGCGGGCCGAGGTCGACGCCGTGCTGGGCGGCCGCGTGCCGACGGCCGACGACGCGGGCGCCCTGCCCTTGCTGTCGGCGACGCTGAAGGAGGCGATGCGCCTCTACCCGCCGGTGGCCGCCATGCTGACGCGGCGGCTGACGCGCGACATCACGCTGGGCGGCGTGCGGCTGCCGGCGCGCACGCTGATCCGCGTGACGCCCTGGCTGCTGCACCGCGACCCGCGCTGGTGGCCGCACGAGCCCGAGGGCTTCCGGCCGGAGCGCTTCATGCCCGATGCCCCTGACGAGATCCCGCGCGGCGCCTACATCCCCTTCGGCCTCGGGCCGCGGGTCTGCCTGGGCCAGCATTTCGCGGTGCTGGAGATGACGCTGATCGCGGCGCTGCTGCTGCAGCGCTTCGAGCTGAGTCCCGTCGGGCACGCGGCGCCCAAGCCGCGCATGGCGGTCACGCTGCGGCCCGAGGGCGGGCTGAGCCTGCGGCTCAGCGGTAGAAGGCCTCGACCTGGCCCTTGAGCTTGATCGTCAGCGGGCGGCCCTTGCGGTCCAGCGTCTTGCCGGCGGGCACCTTGATCCAGCCTTCGCTGATGCAGTATTCCTCGACGTCGCTGCGCTCCTTGCCGTTGAAGCGGATGCCGATGTCGTGCTCGAACACGGCGGCGACGTGGTGGGGGCTGCGCGGGTCGACGCTGAGATGGTCGGGCAGTTCGGGGCGGGGTTCGGTCATGGTGCTGCGGGTCTGAAACCTGTTGAGGCGACATTGTGGCCGTGCCTGCTGACAGGTCCTGTCGCAGCCGGCGCCGAGCATGGCGGTGCTCACCCACACCGGAGACCGACATGCAACCCGACTGCCTCATCCTCTACGTGCACAGCCCCGCCGAGAGCGTGCTCTTCTATCGCTCGCTGCTGGGCCGCGAGCCCATCGAGCAAAGCCCCAATTTCGCGATGTTCATGCTCAACGACAAGACCCTGCTCGGCCTCTGGGCCGCGCACGACGTGCGGCCGACAGGCCCGCATCGCGGCGGCGGCGCGGAGATCGGCATCACGGTCGGCAGCGACGACGAAGTCAACGCTGCCGTCGCTGCCTGGAAGGCCTCGGGCTGGCCGGTGCTGCAGGCGCCGACGGCCATGGACTTCGGCTTCACGGCCGTGACGGCCGACCCGGACGGGCATCGCGTGCGGGTATTCCGGCCGACGCAGGGCTGAAGGGCCGAGCAATTGCGCGGCGGCGCCTGTTTCAGACGGCAGCGGGTTCATGGTCACCGGCTGGTCGTCTAGAAAGGCCGGCTATGCCTGCATCCGACCCGTTGCCGTCATTGGCGCCGTCGGATTCGGCGCCCATCAGCAGTCGCTCAACGTTCGATGCAAGTGGCAGCTTGCGCCCTAGCCGCGCACCGCGCTTTTGAAGGCAGCTGAAAGTGCGGCCAGTGCATCGCGCGCTCGACCGTTGCCGCCCCTTGAGTGAAGCAGAACTGGCAAGTGCGGTAAATCGGGAAGCCCGAGCTTGGCGCCGACGTCAACCGCGCCAAATGGCAGCATGCGCGGAGCTAGCGCGGCAATGCCGAGCCCGGCCATAACGGCCGCGGCGACCGCCGCAACGCCACCGCCGACGAAAATTTCCGTCCAAGCTACGCCTGCGGCATCAAGAAACTGCCCGGCCAACGCACGCACACCGCAGGGCTCGGCAAGCGTGGCAACCGGCAAGGGCTCGCCCGCGCGATGCTGCCAGCGTGGCGCTGCGAACCAGCCGAACTTTTCTTCGGTCAGGATTTCCCCGTCGCTGCGCCCGGCATGCAGGCGGACGATCACCGTGTCGAGCTCCCGCCGGTCGAAGCTTTGAAGCAGATCGCCCGACGATCCGATCCGGATTTCGATCAACAGCTGCGGGTCTTGCGAGTTCATGCGCGCGATCAGCGCGGGGAGTTCCGGCCCCGCGACATGGTCGCTGATGCCAATCGTGAGGCGCTGCCGGGCTCCGGCAAATGCGGCGAGCGCGCGATCGTGTACCTCCAAGAGTTCGCGAGCGTGTTCGAGGAAGGCCGCACCTCGCGCCGAAAGCTCCACGTACCGGGGGGTCCGCTCGACGAGCCGGAAACCGAGCCTCTCCTCGAGCCGCTTCAGCTTCAAGCTGACCGCGGCCTGCGTCGTCCGCATGGCTTCAGCCGCGCGCGTAAAGCTTCCAAGCTCGGCAATGCGGACGAAAGCCTGGACGGCATCCAGGTCGAGGGGACGCTCCATCATTTCAGAACATTATCTCTGATATCTCTCTCAATAGTTTGTTGAAATAGCTAGCGGCATTTACCGTTTGGCCAGGACAACATGGAAAGGACGCGCGATGCCGCTCACCCACATCTCTCTACGCGCTGGAAAGCCTGAGGCCTACCGGCAGGCGATCTTCGACAGCCTTTACCGGGCGCTGCACGAAACATTCAACGTGCCCGAAGACAACGAGTTCATGACCCTCAGGGAGCATGACGCCGCGGACTTCCGCTATGGCGCGTCTTATCTTGGCGTCGCCCGCAGCGACGATGTCGTATTCATCCAGATCACGGTGAACAACACCCGCACCGTCGAACAGAAGAAAGCGCTGTTTCGGCGGATCGCGGAGCTGCTCCGCGACCGCCCCGGCATCCGGCCGGAGGACGTGTTTGTGAACCTTGTTGAGGTCGCGAAAGAGAACTGGTCCCTCGGCAACGGTCTCGCGCAGTACGCTTGAGGCGATTCCGTTAAGCGCGACCGCAGTCTGCGGGCTGCTGGTCGCTTCATTCCCGAGCGCGTCGCTCGCCATTGTGTCGACAGGACGCTCGCCTATTTGCCACAGAAGCACGAGCCGCATGAAGGAGCGATTCTGAAGCGCTATCGGATCAACGCCCTAGGCATGTTCGCGGTTGATCCCGCAGCGATGTGCCCCCGTGGATGCGGCAACGATGGACAAGGCGCTGTTGAAACCGGCCGGTCGCGAACAGCCGCAAATGGCCGCAAGTGAATATCCGCATCAGGTTGAAAGAAGCCTGCTTCGACCAATCAACGCGCCCGCACCGAATCGCTCAGATTGCGTTCCGGGTAGTAGTGCTGGAATTCGCGCCACGCCGCGCCGGACCGGTCGATGTTCTGAAGCATCGCCCGCACGCGCTGGCGATCGGCGGCATTCAACGAAGAGTGCCGCGCCACGTAGGCGCCGCTCTCGGCCCAGGACAACTCTTCCACGGGCTCTGAGCGCAAGCGTTCGATCAGGTGGCCCCACTTGCTGTCGCCGCGCAGCGCGCCCGTGACGGCAGTGGGCGTGACCACGGCCAGATCGATTGCGCCGGTGTCCAGCATGCGGGCCAGCGACACGGGATCCGCGGTCATTGTCAGCCGACTCTGCGCGAGGAGCTGTTTGAGCAGCGACTGGTAGCTCGCGTCGTAGTCATAGCCACGTACAACGCCAACGCGCAGTTCACGATGATCGAGAAGCTCTGCCAGGCTATGGACAGTCAGTGAACGCGGTTGCATCCACAGTAGCTCAGCACGGCTGAGAATCATAGGAACGAAGATGCCGTACTCGTCGCGCCGCGCCGAGCGTCGTGCCGGAATCAGCAGGTCTGCCAGGCCGATCTCGAACAACATCTCCTGGCGCGAGCGAGGCACGACCTGGAATTCGACCGTGCAGCCTGCCTTGGCCGCCTCGACCCGTAACAGATCAGGGTAAATGCCGCCGACTTGCTGGCCGACCACCGTGACCGCAAAACCGATCGGTGCCACTGGTATCTGCAGCGGACGAGCGCATTGGGGCTGTGCCAGGACAGGGGCGAAGCCGATGAGCAGGACGATAAGAGCGCGTGACCAGGACTTCGTCATGTTGATTTGTGGGCGCGGGAGATGGGCGATCGCGTCTCCATCCTGTCGGACACGAGCATAGTCTGCTGGAAGCTGACATTCATCGATGTCTGAGCATGGCCGGCACCCGCCGGATGTTCGCCCCCCTTTTCAGCGCGTCTGCACCGACCGCGCCACGACATCGTCAAGCCGTCGGTCGCTGCTCGAATCGATCGAACTTTGGAAAGGGGGGCGGCAACTCAGTAGTGTCCATTCTCTCGACCAGCGCCGCCGGCATGTCATCGCGCATCCAGGTGCACATCAGAGCCAATTGCCGTGGCGTGCCCTGCAGCATCGCTTCCACGGAGTCGTCCATGCGGTTGCGTACCCAGCCGGTGATGCCCAGCGCAAGCGCCTGCTGCACGCAGGCATGGCGGTAGCCGACGCCTTGCACGCGGCCATACACCCGGACCAATCGGGTGTTGAGCGGGGTGTCGTCATCGCTGTCCATGGCGCTTCTCCCTCAGTCGAGCGGGCGGCAATCAGCGCTGCCATTGCGTAGTGATGGTACGCACGGCCGGCCGCTACTTCGCCAACGGCCCAGGACACCAAACGCTACGCCGGCTTCCCTCAACCCGCTGCAAACCGCCGCGCCGGGTCGTACGGAAACACGTCGTGCACATGCCCCGCCAGGATGCGTTCCTTGTGGGCCTGCCAGAAGCCGGCGTCCAGCAGGTCGGCGTGGTGGCGCATGAAGCTCTCGCGCACCTGCGGGTTGCCGAGCAGGAAGGGGCCGAAGGTTTCGGGGAAGACGTCGCGCGGCGCCACCGGCCACCAGACCTCGCCCGACATCTCCTCCTCCTCGTTGCGCGGCTCGGGCAGGCGGCGGAAGTTGCAGTCGCTCAGGTATTCGATCTCGTCGTAGTCGTAGAACACGACCTTGCCGTGGCGGGTCACACCGAAGTTCTTCCACAGCATGTCGCCCGGGAAGATGTTGGCCGCGACGAGATCCTTGATCGCGTTGCCGTACTCGACGACGACGCGCGCCACCTGCTCGGGCGTGGCGTCCTGCAGATAGATGTTGAGCGGCACCATGCGGCGCTCGATGTAGAGGTGGCGGATGACGAGGTCGTCACCCGTCTCCTCGACGAGGCTGGGGCAGAAGTGCCGCAGTTCGGCGATCAGCTCCGGCTCGAAGCGGTGGCGCGGGAAGGCCACGCGCGTGTACTCCAGCGTGTCGGCCATGCGGCCGACGCGGTCGTGGGTCTTCACGAGCAGGTATTTGCTCTGGATGAGTTCGCGGCTGGTGTCCTTCTGCGGCGGGTAGAAGTCCTTGATGACCTTGAACACGAAGGGCCAGCTCGGCAGGTCGAACACCAGCATGACCATGCCCTTGATGCCCGGCGCGATGCGGAAGCTGTCGCTGCTGTGCTTCAGGTGGTAGAGGAAGTCGCGGTAGAAGAGGTTCTTGCCCTGCTTCTGCAGGCCCAGGGCCGAATAGATCTCGGAGCGCGGCTTGCGCGGCATCATCGAGCGCAGGAACTGCACATAGGCGCTGGGCACCTCCATGTCGACGAGGAAGTAGGCCCGCGCGAAGCTGAACAGCATCAGCAGGTCGTCCTCGCCGAACAGCGCCGCGTCGATGAAGAACGCACCGTCCCGGTCGCGCCGCAGGATGGGCAGCGCGAACGGCGTCTCGCTGAAGCCGTTGATGATCTTGCCGACGACGTAGGCGCCCTTGTTGCGGTAGAACAGGCTGGACAGCACCTGCAGCTGGAAGTTGGCGCGCCAGCGGAACTCGCCGAGCTGCTGCTTCACGGCGGCCAGCACGCGGTCCACGTCGGCGTCCAGGTGGGCGAACTCGCCGTCGAGCTGGAAGTTGGTGATGACGCGCCGCAGCGTGTCGCGCAGCGTGCCGGGCGCCGGGTAGTAGGCACGGTAGGTCGGCAGCGCGGCGGGCTCGTCGTTCTCGATGTACTCGGTCGAGATGGCCGGCCGCACGAAGATGAAGTCGTTGTGGAAGTAGGCGTGGTGCAGGATGCGCGTGCAGACCGAGTTGAAGAAGGTCTCGGCCAGCTCGGGCTGGTGGTGGTTGGTCAGCAGGCCGATGTAGTGCAGCTTGACCTGCTGCCAGACCGCCATCGGCAACCCGGACGCCGCGAAGCGCGCCTCCAGCAGCGCACTGGCCTCGGCGACGCGGGTGTCGTAGAACTCGATGCGCAGCGCCTGCGCACGCTGCTGGCCCTGCCAGTCGCCGCGCTCGAAGCGGACCTTGGCCTCGGCGGACGTGGCGCGGAACAGCCGGTAATGGCGGTCGAAGCCTTCGAGCAGGGCCAGCGCGATCTCGAAGGCGCGCGGGTCGGTGAGCTTGGGAGGGAAGGCGGCGGCGGTCATCGGGCGCGGGGGTGGCCGGTTCGGCGCAAGGCCGGCGCCGGCACGCCTTCAGGCCGGGGCGCCCGGGGCCGGGTAGCGCGCCTTCAGGGCCGCCAGCGCGCGCCTGAACGAGGGCTCGACGGCCGATGCGTCGTCCACCGTCATCGCGAGGTCGTTGAGCAGGCCGTTGTGCAGGCCGTAGACCCAGCCGTGGATGACCACGGGCTGGCCGCGCGCCCAGGCGTCCTGCACCACCGTCGTGTGGCAGGCGTTGCGCGCCTGGTGCAGCACGTTGAGCTCGCACAGCGCGTTCACGCGGCTGGCCCCGGGCAGCGTGTCCAGCCATTCCTGGTGCACATTGCGCACGTCCTGCACATGGCGCAGCCAGTTGTCGACCAGGCCCACGCGCAGATCCTTCAGCGCCGCGACGACGCCGCCGCAGTTGCTGTGGCCGACGATGATGATGTGGCGCACCTGGAGCTGGTCGACGGCGAACTGCATGACGGACAGGCAGTTCAGGTCCGAGTGCACGACGACATTGGCGACGTTGCGGTGCACGAACAGCTCGCCGGGCAGCAGGTCGACGAGCTCGTTGGCCGGCACGCGGCTGTCGGCGCAGCCTATCCACAGGTATTGCGGCGTCTGCTGCTTGAGCAGGCGCGAGAAGAAGCCCGGCTCGCCGGCCTCGGTCTCCGCGGCCCAGCGCTTGTTGTTGTCGAGCAGATCCTGCAGTTCGTGATTGGTCGTCGTCATGCCGCCATTTTCTCATCCAGGGGTTACATCGTTTGGCTACGGCACACATCCGCTTTGCGGATATGACCCTTCGCCGCAACGGCGCCGCTCTGCGGCTTGTTGTCCGTCCCCTCGACCATTACATGGTCTCGGCAAACAGCTCGCGGCCGATCAGCATGCGGCGGATCTCGCTGGTGCCGGCGCCGATCTCGTAGAGCTTGGCGTCGCGCCACAGCCGGCCCAGCGGGTACTCGTTGATATAGCCGTTGCCGCCGAAGATCTGCACGCCCTCGCCGGCCATCCAGGTGGCCTTCTCGGCGCACCACAGGATCACCGAGGCGCAGTCCTTGCGCACCTGGCGCACATGCTCGGCGCCCAGCATGTCGAGGTTCTTGGCCACCGTGTAGGCGAAGCTGCGGCCGGCCTGCAGCACGGTGTACATGTCGGCCACCTTGCCCTGGATGAGCTGGAACTCGCCGATGCTCTGGCCGAACTGCCTGCGGTCGTGGATGTAGGGTACGACGTTGTCCATGACCGATTGCATGATGCCCAGCGGGCCGCCGGTGAGCACGGCGCGCTCGTAGTCCAGGCCCGACATCAACACCTTGGCACCCCCATTCACCGTGCCCAGCACGTTCTCGGCCGGCACCTCGACGTCCTGGAACACCAGCTCGCCGGTGTGCGAGCCACGCATGCCGAGCTTGTCGAGCTTCTGCGCGATGGAGAAGCCCTTCATGCCCTTCTCGATCAGGAAGGCCGTCACGCCGCGCGCGCCCAGCTCGGGCTCGGTCTTGGCGTAGACCACCAGCGTGTCGGCGTCGGGGCCGTTGGTGATCCACATCTTGCTGCCGTTGAGGACGTAGTAGCCGCCCTTGTCGTCGGCGCGCAGCTTCATGCTGATGACGTCGGAGCCCGCGCCCGGCTCGCTCATCGCCAGCGCGCCGACATGCTCGCCGCTGATGAGCCTGGGCAGGTACTTGGCGCGCTGCGCGTCGTTGCCGTTGCGCTTGATCTGGTTCACGCACAGATTGCTGTGCGCGCCATAGGACAGGCCCACCGACGCGCTGGCGCGGCTGATCTCCTCCATCGCGACCATATGGGCCAGATAGCCCATGTTGGCGCCGCCGTACTGCTCGGGCACCGTGATGCCGAGCACGCCGAGTTCGCCCATCTTGCGCCACAGGTCCATCGGGAACCGGTCGCTGCGGTCGATCTCGGCCGCGCGCGGCGCGATCTCTTGTTCGGCAAAGGCGCGCACCGCGTCGCGCAGTGCGTCGATGTCCTCGCCGAGTTGGAAGTTGAGGCCGGGCAGATTCATGGTGGAGTCTCCTGTCCGCCAGGCCTGACCCGCGGGTGGCGGGGCGCCGGGCGCTCGTTAATTGACGTAAACGTCAACTGTAGCAAGCGCGGCTGACTCAGGCCGTTTGCGGCAGCAGCCGACGCACCAGCGGGTGGCTGATCTTCTTGTCGGTGCCGACCGCGTAGAACTGCTCGGCCAGGCCCTCGGCGCGGCCGACGTTGACGACGCCGTAGCGGCTCGTCAGCGCATCGTCCACGGCCGTCGCCGCCGGGAACACGCCCAAGCCCTCGCTGCCGAAGGTCGCCAGCAGCGCGCTGTCCTCGAACTCGCCGGCCACGCGCGGGCGCAGGCCGAGGTCGGCCAGCCACTGGTCCAGGCGCGGGCGCAGCGCCGCGTGCGAGGTCGGCAGCAGCAGCGGCACATCGGCCAGCGAGGCGGGAAAGTCACGCGCCGCGTCCGCGGCCCAGCGCGGATGCGCATACCAGGCGATGGGCGAGCTGCCCAGCGAATGGCTGTAGACGCGCAGATTGGGGTTGGACGGCGCGGGCCGGTCGGCCAGCACGACGTCGAGCCGGTGCAGGGCCAGGTCACCGAGCAGGTCGTCGAACTCGTCCTCGTGGCAGAGCAGGCGCAGCTGCGGCGTGTCGAGGATGGGGGCCAGCAGGCGCTGCGCGACGAGCTTGGGCAGGCCGTCCGAGATGCCCACGGCCAGGCGCAGGGTCGGCACGTCGACGGCCTCGCGCACGCGCTCGGGCAGGGTCTCGCCGAGCGAGAATATCTGCTCCGCCAGGTCCAGCGCCGTGCTGCCGGCCTCGGTCAGCGCCACCCCCCGGCCGGCCGGCTTCAGCAGCGCCGCGCCCAGGGCCTGCTCCAGCTCGCGCACCTGGGTCGACACCGTCTGCACCGACAGGCCCAGCCTGGTCGCCGCGCGCGTCAGGCCGCCCTCCTTGGCCACGGCCCAGAAGTAGTACAGGTGGCGGTAGCTGAAGCTCAGGCTCATCGCGGACTCAGCAAGTTATCCAGAATTAATGCTTCCTGATTCTCTGCTTTTATTTGCTGCATGGCCTGCCTAAGCTGCGCCGTTTCTTCCAGCTGGAGGTCTGCCATGCAAACCCGCTCCGCTGCCGTGGCCCTGCCCCACGGCACCACGCTCGACCGCGGCACCGCCCACCGCGTGCTGCGCAACACCCATGCCCTGCTGGCCATGACGCTGCTGCTCAGCGCCGCCGTCGCCGCGGCGGCCGTGGCCTTCCGGCTGCCGGCGCCAGGCCCGATCCTGACTCTGGCGGCCTATTTCGGCCTGCTGTTCGGCATCCACAGGCTGAAGAACCGCGGCGCCGCCGTCGGCCTCGTGTTCGCGCTGACCGGCTTCATGGGCTGGACGCTGGGCCCGCTGCTCACGCGCACGCTGGCCATGCCTGCCGGCGGCCAGGCCGTCATGCTGGCGCTGGGCGCCACCGGCGCGGTCTTCCTGGCGCTGTCGGCCTATGCAACGACGACCAAGCGCGACCTGTCGTGGATGGGCGGCTTGCTGTTCTCCGGCATGGTCGTCGCGCTGCTGGCCGGCCTGGCCGCCGTGTTCTTCGAGATCCCGGCGCTGGCGCTGGCGGTCTCGGCCGTCGTCGCCCTGCTGTCCGCGGGCCTGATCCTGTTCGAGACCCGGCAGATCGTGGACGGCGGCGAGACCAACTATGTGCTGGCCACGGTCAGCCTGTTCGTGTCGGTCTTCAACCTGTTCACGAGCCTGCTGCAGCTGTTCGGCTTCATGGGCTCGGACGACTGATACGGCGCGCTAGGCCGCCGGCGGGAACATCAGCTCGAACAGCGCCCGGGTGCGCGGCGTCAGGTGGGCCGGATCGGGGCGCAGCATCTCGGCGTCGGACACGAGGATCTTGCCGAACACGGCCTCGTAGACCCGCTTCACGAGCCCGTCCCGGCCGACCTCGCGGTCATAGCCCGGCGCGAAGCCGACCAGCTGGTAGCCGGCGCGCTCCAGCGCCATCTGCATATGCGGCGTCTTCAGCGTCGCCATCGTGTAGACGAACTCGGCGCCGCAGGCACGGCAGACGCGCTCCGTGCCCAGCATGCAGCTGACCGCCACCTTCGAGCCGCGGTGCTCGGGGGCGACGATCAGGATGCGGCCGTAGATGGACAAGGCGTCGTCCTCGCGCTCGAAGGACCACATGCCCGCCAGTTCCCCGGCGCACTCGATCAGCAGCACATAGATGTCGCGCTCGGCCTCGCCGGCCAGGCAGGTCTTGTCCAGGTAGAACGCCTCGCGCACATAGCAACTGCCCGCGCCGACGACGATGTCCGGGTGCCACTGGCGCACCTTCGCGGCAAGCTCGGGAACGTCTTCGCGGCGCAGCTGCCTGAAGGCATAGCCGGCCGGCAAGGGGATGAGTTCGCTGGTCTCGGCAATGCTGGTCCACCTCATGTCCAACTCCCTCCGATGCGTTGCTGAAACAGGAAACCGGCCGGCCGCCGCGAGTGCCGCTCAGGCCGAGGCGCCCAGGCGCAGCGGCGGCCGCAGCCGCGGCGCGGCGTCGGACTGACGACGCACGAGCTCGAAGTCCATCAGCTCGTGCTCGGGCGCCAGCGGCTCGCCGGCGCGGCGCGCGCGGATGTGGCGCACCAGCAGGTCCACGGCCGCGCCGGCCATCTCCATGATGGGCTGGCGCACGGTCGTCAGCTCGGGCCAGATCGTCGTGGCCAGCGGCGCATCGTCGAAGCCGACGACGGTCAGGTCGCTGGGCACGTCAAGTCCCAGGCGGTGCGCGATGGCGACGGTGGCGGCGGCCATGTCGTCGTTGCTGGCGAAGACGGCCGTGGGCCGGCGCTCCTGCGCCAGCAGCTGCTCGGCCGCGTCCAGGCCCGAGCGGTAGGTGAACATGCCCTGGGCGACGACCTCCTCCTCGGCGATGTCGAGGCCGGCATCGGCCATCGCCGCATGGAAGCCCGCGAGGCGGCGCGCGCTGCTGCTCTGGTAGGGGTCGCCGATGATGAAGCCCAGCCGGTGGTGGCCCAGGCTGAGCAGATGGCGCGTCATCTCGTAGGCGGCCTGGTAGTCGTCGATGCCGACGGCGCAGACGGCCTCGGGCGGCATGCCGCTGGACACGACGACGGCCGGCGTGCCGGTGTCGGCCACCAGCTTGAGCAGGGGCTGCGAGTCGCAGAAGGGCGGCGGCAGGATGAGGCCGTCGATGCCGTTGGCGATCATCTCGGCGACCGGCTTCTCCTCGCCGTCGCGCGCGGCCTCGCAGCGCTGCACCACCAGCTGCACATGGCGCAGGCTGGCCTTGTTCAGCAGGCCGATCAGGAACTCGTTGAGGTAGCCGGCCGTCGGGTCGATGTAGAGCATGCCGATGCGGATGGGCTCCGAGCCGGCCAGGTGGCGGGCGGCCTGATTGGGCACGTAGTTCAGCTCGGCGACGGCGGCCTGGACCTTCTCGCGCGTGCCGGGACGCACGTTCTGCTCGCCGTTGATGACCCGCGACACCGTCATGGGCGACACCCCGGCGAGACTCGCCACGTCGGCGATGGTGGCGACCTTGGGGCTGCGCCCGGCACGAGCGGTTGGCTTCAAAGGGGTCTTTCGAGTGTTGATCCGGCCAATGTAGCGGGCCGGCGGCGGCGCGATTTGGTTGCGCAATCATAGACCGCGAACCAGTGTCGCACCGGGCGGATGCCGCGACGGCTTGGAAGTGCCCGGGCCGGCAGCGGTCTGCCCAGATCGGGTTTTGCCCGGATGTTAGAGATTCCAGGCTTGCGCAAAGCAAAATGGTAGCGCTACATTTAAGCCCGCAAACCCGCCGCGCCACTAGCGCCGCACGCCGGAGACCCCCTTGAGCCCACGCGCCGCCGACCGCACCCCGCCCCCACCATGCAGCTGACCGGCGACCAGCATCTGCTGAAGACCCTGAACCGCATGGCCATCGTGCGGCGGCTCAGCGCCCACCCCGGCCAGTCGCGCGCGGCCCTGGCCGAGGCGCTGATGCTGACCAAGTCCACCGTCAGCGGCCTGGTGCGCGAGCTGATCGACGAGGGCTGGCTGCTGGAGCGCGAGGTCGTCGCCACCGGCGAGCTGGGCCGCCGGCCAACGCCGCTGTTCATCCACCAGGGCCGGCTCGTGCTGCTGGGCGCCGAGGTCGGCGTGGACGGCGTGCACGCCATCGCCACCTCGTTGACCGGCGACATCCTCGCGCGGCTGCGCAGCCCGCTGGACGCCGGCCACGACGCGCACGCGGCGCTGGCCCGGCTCGCGCGCCTGCTGCTGCAGCTGCAGGCGCCGCTGGACGGCGCCAGCCAAAGGGTCGTCGGCATCGGCGTGGGCCTGCCCGGCGGCGTGGACGAGCCCAGCGGCCACCTGCACTTCGCGCCCAACCTCGGCTGGCGCGACCTGCCCGCCGCGCGGCTGCTGGCCGGCCATCTGCGCGGCACGGCGCTGCAGGCCGCGCCCCTCTACCTGCAGAACGAGGCCGACGCGGCCGTCATCGGCGAGCTGGAGTTCGCCGCCGAGCGCCGGCCCGACCCCTTGGTCTACCTGAGCCTCGGCCTGGGCGTCGGGGCCGGCGTCGTCGTCGAGGACCGGCTGCTGACCGGCGCGCGCGGCCTGGCCGGCGAGGTCGGCCACACGACGCTGCAGCTCGACGGCCCGGCCTGCTCCTGCGGCCGCCTGGGCTGCGCCGAGGCACTGGTGGGCTTTCGCGCGATGCTGCCCGCCGACGCGGCCGGCGCCGGCCTGGCCGAGGTGCAGCGCCGGCTGGCCGACGCCCCGGCCGACACCGCCGCCGCCATCGCGCGCGCGGGCCGCTACCTCGGCATGCTGCTGGGCAACCTCTGCGCCGCCTACGACCCCGGCAGCATCGTGCTCGGCGGCCCCGCCGTCGAGCTCGGCGCGACCCTGCTGCAACCCGCCTTCCAGATGCTGGAGCGCCATGCCGGCGCCGCCGGCCTGCGGCCGCCGCTGGTGACCGTCTCGCGCTTCGGCGCCGACGCGGTCGCCGTGGGCGCCGCAGCGCTGGCCCGCTACCGACTCACCCGCCCCCTGATCGCCGCCAGCCGCCTGGCCGCGGCCGCCTAGGGGCCTGTTTACACGGCGGGGATCGGATGCGTTGTCACTCAAAAGCCCGCGAGCAAGGCGCGAAGTCGAAGCTGGGGTCATCCCCAGCGAGGCTTCGCAACGCCGCGCGCGGGCTTTTGAGTAACAACCCTTCGGGAGAGGGTCTGCGCGGGTGCAGGGCTAGGCGTGCGACGCCGCCTGGGCTCATGCCCAGGCAAGGCGCGCAACGACGCCATGCGCCCGCGCAGACCCTCTCGCACCGATTCCCGCCGTGTAAACAGGCCCCTGCCCCATGATCACCAACCCCATCCTGCCGGGCTTCCATGCCGACCCCTCGATCTGCCGCGTTGGCAACGACTACTACATCGCCACCTCCACCTTCGAGTGGTGGCCCGGCGTGCGCATCCACCACTCGCGCGACCTCAAGCACTGGCGCCACCACAGCTACGCCGTCACTCGCCGCAGCCAGCTCGACCTGACCGGCCACCCCGACTCGGCCGGCGTCTGGGCGCCCTGCCTCAGCCATGCGAACGGCCAGTTCTGGCTGATCTACACCGACGTGCGCTCCACCATCGGCGCCTTCAAGGACACGCACAACTACCTGATCACGGCGCCCGGCATCGACGGCCCCTGGAGCGACCCCATCTACCTGAACAGCTCGGGCTTTGACCCCAGCCTGTTCCATGACGAAGACGGTCGCCACTGGCTGGTCAACCAGCAGTGGACGCACTGGCCCGGCAAGAACCATTTCAACGGCATCCTGCTGCAGGAGTACGACCACGAGGCGAAGCAGCCCGTCGGTCCGGTCAAGAACATCTACCGCGGCACGGAGCTGGGCGTCGTCGAGGGCCCGCACCTCTACCGCCGCAACGGCTGGTACTACCTGCTGACGGCCGAGGGCGGCACCTTCTACGAGCATGCCGTCACGCTGGCCCGCTCGCGCCTCATCGACGGCCCCTACGAGACCCTGCCCGGCAACCCGCTGCTGACCGCCTGGCAGAAGAAGACCGACGGCCTGCAGCGCAGCGGCCACGCCAGCCTCGTCGAGACGGCCAGCGGCGAGTGGTTCATGGCGCATCTGGCCGGCCGACCGCTGGAGTGGAGCGGTCCCAACGCCGCCAACAACAAACCCGAGGACGGTTACGCCGGCCTGCACTGCCCGCTGGGCCGCGAGACCGCGCTGCAGCGCATTCGCTGGCGCGACGACGACTGGCCGGAGGTGGTCGGTGCGGACGGCCAGGCGAGCCAGCAGCCCGGCGCCCACGTCGCGCTGCCCGACCTGCCGCCCCACCCCTTCCCTGCCGAGGCCGCCCGCGACGACTTCGACTCGACCACGTTCAACGGCCACCTGAACTCGCTGCGCAAGCCCTTCGACGAGAGCTGGGCCTCCCTCAGCGCCCGCCCCGGCCACCTGCGCCTGACGGGCCGCGAGTCGCTGATGAGCCTGTTCGACCAGAGCCTGGTCGCGCGCCGCCAGCAGCACTTCAACTGCCGCGTCGAGACGCGCGTGGCCTTCGAGCCCGACAGCTTCCACCAGACGGCCGGCCTGGTCGCCTACTACAACACCCGCAACCACGCCTACCTGCACGTCACGCGGGACTTCGACAGCGAGCAGCGCGTCGTCTACCTGACCGTCAACCGCGACGGCCAGATCAGCGGCCCGGCCGCGCCCGTCGCGCTGGCTGCCGGCCCGGTGGACCTGGCCGTCGAGTTCAGCCACGACACCTACCAGTTCCAGTTCCGCCAGGGCAGCGACGCATGGCAGGCCATCGGCCCGGCGCTGGACGCCGCGATGCTTAGCGACGAATTCGCGACCCGCTTCCTCAATGGCTTCGCCAACAGCTTCGGCTTCACCGGCAACTTCATCGGCATCGCCTGCCAGGACCTGGCCGGCACGCGCAAGACGGCGGACTTCGACCACTTCAGCTACGAAGCCAAGGCCTGATCCTCGCCAGACCCGCCAACGGGCGGAGACAAGCTCAGAAAAACACAAGAGGAGACCTATGAACCAGCGACTTTCCTTCCTGGAAAAGGCGGGGTACAGCTGCGGCGACGCGGCGGCCAACTTCGTCTTCATGACGATGGTGCTGTTCCAGCTGAACTTCTACACGGACGTGTTCGGCCTGTCGGCCAACACGGCCGCGGCCATCCTGCTGTGGCCGCGCCTGTGGGACGCCATCTTCGACCCCGTCATGGGCGTGCTGGCCGATCGCACCAGCACCCGCTGGGGCAAGTTCCGCCCCTGGGTGCTGTGGACGACCATTCCCTGGTGCGTCGTCATGGTCGCCGCCTACACGACGCCCGACCCGAGCTGGGGCTGGAGCACCGGCATGGTCATCGCCTACGCCGGCATCACCAACACGCTGCTGATGACGCTGTACTCGATGAACAACATGCCCTACTCCGCGCTCGGCGGCGTCATGACGGGCGACCTCAACGAACGCACCAAGCTCAACTCCTACCGCTTCGTGTCGGTCAACGTGGCGCAGTTCATCGTCGGCGGCTTCACGCTGCCGCTGGTGGCCAAGTTCGCGCAAGGCCATGACCGCGCCCACGGCTGGCAGGTCACGATGACGATCTGGGCCGCACTGTGCCTGGTGCTGTTCCTCGTCACCGTCTTCACGACGAAGGAGCGCATCAAGCCCATCGTCGAGACGCACTCCTCGCCGCGCCAGGACTTCGCCGACCTGCTGAAGAACGCGCCGTGGATCGCGCTGGTGGCCTACACCGTCTTCAACTTCGGCATGCTGTCCCTGCGCGGCGGCGCCCACTACAGCTTCTATCACCACTACGTCGACAAGGCCGCGATGTTCGACTTCGTCGCGGCTCTGGGGCTCACGACGCCGGACCCCGCCGGCACGGGCGGCCTTGCCGACACGCTGGGCTACATCGTGCATGGCACCCGCGACAGCCTGGCCCAGTCCAACGTGGCCGACGTCTACAACAGCATCCTGAACATGGCCGGCTTCGGAACGACCATCGTCGTCATCATGCTGACCTCGGGCCTGTCGGCGCGCTTCGGCAAGCGCACCGTCGCGATCGCGGGCTTCGCGCTGGCATCGCTGCAGGCCTGCGCGCTCTACCTCATGCCGCCGACGGCCGTCTGGGGCATGCTGTTCCTGCACATGCTCGGCTCCGTGTTCTACGCACCGACCATCGCCGTCATGTGGGCCATGTACGCCGACGCGGCCGACTACTCCGAATGGCAGACCGGCCGCCGCTTCACCGGCATGGTCTTCGCCACCATCGGTTTCTCGCTGAAGTCGGGCCTGGCCCTCGGCTCGGCGGGCCTGCTGTGGTGCCTGGCCGGCTTCTTCGGCTACGACACCCAGCACCCCACGGCGCCCAACGCCATCGAGGGCTACCGCGTCATGTCCAGCTTCGGCGTCGGCGCACTGTTCGCCGCCTGCACGATCTGCATGCTGGCCAACAAGCTGAACAAGCGGACGACGCTGAAGATGGCCGACGACCTCGCCCAACGGCGCCTGCAGGCTGGCCTTGCGCCGGCCGCCGCCTGACCTTCCATCACCACCACTTTCCCGCTAGTCAAGGACCTCGCCATGAGCACCGCCTATTCCGATCTCCCCGTCGTCCGCTACGAAGGCCCCCAATCCACCAACCCGCTGGCCTACCGCTGGTACGACGCCCAGCGCGTCGTGCTCGGCAAGACCCTGGCCGAGCACCTGCGCCCGGCCGTCTGCTACTGGCACAACTTCTGCTGGAAGGGCGAGGACGTCTTCGGCCTCGGCCAGACCGTCTTCCAGCGCACCTGGTTCGCCGAGAGCGACCCGGTCAAGGCCGCGCACCTGAAGCTCGACGCCGCCTTCGACTTCTTCGCCAGGCTGGGCCTGCCCTGGTGGTGCTTCCATGACCGCGACGTGGCTCCCGAGGGCGCGACGCTGGCCGAGTCCAACCGCATCCTCGACGGCCTGCTCGAAGCCGCCGCCCGCAAGATGCAGGACGGCAAGGTCGGCCTGCTCTGGGGCACGGCCAACCTGTTCTCCAACGGCCGCTACATGAGCGGCGCGGCCACCAACCCCGACCCCGAGGTCTTCGCCTACGCGGCCGCACAGGTCAAGCACGTGCTGGAGTGGACCCACCGCCTCGGCGGCGAGAACTATGTGCTCTGGGGCGGCCGCGAGGGCTACGAGACCCTGCTGAACACCGACCTCAAGCGCGAGTTGGCCCAGTACGGCCGGTTTCTCACGGCCGTCGTCGAGCACAAGCACAAGATCGGTTTCAAGGGCAGCATCCTGATCGAGCCCAAGCCGCAGGAGCCCACCAAGCACCAGTACGATTACGACAGCGCCACGGTCCACGGCTTCCTGAAGACCTATGGGCTGGAGAACGAGGTGAAGGTCAACCTCGAGGTCAACCACGCCACGCTGGCCGGCCACAGCTTCGAGCACGAGGTCGCGACCGCCTGCGCCTTGGGCATCTTCGGCTCCATCGACGCCAACCGCGGCGACGAGCAGCTCGGCTGGGACACCGACCAGTTCCCCAACAACCACGCGGCCCTGGTGCCGGCCATGCTGGAGATCATCCGCGCCGGCGGCTTCACGACGGGCGGCACCAACTTCGACGCCAAGGTGCGCCGCCAGAGCATCGACCCCATCGACCAGCTCGAAGGCCATATCGGGGGCATGGACACCATGGCCCGCGCCTTCCTCAGCGCCGCCGCGCTGTACGAAAGCGGTCAGCTTGAGAACGCCGTCAGCGAACGCTATGCCGGCTGGAACGGCGCGTTGGGCCGGCGGATCCAGGCCGGCGCCAGCCTCGACGACCTGGCCGCCGTCGTGCACGCGCAGGGCATCTCGCCTCAACCGCGCTCGGGACGCCAAGAGCGTTTGGAAAACATCGTCAACGCCTTCGTCTGATCCATGTTTCTTGGCATCGACCTCGGCACCTCCGAGCTGAAGCTGCTGCTGCTCGACGAGCAGCACCGCATCGCCGCGACCACCGGCGTGGCCCTCACCGTGCAGCGCCCGCAGCCGCTGTGCAGCGAGCAGGACCCGGCCGCGTGGTGGGCCGCACTCGACGAAGGCATGGCGCGGCTGAGGCAGGACCACGGCGCCGATCTGGCCGCGGTGCGCGGCATCGGCCTGTCGGGCCAGATGCACGGCGCCGTCACGCTGGACGCGGCCGGCCAGGTGCTGCGCCCGGCCATCCTGTGGAACGACGGCCGGGCCGGCGCGCAGTGCGCCGGGATGATGGCCGCCTGCCCCGAGCTGCCGGCCATCACCGGCAACCTCACGATGCCGGGCTTCACGGCCCCCAAGCTCGCGTGGATGCGCCAGCACGAGCCCGAGCTGTTCGCCCGCGTCGCCCGGGTGCTGCTGCCCAAGGACTGGCTGCGCCTGCAGCTGTCGGGCGAATACGTCAGCGAGATGAGCGACGCCGCCGGCACGCTGTGGCTGGACGTGGCGCAGCGCCGCTGGTCGCCCGAGGCGCTGGCGTTGACGGGCCTGGACGAGGGCCGGATGCCGCGCCTCGTCGAAGGCAGCGAAGCCAGCGCGATGCTGAAGCCCGCGTTGGCCGCGCGCTGGGGCCTGGGCGCCGGCATTCCCATCGCGGGCGGCGGCGGCGACAACGCGGCCAGCGCCGTCGGCATGGGCGTCGTGAAGCCGGGCCAGGGCTTCCTGTCGCTCGGCACGTCGGGTGTCATCTTCCTGTGCAACGAAAGCTTCAGCCCCAACCCGGCCCGCGCGGTGCACGCCTTCTGCCACGCGCTGCCCGGCACCTGGCACCAGATGAGCGTCATGCTCAGCGCGGCCAGTGCGCTGCGCTGGGTCACGCAGACGCTGGGCCAGCCGGGCGAGGCCGTGCTGATCGACCAGGTCGCCCGGCTGACGCCGGCCCAGCGCGAACGGGCGCCGCTCTTCCTGCCCTACCTCAGCGGCGAGCGCACGCCGCACAACGACGCCAACGCCCAGGGCGTGTTCTTCGGCCTCACGCACGAGCATGACGCGGCGGCGCTGGGTTATGCGGTGCTGGAGGGCGTGGGCTTCGGGCTGCTGGATGGCTGGCAGGCCTTGCAGGCGGGAGGCGGCGCGGCGGAGTCGCTTTGGCTGGTCGGTGGCGGCGCGCGCAGCGCCTGGTGGGCGCGGCTGCTCGCGTCGCTGCTGGGCACCCGTCTCGTCAACGGCGTCGGCGCCGAAGCCGGTGGCGCTTTGGGCGCGGCGCGGCTGGCCTGGCTTGCCTGCGGCGGCACGCCGGGCGAGGTCTGCCGCACGCCCGACATCGCCCGCGTCGCCGAGCCCGATGCCGCGCTGGCGGCGGCACTGCGGCCTCGCCACCAACGCTTCCAGCGCCTGTACGGCGCGCTGCGCGCCGAGTTTGGTTAGGGCCTGTTCACACGACGGCAGCAGGTCGCCTGCCGCCGTGTGAACAGGCCCTAGTAGAGCCGGATGGCCGAGTCGAAGCGCCAGGTGCGGCGGATCTCGATGACGTCGTAGTCCCGCGCCAGCGCCGGCGGGAAGGCCGGATAGTTCTGCAGGTCCAGCACGACGCGCCGGATCGCCTCGTCCAGCGCCGGCGCGCCGCTGGAGCGCACGAAGCTGACCGACTCCACCGAGCCGTCGCTGCGGATGGCCACGATGACCAGCGGGTCGGTGTGCTCCGCCCGCGCGGCCTCGCGGACCCGCTCGAAGGTCTGGTTGAGCTGGATCTTGCGCGCCCAGGCCTCGGCGTAGAGCACCAGCTCGGTGTTGGCGTCGATCAGCCCGAACAGCCGGCCGCGGCGCGGGCTGCTGTAGGACGTCGGCAGGGCCGACGAGGGGCCGCGCGCCGCCGCATCGCGCCGCGCCGCCTCCTCGTCGAGCTGGCGGCCGATGGCGCGCAGCCGGGCCTCGCGCTGCTCCACCTCGGCCTGCGCCTGCTGCTGGGCCGCCGCCAGCCGGGCCGCGTCCGCGCGCGCGGCGTCCTGGCGTGCGGCGTCGGCACGGGCCGCCTGCTGGCGCGAGCCGTCCAGCCGGGCCAGCTCGGCACTGCGCTCGGCCGGCTCGGCGCGCACGCGCAGCGCGTCGCCCGCGCGGCGCAGCGTCTCCACGGCCGGGCTGGATGCGCTGGCGAATGCGGCGATGGCGGCGGGCTTGTCCGGCGCCCGCGCGTTCTCCAGCTCGGCCAGCGCCGTGGCGCGGTCGGCCGTGCGCGGGCGCAGGTCGACGCCGGCGCGGTCGAGCGCGTCGACGGCCGGGCTCGATGCGCCCGGCAAGGCCGCGATGGCGCCCGTCGGCGGCGCCTGCCGGGCTGCGTCCAGCGATGCCGATTCAACAGACCGCTCGGGCGGACGCAGCGCCTCGCGGCTCAGCGCCGGCACGACGGGGCTGGATGCGCTCGAGAAGGCCGCGATCGCCGAGGTCGGCACCGCCGACGCCGCCGCGACGGTCCAGGCGGCCGGCCGCTCGACGGCCAGCACGGCCAGGCCGCTCTCGGGCAGCGGCGCCACGTCGCCGGCCGGCTCGGCCAGCCGCAGCGTCGCGGCCGCCGGCTCGTTGGGCGCATCGGCATGGGCCGGCGGCGGCATGACCGCCTCGGGCTCGGGCGCCGCGGCCGGTGCCAGCACGACGCGCAGTTCCGCCGCCTCGCCACGGCGGGTCTGCCACGGGAAATCCAGGCCCGGCAGGCCCAGGCCCTGGCCGAAGCTCAGGCTCAGCAGCAGGCCGTGGACGAGCAGCGAGAACAGCAGCGCCCGGTTCAGGCGCGAGCCGAGAACCGGGGCCGAAGCCACGCCGGCAGCGCTCAGCCGCACGCCGCCGCTCCCTGCTCCGTGGTGGGGATGCCCTCGCTCCTCATCCGGCGCATTGTCCGGCCAGCTTCACCAGGCCCGGAACCGCCCCGTCACATGCAGCAGGGCCATGAACTGCAATAACCCGTCGTAGTAGCGCCAGCGGCCGGCGGGCGGGTCCAGCGCCCACAGGTCGTTGACGAAGCGCGTGGCCAGCGGCTTGTCCACGAGCAGGGCCGCGACGGCATTGCTGGCGACCAGGCCCTTGGACGGCTCGTCATTCAGCGGCTGGCCGGCCAGCGTGTAGAGGTGGGGATAGGGCTGGGTCGGCTGGGCCGCGAAGAAGCCGAGCAGCCTGCGGCTCAGCTCGGGCGCGGCGGGGTTCTCGTCCCACCAGGCCTGGTCGACGCTCCAGTTCACGGCCGTGCGGAAGGCGTCGTAGCGGAAGTCCTCGTGGCCTTCGTGCACATGCGGGTGGCCATCGAACTCGGCGTAGTCGGGCGTCAGCCCGGTTTCCGGGTTGGCGGCCTTGGAGAAGTAGGCGCGGCTGGCCTGCGCGATCTCGGCCCAGCGCGCGCGGTCCTCGGGCCGGGCGGCGCGCCGGGCCCAGAGCTCGTAGAAGGCGGGCAGGTGGTAGGACGGGTCGCTGAAGTCGGCCGCGTCGCCAATCGGCACGAAGACGACCTGGCCATGCGCGGGCGAGAACATGGAGCGCACGCCGTCGACGATGCCGCCGTTCATGTCCTCCTTGTGCAGCATCGTGGCAAGCAGAGCCTGGGCCTGGGCGTCGTAGTCGTACAGGCCCAGGCCCTTGCCCCAGCGCGAGGCGGCCATCAGCAGCGCGGTGGCGAAATATTCCTCGCCGTCCGAGGCCGGCACGGCATCCCGGGCGCAGCCCTGCGGCTGGCACTGCCAGCGGAAGTAGCCGGCGCGCGGGCCCGAGGCATAGCGCATATGCGTCGCGGCCCAGTTCCACAGCGCGTCGAACTCGGCCTTGCGGCCCATCTGCACGGCAATCATCATCCCGTAGGACATGCCTTCACTGCGCACATCGGCGTTGCCGACGTCCAGCACATAGGCGGCCGGGCCGTCGGCCGTGGGCGCGGCGGGGTAGACGACGCGGTGCTCGGCATCGCCCTCGAACAGCGAGCGCCAGTAGCCGGCGAGCCTGGCGCCGATGTCGGCCTCGGAGATGTCGGGGCGGATCTCGCGCAGCAGGTTGCGGTAATGGCCGGTCAGCGCCGCGCCCCGTGGTGCAGCCTCGCCGGCCAGCGGCACGATCACGAGTTTCTGCAGCACGACGTTGTCGTCCAGGCGCCAGACGCGCACGACGTGGCGGCCGGGCGCGACGCCGTCGAAGCGCGCGCTCAGCACGGCGTCGTTGTCCTTGACGGCCTGGGCCCAGGCCTTTTCCGCGGCGGTCTGCTCGGCACCGGCCGTGGGCTGCAGGCCGAGCCGCAGCTCCTGCGGCGGGCGCTCGTCCAGGCCCACGGCCAGGCGCAGGCCGCCGCTGCCGCGCGTGTCCAGCGCGGGCAGCAGGTGCAGGTCGAGGCGCAGGTCCGCGCCCTGCGGGAGTTCGACGTCGTAGTCCAGCCGCAGGCCGTCGGCCAGCGTCGTCGCGGCGCGCCCCTGCGGCAGGGCCACCATGGCGCCCAGGCCCTGGCCGAGATGGGGGATGGCCGTCCAGGCGAGGCCCCGGCCGTTGACGGCGCGGCTGAACCGCGTGGCCTCCAGCGTGATGGCCTGCGCGGGCGCGGCAGGTTCCAGCTGCCGCGCCACGGCGGCATGGGCCGCCGCGCCGGCCACGCGCTGCACGGCCGGCATCACATTCCGCTCCGGCTGCTGCCAGCCCGTGTAGCCGATATGGGTCTGCAGCATCATGCCGGCCCATTTGCCGCCCTGCAGGGCGTGGTACTGGTCGGCCAGGGCCTGGTCGCGGGCGAAGGCGGCCTCGGCGCGGTCGGCGAAGGCATTGGCGCGTGCGTCGCCGGCCGGGGCGAGCCGGCGGTTCCAGGCCACCGCCTCGTAAAGGCGGTAGAGGTTGGCCAGCGCCAGCACCGGGTGCTCGACGAGCTGGAAATAGGCGTCCAGCTGATCCGGCCGCAGCGCGGCCTTGACCTGGGCCACGCGGGCTTCCAGCGCGGCCCACTCGGCCACGCGCCGGCCGAAGTCGCCGCCGTCCAGCGCCTCGGGCGTCGCCCGGCCGAGCGTGAAGCTGTTCTCGTCCACCAGCTCGGGCTTGCGCCGCGCGGCGTACTGGCCGTAGCGCGTCAGGATGTCGCCGATCTCGGCCGCCCGGGCCGGCCCGAAGTTCGCCGCCGCCCAGTCGCGCGGGTAGGCCGCCAGCGCCGCCGGCGTCATGCGCTCCGGCGACCAGGCCATGTCCAGGAAGAAGCTGATCGGGAACTCCATCGGCTTGATGTCGCCGACATTGACGATCCACAGCGCATCGGCGCCGCGCTCGTGCGCGAGGTCCAGCTGCTGCCAGGTCTTCCCGATGGCGTTGGTGTTGAACCACTTGTAGCTGCGCGGCGCGCCGACGTAGTCGAAGTGGTAATAGACGCCGTAGCCGCCGGGGCGCCTGGCACCCGGCTCGGGCAGGCGCCGCAGCTGGCCCCAGTTGTCGTCGCAGAACAGCAGCAGCACGTCGTCGGGCACCCGCATGCCGCGGTCGTGGTAGTCCTGCACCTCCTTGTAGAGGGCCCAGACCTGCGGCGTGCGCTCGGCCGGCCGGTGGGTCGCGTCGGCAATGAGGCGGCGCTGGTCGCTGACGATGCCTTCGAGCAGGCCGATGGCCGTACCCTCGCCCATCGGCTCGTCGCCGTCGCCGCGCATGCCGACGGTCACGAGGCTGTCGAAGGGCGTGCCGTCGGGCCGACCCAGCATGCGCTGCAGGCCGCCGCGCCAGAACTCGCGCAGCCGCTCGGCGTTCTTCGCATAGTCCCAGGCCCCGCCCTTGGAGCGGGCCCATTCGTCGTGGGCGCGCATCATCGGCTCGTGGTGGGAGGTGCCCATGACGACGCCCATCTCGTCGGCCAGGGCCGCGTTCCGCGGGTCGTCGGCGGCGAAGGCGCGCGGCGGCCACATCGCCGGCCACAGGGTGTTGCCGCGCAGGCGCAGGATCAGCTCGAACACATGTTCGTAGAAGGCCGCGTTGCTGCCGCCGAACTTCGCCTGCGCCCAACTGCTCAGCGCCGGCGCCTCGTCGTTGATGAAGATGCCGCGGTACCTGACCGTAGGCCGGTCGCCGCGCGCGCCGGCGCCGGCGCCGACGAAGACATCGGCCTTGCGCTCGACGGGCACGTCCGCCCACCAGGCCCAGGGGCTGACGCCGATGCGGGCCGACAGCTCGTAGGTGCCGAAGACCGCGCCGCGCCGGTCGCTGCCGGCGATGACCAGCGCGCGGGCGACGCCCGGCCAGGGCTGCTCGACGACGACCTGGCGATAGGCCTCCCACTGCCCCTGCAGCCCGTCGAGCTGCAGCTTGCGCCGCGCGACGAGATCGTCAAGTACGGCGCTGCGGCCCAGCGCCGCGATGACGACGAGCTCGCCGCGCGCATCGGCCAGGCTGGCCGGCCGCGGCGCGGCGCGGCCCGACACGCGCGCCAGGTCGGCCGCGAAATTGGCCGCCGCATGGCGCAGCGCCGGGTCGGCATCGGCCTCGACGAAGACGGCCGCCGGCTCGCCGGCGCGCACCAGGGCCAGGCCACGGCCCGGGTCGTGGTCGCAGACCGACACCGGCGCCTCGCAGGCCAGGGCCGTGCCGCAGGCCAGGGCCGTGCCGCAGGCCAGGGCCAGCAGGCCGGCCATCGATTTCAAGAAACGCATCACCGCTTGCCTCCAGACTCCGGCGACCTGGGCGGGCGCTCGTTCGCCATCGATGGTTACGCAATCAACACCAGCCAGGCCGGCGCATCAGCAGATTTATGGTAGCGTAACCTTTTGCCCATCGACCGCAGCCGGCACAGCCACGCCCGTCACCCAGCCATGATCCGCAATCCCGTGCCGCCGCCCGGCGCCCACCCGGCCCCCGCGGTCTTCACGCTCGGCACGGCCGACGGCGGCCTGCAGATCCAGGTCAGCGACCTTGGCGCGCGCTGGCTGTCCTGCCTCGTGCCGCTGCCCGACGGCAGCCGGCGCGAGGCCATCCTCGGCCACGCGACGGTCGCGGCTCATGCCCGCGAGCCCGGCTACTTCGGCGCCGTCGTCGGCCGCTATGCCAACCGCCTGGCCGGCGCGGCCTTCACGCTCGGCGGCCGGCGCCACGCGCTGACGGCCAACGAAGGCGCCAACCAGCTGCACGGCGGCCCCGAGGGCTTCGACCGCCGCCGCTGGAGCGTCGTCGACCACGGCCCCCGGCATCTGCGCCTGGCGCTGCACTCGCCCGACGGCGACCAGGGCTACCCCGGCGCGCTGGACGCCGAGGTCGAGTACCGCGTCGACCCCGCTCGCCCCGCGCTGACGCTGCGCTTCGGCGCGCGCGTCACCGCGCCCTGCCCCGTCAGCCTGACCAGCCACCCCTACTTCAACCTCGACGGCGACGCCGCCTCCGTGCGCGGGCACCGCCTGAGCGTCGTCGCCGCCGCGATGCTGCCGGTGCGGGCCGACATGATCCCCACCGGCGAGCTCGCGCCGGTGGCCGGCACGGCCTTCGACCTGCGCCAGGCCCGGCGCCTCGGCGACGGCCTCGGCCGGGGCGGGCAGCAGTTGCTGGCCGGCGGCTACGACCACTGCTTTGCGCTGGATGCGCCGGCCGCGCGCGGCGAGCTGGCGGCGGCCGAGCTCGCGTCCACGGACGGCCGGCTCGCAATGCGCCTCTACACCGACTACCCCGGGCTGCAGGTCTGCAGCGGCAACTTCGTGCAGAACTCGCGCGGCCGCGACGGCCGGCCGTTCGCGCGCCACGCCGGCATCGCACTGGAGCCGCAGTTCTTCCCCGACGCGCCCAACCAGCCGGCCTGGCGCGAGCAGGGCTGCGTGCTGCGCCCCGGCCAGCGCCTGTCGCGCTGGATGCGGCTGGAGTTCGACGCGCGCTGAGCCGCTTACCGGGCGGTGGCGCAGCGGCGCTCCAGCACCTCCAGCGGGAAGGCCGCGGCCATCGCGCGGTAGCCGGCCAGCGACGGATGCAGGCCGTCGTTGTCGACCTCGGCGCGCAGCCGGGCCGGCCGCGCCGGGTCGCGCAGCAGCGCGTCGAAGTCCAGCAGCGCGTCGAAGCGGCCCGGCTCGCGCAGCCAGGCGTTCAGCGCCTGGCGGTCGGCCTCGTTCTCGGGGCCGGGGGCGTAGTAGCCGCTGCCCGCATAGGGCATGAGGGTCGCACCGATCAGGCAGACGCCGCGGGCCCGCGCGCGCCTGGCGAGATCGGCGAAGCCGGCCTGCAGCTCGGCCAGCAGCGCGGCGCGCGACTCGGGCGTCGTCGCCCGGCCGCGGTGGCTGACGCCGAGGTCGTTCACGCCGATCAGCACGACGGCGTGCGTGACGCCGCTGCGCGCCAGCACGTCGCGCTCGAAGCGCGCGGCCAGGCTGGGGCCGAGGCCGTCGCGCAGCAGCCGGCCGCCGCCGATGCCCGTGTTCACCACCACCGCGTCGCGGCCCTGCGCGGCCAGCCGGCGCGACAGCGCATCGGTCCAGCGCTGGTAGCTGCCCGAGGGCACGCCATAGCCGTCGGTGATGGAGTCGCCCGTCGCGACGAGCACGGCGCGCGGGCTGGCGCGCACATCGACCGCAGCCAGATGCCACCAGCCCTCCTCGACGACGGCCTCTGGCCAGGCGGCGGCGTCCACGCGGTTGCCGGCCACGGCCCAGCTGCGCATGCGCGAGCCCAGGTGCACACTGGCCACCGCCGGCCCGCGCAGCAGGTGCAGCTGCACGGCCACGTCGGCCTGGCGCGGCAGCGCGATCTCGACGGGGTCGCTCCAGGCCTCCGCATGCGGCGCGACGACAAGCTCGCGCCGGCCCGCGAAGCTCAGCGGCCTCAGGCTGGCCGCGTCCAGCCGCGGCTGCGGCGCGAGTTCGGCGACGCGGGCCACGCTGGCGGCGCCGACGAGCAGCGGCTCGGCGCCGAAGAGATTGCTGATGCGCACGCGCAGCGCCGTGCCGGCGGCGTCGACGCGCACGACCTGGCGCAGGCTGACATCGCGCATCGGCTGCTGCCAGGGCGCCGACGCGGCCGGCGCTGGCGGCGCCTGCCCCAGCATCGCGCTGCCCCAGGCTGCCACCCAGCCATCGCCCGGCCCGCGCTGCAGCGGGCCGGCGCAGCCGGCCAGGGCCAGCAGCAGCGCCGCCCAACCGATGCGGGGCCGGCGGCCGGCGTTCGAAGCTTCAGTCATGGCCCTGCCGCTCCTGGTATGCGATCAAAAATGATAGCGCAACCAGTCCGGCAGCCAACGGCCGGAAACCCCGTCAGCGCGCGGCCGGCGAAGCGGTGTCGGACTCGGCCTTCACGATGGCGCAGTCGTGGTCCTGGATGTCGTGCTCGGCCAGGCCGCTGCTCAGGTCGGCGTCGTCGCTGCGCGTGGCCATCAGCACGAAGCCGGGCTTGCCGCCCTTGAAGCTCATGGCCACGACGCCGATGCCGACGCTGCCCATGTCGTCCACCGCGCCCGGCACATGGGCCGCGATGTCGGTGATGGGGTTGACGCCGTCCAGCGCCTCGCCGTCGACGCGGCGCACCAGCCAGCCGTGGCGCAGCCAGCCGCCCGGCAGCGGCGCCCAGTTCGTCGACAGCTCGGACTCGGCCGCCAGCAGGCGCGCGCGCAGCTCGGGCTGGGTGCAGGAGATGTGGATGTGGAACTGGTCCTGGGTGCGGCGGCGCACCGGGTTCAGCGTCAGCGACACGGCGTCGCGCGGCAGCGGCCGGCCGTTGAGCTGGTCGAGCAGGTCGCGCGCATGCCAGGCCTGGGCGAAGAAGTTGGGCGTGCCGGCCTTCAGCAGCTCCGCGCTCTCGATGCCGCTGATGCGGGCCGTGGGCAGCAGCAGGTACTGCAGCACGCCGCGGATGTCCTTCATGACGGCCCAGCCGTATTCGCGGCCGGCCGGCATCTCGACGCGCTTGCAGGGCGGCGGTATCTGGCCGCTGGCCGCGCCGGGCACGCAGCCGCCGTCGATGATCTTCCAGAGCACGTCACGGTCCGCCAGGGCCTGGCCGGAGGCGGTCAGCAGCGCCAGGGCCGCGGCAAGAACATGAAGACGCATCGGGAAGACAGTGCCGGCGCAGGCCGCGCAACATGGAGGATTCGGGGCTGGAAGTTTAGGCGGCCCGCCCCGCACGCCTTGTCGGGGGCCCGTGAAGCCCCCGCGCCGACGCATCCGAAATCACTATACGAAGACGCAAAGAAGTCATATCTGCCGGCTGTAACCGCTCCGTACCATGGCTCGCACCGGCCCCTCGTGGGCCGTTGCCACAAAGAAATCGGAGACCCCATGCCCAAGATTCCCTTCACCCCGACCCGGCTGTGCCTGCTGATCCAGGCCCTCATGCTGCTGCCCGCCGCCGCCCAGACCGCGCCCGCCGATGCCGACAGGCTGGACACCGTCGTCGTCAGCGGCATCCGCGCCTCGGTGCGCAAGGCGCTGGACACCAAGGAGGCGTCCAACGGCCAGATCGAGGTCATCGCGTCGGAGGACATCGGCAAGCTGCCGGATACGACCATCGCCGAGTCGCTGGCGCGGCTGCCGGGCCTGTCGGCCGGCATCGACCGCGGCAACGCCAGCCAGATCGTCGCGCGCGGCCTGGGCCCGCGCTTCGTCGGCGCGACGCTGAACGGGCGCGAGTTCGCGTCCTCCGAGCCCGACCGCGCGGTGCGCTTCGAGATGTTCCCGGCCGAATCGGTGTCGGGCGCCACCATCTACAAGACCCAGCAGGCCGACATCGCCGAGGGCGGCATCGCCACCACCATCGACCTGCAGACCGTCAGCCCGCTGGACTACAAGGGCCGCGAGCTGTCGCTGAAGGCCGACGCCAACTACTACCAGCTTGCCGCCAGCATAGCCGGCGCCAAGAAGTGGTCGCCGCGCCTGGGCGGCATCTACGTCGACCAGTTCGCCGGCCGCACCATCGGCGTGGCGCTGGCCTTCAGCTATTACGACCAGCCGGTGCTGCAGGACGGCGTGCAGAACTGGGGCTTCGACAGCGGCAACGGCAACAAGAACGCCGCCATCGAGTCCTGGGGCTTCCAGAACGCTGTCAAGAACGGCACGAACAAGCGCAGCAGCTTGCTGGGCAAGGTCGAATACAAGCCCAACGGCATGTTCGCGCTGACCGGCGACGTCTACGCGGCCCGCTCCAACATCAAGGAGCAGCAATACATCCACACGGCCGACACCTGCCAGTGGGCCAACGCCGGCTGCGCGGCCGCCTACGGCACGCCGCCCACCATCAGCGGCGGCTATGTGACCGGCGGCACCCTGCCCAACGCCGCGCTGAAGACCATCAACGGCCTGTGGAAGCAGGACATGAAGGACTTCGCCACCGGCCTGAACGCGAAGTGGAAGCTCGACGACTGGCAGATCGACGCCGACCTGGCCCACTCCACCGCGGACCGCGACACGCTCTGGACGGCCGTCGAGCTGGACATGAACAACCCCGGCACCGGCACGCTGAGCTGGAGCTTCCCCAAGGACGGCTGGAGCACCTACAACTTCAGCGCCGACAGCGGCAACCCCGCCAACTTCAACAACTGGACCGGCGAGACCTGGGGCCCGACCTATGCGGGTACGCTGCACGACAAGCTGGACTCCGAGCAGCTCAACTTCACGCGCAAACTGAACTTCGGCGACCTGAACAAGCTGAAGTTCGGCCTGCGCGCAACGCAACGCGAGAAGCGCTACGACCAGACCTCCTGGGACTACAACTGGGTCCAGTTCAACACCGGCGACCTGCACCGCGTGGCCGTGTCCGGCCGCCCCGACTTCGTCGCCTTCGGCAACGTCGAGGACGCGATTACCCAGCTCTTCGGCGCATCGACGCTGAGCGCCGATGGCCGCACGCCCACGACCAGCGACCTCGTGGCCAAGGACTGGCGCGCCAAGGAGAGCAGCACGGCCGCCTATGTCCAGGGCGACCTGCTCGGCACCGTCGGCAGCCTGAACTACCGCGGCAACGTCGGCCTGCGCGTCGTGCACACCAGCCAGACGGGCTATGGCAATTCGCTGATCGACAACGTCGTGACGCCCACGCAGGACGGCATCGGCTACACCCGCGCGCTGCCCAGCCTCAACCTGGTGCTGAGCCTGGACGAGAACGACGCGAACCAGCTGCGCTTCGGCCTGGCCCGTGCGCTGTCGCGTGCGCCGCTGGACGTGATGACCTCCGCGCAGACCGTCACGACCGACCCCAACGGCGTCAACCCCACCATCGTCTCCGGCGGCAACCCGCGCCTGAAACCCATGATGGCCGACCAGCTCGACCTGGCCTACCAGCACTACTTCGGCAAGGGCAACTTCTTCTCCGCCGGCCTGTTCTACAAGCAGGTGAAGGACTACATCGGCCTCGCCTCCGTGGCCTGCAGCTATGCCGGCAAGGCGGCCTACTGCACGCAGCAGGTCAACCGTGACGGCGGCAACGTGCACGGGCTGGAGCTGGTCTACCAGCAGTCCTTCGCCAGCGGCCTCGGGCTGATGGCCAACTACACCTACAGCACCGGCAACATCAAGGAGAACGGCGACCAGAGCGGCAAGACCTTCGCGCCCATCTCTGCCAACGGCCTGATGAAGGGCAACGGCGGCCTGACGGCCTGGTATGAGCACAAGGGCTTCGAGGCCCGCCTGTCGGCCAACCACCACACGGCCTACAACCGCGCGCCGACCTGGGACTCGACACTGATCCAGCAGAACGGTGCCGAGACCTGGGTATCGCTGAACCTGTCGCAGAAGCTCAACGAGCATGTCTCGGTGCGCTTCGGCATCGAGAACGCGACCAGCCAGAAGGTCTTCTACACCTACTCCAACGACCCCTACCGCCAGGAGAACTTCCAGTTCGGCCGCCGCTTCAACGTGGGAGCGACCTACAAGCTGTGAACGCATGAGCTTGTGATTTCTTGTTCTTTGCCAGCACTCGGGCCACTGCCTAGAGTGCGGGCGTCCAAGCACTCCAAGCCTTCACTTCATGCGCCGCCGCCTGCTCGCCACCCTCGCCCTTGGCCTCGCTGCCGCCCTCCCCGCCCTGGCCCAGGGCTCGCTGCTGAACGTCTCCTACGACCCGACGCGCGAGCTCTACCAGGACTTCAACAAGGCCTTCGCCGCACAGTGGAAGGCCAAGACCGGCGAGACGCTGAGCCTCAAGGCCTCGCACGGCGGCTCGGGCAAGCAGGCCCGCTCGGTCATCGACGGCCTGGAGGCCGACGTCGTCACGCTGGCCCTGGCCTACGACATCGACGCGCTGGCCGACCGCAAGCTGCTCGCGCCCGACTGGCAGAAGAAGCTGCCGGCCAACGCCAGCCCCTACACGTCCACCATCGTCTTCCTGGTGCGCAAGGGCAACCCCAAGCACATCGCCAACTGGCCGGACCTGGCCCGCTCGGGCGTCGACGTCATCACCCCCAACCCCAAGACCAGCGGCGGCGCGCGCTGGAACTACCTGGCGGCCTGGGGCTTCGCGTTGAAGCAGCCGGGCGGCAACGCCGAGAGCGCCAAGGCCTTCGTGAAGCGCATCTACGCCAACACCAAGGTGCTGGACTCCGGCGCCCGCGGTGCGACGACGACCTTCGTCGAGCGCGGCATCGGCGACGTGCTGATCGCCTGGGAGAACGAGGCCTATCTGGCCGTGAAGGAACTGGGGCCGGACAAGTTCGAGATCGTCACGCCGGCCGTCTCGGTGCTGGCCGAGCCGCCGGTGGCCGTGGTCGACAAGGTCGTCGACAAGCGCGGCACGCGCAGGCAGGCCGAGGCCTATCTGAACTACCTCTACAGCCCCGAGGGCCAGGAGATCGCCGCGCGCAACTTCTACCGCCCGCGCGACGCCAAGGTCGCGGCCAGATACGCCAGGCAGTTCGCCAAGGTCGAGCTGTTCACCGTGGACGAGCTCTTCGGCGGCTGGCGCAACGCGCAGAAGACCCACTTCGACGACGGCGGCGTGTTCGACCAGATCTACGCGCCGGGCGCGAAGTAAGCGTGGCTCAGTCCGACGCTTCCGGGCCAAGCCATGGCTCGGCTCTCCATCCGCAGCGGATAGAGAAGCAAATACAGAAATGCAACCACAGAGGCACAGAGCCACAGAGAAAAGCCTTCTCCGGGCTTCCTCTGTGGCTCTGTGCCTCTGTGGTTGCCTTTGATTTGGGCTTCAGGCGCCGCCGCTCTCCTGCGCCTCGCGCCGGCGGTTCATGTCGGCCAGCGTCTTGCCGGGCTCGTCGCGGAAGCTCTCGTCCAGCGCCTGCAGCGTCTCGATGCGGTCGACGCGGAAGCTGCGGAAGTCGTTGCGCAGCTCGCACCAGGCGGCCACGGTCCAGACCGGCCCCCAGAACAGGCAGGCCAGCGGGCGCACGGTGCGCTCGCTCTTCACGCCGCCGAGGTCGAGATAGCCCATCCTCAGCTTGCGCCTGGCCTCGGTGGCCTCGCGCAGCGCGGTCAGGTGGGCGCTGGTGGCCGGGTCCAGCGCCGGCAGCGGCGCATACAGGGCCAGGCTCTCGGCCGCGGCGCGCGCGTCCAGCGGCAGCACGGCGAGGATCTTGGACAGCGCGTTCTCGGCCTGGCGGGCCAGCGCCGCGTCCAGCCGCGACTCGGCCATGCGCACGGTGGCGACCAGGGCTTGCGCTTCCTGCTTGCTGAACATCAGCGGCGGCAGGTCGAAGCCGGCCCGCATGCGGTAGCCCACGCCGGCCTCGCCCTCGATGGGCACGCCCTGCTGGCCGAGCGCGGCGATGTCGCGGTAGACCGTGCGCATCGACACCTCCAGCCGCTGGGCGAGGTAGTCCGCCGTCGTGAGGCGGCGCCCACGGATGAGCTGGACAATCTGGAAGAGGCGGTCGGCACGGCGCATGGGCGGGCATTGTGGGTCAGCCGGCATGCCCCTTGCGGAAGGCATGTGTCACCGGCAACGACGCCGCCCCCGCTCATGGCTCCCTGCGCCGCTCTGCGAAAGCCAAGCCTCAACCCAAGGCCGTGCAGAGCTCGACGAGGCAACCGTCCGGGCAGCGCACATAGGCCACGACCTGGCCCCAGGGCTTGGCCACGGGCGCCGCGAGCGGCTGGGCGCCGGCAGCGACGGCGCGGTCGTAGGCGGCCTGCACGTCGGCCACCGTGAAACCGATCTCCATGCCCAGCGGCCGCGGGCTGGCGTCAGCGGCGACATAGTCGTGCTGCAGGCTGTCGCGCGCGGTGGCGTGGTCGACAAAGGCCAGCCGCGCGCCGCCGGCACCGGTCTCGACCTCGCCATAGGCGCCGCTCTCGTGCAGGAAGCGAGTCGACAGGCCGAAGGCGCGGTCGAAGAAGGCCAGCGCCGCGGCCACGTCGGGCACATAGACGATGGTGTAGGCGAAGTTCATGCGCGGCTCCTGGGGTGACGATGCCGGCATGCTGCGCCGGCCCGGCTGCCAGCGCGTGTCAGCAGCGGCGCCGTGGCTCAGCCCTAGTCGGCCAACACCTGGCGCACGGCCTTGCCCCACTGCGCCAGCCGTGCACCGGCCTCGTCGCGCGACATGCGCGGCTCGAAGGCGCGGTCCAGCCGCCAGATGGCGCCGACCTCCTCGGCCGCGCCATAGACCCCGGCGCCGATGCCGGCCAGCAGCGCGGCGCCCAGGCCCGTCGTCTCGATGACCCGCGGCCGCAGCACCGGGATGCCGAGCAGGTCGGCCTGGAACTGCATCAGCAGGTCGTTGGCGCTGGCGCCGCCGTCCACGCGCAGCTCGGTCAGGCGGTCGCGCTCGCCGACGTCGGCATTCATGGCCGCCAGCACGGCCGCGCTCTGGAAGGCGATGCTCTCCAGCGCGGCCCGCGCGATATGGGCCTGCGTCGTGCCGCGCGTCAGGCCCAGCAGCGCGCCGCGCGCATCGGGCCGCCAGTAGGGCGCGCCCAGGCCCGCGAAGGCCGGCACGAACATCACGCCGCCGGCATCCGCCACGCTGCCGGCCAGCGCCTGCACCTCGCCACTGCCGCCAATGGCCTTGAGCCCGTCGCGCAGCCACTGCACGACGGCGCCGCCGACGAAGACGCTGCCCTCCAGCGCGTATTGCGCGGCCGGGCCGACCTGGGCCGCGCGCGTCGTCAGCAGGCCCTGCGTGGACGTGCGGGCCTGATCGCCGGTGTGCATCAGCAGGAAGCAGCCGGTGCCATAGGTGTTCTTGGCCTGGCCGGGCTGCAGCGCGGCCTGGCCGAACAGCGCGGCCTGCTGGTCGCCCGCGATGCCCGAGATGGGCACGCCGAACTCCTCGGCCATGCCGTAGACGCCGGCCGAGGGCCTGACCTCGGGCAGCAGCGCGCGCGGGATGCCGAACAGGCCCAGCAGCTCGTCGCTCCAGTCGCCGCGGTGGATGTCGAACAGCAGCGTGCGCGAGGCATTGCTGGCGTCGGTCGCATGGACCTTGCCGCCGGTCAGCTGCCACAGCAGCCAGCTGTCGACGGTGCCGAAGGCCAGCTCGCCGCGTTCGGCGCGTTCGCGCGCGCCCGCCACGTTGTCGAGCAGCCAGCGCAGCTTGGTGGCCGAGAAATAAGGGTCCAGCACCAGGCCGGTCAGCTCGCGCACGCGCGGCTCCAGGCCCTGCTGCTTCAGGCTTTCGCAGAAGGCGGCCGTGCGGCGGTCCTGCCAGACCAACGCCTTGTGCAGGGGCTGGCCGGTCTTGCGGTCCCACAGCACGACGGTCTCGCGCTGGTTGGTGATGCCGATGGCGGCCACCTTGATACCCGCCTTGGCCACGGCCTCGCGTGCGCAGGCGATCTGGTCGGCCCAGATCTGCTCCGCATCGTGCTCGACCCAGCCGGGCTGCGGGAAATGCTGGGTCAGCTCGCGCTGGGCCACGGCCAGCAGCCGGCCCGAGCGGTCGAAAACTAGAGCGCGCGAACTAGAAGTCCCCTGATCCAGCGCGAGCAGTGCGTCCATGGCTGTTGTTCACTTAGAGTGGTTGTATGGATCATTTTGACGTTGTGGTGGTGGGGGGCGGCATCAACGGCACGGGGCTGGCGCGCGATCTGGCCGGGCGCGGCTGGAAGCTGCTGCTGGCCGAACGCGACGACCTCGCCTCGCACACCTCGTCCGCATCGACCAAGCTCGTGCACGGCGGCCTGCGCTACCTGGAGACCTACGAGTTCTCGCTGGTGCGCAAAGCGCTGCAGGAGCGCGAGGTGCTGCTGCGCAGCGCGCCGCAGCTGATCCGGCCGCTGCGCTTCGTGCTGCCGCATGCGCCGCATCTGCGCCCGGCCTGGATGATCCGCATCGGCCTCTTCCTGTACGACCACCTCGCGCGCCGCGAGCTGCTGCCGGGCTCGCAGGGCCTGCGCCTGTCGAACAGCCCCTATGGCGCGCCGCTGAAACCCGAGTTCACGCGCGGCTTCGTCTACTCCGACGGCTGGGTGGACGACGCCCGCCTCGTCGTGCTGAACGCGCAGGACGCCCAGGCCCGCGGCGCCGAGGTGCTGACGCGCTGCGCCGTCACGCGGGCCGTGCGCGGCGCCGACGCCTGGCAGATCACGCTCGCCAACGGCCGCAGCCTGCGCGCCCGCGCCCTCGTCAACGCGGCCGGCCCCTGGGCCGAGCGCTTCCTGCGCGACCACACGCAGGGCGCCGGCGGCCAGCCACTGCCGACGCGCGGCCTGCGCCTCGTGAAGGGCAGCCACATCGTCGTGGCCCAGCGCTTCACGCACGACCACGCCTACATCTTCCAGAACCCCGACGGCCGCATCATCTTCGCCATCCCCTACCAGGGCCGCTTCACGCTGATCGGCACGACCGACGTCGAGCTGCCCGAGCACGAGGACCCGCCCGCCCGCGCCGAGATCGAGCAGGCCGAGGTGGACTACCTCTGCGCCCAGGCCAGCCGCTACCTGGCCCAGCCGGTCAGGCCGGCCGACCTGCTGTGGAGCTATGCCGGCGTGCGCCCGCTGCTCGACGAGGGCGGCTCGGCCTCGGCCGTCACGCGCGACTACCTGCTGGAGGCCGACGCGGCCGGCGGCGCGCCGCTGCTCAATGTCTGGGGCGGCAAGCTGACGACCTACCGCAAGCTCGCCGAGGACGGCGCCAGCCAGCTCGGCCAACTTCTTGGCGACGCCCGCAAGCCCTGGACGGCCGGCGCCCACCTGCCCGGCGGCGACCTCGGCCGGCATGGCGTGGACATAGCCGCCTTCGCCGCCGAGCTGCAGGCCCGCCACCCGGGCCGCGCGCCCGACGACGTGCGCCGCATCGCCGGCGCCTATGGCAGCCGCGCGGCCGGGCTGCTCGCAGCGCCCACCGGCGCCGAGGTCGCGCCGGGGCTGTTCGAGTCCGAACTGCGCCATCTGGTGGAGGCCGAATGGGCGCGCGACGCCGAGGACGTGCTGTGGCGGCGCAGCAAGCTCGGCCTGCACTACACGGCCGAGCAGCGCGCGGCCGTGGCCACCTGGTTCGGCACCCGCTGAGCCTGCAAGGCGGTCTCATGCTGCTCGGCCTGCTGTTCGCCCTCGTCGCCGGCCTGATGTGGGGCCTGGTCTTCGTCGCCCCCGTCATGCTGCCCGGCTATGCCCCCGCGCTGCTGACGGTGGGCCGCTACCTCGCCTTCGGCCTGATCGCGCTGCCGCTGGGCCTGCTGCTGGACCGGCGCGCGCTGCGCGAGCTGCAGCCCGGCGACTGGCGCGAGGCGGCCCGGCTCAGCCTGATCGGCAACTTCCTGTACTACCTCTGCCTGTCGGCCGCCATCCAGCGCGCCGGCGCGCCGCTGCCGACGATGATCATCGGCACGCTGCCCGTCGTCATCGCGCTGTGCGCCAACCACCGCAACCGCGTGCGCGACGGCCATCTGCCGTGGCCGCGGCTGGCCCCGTCGCTCGCGCTGATCGCCGCCGGCCTGGCCCTCGTGAACCGCGACGAGCTGGCCGCGCTGCAGGCCGGGGCCGGCGACCCGCGCCGCTATGCCGAGGGCGCGCTGCTCGCCATCGCGGCCGTGGCCTGCTGGACCTGGTACCCGATCCGCAATGCCGACTGGCTGCGGGCGCATGCCGACCGCAGCCCACGCGCCTGGGCCACGGCGCAGGGCCTGGTCACGCTGCCAATGGCGCTGGCGTGCGTGCTGCTGCTGGCACTGCTGCAGCTGATGGCGCCGGGCACGCTGATCCCCACCGGCTACGCCTTCCCCTTCGGCGACAAGCCCTGGGCCTACGCGGGCCTGATGGTGGCCATCGGCCTGTGCTCGTCATGGCTGGGCACGCTGTGCTGGAACGAGGCCAGCCAGCGCCTGCCGACCTCGCTGTCGGGCCAGCTCATCGTCTTCGAGACGCTGGCCGCGCTGGCCTATGCCTTCGCGTGGCAGCAGCGCCTGCCGCCGCCGGCCACGCTGGCCGGCATCGCGCTGCTGATCGCCGGCGTGGTCTGGGCGTTGAGGATCAAGCCGGTGCGAACACCTGAATAGTGCGCAGGCCGTCGAAGCCATCGGCCTCGCCCCGGCGCAGATGGCCGCGCGCGTTGCTCGCGATGCGCGTGTCGCCGATGCGGTAGTCGTGCCGGCAGTGCAGGTGGCCGTGCAGCCAGAGCCCGGCACCCGGCAGCAGGCCCTCGTCGTCGTTGCAGAAACTGGCCGTGCCGGGCTGGCGGCCGTAGCGCGGATCGGCGCTCTTCAGGCTGGGCGCGAAATGGGTGATGGCGACGGTGGCGTCCCAGTCGCCCGTGCGCGCAAGCTCGCCGGCCAGCCAGGCGCGGCTCTCCAGCGCCAGCGCGCGCACCGCGTCCACGCCGAAGGGCTGGCCGTGGCGCTCGGCCCGCATGACCTTCTGGAAATAGCCGCCGGCCCGCATCGCGCGCTCGCGACCGGCGGGGCCGAAGGCGTCGAAGTCGCACCAGCGCGTGCTGCCGACGAAGCGCACGCGGCGGCCCCCGGCGTCGCTCAACACGACGGACTCGTCATCGAGCATGCGCAGGCCGATGCCGTGGACATGGGCACGCAGGGCCTCGCGCGCCTCGTCGACGTCGCGCTGGTCGAACTCATGGTTGCCCGGCACGAAGAGCACCGGCACCGGCCAGCCGCGGAACAGCTCGAAGCTGCGCCAGCTCGTGTCGATGTCGCCGGCCAGCACCAGCAGCTCGGCGCCCGGGGCGGGCAGCGGCTGGTAGGACTCGGTTTCCAGATGCAGGTCGGAGAGAAGCTGGATTTTCAAGTCAGTTGAGGACAGAGCTAGGCGCTACGCGCCGTCGGTCTGTCCCGCAAAGTCATTAGTTGCTACCGTGGCACTGCTTGTACTTGCGCCCGGAGCCGCAAGGGCAGGGGTCGTTGCGGCCGACCTTGGGCGCGTCGCGGCGGATGGTCTCGACGCGGTAGCGCTCTTCCTCGGTCAGGTCGGCCAGGTCGGCCACGGCGACGACCAGCTCCTCGATGGCGTCGTCCAGGTCCTTCAGCGGATGCTCGCGGTTCAACGTCGCGACGACCTCCTTCTCCTCGGGCGTCTCGGCCGGCAGGTGGCGGTAGAGCCGAGCCAGCGCGGCGGCGACATCGTCGTTGGGCAGGTCGGCCAGCTCGGGGAAGCACAGGACCGCATGCTGGAAGCCGGCCACCCAGGGCATCAGCGCGCGCGACACCGGGCCGAGGGCGTCATAGCTCTCGCGCGCGGCGCGTTCCTCCTCGGTCGCGTCCTCGGGCAGGGGCTCGGGCTCGCGCTCCTCGTCGATGTCGAGGATGACGGGGTCGAACCAGCCGTCCTCGACGAGGCTGCGGTTCAGCGCGGCATGGCGGCGTTCGACGAGCTGGGTCAGCTTGTCCAGCCAGGCCGCATCGACGCTCTCGGGCAGCAGGCCGCCGTCGTAGTCGAAGATATTGGGCAGCCACTCGTCCGTCTCGATCAGGCGGGGCTGCACGATGACGCCGCAGAGGTAGCCGTCCAGCATGGAGGCGTCCAGCGGCTGCAGCGGCGCGGGCGTGGCGGCCAGCAGTTCGTCGAGCTCGGCGAACTCGGCGTCGGTCAGGTCTTGGAGGGTGCTCATGGGCGCGATTGTCCGCCCTCGGCCCGCTCAGGTCGCGCGGACGACGAGTTCGGTCGGCATGATCTCGCTGGCCGCGGCCTGGCCGGCGATCAGGTCCAGCACCTTGCGCGCCAGCAGCACGCCGCCGTGGTGCCAGTCCTGGCGCACGCTGGTCAGCGGCGGCGCGAAGCTCTGCGCGGCGGGGGAGTCGTCGTAGCCGATGACGGACACGGCCTCGGGCACGGCCAGGCCGGCGTCGGTGAAGGCGCGCACGGCGCCCATGGCCAGCAGGTCGCTGGCGGCGAACAGGCCGTCCGGCGCGCGCCCGCCCCTGGCCAGATGGGCCTGCACGGCCGTGAAGCCGGCGCCGAAGGTGAAGGCCGCCGGCGTCAGCGTCTGGGCCCGGATGCCTTCGATGCCGGCCTTCTTCAGCGCCTTCGCAAAGCCCTGCTGGCGGTCGCGGATCTCGGCATGGCGCACATCGCCCAGGAAGAGCAGCTCGCGCCGGCCCAGCGCCACCAGCCGTTCGGCCGCGCTGGCGCCGCCGTGGGCGTTGTCGCCGCCGACGACGACCGAGTCGCCGCGCCCATGCTCGGCCCCCCAGACGACCAGCGGCAGGCCCATGGCCGCGACCGACTTGACGGCCGAGCCGTTGGCGCCCTGGCCGAGCAGGATGACGCCATCCGCCGAGCTGGCCACGCCCTGGCCCGGGCTCTGCAGGGCCGACAGCAGCACGCTGTAGCCGCGCGAGGTCAGCTCCTGCGTGATGCCGCCCAGCAGCTGCAGCGGGTAGGCGTCGGTCATCGGCCGGTCGGTGTCGGGCTGCATCTCCAGCATGACGGCGACCATGTGGCTGCGGCGCAGGCGCAGGTTGCGGGCATGGTGGTTGAAGCGGTAGCCGGCCGCCTCGGCCAGCGTCTTGACGCGCTCGCGCGTGGCCGGCGTGACCGAGGGGCTGTCGCGCAGCGCACGCGAGACCGTGATGGTGCTGACGCCCGCCAGCGCGGCGATCTGCTCCATCGTGACGGGCTTTGACTCGGTGGTCATACCGCCTTTTGTTCCAGCACGTAATTCGCCCCGTCGTACTGCCCCAGCCGCTCGACCAGCAGCGGCAGGCATTCGGCCAGTTCGTCGTGCAGCGTGAACGGCGGGTTCGCGATGAACATGCCGCTGCCCATCATGCCGAAGCCGCGCTCGTCGGCCTGGGCCACGGTCAGGCGCACATGCAGCCAGCCCTTCTTGGCCAGGGCATCGGCGCTGGCCTTCAGGCGCTGGGCGAGCTGCGTCGATTCGAGCAGCTGCAGCTGCGGGTACCAGACCATGGCGACCGTGTCCGGCGCGCGCTCCAGCGCCTCGCGCAGCGCCGCCAGCACCTTGGCGTAGTCGGTCTTGATCTCGTAGGGCGGGTCCATCAGCAGGGCCGCGCGGCGCGTCGGCGACGGCAGCTCGGCCTTGATGGACGCGAAGCCGTCGCGGTCGCTGACCTGGGTGTTGGGCCGCGCCTCAAGGTAGCTGGCCAGGATGCGGTGGTCGGTCGGGTGCAGCTCGTAGGCGCGCAGCCGGTCGGCCTCGCGCAGCACGAAGTTGGCGATGGCCGGCGAGCCGGGGTATTGGCGCAGCTGGCCGTCGGGGTTGAAGGCGCGCACCAGGCTGACGTAGTCGGCCAGCGGCGCGGGCAGATCCTTGTCGTCGTAGAGCTTGGCGATGCCACCGGCGTACTCGGCATTCTTCTGCGCATAGCGGCCCTCGACCGAGTAGCCGCCGGCGCCGGCATGCGTGTCGATCAGCGTGTAGGGCTTGTCCTTTTCACCCATATAGCGCAGCACGCGGGTCAGCACGAGGTGCTTGAGGACGTCGGCATGGTTGCCGGCATGGAAGGCGTGGCGGTAGGCGAGCATGGCGTGATTGTCGCTAACACACCCCCATCAACCCCGCTCGGCCGGGGAAAGCCGTGGCGCCGCTAGCCTTGCGGCCATTCGTTTCATCCCCATTTCCCTGCGATGACCACCCTCTTCGACCCCATCCGCTTCGGCGACATCCCGCTGGCCAACCGCGTCGTCATGGCGCCGCTGACGCGCAACCGCGCGACGCAGCAGACGCCGCAGGCCCTCCACGTCGAGTATTACCGCCAGCGCGCCGGCGCCGGCCTCATCATCACGGAGGCGACCCAGATCCGCCCCGACGGCCAGGGCTATTTCGACACGCCCGGCATCCACACGCCCGAGCAGGTGGCCGCCTGGAAGCAGGTGACCGACGCGGTGCATTCCGAGGGCGGCAGGATCGTCGTGCAGCTCTGGCATGTGGGCCGCATCTCGGTGAACAGCCTGCAGCCGGGCGGTCAGGCGCCGGTATCGTCAACCCACCGCGCAGCCAAGACGCGCACCTACGCCGCCCATGGCGAGCTGGTGCCGACCGACGCGCCGCGCGCGCTGGCCACGCATGAGCTGCCGCAGCTGATCGCCGACTATGTGCAGGCCGCGAAGAACGCGATGGCCGCCGGCTTCGACGGCGTCGAGGTGCACGCCGCCAACGGCTATCTGCTCGACCAGTTCCTGCGCGACAGCGCCAACGACCGCAGCGACGAATACGGCGGCTCCATCGAGAACCGCGCGCGGCTGCTGGTCGAGGTGATGACGGCCGTGGCCCACGCCATCGGCGCGGGCCGCACGGCGCTACGCCTGAGCCCGGTGACGCCCAGCAACGACATCGGCCAGGACAGCGACCCGCAGGCCCTCTTCAACCACGTCGCCGAGCAGCTCGCGCCGCTGAAGCTGGCCTTCCTGGAGGTCGTCGAGGGCGCCACCGGCGGCCCGCGCGACCACGCGCCCTTCGACTACGCCGCGCTGCGCCGCCGCTTTGCCGGCCCCTACATCGCCAACAACGGCTACGACCGCGCGATGGCCCTGGACGCCGTGGCCGGCGGCCGTGCCGACGCGGTGGCCATCGGCCGGCCCTTCATCGGCAACCCCGACCTCGTCGAGCGCATCCGCCACGACCTGCCCTGGGCCGTGCCGCAGAAGGAGAGCTTCTACGGCGGCGGCGCCGAGGGCTATACCGACTACCCGGCGCTCAAGCGGGCCTGAGCCCATGAACCGGGGCCTGCCGCTCCTCGCGCTCGCGGCGGTACTCGCCGGGCCGGCCATCGCCGCCGAGCCCGTCGCCGTGCTCTTCGTCGGCAACAGCTACACCTTCGGTCGCGCTGACCCGGTGATGGGCTACAACGCCGCCGCCGTGCACGACCTGACGGCCGGCTTCAACGCCGCAAACCCGGCCGGCACCAACAGCCACCCGGCCGGCACGCCGGGCGCCGGCAGCTTCGAGCCCCATCCCTGGGGCGGCGTGCCCGGCATCGTCAAGAAGATGGCCGACGAGGCCGGCCTGGCCTGGGACGTATCGCTGTCCACGCGCAACGCGGCCTCGCTGCGCGGCCATTTCCTGCAGGCCTACAACGCCGACTGGCCGCTGCGCGCCAATGTCGCGAGCCGGCGCTGGGACAGCGTCGTGCTGCAGGAGCAGAGCGACGCGGCCCTGCCTGCCGGCCGCAGCCACAACGCCAACCTGGCCGCCTTCGATGCCTTTGCGGACCGCTTCGAGCGCTTCATCCACGACGGCGCCGCACAACGCTTCACGGAGGCGGAGCTGTTCGGCGGCCTCGCGGCCTGCGTGGCCACGGGCCTGCCCGAGGCCGCCTGCAACGCGCCGCACGACATCGCGGCCAACCCCAATGCCAGCGCCGCCACCCGCGTCTGGCTGGAGCAGACCTGGGCGCGGCCCGACCTCGTCGAGGCCCATGCTGCTACGCGGCCTGACCTCGACAGCCCCGATGGCCGCCCCGTCGGCACCGGTCAGGCGGCGCCGACCTACTACGCCAGCCTGGCCGCGATGACGGCCGACCTGCACGCCGCCTTCCAGGCCCGGGCCGCCGCCAACCCCGGCTTTGCCGGCGTGGTGCCGGTGGGCGACGCCTTCCAGCGTGCGGTGGGCCAGGGGCTGGCGCGCGGCCACGGCTTCTATGGCAGGGCCGACGCGACCGGCGCCATCGACCTGTGGTGGCTGGACCGCACGCACGCCAGCAGATACGGCTCCTACCTGGCCGCGCTGACGCTGTTCGGCCGCCTCAGCGGCCGCGACCCGCTGACGCTGGGCAGCGGCGAGCAGGCCGCCGCCGACCTCGGCATCGATGCGGCGACGGCGCGCGCGCTGCAGCGCGTGGCCAGCGAGCAACTGGGTTTTGTCCCGGCCGCGGCGCTCAGCCCTGGAACGCGCCCGGGTTCCGCGCCGACCCGCTGAGCGCCTGGCTGCCGTGCGGGTGGCGGTACTCGCGCGTCGGCATCAGCTTCAGGCCGCCGCCCTCGCCGGCATCCGCCGCCTGGCCGCGCAGCGCCGAACCGGGCTTGAGCCGGTAGTCGTCGCGCGCCGCGCGCACGAACTCGTCCCAGTCGGCGCTGAAGTTGGCGCGCCGCGTCCAATGCCCCTCGGCCGCCAGCTTAGGGGCGCCGACGAGCAGGTTGTTGGCCAGCACCACCTCGGCCTCGCGCGGCGCCACGCGCAGCCAGATGCCGCCGCTGGGCAACTGGTCCACCAGCGTGTTGTTGACGAGGTAGAGGGCCTGCTTCGGCCAGGAGGCGCCCTCGACGCCGAAGGAGATGACGTGCGGGTTCTCCGTCGTCGAGCTCTGCACGATGAGGTTGCCCATGACGACGGCGACGCCGCCGTTCGGGAACTCCAGCTCGTAGCTCGCGCGCCCGCCGATCTCGTCGGACAGGCGGTTGTAGAGGATGTGGTTCAGCGCCGCGCGGCTCTTCAGCAGGTGGCCGTGCAGGCCGTGGTGGAAATAGCTGCCCGTGACGGCCAGGCGCTTGATGGCACCGACATAGAGGTTATGCGTCTTGCCCTCGCGCGGCAGGATGGTGCCGAAATCGCAGTCGACGATGTCGAGCTCGATGTCGTCGCCGCTGGCCGTCAGCAGGCCGTTCTCGTTGTCGCGGAAGCCGCAGTCCACCAGCGTCAGCGAGCCGGCCTCCAGCCGGATGCCGGCGCCGTTGCGGTCCGGCACGGTGGCGCCGCTGAAGTCCAGGCCCTCGATGCGCATGCGCCGGCCCGTCGTCACGAACAGGCCCTTGCCCTGGGCGTGGGCGCCGGCCGCGACCAGCCGCGCGCGGCCGCCGACGGCGCGCAGCGTCAGCTCGTTCTGCGTCCACGTGGCGGCGTCGCCGACATAGTCGCCCGCGTCGATCTCGACCAGCATGCCGTCGCGGGCCTGGCGCGCCGCCGCGGCCAGCGACTTGACGGCGCGGCGCGGGCCGACCTGCAGCACCGGCGCCGCGCGGGCCGGCGCCAGCGCCGGCGCCAGGCCGGCCATCAGCAGCGTGCGCCGGCGCAGCGGCGGGCAGGCCTCGGGCCACATCATGCGATCCTGCGCATCTTGGCCTTGAACAGCTCGACGATGCCGACCTCGCGCGGCCCCGGCAGCAGCTCGAAGCCCTCGCCCGCGGCGATGCTGCCCTCGCGCCGTACGGCCAGGTAGAAGCCGCACCAGCCGCTCTGCGCCATCAGCTTGGCCGCCTGGTTGAAGCCCATGTGGGCGTTGAACTTGAAGCAGGGGTAGCGCGGCTCGGACACGACCAGCTCGCAGCCCGCAAAGCGCAGCACGTCGCCGATCCAGACCCGGCTCTCCGGCAGGCCGGCCAGCGTCAGGTTCTCGCCGCAATCGCCGGGCTGCAGCGCGCCCGCCACCTTGGCCTGGCCGCGCACCGTGCGCCAGAACTCGTAGTGCTCCTGCGGGTAGGCATAGACGGCCTTGGACAGGCCGCCGTGCACGCTGGGGTCGGCCTGCTCGTCGCCCTCCAGGCCCAGCAGGCCCACGGCGACCGGCCCGCCGCGGGCGCGTTTGCGGATGGCCGAGTCCACGGCCTGGCCATCGGTCGCGGTGAAGTGTTCGACGCGGGCGGTGTTGACGCTGATGAGCTGCATGGCGCGCATTGTCCCGGAGGTCGGCTAGGAGCCTGCGCGGCCGAGCGTGGGACCCGCGCCGGGGCGATTTGCGGGGCCAGGCAAGGCGCCGGCGAGGCGTGGGTCGGGACCCACAACGAGCCGGCAACGCCGCATGGCCCCGCAAATCGCCCCGGCCCTTCGGGTTGGGCCTGGCTGGGGCGCATGCCGCGTTGCTCGTCGTTGCGGGCGCGAGCCCGCGGCCTCCTCGCGCCTTGCCTGCGCCCCAGCCAGGCCCAACGCGGGTGCCACGCTCGGCCGCGCAGGCTCCCAGGGCATTTCGGCGCCTTGGCCTACAGGCCCATCTGTAAGCAAGCGTTAGCCTCGGGACCCGATCCGAAAGGAGACGCATGACTGCACTCGACAGTGGCGCCAGGGTCTGGGCCAGCCTGGCCGTCGCGCCCTCCGGCGAGCTGATCTTCGTCGTCGCCGTGCTGCTGGCCGGTGCGCTGGCCGGCGAGTTCATCGCGGCGACGACGCGGCTGCCGCGCGTCGTCGGCTACACGCTGGCCGGCTGCGTGGCCGCGGCCTTCGGGCATGGCGTGACGATGCCGCTGAACGGCGCGGCCCAGGTCGTCTGCGACCTCGCGCTGGGCCTGCTGCTGTTCGAGATCGGCTGCCGCGTGCGCCTGCGCTGGCTGCGGCGCAACCCCGGCCTGGCCGCCACCAGCCTGGCCGAGGCCCTGCTCAGCGCCATAGCCGTCGCGCTGGTGCTGCGCCTGCTCGACGTCGGCTGGCAGACGGCCGTGGCCTGCGCCATCCTGGCCATGCCGGCGCCGGCCGCCGTGTCGGGACGCGTCGCGCTGGAGCTGGGCGCCGAGGGCCAGGTCACGCAGCGCGCCACGCTGCTGACGGCGCTGAACACGCTCTATGCCGTCGTCGCCCTGACGCTGATGCGCACCTGGTGGGCGGCCGACGACGGCGGCAGCCTGTCGCAGGCGCTGATGGGCCTGACCGGCTCGCTGCTGACGACGCTGGCCCTGGCCGCGCTGCTGGCCGTGGCCGTCCACCTCGTCGGACGGCGGCTGGACCTGCGCAACGAGAGCGCCGTGCTGCTGCTGTTCGGCCTGGTCGCCTTCGCCATCGTCGCCGCGCGCGCCGTGGGCGTGTCGACCCTGCTGATGCCGCTGCTGGCCGGCCTGCTGCTGCGCAATTCCAGCGAGCGGCCCTGGGTCTGGCCGCGCCACTTCGGCACCTCGGGCGGCGCGCTGGTGCTGATGCTCTGCGTCATCGTCGGCTCGGCCTGGACGCCGCAGATCCTGTTCGCCGGCGGCTTCGCGGCGCTGGCCCTGATGGCGGCGCGCTTCGTCGCCAAGACCGTCGCCATCGTCGCGCTGGCGTCCTGGGCCAAGGCCAGCTGGCGCCAGGGCCTGGCGCTGTCGATCACGATGACGCCGCTGTCGGCCACGGCCCTGGTCATGCTCAGCGAGCTGCTGCGCGCCGAGCCCAGCCTGGCGGCGGGCGTCGTGCCCATCATCCTGACCAGCATCGCCGTGCTGGAGCTGGCCGGCCCCATCGCCGTGCAGCTGGCGCTGCGCCTGGCCGGCGAGCTGCCGCCCGCGGCACAGGCCGCCCCGCACCACAAGGAGGGCCGCCGATGAGCCTCGGGAGCTTCGCGCCATCGCAGCCGCTGACGCTGGGCGTCGAGCTGGAGCTGCAGATCGTCAACAACGACGACTACGACCTCGCGCCCGTCTCGGGCGACCTGCTGCGGCTGATGCAAAAGCGCAGCATCCCCGGCGACGTGAAGCCCGAGATCACCAGCAGCATGATCGAGCTGTCCACCGGCGTCTGCGCGGGCTACGGCCAGGCGCTGTCGGAGCTGGGCCAGATCCGCGACGCGCTGGTGGACTGCGCTCAAGCGCTGGACGTGAGCCTGTGCGGCGGCGGCACCCACCCCTTCCAGCACTGGACGCGCCGGCGCATCTTCGAGACGCCGCGCTTCCACGAGCTGTCGTCGCTGTACGGCTATCTGTCCAAGCAGTTCACGGTGTTCGGCCAGCATGTGCACATCGGCTGCCCCGGCGCCGACGCGGCCCTGGTGCTGCTGCACGGCATGAGCCGCTTCATCCCGCATCTGATCGCGCTCGCCGCGTCGTCGCCCTTCGTGCAGGGCGAGGACACGGGCTTCGACTCGGCGCGGCTGAACTCGGTGTTCGCCTTCCCGCTGTCGGGCCGCGCGCCCTTCGTGCAGACCTGGGACGACTTCGGCGCCTTCTTCACGAAGATGACGCGCACCGGCGTCGTCTCGGGCATGAAGGACTTCTACTGGGACATCCGCCCCAAGCCCGAGTTCGGCACCATCGAGGTCCGCGTGCTGGACACGCCGCTGACCATCGAGAAGGCCGCGGCCCTGGCCGGCTTCATCCAGTGCCTGGCGCGCTGGCTGACGGTGGAGAAGCCGTTCAAGCTCAGCGAGGACGACTACCTGCCCTACACCTTCAACCGCTTCCAGGCCTGCCGCTTCGGGCTGGACGGCACCTTCGTCGACCCCGAGACCGGCGAGCACCGCGTGCTGCGCGACGACCTCAGCGCCGTGCTCGCGCGGCTGGACAGCCATGCCGGCGACCTGCGCGCCGAGGCCGCGCTGCAGGCCCTGCGCCGCGAGATCAACGGCAGCGGCAACGACGCCGCCTGGCTGCGCGGCATCGAGAGCCAGGATCGCCTGCTGCCCGAGGTCGTGCGCCGCGCGGCGGCGCGCTGGCACGGCGATCAACCTTGAAGCAGATCAAGGACGGTTTCGATCGCCGCACCGAGTATTCGGGCTCACCATGCCCTACTCGTCGCCTCATGCCAGCTGCTGCGCCAGCCTGCGCCAGACCCTGCTGCAGGGCTGGCAGCAGAGCTTCCCGCTGCACGCGTCGCCGTTCCGGCAGATGGCGGCGCGCAGCGGTGCGACGCCGCGCGAGCTGCTCGGCGTCTGCCAGGAGCTGCACCGCAACGGCACGCTGCAGGCCATCCAGCCCTGCTGGGGCGACGGGCTGCGCCGCGAGCGCTGGCGCTTCGCCTTCGAGCCCGCGGCCGGCGCCGCGGCGCTGGCGGCCCTGCCCGGCTGCTTCCGCGTCGAGCGCTGCGAGCCCCAGGCCGGCATGCCCCTGCTGTGGGCCGAGATCGAGGCGCTGGACGACGCCGCGCTGGCCCGCCAGCTGCAGCGCCTGCCGGCCGCGCCCGTGGCCCGGCTGCGGCTGACGGCGCCACCACCCGAAACCAGCCTGCCCTGCGACGACCCGCGCCTCGCGGAGCGCCTCGAGGAAGGCCTGCTGCTGTGCTCGCGGCCCTTTGCCGAATGCTCGCGCGAACTCGGCTGCAGCGAGCACCGGCTGCTGGCCAAGCTGCAGTCCTGGCGGCGCGGCCACCAGCTGGCCGGCCTGGCCCTGAAGCCGGCGCCGACGCGCGTGCCCCAGCCCGGCCTGCTGGCGCTGTGGCGGCACGCCGAGCCGCCGGCCGCCAGCCTCGCCGGCCTGCAGGCGCACAGCAATGTGGACCGCCTCGTCGGCGCGCCCGCGTCGCCGGCCTGGCCCTGGCGGCTGAGCCTGGTGCTGCGCGCCGCGCCGCAGCTGGCGCCGGACCTGCTGCGCGAACTCGTCGCCGAGGCCGGCCTGCCCGCGCCCGACCACTGCGCCCGCCTGCAGATCGACCAGCCGCGCGACCAGGCCCTGCTGTTCCGCACCGAGGTCGTGGCGAGCTGACCCCTCAGTCGTGCGGGTAGGCCGCCAGCCGCTCGACCGACGCGATGCGGATGCGGCGCCCCTCCACGGCGATGAGGCCGCCCTCCTCCAGCTCGCGCAGCACGCGCGAGAAATACTCCGGCGTCAGCGACAGCCGCGAGGCCAGCGTGGCCTTGCTGACCGGCAGCTCGACGGCGCAGGCGCCCGGGCCGGCCGCGTCGCGCAGCAGATAGCCGATGACGCGCTGCACGCCGGACTGCAGCGCATAGGCCTGCACGTCGGCCACCAGGCCGTGCAGGCGCCGGCTCAGGCCGGCCAGCATGCGCAGCGCCAGGCGCTGGTCGGCCGCCATCGCTTCGAGCACGGCCTCGCGCGGCAGCACCAGCAGCTGGGTGTCGCCCAGGGCCTGCGCATGCACCGGGCTGGGCCGGCCGAGGAACATCAGCGCTTCGGCGAAGCTCTGGCCCGCGGCGACCAGCTCGACGACCTTCTCGTTGCCATTGGCCGCCAGCACGAAGAGCTTCACCGGCGGGCCGAGGTTCACGAAGAAGGCCCCGCAGGCATCGCCGGCGCGCAGCGCGAACGCGCCCTTGGGCAGCGCCTGCAGCCGCGCGGCCGCGGCCAGCGGCTGTAGCGATTCCGGGCCGACCTCGCTGAACAGCGGCAGCCTTTGCAGCCAGTGCTGGGCCAGTTGGACATCCATGGCTTCAGCCCGCCCGGCCGTCGGCGCGCGGCAATCCCAGCCACCGGCCCTGGCGCCAGGCCCAGGCCGTGGCCACGCCGGCCCAGGCCGCGGCCGCCGCCAGCAGCGCGGCACCGCCGCCCAGGCCCGGCGCGGCCGCCAGGCGCAGCAGCACGCCGAGCTGCAGCAGGCGGTAGAGGCGCCAGCCGGCGCGGTCGATGGCCAGCGGCCGGCCGCTGTGCGCCGCGGCCACGCGCGTGGCCATCGCGACCAGCGTGCAGCCCAGATAGCCCAGCGTCAGCGCATGCAGAGGCGCCGTCCCCAGGCCCGCCCGCCCCACGGCCTGCAGCCCCAGCGAGAGCGCCTGCAGCGCCAGCGCCACGCCCAGCCAGCCGAAGCCGCCGCGCAGCATGCGCAGCAGCCGCCCCGCGTCGCCGGCAGGCGGCCGCCAGCGCAGCGCCAATGCCAGCAGCGCGAGCGCGGCCAGGGCCAGCAGCGCGGCCAGCGGCCAGCGGGGCAGCCCGGGCACCCGGGCCAGGCCCATCAGGGCCGGGCCGGCAAGCAGCAACAGCAGCTGCGCGCGCTCGCCCAGGGCTTCGAGCCGCGGCAGCGCCGTGGCGGCGAACAGCGGGATCATGCGGTGCCAGGCCACGGTGAAGACGGGCAGCACGAAGGCCCACAGGCCCAGCTGCGCCGCGGCGCGCAGCTGCGGCACATCGCCCCGGGCCAGCGCGCGGCAGGCCAGCAGCATCGCGGCCACGCCGATCGCGCCGGCCGCCAGCAGCCAGCGGGCGTGCAGGCGGTCCGGCGCCCGGCTGGCGCGCAGCAGGGCCGCGAAGCGCAGGAGCAGCCGCAGCCAGCCGACCGCAACAAGCGCCATGCCCAGGGCCGCCAGCAGCGCCGCCGCATGCACGCCGGCCAGCACGGTCGCCCAGCCGGCGCCGAACTGCAGCAGCGGCGCCAGCAGCGTGCGCGCCGCCACGGCCGGCAGGGCCAGCCAGCGCGGCCCCGCGGTGAACAAAAAGCCCGCCATGAAGGCCGGCATGAAGCCCAGCGTGAACAGCAGGCCATGGGCCGGCGCGGGCGGCACGGCCCAGCCCGGGTCCAGCCCCAGCGCCATGGCCGCGAGCACGGCCAGCCACCACAGCGCCAGCAGGCCCATCAGCGCGGCGCCGACGGCAAAGCCCAGCCGGTGCGGCGCGCCGAGCAGGCGCCGCGGGCTCCAGTTCTCAGAGCTTGAGAGCTTTTCGGCCGTGTCCGAAAGGCGCGTCAAAACGCCCCCGATCTAGGCGCAAAGCACAGCCATAGCTCGGCTATGGCGAGCATTTGCAACGACGAGCGGGGGCGTTTTGGCGTGCAAGGCGGGCATGGCCGAAAAACTCTCAAGCTCTTAGCCGCCCAGCACATGCATGTCGGCACGCTCGGGCCGCAGCGGCCGCAGCTGCTCGCGCTGCTCGGAATAGGCATCGGTGCGCCGGGCCCAGATCGCCGCGAGCTGCTCGCGCAGCTGGGCCTCGCCGCCCTGGGCGCCGCGCAGCAGCGGGCGCAGGTCGTGGCCCTGGGCCGCGAACAGGCAGGTGAAGAGGCGGCCGTCGGCCGTCAGCCGCGCGCGCGTGCAGTCGCCGCAGAAGGCGCGGCTGACGCTGCTGATGAAGCCGATCTCGCCCGCGCCGTCGGCATAGCACCAGCGCTGCGCCGTCTCGCCGCCGCGCGTGGCCGGCAGCGGCTGCAGCGGCCAGCGCGCGGCGATGCGCGCGCGCAGTTCGTCGCTGGGCAGCACCTCGTCGAGCTTCCAGCCGTTGTGGCGGCCAGCGTCCATGAATTCGATGAAGCGCAGCACCATGCCGCTGCCCCTGAAGTGCGCGGCCAGCGGCAGCGCCTCGCCGTCGTTGACGCCACGGCGCACGACCATATTGACCTTGATGCGCTCGAAGCCGGCGCTGCAGGCCGCCTCCAGCCCGCGCAGCACCTCGGAGACCGGGAAGCCGACGTCGTTCATGCGCCGGAACACGGCGTCGTCGAGCGCGTCCAGGCTGACCGTGAGCCGGCCCAGGCCAGCGTCGCGCAGTTCGCGCGCCTGGCCCGCGAGCAGGCTGCCATTGGTCGTCAGCGCGAGGTCGGGCGGCGTGCCGTCCAGCGTGCGCAGCGCGGCCAACTGGCGGACCAGCTGCGGCAGGTCGCGGCGCAGCAGCGGCTCGCCGCCGGTCAGGCGCAGCGTGCGCACGCCCAGGGCCAGGGCCTCGCGGGCGACCTGGGCGATCTCCTCGAAGTTCAGCAACTGGGCCTGGGGCTGGAAGCGGTGGCCGGGGCCGAAGCGGCTGCGCGGCATGCAGTAGCCGCAGCGGAAGTTGCAGCGGTCGGTCAGCGAGATGCGCAGGTCGCGCCAGGGGCGCTGGCGGCGGTCAAGCAGCGCGCCGTCGGCGCTCATCCAGTGCACGGGTTCCATGCGCCGATTCTTTGGCGCCGCCCGGCGCCAGCCCATCCCGCCGTGGCAGGAGCCGGGCCCGTGGCGCCTAGTTCTTCCGGCGGACCCCGCCCTCCTCCGTCGGAGGCGCCACGCCGGGCCGCATCGGCTCAGACTGGGGCCATGAACATCGAACACTTCGACGACCTGCTGGCCATGGCCCGCGCGCAGCGCGAGCCGCAACGGCTGCTGATGGTCTTCACCACGGCCGAGTGCGAGGCCGACGCGACGCCCGAGCAGCGCGCCGCCCATGCAGCGGGTTCGGGCGGCGTGCTGCGCCCGCTGATGTGCGTGGACAAGGACCCGGCCGAACTGGCCGACTTCGCGGCCCTGTCCGCCGAGGCCCGCGAGGCCGGCCCGGCCTGGCAGCTGCTGTTCACCGCCGCGCTGGCCGGCCGCACCACCGCGAGCGAGATCCAGCGCATGCTGGATCTGCTGGTCAAGCGCGTCGAGGCCGGCGAATTCGGCGGGCTGCTGCCCTTCAATCCGGCAGGCGAGGCGGTCTTCATCGGGTGAACCAGCCCCTCGCCCATGCTCGCGTCGCTGAACGCGAGCGAGTCTGGTCGATCCCCCGCGGGGATGGCGATGCTTGCGGCATTGAGCCGCAAGCACATCGCCAGACGGGCCGGCTTGGGAGCGGCCCGGCGCTCGGCCCGAATACGCGGTTTCACGGATAGAACGACATGCCGAGCGAACTGCCGCTGGTCTACGCCTGCTCCGGCTGCTCCAGCGCGGCCCAGCTGGCCAACCACCTGGCCGTGAGGCTGGATCGGGGTGGCGACGCCGAGATGTCCTGCATCGCCGGCGTGGGCGGTGGCGTGAAGGCGCTGGTGCGCACGGCCCAGCGCGCGGCCGAGAGCGGCCGGCCCATCCTGGCCATCGACGGCTGCCCGCTGGCCTGCGCGCGCGCCTGCCTGGCCCGCGTGGGCGTGACGGCCAGCACCGAGCTGCGCCTGCACGAGCAGGGCGTGCGCAAGGTCCAGCACGGCGACTTCGACCCGGCCCAGGCCGAGGCCCTGCTCGCGCATTGCCGCGCGCTGCTCAACCCCTCAACAGCAGGTCGGGCCTGATCTCCCGCGCCTCGGCCAGCAGGGCCTGCGAGGGCCAGCCAATCGGGGCGCGCAAGGCGCCCGAAGCATCCGGCAGCCGCGCGAGCTGCAGCACATGGCGAGGCACGTCGGCCAGCTCGCGCACGAGGCGCAGCAGGTCGGCATCGCCGAACCATTGCGGATGCAAGGTGCTGCGGCACTCGAAGTCCACGCCACTGGCCTGCAGCAGGGCCAGCGATTCGCGCACCGCGCGCTGGCTGCCGCGCCGGCCCGTGATGCGGTCGTGCAGCGCCGCGTCGCCGGGCGCGGCCTTGATGTCCAGCCCCACCCATTCGAGCCGCGGCAGCAGCGCGACCAGGCGCCGCGGCGCGAGGCCGGCGGTGTGCAGGCCCACGGCATAGCCGAGGCCGCGCAGCTCGTCGATGGCGGCCGGCAGGGCCGGGTCCAGCGTCGGCTCGCCGCCACTGAAGACGACGCCGTCCAGCCGGCCCACGCGCTGCTCCAGCCAGTCGCGCAGCGCCGGCCAGCGCGCGCCGCGGCCGGGGCCGCGGGCCTGCAGGCCGGGGTTGTGGCAGTAGCCGCAGCGCCAGGGGCAGCCCTGCAGGAAGACGACCGCGGCCAGGCGGCCGGGGAAGTCGACGCTGCTGAAAGGCTGCAGGCCGGCGACGGCCAGGGCGCCGCTCAGCGCTTCACTCGGGCCGAGCGCCGGGCCGCTCCCAAGCCGGCCCGCTTGGGCGATGTGCTTGCGGCTCGATGCCGCAAGCATCGCCGTCCCCGCGGGGGACCGGCCAGGCTCGCCCGCGTTCAGCGGGGCGCGCATGGGCGAGGGGTCTCCTCAAAATGCACGCGCTCGGCAAACTCGCCCTGCTTGCCAATATTGAAACTGGCCACAGGGCGGTGATAGCCCATCACGCGGGTCCAGACCTCGCAACGCTGGCGTTCCTCTTCGCACAGCGTGATGGCCTGTTCCTGGGTTTCGATGACAGCGTTCATTGGGTCTCCTTCAGGCGGGTTGGGGTTGGGATTCGCGCTGCTTGCGGGCGAGGCGTTCCTCGTCGCACTTGGGGCAGAACTCGTGATGGCCGCTCAGATAGCCGTGAGTCGGGCAGATCGAGAAGGTCGGCGTCACGGTGACATAGGGCAGGCGGTGGTGGCTGAGCGCGCGCCTGACCAGCTCGCGGCAGGCGGCGGCGGAGCTGATGCGTTCGCTCATATAGAGGTGCAGCACCGTGCCGCCGGTGTATTTGCGCTGCAGCTCCTCCTGGCGCTCCAGCGCCTCGAAGGGGTCGTCGGTGAAGCCGACCGGCAGCTGCGAGCTGTTCGTGTAGTAGGGGTTGGCGTCGCTGCCGGCCTGCAGGATGGCGGGCCAGCGGCGTCGGTCTTCCTTGGCGAAGCGGTAGGTCGTGCCCTCGGCCGGCGTGGCCTCGAGGTTGTAGAGGTGGCCGGTCTGCTCCTGGAACTCGACCATGCGCGCGCGCACATGGTCCAGCAGGCGCACGGCCAGCGCATGGCCCTCCGGCGCGGTGATGTCGTGCGCGCCGCGCGTGAAGTTGCGCACCAACTCGTTGATGCCGTTCACGCCCAGCGTCGAGAAGTGGTTGCGCAGCGTGCGCAGATAGCGCCGCGTGTAGGGGAAGAGGCCCTGGTCGATGAGGCGCTGGATCAGCTTGCGCTTGAGCTCCAGGCTGTCGCGGCCGAGTTCGAGCAGCGTGTCCAGCCGCGACAGCAGCCCGGCCTCGTCGCCGGCATGCAGATAGCCCAGGCGCGCGCAGTTGACCGTGACGACGCCGACCGAGCCGGTCTGCTCGGCCGAGCCGAACAGGCCGTTGCCGCGCTTGAGCAGCTCGCGCAGGTCCAGCTGCAGGCGGCAGCACATGGAGCGCACCATCTGCGGCTCCAGGTCGGAGTTCAGGAAGTTTTGGAAATAGGGCAGGCCGTAGCGCGCCGTCATCTCGAACAGCGCCTCGGCGTTGGGGTGGGCCCAGTCGAAATCCTTGGTGATGTTGTAGGTCGGGATGGGGAAGGTGAAGACGCGGCCCTTGGCGTCGCCGGCCGTCATCACATCGATGTAGGCGCGGTTGATGAGGTCCATCTCGGCCTGCAGCTCGCCGTAGCAGAAGGGCTGTTCCTCGCCGGCGATGACGGGCACCTGCTCGGCGAGGTCGGCCGGGCAGGTCCAGTCGAAGGTCAGGTTGGTGAAGGGCGTCTGCGTGCCCCAGCGCGACGGCACGTTGAGGTTGTAGATCAGCTCCTGCAGGCATTGGCGCACCTGCGCGTAGCCGAGGCCGTCCTTGCGGACATAGGGCGCCAGATAGGTGTCGAAGCTGGAGAAGGCCTGGGCGCCGGCCCATTCGTTCTGCAGCGTGCCGAGGAAGTTGACGATCTGGCCGACGGCGCTGGACAGGTGCCTGGGCGGCCCGGCCTCGACCTTGCCCGGCACGCCGTTCAGCCCTTCGTGCAGCAGCGTGCGCAGGCTCCAGCCGGCGCAGTAGCCGCTGAGCATGTCGAGGTCGTGGATGTGGAGGTCGGCCTCGCGGTGGGCGTCGCCGACCTCGGGCGGGTAGACATGGTCCAGCCAGTAGTTGGCGACGACCTTGCCCGACACGTTCAGGATCAGCCCGCCCAGGCTCCAGCCCTGGTTGGCATTGGCGTTGATGCGCCAGTCGCGCTGCTGCAGGTATTCGTCCATCGTGGCCTGCACGTCCACCAGCGTCTGGCGCGCGTCGCGCAGGCGGCGGTGCTGCTCGCGGTAGACGGTGTAGGCGCGCAGCGTGCGGCGCCAGCCGGCGCCGAACAGCGTCGCCTCGACGGCGTCCTGGATCTGCTCGATGCCGGGCAGCGTGCGCGCGACCAGCTCGGGCAGCACGCCGTTCTCGGTCAGCCAGCGGGCCTCGTCCTCGCCGAACTCCGCACTGGCGCGGCCGGCGGCGGCCAGGGCTTGGACGATCTTGCCCGCGTCGAAGGCCTGGAGGCGGCCATCGCGTTTCAGCACCTGCTGGGGATAGAGGCTCATGCGCTACCTATGGTGTTTGCAGCGCCACAGCGGCACTACATCTAGCGGCGCCGAGTGTGGTCAGCGCGGGCGGCAGCGTCCTTGAACCAGGTCAAGAAACCCACAGCGGCCCGATGGCGTCCAGCGTGTTCTTCAGGATCAGGCCGTATTCGGTGTCGCCCTCCATGACGAGGGCGCCGTCGAAGAACAGCCGGTCGGCATCGTCCTGGCCGCGCAGCAGCCGCCACAGCGCATCGGCGCGGGCGCGCAGGCGCAGATGCGGCTTGCCGCCCTCGCCGGCGGCGCGAAAGCCGCCTTCGCCCAGCGCCAGGCGCACGCGGGCGCCGAGTTCCTGCAGCTCGATCTCGACCGTCCGGCCCTGCAGGGCCTGGCGCTGCGACGCGTCCAGGCGCGGCAGCAGCAGGCGGTCCAGCGCCAGGGCCAGCAGCGTGGACGGCGGGCGGCTGGGCAGGCGGGCGACGCGCTCGCGCCACTGCGGCGGAAGGCTTGGCAGTGTGCTCATGCGACCTCCGCAAGGCCGGGCTGGCGGCGCGCGAAGCCGTCCACGAGACGGCCGGGCAAGGGGAGCGCGCGCAGCTCGGCCAACGCCTCGCCGGCATCGGCGCCGCGCGCGAACACCGCGTCGAACAGTTCGACGACACGCCCGAAATGCGCGCCGCAAGGCGACAGCCGCAGCAGGCTCACGCCGGCCTCGCGCAGCGCCTCGCCCTGGCCCAGCAGGCATTGCAGGGCGGCGCTCTGCGTCTGGATGCCGTTGAGCGCGAGGAAGTCCTCGCCCTCCCCGGTCTTCAGCAGCAGGCCGTCGGCATCGTCGCGGCAGCGGAACTGGCAGTCGTCCTTCTGCAGCCGGTGGTGGCGGGCCGTGAAGCAGCGCGCCGAGAAGGCCAGCGGCAGGCGGCCGAAGCCCCAGGCCTCGGTCGCGATGGCCGAGGCCTGCGGGTTGATGCGCCCCAGCGCGTCCAGCGACAGCTCGACCGGCGCGACCCAGCGGTCGGCGCCCAGCGCCGCGTGCTCGGCCAGCGCCGCGGCGTTGTAGATGTTGAGATGCGGGCCCAGCGTCAGCGGCCGGCGGCCCAGGCGCGACAGCAGCTGCAGCGCTGCCGCGTCGCCGGCCTCGACGGGGAACTCGTCCTGCTCGCAGATGCGGCGCAGCGTGCGCAGCTCGGCCTCGCTCATGACGAGGGCCATGGTCGCCAGCCGCACCTCCTTGCCGGCGGCACGCAGCTCGCGGGCGATGGCCAGCCAGTCCTCGAACCTGATCTCGTTGCGCCGCGAGCAGACCAGCTCGCCGAGCACGATGCTGCGCACCGGCGCATCGGCCATCTCGGCATAGAAGTTCAGCAGCGCCTCGCGCGGCCACCAGTACAGCAAAGGGCCGACAGAAAGACCCATCATCGATTTTCTCCTTGGGAGTTCATGCGCCCGGCGCAAGCCGGGGCGCTCCATCAAGCGGCCGCCGTGGAACCGGCTCTGCCGGGCCACTGGCGGCGCCCCCTGGGGGGAGGCGCGCAGCGCCTCGGGGGGGGTCTTATCTCCAAGGTCTGTCGTAAGCCCCCAGGGTGTGCTGCTGGCCCTCGGCCCAGCGCGCCAGTTGGCCGTCCCAGGCCGGCTGCACGCTGTAGCGGCCGCGGCCCTCGTGGGCGGCCCAGGCGCTGTCGATGGCGCTGCGCCAGACCTTGGTGACCTCGGCCACATAGGCGGGGCTGCGCTGGCGGCCCTCGATCTTGATGGCGTCCACGCCGGCGGCGATCAGCTGCGGCAGCAGGGCCAGCGTGTTGAGGCTGGTGGGTTCCTCCAGCGCATAGTCGCGCGCCAGCGCGCCGACCTCGAAGCGGCCCTTGCACAGCGTCGGGTAGCCGCGCGGTTCGCCGGGGCGGTAGTGGTCGATCAGCACGCCACCCAGGCGGGCGCGCACGCCATCGGCGGCCTCGTCCCAGCGCACGGCGGCGGGCGGCGAGCAGACGCCGGCTGTGTTGGGCGACTGGCCCGTGGCATAGCTGGACAGCGCGCAGCGTCCCTCCACCATCACGCACAGGCTGCCAAAGCCGAACACCTCGACCGGCACGGGGCAGTGCTTCATCAACTGCTGCACCTGCTGCAGCGTCAGCACGCGCGGCAGCACGGCACGCTCGATGCCGTAACGCTCGCGGTAGAACGCTATGGCCTCCCAGTTCGTCGCCGAAGCCTGCACGGACAGGTGCAGGCGCAGCTGCGGGTGGCGGCGGTGCGCATCGGCCAGCACGGCGCTGTCGGCCACGATGAGGGCATCGGCGCCGAGCTCGGCGGCATGGTCGACGGCGCGCTGCCAGGGCGTGGCGTCTCGCGCATCGGCGAAGGTGTTCAGCGCCATCAGCACCTTGCGGCCCTTGCGATGGGCCAGCGCGACGCCTTCGCGCACCTGGGCGGCGTCGAAGTTCAGGCCGGCGAAGTTGCGCGCATTGGTCGCGTCCTTCAGGCCGAGGTAGACGGCGTCGGCACCGGCCTCGATGGCGAGCTGCAACGCGCGCAGCGAGCCGGCGGGGCAGACGAGATCGGGCTTGCGCGGCGACGGGGAGGAGTCAGCGGACATCTCAGAGGTCTTGCAGTTCTGGGCTTTGCGGGCCGAGCGCCGGGCCGCTCCCAAGCCGGCCCGCGCTGGCGATGTGCTCGCGGCTCGATGCCGCGAGCATCGCCGTCCCCTCGGGGGACCGGCTGGGAACGCCCGCGTACAGCGGGGCGGGGCCGGACGAGGGGCGCTGTTTCAGGAGCAGCCGCCACCACCGCCGCAGCCGCAGCCGCCTTGCGGCATCGGCGCCGAAGCCTCGCCGGGTGCGGCGCGGCCGATGCGGATGCGCCAGTAGCCCGGGTCGGCCTGCACCACCTGCCAGTTGAAGGCCTGCGGGCGGTAGGCGTGGAACTGCATCAGCAGGCCGCGCGGCTCGTGGTCGTTGACCAGCTCGAAGGCCTCGCCGTCGGCGAGCGCGTCGAAGCACTGGAAGGCGAGCTGGTGGCGCTGCGCGGGCGCGAGCGGGCGGAGGTCGTGGAGGGCGTTGTTCATGGGTCGTCAGCCTAGGGCTGGCGGCCCCGTCGCGCCTTGAACCAGTTCAAGACAGCGGCACGCCGCTGGCGTCGTCGCCGTCGCCGAAGCGGTGGGGGCCGGTGCCGGCATGGCCTGGGCCACTACTGGACGAGGGGCGACGTGGCCTGCTGGAGTTCGACGCCCTGCAGCCGCGCATCGCCGGCCAGCGTCTGCAGATACTGGCGCAACGCGCTGATCTGGTGCTGCTGGCGCATCTGCTGGGCCACGGCCTCGCGCACCTGCTCGAAGGGCGGCAGCCGGCCGGGTTCGCGCGCGTCGATGGCGGCGATGTGCAGGCCGAAGCGGCTGTGCAGCAGTTGCGGCAGCACGCCGATCTCGCTGCGGCCGAACAGCTCCTTGGCGAACTCGGGCGCGCAGTCTTCCGTCCTCAGCCAGCCCAGGCGGCCGCCGTCGGCGCCGCTCGGGCAGTTGGACAGGGATTGGGCGGCCTCGGTGAAGGCCGCCGTCTCGCTGGCGCGCAGCGCGATCAAGTGGCCCTCGGCATGCTGGCGCAGCCGGTCCACGTCCACGCCGGGCGTGACGGCGAACAGGATGTGGCGCACCTGCACGCGCTCGCCCCGCGCGAACTGGCGCGCATGCGCCTCGTAGTGGCGGCGGCAGGCGGCCTCGTCGGGCTCGGGGCCGGCCAGCTCCTGCAGGAGCAGCGCCTCGATGGCTTCGCTGGCCGCCTCGCTGACGGCGCCTTCGCGCGGCACGGGGTCGTCCTCGGCCAGCAGGCCAAGGCCGATGGCGCGCTGGCGCAGCAACTCGGTGCAGGCGCGCTGGCGCAGCGCCTCATCGTCCAGCGCCTCGTCGGCGGTGGCGATCAAAACATCATTCACGGATGCAGCCATTGGGCATCTCCTTACGCGTTGCACGTACCGACCGCGCGGCCGCCGCGGAACCGGCTTTGCCGGGCCGCCAGCGGCGCCCCCTTGAGGGGGCCGGCGAAGCCGGTAGGGGGTGGGGTCACTTCGGGAGATTCAGGCGGCGCGAGCGCACGACCTGGTAGGGCCTGAAGACGTAGAACACCGACGCCAGCCCGCTCCAGACGTGCACGAGGCGGCTGAAAGGGAAGAGCAGGAAGATGGTCATGCCCAGCACCATGTGGACCTTGTAGGGCCAGGCCAGGTGCACGAGGCCGCTCGCGTCGGGGTTGAAGCTGACGATGCGCTGCGCCCAGTCGGACAGCACCAGCATGACCGAGCCGTCGGCATGCGACAGCGAGAAGGGCAGCGTGATCAGGCCCAGGCTGAGCTGCGCCCACAGGATCCACAGGATGGCCAGGTCGGTGCGGTGGCTGGTCAGGCGGATGCGCGGGTCGGTCATGCGGCGCCAGATCAGCATGCTCAGGCCGATGAAGCAGAACGTCCCGGCCACGCCGCCGGCGACGATGGCCAGCATCTGCTTAGTTGAAGCGCTGATGAAGTGCTCGTACAGCGCGTGCGGCGTCAGCATGCCGACCGTGTGGCCCACCATCAGGAACAGGATGCCGGCATGGAAGAGGTTGCTGGCCCATTTCATGCCGCGCCCGCGCAGCATCTGCGAGCTGTCGCTCTTCCAGGTGTACTGGTCGCGGTCGAAGCGGGCCAGGCTGCCCATCAGGAAGACAGCCAGGCAGATGTAGGGGTAGACGACGAACAGGAAGTTATGCAGGGCGTTCATGCCTGGGCTCCCGGCTGGTGGGCGCTTTGCTTGCGCACGATGTGGATGGGTTGCGGCTGCTCGGGGCGGGACTGGCCGGCGCTGGAGCAGCCACCGAAGGCCTCGGGCTCGGCCCAGGCCTCGTCGAGCCCGGGCTCGGGCGCAATGTCGACCGGCTCGGCGCGTTCGCCGGCCAGTTCGAGCACGGCGGCCAGCACACTGGCGTAGGGGCTCTGGCGGCGCTGCAGCGCGCTGAAGATGGCGCGGGCGATGTGGGCCGTCTCGCCGAGGAAGCTGCGCGCCTCGCGGGCGGGCTGGGTGCTGGCGAACTCCAGCACGACGGCGAGGTGGTCGGGCAGTTCGCCGGGCGCCAGGTAGAGGCCGGCGCGCTCATAGGTCTGCTGCAGGTCGACCATGGCCGGGCCGCGGTCGCGCGAGTCGCCGTGGATGTGCTCGAACAGGTGCAGGGCCGTGCCGCGGCCGCGGTCGAAGAGGTCGACGAAGTCGGCCTCGACCGCGAAGGCATCGGCCTGCTGCAGGCGCTGCAGCAGCGCGCAGAGCTCGTCGATGCGGGCCGCGGGAAGCGCGGCCTCGCGCTTCAGCGCCTGCTGCATCTCGGGCACGGCGGCGCGGAAGGCGGCATCGGGGTAGCGCAGCAGCGCGGCGAGCACGCGCAGGCTGTAGGGGGCGGGGGTGGGCGTGTTGAACATGGCTCGCCTCCTCAGACCGTTGCCTTGATGGGGATGGTGCGCTTCTTCTCCGAGCCGAACAGGCTGGTCTCGGTGACGCCCTCGGAGCAGCCGTTGCCGAAGCTGAAGCCGCAGCCGCCGCGCACATTGAAGGCGTTCTCGGCGTATTCGCGGTGGGTCGTCGGGATGACGAAGCGGTCCTCGTAGTTGGCGATGGCCATCACGCGGTACATCTCGGCCACCTCGCTCGGCAGCAGGCCGACCTGGTCGAGCACGGCGCGGTTCTCGACGCCGTCGACATGCAGGCTGCGCTGGTAGGCGCGCATGGCCAGCATGCGCTCCAGCGCGCGCTCCACGGGCCAGACGTCGCCGGCCGTCAGCAGGTTGGCCAGGTATTGCACCGGGATGCGCAGCTGGCGCACGTCGGGGATCTCGCCGTTGATGCCGACCTGGCCGGCGTTGGCCGCGGCGCTGATGGGTGACAGCGGCGGCACATACCAGACCATGGGCAGCGTGCGGTACTCGGGGTGCAGCGGCAGGGCCACCTTCCAGTCCACGGCCATCTTGTAGACGGGGCTGTTCTTCGCGGCCTCCAGCCAGTTGTCGGGGATGCCGTCGCGGCGCGCCTGGGCGATGACCTCGGGGTCGTGGGGGTCCAGGAAGATGCCGAGCTGGGCCTGGTAGAGGTCCTTGTCGTTGGGCGTGGCGGCGACCTCGGCGATGCGGTCGGCGTCGTAGAGCAGCACGCCGAGGTAGCGGATGCGGCCCACGCAGGTCTCGGAGCAGACCGTCGGCTGGCCCGCTTCGATGCGCGGGTAGCAGAAGATGCACTTCTCGGCCTTGCCGCTCTTCCAGTTGTAGTAGATCTTCTTGTAGGGGCAGCCCGACACGCACATGCGCCAGCCGCGGCACTTGTCCTGGTCGATCAGCACGATGCCGTCTTCCTCGCGCTTGTAGATCGAGCCCGAGGGGCAGCTCGCGACGCAGGCGGGGTTCAGGCAGTGCTCGCACAGCCTGGGCAGGTACATCATGAAGGTGTTCTCGAACTTGCCGTACATCTCCTTCTGCACGTCGTCGAAGTTCTTGTCCTTGGAGCGCTTGCTGAACTCGCCGCCGAGGATCTCCTCCCAGTTCGGGCCCCACTCGATCTTCTCCATGCGCTGGCCGGTGATGAGGCTGCGCGGGCGGGCCGTCGGCGCATGCTTCATCTCGGGGGCCGACTGCAGGTGGTCGTAGTCGAAGGTGAAGGGCTCGTAGTAGTCGTCGATCTCCGGCAGGTTGGGGTTGGCGAAGATCTTCATCAAGAGCTTCCACTTGCCGCCCTGGCGCGGCTCCAGCTTGCCGTCGGCCTTGCGGACCCAGCCGCCGTTCCATTTGTCCTGGTTCTCCCACTCCTTGGGATAGCCGATGCCGGGCTTGGTCTCGACGTTGTTGAACCAGGCGTACTCGACGCCGGGACGGCTGGTCCAGACGTTCTTGCAGGTGACCGAACAGGTGTGGCAGCCGATGCACTTGTCCAGGTTCAGCACCATGCCGATCTGTGCGCGAATCTTCATTTGATTGCTCCTCGCGTGTTCAGGGGTTTTCGCCTTGCGACTGGTAGGCCGCGGCGAGGTGGTCGTCACGCGGGGTGTCGAGCCAGTCCACCTTGTTCATCTTGCGGATCACGACGAACTCGTCGCGGTTGGTGCCGATGGTTCCGTAGTAGTTGAAGCCGTAGCTGTACTGCGCGTAGCCGCCGATCATGTGGGTGGGCTTGGTGACGATGCGCGTCACCGAGTTGTGGATGCCGCCGCGCACGCCGGTGATCTCGCTGCCGGGCGTGTTGATGATCTTTTCCTGCGCGTGGTACATCAGCGTCATGCCGGGGTTCACGCGCTGGCTGACCACCGCGCGGGCCGCGATGGCGCCGTTCAGGTTGAAGAGCTCCACCCAGTCGTTGTCGGCGATGCCGGCCCTTTTTGCGTCGTCCTCGCTGAGCCAGATGACCGGGCCGCCGCGGTTGAGCGTCAGCATCAGCAGGTTGTCGCTGTAGGTGCTGTGGATGCCCCATTTCTGGTGCGGCGTGATGAAGTTCAGCACGATCTCCGGGTTGCCGTTGGGCTTGATGCCCTCGATGCCGCCCGTGGCCTTCAGGTCCACCGGCGGGCGGTAGCTCGTGAAGCCTTCGCCGAAGGCGCGCATCCACGGGTGGTCCTGGTAGAACTGCTGGCGGCCGGTCAGCGTGCGCCATGGGATCAGTTCATGCACATTGGTGTAGCCGGCGTTGTAGGAGACCTTCTCGCTCTCCAGGCCGCTCCAGGTCGGCGAGCTGATGATCTTGCGCGGCTGGGCCTGCACGTCGCGGTAGCGGATCTTCTCGTCCTCGCGGTGCAGGGCCAGGTGCTCGTGGTCGCGGCCGGTGAACTTGGACAGCGCATCCCAGGCCTTCACGGCGACATGGCCGTTGGTCTCGGGCGCCAGCTGCAGGATGACCTCGCAGGCGTCGATGTCGCTGACGATGCGGGCGCGGCCCGCGGCGTCCACGCCGTTGAGCTCGGCCAACTGGGCGACCTCGGTCCTGGTGTCCCAGGCTATGCCCTTGCCGCCGTTGCCGAGCTTGTCCATCAGCGGCCCGAGCGACGTGAAGCGCTCGTAGGTGGCCGGGTAGTCGCGCTCGACGACGGCGATGTTGGGCGCCGTCTTGCCGGGGATCAGCTCGCACTCGCCCTTCTTCCAGTCCTGCACGCCGAAGGGCTGGGCCAGTTCGGCCGGCGTGTCGTGCATCAGCGGCGACATGACGACCTCCTTCTCGACACCGAGATGGCCGACGCAGACCTCGCTGAAGGCCTTGGCGAAGCCCTTGTAGATCTCCCAGTCGGAGCGCGACTGCCAGACCGGGTCCACCGCCGCGGACAGCGGGTGGATGAAGGGGTGCATGTCGCTGGTGTTGAGGTCGTTCTTCTCGTACCAGCTGGCCGTGGGCAGCACGATGTCGGAGTACAGGCAGGTCGTGCTCATGCGGAAGTCCAGCGTCACGACCAGGTCCAGCTTGCCCTGCGGCGCCTGCGCATGCCAGCGCACCTCCTGCGGCTTGGCGTCGTCGGCGCCCAGGTCCTTGCCCTGCACGCCGTTCTCGGTGCCCAGCAGGTGCTTGCAGAAGTATTCGTGGCCCTTGCCGCTGGAGCCCAGCAGGTTGGAGCGCCAGACGAACATATTGCGCGGCCAGTTCTGCGGCGCGTCGGGGTCCTCGCAGCTCAGCTGCAGCGAGCCGTCGCGCAGGCCCTGCACGACATAGTCCTTGGGCGCCAGGCCGGCGGCCGCGGCGTCCTTGACGACCTGCACCGGGTTGGTCTTGAGCTGGGGCGCGCTGGGCAGCCAGCCCATGCGCTCGGCGCGCACATTGCAGTCGATCATGCTGCCGCTGAACTCGGCGCGCTCGGCCTCGGTGGCCAGCGGCGACAGCACCTCGTCGACGCCCAGCTTCTCGTAGCGCCACTGGTCGGTATGGGCGTAGAAGAAGCTCGTGCTGTTCATCTGGCGCGGCGGGCGCACCCAGTCCAGCGCGAAAGCCAGCGCCGTCCAGCCGGTCTGCGGGCGCAGCTTCTCCTGGCCGACGTAATGCGCCCAGCCGCCGCCGCTCTGGCCGATGCAGCCGCACATCATCAGCAGGTTGATGACCCCGCGGTAGTTCATGTCGCAGTGGTACCAGTGGTTCATCGCGGCGCCGATGATGATCATCGACTTGCCCTGGGTCTTGTGCGCGTTCTCGGCGAACTCGCGCGCGACGCGGATGACCTGGGCGCGCGGCACGCCGGTGATGGCCTCCTGCCAGGCGGGCGTGTAGGGGGCGTTGTCGTCGTAGCTCTTTGCGCCGCTGCCGAAGCCGCGGGCTATGCCGTACTGCGCGGCCTGCAGGTCGAAGACGGTCGCGACGACGGCCTCGCCGTCCTGGGTCTTCAGCCTGGTCGCCGGCACGCGGGCGCGGTGGCTGACGCCGTCCTGCTGCGGGTTGGGCATGAAGTGCTCGCTGGCGCTGCCCGCGAAGTACGGGAAGGCCACGTCGACGACCTCTTGGGCCTGCTCGCCGTCTTCCACGAGGGAGAGCTTGAGCCTGACGTCCCCGCCGCCCTCGGCCTCCTTGGCCTCCAGGTTCCACTTGCCGGCGTCGTCGCGGCCCTCGGCGCCCCAGCGGAAGCCGATGGAGCCGTTGGGCAGCACCAGCATGCCGCTGCTGTTGAAAGCCAGCGTCTTCCACTCCGGGTTGTTGCTCTGGCCCATCTGGCCGGCCAGGTCGCTGGCGCGCAGATAGCGCGAGGGCACGCGGGCCTTGCGGCCGTCGGGCAGGGTCTGCTCCTCCAGCAGCACCAGCAGCGGCAGGTCGGTGTAGCGGCGCGCGTAGTCGTCGAAGTAGGGGCTGCGCTGCTTAAAATAGAACTCGTTGAGGGCCACGTGGCCCATGGCCATGGCCAGCGCCGCGTCGGTGCCCTGCTTGGGATGCAGCCACAGGTCGGCCAGCTTGGCGACCTCGGAGTAGTCGGGCGTCACGGCCACCGTCTTCGCGCCCTTGTAGCGGACCTCGGTGAAGAAGTGCGCGTCCGGCGTGCGCGTCTGCGGCACATTGCTGCCCCAGGCGATGATGTAGTTGCTGTTGTACCAATCGGCCGACTCGGGCACGTCGGTCTGCTCGCCCCAGACCTGCGGGCTGCTCGGCGGCAGGTCGCAGTACCAGTCGTAGAAGCTCATGCAGACGCCGCCGATCAGGCTGAGATAGCGGCTGCCCGCCGCATAGCTGACCATGGACATCGCCGGGATGGGCGAGAAGCCGATGATGCGGTCCGGCCCGTGCTGCTTGATCGTGTAGACATTGGCCGCGGCGATCAGCTGGTTGACCTCGTCCCAGGTCGAGCGCACGAAGCCGCCCATGCCGCGCAGCTGCTGGTAGTCGCGCCGCGCGGCCTCGTCGGCCTGGATCAGCGCCCAGGCGTCCACCGGGCTCCTGGCCACGGCCAGCGCCTCGCGCCAGCGCTTGAGCAGGCGGCCGCGCACCATCGGGTATTTCACGCGGTTGGCGCTGTAGAGATACCAGCTGTAGCTCGCGCCCCGCGCGCAGCCGCGCGGCTCGTGGTTGGGCAGGTCGGCCCGCGTGCGCGGGTAGTCGGTCTGCTGGGTCTCCCAGGTGACGATGCCGCCCTTGACGTAGATCTTCCACGAGCAGGAGCCGGTGCAGTTCACGCCGTGGGTGCTGCGCACGATCTTGTCGTGGGCCCAGCGGTTGCGGTAGGCATCCTCCCAGGTGCGGTCCTCGCCGGTGGCGACGCCGTGGCCGCCGGCGAAGACTTGCCGAGGCAGCCGGAAGGCGGTCAGTCGATCCAGGAAGTGGGACATCTCTTTCTCCGTTAACAGGACAGGGGGGCGTTGCGACGGCCGTAGCACCACCAGCAGATGGCCATGCAGCTCAGATAGAACGCCAGGAAGCAATAGAGCGCGGCCTGCGGACCGCCGCCGAGGGCGATGGCGCTGCCGAAGCTCTTGGGGATGAAGAAGCCGCCGTAGGCGCCGACGGCCGAGCACAGGCCCAAAGCGGCGGCGCCCTGGGCCTGGGCCTCGCGCAGAGAACCGCGGCCGCGCTCGGCCTCACGCAGAAAACCCAGCGGCACCATGCGGAAGGTGCTGCCGTTGGCGATGCCGGCCGCGACGAAGAGCAGCGCGAAGCTGGCGACGAAGAGCGCCGGCCCGCCCTCGCCCGCGAGGCTGGCGAGCACGCCGACGACGCCCAGGGCCAGCACGCCGAAGCAGGCCAGGCTGATGCGCGCGCCGCCGAGGTCGTCGGCCAGCCAGCCGCCCAGCGGCCGCGCCAGCGCGCCGAGCAGCGGGCCGATCCAGGCCAGCTGCAGCGCGGAGGTCAGGTCCGGGAACTGGCTGCGCAGCAGCAGCGGGTAGGCCGCCGCGAAGCCGATGAAGCTGCCGAAGCTGCCGAGGTAGAGCCAGCTCATCAGCCAGCTGTGGCGGTGCGTGAAGAGCTGGGCCTGCTCGGCCATGCCGACGCCGCCGCTGGGCAGGTCGTCCATGCCGGCCCAGGCCAGCAGGCTGGCCAGCGCGATCGGCGGCAGCCAGACGAGGCCGGCGTTCTGCAGCCACAGCCCGCCGCCCTGGGCCGGCAGGCCGAACAGGTCCAGCGCGATGACGGCCGGCACCAGCCACTGCACGAGGCCCACGCCGAGGTGGGCGAAGCCGGCGCCCAGGCCGAGGGCCACGCCCTGCTCGCGGGCCGGGAAGCAGGCGCTGATGTGGGCCATGCCGCTGGCGAAATTGGCGCCGCCCAGGCCGCACAGCAGGGCCAGCGCCACCATCCATTCATAGGGCGTGGACGGGTCCTGCACGGCCTGCGCGATGCCGGCCGCCGGGACCAGCAGGCTGGCCGTGGACAGCGCCGTCCAGCGCCGCCCGCCGACCCAGGACACGGCCAGGCCGTAGAAGACCCGCAGCGTCGCGCCGCACAGGGCCGGCAGCGCGCTGAGCCAGAACAGCTGGTTGGTGCTGTAGCGGAAGCCCGCCGCCGGCAGGTGCACGACAAGGACGGACCACAGCATCCAGACCGCGAACGACAGCGCCAGCGCCGGCAGCGCGCAGCCCAGGTTGCGCAGCGCCACGGCCCGGCCATGGCCGGCCCAGAAATCCGCGTCTTCCGGATTCCAGCGCAGCGAGGGGGACAGGGTCTTGGACACGGTAGGCATGCTCGGCTGCGGGGCCTGCGCCGACCATCCATCGCCGGTCGGGTCGGGCCGGCGCGGAAGGACGAGGCGGGACGCCCACGGCCTAGTTCTTTCGAACTAGCCCGCGCCAAGGGCCCTCCCGGTGCCGGCCGGATAATCCAGGCCGACCACCGAACACCATGCCCCTCGCCTCCGCCAGCCTCCAGTCCAGCCTTCCCGGCTTGTGTCCCATCACCGATGCGCTGGAGCGGCTGGCCCATCATTCGGATCACGACGAGCGCGGCGCCGTCTACACGCGACGCGAGGTGGTGGAGTTCATGCTGGACCTGGCCGGCTACACGACGGACCGCCCACTGCATCGCCAGCGCCTGCTGGAGCCATCGTTCGGCGGCGGCGAGTTCCTGCTGGCCGCCGTCGAGCGCCTGCTGAGGGCGCATCGAAGCGCGGGCGGGCAGACCGATCTGGCACCCTGCATCCGCGCGGTGGAGCTGCACCGGAGCAGCCACGCCAGCACCGAAGCGAAGTTGCTGGCCCTGCTCCTTGCGAATGGCCTTGCGGCGACCGAGGCGCGGCGCCTGGCCTCCGCTTGGCTGATTCACGGCGACTTCCTGCTTTGCGAACTTGAGGGGCGCTTCGACTACGTGGTCGGCAATCCGCCCTATGTGCGCCAGGAGCTGATCCCCGCGCCGCTGCTGGCCGAGTACCGGCGGCGCTTCGCGTCGTTGTACGACCGCGCCGACCTCTACGTTCCTTTCATCGAACGATCGCTGGGTCTGCTCAAGGCCGGCGGGCAGTTCAGCTTCATCTGCGCCGACCGCTGGACCAAGAACAAATACGGCGGCCCGCTGCGCGCGATGGTCACCAAGGACTTCCACCTCAAGGCCTACGTGGACATGCTGGATACGCCGGCCTTCGATGCCGACGTGATCGCCTATCCAGCCATCACGCTGATCGAGAGAGCCCCAGCCGGTGCCACGCTGGTTGCCAAGCCCCTCGCGCTGGACCCGGCTCAACTCGCCTCCCTCGCGCGGCAGCTGCGCACGGGCACAACCGACGAGTCGCAAGGCGTCGCCGCGATTGAGCGTATCGGCCAGGGCAGCGAACCCTGGGTGCTCAGTGCCTCCGGCAAGCGCGCGCTGCTGCGCCGCCTCGAAGCCACCTTCCCCAGCCTCGAAGAGGCCGGCTGCAAGGTCGGCATCGGCGTGATCAACCCTTTCGAAGACGATGGCAGCCTGGCCGATCTGGCCCGCCACCCCAAGCTGCGCGCCTACCTGGAGCGGCACCGCGCCGCCATCGCCGGCCGCCATGTCGCGAAAAAGTCGCCGGCGAGCTGGTATCGCACCATTGACCGGATCACGCCCGCGCTGGCCACGCGCCCCAAGCTGCTGATCCCCGACATCAAGGGCTCGGCTCATGTCGCCTTCGAGAGCGGCCAGCTCTACCCGCACCACAACCTGTACTACGTCGTTTCCGACGACTGGGATCTGCGCGCGCTTCAAGCCGTGCTGCTGTCGGCCGTCGCCCGGCAGTTCGTCGCCGCCTATTCCACGACGATGCGCGGCGGCTTTCTGCGCTTTCAGGCCCAGTACCTTCGCCGCATCCGGGTGCCTCGCTGGGCCGAGGTCGGCGAGACCATGCGCAGCCGGCTGATCGAGGCTGCGCAGGCCCGCGACCTGCGAGCCTGCGACGCTGCCGCTTTCGAGCTGTTCGGGCTCGATGCCGATGAAATGAAGTTGCTGGCCGAATGATTGCCCCTGTTTCGACAAGCCATGGCTCTTGACCTCTGCAACTACGAACAGAAAGCTCAGGCGGCCATCAAGGCGTTCTGGAAGTCACGCGACGACGCCCGGCTGAAGCAGCACGCGGCCGGGCGGTCCGACCAGGGCGAGCGCGCGAGCGTGACCGGCGGAAACAACCTGAATGACTTCGCCGAGCTGGTTGCCGACGTCGTCAGGGCCAACGGCCTGCCGCATGCAGAAATCCATCGCCAGCGGAAGCTGCTCACGCTGCCCGGCTTCTTCCGCCCGAGCAAGCTCTGGGACTTGCTGGTCATGGACCGGGGGCGCCTCATCGCCGCGCTGGAGTTCAAGAGCCACGTCGGGCCCTTGTTCAGCAACAACTTCAACAACCGCGCCGAGGAAGCCATCGGCACCTCGCACGACTTCTGGACCGCCTATCGCGATGGCGCCTTCGGCCGGCAGGCGCGCCCTTTCGTGGGCTGGCTGATGGTGGTCGAGGACGCGGAAAAGTCGCGCGCTCCGGTGCGCGAGAGTTCAACGCATTTCAAGGTCTTCCCCGAGTTCGCCGAGTCCTCCTACCTGCAGCGCTACGACACGCTGTGCGGCAAGCTCGTCAGTGAGCAGCTGTACTCGGCGGCGGCGGTCATCGCGACGCCGCAGACCGCCGTCGACACGGGGGCGTACTCGGAGTTGTCGGAGCTGACCGGCCTCCGGTCATTCCTGGCGACGTTGGCCGGCCACGTCGCCGCAGAGGCGGCGAAATAGCCGCCCCCAGCACTTCAAGGCCATCAGGGGTTCTTGATCTCCGCGCCGCGGCGCAGGTAGAACCACCAGTTCAGCATCAGGCAGACGGCGTAGAAGCCCGCGAAGCCGTAGAAGGCGAGTTCGGGCGTGCCGGCCTTGATCTGCTCGCCGATCAGCACCGGCGCGATGAAGGCGCCGTAGGCGGCGACGGCCGAGGTCCAGCCCAGCACGGGGCCGGCCTGCTGGCGGTCGAAGATGACGCCCACCGAGCGGAAGGTCGAGCCGTTGCCGACGCCGCTGGCCGCGAACAGCAGCACCATCAGGCCCATGAAGGCCGGGAAATACTGCTCCGGTGTCGCCGAGGCGTAGGCCTGCTGCATCACATGGCCCACGGCCACCGACGCGAACACCATGACGGCCGAGATGACCTGGGTCACGATGGAGCCGCCGACCTTGTCCGAGATCCAGCCGCCGACGGGGCGCACCGCGGCGCCGACGAAGGGGCCGATCCACGCATAGGCCAGCACGGTCGGCGCGTTCGGGTTGTTCAGCGTGTGCTGCATCACGCCGCTGGCGTCGCGCACATGGCTGATGCCGAAGATCACCTTCATCGCCAGCGGCAGCGCCATCGAGAAGCCGATGAAGGAGCCGAAGGTGACGATGTAGAGCGCCGTCAGCGACCAGGTGTGCCTGTTGCCGAAGATCGCAAACTGCTTCTTCACGCCCTCCTTCATCTCGCCGAAGGCCGCCAGCCGCATGACGGTGAGCGCCATGATGATGTCCAGCGGGATCGCCACCCACATGCTCAGCAGGCCCAGGCCGGTGGGCTTGGGCAGGTAGAGCCAGAGCATGAAGACGGTCGGCACGAAGGCCAGCGTGTAGAGGTAGGTGATCTTGGCGAAGGCGACGATGGGCGAGCCGGTGTCGGGCGACACGGTCTTCAGGTTGCTCATGCCGAACCAGCACAGCGCGCCCAGCGGCAGCAGCGAGAACACCCAGGCAAAGCCGGCGTTCTGGATCCAGGTCGGCGTGCCGGCGGCGATCTTGCCGAAGATCCAGCCGCTGTCCTTCAGCAGCAGCTCGGGCGCGCCGCCCAGCGCGCCCAGCAGCGGCAGCGTCATCACCAGCGGGATGACGATCTGCATCGTCGTCACGCCGAAGTTGCCGAGGCCCGCGTTCAGGCCCAGGGCCGTGCCCTGCAGCCGCTTCGGGAAGAAGCCGCTGATGTTGGACATCGACGACGCGAAGTTGCCGCCGCCCACGCCCGACCACAGCGCCATCAGCTGGAAGGCCCACAGCGGCCAGTCCTTGTGCTGCAGCACGATGCCGGTGCCGATGGCTGGGGCCAGCAGCATGGAAGTGGTCAGGAAGATGGTGTAGCGCCCGCCGGCCAGGCGGATCAGGAAGGAGGCCGGGATGCGCATCGTCGCGCCGGCGATGCCGGCAATGGCCGTCAGCGTGAACAGCTGGGCCTGGCTGAACGGGAAGCCCAGGTTCAGCATCTGCACGGCGATGATGCCCCACATGCCCCAGACGGCGAAGCCGCACAGCAGGGCCGGGATGGAGATCCACAGGTTGCGGTAGGCGATGCGCTTGCCGATGCCTTCCCAGAAGGCGTCGTCTTCCGGGCGCCAGTCCGCGATGTCGTTCTTGCTCATGTCTTGTCCTTGTTGAGGATGAGTAGTGCATTCCGGGCCGAGCGCCGGGCCGCCCCAAGCCGGCCCGCCGGGGTCCGCCTGCGGCTCGATGCCGCTGGCGGACTCGTCCCCGCGGGGGACCGACCAGACGCGCCGGCGTTCAGCAAGGCGCGGCTGGGCGAGGGGCACCCATCACGTCGGTGCGGCGCACCTCGGTCCAGTACATCCAGATCAGCGAGACCCAGACGACGCCGTACATCAGCATGAAGGCGCTGGAGCGGACGCCGGTGAGGTCCAGCAGCGCGCCGAACAGGATGGGCAGCACGAAGCCGCCGAGGCCGCCGGCCAGGCCGACGATGCCGCTGATGGCGCCGATGTTGCCGGGGTAGTCGTCGCTGATGTACTTGAAGACCGAGGCCTTGCCGAACGCGAAGGCCACGCCCAGCACGGCCAGCAGCGCGGTGAAGGCGTAGACGTTCAGGCCGATGTGGAAGGTCCTGGCGCCGGCGATGGTCACGACGGTGAAGTCGGTCTGCGGGTAGCTGAGCAGGAAGAGGCAGATCCAGCTCACCCACATGACCCACCAGGTCACCTTGTGGGCGCCGTACTTGTCCGACAGCAGGCCGCCGATGGCGCGCAGCACGCCGCCGGGCAGGCTGAAGCAGGCGGCCAGCAGCGCGGCGACGCGGATGTCGAGGCTGAACTCGCCGACGTAGTACTGCACCATCCACAGCGCCAGCGCGACATAGCCGCCGAACACGATGCTGTAGTACTGGCAATACTTCAGCACGCGCGGGTCCTTCAGGCCTTTCAGCTGCTCGCGGAAGCTGACGTTGCTGGCCACGAGGTGGGCCGGGTTGCTGTGGCTGAACAGCCAGAACAGCACGACGGTGCCGGCCATGATGGCCGCGTAGACCTGGGGCACCATGGCCCAGCCGAAGCTGACGAGCAGCACGGGTGCGACGAACTTGTTGACCGCCGAGCCCGAGTTGCCGGCGCCGTAGACGCCCATGGCCATGCCCTGGCGGCTCTTGGGGAACCAGCGCGCGACATAGGGCGTGCCCACCGAGAAGGAGCCGCCCGCGAGGCCGACGAAGAGGCCGATGACGAGGAAATGCCAATACTGCGTGGCATAGGCCATCAGCCAGATGGCCGGCACGGTGGCCGCCATCAACAGGGCCATGACGATGCGGCCGCCATAACGGTCCGTCCAGATGCCCAGCGGCACGCGCACCAGCGAGCCGGTCAGCACCGGCATGGCGGTCAGCAGGCCGAACTCGGTGGCGTTCAGCCCGAGCTGCTTCTTGATCGGGATGCCGATGACGCCGAACATCATCCACACCATGAAGCAGACGGTGAAGGCCAGGGTGCTGACGGCCAGCACCGACCAGGCCCGGCGGTCGACGGGGGTTGCGGTCATGCGCTTTCCTCCTCAGTGACGATGCAGCCACTGTCCCGCGCGCGGGGCGCGCTGCACATTCACCGGAGGATCAGCGGGGCACCGGCTGCTGGGAGGACGAGGGGTGCAGCGGCCTCGTCCTAAAGAACTACGCGTTCGCCGACTTCAGGTTGGTCGCAGGAGGGCGGGCGGGCCTGATGCTCCGTGTCCCCCGGCCCGCTGCGCGGGCCTCCTCCTTTACCTGCGCATCAGGCCCACCCACCCTCCTGCTTGTCGGTGCACTCGGTATTCGCCGCGGAAAACCGCTCATGCGCAAGCCAGGGAGTGGGGGTGCGCAATTGCGCAGGTAAAGGAGGAGGGCCGGCTTGCCGGCCCGGGGGACACGGAGCAATTGCGCACCCCCGCTCCCTGGCGCAACCCGCTCCTCCCAGATGAGAACGGTCGAAGCTAAGCCCGCTGCTGCGTCACCAGCACCGCCGCCTGCACGCGCGAATCCAGGTCGAGCTTGCGCAGCAGGTGCTGAACATGGATCTTGACCGTCGTCTCGGCGATGCCGAGCTCGCGGGCGATCTGCTTGTTGGAGTCGCCGCGGGCGATCAGGTCGACGATCTCGCGCTCGCGCGGCGACAGCGTGCCCAGCGGGTCGGGCGGCGGCGCGGCGGCCATGGAGGTCGCCTCGGCCTCGTGGCGGAAGGCCGTGGCCAGCTTGCCCGCCATCTCGGCGCTGAAGCTGGACACGCCGCGCGCCGCGCGTTCGATGGCCTGGGTCAGCTCCTGGTTGTCGGCCGTCTTCAGCAGATAGCCGCAGGCCCCGGCGCGCAGCGCGGCGCCAAGGTCGGCCTCGGACTCGCTCATCGTCAACATCAGCACCTGGGCGGCCGGCGCGGCCGCCTTCAGCGCGGGCAGGGCCTGCACGCCGGACACGCCGGGCAGGTGGTTGTCCAGCAGGATGACCTGGGGCTGCAGCTCGGCGGCGCGGCGCTCGGCCGCGCCGGCGTCGGCGGCCTCGCCGACGACCTGCAGCTGCGGCTGCGTCGACAGCAGCGCGATCAGGCCACGGCGGAACAGCGTGTGGTCGTCGACGACGAGCACGCGGATGGGATCGGCACTCATGGATGCACGGCCTCGGATTCGGGCAGGGAGATGCGCACCAGCGTGCCCCGCCCGGGTTGGGATTCGAGCGCCACGGCGGCGCCCACCTTGGCGGCGCGCTCGCGCATGATGCGCAGGCCCACATGGCTGTCGTCCGGCACGTCGCGCACGGGGTCGAAGCCGCGGCCGTCGTCGCGCACGTCGATCTGCCAGTGCGGCTGGTGCTTCAGGCTCACCTGCACCTGGCTGGCCTGCGCATGCTTGCGGACGTTGGACAGCGCCTCCTGCACCACATGCAGCAGCTGCACCTGCACGTCGGCCGCCAGCGGCGCGCCGTGGCCGTCCACGGCCAGCTCGGCCGGCACGCCGCTCTGCAGCCGGAACTTCTGCAGCGTGGCCTGCAGCGCGGGCAACAGGTCGTCGCCGTCGGTGCGGGTGCGGAAGTGCATCAGCAGCGCCCGCACGTCGGCCGTGCTTTCCTTCAGGCCCAGCTCCAGTTCCTCGACGAGGCGCTCGGCCACGACGGCCCGGCCGCCCTGCTGGGCGTCCTTCAGCAGCTGCAGCTGGATCTTCATGAAGGCCAGGCTCTGCGCGATGGAGTCGTGCAGCTCGCGGGCCAGCATGCCGCGCTCCTCGGCCACGGCGGCCTCGCGCTGCAACGCCTCCCTGCGCAGCCCGTCCATCGCGCTGGCCAGGTGGCTGGCCATGCTGTCCAGCAGCTCGCGGGCCGCCTGGGTCGGCTGGGGCATCTCGCGGAACAGCAGGTCCACCTCGCCCATCACCCGGCCCTGCACCGTCAGCGCGACGGTCGTGACGGCCACGAAACCCGCCTTGGCACAGTGCGAGCCATGGCTGCCTTTGGCTCCGATGGGGATCACGCGGGCCTGGGGCTCGGGACTGCCGCAGTGGCAAGCGCCCGGGATCAGGCAGCGTTCGGCTTCGAGCATGGCCGGCGGCAGGCCCTGGGTCGCCAGCAGCACCATGCGCTGCCGGCTGGCGTCCATCCAGCGCAGCATCACGGCGTCGGCCGTGGCAGCGCGGCGCATGCGCTCGGCGAAGCCGCTGGCAAGTTCGCGCGGCGACGCGGCCTTCGCGGCAAAGGCCGTGGCCTCGTAGAGCGCGGCCAGGCGCTGCTGCTGCAGGCGCAGGTCGGCGGTCTTGGCGCGCACTTCGTCCTCCATGCCGCGGTAGACCGCCTCCAACCGCTGCGCCATGCGGTTGAAGCCCCTCGCGAGCTCGCCGAACTCGTCCTGCGAATCCTGCGCGACGCGCGCGCCCAGCGCGCCCTGCTCCAGCGCCTGCAGGCCGCGGCGCAGCCGGTCCACCGGCGCGAACACGACCAGGTGCGAGGCATACAGGAAGATCATGGACGCCGCGATGGCGATGCCCACCAGCGCCAGCTGCACGCTCGACAGCAGCGAGCTCCAGCCCGCCATGCGCGCCTCGACGACGTCGACGAGCGCGTCGATGCGCCTGACCAGGGCCTCGGCCTGAGCGCCCGTCGGCGCCGGATTTCCGCCGGCCGCGGCCTTGAGCTGCAGCCAGGACTCACGCACCTGCCGGTAGGCCTGCCGCGTGCGCGCGTCGCGCGGCAGGAACAGCGGCCGGGCCGGGTCGCCGTTCACCAGCAGGTCCAGCGACGCGTCGTAGGCCTGCACCAGGGCCGGCAGCTCGGCGGCGGCGGCCTGGTGGGCCAGCCGCCAGGTCTGCATGCGCAGCCGCCCGGCCTCGTTGACCGCCGCGGCGCCGCCCTCCAGCTGCCAGCCTATCCACAGCGTCAGCCCGATGGACGCCAGCGCGATGCACAGCAGCGCGGCACCGAGGAAGCCGACCTTGGTGGCGAGGCGCGCGCGATTCCAGCCCTTCGACATACGGCGCATTCTGTTCGGCCCATCCCGATGGACCTTGATCTCGCTCAAGCTTCGGGAGGGCCGGGCGCGGGGTCGTCGGCCTGCGGCGCCGGCCGCGCGTCCGGCCCCCAATCCATCCAGTCGTCGCCGAAGAGCTCGCTCGGGTGCGGCGTGGCGAGCGAGCCGTTGCCGCATTGCATGGCGTCGGCCGGGCAATAACGGTCGCAGCCCCAGCAGATGCGGCCCGGATGGGCCGGCTTGATCGGGAATTTCTTGGCCATGGCGTTCAGCCCGGGCGGCCGTCGATGCGCGGGCGCGAGAGCACGGGCCAGTAGCGCAGCGCGTAGAGGCCGAAGCCGGCCGACCACAGCAGGGCTGACGCCAGCGCCGCATGCACGGCCTGGCCCGGTGCCGCCAGCGGCAGCAGCACGCGCACGGCCGCCGCGGCGGCCACCAGCAGATAGCAGGCGACCTCGCAGCGGTCGGCCTTCAGCAGCCGCCCGGTGTGGCCGCGGGCGGTGCGCGTCATCATGCCGATGACGAGGCCGCCCACGGCGCCCACGGTCAGCGCATGCGTGGCCACCGACGGCAGCACCCAGCCCCACTGCGCGAGGCCGCGCAGCAGCAGGTGCACCGGTACCCAGAGGTAGGCCAGGTGCAGCACCCACACCAGGGGCACGTGCAGCGTCTGCCAGGGCCGCCACAGCGCCCAGCGCCCGGCCTGGGCCGCGCAGGCGACGAGGGCGACGGCGGCCAGCGGCGTGCCCTGCAGCCCGAGCGCGTCGGCGGCCAGCAGCGCCAGCGTGGCGCCGAGCGCGGCCTTCTCGACGCGCTCGTCGCGGACCGCGCCGGCGCCCGGCACGCCGTTGTTCGTGAACATCGGGATGACCCGCCCGCCCATGACGGACAGGATGAAGAGCACCACGTCCAGCGCGACCTGGATGCCGAGCCATCCCGGCACCGTGATGACGCCCAGCTGCGCCGCGTGCACGCAGGCCGCCGCCAGCGCCAGCACGGCGAGCAGCGCGACGAAGAAATAGTTGCGCCGGTTCCTCGACTTGAAGAAGGGCAGGGCCAGCCCGACGGCCGCGGCCAGCGGGAAGGCGACGTTGGCGACGGCGGCGGCCACGGCATAGGGCGTCAGCACCAGCACGCGCGCGGCCAGCCACAGCGCCGCCAGCGCGGCCAGCGCCCAGCCGGTGGGCGTGGGCAGATTGGTCCAGTTGCGGCCGGCCGTGAACAGGAAGCCGACGATCACGGCCAGCGTGAAGCCGAACAGCATCTCGTGGGCATGCCAGATCGGCCCGGCCAGGTAGGCGTGGGGCAGCAGCCCCGAGAACTGCAGCGCCCACAGCGGGACGGACAGCGCCGCGAACACGCTGGCCAACAGGTAAAAGGGCCGGAAGCCCAGCGCGAACAGCGCGAAGCCCGCGGGCGCGGCCCGGGGCGGTTCTTCAATTTTCAGCAGGGGGTTCATGGGCGGGGTTCCGAGGGCGGGGCATGGCCCTCCAGGCGATGGCCGAGACGGCCAGCGTGAGCGCGAAGGCGGCGATGGCCAGCGCGTTGCCGGCGGCGCCGACTGCCTTCAGCTGCGGGTTGGACAGGCCGCCGCCGAAGCGCAGGGCCAGCGACGCATGCAGCAGCAGCAGCGGCAGATAGAAGGGCCAGCCGAACGCCAGCTTCACGCGGGCGACGGCCGGCAGGATGACGGGGGCATGGCCGAGCACCATGCTGAAGACGAAGCCCAGCGCCAGCGCATGCAGGGCCGCGTCGCGCCAGGGCTGGCCCAGCGCCGTGCCGGCCCAGGCGAGGCCGGCGACGAAGAGCCACGCATAACCCGCCAGCAGGCAGACCGCCATATAGCGGCTCAGGCCCGCGGCGCGCACGGTGCGGCGCGCGATGTCGAACGCGACCAGCCATGCCGCCAGCGCGGCCAGAGACAGGCCGTACAGCAGGCCGCCCCAGCCGGGCGCGAAGCCGGACAGCAGCGCACCGCAGGCCGCCGCGGCCAGCATGCCGACCAGGGCCGGGCCGGCACCGGCATGGCGGCGCATCAGCCGCGTCATCTCCAGCCGCTCGGCCGCGATGGTGAACACCAGGAAGCACAGCCACAGCGGCACGACCGCGCCGGCCAGCAGGCCCAGCGCCTGCAGCAGGCTGCCCGCGGCCCAGGCCAGCGCGCCGGCCAGCAGCAGCAGCGTGTGGGTGGCGCGCTGGCGCCGCACGACGACCAGGTTCACGCCGACAAAGGCCAGCGCAGCGACCGCGGCCAGCCACGCGGCGGCAGCCGGCGCGCCACCCAGTGCGACCAGGCCGGCAGTGCCCGAGACCAGCGGCCCGGCAAAGGCCGCCGCGTGCTTGACGGCCACGGCGCGCTCGATGCCGATGACGGTGCCCATGAAGGCGCAGATCATCAGGAAGGCATGGCCGACGACCGCCGGGGCCGCCACGGGGACCGCAACGCCGGCGCGCACCAGGCCGCCGGCGATGCCGGCCAGCAGCGCCGCGGCGACCAGGCCCGCGAAGGCCAGCCGTGGCAGCAGGCCGGGAGTGCGCCGTCGCATCGCCCGCCCCTACCAGCCCATGAAGGCCTTGGCCCGGGCGCTCATGCGGTCGGTCGTCCATGGCGGCTCCCAGACCAGCTCGACGGCTATGCGCAGGCCGGCGGGGACGACGCGGTCCAGCTCGGCGCAGGCCTCGTCGACGATGACGTCGGTGGCCGGGCAGGCGGCCGACGTCATCGTCATGCGCACCTGCACGAGCTCGGGCGTCACCGTCACGCCGTAGACGAGGCCGACGTCGACGATGGACATCGCGACCTCGGGGTCCACGACGCGGCGCAGCGCCGCCTGGATGGGCTCGCGCAGCTCGGCGGGTCCGTCGTAGGGATAGGCCTCGCTCATGGCCTGGCCTCCGCCGGCGCCATGAAGCGCAGCACCTGCACCAGCTCCTGCCGGTTGGCCGTGATGTCGGCGAGGGTGTAGCGGTCCAGCACCGCGTAGAAGGCCTGCACCGCCTCGGCCAGCACGCCCTTCAGCCGGCAGTGGCTGACGATGGCGCAGTGGCTGGCCTCGGCCGAGAAGCATTCGGCCGGCAGCGCCTGGCCCTCGGTGTCGCGCACGACCCGGCCGATGCCGATGCGCGCGGGCGGCAGCGCCAGCATCAGCCCACCGCCCTTGCCCCGCACGGTGACCAGCCAGCCGCGCCTGGCGAGGTGGTGCACGACCTTGGTCAGGTGGTTGACCTTGATGTCGAAGGCCGCGCAGATCTCGCCCACCGTGGCCCGCCGCCCGGGCTCGGCGGCCAGGAACATCAGCACGCGCAGGCTGTAGTCGGTGAAGGCGGTGAGCCGCATGCTTGCAAGTCCTCTCGTTTCAACGGCCGCGGGCGGGGGCCGCACCTGCGGCCGGCAGGCGGTCCGCTGCGCGGCGGCGCAGCAGGAACAGCGCGTACACGGCCAGGAAGATGCTGCCCGCGGCGAACACGATATCGCCCGGCACGCGCAGCCACACCAGGGTCTCCATCAGCTTGGAGTGGATGACCTCCGGCGAGCGGGCGTACCACAGGCCGCGCGTGATGCTCTCGTAGGCCTGGTAGATGCCGGCCGGCAGCAGCGACATGAAGACCATCATCGCCAGGCCGATGTTCAGGCTCCAGAAGGCGGGCTTCAGGAACTTGTCGGCATGCAGGGCGCGGTCGTAGAGGCCGCGCAGGCAGAACAGCATCAGGCCGATGCCCAGCATGCCGTAGACGCCGAACAGCGCCGCATGGCCGTGGGCCGCCGTCATGTTCAGGCCCTGCACGTAGTACAGCGAGGCCGGCGGGTTGATGGCGAAGCCCAGCAGGCCGGCGCCGACGGTGTTCCAGAAGCCCACGGCGACGAAGCTCAGGATGACCCACTTGTAGGCGCCCAGCCAGGCCACGTTCTTCGAGCGGCGATACGTCTGCAGCGCCTCCAGGCCGATCAGCGTCAGCGGCACGACCTCCAGCGCGGAGAACACCGCGCCGACGGCGATGACCGACGTGGGCGAGCCCGTCCAGTACAGGTGGTGCAGCGTGCCCAGGATGCCGCCGAACAGGAAGACGATGGTCTCCGCGACGATGGCCCGGTTGGCCGACGGCGCGCTCACGAGGCCGAGGTTGGTGAAGATCAAGGCGACGACGGCGGTGGCGAAGACCTCGAAGAAGCCCTCGACCCACAGGTGCACCAGCCACCAGCGCCAGTACTCGACCATCGAGTAGTGGGTGTGCTGGCCCCAGGCCAGCGACGTGGCGTAGAAGCCGCCGATGCAGGTGGCCGACAGGAAGACCATGGCGATGAGGCCACGCGTCTGCGAGGGCTTCATCAGCGCCGGCCAAAGCGCGCGGCCGAGCAGGAAGACCCAGAACAGCAGGCCGATGAAGAGCAGGATCTGCCAGACGCGGCCCATGCTGGTGTACTCCAGGCCCTGGTTGCCGAGCCAGAAGCTGAAGTCCACGCCGCGATGCTGCAGCGTGCCCAGCCAGCCGGTGATGGTGGAGCCCAGCACGACGATGATGAGTGCCCAGAACAGCGCATCGACGCCGAGCTTCTGCAGCCTGGGTTCGCGCCCCGACAGCAGCGGCGCGACGTAGAGGCCGGTGGCCAGCCACGCGGTGGCGATCCAGAACACGCCGATCTGCGTGTGCACGGTGCGGCTGATCGTGTACGGCAGGACCTGCGCCAGCGGGATGCCGAAGAAGGACTGGCCCTCGACCGCGTAGTGGGCGGTGATGGCGCCCATGCCGATCTGCAGCAGCATCAGGCCGATGACGACGAAGAAATACTTGCGCGTCGCCTTCATCGACGGCGTGGCCTTGGCGCCCAGCAGCGGGTCGGCCTTGGGCACGACGGCGACTTCATCGCCCTCGTCGGCCTTGTGCAGCCACAGCATCGCCGCGATGCCGGCCAGCAGCAGGATGATGCTGGCCATGGACCACATCGCCGCCGACGCGCTCATGGTGTTGCCCACCATCGGCTCGTGCGGCCAGTTGCTGGTGTAGGACAGGCCGGCCTCGCCGGGGCGGTCCGTCGCCGCGGCCCAGGCCGACCAGAAGAAGAAGGCGGTGAGCGCCTGGCGCTGCCCGGCCTCGGGCAGCGCGTCGGCCGTCATCGCGTACTGGTCGCGCAGCTTGTCCAGCGCCGGGTCGTTGCCGAACAGGCCCTCGTAGTGCGCGGCCACCGCGCGGATGGCCTGGGCGCGCTCGGCGGTGACGCGCACGTCGCCGCTGGCCTCGTCATAGGTGTTGCGGCGCATCTCGTCGCGCACGGCCTGGTCGACCGCCGCGCGCTGCACGTCGCCGACCGGCAGGCCGCCCTGCTGCTGCTCGGCCAGGCGCCTGGCCTGCAGGGCCACGGCCTCGCGGTGCAGCCAGTCGGCCGACCAATCGGGCGCGACATAGGCGCCGTGGCCCCACACCGTGCCCAGCTGCTGGCCGCCGGCGGACAGCCAGGCCTGCTGGCCCAGCTGGATCTGGTCATGCGTGAACAGCACGTCGCCGTCCGCGCTGACCACGCGGTTCGGGATGGGCGGGGCCGACAGATAGATCTGCCAGCCCAGATAGCCCAGGGCCCCGAACGACAGGACAAAGATCAGCGCCAGCCAACGCCAGAGCCTTTTCGTGGACTTCATGATGAGGTTTCCTTCTCTTCTCAAGTGCTCGATGGATGCGGCTCAGTGGCCGCCACAGCCGCCGCAGCAGCGGCCTTCGCCATGCGCGGGCGCAACGCGCGACAGCCGCGCCTGCCAGACGCCGGCGCCGACCTCGCGCGCGTCCCACGCGAAGCGGGCCGGCAGCTCCCGTTGCAGCCGCAGCAGCAGGGGGTTGGGGTCGCTGTCGTCGATTAACTCGGCGCTGCCGCCCGCGTCGAGGGCCAGCAGCAGTTCCTGGACGCGGCCCGGCCGCGATTCGCGGGCGAGGCCGCGCAGGTCGACCGGGGTGGGAGAGGGGTTGGATGCCATGGCTTTTAAATATGCATACAGAATGCATGAATCTTAAAAACCTGGCCCGGGCGGGCATTTGACCTGCGTCAAATCGCCGGCATGTCCGGGCCGCCGCGCGGCATCACGCGGGCGGCGAGGGCGGGGTGGGCGGGCGCCTCAGCGGCCCGGGGCCAGGGCCTCGAAGCCGGCGTAGCGCGCGATGAAGCGGGCGCGGCCCTCGCGCGCGAAGGCGTCGGCATCCCAGTCGCCGGGCAGCAGCCGGCCGGCGAACGCGGTGCGGAAGCGGTAGACCTGGGCCGGCAGCGCCGCGCCGTCGGCCCGCGCGACGACGACGTCGACGCGCTCGTATTCCTCGCCCTCGAAGGCATCCAGCCGCGCCCAGGCGGCGGCGCTCACGTCGCGGTAGAGCCGGCCCGGCACGAGGCCGCCGGGCGCGGCCTGCAGGCCGGGGTAGTCCTGGCCGCGCACCGGGTGGCGGCGGTAGTCCGCCAGCGAGGCCGGCTCGCTGGCGAATTCATGCCCGCAGACGCGGGCCATGATGTCGGCCCACATCAGCGAGCCGTAGGTGAAGCAGTGCGCCGTCGTCACTGGACCTTTTGCGCCAGCTCGCCGCGCGCATAGGCGCCGGCGATGTCGGCCAACGTGCGGCCCTTGATCTTGCCGGCCTGGCCTTCGCAGCCGAACTCCAGATAGCGCTGCTTGCAGATGGCCTTGGCGGCCTCGCGGGCCGGCTTGAGCCACTCGCGGGCGTCGAACTTGTCGGGGTTCTCGGCCAGGAACTTGCGCACCGCGCCCGTCATCGCCAGGCGGATGTCGGTGTCGATGTTGATCTTGCGCACGCCATGCTTGATGGCCTCCTGGATCTCCTCGACCGGCACGCCGAAGGTCTCCTTCATCTTGCCGCCGTACCGGTTGATGATGGCCAGCAGGTCCTGCGGCACGCTGGACGAGCCGTGCATGACGAGGTGGGTGTTGGGGATGCGCGCGTGAATCTCCTTCACGCGGGCTATGGCCAGGATGTCGCCCGTGGGCTTGCGGCTGAACTTGTAGGCGCCATGGCTGGTGCCGATGGCGATGGCCAGCGCGTCGAGCTGGGTGGCCTTGACGAACACGGCGGCCTCCTCGGGGTCGGTCAGCATCTGGCTGTGGTCCAGCTTGCCTTCGGCGCCGATGCCGTCTTCCTCGCCGGCATCGCCGGTCTCGAGGTTGCCCAGGCAGCCTAACTCGCCCTCGACGGTGACGCCGACCTTGTGCGCCATCTCGACGACGCGGCGGGTCACGTCCATGTTGTAGTCGAACGAGGCCGGCGTCTTGCCGTCTTCCATCAGCGAGCCGTCCATCATCACCGAGCCGAAGCCCAGGTCGATGGCGCCGGCGCAGACCTTGGGGCTGGTGCCGTGGTCCTGGTGCATGACCAGCGGGATGTGCGGGAAGGCCTCGCAGGCGGCCTGGATCAGATGCTTGATGAAGGGCTCGCCGGCGTATTTGCGGGCGCCGGCCGAGGCCTGCAGGATGACCGGTGCGCCGACCTCGTCGGCCGCGGCCATGACGGCCTGCACCTGCTCCAGGTTGTTCACGTTGAAGGCTGGGATGCCGTAGCCGTTTTCGGCGGCGTGGTCCAGCAACTGGCGCATGGAGACGAGAGGCATGGGAATTCCCCGGTGGAGTTGAGAAATCTGGGCCGACTGCGGCTCCCAACGTACTTGGTAACCGCGCCGTAACTAGCTGGGGATTCTATGGAGTCAGGGCGCGCCCCACCCCCCTTGGTTGCCGGGACGGCCACAATGCCCCGCCATGACGCGTCTCGTGTTCGACCACCTCACCAACTGGATCACCGCCGCGGCCAGCGAGCATTCGCACGAACTGGCGGCCCATGTCGAGGAGCGCACCGGCGCCAGCCACCGTGCCGTGCTGTCGGCGCTGAAGCGCCTGGTCGACGCCGGCTGGCTGGCGCGCAGCGGCACCGGCCGCCGCCCGGTCTACGCGCCCGGGGCGCTGCGCCAGGTCGCGCGCAGCTACACCCTCTACGGCCTGCAGGAGGACCTGCCCTGGCAGCGCGACTTCGCGCCGCATTTCGCGCTGCCGAAGCACGTCGAGCGCATGATCCAGCACGGCTTCACCGAGCTGGTCAACAACGCAGCCGACCACTCCGGCGGCAGCAGCGTCACCGTGTCGCTGCGCCAGACGCCGACCCATGTGCAGTTGCTGGTCAGCGACGACGGCTGCGGCGTCTTCGACCGGATCTGCAGCGCCTTCAGCCTGGAAGACCCGCAGCACGCGATGCTGGAACTCAGCAAGGGCCGGCTGACCAGCGCGCCCGACGCCCACACTGGCCGCGGCCTGTTCTTCAGCAGCCAACTGGCCGACGTGTTCGACATCCACGCCAACAACACCGCCTACCAGCGCCGCGCCTGGGAGAGCGGCGGCTGGAGACGAGGCCGCGCGCTGCCGCGCCAGGGCAGCAGCATCTACATGGCCATCGCGCTGAACACGACGCGCACGCTGGACGGCGTCATGAACGCCTGGAGCCGGGCGGGCGACGGCATCGAGTTCGACCAGACCCGCGTGCAGCTGCGGCTGCTGACGACCGAGGGCCAGGCCCTGGACTCCCGCGCCGCCGCCCGCCGCGTGGGCTCGCGGCTGGCCGCCTTCAAGCGCGCGGAGATCGACTTCGACGGCGTCACCGACGTGGGCCACGGCTTCACGGACGAGCTGTTCCGCGTGTTCGCCAAGGCCAATCCGCAGATCGAGCTGGTGGCGGTGAACGCGACGCCGCGGATCGCGGCGCTCGTGAAGAGCGCGCGGGCCTAAGGTAACGCTGAACAAGTCCCTCGCGCGCAGCGCATCCCTGCTTTGGGCGGTCTGCGGCGTTGTAAATCCTCGCCGTAGCCCCGCTACGGCTGCAGTTTGCGCCTTGCAGCCCATCCCAAACCAGGGCGCGCTGCATCGCGGGGATTTATTCAGCGTTGTCCTAATGTTTCGTCCCAGAAATAGATGGCATTAATATTGCAAGCCATTGCGGTATCTTGGCGACGGAAATACGGCAATGGCGAGAGGCAGACCGAAGACCGAACTGGTGCTCAGCGACGGCGAGC
>NZ_JAPPUW010000019.1 GCF_026712205.1 Pelomonas aquatica
TACATAAAGAGAATTCAAGGCATTTACATGCCTACAAAATGAAGTCCGATCAAAGGCCTAACTCGTTGATCTGCAAGGGATCAGTCGCCAATCTGACGGCCTGATTGACCGGAACTTCGGATTAGCGCGGCCCAGGCCGCGAGGGCCGTGGCGCCCAGCATCGCGGTCATGTGGGCGCCCACCGCGGCGAGCGCCAGCGCGAGCGAGCCCGACGCCGTGATCTCGCGGGCCGGCGAGGCGCTCAGGCACAGCGGCAGCAGCGCCGGCAGCAGCATCAGCCCGCTGCCATGGGCGGTGGCGACGCTGAAGGACCACAGGCCTAGGAGCGTGGGCGGCAGAGATAGCGGCCCGCGCCGGGGCGAGTTGCGGGGCCAGTCAAGACGCCGGCGAGGCGTTGGATGGGGGCCAACAACGAGCCGGCAACGCAGGATGGCCCCGCAAATCGCCCCGGCCCGAAGGGTTGAGCCCGCATGGGGGGCGATTCGGCGTTGCGCCGCTGGCCCGGGCGGCAAGCCCGGGCTGCGCACCGCGCCTTGCTTCGCCCCCCATGCGGGCTCAACGCGGGCCGCAATCTCTGCCGCCCACGCTCCTGCCCCGACCGGCCCGCCCCGGCGCGCGAGCCCCAGCCGCAGCAGCAGGCCCGCGAATCCGGCGCCGGCCAGCCAGGGCAGGCGGTCCATGGCCAGCCCGGCGGCCACCAGCGCCGCCACCAGCCCCACCGACGCCGCATGCCCGAGGGCCAGCGGCAGCAGCGCGCGCCATGCCAGGCGGCGGTCGCGCCGCCCGCAGGCCGCCGCCAGCGCCCAGCCGGTGCAGGGGTTGAGGCCGTGCAGCGCACCGGCGCCGGCCACGGCCAGCCAGGGCCAGATGCCGATGCCGCCGCCGCTCATGACGCTCAGGCCTTGGCGCCGCAGCAGCTCGCTGCCGGCGCGGCCAGGTCCTCGTAGCGGTCGTGGTGGCGCACCCAGGCCATGCCGCCGCCGCCCGCCTCGTCGCGGCCCTTGGGCGTCAGGTCCACCAGCCTGTAGGCGCCCATCATCACTTCCACGCCGCGCCCGAAGGTGGAGTAGGTGTGGAAGACCTGGCCGGCATCGTCCCTGCAGAAGATGCTGATGCCGGGCGCCTCCTCCAGCGGGAAGGGCGTCATGTGGAAGTTGTAGTAGACCGCGCCGTCGACGCGGTCCGCCGACGTGAAGCTGACGTGGAAGTCGCGGTTGAAGTCGTTGCCGTGCGACGAGGCCCAGGCGAACTGCCAGCCCATGCGGCGCTTGAAGGCCTCGATCTCGTCCAGCGGCGCGCGCGACACGGCAAGCAGCGCGATGTCGCGATGGGCCAGGTGGGGGGCCATGCCGTCGAGGTGGTCGGCCATGAAGGAGCAGCTCTTGCAGCCCTGCTCCCAGCCCAGCGCCAGCATGAAGTGCTGCACCAGCAGCTGGCGCCGGCCCTGGAAGAGCTCGGACAGCCGGCGCGGGCCGGCCGGCGTGTCGAACACATAGGCGGTGTCGTCCAGCTTGACCCAGGGCAGCGCGCGGCGCTCCTGCGCGATGCGGTCGCCAAGCCGGGTCAGCTCCTTCTCGCGGGCGAGCAGGGCCTTGCGTTCGGCGATCCAGCGGTCGCGGGTGACGATGGGGTGGGGTGTGGGGGCGTTCATGGTGTCTCTCTTTGGGTTGGATCAGCTCTGTGAGGAAATGCAGCGGCTCCACCCGGCCGGGTGGGGCGCGTTGCTCGGGGGGAATCAATGGGGGGTCTTCGGGCCGAGCGCCGGGCCGCTCCCAAGCCGGCCCGTCAGGCGATGTGCTTGCCGGTCGAGCCGGCAAGCATCGCCGTCCCCTCGGGGGACCGACCAGGCTGGCCCGCGTTCAGCGGGGCGAGGCTGGGCGAGGGGGCTTTTTCACCGCGCGGACCTTGCTGGAGTTGCCGCCGCCGGCGTAGAACAAGTCGGCGCCATCGGACTCCAGGCCGCTAACGGCGGTACCGGGCGGCATCTGCAGGCGCTCCAGCACGGCGCCGCTGCCGGGGTCGATGCGGCGGATGTCGCTCGCCTCGCCCTCCCAGGTGCCGTGCCAGAGCTCGCCGTCGACCCAGGTCACGCCGGTCACGAAACGGTCGGACTCGATGCTGCGCAGGATGGCGCCCGTCGCCGGGTCGATCTGGTGGATCTTGCGCCCGCGGTGCTGGCCCACCCAGAGGCTGCCCTCGGCCCAGGCCAGGCCGGAGTCGCCGCCCTGGCCCGGCGCCGGGATGGACGACACGATCTCGCCGCTGGCGGGGTCGATCTTGTCGATGCGGGATTCGGCGATCTGGTAGAGGTAGCGGCCGTCGAAGGCCGTGCCCGCGTCGGCCGCGCGGGCAATACGCCTCACGACCTCGCCGCTCGCCGGGTCGATGGCCAGCAGCGCCGCGCCGGCAGCGGCCCAGACGCATTCGCCGTCATGCGTGACGCCGCCGATGTTGGCAACGCCGGCAAAGGGGCCGTATTCGCGCACGATCTCGGCGGTCTGGGTCTTGGTGCTCATGGGTCGCTCCTGGCGGCGCGCCGTGTTTGGCGCATGACCGAAATCTACTCAGGCGGCAGCGCGGCGGGGAGTAACAAGATCGTCGTGAAACCCGTCAGCGGCGGCGCCAGCCAGCGTCGCGCCCGGGTCTGGCCGATGGCGCGCACGCGGCCGGCGGCCTCCAGCTCGGCCAGCTCGCGCTGCACCGTGCGCTGGCTGGCACCCAGGGCCTGGGCCAGGGCCGAGGTCGACCAGGCCGCGCCGTCGGCCAGCAGCGCCACCAGCTCGCCCTGCTCGCCGTCCATCGGCGGCGCCAGCGCCGCCACCTCGCGCCCGTCGCGGGGACGCAGCGCGAAGCCGCGTGGCGTGGCCTCGATGTCGGCCAGGCCTGCCACCAGTGCGCGCAGCCGGCCCATCTCGACGCGCAGCCGCGCACGATGGGTCTCGTCGGCCTCGCGCAGGCGGAAGGCCCGCGCGATCAGCGCATCCCGGCCCGCGTCGCCCGGCCAGGCCTCGGCCAGCGCCCGCAGCAGCGTGAACAGGATGGGCCGGCGCGCCAGCGGCAGCACCGCGTCGCCTGCGCGCAGCGCATGCCGGCATGCATCCACGACGAGGGCATCCGAGCCGAGCAGCGCGGCCACCTCGTGCAGGCGCAGCGGCTGCGGCGCGCCGCCGTCCATGCGCCGCGCGGCCGGCTGCAGCAACAGGGCCTGGGCCTGCGCGACCTCGGCCTGCAGGGCCGGGATGCCGGCACGCCGCGCCGCATCTTCGGCTCGCGCGAGCGCGGCCCGGGCGTCGGCCATGCGCAGCGGACGCAGGGCCAGCTCCGCCGCCGCCAGCGCGGCCACGGCCGCCGGCAGCGGCGGCAGGCCCAGCGTGTCGACCGGCGCGAGCAGCGCGGCGGCCTCGTCCAGCCGGCCCAGCAGCAGGCAGCGCCGCGCCGCGATCAGCCGCGCCTGCAGCGCGTTCGTGCGGTCGCCATGCGCCTCCAGCGTGGCCATCGCGGTGGCCAGCGCGCGCGGCGGAGCGCCGAACTCGCGCTGCGCCAGCGCCACCTCGGCCTCGGCAACGACGCAGCGTGCCCGCGCCAGCCCCTCGTGCGCACCGAAGCCGCGCGCCGCGCGCTTCAGTAGCTCGCGCGAGCGCGCCAGCTCGCCGAGCTGGGCCATCGCAATGCCGCGCAGCGCCAGCGCCGGCGGGTCGTCCCGCAGCGCGACATGCTTGAGCGCCCGCAGCGCGTCGCCGGCGGCGAGGGCGCGTGCGGCGGCGGAGATCAGCGAGTCCATCCCTCAAGGCTAACTTGCCGGGCCTGCGCTGCCCGGCCGCCGCCCGGGCGTTCAGTCGGCGGGCTCGTAGCGCCGCTCGCCGCTATGTGGGTCGTAGAACACCTGCATCGCCTGCCCCGACTCGGGGTCGATGAAGCGCTCGTCGGTCTTCTGCCAGCCGTCGCCGTCCTCGGTGCGGCGGTCCTTGTAGCGCCAGCGCTCCACCAGCACGGCCGCGGCGATCATGCCGCCCCAGATCGCAAGGGGCGTCGCGTCGCGATGGCCGGCCAAGCGGGCGCCCAGGCCGACCGCGCCGACCGCCAGCGCGACGATGAGCAGCAGCCTGCGCAGCATGGCTCAGGCCGGCAGCTTTTCGACCACCACGGCCGTGCCGTAGGCGACGATCTCGCTCATCGTCTGGCCCATCTCCGACGAGTCGAAGCGCATCATGACGACGGCATTGCCGCCCATCAGGCTGGCGTTCCTGACCATGCGGTCGATGGCGTGGCGGCGGGCTTCCTCCAGCAGCAGCGTGTACTCGGTGATCTCGCCGCCGACGAGGGAGCGCAGCCCCGCCAGGATGTTGCCCGCCAGCCCGCGGCTGCGCACGACGACGCCGAAGACCTGGCCCCTGACCTCGACGACGCGGTGGCCGGCGAGGTTTTCCGTGGTGACGATGAGCACGCTGCTCTCCTTGGGACTGGGGTGAGTCGATGCTAGGCGCGCCGGCATCAGGAATTCGTTAGGACGGCCGCCGGCGATTCACGTCGCCGGACAATCCACCGCGATGACCGCGCCCCCCGATCCCGATCCCGACCCCATGCCCCAGCCGCCGCCGGAGCCCGACTTCGACGCCTGCTGCGGCAACGGCTGCTCGCCCTGCATCTTCGACCTGCACGACCTCGCGATGGACGAGTACCGCCGGGCGCTGCGGGCGTGGCGCGAGCGCTCGCAAACCCGCTTTGGCGGGCGCCCGGGCTGACGTAGGCTGCCGCCACCCCTGAAACCTCCAACCCGAGGAGTCAGCGATGCCCAAGCTCTTGTCCCTGGTGGTCTGCACGGCGGTCTGGATGGTCGGCATCGCGGGCCTGGGCCTGATGATCTTGGGCATGCGCTGAAGCACAATCGCCGCGCCCACCGCTGCCACCCTCCGCCATGCGCCTGAAGATCGCCCTGTCCGTCGTCGCCCTGCTGCTGCTGATCGCGGCCTGGTTCGCCTTTGCCTGGCGCTGGAGCTATTCGGAGGGCGAGCGCGCCGGCTGGGTGCAGAAGTTCTCGCGCAAGGGCTGGGTCTGCAAGACCTGGGAGGGCGAGCAGGCCCTCGTGTCCCTGCCCGGCACCAGCACGGTCGAGAAGTTCCAGTTCACCGTGCACGACGCGGCCACGGCCGAGGCCATCAACAAGGTCATGGGCAAGCGCGTGAACCTGCACTACGAGGAGAAGGTCGGCCTGCCGGGCTCCTGCTTCGGCGAGACGCGCTATTTCGTCACCGGCGTCACCGCGGCCGACGAGATCTCGCTGACGCCCGGCGTCGTCGTGCCGGTGCCGCCGGCCTCGGCCGCCAGCCACTGATACGGCTTCGCAATCAAAGCGCTCACTGCGTTGCTTCGCCTTGCCGTGCCAAAGCACTGTCTGCGGCTTCGCGCCTTGTTATCACTTTGATTGCAAACCCGTATGAGCCGTCGAGGCCAGGCCCGCGGGCCTGATGCCATGCGCTGGCAGCACTGCCCGGCGACACTCGCCGGATGGCTTCCCTCTTCCAACCGCTGACCGCGCGCTTCGAGCGCCTCGTCGACCCCTATCCCGAGCCGGCCGGGCCCGCCGCCCAGCCGGAGGCGCTGCCGGCGCGCTTCTTCGCCTTCCTGTGGCGCTGCGCGGACGGCGTGAAGCGCCACCTCCTCGTCGTCACGCTGTTCACGGCCGGCATCGCGGCGGCCGAGGCCCTGCTGTTCAGCCTGATGGCCGCCCTCGTCGACGGCCTGTCCACCCTCAAGCCGGCCGAGCTGTGGAGCCGGCCCCAGCCCGTCGTGCACGGCCTGCTGGCCGCGCTGGCGGCCCTCGTCGCGTTCGCGGCCGCGCAGGCGCTGACCAAATACCAGGGCGTGTTCGGCAACTTCCCGATGCGGCTGCGCTGGATCTTCCACCGCCGCATGCTGGCGCAGAGCCTGGCCTTCTTCGGCGACGAGTTCGCCGGCCGCATCGCCACCAAGGTCATGCAGACGGCGCTGGCCGTGCGCGACACCTGGCTCATCGTCGTCGACATCCTCGTCTACGTGGCCGTCTATTTCGGCACGCTGGTCGGCATCGTCGCCAGCTTCGACGCGCGGCTGATGCTGCCCTTCGCGGCCTGGCTGGCCCTCTACCTGCTGGCGCTGCGCTTCTTCGTGCCGCGCCTGGGGCAGATCGCCCAGGCCCAGGCCGATGCGCGCAGCCTGATGACGGGCCGCATCACCGACGCCTACACCAACATCGCCACCGTCAAGCTCTTCGCCCACGGCCGCCGCGAGGCCGCCCATGCCAAGGCGGCCATGCAGGACTTCATGCTGACGGCCTATGGCCAGATGCGCCTTGTCACCGGCTTCGAGGTCGTCAACGCGCTGCTGTCGGCCCTGCTCGTCGGCAGCACGGCGCTGCTGGCGCTGTGGCTGTGGGGCGTGTCGGCCATCGGCGTCGGCGCGGTCGCGGCGGCCACCGCGATGGCGATGCGGCTGAACGGCATCTCGCACTGGGTCATGTGGGAGATGGCGTCGCTGTTCGAGCACATCGGCACCGTGCAGGACGGCCTGGCCACGCTGAGCAAGCCGCAGACCGTCGTCGATGCGAACTGTGCAACCGCGCTGACCGTGCAGCGCGGCGAGGTGCGCTTCGAGCAGCTGCGCTTTGCCTACCCGAACGGCAAGGTGGTGGTGGACGGCCTGGACCTGACGATCCGGCCCGGCGAGAAGATCGGCCTCGTCGGCCGCAGCGGTGCCGGCAAGAGCACGCTGGTGAACCTGCTGCTGCGCCTGCACGACCTGCCGGCGGACGGCGGCCGCATCACGATCGACGGCCAGGACATCAGTCACGTCACGCAGGACAGCCTGCGCCGCCACATCGGCATGGTCACGCAGGACACCTCGCTGCTGCACCGCTCGGTGGCGGACAACATCCTCTACGGCCGCCCGGACGCGAGCCGCGCCGAGCTGGAGCGCGCCGCCGGGCGCGCGCATGCCGACGAATTCATCGCCGGCCTGTCCGACGCCAAGGGCCGCAGCGGGTTCGAGGCCCATGTCGGCGAGCGCGGCGTCAAGCTCTCGGGCGGCCAGCGCCAGCGCATCGCCATTGCCCGCGTGATGCTGAAGGACGCGCCCATCCTGCTGCTGGACGAGGCGACCAGCGCGCTGGACAGCGAGGTCGAGGCCGCCATCCAGCAGTCGCTGTATTCGCTGATGGAAGGCAAGACCGTGGTCGCCATCGCGCACCGCCTGTCCACCATCGCCGCGCTGGACCGCCTCGTCGTCATGGACGCCGGCCGCATCGTCGAGCAGGGCAGCCATGCCGAGCTGCTGGCGCATAACGGCATCTATGCGCGGCTCTGGGCGCACCAGAGCGGCGGCTTCCTCGGCTTGGAAGACTGAGAGCTTGAGAGTCTTTCACCCCTGCCCGCCTTGCACGCCAAAACACCCCCGCTCGTCGTTGCAAATGCTCGCCATAGCCCGAGCTATGGCTGTGCTTTGCGCCTAGATCGGCGGCGTTTTGACGCGCCTTTCGGGCACGGCCGAAAAACTCTCAAGCTCTGAGCCTAGAAACGGCTAACGTGCCGAAAGCGCGGTGCTGACCGGCATCGTCGCGCCGCGCAGCTGCGCATCGATGAAGGCCGTGCTGAGCCGGAAGCCCTCGCCCACGTCGGACTGGGCCGCCTCCGTCGCGCTGCCGCTGCGCGGGCCGCGTGCGCCACCGCCGGCCGGTCCCTGCGGGCCGCCGCCCTCCGCGGCGCCCCGCCTGCGGCCGCTCGTGCCGCCGCCCATCCCGCCGTTCTGCATGCGGTGCTGGTCCTGCGCATGCCAGCCCTCGGGCGCCAGCGTGCCGGCAAGGGCCGCATGCGACACGCCGCCCAGCGTCAACAGCCAGCCGCTGCCCAGCGCGAAGCCGTCGAAGGCCTGGCGGCGCTCGGCCGGGCGGTGCAGCAGGCCGAGCGGGTCCTGGTCGAGCTCGCTGGTGACGAGCAGCGTGGCCGCGCCGCCGGCGGGCGCCCGCATGGCCGGCGGGCTGATCGCGACGATGGCCTGCCAGCCGGCGTCGGCGCGTGCATCCAGCGCCGTCTGCGCGCCGGTCTCGTAGCCGGCCAGCGCGGCATGGCCCCAGTCCAGCGCCGGTTGCGCAGCGCGTAGCGCGGGCAGCAGGCGGCGCAATGCGTCCAGCCGCTCGGCGCGCAGCGCGTCGCCGTAGTGCAGCAGGCCCAGCTCGCGGAACTCGCCCGTGCGCGCCAGCTCGGAGCGCCAGGCCGCCGCATCGGCCTCCAGCGGCTGCACGGCCAGCACCGTGTAGCCGGCCTGGGCCCAGGCCGACGCCCAGCGCTGGCCGCTGTCGTGCGCCTGGCTGCCCTGGCCGAGGCCGGGCAGGTAGACGATGACGGGCGTTGCGGCCGGCGCAGCGGCGCTGCGGGTCAGGCTGACATGCCGGCCCTGCACCTCGAAGCCCGCCAGCGCCAGGTGCAGCTGCTGCGTCGCCGTCTCGGCCCAGGGCTTGGGCGCCGGCGGGCCGCCGACGCAGGCGGCCAGCAGGGCACAGGGCAGCAGGACGGTGGCGAGGCGCGACAGGAGCATGGCGGCGGGCGGCAGTGGATGGGGCAACCATAGCCCGGCCGTGTCGCTACTTTGTGTCTCGGCGCCTGCGGAAAAACGCGACGCTTAGACTTCGCGCATGAGTTCCCAAGTGATTGCCTTCATCGGCGGCGGCAACATGGCCAGCGCCATCATCGGCGGCCTGCTGCGGGCCGGCCTGGCACCCGCGCAGCTGCACGTCGTCGAGCCGCATGCACCGCAGCGCGACAAGCTGCGGGCCGAGTTCGGCCTGCAGGCGCTGGCCGCGGGCGACGCCAGCTTGGGGCGTGCCGGCACCGTGGTCTGGGCCGTCAAGCCCCAGCTCTTTGCCGAGGCGGCCGCGCCGCTGCGGGCCTGGGTGGGCGGCGCGCTGCAGCTGTCGGTGATGGCCGGCATCCCTTCCGCCTCGATCGCGCGGGCCAGCGGCAGCGAGCGCGTCGTGCGCAGCATGCCCAACACGCCGGCGCTGATCGGCCAGGGCATTGCCGGGCTGTATGCGCGGCCGGCGGTGTCGGCCGAGGAGCGCGCCACCATTGAGGGCCTGCTGGCGCCGACCGGCCAGACGCTGTGGGTGGAGCGCGAAGAGGACCTCGACGCGGTCACCGCGCTGTCGGGTTCGGGTCCGGCCTATTTCTTCTTCTTCGTCGAGGCCATGATGGCCGCGGCCGTGGACATGGGCCTGACGGCCGAGCAGGGCCGGCGCCTCGCGCTGGCGACCTGCGCTGGCGCCGCGGCCCTGGGCCTGGCCTCCGACGAATCGCCGACGACGCTGCGCGAGCGCGTGACCAGCAAGGGCGGCACGACGCATGCGGCCATCACGGCCATGCAGGCGGATGCCGTCGACGCGGCCATCCGCCGCGCGGTGCTGGCCGCGCAGAAGCGTGCGGCGGAACTCGGTCGCGAGTTTGGCTGAGTGGGCATTGCGACCAGAGACAGCCTGCGCGACTGGCTGCGCGCACCGGGCTCGCTGAGCCGCCGTCTGGCCAAGCTGGGCGCGCGCTTCGAGGTGCAGCTGCTGCGCCAGGGCGTCGCGCCCTTCCGGGCTCTGGAGCGGCTGGCCCTGGGCCTGCCGCCGCGTGGGCTGACGGTGGTGCGCGAGGTCATCCTGCGCGTCGACGGCGAGCCGCTGGTCTGGGCACGCTCGGCCGTGCACCAGCGCGCGACGACCGGCCCCTGGCGCGCGCTGAAGGGCCTGGGCAGCCGGCCGCTGGCCCATCTGCTCTACGACGACTACCGCATCCATCGCAGCGAGCTGCAGCCGCGCCGCCTGGCCCGCCAGGGCCACACGCGCCGGCACGCGGCGCGCCAGTGGCAGGCCGCCGTCGGCGCGCCGCTGCCGGCGCAGATGCAGTGGTCGCGCAACTCGGTGTTCAGCCGCGGCGGCGCGCAGCTGCGCGTGATGGAGCTGTTCGCTCCGGCCCTGGCCGGCCAACGCCCGGGGCGGCCGCGCCGCTAGCGGCGTCCCCCGCCCGATGGGTCCGTCGGCTGTCGCTGAGCTGACGCTGTGGGGATGGAAGTGTTTTTACGGAGTCATAAATTCGCGACTCGACCATAAACGCTTCTAAACTCAACCGCACCAGAGGGGCGTTAGACGACCTGCCGCGCACCGCGACGGCGGGCGATAGAAGAAGGGGCAAAACATGAAGACCCGGGACGTGGTGATCTTCAGCGGCGAACGCTTTGTCGTGCCGCAGTGCATTCAACGGATCGACCATCTGTCGACACATGGCTGGCAGCTGCGCTACGGCGGCACCAAGCTCTACTCCGACCATAGCCAGGATGGCAGCGGCGCCCGCAAGGCGCTGGCACTGGCCACCAAGGAGCTGCTCAAGCGCATCGCGACGATGCCGGCGCCGTCCAGGCTGCGCCGCACGCCGAGCCGCAAGAAGCAGAGCGACCTGCCCTCGGGCATCTCCGGCCCCATCGTGCGCCAGCGCGCCGGCAGCCGGGTGCGCGACTGCAGCTTCGCCGTCACCTTGCCGCGCTTCGGCGAAACGCCGCTGGCGCGCAGCGTCTACATCGGCACCGAGAACACCTACACGGTGGAGCGCTACCAGGAGGCGCTGGAGCGCGCCGTGGCGCTGCGCGAGAAGGCCGAGGTCGCCTACCAGCGCGCCGCGACCAAGGAGCGCCGCGCCCAGGCCGTGACGCTGAAGGCGCAGATGAGCGGGCTGCTCGGTAAAGGCTAGCAGGGGTATTCCGGGCCGAGCGCCGGGCCTGCCATTGGCCGGAGGCCAATGGCCTTCCGTAGGCACAAGCAGTCCGCAGGGACTGCCTGTGTCCGACTCCAGTTCCCAAGCCGGCCCGCCTGAGGCCGGACACGGCAAGTCCTGTGGACTTGTCGTGCCTGCCGAAGAGCAGCGCGCGCCGTCGGCTGCGCGGTCTGCAAGACCGGCCGGACTCGCCCGCGTTCAGCGCGGCGAGACCAGACGAGGGGCTCCATGAAACCCGTTTGAACCGGCAACGGCGCCGGTGGCGGACACAATCGGCGGCCTGGCCTTCCTGCCCTGCCGCCGCCCATGCCCGACACCGCTGCCCCGTTGCCCGACCGCGTTCTCGCCTGGCTGAACGCGCTGCGGCCTGCGCCGCAGGCGGTCAATGCGCGCGAGCGGCTGCGTGTCGTGCTCGGCGCCGGCCTCGGCCTGCTGCTCGCGGGGCTGCTCAGCCATGCGGCGATGGCGCCGGGCCTGCCCTGGCTCGTCGCGCCGCTGGGCGCGAGCGCGGTGCTCATCTTCGGTGTGCCTGCCAGCCCGCTGGCCCAGCCCTGGGCCGTGGTGGGCGGCAACACGCTGTCGGCCCTGGTCGGCATCGCCTGCATGCAGTGGCTGCCGCTGCCGCCGCTGATGGTGGCAGCCGTCGCCGTGGCCCTGGCCATCGCCGTGATGTTCACGCTGCGCTGCCTGCACCCGCCCGGCGGCGCGGCCGGCCTGCTGATGGTGCTGACCGCGACGCACGACTGGCATTTCGCCTTCGTGCCCGTGGCGCTGAACTCGCTGCTGCTGGTGCTGGCCGGCATGGCCTACAACACGCTCACCGGCCGCCGCTACCCGCATGCCCAGCAGGCGCATGCGCCGCAGCCGCAGGGCGCCAGCGTCGCGCCGCCGCGCTTCGGCGATGCCGAGCTGGACGCCGTGCTGGCCCGCTACAACCAGGTGCTGGACGTGCCGCGCGACGACCTCGCCGACCTGCTGCACGAGGCCGAGCTGCTGAGCTACCGCAACCGCCTCGGCGGCCTGCGCTGCGCGGACATCATGTCCAGCCCCGTCATCAGCGTCGAGTTCGGCACGCCGCTGGCCGAGGCCTGGGCGCTGCTGCAGCAGCACGGCATCAAGGCCCTGCCGGTGGTGGACCGCGTGCAGCGCATCGTCGGCATCGTCACGCGGGCCGACTTCATGCGCGCCGCGGAGGCCGAGCAGCGCGAGGGCCTGGCCGGCCGGCTGCAGGCGCTGCTGCGGCCGTCGCCGGCCACGCACTCGACCAAGCCCGAGGTCGTCGGCCAGATCATGAGCCGCCAGGTGCGCGTGGCCAGCGCCGAGCGCGCCATCGCCGAGCTGGTGCCGCTGTTCTCCGACACCGGCCACCACCACATCCCCATCGTCGGCGAGCAGGCGCGGCTCGTCGGCATCCTCACGCAATCCGACCTCGTGAAGGCACTCAGCCATGGCCCGTGACGATATCTTCCGCTGGGGCGTCATCGGCCCCGGCGGCATCGCCAACCGTTTTGCCGGCGCGCTGGCCGCCGTGCCGGGCGCGCACCTGGCTGCCGTGTTCGCGCGCGACGCGGCCAAGGGGCAGGCCTTTGCCGAGCAGTGGCGCCACGGCGGCGAGCCCGCCCGCGTGACGACGGACCTCGCCGAGCTGCTGGCCGACGCCACGGTGGACGCCGTCTACATCGCGACGCCGCATTCCCACCACGCCGAATACGTCCGCGCGGCCCTGCTCGCGGGCAAGCCGGTGCTGTGCGAGAAGCCCCTGGTCACGTCGCTGGACGAGGGCCAGGCCCTCGTGGACCTGGCGCGCGAGCGGCACGTCTTCCTGATGGAGGCGCTGTGGACGCGCTTCCTGCCCGCCTACGAGCTGGCCGGCCGCTGGCTGCGCGAGGGCGCCATCGGCGAGCTGCGCGCGATGCAGTCGAGCTTCTGCTTCTCGGCGCGCTACGACCCGCAGCACCGCGCCTTCAACCCGGCGCTGGCCGGCGGCGCGCTGTGGGACATCGGCATCTACAACCTGGCCGTCACGCGCTGGGTGTTGCAGCAGATGAACGACGGCGCCTGTCCCGAGCCGGTCGCGCTGGACGTGCAGGCCCAGCTGGCGCCGACCGGCGTCGACGCCGCCGTCCACGTGACGCTGCATTTCCCGGGCGGCGTGGTCTCGCAGTTCCGCTGCGGCTTCGACGCCCACTCGATGAATGCCTTCGAGGCGCTGGGCACCCAGGCGGCGCTGCGCTTCCCGACCGACTTCTGGCAGGCCGAGGCCGTCGAACTCGTCGTGCGCAAGGCGCCGATGCAGCGCGAGGCGGCGCCCTTCGTCGCCAACGGCTTCGAGGGCGAGATCGCCGAGGCCCAGGCCTGCATCCGCGCCGGCCTGCCGGAGAGCCCGCGCATGCCCCACGCCGAAACTCTGGCCCTGCTGCGCTGGATGGACGCGATCCGCGCCCGCTTTTGAAGCCCCTCGTCCAAGGTCTACCTTGGCCGGTCTTGCAGACCGCGCCGCGGCTTGCGCCGCAGCCCTTCGGCAGGCACGACAAGTCCACAGGACTTGCCGTGTCCGGCCTCAGGCGGGCCGGCTTGGGAACTGGAGTCGGACACAGGCAGTCCCTGCGGACTGCTTGTGCCTACGGAAGGCCATTGGCCTCCGGCCAATGGCAGGCCCGGCGCTCGGCCCGCAGAATTCCGACACGAGCCCTAACGCGGCAGCAGCACGGCGTTGCTGCGCCCCGGATGTCGCCTGGGCAGCAGTGGCACGGCGCCTTCGCCGGTGGCCGTGCTCTGCGCATGCATGGTGGCAGCCGCGGCGCCCGGCAGGACCGGGCAGCTGCCCTTGTCCAGGTGGCCCAGGGCCGTCGCCAGCATGGCCTCGGACGGGTCGCCCAGCGCATGCGCGAAGTCGTCGCCGACGCTGCAGCCGTGCACGAAACGCTTGCCGGTGTCGGCGCCCGCCGTGGGCTCGAAGCCGTCGGCGTAGTCGCCGAAGCCCTTGTCGTTGACGCCGGCGAACTCGATCGGCAGATAGCTGACGCCGCAGTTGTCCCTGGCCGTGAAGCCATAGGGCTTGCCGCAGGTCTTGCCGCCCACCAGCACCACGTCGACATTGACGCCGCGCAGGCCGTTGATGAGGGTCTCGCTGGCCGAGCAGGTGCCCGACTGCGCCAGCACATAGACGCGCGTCAGGTTCAGCGCCGGCAGCGGCTGTGCGTTCGTGCAGTTGTTGCCGACGAGATAGCAGGACTTGCTCTGGAAGGGCGTCGACGTGTTGTCGCCGCTGCGCCGCGCGTTGTAGGTCAGCGACTCGAAGTTGTGGCCGCTGGTGGCGACGGTGCCGGCGATCATCGTGGCCAGTTCGCTGGCAATGTAGAGATAGCCACCGCCGTTGTAGCGCAGGTCCAGCACCAGCTCGCGCAGGCCCTGGGCCTGGAAGCCCTGCATGGCCGTGATGAGCTGGGCCTCGGACGGCGCGATGTGGTCGTTGAAGACCAGATAGCCCGCCCGCGTGCCGGCCGGCGTCGTGACGATGCGGGCGATGGGCACGGGCGTCTTCGTGACGTTCGCGCTGGTCAGGCTGCGGTTGACCGTCGCGCCGTTGGCGCGCGTGAACACGAAGCTGTGCGGCGCGTTCAGCGCGCTGGGGAACAGGGCCGCGTTCAGCGCGTCCACGCCGGCCTGGTCGGCGGCATCGGCGCTGGTGCCGTCCACGCTGACGAGCTGGTCGCCGCGCATCAGGCCGGCCTGCTCGGCCGGGCTGCCCGGCTCGACGTAGGCGATGCGGATCTGCCGCGGCGGCGTCGTGTTCGTCAGCTTCCACTCGATGCCGTAGCCGGCCTCGACGGCGTCGGCGAACAGCGCGTTCCAGGACGCGGTCGAGATCGTGAAGCTGAAGCGGTCGCGCTTCCGGCCGCTGTCGGTCAGCTGCGTCGTCTTCAGCGCCTGGAAGTAGTTGTCCATCGCGACATAGGCGTCGCTGCCGCCGTAGGCCGCGCCGCTCGGGTCCACGGCGGGCACCTGATCGCGCCAGAGGTAAGCCTCGTCGAAATAGGCGCGCAGCCACTTCTTCTCGGTGTCCAGCGTGGACGTGCGCAGGTTGGCGGCGGCCAGCGTGTTGCTGGCGGCGCACTGCTGCGCGAAGCTCGACGAGGGGCCGGCCGGGCCGAACGAGGCGCTGCCCGAGGAAGAGCCGGACGACCCGGACGAGCCCGAGCTGCCGCCGAACATCGGCGTGCCGGCCGGGCCGCCGCCACCGCCGCAGCCGCCCAACACCAGGCCCAGGACCAACGCCGCAACGCCGCGGATCGGATTCGACATCGCATCACTCCCTGCAAATTCGTTCATCGAAGGGCGGTCGCTGCCGCCTCGGGACGAATGTAATGGGAATTTCATGCGCCTCTGCTAAGGGCTCTGCGGCGCAGGCCCCTGGGCATCAATGGCGCAGCGCGAGGTCCAGCACCGTGCCGGCGAAGAGGGCGAAGCCCAGCCAGTGGTTGGCGCGGAAGGCGCGGAAACAGGGCTCGCGCTCGCGCCCGCGGATCAGCACGAAATGCCAGGCCGCCTGCGCCGCCGCCACGGCCACGCCGAGCAGGAACCAGCGCCCGAGGCCCAGCCGCAGGCTCAGCCAGGTCCACAGCCCGAGGTGGAGGGCGTAGAAGGCCATGATGCCCGCCACGTCGAAGCGGCCCAGCGCGACGGCCGAGGAGCGCACGCCGATCTGCAGGTCGTCGTCGCGGTCCACCATCGCGTATTCGGTGTCGTAGGCCAGCACCCAGAACAGATTGGCCACCAGCAGCGCCCAGGCCGACAGCGGCACCGAGCGCAGATTCCACTCCGTGCCGCCCAGCGCCGCCGCGAAGGCCATCGGGATGCCGAAGGAGAAGGCCACGCCGAGCACGGCCTGCGGCATGGCCAGCACGCGCTTGGCGAAGGGGTAGGCGATGGCCACGGCCAGCGCCGCGAAGCTCAGCACGATGGTGGGCGGGTTGGTCGTCAGCACCAGGCCGAAGGACAGCAGGGCCAGGGCCGCGCCGAGCCCCAGCGCCTCCTTCACCGACACGGCGCCCGTCGTCACCGGGCGCTGGGCGGTGCGTTTCACGTGGCGGTCGAAGTCGCGGTCGGCCACGTCGTTGACGCAGCAGCCCGCCGAACGCATCAGCACCGTGCCGAGGGTGAACACGGCCAGCAGATGCCAGCCGGGGAAGCCGTCCGCAGCGATCCACAGCGCCGACAGCGTCGGCCACAGCAGCAGCAGCCAGCCGGCGGGGCGGTCCCAGCGGATCAGCTGCAGATAGAGGGCCAGCCTGGACGGGGGCGTGGCGGTGGGGGAGGGAGAAGACATGCGGGCATTTTCACGCCGCCCGGCGGGCGCTTTGTTGGCATAGTCGGCGCAGGCCCACCCCGACCCGCCCGCCATGAGCCTGTCGACCCGCGACCTCGTCCTCCGCCACTGGCAGCTCGCCAACGCGCACGACTGGGTCGCGTTCGCCCGGCTGCTGCACCCCGCCCTGGTCTACGAGGCGCCGCAGAGCCGCGAGCGCATCCGCGGCGCGCTGGGCTATGTGGACTACTATGCCACCTGGCCCCAGCCCTGGCGGGTCGAGGTGCAGAAGTGCATCGCCGACGACGCCGGCGCGATGACCCGCATCGACTTCGTCAGCAGCGCACCGACGATGACGGGGCTGACGATCTTCGACATCCAGGACGGCCTGATCGCGCGCGTGACCGACTACTGGCCCGACCCCTACGAGCCGGGGCCGCGGGCGTCGGTGCACGTCGAGCGCTACTGAAACGGCTTGCGTAGACCCCATGCGCCGCAGGCCATGGCAGCGGCGCCTACAGTCGCCCGCCATGACAGACCTCAGCGCCTTCCCCATCACGAAGAAGTGGCCCGCCGCCCACCCGGACCGCCTGCAGCTCTACTCCCTGCCCACGCCCAACGGCGTGAAGGTGAGCATCATGCTGGAGGAGACCGGCCTGGCCTACGAGCCCCATCTCGTCAGCTTCGACGGCAACGACCAGCTCAGCCCCGAGTTCCTGTCGCTGAACCCGAACAACAAGATCCCGGCCATCATCGATCCCGACGGCCCGGGCGGCGCGCCGCTGCCGCTGTTCGAGAGCGGCGCCATCCTGGTCTACCTGGCCGACAAGACCGGCCGGCTGCTGCCTTCACTTGAGCAAGACCCGGCGCGGCGCTACGCGGCGCTGCAGTGGCTGATGTTCCAGATGGGTGGCATCGGGCCGATGTTCGGCCAGGTCGGCTTCTTCCACAAATTCGCCGGCAAGGACTTCCAGGACAAGCGCCCGCGCGACCGCTACGCGGCCGAGGCGCGCCGGCTGCTCGCCGTGCTGGATGCGCAGCTGAAGGGCAAGGCCTGGCTGCTGGGCGACGAGTACGGCATCGCCGACATCGCCACCTTTCCCTGGGTCAACAACCTGATCGGCTTCTACGGCGCCGGCGAGCTGGTCGGTTATGCCGGCTTCCGCGAGGTCGACCGCGTGCTGCAGGCCTTCCTTGCGCGGCCGGCCGTGCAGCGCGGGCTCAGGATTCCGGCGCGGGGCTAGCGCGGTGCCGGTCCCCGGCCTGCGGCAGGCAGCCGGCGGAAAGCGGCGCGCCGTCATCGCGGCTCAGCACCCCCTGCGGGCCATGGCAGAACTCGACGCGCCGCGCGGCGGGCCAGCGCCGCGCCGCGAAGGCCTCCAGGCTGGCCGGCAGGCTGGTCTGCACGATGCCGGCGTTGAGCTGCTCGGCCGGGTGGTCGCCGAAATGCAGCCAAGGCACGAAGCGGCCGGCCAGCATCAGCCAGGGCGAGGCCTGCACCGGTTCGGGCGCATAGCCCTCGCGCCTCAGCCAGGACTGGGCCTCCTCGCGGCTCGCGCTGCCGGCCGTGGCTGCGGCCATCAGCTCCGCGACCCACTGGTTGCAGTTCTGGAACATCGTGCTGAAGGGATAGGCGTTGGCGCTGTAGCGCGCATTCAGCAGGCCGAGCGCGATGCCCTTGTCCAGCGTCGCCGCGGCCAGCGGTGCGGCGGCTTCGGGCGGCAGCAGCAGCAGGCTGACATGGCCGAGGTCGGCGTCGTCGCTGCCCGACACGAAGCCGGCCAGGCCCTGGTCGAACAGGCGCGGCGCGCCTTCGGCGCAGGCGTAATAGAGCTGGCGCACGGCCCAGGGGCTGCCCAGGCCGTCGGCCAGCGCGATGCCGGCGTGCGAGTAGCGCAGGCCGAAGCGCGACAGGTCGGTGCCCGAGCGCGAGATCAGCGCGGCCCGGGCGCCGGACTGGGCCAGCGCCTCGCGGATGACGGCCGCGAAGCGCAGCAGCCGGTCCTGCTGCGTAGCCGTGATGTCATGGCTGCGGTCGCAGCCGCGCGGCGGCGAGCCGGCCTGAGCCGTGTGCGCAGCCAGCGCGAAGGCCGCCGCCGCGGCGACGCGGATCAAGGCGTGACGACGCGCGCCGCCAGCTCGCGATGCCAGGCGTCTTCCAGCACGAGGTAGAAGGCCTGGCCGGTGTCGGCATGCGCGAACGCGGTGCCATAGGGCTGGGGCGTGGCCTGCACCTCGTCGCCGACGTTGACGGCGCGCGCGGCCAGCGCCTGCCGGGGCAGGGTCAGCTCGACCGGCTCGGCGCCGTCGCGCCTGAGCGTCAGGCGCAGCTTGCCGGCCTCCTCGGCCCGCGCCACCTCGGTGACGCGGTAGCGGCCCTCGGCGTGGCGTTCGCCGCCGCTGCTGCTGCCGGAGGACTGCTTGAAGGACTCCGACACGCTGCCCGACGAGGCCGAGCCGGCGCCGGCAGCGGAGGAGACAAAGGAATCGGCCTGCGCGGCCGTGGCGGCGGCAAGGGCCAGCGTGGTGATGAGGACGAGGCGCATCGTGGGGCTCGCGGGTGATGGGACGACAGGCCGACGATAGCGCGGCCAGCCGTCGCGGCGTTGACAGTCAGCCCCGCGCGCCTGCACCCATCACTTCGGCGCGTCCAGCTTCAGGATCCAGCCCACCAGTTGCCGCGCATCCGCCTCCTTGATCGCGACCTCGTTGGGCGGCATGGCCAGGCCGCTGACCTTGCCCTTCCAGTGGCTGCTGTAGGGGTTGGAGCCGGTCATCACGGTGCGGGTCAGCTGGTCCTGCGCGCCGGCCACGCTGCGTACTTCACCGCCACGTCGCGCCGATGGGCCCGAGCCCGTCCGGGCCCGTGGTGCCGGGTTCGATGTGGTGGCAGATCATGCAGCCGCTGCCGGTGGCCAGCTTGAGCATGGCGGCGTCATCGGGGGCAGGCGCTGTCCAGGCCGGCACCGCGGCCCTCGACATCGCGGGCAGTGAACACAAGCGTGATTTCATGGGTATCTCTCCGTGGATGAAAGCCGAGTTCGCATGCAGGCTAGGAGCGCCCGGTTGGCCCGGCTTTGACCACCGTCAACCGCGCCGACGGAATTGCCACCGTGGAACAACCGCATGGCACCGCGGCCACGCCGGCGTCCCGGGCTGGAGCAGCGCGGGCCGGGCCAGGTGTCACGGTTCGGGACAGTGCTCGCGGTGCCGTTGACGGAGAGGGCGATAGTCGCGACGAAGCCCGGTCAGCGATAGCGGTCCCAGGCCGGCCGCGCCAGCGCCGCCAGCATGGCCACGCCCGTGTAGTGGCCGACGAGCTGGGTCATCTCGATCAGGGCCGGCTCGTCGAAGTGCTCGCGCAGCGCGGCCCAGGTCGCGTCGTCCACGGCGATGCGAGTGACGAGGCCGTCCACCAGGCGTAGCGCGGCGATCAGGGCCGGCGTCCACAGCACCGGGTCGGGTGCGGGCCGGCGCAGGTCTTCGATCTGTGCGCTGCTCAGGCCCATGCGGCGGGAGATGGTCTGCTCGTGCAGGTTGAACTCGTAGTCGCAGCGCGCCATCGTGCAGGTGCGCAGGACCAGCGCCTCGCGCAGCAGGGGCGGCAGGCGTCGGCGGTCCGCCAGGCCGGTCGGGCCGAGGAAGCCGCTGTCCACCATCTCCATGAACAGCTCGCCGTGGCGGGCCACGGTCAGGAAGATCTGCGGCGGCGCCACGCCGGGTGGCAGCAGCCGGGCCATGCGCTCGGCGAGCTCGGGCGGCAGGGGCAGCGTGCGGGGCGCAATGCGGGGTGCGGCGGTCGTTGGGTCGTTCATGCTTCGAAATCAGAAGCGTTGAGGTGTGCGAACTCTAGCCGCAGCCGCTTCTAAAATCAAAGCATGACGACAAAGCGCCTGGAACGGATCGCGGCGGCCGGGGAGCCGCCTTCGGGCAAGGACGCGATCAACGCGGCGCTGGAGCTCTTCCACCGCCGCTGGACGCTGCGCATCCTGTGGGAGCTGCGCGCCGAGGACACGAGCCTGAACTTCCGCGCGCTGCAGGCCGCCTGCGGCGACCTGTCGGCCTCGGTGCTGAACCAGCGCCTGGCCGAGCTGCGGGCCGTGCTGCTGGTGGAGCACGACGCCGGCAGCGGCTACCGGCTGGCCGCGCAGGGGCGCTCGCTGATGGTGGCGATCACGCCGCTGCTGAAATGGGCGCCGCCGTGGGCGCGCGAGGTGCAGCGAAGCCACCAGGGGCGACAGCATGTCGATTAGCGGTGCAGGCGTTCTCGACAGTGATGCGGCTCACGACCTCTATCAGGGCGTGTTGGACCGCTACGACGCGGGGATGCCGCTGGAGCAGATTTGTGAGTGGATTGCGGCTTTCGAGGCCCAGGCGGTCGACGCGCTGGAACTGGAATGCCTGCTTGCTGCCGGCGTAAAGGTGCTGTGGGAGATTGGACATCCCGACGATGTATTGCTCGCGCGCCTGTTGCGGGTCCTCGACAGCGGCGAGAGCCGTGCATTGTGGTTCAGCGATGGCGGCACACCCGACCTTGCCAAGGCCAGGGATGGCGTACTGAATCGGCTGTTGAAGCAAATTGCTCAGCCCAAGGTCAAGCCGCGTCCGCGCCGGCGGTATCCGCAAGTCAAGCGGCGGCTGTTCGAGCTGGGCGATTGCCTTGAATTGACGATGGTCGGCCAGAAGACCTATCGCGGCGTCGTCTGCAAGATCGATCAGCGGCGCGGACGCTGCGAGTACGCAGTGCTCGTGATGGCGAATCTGCCGGATTCGGCCCCGGACTCGTTTCGCGCCGGTACATATTTCGGCCACTACATCCATCACTTCGCCGTTGGCAGGCTGGCAGGACCGCATGTGATCCGCATGGACCACGCGATGCTCGTCAGAGAGCAGTGCCCATTCCGCGTGGTAGGGCGTGTGGACCTTGACCCGGAAAGCTACTCCCCGGGCAGTTGGGGTGGCGTCCTGTGCATGCAGCACGTCGTCGACGACTTCGAACGCACGCTGGCGAACGACATGGGCGCGTTCCGCAAGCAACGTCTGCCGCTCTCCAATCTGCTGCGACGTTGAACCCGGTTCACGCCGGCACGCGCACCGCGAGCCGGGCCTGTTCGATGGCGGCCAGCAGGGCTTCCTCGGAGAAGGGCTTGCCGAGCAGCTGGGTCACGCCGGCGGTGGCGGCGGCTTCCTGCTTGTCGTCGGAGGATGTGATCATCAGCACCGGCAGCGTGGCCGTGGTGGCGGTGGCGCGCACCTGGCGGGTCAGCTCGAAGCCGTCGATGCCGGGCATCTCGACGTCGGTGATGAGCACATGCGGGCGCTCGGCGGCCATCAGTTCCAGCGCCTGCTCGCCGCTCTCGGCCAGCGCGACGCGGTAGCGCCGCGTGGCCAGCAGCCGGCTGAGCTTGACGCGCACGATCTTGGAGTCGTCGGCCACCAGCACCAGGGTTTCGTCGGCGCGCAGCTCGCGGGCCGCGGCGGCGGCCTGCTGCTCGGCCTGCTCGCGCGCCAGGCGCTCGGCGTCGGCGCGGGCCGCGGCTTCGGCCGCCGCGCGCCGGGCCGCCGCAGCGGCTTCCTGCTCGGCGCGTTCGCGCGCCAGGCGGGCCTGCTCGGCGGCCTCGGCGGCTTCCCGTTCGGCCTGCTCGCGGGCCTCGGTTTCGGCGGTGATGCGTGAGGCCTCGTCCGCGGCGGCCTGGCGGGCGGCCTCTGCCGCGGCCTCCCGTGCGGCGCGTTCGGCCCTTGCGGCGGCCTCGCGCTCGGCCTGCTCGCGGGCCAGGCGCTCCGCCTCGGCGCGGGCCGCGGCCTCGACGGCAACCCGGGCGGCCTCGGCCTCGTCGGCCCGACGGGCGGCCTCACGGGCTTCGAGCGCCTCGCTTGCGCGGCGCTCCGCTTCTTCCTGGGCCTGGCGTGCGGCCAGCTGGCGTGCATGCGCCTGCTCGGCCTCGCGCCGGGCCGCCTCGGCGGCTTCGTGCTCGGCCTGCTCCAGCGCGATGCGCTGGGCCTCGCGGTGGGCGGCGGCGTCGCGCACACGCCGCTGGCGCCGACGGCCCAGCCACAGCAGCCAAACAAACACCACCGCGAGCGCGGCGCCCAGGATCCAGATCAACAGCTCATTCATCGTCGGGGAGGCCACTCGTGCAGCGAACGCCAAATCATCCTAGAAACGGCAGTTGACCGCTTTCTACCCATCGAAAGTCTCAGCGCATCAAGACCTGGCTCAGGGCGCCAGCAACGCTGCAGGCCCGCTGGTCCGCCGCTTCGGGCCGCTGGCTGCGTTGCTCCTTCTCGTGGGCATGAGCCCACTTCGTCGTCGCGCCTTGCCAGCCGCCCGCCTCGGCGTGCCCTCGGGCCTGCCCAACTGCCGTTTCTAGGATCATCGGGCCCAGGGATGGCAGCTTAGCGAAGAGCGGCGGGGCTGAGGCCCGTCATGGGCGCCGGCGTGGCAGTTTTGCTCGCCCGCGCCGCTGTGCCGGCCTGCAGCTCGAAGCCGACGCGCGCCCAGCGGCCGCGGCCGTCCATGGCCGTCAGCGCATGGGCGCCGGGCTGCTGCAGCGTCAGCACCTGCAGCGCGCCGCCTTTGTCGCTGCTGCCGACGAGCTGGCCGTCCAGCAGCCAGTTCAGGCCCTGCTGGGCGCCGATGGCCTGCAGGCGCAGCGTCACGTCGCGCAGCCCGGGGGCCGGGCGCAGCACGGTGCCGGGCTCCAGGCCGACGATGCGCAGGGCCTGCGCCGTCGCGGTGCGCGGTGCGCAGCCGGGCGCCCAGGGCAGGCGCTCGACGGGGTCCAGCCGGGATGCATCGAGAAACGGGCCGAGCAGCGTGGGCCAGCGCACGGCCTCGACCCGCGTCGCGTCGGGCGCGCAGTCGGGGCGCACGCGCTGTTGGCCGTGGGTCCAGGCGGCTTCGACGAGACCGCCGGGCTGCAGGCGGTCGGGCAGCGTCGGCGGCACGGCACCGTCCAGCGTCCAGGCGGTGCGGCGCTGCAGGCAGTGCGCGGGCGGCGTGCCGGCCTCGGCCAGGCCCAGCGGCCAGCAGATGGCGGTGGCGCTCACGCTGTCGGGCTGGCGGCGCGGGGCCAGCTGTTGGCGGGCCTCGCCGGGGCCTAACGCGGCGGCGATGTCGCGCAGCAGCGGTGCCGAGGTGTTGGCGCCGAAATGGCCGGGGTTGGGCGTGCCGTCGGGCCGGCCGACCCAGACGCCGAAGCTGTAGCGGTCGGTCACGCCCAGCGCCCAGGCGTCGCGGAAGCCGAAGCTGGTGCCGGTCTTCCAGGCCACGCGCTGGCTGGTCTTGCGAAACGGGCTGCCGGGCCGGCCGCCGTTCTCGAGGATCTCGCGCACGATGAAGGCGGCGCCTTCGCTCATCAGCCGCGTCTCGCGGGCGGGCACGTCGGGCGCATTGGGCGTGAGCCGGGGCCGCCCCGCGAGGCCGCCGCGCGCCAGCGCCGTGTAGGCGCCGACCAGTTCCTCCAGCGAGGTGCTGCCGCCACCGAGGATGAGGCTGAGGTTGGGCGCCGCGTTGGCCGGCATGCGCAGCCTCAGGCCTGCGTGGCGCAGCCGGCCGGCGAAGCGCTCGGGGCCGAGGCGGTCCAGCAGGTCCACGGCGGGCACGTTGAGCGAGCGCTGCAGGGCCTCAGCAACGCTGACCGGCCCGGAGAAGTCCGCCTGGAAATTGCCCGGCGCATAGCCGCCGAAGTTCTGCGGCGCGTCGATCAGCAGGCTCTCGGAATGGATCAGCCCCTCGTCCAGCGCCATGCCGTACAGGAAGGGCTTGAGCGTCGAGCCCGGCGAGCGCTGGGCGCGCACCATGTCCACATGGGCGCCGCGGCGCGGGTCCGTGAAGTCGGCCGAGCCGACATAGCCGCGCACCTCCAGCGTGCGGTTGTCGACGACCAGGGCGGCCAGGGACACCGCGTCGGGCAGGCTGTTCAGGCGGTCGGTCAGCAGTTGCTCCAGGCGGGCCTGCAGGCCGGCGTCCAGCGTGGTCTGGATGACGGCCTCGGCTCGGCCCTCGCGCCTGGCCTGCTGGCGCAGCCGCTCGGCCGCCAGCGGCGCCAGCCAGCGGGCGCGCAGCGGCGGCGCGAAGACGCGCTCCAGCCTGGCATCGGCCACCACGGCGGCGGGCCAGACGCCCAGCGTCTGCATGCGCGTCAGTACCTTGTCGCGTGCGGCCTGGGCGGCCTGCACCGCGCGGTCGGGGCGCAGCCGGGTGGGCGACTGCGGCAGCGCCACCAGCAGCGCGGCCTCGGCGGGCGACAGCTCGGCGGCGCCCTTGCCCAAATAGGCGCGGCTGGCCGTCTCCACGCCCTCCAGCGGCCCGCCCATCGGCGCGAGGTTCAGGTAGAGCGTCAGGATCTCGCGCTTGCTGCAATGCAGCTCCAGCTGCAGCGCGCGGGCGATCTGGCGCAGCTTGGCCGGGATGCTGCGGCCCGCGGCTTTCTCGTCGACAAGGCGCGCGACCTGCATCGTCAGCGTGGACCCGCCCGACACGATGCGCCCGTGCCGCGCCCACTGCCAGGCCGCGCGGGCCAGCGCCACCGGGTTCACGCCCGGGTGCCAGCGGAACCAGCGATCCTCGTAGTGCAGCAGCGCCTCCAGGTAGCGCGGCGACACGGCCTCGGGCGTCGTCGGCTGGCGCTGCGCGCCGTCCTCGCTGGCCCAGCTGCGCAGCGGCGTGCCGTCGGCGGCCAGCACCGTCAGCGTGGGCGATTCGGCGGCGGGCTGGGGCAGCGGGAAGGCGAAGTCCAGCGCGAGGACGGCCAGCAGCAGCGCGGCGAGGGCGAGCTCGAAGCGGCGCAGGCGCCGGCCGGGGCCGGATGGGCTCAAGGCCGTTCCAACCAGTAGCCAGGTGCGCGCCGCTGGTGGGCGACCGCGTAAATCGCCAGCCCCCGTTGCGGGTCGGCCTCGTAGATGACCGTGTAGGGAAAGCGCTCGAAGTGGTAGAGCCTGAAGCCGGCATCGCCGATTGGCCCGCGCTCTGGGTTTTCGGCCAGCAGCTCGCAGACCCGCTCAAACTCCAGCAGAAAGGCCTCGGCGATGGAGCGGCTGCCGTGCTGCGCGTAGTAGATGGCTGCGTCACCCAACTCGGCTTCGGCCTCGGGGTGCAGCCAGTGCTTCATGCCAGCCGGGTCCGCACACGAGCCAGTGCCGCATCCGCCGGCACCAACTGAACCTCTCCTGACCGCACGGTTTCGCGGCGCCGCTGGGCCTCGGCGATCCAGGCCTGCTGCGCCGGCGTCCGAGGTTCCAGGCTGGCGATCAGCAGCTCCAGCAGACGCGCCCGTTCTGCTTCCGGCAAGCCCAGCACTTGGGCTTGAAGGTCATCGGTCGAGATCGACATGGGCAGTTCTCCGGGTGTCGGCGGGGCTGGCGGATGGAGTCGGTATTGGACTTCGACGTCGCGCACCGGCACCCACTGGGCAGTGCCGGGAACGCAGTGTGCTCAGGCCAGGCTCCCGATTTTGAACCCGCCCGACTGTCGCTTCGCGCGAGCCGCCATCGCCATCATGCATCGCGTCAGCGTCCGTGCGGCCAGGTCGAGCGTTTGGTGGGGGCCTTGGCCGCCTTGCCCTTGGCCGCCCACAGCTTGTAGGCCGAAGGCGTCAGTTCGCGCTTCAGCAGCGCCACCAGCTCGCCGTGGCCGATGCCATGCTCCAGCATGACCTTGCTGAAGGGCGGCGTGTCGTCCCAGGCGGTGGCGATCACGCGCTTGAGTTCTTCGGCTGTGAGTTTGGGAGCGGGTTTGGCCATGGGGGATTGTGTGTCGCACAACGAAATGCGGACCGATCTCATTTGTCTTCGGGAACGATGAACTTGGTGATCCGTCATTCCGTGTCGGCGCAATGCACGCCGCCCTATCGATGTGATGCTTGGTTCCGTGAACTAGCGGGACTTGTCGACGATGGCGATGTCGCTCTCCACCTTCCCAACCCCCCTCACCTCCGGCCGATACATATCCTCCGCAAACGTCGCCGGCACCACATATTTACCCGGCGTCACGGCCCGGACCAGGTAGAACAGCTCCAGCGGCTGTCCCAGCTGGGCGGCGGCCACGAAGCGGTCGTCGCGGTATTCGGTGTGGACGATGCGCTCGTTCGCATTCGCCTGGGCGATGTTGACGCCCTCCACCGTGAACTCGCCGGCCTGGGGGCCCTGGCTGAGGTTGAGGTTCTCGATCTCGAAGCCGGCCGGGATGCGGTCCACGACGAGGCCGTCCTTGATGGTCTGGCTGGCCTTCACGCGCAGGCGGACGATGAACATCTCGCCGGTCGTGAATTGCCGGGCCGTGACCGGCTTGCCTTCCGTCGTGAACATCGCGCGGTCGACGGCGATGCGGTCGCTGCTCGGCGCCGGTGGTTTGGTCGGGTAGCCCTGGGCCGTGATGTCGACGAACAGCGGCGCGGCGCCGTCGTTCTTCAGCGCGATGCCGGACTTGAGCTGCGCGACGCCGAAGCTCTGCCGGCCCACGCCGTTACCGGTCCAGGGGTCGGCCTTGGCGCCCACGGTGACGGCGGTCTTCCAGCTGTCGTCCTTGGCGGCCCCGGCGGCCTGCACGGCCAGGAACAGGGCCAGGCGCTCCTGCGTGGAGTAGTAGTTGCGGGTACGGAAGTCGTCGGACAGGTCGAACAGCAGGTTCTCGCGTCGCTCGTGCTGCACCTTGTGGCGCAGCAGCAGCGCATAGGCCAGGGCGCGGTCGCGCACGCGTGAGCCGTAGTCGCCCAGCCACTGGCCCCACCAGGTGTTGCCCGGGTCGTCGGGCTGGTAGCCGTAGCCGCGGCTCATCGCATCGTCCAGCGCGGCCTTGGCGCGGGGCTCGTCGCCCATCAGCTTCAGCGCCAGGCTCAGCTGCACCAGCGGCAGGGGCGACAGCGCGTTGCCGCGGTACTGGTCGTGCAGCGTGCGCAGCGTGGCCAGCGGCGCCTTCTGCTCGCGGGCCAGGATGTAGCCGGCGTGCGCGGCCTCGGCAAAGCGCTGGTGGGCGATGCGCATCAGCTCGGTGTCGCGGTAGTCGGCCAGCCGGCCCTTGTCGTCGCGCCTGGGGGCCTTGGGCGGCATGCTCTGCTGCGCGGGGCTGCGCTGGAACTGCTCCAGCAGGTTGTCCAGCGAGCGCTTCAGCATGGCCTCGGGCACCGCGAAGCCGGCGTCGCGCGAGTCCTGCAGGAAGCCGGTGACGTAGGCGCTCAGCCAGGCCTCGTAGGGGCTGCTGGCGGCCCACAGGCCGTAGCCGCCCTTGGGCTGCTGCATGCCGGCGAGCCGCGCGAAGGCGCCGTCCAGCCGCTTGGCGCGTTCCTCGCGGGGCACGGGCGTCAGGCCCCAGCGCCTGGCGGCCTCGTCGTCGATGAAGACCAGCGGATAGGCGCTGGACGTCGTCTGCTCCAGGCAGCCGTAGGGGTACATCAGCAGGCCCTGCACCTGGTCCCTGATGGCTATGGGCGGCGTGTTGGAGACGGTCAGGGCCACCGTGGCCGAGCCGTTCCAGTAGGCGTCCAGCAGCGCCTTGTCCAGCGCCTGCGTGGCGCCGGGCTCCAGGCGCAGGCGGCGGCTCTCGCGAGTCAGCGGCGTGACGGGCTGCACCTGCAGCGCGGCCTGGCGCGTGAGGCTCAGGGCGCCGGCGCTGACCTTGACCTCGATGGGTGCCAGGCCATACGCGTCCAGCGCCTCGGCCTGGAAGCGCAGGATCTGGCGCTGCTTGTCCGCAAGCCTGATCGTGTCGGCACTGCCGGTGATGCGCACCGGGCCGGTGGACGAGACCGCCACCTTGACCTCCTGCGGCGCGCCGCTGAGGTTGGTCACGTCCAGCGCAATCGTCGCCTTGTCGCCGGGCGACACGAAGCGCGGCATGTTCAGCTCGGCCACCAGCGGCGCGGCGACCACCGTCTCGGCCTGGGCCGAGGCATAACTGTCTGCGCTGCTGACCACGGCCATCACGCGCAGCGTGCCGTTGAAGTCGGGCAGCTTCAGGTTGACGGTGGCCTCGCCCTTGGCGTCCAGCTGCACGGGGCCGCTGAACAGGTCCACGAGCAGCAGCTTGCGCGGCATGGACTGCGAATCGCGCTTGCCCGCGTCGCCACCGAAGCGCTGCCTGGCGGCGTTGCCTTCCATCTTCTCGATCAGGCGGCCGTAGAGGTCCAGCATGTCGGCGCCGTAGCGGTGCTTGCCGAAGAAGAAGTCCTGCGGGTCGGGCGTCTTGAAGTTGGTGATGTTCAGGATGCCCACGTCCACCGCGCTCACGGTGACGATGGCCGGCTTGCCGGCCAGCTGGGGCACCTTGACGCCTACGCTCAGCGGCGTGGACGGCACGGCCTTGGCCGGCGCGGTCAGCGTGAGCTTGGGCTTGCGGTCCTCGCGGTTCAGCGGCAGGTGCACCAGGCCCAGCGCGCGCGCCGGCGTCACGCGGTCGCCCTCGCTGCCGGGGCGGAAGGCGGCGACCGTGATGTAGAGGTCGTGGCGGGCCCAGGCGGCATCCACCGGGATCTCCAGCGCCGTGCCCGAGGCCTTCACGGCCATGCGCCTGGCCCACAGCACCTTGTCGCCCTCCACCGTGACGATGGCCTCGCCATCGTGCGGCGGCTTGATGGCGAGCCTGGCCACGTCGCCCGGCTTGAAGGGGGCGCCCTGCAGCTTGAGCTGCACGCGGTCGGGGCGGTTGCCGACGTCGTCGGCGTCCTGCGCGCCGTAGCCGGCGTAGAAGGCATAGCGCGTCGTCAGCCTGGACTCGGGGTCGGTCAGCTCCAGCCGGTAGCGGCCCCAGCGCACGGGCAGGGCGATCTTGGTGCGGGCCGACAGTGCCAGCGTGCGTGCCTCCACCAGTTCGTCGGTGGTGTTGAAGCCCGAGTTCCAGCCGCGGCCGTCGTCATAACGCCAGTACCACTGGCGCTCCTCGTAGATGAGCTTGAGGTCCAGCGCCTTGGCCGGCTTGAACCGGCCCTGGGTGTCCACGCGCACCAGCTCGAACTCGGCCAGCGCGCCCTCGGCGGCCACGTTGCGGTCGAACAGCGGGCGCAGGCCCACCAGCACCGGCGCCGGCCACCAGACGCGCTCCAGCGTGCGCACCACCGGCCGGCCGCCGCTCTCCAGCAGGCTGAAGGCCGCACGCAGCTTCATCGGCGATTTGCGCTCGGCCAGCTGCGGCGTCAGCGTCATCTCGGCATGGCCCTGCCCGTCGAGGTCCTGGGCCTCCAGGTCCTGGCGGTTCCTGGCCTTGTCGTCGTCCAGCGTGCCGAAGATGAAGCCGGGCAGCTGCTGCGGCAGGGGGTTCAGCAGGCGCTCGCTGAAGGCGCTGGCCTGCAGCCGGTTGCCGGCGGCGGGGGCGCCGTAGAGATAGTCGCCCTGCACCTGCATGGGCAGCGCGCCGTCGCCCTGCATCGGGCCTTCGGCGGCCGTCAGCGCGAGCTTCATGCGCTCGGGCAGGAACTCCTCGACCTTGAAAGCCCATTGCGCATCCGGCGTCCTGGCCGCGGGGTCGATGCGGGCCTGGACCGTCCAGCCGCCGGTGGGCGCGTCGGCAGGCAGCGCGATGCCCTGCAGGTAGTAGCCGCTGCCCAACTTGCCGGGTTGGACGAGCTGCTCGACGAGCTTGCTGCCGTCGGGCTTCTTGACCGTGACGGTGACGGGCAGCGGCTTGGGCAGGGGCTTGCCGTCGGCATCGCGCGCCAGCACCGACAGCTGGAAGTTTTCGCCGGGCCGGTACAGGTCGCGGCCGGCGTAGACGAAGAGCTTGTTGTTGCGCGAGGGGTAGCCGGTGGCCTCGAATTCGGTCAGGTCCAGCGCGGCGTCGCGCAGCGACAGCACGGACATTTCCTTGCCGTCGCGGCGCGCCAGCACCGCGCGGGCCTTGTCGCTGCTGCCGCTGAAGACCGTATGGCCATCGTCATCGCTCTGCGCCTGGGCCAGCACCTTGCCGGCGTCGTCCACCAGGCTCAGCTCGATGCCCGACATCGCCTTGCCGCTCTTCAGCGAGGTCGTGAACACGTCCAGCTGCGCGGCGTGGCGGCGCAGGTGCAGGCCGATGTCGGTCACGTAGTAGTGCGTGACCTGGTAGTCCCAGCCGAAGCGGCCGGGCGTGTTCATCACCGCGACATAGATGCCCGGCTCCTGCAGCGCCTTGATGCCCTCCACGGGCAGGAAGCTGACGTTGCGGCGGTTGGGCCGCGCATCGGTCGTGAAGCGGGTGATGTAGACGCTGTCGCTCATCGCGCGCAGCTCGTCCAGCACCCAGCCGCCGACGGTGCCCTTCAGGCGGCGCTGGTTGTCGCTGTAGCCGTCGTAGAAACAGTCTTCCTGGCAGTCGTCGGCGCCGGTGACCGGATTGACGCGCTTGCGAAGGCCGCCTACCTGCTCCAGGAAGGCCGGCAACGAGGCCGGCTTGATGCGCAGGAACTGCACGTCCACCTCGGGCGTGTTGACCGTGACGATGGGCAGGCCGCCGTTCTGGCCGGCCGGCAGCACGAGGCCCTTGCTGGCGAAGTAGTAGCTGGCCGGCATGGCCTCGCTGACGGCCTCGCAGCCTTGCGGCGTCGCCAGCTTGGCGCCGCCGCGCGAGGCGATGTCGGCCTTCAGCGCGATACGGTAGCTGCGGTCGGGCGTGACATAGGGCAGGTAGAGCACGCGTGGGTTGTCGGCCAGCACCCAGCGCGCGGCCAGCGGCTTGAAGCTGGTGTCGGCCGGGGGCGTCTTGCTGCCGTCGTCCCTGGCCTTGGGCGCGTCGCCCTCGCTGGCGGTCAGCAGAGCGCCGAAATCCTGCCTGGGGTTCAGCGGCTGCGTGAAGACGACCGCGATGGCGGGCGAGCCGTCGAAGAGGCGCGCCCTGCACTCGCTGAACGCGAAGGCCTGTTCGCTGCCGATCTCGGCGCTGCTGGGCAGGCCGGGCGCCTGGTGGCGCTGCCAGGCGAAATACCCCGCCACGGCCGCGCCGGCCACGAACACGGCCGCCGCGGCGGCCTTCACGATGCTGGATGCCATCCGAGTCCCCTCCCTGGGTGCGCAGGGAGTGTAGGGAGGCTCGGCGGCGGATTCGGACGGAGAAATTCCCCAGGTTCAGCGCAGCGGCGCCTGCATGGACAGCAGCGCGCCCAGCTGGCCGGTCTCGGGCGTGTCCAGCGTCAGAACGAAGCCCAGCAGCGACACCAGCAGCGTGGCGGCGAACCTGAGGCGGGCGAGCGTGAGCATGGCGCGATGGTGGACCACGGCGCGGCCCGGCGCGCCCCCTAACTTGCTGGTGAATGCTGACGGCGTGGTGGCAGCAGTCAGCGGCCGCCGAGGGCGCGCCGCAACTGGCCCGGCGTCGCGCCGACGCCGGCCTTGAAGCGCTGGCTCAGGTGGCTGGCGCCCGCATAGCCGCAGGCGGCGGCGATGTCGGCCAGCGGCAGCGCGCTGCCGCGCAGCAGCGCACGGGCGCGGTCCAGGCGGCGCGTGGCCACCCAGTCGTGCACCGTGCAGCCCATGGACGCGCGGAACATGCGCGCGAAGTGGAACTCCGACAGATGGGCCTCGGCGGCCAGGCGCGGCAGGCTCAGGTCGGCCTGGTCCAGATGGGCGTCGACAAAGGCCAGCACGCGCCGCCGCGCCGTGCCCGACAGGCCGCCGGCGCCGCCGCGTTCGGCGCGCTCGCGCAGCCTCGGCCTTGCCGCCTGCAGCACGAGGCGGTCCAGCGCGGCCTGGCTCAGCGCGTCGATGCGCAGGCGCTCGGCCGGGTCCTGCCAGTCCAGTGCGGCGACGCCCTTGGCCCAGGCGGCCAGCACGGCGTCCGCGCCGAAGATGCGCTGCTCCAGCGTGAAGGCGCGCGGCTCGGCGTCCAGCAGGCGCACGACGCGGTGGCCCCAAGCCTCGGCCGACAGATAGAGGTGGACGAAGCGCAGCGGCCCGGCGACGTTCCAGCGCGATTCGTGCTCGGCCGGCAGCACGCAGTGGCAGCCTGGCGAGCCGGTCTGGCCGGGCGTGTCGACGAGGTGGGTCGCATGCCCGCCCTGCAGGTAGACCGACAGCGTGTGGTGGCCCGGCCGCCGGTAGTCGATGCGGCCGCCGTGGTTGCACCACTGCACCAGGCGCAGGCCGTCGGCGAGCGCGAGCTCGCGCTCGCGGCGCGCGCTGGAGCGGCCCAGCACATCGAAGACGGGCTGGTGGGTGGTGGCGCCGGCGGTCGGGTTGGCCATGGCGCGATGCTAGGGCCGAAGCCCGTGCCGGGGCTGGCGCGGGGGCAAGGATGCGCAGGAATCTGCAATCGCGCCGTCGGCCGCCGCGCGATGCTGGTGGCATGAATGCCTTGCTCTACCTGCTCGTCGTGCTGATCTGGGGCACGACCTGGATCGCGCTGAAATGGCAGCTCGGGCCCGTGCCCATCGCGCTGTCCATCGCCTACCGCTTCGGCCTGGCGGCGCTGCTGCTGTTCGCGTGGCTGATCTGGCGGCGCCAGCTCCTCGTGCCGCGCGGCCGGGCGCGCGCGTGGGTGCTGGCCCAGGGCCTGTGCCTGTTCTGCCTGAACTTCGTCTGCTTCCTGAACGCCAGCCGGACGGTGGCCAGCGGCCTCGTGGCCGTCGTGTTTTCCAGCGCGGCGCTGTGGAATGCGCTGCTGGCCCGCGTCGTGCACGGCCGCGCCATCGCGCCCCAGGTGCTGGCCGGCGGCGCGCTGGGGCTGGCGGGGCTGGTGCTGCTGTTCTGGCCGGAGATCAGCGCCGGCCATGCCAGTGCGGCCGGCCTGGCCTGGGCGCTGGGCGGCACGCTGTGCTTCTCGACCGGCAACCTGCTGTCGGCCGCGCTGCAGGCCCGGGGCCTGAAGCCGGTGCAGACCAATGCCTGGGGCATGGCCGTCGGCACGGCCATCCTGCTGGGCCATGCGCTCGTGACGGGCGCGCCGCTGGTGTTCGACGCCAGCCCGCGCTATGTCGGTGCGCTGCTCTACCTCGCCGTCCCGGGCTCGGTCATCGGCTTCACGGCCTATCTGACGCTGGTGGGGCGGCTGGGGCCGGAGCGGGCGGCCTACAGCACGGTGCTGTTCCCGGTCGTCGCGCTGAACGTGTCGGCCTGGGCCGAGGGCTACCGCTGGACGGCGCCGGCGCTGCTGGGGCTGCTGCTGGTGATGGCCGGCAATGTGCTGGTGTTCAGGAAGAAGCCGGCGTCCGGCGCTTCTCCAGCAAGGCCATCGCCTCGCCCACCAGCCCGCGCCTGAAGGCCAGCACGCAGACGATGAAGATCAGCCCGGTCACGAGGCTGACCGATTCGCCCAGGCCCTGGAACCAGGCCACGCCGGTCAGGTCGGCCAGCAGGTTGCCGAGGTCGCCGATCTTGTTCTCCAGCGCGATGATGACCAGCGCGCCCGCCATCGGGCCGACGAGGGTGCCCATGCCGCCCACCAGCGTCATCAGGATGACCAGGCCGGAGGTGGTCCAGATCGCGTCGGTCAGCGTCGCGAAGCCCAGCACCAGGGTCTTGGTGGCCCCGGCCAGGCCGGCCAGCGCGGCGGACAGCACGAAGGCCAGCAGCTTGAACTGGGCCGTGTCATAGCCCAGCGACGTGGCGCGGGCCTCGTTCTCGCGGATGGAGGTCAGCACCTGGCCGAAGGGCGAATGCACGATGCGGTAGATGAGCCAGAACGCGGCGATGAAGATGCCGAGCACGACGTAGAACAGCACCAGGTCGTTGTCCAGGCTCAGGCCGAGGAAGCTGCCGCGCGGCACCGACTGCAGGCCGTCCTCGCCGCCGGTGAAGGGCGCCTGCAGGAAGAAGAAGTACAGCATCTGCGCCAGCGCGAGCGTGATCATCGAGAAGTAGATGCCCGAGCGCCGGATGGCCAGCAGCCCGAACGCCAGGCCGACGACGGCCGCGCCGCCCGTGCCCAGCAGCAGGCCCACCGGCGTGGGCAGGCCCCAGACCTTGAGCGCATGGCCGCACACATAGGCCGCCGTGCCGAGGAAGGCCGCATGGCCGAAGGACAGCAGGCCGGTGAAGCCCACCAGCAGGTTGAAGGCGCAGGCGAACAGCGCGTAGCACAGCACCTTCATGACGAAGACGGGGTAGGCGCCGAGCGCCGGCAGCAGCGCGATGCCGACGAAAAGGGCGGCGTAGCCAACGAGCTTCTTGTTCATTTCTCTTTGCCGAACAGGCCAGCGGGGCGCACCAGCAAGACGATGGCCATGACGACGAAGACGACCGTGTTGGACGCCTCGGGATAGAAGACCTTGGTCAGCCCCTCGACCAGGCCGAGGCCCAGGCCGGTCAGGATGGAGCCGAGGATGGAGCCCATGCCGCCGATGACGACGACGGCGAAGACCACGATGATGAGGTTGGAGCCCATCAGCGCCGACACCTGCAGGATGGGCGCGGCCAGCACGCCGGCGAAGGCCGCCAGCGCCACGCCGCCGGCATAGGTCAGCGTGACCATGCGCGGCACATTGATGCCGAAGGCCTGTACGAGCTTGGGGTTCTCGGTGCCGGCGCGCAGCTTGGCGCCCAGCGAGGTCTTCTCGATCAGTGCCCACACGGCGAAGCAGACCACCAGCGACGCGGCGACGACCCAGCCGCGGTAGTTGGGCAGGATCATGAAGCCGAGGTTGGTGGCGCCGGCGAGCTGGTCGGGCACCGAGTAGGGCTGGCCGGACACGCCGTAGACCGAGCGGAACACACCCTCGATGACGAGGGTGATGCCGAAGGTCAGCAGCAGGCCGTAGAGGTGGTCCAGCTTGTAGAGCCACTGCAGCATCGTGCGCTCGATGACGATGCCGATGAGTCCGACGGCGAGCGGCGCGAGGCCGAGCATGAACCAGTAGTTCAGGCCCAGGTATTCCAGCCCCATCCAGGCGAAGAAGGCCCCCATCATGTACAGCGCTCCGTGGGCGAAGTTGATGATGTTGAGCATGCCGAAGATGACCGCCAGGCCCAGCGACAGCATCGCGTAGAACGAGCCGTTGACCAGGCCGAGCAGCAGCTGGCCCAAGAGGGCCGGCAGGGGAATACCGAAGAACTCAGTCATCGCGCAGCGCTCTCAGCGGATCACTTCTTGACCAGGGGGCACTTGGAATCGGCCAGCTTGGTGAAGGCCTCGTCGCCCGGGATGCGCGTCACGACCTTGTAGTAGTCCCAGGGCTCGGTCGACTCCTTGGCCGACTTCACCTGCATCAGGAACATGTCGTGGATGCCGCGGCCGTCTTCCTTGCGGATCGTGCCCTTGGTGTAGAAGTCGTTGATCGGCGTGGCCTTCATCCTGGCCAGGACCTTGTCGGCGTCGTCGGTCTTCAGCGCGTCGACGGCCTGCAGATAGTGGGTCACGGCCGAGTAGTCGGCGGCCTGCAGCGACGAGGGCATGCGCTTCATCTTCTCGAAGAAGCGGCGGCTCCAGGCGCGGGCCTCGGGGCTCTGGTTCCAGTACCAGGAGTCGGTCAGGTACATGCCCTCGGTCGTCTTCAGGCCCAGCGAGTGGATGTCGTTGATGAACATCAGCAGGCCGGCGAGCTTCATGCCCTTGGTGATGCCGAACTCGTTGGCGGCCTTGACCGCGTTGATCGCGTCGCCGCCGGCATTGGCCAGGCCCAGGATCTGCGCGCCCGAGCTCTGGGCCTGCAGCAGGAAGCTGGAGAAGTCGCTGGCGTTGAGTGGATGCTTGACGCTGCCCTTGACCGTGCCGCCGCTCTTGGCCACGACGGCGGCCGTGTCGGCCTGCAGCGCCGCGCCGAAGGCGTAGTCGGCGGTCAGGAAGAACCAGGTCTTGCCGCCGGCCTTGGTCACGGCCGCGCCGGTGCCGTTGGCCAGGGCCACCGTGTCGTAGGCGTAGTGGATGGTGTAGGGCGTGCAGTTGGCGTTGGTCAGCGCCGAGCTGCCGGCGCCGATGGAGATGAAGGGTTTCTTCTTCTCGGCGGCCACGGTGGCCATGGCCAGGTTGGCGCCGGAGTTGGTGCCGCCGATCAGCACGTCCAGGCCCTGGGTGTCGATCCACTCGCGCGCCTTGGCGGAGGCGACGTCGGCCTTGTTCTGATGGTCGGCGAAGATGAACTCGATCTTCTTGCCGGCGGCCATGCCCTTCATGTCGGCGATGGCCATCTTGATGGCCTCCACGCCGCCGGCGCCGTCGATGTCGGCATAGACGCTGGACATGTCGGTCAGGAAGCCGACCTTGATGACGTCGCCCGAGACCTGCGCCTGGGCAGCGAGGCCACAGCTGGCGAGAGTGGCGGCTATGAGAGTCTTCTTCATGGTGTCTCCAGGGGGTTGTCGGGTTAGACGCTGAGCAGCTCGTCCAGCTTGTCCTGGTGGGCGGGCAGTTCGGCGGCGGGGAAGGACAGCACGACCTCGCCGTGCTCGATGACGATGAAATGGTCGGCCAGCGGTGCCGCGAAGCGGAAGTTCTGCTCCACCATGACGATGGTGAAGCCCTGCTTCTTCAGCTCGCGGATCATGCGGGCCAGGGCCTGGACGATGACGGGGGCCAGGCCTTCGGAGATCTCGTCCAGCAGCAGGATGTCGGCCCCAGTACGCAGGATGCGCGCGACGGCCAGCATCTGCTGCTCCCCGCCCGACAGCCGCGTGCCGGGGCTGTGGCGGCGCTCCGCGAGGTTGGGGAACATCGCGTAGATCTCCTGCTCCGACATCAGCTTGCCGCGCTTGACCTTGAGCGGCGGCGGCAGGCGCAGGTTCTCCTCGGTCGTCAGCGACGCGAAGATGCCGCGCTCCTCGGGGCAGTAGCCCAGGCCCAGCTGCGCGACGCGGTGCGTGGACAGGCCGATGGCCTCCTCGCCGTGGATCTTGATCGAGCCCTTGCGGGCGCCGGTCAGGCCCATGATGGCGCGCAGCGTCGTCGTGCGGCCCGCGCCGTTGCGGCCCAGCAGCGTGACGACCTGGCCGGGCTGCACGTTCAGGTTGATGCCGTGCAGGATGTGGCTTTCGCCGTACCAGGCGTGGAGGTCCTTGATTTCAAGCGCTGGCGTTGCCATCAATGCGCCCCCTGGAGTTCCGTGGCCTCGGTGCCCATATAGGCCTCCAGCACCGCCGGATGCCTGGACACCGTCGCGTAGTCGCCCTCGGCCAGCACCGCGCCGCGGGCTAGCACGGTGATGCGGTCGGCGATGCTGGCCACCACCTTCATGTTGTGCTCCACCATCAGCACCGTGCGGCCCTCGGCCACGCGCTTGATGAGGGCCGTCACGCGGTCCACGTCCTCGTGGCCCATGCCCTGGGTCGGTTCGTCCAGCAGCATCAGCTGCGGCTCCATCGCCATCGTCGTCGCGATCTCGAGCGCGCGCTTGCGGCCATAGGGCAGGTCGGCGGCCTTCAGGTTCGCCATGTCGCGCAGGTCCACCAGCTCCAGCAGCGCCAGCACCTTGGCATCCAGCGTCTGCAGGCCCGTGAGGCCCTTCCAGAAATGGAAGCTCGTGCCGGTGAAGCGCTGCAGGCCGATGCGCACGTTCTCCAGCACCGTCAGGTGCGGGAACACGGCCGAGATCTGGAAGCTGCGGATGACGCCGCGGCGCGCGATCTGCGCCGAGTTCTCGCCGGTGATGTCGTGGCCGGCGAACACGATGTGCCCGCGCGTGGGCGTCAGGAACTTGGTCAGCAGGTTGAAGCAGGTGGTCTTGCCGGCGCCGTTGGGGCCGAGCAGCGCGTGGATGTGGCCGCGCTGCACCTGCAGCCTGACCGAGTCCACGGCGGTGAAGCCTTTGAACTCCTTGGTCAGGTCCTGGGTCTCGAGGATGAATTCGCTCATGGACTTGGGGGTTGGCTGCGCGACTCTAGGGCTTGAAACCTGACACTGGCTTACGGGCATTCACGGGGTCTGGACGTCGGCGCAGAGGAAGCGCTCGATCAGGCCGATCTGCTCGGCCGTGTTCAGGGCGGGCGCATGGCCGCAACCGGGAATCAAGGCCACCGCCGCGCGCGGCCCGCGCTCACGCATCGCCTGGGCGGTCTCGGCGGTCAGCAGCGTCGAGGCCTCGCCGCGCAGGCAGAGCACGGGCAGGTCGAGCTGGTCCCAGGCGGCCCACAGCACATAGTCGTCCGGGTGGTGCTCGAACTGCTGCACCAGGGCCGGGTCGTAGTGCGTCGTCAGCCGGCCGTCGGGCAGGCGGCGCAGCGAGGTCTCGGTCAGGTGGCGCCATTGGCTGTCGCTCAGGTGACCGAAGCTCGCATAGATCTCGCGGAAATAGGCCTCCAGCTCGGTGACCGTCGCAAAGCTCGGCGGTTGGCCGGCATAGGTCTGGATGCGCGCCAGCGCCGGCGCGGCCAGCTCGGGGCCGTTGTCGTTGAGGACCAGGCGGCGGATGCGGCCGCGCAGCCGGGTGGCCGCGCCCAGCGTGCCGATGGCGCCGCCCATGGACGTGCCGACCCAGTGCACCTTCTGCAGGCCGAGCTGGTCCAGCAGGGCCTCGGCCTGCTCCACGTAGAAATCCAGGCAGTATTCGCGCGCCGGGTCGACGGCCCATTGCGACAGGCCGCGGCCCAGGGTGTCGGGGCAGACGATGCGCCAGCGAGCGCTGAGCGCGGCGGCGAAGTCGTCGAAGTCGCGGCCGCTGCGTGCGAGGCCGTGCCAGGCGATGACGGGCGGCGCGCTTTCGTCACCCCATTCGGTGACGTGCAGCTCGCGGCCCAGGCAGTTGACGTAGCGGGACCTCATGTTGTGCTTCTCCTCCCGTTCCTGCCGCGGGCCCAGGCCGCGAGCCGCAGCCGCCCGACGATGCCGCCGGGGAAGTGGTAGACGGCCAGCACGAACAGCAGGCCCAGCCACAGCAGCCAGCGGTCCGGCGACACCAGCGTGCCGGCGACCGGCAGGCCTTCCACGAGGCCGCCGGCCCACTTCAGCAGCGCCTGCAGATAGTTCTGCGCGACGATGAAGAGCACGCTGCCGATGATGGCGCCGTAGATGGAGCCCATGCCGCCGATGACGACGATGAGCAGCAGGTCCAGCATGATCTCCATGCTCATGGCCGTCTCGGGCCCCGTGTAGCGCAGCCACAGCGCCAGCAGCGCGCCGCCGCAGCAGGCCAGCAGGGCCGCGATGATGTTGGCGCCGGTACGGTAGACGACGGGCCGGTAGCCGATGGCCTCGGCGCGGAACTCGTTCTCGCGGATGGCCTGCAGCACGCGGCCGAAGGGCGAATTGACGATGCGCAGCAGCAGCGCGACCAGGGCCGCGACGGCGACGAACAGCAGGTAGTAGGTCAGCAGCCGGCCGTCGAGCGTGACGCCCAGCACCGGCTCCTCCATGAATTCGGTGGACGGCCGAAGCGCTTCAGGCAGCTGGAAGTTCAGCCCGTCCTCGCCGCCGGTGAAGTCGCTCAGCTGCGACGCCAGCGTCATGAAGGCCGACGCGACGGCCAGCGTGATCATCGCAAAGAAGATGGCCTTCACGCGCAGGCTGGCCAGGCCCATCGCCAGCGCCAGCGCGGCGCTCAGCGCCAGCGCGGCGGCGAAGCCGATGGCCAGCGAGCTCCAGTCCGGGCCCAGCCTGGTTGCCGCGATCGCGATGCCATAGGCGCCGATGCCGACGAACATCGTGTGCGCAAAGCTGACGATGCCGGTGTAGCCCAGCAGCAGGTCGTAGCTGGCGACGAGCAGGATGAAGACCAGGATCTTGGCCGCGACATTGAGCGCCTGCGTGCCCGGGAAGATGAAGGGCGCGCCGAGCAGGCCGACGAAGCAGGCGATGAGCAGCGCGCCGAGGATGCGGCTGCGCGGCAGGTCGTGGGAGAGCAGTGCGCGGATCATTTGGCCCCCACCGGGTAGAGGCCCTGCGGGCGCCACAGCAGCACGGCGACCATCAGCCCTATGTTGGAGAACAGCGCCGCCTTGGGCGCGAGGAAGCCGGCGTAGTTGGCCATCAGCCCGACGAGCAGCGCGCCGACCAGGCAGCCCAGCGTCGAGCCCAGGCCGCCGATGATGATGACGATGAAGAGCAGCAGGTTGACTTGGCCGCCGATTTGCGGCGTGACGCCCTGCTGCACCAGGCCCCACAGCACGCCGCCCAGGCCCGCGAGTGCGGAGCCGGCGACGAAGACGCCGACGAAGAGGCGCCGGATGCGGTAGCCCAGCGCCTCGACCATCTCGCGGTCCTGCACGCCGGCGCGGATCAGCAGGCCGATCTTGGTGCGGTTCAGCACCCCCAGCAGCGCGACGAGGACGGCCAGGCCGATGACGCAGGCCAGCAGGCGGAACTTCTCGACGGCGACGTCACCGATCAGGAAGATGCCGCGCAGCGTCTCCGGCATGGGCAGAGGGATGAGCTGGGCGCCCCAGCTCGCCTTGATGAGTTCCTCGCCGATGATCATGCCGCCCATCGTGATGAGGATCTGCTTCAGGTGCTGGCCGTAGACGGGGCGCACCAGCACGCGCTCGAACACGACGCCGACGGCGGCGGAGACGGCCATGCCGGCGGCGCAGGCGGCGGCGAGGGCCGCGAGGTTGGCGGCGACGCTGTTGCTGCCGGCCCAGGGAGCGAGGGCGGCCAGCACGGTGGTGGCCATGAAGGCGCCGAGCGCGATGAAGACGCCGTGGCCGAAGTTCAGCACGTCCATCAGGCCGAAGACCAGCGTCAGGCCGGAGGCGATGACGAAGACGATGAGGCCCATCGCGAGGCCGGCCAGGGTCAGGTTGGCCCAGGTGCTGGGGCTGCCGGTCAGCGGCAGCGCGAGCAGCATGAGGGCGGCCAGCAGGGTGAGGGGTTTGGGGTCGAGCTTCATGTTCATTGATGCGCCGCCAACGACAACCCCAGCAACCTCTGCTGCAGGGCCGAGTCCTCGATCAACTCGCGCATCGCGCCGTGATGCACGATCCGACCGTCGTCCATGACGGCCACCCGGTCGCCCAGTTCCGTCGCCACGCGGAAGTTCTGCTCCACCAGCAGCACCGTCGTCGCCGTGCCCTTCAGCTCGCGCAGCGCCGCGATCATGTTGGCCACGATGGCCGGCGCCAGGCCCTTGCTGGGCTCGTCGATGACCAACAACTCGCGCGGCTCGATCAGCGCGCGTGCAATCGCCAGCATCTGCTTCTGCCCGCCGCTCAGCTTGCCCGCCGGATGCGCCCAGAAGGTCTTCAACGCCGGGAACAGGCCGAACAGCCACGCCAGCCGTTTCGCATCCAGGTCCGCCAGGCGCCGCGCCGAGCGCGCCGCCAGCAGCAGGTTCTCCGCCACGCTGAGCTCGCCGAAGATGCCCATGGTCTCGGGCACATAGGCGATGCCGCGCGCGGCGATGTCGGGCGTGGCGTGCTTGGTGATGTCCTCGCCCTTGAAGCTCACGGTGCCGGCACTGGCCGTCCACAACCCCATCAGCGTGCGCAGCGTGCTCGTCTTGCCGGCGCCGTTGCGGCCCAGCAGCATCGTCACCTGCCCGGCCGGCACTTCGAGGTCCACGCCGTGCAGGATGTGATACGCCCCGACATGGGTGTGGACGCCGCGGAGTTCGAGCAGGGGTTGTGTCGGCCCCTCGCCCGGCGAGTACGCCGGTCGGTCCCCCGAGGGGACGTGCGCCGGCTCGGGAGCGGCCCAGCGCTCGGCGCTCATTGGGCAACCTCCTGCTTGTTGACATCGACGAGGAGGTGGACCGAGGGTAGGAACTGACTTCCGTGCCCCCATGGTGACTGCCTGCGGCGCTGGCCTCGCGAAGGCCCGTATGAGACCTGCAGCCCATGGGGTGCCGGAAGGCCGTGACGGGCCACTGGATGTAGCGCCAAGCCTTCACCGCCGGAGCGCCAATCAATGAGCTCCCCGCCGGGCCTTCCGACACGGGCAGTCATACCGCAACTCCAAGGAGTCTGTCTATGAGTACTCAAGTCTTTTGCGGATTGGACTGGGCCACGCAAACGCATGCGGTGTGCATCATCGACACCGCCGGCCAGGTCCTGGAACGCTTCGAGGTCAGCCACGACCACGATGGCCTGGCTGCGCTGGCACACCGCCTTGCCCGCTACGGCGCGAACTTGCGCATCGCCATCGAGCGTCCCTCGGGCCTGATCGTCGATGCGCTGGTCGAGGCCGCTCATCAGGTCTTTGCGATCCATCCCAATGCCGTCAAGGCCAGCCGTCCGCGTTACCGCAGTCACGGCGCCAAGAGCGACGCCTCGGATGCTTATCTGCTTGCCGATCTGCTGCGCACCGATGGACATCGCTGGTCCGCGCTGTCCCCACAGTCGGACTCCATCCGCGCTCTGCGTGCCTTGGTGCGCGCTCGCGATGATCTGGTGGCCACTCGCATCGCTCTGGCCAATCAATTGCACTCCACACTCGACGCCTTCTGGCCTGGCGGCGCCCGCATCTTTGCAGCCGTGGACTCGCCCATCGGCTTGGCGTTCCTCAAACGCTATCCATCGCCAGCTTCGGCCGCCGGCCTGAACGAATCTCGCCTGCAGCGCTTCTGTCGTGCCCAGCACTACAGCGGCCGCCGCAGCCCTGCCGAACTCCTCGGGCGACTGCAGGCCGCCGCGCGCGGCATGGCCCCTGCATTGACGGCCCAGGCCATGGCCGACGTGGTGCTCTCGCTGGTCGACGTCTTGACACCCTTGGTCGAACAGATCGCCGCTTTGACTCATCGCATCGAGCGTTTCATCGAATCGCTTCCCGACGGACAAATCATCATGTCCTTCCCTCGGGCCGGACACATCTGCGCCGCTCAGATCCTGGCCGAACTGGGTGATGTCCGTGAGCGATTCCCCAGCGATGACCGACTCGCCGCCGAGGCTGGCGTCGTGCCTGTCACCTATCAATCGGGCAAGACCCGCTGCGTGAGCTTTCGCTGGGCCTGCAATCATCGGCTGCGCAAAGCCATCACCTGCATGGCCGACAACTCGCGCCACACCAATCTCTGGGCTCGCGGCTTGTACGCAGCAGCTCGACAACGAGGCTGCGATCATCCCCATGCCATCCGTATCCTTGCCCGGGCCTGGTTGCGCGTGCTCTGGCGCGCCTGGACCGATCGCAAGACTTACGACGCCAGCCTTCATCTGTCCGCCCTCAAAGCCACTTCTTCTGGCGGGGGTTGACACTGGATGTCTCATTCGTGGTCCAGCAGCTCGCGCAGGTCGTGCGCAAAGCCTTCGAGGTCGGCCTCGCTGGCCGCGACGAGCTTGCCGAAGACGTTGTAGGCCAGCACGGCAGGGATCGCCACTGCCAGGCCGGCGGCCGTCATGATCAGCGCCTCGCCGACCGGGCCGGAGATCTTCTCGATCGTGATGTTGCCGGCCGCCGAGATGCCGACCAGCGCGTGGTAGATGCCCCAGACGGTGCCGAACAGGCCGACGAAGGGCGCCGTCGCGCCGATGGAGGCCAGCAGCACCTGGCCGAACTGCAGCCTCGCGAGCACCGCGTGCAGCGCGTCGCGCAGGCGGCGGGTCAGGCGGGACTCGCGCCGGCCGGCGGCCGCCAGCGTCGCGGCCTGCGTCTCGGCCGTCGCGGCGTCGAGCAGCGGCAGCAGCAGCGCCTCGGTGTCGAAGCTCTGCAGCGCGCCGCGGCCCTCGGCCACGCCGGCCGCAGACCAGAAGGCCGGCACCGCGCGGACCAGGCCGCGGCGGGCGCGGCGCAGCAGCCAGGTTTTCCACAGGATCAGCGCCCAGGCGCTGACCGACATGGCTAGCAGCAGCAGCGCCACGGCGCGGCCGACCAGGTCGCTCTGGGCCCAGAAGTCCGCGAAGCCACCCATGCTCAGGCGAAACCCAGCACGTCGGCCATGCCGAACAGGCCTGTCGCCTTGCCCGCCAGGAAGCGCGCCGCGCGCAGGCTGCCCTGGGCGTAGATGGCGCGGCTGCTGGCCTTGTGGCTGATCTCGATGCGCTCGCCGGTGCCGGCGAACAGCACGGTGTGGTCGCCGATGATGTCGCCGCCGCGCACGGTGGCGAAGCCGATGGTGGACGGGTCGCGCATGCCGGTGACGCCCTCGCGGCCGTAGACGGCGCAGGCCTTGAGGTCGCGGCCCAGCGCATTGGCGACGACCTGGCCCATCTGCAGCGCGGTACCGCTGGGCGCGTCGACCTTGTTGCGGTGGTGGGCCTCGACGATCTCGATGTCGAAGCCCTCGTGCATCGCGCGGGCGGCCATGTCGAGCAGCTTCAGCACGACGTTGACGCCGACGCTCATATTCGGCGCGAAGACGATGGCCGTGCGCTCGGCGAGCCTGGCGATCTCGGCCTTCTGCGCGGCATCGAAGCCGGTCGTGCCGATGACGGCCTTCACGCCCAGATCGGCGCAGGCGGCCAGGTGGGCCAGCGTCGCCTCGGGGCGGGTGAAGTCGATCATCACGTCGGCGCCGGCCAGGCCCGCGCGGACTTCGTCGCCCTTGTCCAGCGTGACGTGCAGCCTGCAGTCGTCGGCGGCCTGAAAGGCCTCGATCAGCATCCTGCCCATGCGCCCGGAGGCGCCCATCACGGCGACCTTCAGCATCACGAGCCCGCCCTGGCCGGCAGGGCGTCCAGCGGCGGGTAGACCCGCCCCGGGGCCGGGCCTTCGGCGGCGGCGGTCGGCGCGGCCTCGGCGCTCGGCTTGGGCGGCGGCAGCGCGTCGCGCTCGGCCTGGCTCAGCGCCAGCTTGGGCTCCTTCTTGCCGGGCTTGAAGGTGTTGACGGAGGCGACGAATTCGTTCTCGGTCGGCAGGTCGTCGGGCACTTCCAGCGTCTTCAGCTTGTCGCCGTCGAAGCTCGCGACGACGAGGCGCCGCTGCGCCGGCGCACCCTGGCGGCGGATCGTGAAGACATAGTCCCAGCGCGCCTCGTGGAAGACGTCGGCCAGCAGCGGCGAGCCGAGCAGGTCGCGCACCTGGGCCTTGGGCATGCCGGGCTTCACGCGGGCGACCATCTCCTTGGTCAGCACATTGCCCTGCACGACCTCGACGCGGTAGGGCGTCAGCACGCCCAGCACCTTGTCGCCGGTGACGGAGGGCAGGGAATCCCAGGTGGGCAGATAGGAGCAGCCGCCAAGCAGCGCGAGCGACGCGAGCAGGGGGAGGGAGGCAGGCAGGGGGCGCATGGGCGGCTGGCAGAAGGGACTTGAAACACCCGCCGGAGGCCCGGCTGGCTATGATCGCGCGGATTCTAGCGGGGCCCATCCCGGCCCCTCGCGCACCCCGCCATGCCCAGCTCCTCCGCCAAGAACCAGACCAGCGACATCAAGAACAGCGGCCTCAAGGCGACGTTGCCGCGCATCAAGATCCTCGAGATCTTCCAGCGCGCCGAGCAGCGCCACATGACGGCCGAGGATGTCTACAAGGCCCTGCTCGGCGAGGGTGCCGACATCGGCCTGGCGACGGTCTACCGCGTGCTGCAGCAGTTCGAGCAGGCCGGCCTGCTGAGCCGCAACCATTTCGAGACCGGCAAGGCCGTCTACGAGCTCAACGAGGGCCGCCACCACGACCACCTCGTCTGCCTGACCTGCGGCAAGGTCGAGGAGTTCTTCGACGCCGGCATCGAGGAGCGCCAGCATGCGATCGCGCGCGAGCGCGGCTTCCAGCTGCAGGAGCACTCGCTGGCGCTCTACGCCAGCTGCGTGAAGGCGGACTGCCCGAACCGGGGCAGCTAGCGCCTGACGTAGCGCGTCGCCGTCAGCGCGTCCGACACCACGCTGCTCTTGTTGTCCACATAGCCCCAGCCGCGCATCGCCGTGCGCACCTCGGCCTCCGACGGGAATGCGCCCGGGCCCTTGGCATGCACGACCCAGACGGTCTTGCAGATCATCGTCGCGTGGAACTCGGCCATGCGCTCCAGCTCGCCCGGCTTGCTGATGACGGCCACCAGCATGCGCGCCGTCTTGACATTGCCCGTCAGCCCCTGGGACAGCGCCTCGGCGAGGGCCGGGTCCAGCGTGCCGACGGTGGGGCCGATCAGCAGCGCCGGGTTCGCGGCGCTGACGCCGAGCCTGGCGGCCAGCGTGGGCGGCGGGGTCTGCAGCTTCTTCAGCCAGCGCTCGCCCTCCTTCGCGCCCAGCTCAAGGGCGACGGCCTCGCCGTCCGCGTCGAAGCACAGCGCCTCGCCGTCCAGGCGCAGCTTCTGCAGCGCGGCGACGGCCCAGCGGCGCCTGAGCGCGCCGCGCAGCACGATGGCGGTCGATTCGAGCAGGGCGGTGGCCTCGGCGGTTTCCTGCCCGACGCGGGCGGTGCAAAGGGCTTCACGTCCCATGCGGGCTCCTGGTTGGTCTTTCGAGGGCGCACATTGTCAGCGCCCAGGCGATGGCGCCCGACAGCGCGCCGCTCAGATGGGCGAAGGGCGCGACCGGGAAGTCGAAATCGGGTGTCGCGCGCAGCACCGGGCCGAGCGGGTGTTCGAGCACGAGCTTGGCGGCGAGGCCGACCAGGATGCCGGCACCGATCCAGCGTTCGCGGCCGCCGCGCATCAGCAGCGTCGGCGCCGCGATGGCGACCAGCGCATGCAGCACGCCGGACAGGCCGGCATAGTGCAGCAACTCGGGCCGCAGCAGCAGGCCGAGCTGGGTCAGCGGCAGCGCGACGAGGCCGGCCGCGACCGCCCGCCCGCCGAGCGCGGCGCGCCAGCCCAGCAGCGCGATGACGGCGCAGCCCGCCAGGTTGGCGCCCAGGTGGAGGGGCGTCCAGTGCACGAAGGCGGCCGTGACGGCGCGCCAGGGCTGGGCCGCGACCAGCGCGGGCTGCCAGTCGAGCCATTCGCGGGGCAGCGGCCAGGCCAGCAGGGCCAGGGCGGCAAGCGCGGCGCACAGGGCCGGCCAGCGGAAAGGGCGTGTCATCGGTGGGACTGGGTTGTCGAGGGTGGCAGTTTGGCATCGGCCTCCCCGGGCCGGCGCGGCGCGGGTACGCTCTCGCCTTTGCGCGGGGCCGGCCGGTTCGGCGCTTTCGTGAACACCGTCCCACCCCGGCCCATGAGCGACCTCCCCGGCGACACCGAATTCGCGCCCGACGACCGCACCACCATCATGAAGACGGTGGCCCGGCCCCGCCCGCCGGCGGGCGACGCGCGCGAGCACTATCTGGTGCAGCTGGATGGCAGCGAGCCCGGGCGGCGCATCCTGTTCGGCCGCCAGCCGCTGCGCCTGGGCCGGCGCGCGCCGGCGGAGGTGCTGCTGTCCGATGGCGAGGTGTCGGGCCTGCATTGCGAGGTGGTGGCGCGCGGCTCGGTCGGCGATGCGCTGGTGACCGACCTGGGCTCCACCAACGGCACCTTCGTCAACGGCCGGCGCGTGCAGGGCAGCGTGCGGCTGACGCAGGGCATGCGCCTGCAGCTGGGCCGCCAGGTGTTCGTGCACGAGTTCCGCACGCCGGCCGAGGTGGCCCATGCGGAGGAACTGGCCCACGACCTGGAGAAGGCCGGCCGCTATGTGCAGTCGCTGCTGCCCGTGCGGCTGCTGCAGGGCGCCATCCTGACCGACTGGTGCTTCCAGCCGTCCACCGCGCTCGGCGGCGATGCCTTCGGCCACTTCATGCTGGACGAGCACCGCTTCGCCTGCTACCTGATCGACGTGTCCGGCCATGGCGCCGGCGCGGCCATGCACAGCGTGTCGGTCATGAACGTGCTGCGCCAGCGCGTGCTGCCCGGCACCGACTTCGCCGACCCGGCCCAGGTGCTGCGGCAGCTGAACGCGATGTTCCAGATGGACGCCCACGACGGCCTGGTGTTCTCGATCTGGTACGGCGTGTTCGACCGCCGCGACCGCCGGCTGCGCTATGCCTCCGGCGGTCACCACCCGGCCTTCCTGGAGGCGCCCGGCGCGGCCGCGCTGGCGTCGCTGCGGACGCGCAGCCTCATCATCGGCGCGATGCCCGATGCCGGCTACGTGGCGGCCGTGGCCGAGGTGCCGGCGGGCGCGCGGCTCTTCCTGTTCAGCGACGGCGTGTTCGAGCTGCATGCCCGCGACGGCAGCGCCTGGGCGCTGGCCGACCTGCTGCCCTGGCTGGGCCGCGTGCCGCCGGGCGACGGGGCACCCGCCCACTGGCTGCAGCGCGCCGTGCTGGAGCAGGCCCGGCCGGGCCCGCTGGACGACGACTTCTCGCTGTTGGCCGTCACATTCCTGTAGTGCGGCCCGGTTAGAAGGAAAGATTGATCTCGCGAGGCCTGCCCATGGAAATCGAAGTCACAACGCTGGACCCCACCGTCAACTGCCTGCGCCTGCAGGGCCGGCTGGACGCGGTCGCCGTGGACCGCATCGAGGTCAGGCTCAATGCCGTCGCCGTGGCGCCCGGCCACGACCTGCTGGTGGACCTGAGCGCCGTGGACTTCCTGGCCTCGCTGGGCATCCGCATGCTGATCACCGCGGCGCGCTCGCTGAAGGCCAAGGGCGCCCGCATGGTGCTGTTCGGCGCCCAGCCGCTGGTGCACGAGGTGCTGGAGCATGTGGCCATCGACCAGATCATCCCGGTCGTGGCCGACCAGGCCCAGGCCCGCGCGCTGCTGGCCACCGACTGAATCGCCATTGCCAATGACGACGCGGGGCGCCACCGCCGCCGGGCTGCCGCCCGGCCCGCCCGCGCTGTCGCTGCTGCTGCGCTGCGAGCTGGCCTCCTGCGCGGTCGCCCACGAGGCGCTGCAGCGGCTGCTGGCGCCCCACCAGCCCTCGGCCCGGGCCAGCTTCGGGCTGGACGTGGTGCTGGAGGAGCTGCTGATGAACCAGATCCTGCATGCCCACCCGGCCGCGGTCGAGCCCGCGTCGGTGGCCCTGCAGGCCTGGGTGGCCGACGACGCGCTGGTGCTGCGGCTGGCCGACCGGGGCATCGCCTTCGACCCGCTGTCGCGCCCCGCGCCGGTCAAGCCGGCCAGCCTGGACGAGGCCAGGCCGGGTGGCCTGGGCATCCATCTGCTGCGGCGTTATGCCAGCGCGCTGGCCTACCAGCGCGTCGGCGGCGAGAACCAGCTGACCATCGTGCTGGCGCTGCGCTGAACGCGACCGCCGCAGATCAAGCGAACACGGCCCGCCACAGCGCGCGCACGGCGTCGCGGTGCGGGGCCAGCGGCGCGGCGGCCTGCTCGTCCAGCGCGGTGGACTGCTCGTCCAGCCTGGCCTTGTGCTGCACGCGGCGCAGCTCGCGGTAGGCATTGGCCGCGCCGACGCCCACGCCGGCCGGCAGCAGGCCGACGGCCTCGCAGCGCTGCAGCAGCGCGATATTGCCGAGGTTGTCCAGCAGCTCGGGGTGGTCGGCGCCATTGGCCAGCACCAGGGTCTGCAGCGCGAACTCGGCGTCCATCATGCCGCCCTCGCTGTGCTTCACGTCGAAGAGGCCCTCGCGCACCGGCCGCGCGGCGCGCACCTTCTCGCGCATGGCCCGCACCTCGCGCCCGAGGGCCTCGGCGTCGCGCGGCGCCGTCAGCACCTGGCGGCGCACGGCCTCGCAGTGCTCGGCCAGGTCGGCGTCGCCCGCGCAGAAGCGCGCCCGCGTGATGGCTTGGTGCTCCCAGGTCCAGGCGGTGTTGCTGCCCCGGCCGGTCTGGTAGGCCTCGAAGTGGGCCAGCGACGTGACCAGCAGGCCCGAGTTGCCGTTGGGCCGCAGCGCGGTGTCGATGTCGAAAAGCTCGCCGGCCGCGGTGCGCAGCGTCAGCCAGGTGATGAGGCGGCGCACGAAGGCGCCGTAGATCTCGGCCGCGTTCTCGTCCTCGTCGTCGAAGACAAAGACGACGTCCAGGTCGCCGCCATAGCCCAGCTCCTTGCCGCCCAGCTTGCCGTAGGCGATGACGGCCAGGCGCGGCTCGGCGCGGTGGGCCTTGCCGAAGCGGGCCCAGGCCCACTGGATGGCGACCTGCAGCACGGCGTCGGCCAGCAGGCTCAGGTCGTCGGCCACCTGCTCGACCGTGATGCGGCCCTCGACGTCGCGCACCAGCGTGCGGAAGACCTCGGCATGGTGGGCGCGGCGCAGCGTGTCCAGCAGCGCCTCCTCGTCGGCCTCGCCGCTGCGCGCCCAGCCGCGTTCGCGATCCTGCAGGTCGGCGATGAAGGCCGCGCGGTCGAAGCGGGCCGTCAGCAGCAGCGGGTCGGCCAGCTCGTCGATGACGCCGGGGTGCTGCATCAGATAGCGCATCGGCCAGCGCGCCAGGTCCAGCAGGCGCAGCAGGCGCTGCTGCACGGCGGGGCGCTCGACGAGCAGCGCGAGATAGCTCTCGCGGCGCAGCAGCGGCTCGACCCAGTCGACGAAGCGCAGCGCGGCGTCCAGCGAGCACTCGCCGGCCGTCACGGCCTGGGCGGCGCGGTGGAAGAGCTTGGCCAGGCGCTGGCGCGATTCCTCGCGCAGGCCCTGCACGCGCGGCGTCTCGGCCAGCGCGCGCACGGCCGCGGCCAGCTGCGGCGGCAGCCCGTTCAGGAAATCCTCGCCGTCGACGGCCGGCTTCGGCCCGCCGCACTGGCCACCTCTGCAGCCGCCGGACTGCTGGGGCGTGCCGTGCAGCAGCGCGTCGAATTCGGTGGCGACAAGCTCGCGCACCTCGCCGAGTTTTTCGAACAGCTCGCAGGCCTCGCGGCTGCACTGCATGCCCAGCGACGCGGCGATCCAGGCCAGGTCGGCGTCGGCCTGCGGCAGGCAATGGGTCTGCTGGTCATCCAGGAACTGGATGCGGTGCTCGACGCGGCGCAGGAAGACATAGGCGTCGGCCAGGCGCTGCGCCGTGTCGGGCTTCATCAGCCCGCCGGCCGCGAGCTGGGCCAGGGCCTTGACGGTGGAGCGGGTGCGGATCTCGGGGAACTGGCCGCCGCGCACGACCTGCAGCAGCTGCACGATGAACTCGATCTCGCGGATGCCGCCGCGCGACAGCTTCACGTCGTTGGCGCGCTCGGGCCGGCCGGCCGCGCGGGCCTTGGCCTCGCTGCGGATCTTGCCGTGCAGCTGGCGCAGGCTCTCGAAGACGCCGTAGTCCAGATAGCGCCGGTAGACGAAGGGCGTGACGAGGTGGCGCAGCTGCAGCGTGCGCGGGTCGCCCGGCGCGCCGGGGCCCGACAGCGGCGCGACGGCGCGGCTCTTCAGCCACGCGAAGCGCTCCCACTCGCGGCCCTGCACGAAGAAGTATTCCTCCAGCATGGCCAGGCTGACGACCGGCGGGCCGCTCTTGCCGTTGGGCCGCAGCGCCAGGTCGACGCGGAAGACCTGGCCGTCGTCGGTCACGTCGCCGATCAGCGCGTAGAGCCGCCTGGCGACGGACGAAAAATATTCGTGCGCCGTGACCGGCCGCGAGCCGTGCGTGGCGCCATCGTCCTCGTAGACGTAGATGAGGTCGATGTCGGACGACACATTGAGCTCGCGCGCGCCAAGCTTGCCCATGCCCAGCACCCAGAACGCGATGTCCTGGCCGTCGGCCGTGCGCGGCTCGCCGTGGATCGCGTCCAGCTCGGCGCGGGCCGCGCGCAGCGCGATGTCCAGCGTGACCTCGGCCAGATGGGTCATCGCCAGCGTGACATCGGTCACGCTGGCGCCCTGCTCGATGTCCAGCACCGCCAGCCGCTCCAGCACCAGATGGCGGGCCACGCGCAGCGTGCTGGCCAGCGGTCGGTCCGCGGCCAGCGTGTCGATCAGCGCCGCGACGGCGGCGCGGTCGGGCAGGCCGGGCGGCAGCAGCGCCAGCTCGGCGCCGTAGCGGCGGCGCACGCGCTGCACATAGCGGCTGTGTTCAGCAACGACGGGAAACAGTGCGCTCATGACCCTGTGCTAGATTGCCTGCCGGCCGGTTTTCAGCGTGCCCAAAGACAACGTGTCTGACTTCTTCTCGGCCGCCCTCCATCACTGCTCCCGCGCCGCCGGCTGGCCCCTGCGCCTGTGCTGGCACGGCCTGCGTTGGCTGCTGCTGCTGCTGGCCCTGCTGTGGGCGGTGGGGGTGGTGGCCTGGAGCGTGTTGCACTGGGCCATTCTCCCGCACGCCAATGACTGGCGCCCCTGGCTGGAAAAGGAAGCCTCAAAGGCTCTGGGGGTAGAGCTGCGCATCGGCCGCATCACGGTCGAATCGGGCGGCTGGATGCCGCGCATGGAGCTGGGCGAGGTGCGCGTGCTGGACGCCGCCGGCCGCCCGGCGCTGCAGCTGCCGCGCGTGGCGGCCGTGCTGTCGGCCCAGTCGCTGATCGCGCTGGAGCCGCGCTTCTCCCAGCTTCTCATCGACGCGCCGGAGCTGACCATCCGCCGCGACGCCCAGGGCCGCATCTTCATCGGCGGCATGGGCCTGGACGCGGCGGAGCATGCCGACACCGGCACCACCGAGGCCGGCCTGGACTGGCTGTTCAGCCAGCCCGAGCTCGCCATCGTGCACGGCCGCGTGCGCTGGGTGGACGAGAAGCGCGCCGACGCCCGGCCGCTGGAGCTGTCGGAGCTGAACTTCATCCTGCGCAACGGCCTGCGCCGCCACGCGCTGCGCCTGGACGCCACGCCGCCCCGGGACTGGGGTGAGCGCTTCACGCTGCGCGGGCGCTTCACGCAGAGCCTGCTGAAGCGGCCCGGCGAGTTCCAGCACTGGAGCGGCCAGCTCTACGCCGACCTGCCGCGCGCCGACCTGAGCCAGCTGCGCCGCCACGTCGACCTGCCCTTCCAGCTCGGCGAGGGCGACGGCGCCGTGCGCGCCTGGGCCGAGCTGAGGGACGGCCAGCCCACCGGCGCGACGCTGGACCTGGCGCTGCGCTCGGTGCGGCTGAGGCTGCTCGAATCCGCGCCCGAGCTGAACCTGGACCACATCGAAGGCCGGCTGGACCTGGCCCGCGCCAAGGACCGCCTGAGCCTGCAGGCCCGGCAGCTCGGCTTCGTCAGCACGGACCCCAATGGCAGCGGCATCGCCTGGCCGCGTTCGGACTGGGGCGTCAGCCTGCAGCTCGGCAAGGGCGACGCCGTGCTGGGCGGCGAGGTCAACGCGCAGCGCCTGGACTTCGCGCTGATGGCGCAGATCGCGCAGCGCCTGCCGCTCGGCGAGCGCGCCCACCAGCTGCTGGCCGAGCTCGACCCCCACGGCGTACTGACCGCCCTCGCCGGCCAGTGGCAGGGTCCGCTGGACGCGCCGCAGAGCTATCGCGTCAAGGCCCAGCTCGACGGCCTGGCCATCGCGGCCAAGGCCGCCAGCCAGCCGGACCAGCTCGGCCGTCCCGGCCTGCGCGGCGCCAGCCTGGAACTCGACGCCAGCGAGCGCGGCGGCAGCGCCCGCCTCGCGGTGCACCAGGGCGAGGTCGAGCTGCCGGGCCTGTTCGAGGAGCCGGTGCTGCCCATCACCCGGCTCGCCACGCAGATGAGCTGGAAGCTGCCCGCACCCGGCGCCAGGCCGGGCGGCGAGGTCGAGCTGCGCCTGCGCGACCTGCAGCTGCAGACGCCCGACCTGAGCGGCGACTTCGAGCTGCTGTGGCGGCGCGCGGCCGGCGCGGCGACGCCCGGCTACCTTGACCTCAGCGGCCGCGCCCAGCGCGCCGAGGCCACCCGCATCGCCCGCTACATCCCGCTGAGCCTGCCCGCCACGCGCAGCTATGTCTCGCGGGCGGTGCTGGGCGGCGAGGCACGCAACATCAGCGTGCGCCTGAAGGGCGAGCTCAACGACTTCCCGTTCGACGGCCCGCGCGCCAGCGGCGTCTTCCGCGTGGCCACCCAGGCCCAGGGCGTGCTGCTGGCCTATGTGCCGCCCAGCGACGTGGGCGCGAACTGGCCGGCGATGGAGGGCGTGGACGCCGAGCTCGTCTTCGAGCGCGCCGGCATGCAGATCCGCAACGGCCATGCCAAGGTGCTGGGCTACGAGCTGGCCGGCGTGAATGGCGGCATCAAGGATCTGCACCACGGTCGCGTGCTGGCCCTGGACGGCACCGGCCGCGGTGCCGGCGCCGACCTGCTGCGCTTCGTGCGCGGCTCGCCGCTGGACGAATGGCTGGGCCACGCCCTCACGACGGCCACGGCCCAGGGCCCGGCCGGGCTGAAGCTGGGCATAGCCATCCCGCTGGACGACGTGAACCAGACGACGCTCAAGGGCCAGCTGCAGCTCGGCGGCGTGGACCTGAAGCTGCGCCCCGAGCTGCCGGCGCTGGCCGGCGCGCGCGGGCGCATCGACTTCGACCGCAAGGGCCTGCAGCTCACCGGCATGACGGCCCGCCTGCTCGGCGGCGACGCCGGCATCGACGGCGGCACGCAGCGCGACGGCAGCCTGCGCTTCGCGGTGCAGGGCCAGGCCACGGCCGAGGGCCTGCGCCGCGCGCCCGAGCTGGGTGCCGTCGCGCGGCTGGCCCAGGCCGCCAGCGGCCAGGCCGCCTACCGCTTCCAGCTCGCCGTCGGCAAGGACGGCCAGAGCGAACTCAGTGTGGCCAGCAGCCTGCAGGGCCTGGGCCTGGACCTGCCGGCGCCGGCCCGCAAGGAGGCCGACGCCGCACTGCCGCTGCGCCTGCTGATGACGCCCACCACCGCGGGCCGCGACGAGATCCGGCTGGAGCTCGGCGCCGGCGCGGCGCCGCTGCTGCAGGCCCAGCTGCAGCGCGACATCGCCGGCGCCGGCTCGCATGTGCTGCGCGGCGCGCTGGCCGTGCAGGACCGGCTGCCCGCGCTGCCGGCCAGCGGCGTGCTGCTGCAGGCCAGTGTCGCCGCGCTGGACCTGGACGCCTGGCAGCAGCGCCTGGGCGCGCTGGGCGGCGGCAGCGGCGCGGGTGGTGACGACGGCGACGCCGCCGGCCTGCTGCCCAGCCAGGTCGCGCTGCGCAGCCAGGCGCTCAAGGTCGGCGGGCGCCAGCTCGGCCGTGTCAACGCCCAGGTCGCGCGCGACGGCGCGGCCTGGCGCCTCAACCTCGACGCCGAGCAGCTGGCCGGCCGCATCGAGCTGCGCGGCGTTAACCTGGGTAGAGGCAGCGTCGACGCCGTGCAGGCGCGGCTCACGCGGCTGTCGCTGCCGCGCGCCGAGGCCGACTCCTTCAGCGAGCTGATCGACCCGGGCAAGGCCGCGGCCAGCAGCAGCCCGCTGCCGTCGCTGGACATCGAGGTCGACGACTTCGAGCTGCGCGGCAAGCGCCTGGGCCGGCTGGAGGTGCTGGCCCAGGCGCCGGCCGCCGCGCGCGACTGGAAGCTGGACAGGCTGCTGATCCAGTCGCCCGACGCGACGCTGAACGCCAGCGGGCTGTGGACCGCCATCAAGGGCGGCGACGGCCGCCGCCGCACCCAGCTCGACTGGAAGCTCGACATCGCCGACGCCGGCAAGCTGCTGGAGCGCCTGGGCCAGGGCCAGAAGGACAGCCCCGTGTTGCGCGGCGGCAAGGGCGTGATGGCCGGCCAGATCGGCTGGGACGGCTCTCCGCTGGCGCCCCACTACCCCAGCATGGCCGGCGCGCTGAACATCCAGCTCGACACCGGCACCTTCCTGAAGGCCGAGCCCGGCGTCGGCCGGCTGCTGGGCGTGCTCAGCCTGCAGTCCCTGCCGCGCCGGCTGCTGCTGGACTTCCGCGACGTCTTCGCCGAGGGCTTCACCTTCGACGGCGTGACCGGCGACGTGAAGATCGCCGCCGGCGTGGCCCGCAGCGACAACATCCGCATCCGCGGCCTGCAGGCCGCCGTGCTGGTGGACGGCAGCACCGACCTCGCCGCCGAGACGCAGAAGCTGCGCGTCGTCATCGTGCCCGAGGTGTCGGCCGGCGGCGCCTCGCTGGCCTATGCGGCCATCAACCCGGCCATCGCGCTGGGCGCCTTCCTGGCCCAGCTGATCCTGAGCCGCCCGGTGGCCGCGGCCAACACGCGCGAGTTCCACATCAGCGGCAGCTGGGACGACCCCAAGGTCGAGAAGGTCGAGAACCCGGCGGCGGCCAGGCCGGCCAGCGCGCCGTAGGCGCCTAGATCACATTGGCTTCGAGCAGCGGCCTGCCGTCGAGCAGCCGCTGCGGCGTCAGCGCCTGGATGAGGGGCGCTGCCTCGCCCGCCAGCAGCTTCGCCATCGACCAGCCGACCGCCGGCGCCTGCTGCATGCCGTGGCCGGAGAAGCCGCAGGCCGTGAAGGCATTGGCCCAGCCCGGCAGGCGGCCGGCCAGGCCGTTGTGGTCGAAGGCGTTCATCTCGTAGTAGCCGGCCCAGGCGGAGCGCACGCGCAGCGCCTGCAGCGCCGGCACGCGGGCCGCGAGCGTGGGCCAGAGCCGTTCGTCGAACAGGCCGTGGTCGATGCGGTCCAGCGGCGCGTCGTCAACATCCTCGCCGCGTGGCGGGCCGCCGGCCAGGATCAGCGCGCCCTCGGAGCGGAACCAGAAGCCGCTCGGGTCGATGACCAGCGGGCAGCCGGGCAGGGCGGCCGGCGTCTCCAGCACGAAGACGTCGCGCTTCTTCGCATGCACGGGCAGCGCGACGCCGAGCGCCTCGCCCAGCGGCGCGCTCCAGGCGCCGGCCGTGATGGCGAAGGCGTCGCCGCCGATGCGGGCGCCGTCCGCGCAGCGCACGGCGCTCACGCGCTCGCCGGCGGTGTCGAAGCCGACGGCGTCCGCCGTGACGAAGCGCGCGCCGCAGGCGCTGGCCTTGCGGCGGAAGGCGCGGTGCAGGGCCGGGCCGTCGAACCAGCCTTCGCCGCCGAGGCCCAGCGAGCCGAGCGCGAGGTCGTCCGTCGCCAGCCAGGGGAAGCGCGCGGCCAGCGCGGCCGGGTCCAGCAGCGCCACGTCCACGCCCTCGGCGCGCTGCAGCGCATGCAGGCCGCGCAGCGCGGCCGCGCCCGCGGCGGTCGCGAGGTAGAGGTAGCCGGGCTCGACGAGGCCCAGCGCCGGCCTGTCGTCGGCCACGGCGAGCTCGTCCGCTGCGCGGCGCAGGAAGGCCAGGCTCCAGCGTGACAGCGCGATGTTGGCCGGCTGCGAGAACTGCTGGCGGATGGAGCTCAGCGACAGCGAGCTGGATGCCCGCGCATACGAGGGATCGCGCTCGACGACGGTCACGTCCGCGCCGTGGTCGCGGGCCAGGAAGCAGGCGGTCGCCGCGCCCATCACGCCGCCGCCGATGAGGGTCACCTTGGACATGCTGGCAGCATAGAGGGCATGACCCGTCACTCGCACCTCGACCCCCGCGCCATCTCGCTGCTGCTGCTGTGCTGCCTGCTGTGGGGCATCAACCAGGTCGCCGCCAAGGCGGCGCTGACCGAGATCACGCCGCTGTGGCAGGCCGGGCTGCGCTCGGCCGTGGCGGGGCTGCTGGTGTGGCTGTGGTCGCTGTGGCGCGGCATCCGCCTGTTCGAGCGCGACGGCAGCCTGTGGGGCGGCCTGCTGGCCGGCGCGCTGTTCGCGGCCGAGTTCGCCTGCATCTTCGTCGGCCTGCAATACACCAGCGCGTCGCGCATGGTCGTCTTCATCTATCTGTCGCCCTTCGTCGTGGCCCTGGGCATGCCGTGGATCGCGCAGGGCGAGAAGCTGTCCGGCCGCCAGTGGGCCGGCCTGGTGCTGGCCTTCGGCGCGGTGGCCTTCGCGTTCGCGGAGGGCTTCGCGGCGCCGCAGGGCTCGCTGCAGTGGTGGGGCGACGCGCTGGGCGTGGCCGCGGCCCTGCTCTGGGGCGGCACGACGCTGGCCATCCGTGCGACGCGGCTGGGCTCGGCGCCGGCCGAGAAGACGCTGCTCTACCAGCTCGGCGTGTCGGCGCTGGCCCTGTGCGCCGCGGCCGCGTTCGCCGGCGAGGCCCTGCCGACGCAGTGGTCGCCGCGGCTGCTGGGCCTGTTCGGCTTCCAGGCCGTCATCGTGTCCTTCGCGAGCTATCTGGCCTGGTTCTGGCTCATCCGCCACTACGCGGCCACCAGGCTCGCCGTCTTCACGCTCAGCACGCCGCTGTTCGGGCTGCTGGCCGGCGCGCTGCTGCTGGGCGAGGGCGTCAGCGCCCGGCTGGTGGCCGCCCTGGTGGCGCTGGCGGCGGGCATCGTGCTGGTCAGTCGCCGATGACTGTCGCCACCGCGCCAGGGCCGGCATTGCGCCCTGCATAGACTGCCTGCTTCATCCCTGGAGACACCCATGATCACGCTGTGCGGCTTCCCGCTGTCGAACTACTACAACAAGGTCAAGCTGGTCCTGCTGGAGAAGGGCATCCCCTTCGCCGAGGAATACACCAAGGCGCATTCGCACGACGAGGCCGTCCTGAGCCGCTCGCCGCTGGGCAAGGTGCCCTTCATCAAGACGCCGCAGGGCGCGCTGTGCGAGAGCCAGGTCATCGTCGACTACCTCGAAGCCGCCTACCCCGACGCGCCGCGGCTGATCCCCGCCGATGCCTGGCAGGCGGCCAAGGTGCGCGAGCTGGTCACCTATGTCGAGCTGCATCTTGAGCTGGTCGCGCGCGAGCTGTATCCCGAGGCCTTCTTCGGCGGCCAGGTCAGCGAGGGCACGAAGAAGCGCGTGGCCCGCCTGCTGCCCGAGAACATCGCCGCGTTCAAGCGCCTGGCCAGGTTCGGCCCCTACCTGGCCGGCGACACGTTCACGATGGCCGACTGCGCCGGCTGGGTCAGCCTGCCGCTGGTGGGCCTGGCCACCAAGACCATCTACGGCGAAGATTTCCTGGCCGCCGCCGGCGTGGACTGGAAGCCCTATGCCAGGCTGATCGGCGAACGGCCGCATGCCGTCAAGGTGGCGGCGGATCGCAAGGCGGATCAGATGCCGAAATGAAACCCCAAGGCAACCACAGAGGCTCAGAGACACAGAGGACACGCGGAGAACGCAGCCCTCTGTGGCTCTATGCCTCTGTGATTGCATTTCTGCATTCGTTTCATCCGCTGCGGGTGGTGCGCAATGCCATGGAACCGATTTGGACGCTCACACCGAGATCGAGCTGAAGTTCCTCGTGCCCGCGGGCGCACGCGCCGCGCTCGCGGCCGAGCTGGCGGCGCGCGGCCAGCCGCGGCGGGCCTGGCGGACCTCGGCCTATCTCGACACGCCGGACCTGCGCCTCGCCCGCGCCGGCCTGGCCTGGCGCATGCGCCGCGAGGGCGGGCGCTGGGTGCAGGCGCTGAAGGCCGCGCGGGGCGGCGCGCTGGCACGCTTCGAGCACGAGGTCCTGCGCCCCGATGCCAGCCCCGACCCTGCCGCCCATGCCGACACCGAGCCCGGCCGCAAGCTGCTGGCGCTGCTTGCCGAGGCGCGCGAGGCCGGCCTGGAGGCCTGCGTGCGCTTCCAGACCCAGGTGCGCCGCCTCACGCGCCGCGTGCGCACGCGCGGCGCCGTCGTCGACATCGCGCTGGACGAGGGCCGGCTGACGGCGGCCGGCGCGGTGCAGAAGCTCTGCGAGCTGGAGTTCGAGCTGGTGTCGGGCTCGGCCGTCGCGATGCTGGCGCTGGCGGAGCGCTGGCGCGCCCGCTTCGGCCTCGTGCTCGACCCGCGCAACAAGGCCGAGCGCGGCTTCCACCTCGCGGCCGGCTCGCCCCACCCGGCGCTGCGCAAGGCCGCGTTGCCCGGCTATGCGGCGGATGCCGGCGCGACGGCGGCCTTGGGCGCCGTGCTGGACGAATGCCTGGACCAGATCGGTCGCAATGCGATCGGCCTGGCCGAGGGCGACCCGGCCCTGCGCGCCGAGCATGTGCACCAGCTGCGCGTCGGCATCCGCCGGCTGCGCAGCGGGCTGCGCGCCTTCCGCGGCTGGGCGGTGGAGCCGCCGGCCGAACTGGTCGATGGCCTGCGCGCGCTGTTCGCCGCGCTGGGCGCCACGCGCGACCGCGATGTGCTCGGCAGCGGCGTCTCGGCCGAGCTGGCGCGCGCCGGTGCGCCGGCGCTGGCCCTGCCCGCCGCGGTCGACGCGCCCGACCCCGCCACCCTCGTGCGGGCCGCCGACGCGCAGCGGCTGCTGCTGGCCTGGGTCGCCTGGCGCGCCGCGCTCGACCCGCAAGCCCCCGCGCCGGACGCGCTGAAGCGCCTCGCGCGCCAGCGCCTGCGCGGCTGGCACAAGGCCATCGCCGAGAGCTGCCGGGCCTTCGACGAACTCGACGGCCCGGCCCTGCACGAACTGCGCAAGCGCGTGAAGCGCCAGCGCTATGCGCTGGAGTTCTTCGCGCCGCTGCTGCCGCGCAAGGCCGCCGCCTGCCATCTGCAGGCGCTGGCCGCGGCCCAGCTCGGCCTGGGCGAGATCAACGACCTCGGCGTCGCCCGCGCGCACTACCAGGCCCTCGTGGCCCGCGACCCGGCCGCCTGGTTCGCCGTGGGCTGGCTGACGGCCCGCATCGCCGAGGTGCGCGAGGGGGCTCGCGAGGACATGGCGCGGCTGGGTGCTGTCGCGGCGCTGCCGCGTTGAGAGGCCGTCGGGCGGTTCGCGGCCGCACGGGTTAACCGTGGGCGTCTCGGCGCGCTGCCATCCGCGTCACGGCTTCGGCCAGCGCTGGCTCGACTCGGCCAAGGTCTGCAGATTGCGGATCACTGCATCCTGCACAAGACGCGAACCCTCGAAGCGCGCACGTTCGGCGTTCGTGTATTCGTGGATTCTTCCCAGGCAGTCGCGCATGTGCGCGAGCAGCACCTTGTCCGCCTCGGGGCCGGGGTTCACAGCGGTACGGCGTCCGCCATCACGCGCTCGCGCAACGCCGGATGCAGGCCCGCTTCGGTCACGACATCCACGCGGCGGCCGAGCAGCTCCTGGGCATCCAGCAGCAGGCCGCCCAGGGCGAGCGCGCTGGTCCCGGGGGCCAGGGTCACGAGCAGGTCAACGTCGCTGTCTGCGTCGGCGCCGCTGCCGTCGCCCCGACTCATCGAGCCAAAGACCCGCACCGCCGTCATGCCACGCATGCGTGCCAAGGCCAACAGTCTGGCGCGGTGGGTTTCGATCAGCGGGTGCATGGTTCCAGTGTAGTCACGCCCCCGCCGGCCTGCTCTCCACGCAGGCAGTGCTCAGGGCGACGACAGCTTCAGCCCCACGATCCCCGCCACGATGAGGCCCACGCTGACAAGGCGAGCCACGGTGGCCGGCTCGCCCAGCAGAACTATGCCCAGCACCACGGTGCCGACCGCGCCGACGCCGACCCACACGCCGTAGGCCGTGCCCACCGGCAGGGTCTTCATCGCCAGGCCCAGCAGCCACAGGCTGACGATCATCGCCAGCACGGTACCGACGCTGGGCCACAGCCGCGTGAAGCCCTCGGTGTACTTCAGGCCGATGGCCCAGCCGACCTCGCACAGGCCGGCAATGATCAACAGCATCCAGGCCATGCTCCGCGCCCTCAGGCGGCGACGCGCAGCGCCTGGCCCTGGCGCGGCAGCACGCGGCCGGCGACGGCGGCGGCGCCGAAGCCATGGCGTGCGAAGGTGGCGAGCACCGCGTCCACGGCGGCCGGCTCGCAGGACACGAGCAGGCCGCCGCTGGTCTGCGGGTCGGTCAGCAGCGCGCGGTCTTCGGTGGCGAAGCCGGCGGGCAGTTCCACGTCGGCGCCATAGCCGGCCCAGTTGCGGCCCGACGCGCCGGTGACGAAGCCGCGCCCGGCCAGCTCGCGCACGCCGGGCAGCAGGGGCACGGCGCGCCAGTCGATCTCGACCGTGCAGCCCGCGCCGCGCGCGAGCTCCAGCGCATGGCCGGCCAGGCCGAAGCCGGTCACGTCGGTCAGCGCATGCACGCCGGCCAGTTCGGCCAGCTCGGGGCCGGGCGTGTTCAGCTTGGTCGTCGTGTCGATCATGCGGGCATAGCCCTCGGCGCCGAGCTGCTCCTTCTTCAGCGCCGCGCTCATCACGCCCACGCCCAGCGGCTTGCCGAGCACGAGCACGTCGCCCGGCCGCGCGTCCGCATTGCGCTTCACGCGCCTGGGGTGCACGAGGCCGAGGGCGACGAGGCCGTAGATGGCCTCGACCGAGTCGATGGTGTGGCCGCCGGCGATGGGGATGCCGGCCGCGCGGCAGACCGCCGCGCCGCCTTCCAGCACGCGGGCTATGGTCTGCGTGGACAGCACATTGATCGGCATGCCCACCAGGGCCAGCGCGAGGATGGGCCGGCCGCCCATCGCATAGACGTCGCTGATGGCGTTCGTCGCGGCGATGCGGCCGAAATCGAAGGGGTCGTCGACGATGGGCATGAAGAAGTCCGTCGTCGCGATCAGGGCCTGCTCGTCGTTGAGCTGGTAGACGGCCGCGTCGTCCGCGGTCTCGATGCCGACCAGCAGCTCCTTGGGCACGGGCAGGGCCGTCGTGCCCTTCAGGATCTCGGACAGCACGCCCGGCGCGATCTTGCAGCCGCAGCCGCCGCCGTGGGACAGCGACGTGAGGCGGGGTTCGGCGGACGGGGCAGGGCAGGCGGGAGCGTTCATGGCGTGGGGCGCGCGAGCAGCGCGGCGACGATGCGGTGCAGGGAGGCCCGCTCGGCCTCGGGCGCGAACAGCGCCACGCGCGGGGCCAGTTGGGCGGTGAGCCGGGGCAGCATATCGGCATCGTCGCGGGCGCGCGCGAGCAGGGCGGCAAGCCCCGCGTCGTCGCCGGGTTCGAAGACGCCCTCGTAGCCGGCGCCCAGCAGGCCCAGGTTGCCTTCTATGCGCGAGGCCAGCACCGGCGTGCCGCTGCGGATGGCCTCGATGACGACGTGGGCGCCGCCCTCCATGCGGCTGGCATGCACCAGCACATGGGCGGCCTGGATGTGGCGGCGCGCCAGGGCATGCGGCAGGCCGCCCAGCCAGCGGAAGCGCGGCAGCGCCGCCGCCAGCGCGGCGGCCTCGGCGCCGAGGGCCGGGTCGAGGGCGGCACCGATGTGGTCGAGCCGGATGTCGGGCCTTGCGCCGAGGCGGCGCGCGGCGCGCCAGTAGGTGCGCGGGTCCTTCTCGTCGCGCAGGTGGCCGACCATGACGGCGCGCAGGTGCCGCCGCGCATGCGCCAGCGGTGCGCGCGCCGCGCAGGACTGCAGCACGATCTCGGCCTTGGCGCGCAGCGCCTCGGGCAGGCCGAGCGGCCCCAGCTCGTTCAGCACGACGAGGGTGTCGGCGAGATCCAGCGAGCGCTGCGCGCTGGCGTCGCTGGCGATGTCGCGGTAGAGGTCGGTGCCCGTCAGCACCAGCACGGCGGGCCGCGCCGGATGCGCCGCGCGCCAGGCGGCCAGCGAGGCCGCCGAGCGCCGCGCATGCAGCGCGATCAGCAGCGCGCCGCCATCGCCCTCGCGCCACTGCGCGGCCAGGCGCACGCGGTAAGCTGGCCGCAGCAGCCGCGCCCAGCGCTGCGCCGTCTGCCAGTTGCCGTTGTTGGCCTGGGCCAGCGCCGGCGTCACGATGACGAGGGAATCACGATGCACGACGCGAGCCTAACGCGGGCCGCCCGCGACGCCCGCCAGGGCGGACCCGCAGCCCTGGCCGAGGCGCTGGCGGCCAGCCGCGCCGACACACTGGCCCGCTTCGCCGCCTGCGAGCGCGCTCTGCCCGGCCTGGCCGTGCCGCTGCGCGCCGAGCTCAACCCGCCGCTGTGGGAGCTGGGCCACATCGGCTGGTTCCAGGAGTTCTGGATCGCGCGCAACCCCGAGCGCGGGCGCGGCTGGCGGGCCGACCCGGACGCGCCGCGCCTCGCGCCGCTGCGGGCCGATGCCGATGCGCTCTACGACTCCAGCCGCGTGCCGCACGACAGCCGCTGGCAGCTGCCCCTGCCCGATGCCGCCGCGACGCGCGACGACCTCGAACGCCAGCTCGCGCGCACGCTGGCCCTGCTGGGCGAGGCCGGCCGAGTGAATGGGGACAGTGACGACGCGCTCTACTTCTTCCGCCTCGCGCTGCTGCACGAGGACATGCACCACGAGGCCGCGCTCTACATGGCCCGCGGCCTGGGCCTGGCCGTGGACGACGCGCGCTGGCAGCCGCGCGCGCTGCCCGAGCCGCCGCCGGAGCTGGCCTTCGATGCCGGCCCCTGGCGCCTGGGCAGCGCGGCCGGCGCGGGCTTTGCGTTCGACAACGAGCTGCCGGCCCACGAGGTCGCGCTGCCGGCCTGCCGCATCGATGCGCAGGCGCTGCGCTGGGCCGAATACCTGCCCTTCGTCGAGGCCACCGGCCAGGCCGCGCCGCGCCATCTGCGCTGCGACGGCGGCCGCTGGCAGCAGTGGCTGCACGGCGGATGGCAGGCCCTGGACCTCGGCCTGGCCGCCTGCCACCTGACCCGCGACGAGGCCCTGGCCTGGTGCTGCTGGGCCGGCCGGCGCCTGCCGACCGAGGCCGAGTGGGAGCGCGCCGCCTGCACGCGGCCCGAGGCCTTCCGCTGGGGCGATGTCTGGGAGTGGACGGCCAGCCCTTTCGCGCCCTTCGACGGCTTCCTGCCCCATCCCTACCGCGACTACTCCGCGCCCTGGTTCGACGGCCGCCCCGTGCTGCGCGGCGCCTCGCACTGCACGCAGCCGCGGCTGCGCCACCCGCGCTACCGCAACTTCTTCCCGGCCACGCGCAGCGACGTGCCGGCGGGCTTTCGCAGCTGCGCGAACGGCTAGAGTGCAGGGCCCCCAGACTGCCATTCCACGGAGCCCGCCATGACCCGTCTTTCTCCGCTGCGCCGCGCCCTGCTCGGCGGCCTGCTGCTTGCCGCCGCCGGTGTCGTGCAGGCCCAGCAGGTGCTGCGCGTCACGGCCATCCCCGACGAGTCGCCGACCGAGCTGGCGCGCAAGGCCGCGCCGCTGATCAAGTACCTGGAGACCCAGCTCGGCGTGAAGGTCGAGTACGCGCCGGTCACCGACTACGCGGCGGCCGTCGAGACCCTGGTCAACCGCAAGGTGGACCTGGCCTGGTTCGGCGGCTTCACCTTCGTGCAGGCCAATGCGCGCTCGGGCGGCAAGATCATCCCGCTGGTGCAGCGCGAGGAGGACACGCGCTTCCGCTCGGTCTTCATCACGACCGACCCGGCCATCAGGACGCTGGCCGACCTGAAGGGCCGGGACCTCAGCTTCGGCTCGCCGAGCAGCACCTCGGGCCATCTGATGCCGCGCAGCTTCCTGCTGCAGGCCGGCCTGAACCCCGAGAAGGACTTCAAGCACATGGCCTTCAGCGGCGCCCACGACGCGACCGTCGCCGCCGTCGCGGCGGGCAAGGTGCAGGCCGGCGCGCTGAACATCTCGGTGTGGGAGAAGCTGGTGGCCGACGGCAAGGTCGACACGGCCAAGGTGCGCGTCTTCTTCACGACGCCGACCTACTACGACTACAACTGGAGCGTGCACGCCGACATGCCGGCCGCGCTGCGCGACAAGCTGAGGCAGGCGCTGCTCGCGCTGTCGCGCGACACGGCCGAGGGCAAGGAGATCCTGGAGCTGCAGCGCGCGACGCGCTTCGTGCCGACGCAGCCGGAGAACTACAAGGGCATCGAGGCGGCCGCCAAGAGCGCTGGTCTGCTCTAAGGCGCTGTGAAACTTTCGCTGCAAGGCCTGTCCGCCCGCCACGCGACCGCGCGGCACGGCGCGGCCGATGTGCTGGCCGGCATCGGCCTCGACGTGGCCGCGGGCGAGCAGCTCGCCGTCATCGGACCGTCGGGCGCCGGCAAGACGACGCTGCTGGAGGTGCTGGCCTGCGCCCGCCCGCCGTCGGCCGGCGCGCTGCGCGTGGACGGCAGCGACCCCTGGGGCCTGCCGGCGCGCGCGCTGCAGCGGCTGCGCGGCCGCCTCATCCTGCTGCCTCAGGTGCCGCCGCTGCCGCCGCGCCAGCGCGTCGTGACGGCCGTGCTGGCCGGCCGGCTGCCCGGCTGGAGCCTGTGGACGGCCTTGCGCTCGCTGTTCTATCCGGTCGACATCCCGGCGGCCGACGCGGCGCTGGAGGTCTTCGAACTGGGCGACAAGCTGTTCGAGCGCGTGGACCGGCTCTCCGGCGGCGAGCGCCAGCGCGTCGGCCTGGCGCGCGCCCTGGTCGCGCCGGCCGGGCTGTGGCTGGTGGACGAGCCGCTGTCGGCCCTGGACCCGGTCCGCGCCCAGCGCGCCGTCTCGGCCCTGGTGAGCGAGGCCGCGGCCCGCGGCGTGACGCTGGTGGCCACGCTGCACCAGGTGGATGCCGCGCTGGCGCATTTCCCGCGCATCGTCGGCCTGCGCGACGGGCGCCTCGCCTTCGATCTGCCGTCGGCCGACGTGACGCCCGAGCTGCTGGCCCGCCTTTACGCCCAGCACGAGGACGAGCTGCACGGCGGCGCCGCGCCGCCGCACGAGACGCCGGCCGCGCCCGCGCCGGTGGCGATGCAATGCCGCTGAGCGCCGGCCGCCGCGACCCGGCCTGGCGCGGCCGCCTGGGCGCCCTGCTGGCGGCCCTGGTGCTGCTGTGGCCGCTGCTGCTGGCCACCGAGTTCAGGCCCTGGCTGCTGCTGGAGCCCGAGTCGGTCCGCGCCACCGGCCGTTTCCTGCGCAGCTTCCTGCCGCCGGCCCTGGGCGGCGGCTTTCTGCTGCAGGTGGCGCGCGAGACCTGGGCCACCGTCGCGATGGCCACGGCCGGCGTCACGCTGGCCTTGCTGCTCGCCGTGCCGCTGACGCTGGCGGCCACGCGCGCGCTGTCGGTGTCGGCGCTGCGCGGGCGCATGGCCGCGCTGCCCTGGCTGCTGCGCCAGCTCGTGCGCCTGCTGCTGGTGGCGCTGCGCAGCGTGCCCGAGCTGGTCTGGGCGCTGGTGTTCGTGCGCGTCGTCGGCCTGGGGCCGGCGTCCGGCGTGCTGGCCATCGCGCTGACCTATGCCGGCATGCTCGGCAAGGTCTATGCCGAGATCCTGGAGAGCGGCGAGGCCCAGGTCACGCAGACCCTGCTGCGCAACGGCGCGGGCCGGCTGCAGGCCTTTGCCTACGGCCTGCTGCCGCAGAACGCCGCCGAGCTGACGAGCTACACCGTCTACCGCTGGGAGTGCGCGATCCGCAGCTCGGTGGTGCTCGGCTTCGTCGGCGCGGGCGGCCTGGGCCAGCTGATGGACGGCTCGCTGAAGATGTTCGCCGGCGGCGAGGTGCTGACCATGCTGATCGTGTTCGTCGGCCTCGTCGCGCTGGCCGACCGGCTCAGCGCCGGGCTGCGCAAGGCCTTGGGTTAAGCCATGAACCGGCCCGACCGCCTGCCGCCGCCGCTGTTCAGCGCGCGCTGCCGCGCCTGCTGGCTGGTGGCCGGCGTGTTCGCCCTCATCGTCGCCAGCTTCCTGTCGCTGGACCTGCATCTCGCGGCGCTGGCCTCGGGCGAGGCGCTGGCCAGCATGGGCCGCTTCCTGGCCGAGTTCGCGCCGCCGGAGCTGGGGGCGGACTTCCTGGCCAAGACCGCGGCCGCCGCCTGGGAGACGCTGGCCATGTCGGCCCTGGGCACGCTGCTGGCGGCCGCGGCCGGCCTGCTGCTGGCCCTGCCGGCAGCCCGGCTGCACGCAGGCGATGCGGCGCGCGCCCGCGGGCCGGCGCGGCTGCTGCTGAACGCGCTGCGCTCCGTGCCCGAGCTGGTGTGGGCGGCCCTGCTCATCATCGGCGCCGGCCTCGGGCCCTTCGCCGGCACGCTGGCGCTGGCGCTGCACACCAGCGGCGTGCTGGGCCGCTTGTTCGCCGAGGCGCTGGAGAACGCGCCGCCCGGCCCGGCCGCGGCGCTGCGCACCCAGGGCGCCGGTGCCGCGCGCGTGCTGCTGTACGCGACCCTGCCCCAGGTCGTGCCGCAGCTGCTGAGCTACACCCTCTACCGCTGGGAGAACAACATCCGCGCCGCCACCGTGCTCGGTGTCGTCGGCGCCGGCGGCCTGGGGCAGATGCTGCTCTTCCACCTCAGCCTGTTCCAGATGCACAAGACGGCCACCGTGCTGCTGGCCATGGGCGTGCTCGTCGTGCTGGTGGACGGCGCCAGCCAGGCGCTCAGGCGGTGGCTGACGCGCTAGTCCTCCGCGTCAATGAAAACACACCCCACCTGCGTTCGGATGCGGCGCATGGGGGAGATGAATCTCACGGATGCGGAGAGGCAGCAATTGGCGTCGGCGGCGCGCTGCCGCACGGTGCGCGGCGGGCATGCGCAGGGCCAAGCATGATCCTCATGCTTGAAGACGGGGAGTCGCGCGACGCGATCATGCAAAGGCTGGAGTGCGACTCGCGGTTCATCTCGCTGTGGTCGAGCCGCTTTCTGGCCGAGCGACTGGCGGGAATGTACGCGCGCCATCCGGGACGAGAGCCCAAGCGGCCTGTGGCGAAGTTGGAGGCTCGGGTGTGCTGAACGAAACGCTCAAGCGCAAGCCCGCCGATGTGATCGGGCTGTATCTGATCCACCGGTTCATGCCGTCGTGTTCCGCGTCGACGAGAAGACGGCGATCCAGGCGCTGGATCGCAAGGACCGGATGCTGCCGCTGTCGCCAGGACGCGCCGAAAGCCACGGCTTCGAATACAAGCGCAACGGCACGCTGAGCTTGTTCGCGGCCTTGAACACCGCCACCGGCGAGGTCCTGGGCAAGACCGCGCCGCGTCACACCAGCGAGCAGTTCGTGGCATTCCTCACTGACATCGTGGCCGGCCAGCCCGAGCAGCGCGAGATTCACGTCATCTGCGACAACGTCAGCAGCCACAAGACCCGGCGCGTCGCGGACTTCCTCGCGGCACATCGCAATGTGCAGATGCACTCCACGCCGACGTACCCCTCGTGGCTGAACCAGGTCGAGAACTGGTTCTCGCGCATTCAGAGAGACGTCATCAGCCGCGGCATCTTCACTTCGGTGAGGGATCTGGGCCGAAAGCTGATGCGCTACATCCGCGAGCACAACAAAGATCCCAAGCCCATCAAGTGGAAGTACAACGACCCGTCACAGCGAATTCATCAGATGCAAATTCATTGACGCCGTGGGCTAGGGTTATTCGTCAGGCCAGCCTGCGGGCGGCGTACTCCGCTCCGTGCGTCAACACGAATGTCTTGAAGAGCGCGTTAATGCCCGTCAGGGTGGTGTCCCGCTTCTGCAGCACGCACCAGTCCAGCATCTTCGGCATCTCGACGACGTCCAGCACGGCGATGCGATCGGTCTCCAGCTCCACCTGGAAGGCGTTGGCGGACATGAAGCTGATCCCCATGTCGGCCATGACGGCCTGCTTGATGGCCTCGTTGCCGTGCAACTCCGTGCTGACGTGAACCTGCAGCTGGTGTGCCTGCAGAAGGTGCTCCAGGAAGTTGCGCGTCGCTGACCCGGCCTCCCGGTATAGGAACGGCTCGTCGCGCAGCTCGGCCCAACTCAGCCCCTTGCGGCCCACGAGCACGTGCGACGGTGCCGCCACGATGCAGTGCGGGTGCCGGGCGAACGGCTCGGCCTCAATGTCGGCGTGCGCGGGCGGAAGCCCGGCGATCACGACGTCAAGGCGGTGCTCTTGCAATCCAGCCATAGCTCGCCCCGCTTGCCGATGCTCAGCTTCACCCGCACCGCGGGGTACAGCTCACGAAAGGCTTGCATGAGCCTCGGCGCGAAGTAGTTGGCCGGCGAAACCACGCCCAGGTGCAACTGGCCGCTGAAGTCCCCTTCGAGCGCCTTGAGGGCGTCTTCGGCGATCCGTACACGGGCCAGGATGTCACGGGCGTGCACGAGCAGCGCACGGCCGGCATCCGTCAAAACCACCCGCCGCGCCTTGTTGTCGAACAGGGCGACCCCGGCCTCCGCTTCGAGCTGACGCACCTGCATGGAAACCGCTGGCGGGTGATCCCGAGGCGCTGCTGAAACGCGCGCTGGCCGTGGACCCCAATCATGTGCCAGCGCTGGCCTTGCTGGCGGCTGCGGCGCGGGAGCGGGGTGATGTGAAGGCTGCCCGCAGCTTGTGGACGCGGGTGCTGACCGAGGCGTCTGTGCAGAGCGATGTGGCCGGGCAGGCGAGAGAGAACCTCAGGCTGCTGGGCGTCAGCCGATGAGCACCGCGCTCCCGTTCGAAGAAGCCAGTATCGCGGCCGGCCTCGGGGCAGGGCCCGCAGCAGCGCACAGCTCGCGCAGCAGCGCCCAGGGGTAGACGCCGCGATCGTGGCCGTCGCTGAAGATCAGTTGCAGGGCGTACTGGCCGACGGGCTCGGCGCCGGCCAGCTCGACGGGCGTTTCAACCGCAGCTTCGTTTCGCAGCGCGCGGGCGCGGCAAGGGCCGCAGCGGCAGGCGGCGCGGAGTGCTGCGGCAGGCAGGTCGACAGTGCCGTCGGGCCATTGCAGTTGCAAACGTTGGGGTGAGAGGCCGACCGTGAGCGGAAGGGAGGTGTTCATCGGTCGATTCCGGCGGGCGCGCCGAGGCGCTGCAAGGCGAGGCGCGCGGCCTTGCGGACCTCGGGGTCGGGGTCGGCCGCGGCGACATGCAGGGCCGGAACGGCCGCAGCGTCACCGATGTCGCCGAGGGCAATGGCGGCTTCCTTGCGCAGGTTGCCGGCAGCGTGGACGAGGGCCTCGCTCAGCGCGGGCACGGCTTGCCTGTCGCCGATGCGGCCCAGCGCCCGGGCAGCGCGCAGGCGGACCTGCCAGTAGTCGTCGACCATCGCATCACGCAGGGCCGCGGCCGAGGCGGTGGCGCGCAGTTTGCCGAGGGTGGAGGCGGCTTCTTCCCGGACGGTCCAGGCGGCGTCGTGCAGGGATTCGCACAGCGCGGCCTGGACTGTTGCGACCTGCTCGGGCGCGGCCAGACCCAGCGCACCGGCGGCGGCGCGGCGGACTTCGGTGTCGGGATCGCTGATGACGACGCGGTTCAGCAGCGGCAGGGCTGGCGCGTGCTTGAGCCAGCCGAGCACAGCCACGGCCTCGCGGCGGACGGCGGCGTCGGCGTGCTGCAGCGCGGCGAGAGCCGGTGCAGCGGCGGCAGGTACGCGCAGCTCGCGCAAGGCGCGCAGGGTGGCAGCGCCGGTGAAGGCGTCGGGCGAGGCGGCGAGGGGCAGCAGGCGCTCGCCTGAGCGCGGGTCCTTCAGTTCGGTGAGGGCCTGTGCGGCGGCGGTCGACACCTCGGCCGTGTCGCTGAGCGCGGCGGCGAGCGCATCCACGACGGCGGGCTCGTCCCAGCCGGCCAGAGCCCGGGCGGCTTCGGCGCGCAGCGTGGGCTCGGGGTCGTTGCGCAGCAGGCCGGTGAGTGCGGGCAGCACGGCGGCGTCTTCCACGTCGACGAAGTCCAGCACGGCGACGCGGCGCACGCCGGGGTCGGGGTCGGCGAGGCGGTTCAGGAGGTCTTGCACCTCGGGGTCAAACAGTTCAGTCATGTCGCGAATCGCCAGCGGGGCGTGCCCAGTGGTGTGAGGCGTTCAAGAGCTTGCGCGCCGGCGTCCTCGCGCAGCAGCGACAGGCAGCGCCGCTTGAGCTGCACGAACGCCGGCTCGGTCAGCAGTGCGGCGCTGCGCGGGCGGGCGAAGTCGAGGGTGATCTCCTCGACGATGCGGCCCGGGCGAGGGCCGATGACGAGGACGCGGTCTGCAAGGAAGAGGGCTTCGTCGATGTCGTGCGTGACGAACACAACGGTCGTGCGCATGCGCGCCCAAAGGTCGAGTAGCAACTCCTGCATGCGGCTGCGCGTGAGGGCATCCAGCGCGCCGAAGGGCTCGTCCATCAGCAGGACGCGCGGGTGGTTGATGAGCACGCGGGCGATCTCCACGCGCTGCTGCATGCCGCCGGAGAGTTCACGCGGGTAGCGGTGCTCGAAGCGTTTCAGGCCGACGAGTTCCAGGAGCTCCAGGGCGCGCCGGTTGCGCTCGGCGCGCGGCACGCCCTTCATCTTCAGGCCGTGGCCGACGTTCTCGATGGCGGTCTTCCAGGGGAACAGCGTGTGCTGCTGGAAGACGAGGCCGCGGTCCGGGGCGGGGCCGGTGATGGACTCGCCGTCGAGCGCCAGCCTGCCGCGGGACGGCGCGAGGTGGCCGGCCAGCGCGCCGAGCAGCGTCGACTTGCCGCAGCCCGAGGGGCCGAGCAGGCAGACGAACTCGCCGGGGGCGATCGTGACGAACAGGTCGCGCAACACCTCGAAGCGCGCCGAACCTTCGCCAAGCTCGATGGACAGGTGGTCGACCGTGATCCGTCCGGCGCTCATCGCTGGGCTCCCTGCCAGGGCATGAGCCGCGCACCCAGCCAGGTGATGAGGGCGCTGCTGCCCATGCCCAGCGCGCCAATGACGAGCATGCCGACGACGATGTTGGGATAGGCCTGAACGGTGTAGCTCTCCCAGGTGTAATAGCCGATGCCGTACTGGCCGGCGATCATCTCGGCGGTGACGAGGCAGAACCAGCAGGTGCCCATGCCGATGGACAGGCCCGTCACGATGCTGGGCGCCGCGCCGGGCGCGATCACTTCGGTGAAGAGCCGCCAGTCCTGGGTGCCCAGCCCCCTTGCCGAGGCGATGAGCCGGGGGTCGACGCCTTCGACACCGTGGATGGTGTTGAGCAGGATGGGGAAGAGGGCACCAATGAAGGTGATGAAGATCATGCTGCCTTCTGAGGACGGGAACATCAGGATGGAGAGCGGTATCCACGCGACGGCGGGGACGGGTCGCAGCACTTCCAGCGGCGGCAGCAGCGACAGCCGGACGGGGCGCAGGCGGCCGATCAGGAGGCCCAGGGTGACGCCAAGGACGGCGGCCAGGCCGAAGCCGGCGCCGACGCGCAGGAGGCTGCTGGAGAGGTGGGGCCAGAGCTTGGGGGATTGGGCGAGTTGCCATGCCGCCTGCAGCACTTCGGCCGGACGCGGTGTGTTGGCGAAGCTGATGAAACCGAGGTTGAGGCGGTAGGCGCAGGCGAGCTGCCAGAGCAGCAGGCAGGCCAGCAGGGACAGCGCCTGCAGCGTGAGGCGCGTCAGCGGCAGCCGCGGGGCCGGGCGGCTATCGCGGTGTCCTGGGGCGGTGGCGGGGAGGACGGCGCTCATGGCAAGCTCGGCTCCCGTGTCAGCGCGCCTTGGCGGCCGCCTGCGCGGCTGCGAAGTCGAGCGCCTTGCCCTTCACCGCGGCGGCATAGGCGTCGGCAGCGTCCTTCTGCAGGAAGGCGCTCAACTGGCCCTTGGCGTCGACGACGAAGTGGCTGTTGGGCGCCAGCAGCTTGATGCGGTGCACCAGGTCATGCACATAAATGCCGCGGGCCTTCTTGCCCTCGCCCTCCAGCTTGCGCAGGTCGGCGAAGGCGCCTTCGATGCTCGCGTAATGCCTCATCTTGGGCTCGCCCACCAGCCAGATGCCGGCCACGCGCTGGAAGTCCGTGATCGGCTTGCCGGTGAGGGCGTCGTTGGCCTTCAGCGGTAGCTTGTCGTAGTTCTTCAGCCTGGCTTCGTAGTCGAGGCCCGACGCCTTGAAGGCGGCGCGGATGTAGCTGTCGTCGACGAAGGTCTCGGCCTTCAGCGTCGACTCGCGGCCCATCAGCTTCAGCGTCTCGATGGAGGTGGCCAGGGCCCTGCGGTACTCGGGCTTCCAGGTGTTGTCGCGCGTCTGCAGGCCGAGCGGGCCGTGGTACAGATAGGTCACCGCAGCCTCGATGCCCGTGACCTTCTCGATCAGCTCGCTGTACTTCTCGGGCTCGGCGGCGATGAGCTTGTCGGCCTCCAGTGCCGCCCGCAGGAAGGCGACGACGATCTCCGGGTACTTCTTCGCATATTCGCCGGCTACCAGGGACCCGTGATACGTCGGCACATTGGCCTGGGCCCCGTCGTAGATCTTGCGGGCGATGCCGCGGTGCTCGAACAGTTCGGAGAAGGGCACGAAGTCGGCATGCGCCTCGATCTTGTTGGCCTGCAGCGCGGGGCCGGCCACCTCGGGAGCCTGCGTGATGATGTTGACGTCCTTCTGCGGGTCCAGCCCCTGGGCCGCGACGGCGCGCAGCAGCATGCCGTGGGCGGTGGACGCGAACGGGACGGAGATGGTGCGGCCCTTCAGCTCCGACAGCGAGGTGATGCTGGACGCCTTGGGCACGACGACGCCGTTGCCGCTGCCCAATGTGCTGCCCGACAGTACGGTGATGAACAAGCTCTGCTTGCCGGCCTTCAGGAAGGCGGCGCCGTTGTTGGCCCCGGGGAAGTCGGCCATGGAGCCGATGTCCAGCTTGTCGGCCACCATCTCGTTGGTCAGCGGCGCGCCGGAGGTGAAGTTCTTCCATTGGATGTCGTAGGTGACGCCCTTGTACTTGCCTTCCTTGGGCAGGTACTTCTCCAGCAGGTGCAGTTCGCGAATCAGCAGGCCGCCGGTGGCGCAGTTGATCGTCGTGTCCTGCGTGCCGATGGCGACGCGGATGGTCTCGGCGTGGGCCGAGGCCAGCACCAGAGAGAGTGCAAGGAGGGCAAGTTTCTTCATGTCGGTCAGTTCAGCGCAGGAGGTAGGGGATCTCGACGTGGACGGCACCCGTGGGGCAATCCTTCTCGCAGGGCATGCAGTACCAGCATTCGTCGAACTTCATGTAGGCCGTGCCCTTGCTGAGGTCGATGGCCAGCACGTCCAGCGGGCAGACGTCCACGCAGACGGTGCAGCCCTTGTGGGCGATGCATTTGTCGGCATCGACGGTGACGGGCACCTGCGAGGGCGTGAGCGCCTGAGGACGGATGGGGGTGGTCATGGTGGTCATGGAGTCCTCTCAAGCCGCCACGGCGTCAGGGATGCGCAGGCGGCTGTAGGCCGTGCTCTCGGTTGCGGCGACGGGCACGATGTAGGGATCGATGGCGCGCTTGAAGCAGCTCATGCGGCCTTGGGCGTCCTTGTGGAGCTGCACATGCACGCGCCAGTCGGCGTCGTTGCGCTCGGGGTAGTCGACGCGCGCGTGGTAGAGCCCCCAGCGGCTCTCGGTGCGGAACAGCGAAGCCCGCGCGGCCATCTCGGCGCAGTCGCGGATGGCGTGCACCTCCAGGGCCCGCATCAGTTCGTGCGGATCGCGGGCCTGCAACTGATCGAGGTCCTCGCGGATGACCTCGAAGCGCTCCAGGCCGATCTCCATCTTCTTCGTGACCTTGGGCGGCTGCAGATAGTCGTTGACCATGCGGCGCAGCTTGAATTCGACCTGGCTGGGCGGCAGGCCGTTCTCCCTCAGCAGCGGAGCCTGCACGCGCGCGCGCTCGGCTTCCACCTGGCCGGCATCCACCGGCGCGAAGTCGTGCTCCGCGCAGAAGGCCGCGCTGCTCTCGCCGGCCAGCTTGCCATAGACGAAGGCGCCGAGCATGTAGTTGTGCGGCACGCAGGCCATGTCGCCAGCCGAGTGCAGGCCGGCCACCGTCGTCTGCGCGTGCTCGTTGACCCACACGCCCGAGGCCGAGTGGCCGCTGCACAGGCCGATCTCGGAGATGTGCATCTCGACCATGCGCTCGCGGTAGTCCGTGCCGCGGCCGGCGTGGAAGCGGCCGCGGCTGGGCCGCTCGTTGGTGTGCAGGATGGTCTCGATCTGGCTGATGGTTTCTTCCGCCAGGTGGTCCAGCTTCAGGAACACCGGGCCGTTGCCGCCCTGCAGCTCGCGATGGAACTCCCACATCATCTGGCCCGACCAGTAGTCGCACTCGATGAAGCGCTGGCCCTGCGCGTTGGTGGTGTAGCCGCCAAAGGGCCCTGTGACATAGGCACACGCTGGACCGTTGTAGTCCTTGATCAGCGGGTTGATCTGGAAGCACTCGATGCCCGACAGCTCGGCGCCCGCGTGGAAGGCCATGGAGTAGCCGTCGCCCGCGTTGGTCGGGTTTTCGTAGGTGCCGAACAGGTAGCCGCTGGCCGGCAGGCCCAGGCGCCCCGCGGCACCGCAGCTCAGCACGACGGACTTGGCGCGGATGACGTGGAAGTCGGCCGTGCGGCAGTCGAAGGCCATGGCGCCGGCCACGACTCGACCATTCGGGCCTTCATGCGTCAGCAGCCGCGTGGCGATGAGGCGGTTGGTGATCTCGACGCGCGTGCGCTTGAGCTGGCGGTAGAGCACCTTCTTGATGTCGTGGCCCTCGGGCATGGGCAGCACATAGCTGCCCATGTGGTGGACCTTCTTGACGGCGTAGTCGCCCGTCTCGTCCTTCTCGAACTTGACGCCCCAGCGGTCCAGCTCCTCCACCATCGCGTGGCTGTTGGCCGCATAGGCCATAACCGTCTTCTGGTTGACGATGCCGTCGTTGGCGATGGTGATCTCGCGCACGTACTGCTCGGGCGTCGCGTGGCCGGGCAGCACGGCGTTGTTGAGGCCGTCCATGCCCATGCTGATGGCGCCGCTGCGCTTGACGTTGGCCTTCTCCAGCAGCAGCACGCGCAAGGCGGGGTTGGCCTGCTTGGCCTTGACGGCCGCCATCGGGCCGGCGGTGCCGCCGCCGATGACGAGGACGTCGACTTCGGTTTCTATGGTGTTCATGGGGTTGCGTTGCTAGGCCCTGTGCAGGCGCAGCCGGTACTGGAATTGGTCCGGCCTGCAATACAGGTGCTCGTAGTCGATGGGGCGTCCGTCGCGGTCGTGCGTCAGTCGTTCGATATGCAGCACCGGCGTGCCGGGGTCGATGTCCAGGTGGGCTGCGATGTCGGCCGCCGCCGGAACGGCGTCGATGGCCAGGTCGGCATGGCCGAGCGGTGTTGCGAGGTCGGTTTCCAGCATCGCGAAGATGTCGCGGGTGGCGAGGTCGTCACGTCGGATGCGCGAGCCCAGCGATTGAGGCAGCCAGGTGAAATCAACCGAAACCGGCCGCCGATCCAGGTAGCGCACGCGTTGGATGGCGGTGACCGGCACCCCGCGAGCCAGCGCCAGCGCTTGGGCCACGGCGGCGCTGGCTGGCTCCGACCGCAGTTGGAGCAACTGGTTGAACGTCTCATGGCCGCTGGCGTTCATCGCCTCGGCAAAACCCTGCAACTGGGCCAAGTCCTGAAACGGCTTGGGCGTGGCGACGAAGGACCCCTTGCCGGCCACCTTGAAGATCATGCAGGCGCTTTGCAGGTCGCCCAGGGCCTGCCGCACCGTGATGCGGCTGACGCCGTATTGCGCCATCAGCTCGCTCTCTGAAGGCACACGGTCGTTGGGTTGCAGGACACCACGGACGATGCGCTCGCGAAGGTCTTCGCGAATGCGGCCGTGCAGGGTTTGTTGTGGCGGTGGGGGGTGTAGGCTGCCGTTCATCTCGACTGCTGCGCACCTGTCATGTCAGGTGCCAACGACCGCGACTCTAGGAAGGGCAGCCTCCAGCGAGAACGAAGGAAATCGGCCAAGCAAACATGCATGCCGCATATGGGGGGTCAACGTCGTTCCCCCCGGAGGGCCGGTGGCGGAGGCGCCCTTGGTGCATCTAACTGGTGTCGTGAGTTAGAAGTTCGCAAACGAAACCGCTCGATGCTGGCGAGGATGTCGTCGGCGGACTTGGTCCAGGAGAACGGTTTGGGGTTGGCGTTGTTGAGTTCGAGGTAGCGGTGACCAGATCTACGCGCCCGGCGCGAGGTAAGCCGGACTCAACATAGAAACGCGGCCCGTGGACGGGTCGCGCGTGTTGCCTTCAGATGGCCGCGAGCCCCTGGGCGAGGTCGTGGCGCAGATCGGCCACATCCTCGATGCCGACCGACAGGCGCACGAATGCATCGGTGATGCCCAGCCGGGCGCGGTGCTCGGCCGGAATGGAGGCATGCGTCATCAAGGCCGGCAGGGAGATCAGGCTCTCCACGCCGCCCAGGCTTTCCGCCAGCGTGAACAACTGCACCCGCTCCAGGAAACGGCGTGCGCCGGCCAGGTCCGCCTTCAGCGCCACGCTGATCATGCCGCCACCGCCGCGCATCTGCGCCTGGGCCAGCGCATGCTGCGGATGGCTCGGCAAGCCGGGGTAGAGCACCCGTTCGACCTGGGGCTGCTCGCTCAGCCAGGCGGCCAGCTCGGCCGCACTGGCGTTGTGCCGTTCCAGGCGCAGGGCCAGCGTCTTGAGGCCGCGAAGGGCCAGAAAGCTGTCGAAAGGGCTGGCCACGGAGCCGATGGCGTTGTGCAGGAAGGTGAGCTGCTCACGCAGCGCCGCCTGGCGCGGCTCGCCGCCCGCGATGGCCACGCCGCCGATGACGTCGCTGTGGCCGTTGAGGTACTTCGTGGCCGAATGCACGACCAGGTCGAACCCCAGCGCCAGCGGCCGCTGCGCCCAGGGGCTGGCGAAGGTGTTGTCGGCGACCGCCAGCGCACCGTGCTCGCGCGCAATGCGGGCGACGGCGGCGAGGTCGGTCAGGCGCAGCAGCGGGTTGCTGGGCGTCTCGATCCAGATCAGCCGCGTGTCGGGCTGCAGCGCGGCGCGCACCGCAGCCGGGTCGCGGCTGTCGACGTAGCTCACGCGCAGGCCGGCGCTGTGCTTGCGCACGCGCTCGAAGAGGCGGTAGCTGCCACCGTAGAGGTCGTCGCCTGCGACGATGTGCGAGTTCGCGGGCAGCGTGTCCAGCACGGTGGCCATGGCCGCGAGGCCCGACGAGAAGGCGTAGGCCTGGGCGCCTTCCTCCAGGTCGGCGACGGCGCGCTCCCAGGCCTGGCGGGTGGGGTTGTGGGTGCGGCCATATTCGTAGCCCGTATGCTCACCCGGGCTCTTCTGGCGGTAGGTGGAGCTGACGGAGATGGCGGGCATCACCGCCCCAGTGACGGGGTCGGGCTGCTGCCCGGCGTGGATGATGCGGGTGTCGAAGGCCAGTTTTTCGGCGCTCATTGGGCGAGTTCCTTGCGCAGATGGTTGATGAGGTCCACACGGGTGACGAGGCCGTGGAAGCCGGCGTCGTCCGCGATGACGGCCACCAGGCCGCGGCGCAACTGCTCGGCCAGTTCGGTGAGCGATGCCGCCGGGGCCAGCGTGATGACATTCCGGCTCATCGCCACCTCGACGGGCGTGGTGAAGGCGGTGGCGTCTGCGTGCAGGCGCGCCAGCACGTCGGATTCGTCCAGCAAACCGACGAGGCGCCCCTCGGCCAGCACCGGCAGCTGCGACACGTCGGCCTGGCGCATGCGGGCGAAGGCCGTCTTCAAGGTATCGGTGGGCGCGACGCTGACGACACCGCCGCTGGCCGCGGGCCGGGCGATGAGGTCGCGCAGGTCGCCGGCGCGGGGGCGGGTCAGCAGGCCCTGCTCGAACATCCAGTGGTCGTTGTAGACCTTGGACAGGTAGCGTGTGCCGGTGTCGCAGACGAAGGTCACGACGCGCTTCGGCGCGGTCTGTGCGCGGCAGTAGCGCAGTGCGGCCGCCAGCAGCGTGCCGGTGGACGAGCCGGCGAGGATGCCTTCGGCGCGGTAGAGCTCGCGCGCGGTGGCGAAGCTCTCAGCATCGGGGATGCTGTAGGCGGTCCGCACGGGCTTCAGGTCGACGATGGGCGGGATGAAGTCTTCGCCGATGCCCTCGACGGCCCAGGAGCCGGCGTCGCCGAAGCGGCCGGTGTCGATGTAGTCCTTGAGGATGGAGCCCACCGGGTCGGCCAGCACCATCTCGATGCCCGGGCGCACACGCTGGAAGTAGCGCGACAGGCCGGTGATGGTGCCGCCCGAGCCCACGCCGCAGACGATGGCGTCCACGTCATGGCCCATCTGCTGCCAGATCTCCGGGGCGGTGGTGGTCTCGTGCGCCAGCGGGTTGGCGGGGTTGTTGAACTGGTCGGCATACCAGGCCCCGGGGATCTCGCGCACCAGGCGGGCGGCCACCTCCTGGTAGTAGTCGGGGTGGCCCTTGCCGATGTCGGAGCGGGTCAGGTGCACCTGCGCGCCCAGCGCCTTGAGCTGCAGCACCTTCTCGGCCGACATCTTGTCGGGCACGACCAGCGCCACCTGGTAGCCCTTGGCACGCGCCACGAGGGCCAGCCCCAGGCCGGTGTTGCCAGCCGTGGCCTCGACCACCGTGCCGCCGGGCTTGAGCAGGCCCTCGCGCTCGGCGGTTTCGATCATGGCCAGGCCGATGCGGTCCTTGATGGATCCGCCAGGGTTCTGGGATTCGAGCTTGAGGAAGAGCTGGCAGGGGCCGGTGTCCAGGCGCTGCACGGGCAGCAGCGGCGTGTTGCCGATGAGGTCCAGCACGGCCGGCCGGGCCTCCAGCGGGGGGCGAGCAGTCATGAAAGCAATGGGCCCGCAGCGAGCGGGCCCGAGTCTTGAGGCCTCGCAGGATACGAAGCGAAGCTTCGCGGGGCAACGACGCATTGCGCATGAGCTTGTGCGGATTTCGCGCGCGGGCAGTGCGCAAGCTCATGCGGAATCCGTCGTTGGCGGCCGCTTATGCAGTTCCTAGAGTGCAAGGTCTCGGCACACCGCCGTGCTTCCATTTCTCACAAGGACCCGTCCCCCATGCAGCGCAACCGCCACCGTCTGACCCACTCCCTGGCCGCCCTGGGCCTGAGCCTGCTGGCCCTGCAGGCCGCCCATGCCGACCAGCTCGACGACATCAAGAAGAAGGGCGTGCTCGTCGTCGGGGTGCTGGGCACCGACGAGCCCAACAGCTACATCGACGCCAAGACGCGCGAGATCATCGGCTATGAGGTCGATCTTGCCCGCGCCATCGCGGCCAAGCTCGGCGTGAAGCTGCAGATCAAGCAGCTCGCCGTGGCGGCCCGCATCCCCGAGCTGCAGCAGGGCCATGTGGACCTGCTGGCCGCCTCGCTCACGCACAACAAGGAGCGCGAGGCGGTCATCGACTTCTCGCTGACCACGTTCGTCACGGGACAGAAGGTGCTGGTGAAGGCCGACAGCGGCATCCAGAACCTGCAGCAGCTCACCGGCAAGAAGGTGGTCACCATCAAGGGCGGCACGCAGGAGCCCAACATCCGCAAGGCCGTGCCCAACGTCGACGTGGTGACCTTCGAGACCGGGCCGCAGGCCTTCCAGGCGCTGCAGCAGGGCAAGGGCGCGGCATTCGTCAACGACGAGGTGTCGCTGCTGGACCAGCATGCCAAGCTCGGCGCCGGCAAGGACAAGTACCGCATCCTGGAGCAGAACATCAGCATCGAGCCCCTGGCCATCGGCATCCGCAAGGGCGAGAAGCGCCTGAAGTCCGAGGTCGATGGCGCGCTGGCCGGCCTGGAGAAGAGCGGCGAAGCCGACAAGCTCTTCCTGAAGTGGTACGGCCCCGAGACGCGCCTGCAGTTCCCCAAGCGCACGTTCAAGATCGACAGCGACAAGGTGGAGAGCTGATCCGCTCGCTGACCTGATCCGATCGCAGCCGCCGGCCTCACGAGGGACGGCGGCTGTCTTGCTTGTGGAGCGCCCCATCCATGCCCGAACTTTCCTTCGCGCCGCTGCTGCAGGGCGACTACCTTGCCTGGCTGCTCGCCGGGCTGCAGTTGTCGCTGCTGCTGACCGGCCTCACGCTCACGACGGCGCTGCCGCTGGCCATCGTCATCGCGCTGCTGCGCATCTCGCCGCTTCGGCCGCTACAGCTCGTGGGTGAAGCCTATGTGGAAGCCGTGCGCTGCGTGCCGCTGCTGGTGCACATGTTGTTCTGGTACTTCGGCGTGCCCGAGCTGCTGCCCGATGGCATCAAGGAAACCGTCTATGCCGGCCACATCGAGGTCGTCAGCGCCTGGGCGGCGCTCACGCTCTACACGGCGGCCTACATGTCGGAAGACATCCGCTCCGGCGTACGCGCCGTGCCGGGCGCGCAGCTGAGCGCTGCCATGGCGCTGGGCTTCAGCTACCTCGCGGCCATGCGGCTCGTCGTGCTGCCCCAGGCGCTGCGGATCACGTTTCCGCCGCTGCTGTCGCAGACGCTCAACCTCTGGAAGAACACCAGCATCGCTACCGTCATCGGCACGGCCGAGCTGATGTACCAGGCCCAGCGGGTCGAGTCGGCCACCTTCCGCGGCTTTGAGACCTTTGCGCTGGTGACGGCGGCCTACCTGTCGGTGTCGCTGCTGCTGACGGCGCTGGCCCAGTGGGCGCAGGCGCGGCTGTCGCCGAACGGGGCGCGACGATGAGTGAATTGATCGATACCTACGGGGTCTACTTCCTCGTCGGCCAGTACCCGCACGGCCCGCTGGGCGGCCTGGTGCTCACGGTGCTGCTGGCCACCCTGGGCCTGGTGCTGGCACTGCCGCTGGGTGTGGCGCTGGGCGTGGCGCGCTTCAGTCCACGGGCCTGGCTGCGGCGGCCGGTCACGGCCTGGGTCTGGGTCATCCGCGGCACGCCGCTGCTCATGGTGGTGTTCTGGGCCTACTTCTTCCTGCCGGTGGTCACGGGCCACAAGACGGACCAGTTCAGCACCATGCTGATCGCGCTGGTGGTGTTCGATGCGGCCTACCTTGCGGAGATCGTGCACGCGGGCCTGCAGGCGCTGCCGCGCGGGCAGCTGAGCGCGGCGTTGTCGCTCGGCATGACCCGATCGCAGGCCTTGCGGCTGGTGCTGCTGCCGCAGGCCACCCGCCACATGCTGCCCTCGCTGGTGAACCAGTTTGTCGCCACCATCAAGGAGACCTCGCTGGGCACCATCATCGGGCTGTCGGAGCTGAGTTACATCGCCAACCAGATCAACGCCCAGGTGCTGGTGAAGCCGGTCGAGGTCTACCTGACGCTCGCCGGCAGTTACTTCGTGATGTGCTACGGCCTGACGCTGCTGGGTCGGCTCGCCGAGCGCCGGTTGGCGACTCGGCCTGCGTGAAGGGCTAGGCGCTTCTCAATGCGCCGATCCCAGCGCATGTCTCTTCAACTTGATGGTCAGGTCGCCACGGCCGAGGCGAGCGGCCTGACAGGCGGCCAGCCCGCGCACGCCGTGGCCGCCCAGCGCCGTGACCGGCGTCACCAGGTCCATGCGTAGCTCACGCCCAACAGGGTTTCCATCCGGCGCACGCTGGACTCTCCGCCACCCAGCCCCGTCGGGGGTGCTCCGGGCGGGATGCTCTGTCGCCCTTGCACGGTTTTTTGCGGCGCCAGGGCCACGTAGGTGCTGAGTTCGCCGTGCGGGTTCAATGCCCAGGTGGCGCCGGCCGTCAGGTGGTTTTACACGACGCCGGGGGCGAGGATATTGAAGAAAGTCTCCGACGCCGGCACGGGCTGGCCGGCACCTGCGCCGGTGTTGGCCGGGTTGGTGGCGGGCGCAAGGGCGTTCGGTCGACAGCGCGATGCCGGTGCCTCCCTGACCCAGCGATTGCACGCCATAGCCGTGCGAAAAATAGCCATTGGTTGCCATCGCGGCGCCGGGCAGCAGCAGCGTGGGCAGGGTGAAGGCGACGAGGCGAGGGCTCAATCGCATGCTCATGCGCCCACCAGACTCAAGGCCTGGTCCAGATCCGCCTTGAGGTCGTCGATGTGCTCGATGCCGATGGACAGGCGGACGGTGTCTTCGCCGACGCCGGCCTTGTCCAGCTCCGCGGGCGACAACTGGCGGTGGGTGGTGGACGCCGGGTGCGTCGCCAGCGAGCGCACGTCGCCGATGTTCACGAGGCGCGTGAACAACTGCAGCGCATCCAGGAAGCGGGCGCCTTGTTCGCGGCCTCCCTTCACGCCGAAGGTGACGATGCCTGAGGCCTTGCCCGACAGGTATTTGCGCACCAGGCCATGGTCGGGATGCTCTTCCAGGCCGGCGTAGTTCACCCAGCTCACCTGCGGGTGCGTCTTGAGGTGGCGGGCCACGGCGGTGGCGTTGTCGCTGATGCGGTCCAGCCGCAGGGCCAGGGTTTCGATGCCCTGCAGGATCTGGAAGGCGTTGAAGGGCGACAGCGCCGCGCCGGTGTTGCGCAGTGGCACGACGCGCGCGCGGCCGATGTAGGCCGCCGGGCCGAGCGCCTCGGTGTAGACGACACCGTGGTAGCTCGGGTCGGGCTCGTTCAGGCGCTTGAAGCGGTCCTTGTGCTGGGCCCAGGGGAACTTGCCCGAGTCGACGATGGCGCCGCCGATGCTGGTGCCGTGGCCGCCGAGGTATTTGGTCAGCGAGTGCACGACGATGTCGGCGCCGTGCTGGATGGGCCGGCTGAGATACGGCGATGGCACGGTGTTGTCGACGATCAGCGGCACACCGTGGGCATGGGCTATGGCCGAGATCTTCTCGATGTCGGTCACATTGCCCTGCGGGTTGCCCAGTGACTCGACGAAGACGGCCTTGGTCTTGGCGTCGATGAGGGCGGCGAAGCTCTCGGGTTGGCGGTAGTCGGCGAACTTCGCGCTGATGCCGTACTGCGGCAGCGTGTGGGCGAACAGGTTGTAGGTGCCGCCGTAGAGTGCGCTGGAGGCGACGATGTTGTCGCCTGCCTCGGCCAGGGTCAGGATGGCGTAGGTGACGGCGGCCTGGCCCGACGCCACGGCCAGCGCGCCGATGCCGCCCTCCAGCGCGGCCAGCCGCTTCTCCAGCACATCATTGGTCGGGTTCATGATGCGGCTGTAGATGTTGCCGGCCACCTTCAGGTCGAAGAGGTCGGCGCCGTGCTGGGCACTGTCGAAGGCGTAGGCGACGGTCTGGTAGATCGGCACGGCCACCGACTTGGTGGTCGGGTCCGGCGTGTAGCCGCCGTGCACGGACAGGGTCTCGAAGCGCCAGCTGTCGCGGGCATTGGGCTGGGTCATGGAATTCTCCTGTTAGGCGATGCGTGAACTGAGCGTTGCGCAGATGGGCATGGGACTCATGCGCGGGCGAGCCGGCGCACGACGGCGATGAAATGGTCGATCTCGTCGCAGCTGTTGTAGAACGCGAACGACGGCCTCACCGTGGCTTCCAGGCCGAAGCGGCGCAGGATGGGCTGGGCGCAGTGGTGGCCCGAGCGCACCGCGATGCCCTCCTCGGCCAGGGCCCGGCCGACTGCCGCGGTTTCGTGGCCGGCGAGCACGAAGCTCAGCACGCTGGCCTTGTCGGCCGCGGTGCCGACGAGGCGCACGCCCGGGACGGGTCGCAGGGCTTCGGTGGCGTAGGCCAGCAGGTCGTGCTCGTAGCGGGCGATGGCGTGCAGCCCGATGCGGCTCACGTAGTCCAGCGCGGCGCCCAGGCCCGCGGCATCGGCGATGTTGCCGGTGCCGGCCTCGAACTTGGCCGGGGCCGGCTGGAACACCGTGCGCTCGAAGGTCACGTCGGCAATCATGTTGCCGCCGCCCTGCCAGGGCGGGATGGCGTCCAGCACCTCCTTGCGGCCGACGACCGCGCCGATGCCGGTGGGGCCGAAGATCTTGTGGCCGCTGAAGACGAAGAAGTCGCAGCCGATGGCTTGCACGTCCACCGCGAGGTGGGACACCGACTGCGCGCCATCCACCAGCGTAGCGACGCCCTGGCGCTGCGCGATGGCCACCAGTTCCTGCACCGGCACCACGGTGCCGAGCGCGTTGCTGACCTGCGTGACCGCGAGCAGCTTGGTTTTCGGGCCGATGAGCTTCTTCGCCTCCGACAGGATCACCTGTCCCGTGTCGTCCACCGGGATCACGCGCAGCTGCGCGCCCTTGCGGGCCGCGAGCTGCTGCCAGGGCACGATGTTGGCGTGGTGCTCCAGGTGCGACACGACGATCTCATCGCCCGCGCCCACATGCTGCTCGCCCCAGGTGCTGGCGACGAGGTTGATGCCCTCGGTCGCGCCGCGCACGAAGACGACCTCGTCCGCCGAGCGGGCGTTGACGAACCGGGCCACCGTCTTGCGGGCCGCCTCGTAGGCGTCGGTGGCCCGTGCCGCCAGCGTGTGGGCCGCGCGGTGGATATTGCTGTTCTCGTGCTCGTAGAAGTGGCCCAGGCGGTCGATCACCGCGCGAGGCTTCTGCGTCGTGGCGGCGTTGTCGAACCAGACGAGTGGCTTGCCGTTGACGCGCTCCGACAGGATGGGGAAGTCGCGCCGGATGGCGTTGACATCGAAGGGCTGGCGCTGGCCTTGCAGCGCATGCTTGTGGGGAAGCTTACCGGCGTGGTGGCCATGCGCGCCGGGGTGGCGTTGCAGGTCCAGCACATACAGCGACGGCTGCTGGGGGGCGATGCCCGGCTCGACGAAGTAGTAGCCCGACGGCGTGGCCTCGCGCTGCTGAGGTGCGATCTGCTGCGGCGCGCCGAGCAGCTGGCCGCCGGCGCGGCCATCGAGGCCGGGCACGCTGGTCAGCAGCACGTCGGGCACGCCGTTGCCGGCCTGGGCATGCGGTGCGCGGGCGGGCGAGGGCCGGGCCGGCGCGGCGGCCTGGTCGGGGCTGGTGGGCGCGAGGTTGAGCCCGGGTGCTGCGGCGCCGAGGCCGGCGAACTGCGTCGTGGTGGCCTGCGGCAGCGGGCCGCCGGGCACGCCAGCGGGCAGCGGGTTGGCCGGCACGTTCAGGCCGCCGGCCGACTGCACCGGCTGGGCCGACGGCAGCGAACCTCTGTTCAGGCTGCCGAAGATCTCGTTGGCCAGCCGGGCCAGCGAGGCCACGTCGAACGGGCTCTCGACCAGGTCAGCGGTAGGTGTCAGGGTACTCATGGTATCTGCCCACTTCCACGTCTTCGAGCACGGCCAAGGCATCGTCGCTGTGCACCGCCAGCGAGCAGTACAGGCTGATCAGATAGCTGGCGATGGCATTGCGGTTGATGCCCATGAAGCGCACCGACAGGCCCGGCCCCTGCTCGCCCGGCAGGCCCGGCTGGTAGAGGCCCACCACGCCCTGGCGCTTGTCGCCCACGCGCAGCAGCAGGATGCTGGTCTTGCCGTCGTTGACCGGCACCTTGTCGCTCGGGATCAGCGGGATGCCGCGCCAGGTCAGGAACTGGCTGCCGAACAGGCTGATGGTGGGCGGCGGCACGCCGCGGCGGGTGCACTCGCGGCCGAAGGCGGCGATGCCCAGCGGGTGCGTCAGGAAGAAGGCGGGCTCCTTCCAGACCTTGGTCAGCAGGTCGTCGAGGTCGTCCGGCGTGGGCGCGCCGGTGATCGTGGAGATGCGCTGCTCGTCCGCGACATTGGCCAGCAGGCCGTAGTCGGGGTTGTTGATGAGCTCGGATTCCTGGCGCTCCTTGATGGTCTCGATGACCAGGCGCAGCTGCTCCTTGATCTGGTCGTGCGGGCTGCTGTAGAGGTCGGACACGCGGGTGTGCACGTCCAGCACCGTGGCCACGGCGTTCAGGAAGTATTCGCGCGGCGCGGCGTCGTAGTCGGCGAAGGTGACGGGCAGCTCGGCCTCGTCGCGCTTGGCGCAGGCCACCTTCACGGCCTCGGGGTCGGCCACCTTGTTGAGGCGGTAGATGCCGGCCTCGACCGGGATCCACTGCAGCAGGTGGGTCAGCCAGCGCGGCGTGATGGTGGAGAGCTGCGGGACGGTCTTGGTCGCGTTGGCCAGCTGCCGTGCGGCGGCGTCGCCGAGGGCAAGCTGTGGGGTGTCAGCCATGGGGGATGGGCTCCGGGGTGGGTAAAAGGAAACGGGTGAGATGACTCAGGCGGCCAGCGACTGGAAGGCCGAGGACGGGTCGCCGGGTGAGTGGGATTGAGAGTCGGCCTGTGCGATGCGGCTGCCGGGCGGCACGCTGTGCGTGAGCCAGACATTGCCACCGATGACCGAGCCTCGGCCGAGCGTGATGCGGCCGAGCACGGTGGCGCCGGCGTAGATGACGACCTCGTCCTCGACGATGGGATGGCGGGGCTGGCCCTTGATGAGATGACCGTCGCCATCGGTCGGGAAGCTCTTGGCCCCGAGCGTGACGTTCTGGTAGAGCCGCACGCCGCGGCCTAGCACGGCCGTCTCGCCGATGACGACGCCGGTGCCGTGGTCGATGAAGCAGCCCGGGCCGATCTGCGCACCGGGGTGGATGTCGATGCCGGTCTGCGCATGCGCGAGTTCGGCGATGACGCGGGCGATCAGTGGTACGCCCAGTCGGTAAAGCTCATGCGCCAGGCGGTGGCTGATCAGCGCATGCAGGCCGGGATAGCAGAGCAGCACCTCGTCCACGCTGCGCGCGGCGGGGTCGCCCTGGAAGGCTGCGGTCACGTCGCTGTCCAGCAGCTCGCGCACGCCGGGCAGGCGGCGGGCGAAGCTGCTCACCAGCGTGGCGGCGGCGCTCTCGGCCGGCGGCTCGCCGCCGCGCAGGCGGGCTTCGTGGCCGAGTTCCAGCAGCACCTGCTGGCGCAGCCGCTTGAGGGCCACGCCGAGGGTGTGGCCGACGTAGTGGTCCTCGCCCTCGGGCTGCAGGTCCGGCGGGCCCAGGCGCATCGGGAAGAGGGCGCCGGTCAGCTGCTCGACGATGCCCGCCAGCAGCTCGCGCGAGGGCAGCTCGCGGCCGCCGGTGTCCCAGCGCCGGTGGGCGTCGCGCCAGCGGCGGCGCGCCGTGCGCAGGCCGTCGACGATGTCGGTCAGGTCGTCAGCGCTGGCCATCAGTCTTGCCGCCAGGGCAGGCTATGGAAGCGCCAGCCGTTGAAATGGCCGCGTTGCTGGTGATCGTCGCTGTCGCCCTCGAAGCCTTCCTGGATGTTGAAAACGTTCGCCAGGCCCGCCTTCGCGGCGGCCTCGGCGGCCAGGGCCGAGCGCTTGCCGCTACGGCACAGCAGAAGCACCGGCAGCTCGTTGCCCGACTTGGGGCCGACCTTGGCCTCCAGTTCCTTGACGAAGCGTGGGTTGCGGTTCAGGGCCGTGCCCGTGGCCCAGGCCACGTGCAGGCTGCCGGGCACATGGCCGACGAAATGGCGCTCCTCGGCGCTGCGCACGTCGACGAGGACAGCGCGGCCGGCCTGGACCAGCGCCCAAGCACCGCGCGGTGCGACGCTGCCGGCATACGGCAGCGCAGCGGCCCGGGCAGCCGCGCGGGCCTGGGTCAGGACTTCGGGGGCATCTATAACTGAGGTGCTCATGTCGGGCCTCATGCGAAAACCGAGTGAGGCTAGGGCTCAGCCCTTCCTCAGCCAACGAAGCAAAACGCGAACGTTTATGCGGTTTGCGCTTCAGAACCCGAGCAGCCCGGGCGACGCCGCCACGACACCGGCCGCCGCGGCCAGCAGCAGAGACAGGCACCGACAATCGGCTCATCCCCCTCTATCTGCAGTCCGTCGCACGCCGCTGGGGGGCTGCCGGGCCGGGAGATATGGTGTGCTACATCAGCAACACACCTTGGAGCGCCCATGACTCCCACCTGGACAGACCAGGCGCCGATCTACCAGCAACTGGCCGACCGACTGGCCGTGCGGCTGCTGGACGGCAGCCCCCCGGAAGGCGAGGCCCTGCCATCGGTGCGCCAGCTCGCCAGCCAGTACCTCATCAACCCGCTGACGGTGACGCGGGCGCTGCAGGCGCTCAGCGACCACGGCCTCATCGAGCCGCGCCGCGGCCTGGGGATGTACGTCACGGCCGGAGCGCGCGGGCGGCTGCTGCGCCAGGAGCGCGAGCAGTTCCTGCAAAAGGACTGGCCGGCGCTGCGCGCCAGGCTCAAGCGCCTGGGCCTGACCGCCAAGGATCTGAACTGGGAGTCGACATGAACCTCATCGAAGCCAAGAACCTGACGCTGCGCTACGGCAACAAGACGGCGTTGAACGATGTCTCCGTGACCGTGCCCAAGGGCCGCGTCGTCGGCCTGCTGGGCCACAACGGCGCGGGCAAGACCTCGCTGATGAAGGCCATCGTCGGCCTGCTGCCGGTGCAGGGCGAGCTGGTGGTGCTCGGCCTGGAGCCGACGAAGAACCGCCAGCAGCTGCTGACCGAGCTGAGCTACATCCCCGACGTGGCCGTGCTGCCGCGCTGGGCCCGGGTGCACGAGCTGATCACGCTGATGAGCCGGCTGCAGCCCAAGTTCTCGGCCGAGCGCGCCCGGGCGCTGCTCAAGCGCACCAGCGTCGGCGAGACGGACAAGGTGAAGAGCCTGTCCAAGGGCATGGTGGCCCAGACGCACCTGGCGCTGATCGCCGCCATCGACGCGAAGCTGATGGTGCTGGACGAGCCGACGCTGGGCCTGGACGTCGTGTCGCGCAAGAGCTTCTACGAGATGCTCATCGACGAGTGGTGCGACGGCGAGCGCAGCGTGCTGATCTCGACGCATCAGGTCGAGGAGGTCGAGGCGCTGTTGAGCGACGTCATCATGCTGGACGAGGGGCGCGTGGCGCTGGCCATCAGCCTGGAGGACATCGACCGCCGCTTCGTCGCGCTGAACCACGACCCGGCCGCGGCCGACGCGATGGCCGCCGCCCACCCGCTGCTGCGCTACCGCGAGCAGGGCCGCACGACGTCGCTGTTCGACGGTGCGCCGCCCGAGCATGTGTCCAGCCTGGGGCAGCGCGTGCGGCCCAGCCTGGTCGATCTCTTCATGGCGCTGACCCGCAACCCGGCGCTGAACGGCAGGCAGGCCTGAACTGGAGGAACAAGCGATGAACACCCATATCCCCACCCTGCTGCTGCGCGAGTGGCTGCAGCACAAGCGCGGCTGGCTGATCGCCGCGTTCGCGCCGCCCATCCTCTTCCTGGCCATGCTGCCCTTCAGCCATATGGACGGCCGGCCCGAGGGTTCGCTCGAGATGTTCGCGCCGCTGATCTTCGTCATCAGCAGTTGCGCGATCTATGCCATTGCGCTGCTCGTTGCGCTGTTCCAGCTGCCCGGCCTGGCGCGGCGCGACGTGCAGGACCGCTCCATCGAGTTCTGGCTGTCGCTGCCCGGGCGGCCCGGCGAGAGCGTCGCGTCCACGGTGCTGGCGCACGCCTGGCTGGCACCGGTGGGCGCCGCCGTCGTCGGCGCGGCCTTCGGCCTGCCGATCGCGTTGTCGGTGCTGGGCCGCATGTTCGGCTGGGCCGACACGATGGCCCTGCACTGGGGCGAGGTGCTGGTGGCGGCGCTGCCGCTGCTGCTGCGCGGGCTGGCCGGCACGGTGCTGCTGACGCTGTGGCTGCTGCCGCTGATCTTCGTGCTGATGGCGGCCTCGGCCTGGCTCAAGCGCCTGGGCGTGCCGCTGGTGCTGGTGGGCGGCGGCGTGGCCGTGGCGGTGATGCACAACGTCTACGGCATCGATTGGCCGCTGAACGCGCTGCTCGACCTGAACGTCCGCATCAACCATGCGCTGCTGTACGACGGCCACGGCTTGGTGCGTGCGCTGCAGTCCGGCCTGGACCTCGGCGGCTACATGCTGCAGGACCTGGGCCGCTCGGCGGCGGAGCTGCTGTCGCTGTCCTTCGTCGGCTGGATGGCCGTGGCGGTGTCAGGTTTTGCGCTGGTGGTGGCGAAGCGCGCGCGCGGCGGCTGAAGCCGCGGTGCAAAACGAACAGGGGGCCGACCGGCCCCCTTTTCATCATCTGGCCGTCGATCGGCCGTCAGGCCGGTGCGCCGGCCAGGCCGTCGCCCGACGGCGGCACGATGCGCGCCGCCATTTCCTTGCGGAAGCGGTTGAGCTCCTGCACGGTGGCGAAGCTGCGGTCCATCAGCAGGCTCATGTTGTGCAGGATGCGCTCGACGACCTTGTTCTCCCAGACGGTGTCGAACTGGATCTGCTTGTCCAGCCAGCGCTCCAGCCACTCGGGGTCGGGCAGGCGGCTCTGGATGGTGTCGCGCGGGAACAGCTTGGCGTTGACGTGCAGATTGGTCGGGTGCAGGGCCTGGGCCGTGCGGCGGGCGCTGGCCATCAGCACGCCGACCTTGGCGAAGGCCGCGCGCGCCTCGTCGCCGAACTTGGACATCGCGCGCTTCATGTAGCGCAGATAGGCGCCGCCGTGGCGGGCCTCGTCGCGCGACAGGGTCTCGTAGATGGCCTTGATGACGGGCTCGGTGTGCCACTCGGCCGCGCGGCGGTACCAGTGGTTCAGTCGGATCTCGCCGCAGAAATGCAGCATCAGCGTTTCCAGCGCCGGCGCGGGGTCGAAATCGAAGCGCACCTCGTGCAGTTCCTGCTCGGTGGGCACGAGGTCGGGGCGGAAGCGCCTCAGGTATTCCATCAGCACGAGGCTGTGCTTCTGCTCCTCGAAGAACCAGACCGACATGAAGGCCGAGAAGTCGCTGTCCTCGCGGTTGTCGCGCAGGAACATCTCGGTGGCGGGCAGGGCCGACCACTCGGTGATGGCGTTCATCTTGATGGTCTGGGCCTGCTCGTCGGAGAGCAGGCTGGCATCGAACTTGTCCCAGGGGATGTCGCTGTCCATGTTCCAGCGCACGGCTTCGAGTTGCTTGAACAGTTCGGGGTAAAGCATGGTGAATCCTCGTCTAGAGGCGGGATTCTAAAGTTTGTGCCGGCCGGTCGCTCGGGGAAGAGGATGGCGGCCGGGCTGCTCGGGTCGCACGGAGGCCGGCGCCGCCGAATTGCCGGGGCGTCGGCGTGACTGTTTGCAATCTGCTTGATGGCATTCGTATGTTGCCCAAACATTCGCCGCAGCAACAACAATCGTCACTGAAAAGCGGGACAACGCCTTGGAACTTCATGCCCAGCCCCCAGTCTCGGACTACACACGGTAAAAACCCGAGTCGAGGTTCACGAGCACTTCCCCACCGAATTTGGGCCGCCCAACCTCTCTGAGAGCAGAGCAGCAATCTCGGAGCCGTTCTCCTCCTCCTCCCTCCCTCCCTCGTTGGCTCCGAGGCGTTCCGCGGCCACTTTTACGTCCAGGCCCGTGTCGTCGACACGGGCCTTTTTCTGGGTGCGCCCGGCAGGGTGCACCTACTCGGAGGTGAGAGTCCTCTATCAGCCCGGCAAGGGGAATGGTTAGCCAATGGCAAGGGTTCCGCGGGTGACTGTGGGTCTGAAGGAAGCCGGATG
>NZ_JAPPUW010000002.1 GCF_026712205.1 Pelomonas aquatica
GGCGCTTCAAAGCCAGCGAGGACAGCCCGGTCTTGGCCTGGCTGATGAGGTAGATCGCCAAGAACCACAAACGCAACGGCAACTTGGTGTGCTCCATCAGGCTGCCGGCGGTCAGCGAGGTCTGGTGGCGGCAGCCCTGGCACTGAAAGAGCCGGCGCGCACCATGGCCGACGATGTAGTGCTCGGCGCGATCACAGCGGGGGCAGCGAAATCCCTCCGGCCAGCGGGCGGCCTTGAGTGCCGCCGCACACTGCTCCTCGCTGCCGAAGCAGGCCATGAATTCAGGCAGCGACATGCCACGCTGGAACTGGATGAAGTTGAACGCCATGGTCTGCACTCCGGGGTGGTTCGGAGGTCAGATTACGGGTCGGGTAGCTCATGGCGTGAGCCTGCTGAGGCACGTTACCAATCAGGAATCCTTATGCGGCCATGACTGCGGCCTCGTCAGCCACCAGCGGAAGCGTGTCCTACAGCTTCTCCCGCGACGCGGTCGAAAACAATACCCTCGACGCCAACGAGCAGTTCGGATATCAGCTCAATACCACGACGGGCGTGCTCCAGATGCAAACGGCAAGCGGCACGGTACAAAGCCTCAATGACCCGAATTTCGTCAAGATCACGGCATTTTCAGTGACGGACAGCAGCCCCCCCGTACTCTCTCTCGGCTATCGCTGCCCGACGGTATGCCTGGCCGGTACGCCGAACTGCCCGCAGATGTTCATTCGCCGCTACGACCTCGTCCTGACCGCAACATCCGCGCTCGACAGCACCGTCGTCAGAACCATGAACACGACGATCCGCGCGCGCAACGATCAAACCACGGGGGCATGCTCATGAAATACGCCAAAGCCCTGATGCCACCGCCGCATACCCGTCGCTCCGAAAGAGGGGCCGGCACGCTCACGCTCACGGTCATATTGTTGTTCATCACGATGGTGTCGGTTTTCTATACCAACCGCAACGTCATTTTCGAGCAGCGCACGTCGGCCAATGTGGCCAGGCAGGCGTCGGCCCAGGAAGTTGCCGAGGCCGGCCTTGAGTGGGCCATCGGCATGCTGAACCACCCCAGCAATATCGATGCCAATTGCAATGACGTGGCGACGGCCGGCACCAACTTCCGCAAGCTGTATCTGAAACCCGTCAAGACCAGTTTCACCCCGGTTACCAATATCTTTCCGGGTTGCCGGCGCAACGGCAATGCCTGGACCTGCTCATGCCCGACGGCGGCGGGCACAGCCAGCCTCGGCAGCACCGTGGAATCGAGCTTCACGGTCACGTTCGCGCCGCTGGCCGGCTACGCCAACGTCGTGCAGATCACGTCGACGGGGTGTACGCCCCAAAGTGCCGCCTGCACCCCCGCGTCGGCCTCCGGCGCCGATGCCAACGCCACCGTGACGGCCCTGGTCAAACCCAGCCCGCTGACGCCCGGGAACCCGGCCGCCGCCATCACCTGCGGCACCTCCTGCAACTTCAGCGGCTCGTTCAACGCCGTGAACACCGACGTCGCCACCAATGGCGTGCTCGTCAACTCCGGCACGACGAGCAATACCCCCCCGGGCACGACCACCCTCCCGGGCCAGCCGGTTCAGAACGCCATCATTGCCGGAGACACCTCGCTGTCCAGCCTGGCCGGATCGGACACCTCCTGCAACCAGTCCAAGATGTTCAACGCCTATTTCGGCACCACGCTGCAGGAATATCAGAACGCCCCGGGAACCCGGACCATCGACTGCAATATAGCGAGTTGCCCGACCGAAATCGTCAACGCCTACAACTCCGGATGGCGAGCCTTCTACCTGCCCAATGGATTCTCGTACAACAACAGCGCCGGCACCGATCTCGGCACTCCCACCGATCCCGTGACACTGGTATCTGCAGGGAGCGTGAAAATCAACGGCAACATCAATATCTATGGCCTTCTATTCTCAAACGATGCCGTCGACAATGCATTGGGCACCGGCGCCTCCAATATTGCGGGCGCCCTGGTGACCTGCGCCGCCTTCAAGACGAACGGCAACGGCACGGTGACCTATTCACCCGACGTGCTGAATTCGATGAACACCGCCAGCGGCACGATTGTCAAGCTGCTGGGCAGCTGGCGCGACTGGTGACCGGCATACCTTGAGGTCGAATATGCCATCCTTCTGCAACCACCCGACGGCACGCCAGCGCGGCTTCTCCCTGATCGAAGCCGCCATCGCCATGGCCATCATGGCATTCGGCATGCTCGCCATCATCGGCCTGCAGGGAATGCTGCACCAGAAGGCCGATCTCGGCCGCCAGCGCAGCGAGGCGACGCGCCTGGCCGAGCAGCAGCTGGAGCAATTGCGCTCCTTCAATGCCATCAGCTCCGGCACGGGGTTGGTCGCCTGGGCCGACATGGCCAGCGGCAGCGACACGCCCACGGGGTCGAATGCCTCATTCACCCGGAAGTGGACCGTGGGCGGCGCGGTGACGGATTCCTACCGGCCGATTCAGGTGGACGTCACATGGGCCGACCGAGCTTCAACGACTGGCGCGGTCACGATGAACACGGTCACGCTGAATTCGGTGATTGCCAAGGTCGACCCCGCATTGGCCGGTGCTCTCAATTTCCCGCTGCCGGGCAATGGCACGATCAAGCGCCCGTTCAATCGCAACCTGAATATCCCTGTCAAGTCCCTGGACCTTGGCGGCGGCCAGAGTGCCTACCAGCTGGCGAACAATTTCGCCGTCGTCTTCAATAATGCGACGGGCTATGTGGTGATGAAATGCACCTTCACCATCGTCAGCGCCAGCCAATTGAGCCAATGCCCCAACTATAACGCCTATATCGTTGCCGGCTATGTATCCATGGGCGGCAAGAAGCCACCCGCCACGATACCGGCCACCGGCCTCAACCTGTCTCAGACCACCGGCACCGTCTCCCGCGGCAGCACCGAATGCATCTACGGCCCGGCCAAGGATCAAAATACTGGCCAGCCGATTCCCGGCTATAACTACTACCTCTGCGTGATGACCGTCAATGGGGCCAATGGCACCTGGGCCGGGACGATTCAGCTGACCGGCATGTCCAGCGGCAGCCCCCCCTATCTCGTGTGCCGTTATCAGTATCCGGCCTCCACGGGCGCCGACAACAATATGCGCAATGTCCAGCCCTATGTCGCGGTGAACGAATCCCTGGACCAGCAGAACTACGTCATCACCGGAGACGCCAACTGCTCCAACCTGCCGGGCACCGTGCTGCACCAGTCCTGCACGACGGCGAATGCGAGCGGCTGTCCGGCCAACCCGGACTGACCCGGCCCGCCGCAGGCGCCCAACCGCTAGGCGGGCCTCGACGCAGTTGGGCGCCCTATCCGCACCAAGGCCGTGCATGGCCCGTGGCCTGCCCTGGTCGTGCGGGCGCGGGGTGCGGATGCACTCCCGGACGTCCCGGCGATCGCGGGCCGAGCCATGAACCTCGAAACTCCGGGGATGCCCACAGCCGTGCGCTTCGCCCATCCCGCTTGATGGGCGGCGAAAGCCCCAATCGCCAGACGGGCCGTGGATCAAGACAATCGCCGCCTCCCGGCAGCCGGCGGCCTCCTTGAGTCACACAACCTTACCGAAGTCGTACAAAACGCAAGATTGGCGCCGCCGGGTCGCCCGCAAGATGCGCCGCATGCTGGCGTTGGCGCTGTTGCCCTGGAGTTGCGCGGCCCTGGCGGCCGGCCTGCCGGTGCCCGCGGCATCCACGCCCGTCGACGGCGCGGGCGAGCTCAATGTGCTGCACTGGTGGACCTCCGCCAGCGAGCGCGCCGCGGCCAACCATGTCGCCGCGCGCATGGCCGAGAACGGCCTGAAATGGGTGGACGGCGCCGTGGCCGGCGGCGGCGGCGGCCCCGCGATCAAGGTGCTGAACGAACGCATCCTGCGCCGCATGGCGCCCAAGGTGGCCCAGCTCAACGGCCAGTCCATGACCGAATGGGCCGACATGGGCCTGCTGCTCGAACTGGACGGCATCGCGGCCAGGCGCAACTGGTCCAAGGTCATGTTCCCGCAGGTCATGGCCCAGGTCACGGTGCACGGCCACGTCGTCGCGGCGCCGCTGGGCATCCAGCGCATCAACAACCTCTACCTGAACAAGGCGGTGTTCAAGCGCCTGGGGCTGGAGCTGCCCAGCGACTGGGACGGCCTGGAGCACGCCGCCGCCAGGCTGCGCGCGGCCGGCATCACGCCGGTGGCCTTCAGCGACGAGCCCTGGCAGGTGGCCACGGTCTTCGAGGCCATGCTGCTCAGCGAGGCCGGCCCGGCGCTGTACCGGCGCATGCTGGAGCAGCGCGACGTCGCCGCCTTCGCCGACCCCGCGCTGGAGCGCGCCCTGAAGCGCCTGCGCGCCTGGCGCGATCTGGCCCTGCCGGCCAGCGGCGCGCCCCCCGGCGAGCGGCCCTGGACCGACGTCGTGGCCGACTTCGCGGCCGAGCGCTCGGCCATGATGATCATGGGCGACTGGGCCCGCGGCGAGCTCGGCACGATGGGGCTGGAGGGCGAGCGCGACTTCGGCTGCAAGGCCGTGCCCGGCACGGCCCAGGCCCATCTCTACAGCATCGACACGCTGGCCATGCTGGCCGGCAACGGCGGCAGCCAGGCCGACCAGGAGAAGATGGCCGAACTGCTCGGCAGCGCGACGCTGCAGCTGGGCTACAACCGCATCAAGGGCTCCATCCCCGTGCGCCGCGACGTGCCGGTGGACGAGCTGGACCCCTGCGCCCAGGCGTCCTTCCACCTCTTCGCCAACCCGAACACGCCGCGCGTGCCCAGCCTCGTGCACCGCATGGCCTTCGGCGAGGTCGGCAAGAACGCCATCATCGAAACCGTCCACCGCTTTGCGCTGGACCCGAGCCAAACGCCCGCCGCCACGCAGCGCAAGCTGCAGGGCCTGCTGCGCGCGCTCGCGCCCAAGAAAGCCTCCCCATGACCCGCAAGATCCTGATCGTCGACGACGATCAGAAAATCCGCAGCCTGCTCAAGACCTACCTCGAGAAGAACCAGTACGAGGTGCTGCTGGCCCACGACGGGGCCAGCTTCATGGCCGAGTTCGAGCGCCACCGCGACGAGATCAGCCTGTGCATCCTCGACGTGATGCTGCCCGACACCGAGGGCTTCACGCTGTGCCAGTCGGTGCGGCGCCGCTCCGAGGTGCCCGTCATCATGCTGACGGCCAGCGCCGACGAGACCGACCGCATCGTCGGCTTGGAGCTGGGCGCCGACGACTACCTCGGCAAGCCCTTCAACCCGCGCGAGCTGCTGGCCCGCATCAAGGCCATCACGCGCCGCGCCGGCCACGAGAAGGCCCAGGCCCCGCGCTACTACGCCTTCAACGGCTTCACGCTGGACCTGCTGGAACGCCGCCTCATCGACCCCGACGGCACGGCCTCGGCGCTGTCGGGCATGGACTACCAGCTGCTCAAGCTGCTGGTGGAGCACCCCGGCGAGGTGCTGGACCGCAGCCGCCTCGCCGAGGTCACGCGCGGGCGCGACCTGGGGCCGCTGGACCGTTCGCTGGACGTGCAGGTCAGCCGCCTGCGCCAGCGCCTGCAGGACGACGGCAAGCAGCCCGCCCTCATCAAGACGGTGCGCGGCTCGGGCTACGTCTTCTCGACCACCGTGACGGCGCGACATGCCCTCTGAAGTGGCCGAGGCGGGCCTCGGCCCGCCGCTGCCCGCCCGCCGCTGGTGGCAGCGCGCCAGCAGCTTCCTGTTCGACAGCCTGCAGGGCCGCTTCGTGCTGGCCATGCTGGGCGGACTGGCGCTGGTGCAGCTGGCGGTCAACCTCGTCTGGTACAGCCAGATCGAGCAGCGCGTGCGGCGCCAGACCGAGCTGGCCGCCCACCACGTGGCCGGCGGCGCCATCGGCGCGGTGCGGGCGCTGCGCGAGCTGCCCGCCGCCTACCGGCCGCTGCTCATCGAGCAGCTGCGCACGATGGGCGGCACGCGCTTCCTGGTCTTCTTCAACACGGCCGCCGTCGCCGTCACGCCGCTGGCCGGCCAGCCCATGGCGCGCATGCTGGAGCAGCAGGTCGTGCAGGAGCTGGCGGCGCTGCTGCCCAAGGGAACGCCGCTGCGCGTCGTGCTGGCCTCGCCCGTCGGCCTGGCCGTGTCGCCCGCCGGCGCGCTGCTGGGCGACCTGCCGGAGAGCTGGGTCGAGCCCTCGCTGATCACCGCCGAGCGCCCCGCGCCCTTCCTCGTCATCCAGGCCGAGACCGAGCCCGGCCAGTGGCTCTACCTCGGCAGCACCCTGCCCGACCCCTATTTCCTGGAGCAGCTGGAGTTCTTCACCTGGCAGCGCCTGACGCCGCAACTGCTGGCACTCGGCCTGGCCGTCGGTCTGACGCTGATCGCCGTGCGCGCCATCACGCGCCCGCTGGCCGGCCTGGGCCAGGCGGCGGCGCGCGTGGGCCGCCGCGTCGCGCCCAAGCCGCTGCGCGTCAGCGGCACGCAGGAGGTGCGCCAGGCCATCGAGGCCTTCAACGACATGCAGGAGCGCATCCGCCGCTACATCGGCGACCGCGAGCGCCTGTTCGCGTCCATCTCGCACGACCTGCGCACGCCCATCACGCGGCTGCGCCTGCGCAGCGAGCTGCTGGACGACACCGCCGTGCAGGACGAGTTCCATGAGGATCTCGACGAGCTCGACATGATGGTGAAGACGGCACTGCAGATCGTGAAGGACACCGACATCCACGAGAACCGCGCGCCGCTGCGCATCGACCTCGTGCTGCAGAAGATGGTGCGCGACGCGCGCATGGGCGGGCACAAGGTGGAGCTGGAGGGCGGGCCGCTGACGGTGTTCGGCAAGCCGCTGGCGCTCAAGCGCGCCATCGGCAACCTGCTGGACAACGCGATGTTCTATGGCGAGGGCGAGCAGCCGGTCGAGGTCCGCATGGAGGCGGCCGAGGACGGCAGCGTCGTGCTGAGCGTGCGCGACCACGGCCCCGGCGTGCCCGAGGCCGCGCTGGCTCGGCTGGGCCAGCCCTACACGCGCCTGGACCACGGCGCCGCGATGCGCAAGGAAGGCCTGGGCCTCGGCCTGTCCATCGTGCGCGAGATCGTCGCCGACCACGGCGGCACGGTGCGCTTTCGCAACCATCCCGAAGGCGGCTTCGAAGTGCGCCTGGCCCTACCCGCAGGCTGAACCATGACGCCACCCCAACACATCGCCATCGTCGGCGGCGGCACGGCCGGCTGGATGACGGCCTGCCTGTTGCGCCAACGCTGGCGCGAGCGCGGCATCGAGATCACGCTGATCGAATCGGCCGAGATCGGCACGGTCGGCGTCGGCGAGGGCTCCACGCCCTATCTGCGCCGCTTCTTCGCGACGCTGGGCATCGCCGAGCGCGACTGGATGCCGGCCTGCGACGCGACCTACAAATGCGGCATCCGCTTCCCCGGCTGGAGCAGCGTCGAAGGCTACGAGAGCTACGTCCACCCCTTCTTCAACGAGGCCGACCGCGAGCTGGGCAACCAGTTCTTCACCAACGCCTGCCTGCGCCGCCGCGGCCAGGCGGCGGACGCCAACCCGCAGGACTTCTTCCTCGCCGCCGAGCTGGCCCGGCAGCGCCGCGCGCCGCTCTACAAAGCCGAGGGGCCGGGCACCGACTACGCCTACCACTTCGACGCCGGCAAGCTCGGCGTCTTCCTGCGCGGCCATGCGGTGGGCCTCGGCGTGCGCCACGTCGTCGACACCATAGCCCGCGTCGAGCAGCACGAGGGCGGCGACATCGCGGCCGTCCACCTGAAGGGCGGCACGCGCATCGCGGCCGACCTGTTCGTCGACTGCAGCGGCTTCAAGGGCCTGCTGATCAACGAGACGCTGGGCGAGCCCTTCCTGCCCTACCGCGACAACCTGTTCAACGACCGCGCCATCGCGATCCCGACACCGCTGGTCGACGGCGAGGACATTCCCTCGGAGACCGTGTCGACCGCACTGCGCCACGGCTGGGCCTGGCAGATCCCGCTGACGACGCGTTACGGCAATGGCTACGTCTACAGCAGCGACTTCATCAGCGACGACGACGCCGAGCGCGAGCTGCGCGAGCACCTCGGCGCCGCGGCCGAGGGCGCGAGCGCGCGGCGGCTGCGCATGCGCGTGGGCCGCGTCGACCGGCACTGGTCGCGCAACTGCGTGGCCGTCGGCCTGGCGCAAGGCTTCATCGAGCCGCTGGAGGCGACGGCGCTGATGCTGATCCAGCTCAGCGTCGAGGGCCTCATCGCCGCCCTCGAAGCCGACGACTTCGGCCGCGGCCGGCAGGCCGACTACAACCGCCGCGTCAACGGGATGTTCGAAGGCGTGCGCGACTACGTCGTCGCCCACTACCGGCTCAACACACGCCGCGACACCGACTACTGGCGGGCCAACCGCGCGCACCGCCACATCTCGGACCGCCTCGCGAGCCTGCTGGACGTCTGGGACCGCGGCGGCGACTTCGAGGCCGAGCTGGAAAGCCACGGCTCGGCGCTGATGTATCTGCGCCCGTCCTGGTATGCCCTCTTCGCCGGCATGGGGCGGTTTCCGGCCGAGCTGCGCGCGGCGCCGCAGGCCGTCACGGCGGCTCAAGCCAAGGCGCGACTGGGGCCGATGGCAACGACATTCAGCTCACACCGCAGTCAGCTGTTGGGTCAGTGAGGCGGTCGGACAAGGCGCCGCCCGTTCAGCCGCGTCGGCGACGGCCTAACTCTGATCCAAGGCATCCAGGTTCCTCAACTTTCAATTCAAAGCTAGCCTAACCGAAAGCCTCCTGTAGCGACCGACCGTTCCTGGCCGGAAGTAGCCGTCGCGCGTTACAGCTGCGACCGACCGCGACCGCAGCGGAGCGGCCGGCCATAAGGACTCACCAACGCCTGAGCCGGCTACCGAACAGCGCGTAGAACAGGATGAGTCCGTACCAGGGCAGCATGACCCAGTAGCCGCGCTGCGGGCTGCTGACGTCGGCCAGGTGGCCATACAGCATCGGGATCAGCGCACCGCCCGCGATGCCCATGATGAGCAGGGCCGAACCAGCGGCCGTGTACCTGCCCAGGCCCTCCAGCGCCAGCGGCCAGATGGCCGGCCAGACCAGCGCGTTGGACAGGCCGAGCAGCGCGAGGCAGAACACCGTGTCCGGCACGGCCGGCACGCCGGCCCAGCCGAGCAGGGCCTGCGACAGGCCGCTGCTCGTCGCGGAGGTCAACGCGATGCCGCTGGCGAACAGCAGGCCCGTGCCGGCCGACACCACGAGGGCCATGCGCTGCGACAGCCAGCGCGGGATCAGCGCGACGCCGAGCAGATAGCCCAGCACCATGAAGCCCATCGTGTAGGAGGTCAGCACGCCGTAGTGGGCCACGCCGAGCTGGCGGCCGTAGAGGCCAATGGTGTCGCCGGCGATGACCTCGACGCCGACATAACCGAACAGCGCGATGGCGCCGAGCACGACCTGAGGATGCTGGAACACGCCCCAGCGCCTGACCTCGCCGGACGGTACATCGGCCGCCTCCAGCTCGGGCTCGCGCAGCGACGAGAAATGGATCAGCGCCATGAACAGCACGAGGCCGGCCGCCATCACGGCGTAGGGGAAGACCAGGCGCTGCGACAGCTCGTTGCGCAGGGCCTCGCGGCCGGCGGCGTCGAGCGCCGCCAGCGCCGGCTCGGAGAAGCGCTCCATGCCCGACAGGATCATGGCCGTGAACACCAGCGGCACGACGATGCCGGCGCCCTTGTTGAACAGGCCCATGATGGAGATGCGCATGGCCGCGCTCTCGCGCGGGCCGATGCAGACGATGTAGGGGTTGATGGCCGTCTGCATCAGCGTCATGCCGCTGGCCAGCGTGAAGAGGGCCAGCAGGAACACCGGGTAAGCGCCCGAGCGCGCCGCAGGGATGAAGACCAGAGCGCCGGTGGCCATGACGCCCAACGCCACCGTCATGCCGCGCTTGTAGCCGATGCGCGCGAGGATCGCCGCCGACGGCAGGGCCATCACGGTGTAGGCGATGTAGAAGGCGAAGGTCACCCACAGCGCCTGGAAGTTGTTCAGCTCGCAGACGATCTTCAGGAAAGGAATCAGCGAGCCGTTCAGCCAGGTCACGAAGCCGAGGATGAAGAACATCAGCCCGATGAAGATCATGGGCAGCAGCACGCCCTGGCCTGCCGTGGAATTGGGTGTCTTGGTGTGCATGAAAGCTGCGCAACGGATGAAACGCGGGACGAGCGCCGGGCCGCCCCAAGCCGGCCCGCGGGCGATGTGCGTGCGGCTCAATGCCGCACGCATCGCCGCCCCCTCGGGGGGCCGGCTGGGCTCGCCCGCGTTCAGCGCGGCGAGACCGGACGGGGGGCTTAGAACTTCGCGCGCACGCCAACCGTGTAGCGCGGGCCGTTCTCGTAGACCCCGACCGGCAGTCCGTCGGTCGTGTTCGTCTTGATCAGCGAGTTGGTCAGGTTGACGCCGGAGGCATACAGCGTGACCTTGGGCGTGATGTCCCACGCAGCCGTCGCGTCCCACTGGCCATAGGCGCTCGTCACGTCCTGGCCACCCTCGTCCAGGCCGCCATAGGACTTGGAGCGGTAGTTGTAGGACAGCCGCAGGCTCAGGCCGCCCTGCTCGTAGTAGCCGCTCGCATTGAACTGGTGGCGCGAGTTGCCGACGACGTTGAGCCGCGGTGCGCCGGCCACGCTGCCGGCCTTGGCGTCCGTGAGGGTGTAGTTCACGAGGCTGCCGAAGCCGCTGTTGCCGAAGGCCTGCTGCCACTGCAGCTCCAGGCCGTTGATCTTGGCGCCGTTGTCGGCGTTGTGCGGCCGCGTGACCGAGCGCGTCACGCCGCCGACGTTCTCGCTCGCGGTGGAGGTGTAGATGAAGGTGTCGAGCCGCTTCGTGAACAGCGTGGCCGACAGCAGCGAGGCATCGGCGAAATACCACTCGACGCCGATCTCCGCCTGGTTGGCGTGGTAGGGCTTGAGCAGCGGGTTGCCGGCCGTGGCGGCATTGGTCGTGCCGCTGACCTCGGTGGCCGCACTCAGGTCGCTGTAGGTGTTGCGCGCCATCGCCCGGCCGACCGCCGCGCGGACCAGCACTTCCTTGCTGAGGTCGTAGACCGCGTTCACGCTGGGCAGCGCGTCGGTGTAGGAGCGCGACTGGCTGCCCAGCGCGTAGTTGCCGGTGCCGCTCAGATCCTGGTTGGCCTCCGAGATCTGCTGCGTGCGCACCAGGCGCAGGCCGAAGTCGCCGTGCCACTTGCCGACGGCGAAGTCGGCCTTGCCGTAAAGCGCCGTGATCTTCTCGTTGATCTTGTAGAACTCGCCCTTGGCCTCGGCGTAGACCATGCCCTTGTCGTACATCGGGAAGCCCTTGCTGGCGGCCAGGCCGTCGTCCACCCAGGCGTATTGCGTCAGCGAGCCGGCCGTGGCCGCGGCCTGGCTCAGCCGCGGCGAGGGGCCGGTGGAGAGGTCGGCCAGCGTGAAGGACTGCCAGCCCGGGTTGCCCGGCCCGTCGGTGCCGATGGTGCGGTGGTTCTGCACGGTGGTGTCGCGCAGCTTCAGGCCGAACTTGAACGCGGTGATGGGCGAGTTGGAGATGTCGATGGTCACGTCGCCCTGCGCGTAGTTCTCCTTGGTCTCCATCTTGCGGATCCAGTCGCGCGAGCTCTGCAGCGTCAGCGCCTTCGGGTCCAGCGGGTTGATGTCGAGGTAGGAGACCTCATAGGTGTCTGGCGCGATGTTGAAGGTCGTGCGCGTCGTGCCGGTGAACCAGAAATTGCGGTCGTGCTTGCTGCCGCCCGAGCCCGAGGTCGTGCCGACCTGGCCGTGCAGGCGCCAGTTGTCGCCCTCGTAGCTGCCGTCCAGGTCCAGCACGCGGCTCTTGATGTAGGACTGGCGGAAGATGGGCTCGAAGCTGACGCCATTGGTCGGCCCGACGGTGCCGCCGACCAGGGCCTGGGTGCCGTTGGACGTCGTGATGAAGCGTGGGCTGGTCACATGGATGACGCCGTTGGCGTCCGCCAGGCCACCCGCCTGCCAGAGGTAGTTCTGGTTGCTGTTGTTCATGCTCATGTCGGAGTTCATCGCATTGAGCACGAGGTCGGTGCGCGCATTCGGGCGCAGTTGCAGCGCCAGATTGGTCGTCGTGCGCTCGCGGTCCTGGCGGAAGATCGCCGAGCCGCCGCCCCAGGACGCGTAGGCGTTGGGCGTCGAGACATTGTTCTGGTCGACGATGGTGTACTTGGTCGCGTCGGTGAAGTCCTCCAGGCCGTCGCGGCGCATCGTGCGCTGCTGGCGGCTCACGGCCAGCAGCACGCCGAAGGTCTTGTCCTCGTTCTTCCAGTTGACGAGGCCCGCCACCTGCGGGTCGGTCTTTTTGGGCAGCTTGCTGTAGGTCTCCTCCAGCGAGCCCTGCAGCGTCAGCGGCGCCTTGAAGTCCATGGGCCGGCGCGTCTTCACGATGACCAGGCCGCCGATGCTGCCTTCGTCCAGGTCGGCCGACTGGCTCTTGTGCACGTCCAGGCTGCCGACGATCTCGGAGGGCAGGATGTCGTAGTTGAAGCCGCGGCTCTGCGAGTCGTTCTTCCACCAGTAGGCTGACGCGACGGCCTGGCCGTTCAGCTGCGTCATGTTGAGGTTCTTGTCCGTGCCGCGGACGAAGATGTCGCGGCCCTCGCCCCAGCTGCGGTCCACCGAGATGCCGGGCACGCGCTGCAGCGAGTCGGCCACGTTCTTGTCGGGGAACTTGCCCACGTCCTCGGCGCTGATCGAGTCGACGATGTTCTGCGCCTCGCGCTTCTCGGACAGGTTCTTCTTCAGCGTGGCGCGCACGCCGGTGATCTCCACCGTGTCGAGCTGCTGCTTCTCCGGTGCCGCCGCTTGCTGGGCCCAGGCCGGCGCCACCGCCAGGCCTCCCAGCGTCAGACCGATGAGATGGGGCAAGAGTTTTTGCTTGAATTGAGGCTTGGCCACGTGGTGCTCCTGGGCAACGAGTTCTGTCGGACAACAAGGTACCCGCGCCGGTGCTTGGGCCACCGGCATGGGCACGACTCAGGAAGACCAGGGCCGGCTTGTCTCTCGTGCGCGGCGCCTGGTCAGTGCCGGCAATCTAGCGGCGCAGGCGCGCCCCGGAGCACCGCGTTGCGCTTTGTTGGACTTCATTGCGCCGACGTTACGAAGGCGCAAGACAGCCGAGGGTCTGCTCGCACCCCGGCAACGGGTCGCGTTGCTACCAGAAAGGCCGCGAGCAAGGCGCAAACCGCAGCCGGGCAGGTTGCCCGACGAGGATTTGCAACGCCGCGCGCGGCCTTTCTGGTAGCAACCCTTCGGGAAGGCTCGCCATCAGGGGCCACTCGGCGTTGCATCGCTGGCCCGCACATGAGTGCGGGCGGCGCGCTGCGCCTTGATTGGCCCCTGATGGCGAGCCTTCGCGACCCATTGCCGGGGTGCGAGCAGACCCTAGGCGGGCAGGATCAGGCCGTCGCAGGGGCCGAATCCGATGCGGCGGAATCCGGGTTTCTCCGCAAACGCGCGCAGGCCGAGCTGGTCGCCGTCGAGCATGAAGGTTCGCTGCTCGCCATCCGGCAGCGTGATGGGCTGCTTGCCGCCCAGCGTCAGCTCCAGCAGCGAGCCGGCCTCGTCGGGCAGCGGGCCGCTGAGGGTGCCGGTGCCCAGCAGATCGCCCGGCTGCAGATTGCAGCCGTTGCTGGCATGGTGGGTCAGCATCTGCGCGAGCGACCAGTAGGCGTGGCGCAGGTTGGAACGCGAGAGGCGTGTCGGTGCCGCCATCGACGGCGTCTTGAACCAGACCTCCAGCTCGATGTCGTAGGCCGCACCGGCGCGGTGGGCGGGCGAGTCCAGATAGGGCAGAGGCTGCGGGTCCTCGGCGGGCCGCGTGAACGGGATGCGGAAGGGCTCCAGCGCATCCATCGTGACGATCCACGGCGACACGGTCGTGCCGAAGTTCTTCGCCAGGAAGGGCCCCAGCGGCTGGTACTCCCAGGGCTGGATGTCGCGGGCCGACCAGTCGTTCAGCAGCGTCAGGCCGAAGGCATGCGCGTCCGCCTCGTCGATGCCGAAGGGCTCGCCCAGCGCATTGCCCGGCCCGACGTACAGGCCCAGCTCCAGCTCGCAGTCGATGCGGGCGCTGGGTTTGAACACCGGCGCCTCGGCCTCCGGCGACTTGACCTGTCCCTTGGGGCGGCGCAACGGCGTGCCGCTGACGACGATGGAGGAACTGCGGCCGTGGTAGCCGATGGGCACCCACTGGTAGTTGGGCAATAACGGGTTGTCCGGGCGGAACAGCTTGCCGACCGCGCGTGCGTGGTGGATGCCGGTGTAGAAGTCGGTGTAGTCGCCGATGCGGCAGGGCACGCGGTATTCGGCCTGGGCCTGGGGCAGCAGCTCGACCTCGGGTGCGCCGGCCTTCAAGGTGTCGAACAGGCGGTGCCGCAGCGCGCGGCGCTCGCTGGCCGGGCGGGCCATCAGCGCGTTCAGGTCGGCGATGCCCCAGGTGGAGAGGTCCAGGATCTGGTCGCCGATGCCGACGCCCACGCGCCAGGGCTCCAGCGTGCCTTTGCTCCGGAAGGAGCAGAACGGCAGGTTCTGCAGCGGGAAGTCGGTGGCGGGGTCGTTGGCCGAGGCGACCCAGGAGAGGGCCGCGGCGTCGTGGGTGTGATCGATGTGGCTCATGCTTTGAATTCGTCCTTCAGGCCCTGCCAGCAGTCGGCATAGGTCTTCTCGAGCGGTGCGTCCCGCAGCGCCCAGGCGGTGGGCTTCAGCGGCCAGCGGGTCTCGAACATGAAGGCCAGCGTCGCGTCCAGCTTGTGGGGCTTCAGGTCGGCGTTGCTGGCCTTGTCGAAGGCCTCGGTGTCGGGGCCGTGCGGCACATAGCTGTTGTGCAGGCTGGCGCCGCCGGGCTTGAAGCCCTCGGGCTTGGCGTCGTACTGGCCCAGCACCAGGCCCATGAATTCGCTCATCACGTTGCGGTGGTACCAGGGCGGGCGGAAGCTGTCCTCGGCCACCATCCAGCGCGGCGGGAAGATGACGAAGTCGACATTGGCCCAGCCCGGCGTGTCGCTGGGGCTGGTCAGCACCGTGAAGATGCTGGGGTCCGGGTGGTCGAAGCTGACGGTGTTGATCGTCATGAAGCGCGCGGTGTCGTAGCGGCAGGGCACGAGGTTGCCATGCCAGGCGACGACGTTGAAGGGGCTGTGGCCCTGGGTCGCGCGCCAGAGCTGGCCGCCGTGGCGCTTGACGATCTCGTAGCTGCCGGCTTCCTGTTCGTACCAGGCCGTGGGCGTCTCGAAATCGCGTGCGTTGGCGAGGCCGTTGGAGCCGATGGGGCCCAGCTCCGGCAGGCGGAAGGCCGCGCCGTGGTTCTCGCAGACATAGCCGCGCGCGGGCCCGTCCAGCGGGTCCACCTTGAAGGCCATGCCGCGTGGCAGCAGCGCGATGAAGCCCGGCGCCACCTCCAGCCGGCCCAGTTCGGTCGTCACCAGCAGCCGGCCCTGCTGAGGCACGAGCAGCATCTCGGCGTCGGCGTTCACGAGCGCGCGGCGGCCCATGGCTCGGGTCGCGACATAGGCGAGCGCGGCCATGCCGCCGGTGCCGGCCTCGCCGTTGACCGCATAGCTGCGCAGGCCGTCGATGAAGTCGCCCTCGCCCTGCAGCGGCGTCGGGCCCCAGCGCAGCGGGTCGGGCGGCGCGGCCTCGCCGGCAGCCGCGCCGCTCTTCCACAGCGCATGGGCCAGCGGCGTGTAGCCGCCGACGACGACCGAGGGCTGGCGGCGGTAGAGCCAGGTGCGCTGGTTCTGCGCGCGCGGCGCCGTGAACGCGCTGCCCGACAGCAGCTCGGCATAGAGGCCGTGGGGCGCGCGCTGCGGGCTGTTGCGGCCGATGGGCAGCGCGCCGGGCACGGCCTCGCTGCTGTGCTGGTTGCCGAAGCCGGTGATGTATTGCAGGGAGGTCAGTTCAGTCATGATGTTCGCGGGCCAGCGCGAAGGCTTGCCTGAGCACTTCGCGGTCGCCGATGTGGTTGCACAGGATCAGGGTCAGCCTCGCGAGCCAGTCGGCGGCCTGCGCGTCGCCCAGGTCGGCCTGGGCGGCGATCAGTTCGGCATAGAAGGCATCGGCCTCGTCGCCGAAATTCGGGGTCAGGTTCAATTTGCTCATTCGGACCTCCCATGGGCGCGCGCCAGGGCCGCGCGGACGGCCGCGGCGTCGAAGGCATGCCAGCGCGCCGCGACGATGGCGTCGGGCCGCACCAGGTAGAGGCTGCCCGGCCGCGCGCCGTAGCGCGTCGCGGCCAGGCCCTCGCCGGGCAGGGTGATGAGCTTCACGCCCTCCACCGCCACCGGCCAGCCGAAGGCCAGCAGCGCGAAGCCGCCGGCCAGCGCCTCGCTCAGCCAGCCCCCCGCTTCCAGCGGCGCATCGGGCGCCGGGCAGCCGGGCCCGGGGCCGCCGGCCCAGGCCTGGTCGTCGAGCGTGCTCAGCGGCGAGTCCACATGCTCGGTCGGCATGGAGAGCCGGCCGCTGTTGACCAGGGGTTTGGCGAACGCCGTGTGGGCGGCCAGGTCCAGCGCGGCCTTGCGCAGGCGCCGGCTCAGCGCGCTCTTGGGGCTGATGAAATCGGTCGCCCGCGTCGAGTGGCCGATGTTGTCGTCGGCCGCCTCGATGCGCTCGAACTCGTAGCTGTCCAGCAAGCCCAAACCTGCATCAGCGCCCTCGCCCTTCAGCACCGCGGCGAGCTTCCAGCCGAGGTTGTCGACGTCCTGCACACCGCTGTTGGCGCCGCGCGCACCGAAGGGCGAGACCTGGTGGGCCGCGTCGCCGGCCAGCAGCACGCGGCCCACGCGGAAGCGCTCCGCGCGCCGGCAGGCGAACTGGTAGATGGACGACCAGGCCAGCTCGAAGGGCGCGCCGTCCAGCATCTCGCTCACGCGCGCCTTGATGCGCTCGGGCTGCTTCTCGGCCTCGACGTCGGCGTCGCGGCCGAGCTGGAAGTCGATGCGCCAGAGGCCGTCGGCCTGCGCATGCAGCAGCACCGATTGGCCGGGGTGGAAGGGCGGGTCGAACCAGAACCAGCGCTCGGGCCGAGCCGGGTCCAGGCCGCGCGGCCGGGCGCCGGGCGCGAGCCTCACGTCGGCGATCAGGAAGCGGTCCTCGAAGACCTGGCCGGTGAAGCTCAAGGACAGCATCGTGCGCGTCGGGCTGCGCGCGCCGTCGCAGGCGACGACCCAGTCGGCCCGCATGTCGAACAGGCCGTCGGGCGTGCGCACATTGAGCGTGACGCCAGCCTCGTCCTGCTCCAGCCCGATCAGCTCATGCCGGCCGCGCAGCTCGATGCGCGGCTCCAGCTGCGCGGCACGCACGAGGCGGGCCTCGACCTGGTCCTGCTGCAGGTTGACCATGGCCGGCATCTTGTGGCCGGCCTCGGGCAGCAGGTCGAAGCCGTAGGCCTCGCGCTCGCCGTGGAAGACGCGGCCGCGCTGCCAGCGCACGCCCTCGCGCGCGACGGGCTCGCCGACGCCGAGGCGGTCGAACACCTCCAGCGTCTTCTTGGCCCAGCAGACCGCGCGCGAGCCGCTGCCGATGTGGTCGCTGTCGTCGATGACGACCACCGGCACATCGCGCCGGGCCAGGTCGAGCGCCAGCGTCAGCCCGACCGGGCCGGCACCGACGATGACGACGGGCCGGCGCTGCGGCTGGCCGGAGCGCTGCTCCAGGCTCTGGTGGTAGGGGTAGGACGGGAGCTGCATGGCTCAGCCTCCTTCCAGCGCCTTCCACATCTCGACATCGCGCTCGGCCGTCCAGATGCGCGGGTGGGCGGTGCCGCCGGCTTCGTCATAGGCACGCGTCACGTCGAAGGGCATGCAGTGGTCGAAGATGACCCAGTGGCCGTATTTGGGCCGCAGCGTTTCAAGAGTGCGCTGGTAGACCGGCTTCAGCGCCTCGCCCGCCTTCACGCCGGCCTGCACCGCGGCGTACAGCTCGCTGACGAAGGCGCGCGTGCCGGCCAGGCCTGCGGCCACCTGCCCTGCCCCCTTCAGCGCAGGGCCGCGGCCGGGCACGAGGGCGGCCGCGTCGAGCCTGGCGATCGCGTCCAGCGTCGCCGGCCAGTCCTCGAAATGCGCATCGCCGCAATAGGGCGTCGCGTCGAACTCGACGAGGTCGCCGCTGAACAGCACGCGCTCCTGCGGCAGCCAGGCCACCGTGTCGCCGGCCGTGTGGCCGCGCCCGGGCGAGAACATCTCGACCTGCACGCCACCCAGGTCCAGCGTCAGCCGCCCCGAGAAGCTCAGCGTCGGCCAGGTCAGCCCCTGCGGCACGGACTCGACATTGCGGAACAGCCGCGGGAAGCGGCCGATCTCGCTGGCCTTGTCCTGCTCGCCGCGTTCCTGGATCAGGGCCAGCGTCGCATCGCTGGCGATGACCTGCTCCAGGCCCACGGCCTTGAAGGCCGACGCGCCCAGCACCCGCACCGCGTGGTAGTGGCTGAGCAGCACGTATTTGATGGGCACGGCCGACACCTCGCGGATGCGGCGGATCACGTCGGCCGCCATGACGGGCGTGGCCTGGGTGTCGATCACCATGGCCGCGTCGCGCCCGATGACGATGCCGGTGTTGGGGTCGCCCTCGGCCGTGTAGGCCCAGGCATGCTCGGACAGGCGCTCGAAGCTGACCTGCTTTTCTTCCAGGTCGGCTTGCGAGGCAAAGGCTTTGACGCTCATCCACAGTCTCCGGTAGTCGCTGAGCGAAATTTAACCTATTCCAAATCAATTCATCAATATAGAATTTTCAAATGGATGACGCCAAGGCCCCGCGGGGCATACAGAGCATCGAGGTCGGCGGGCAGTTGCTGCTGGCCCTGGCCCACCACGGCCGCCCGATGGCGCTGAAGGATCTGGCCCGCGACGCGGGCATGACGCCGGCCAAGGCCCACCCCTATCTGGTGAGCTTCATCAAGCTGGGCCTCGTGGAGCAGGACGGCGGCAGCGGGCCCTACGGCCTCGGACCGCTGGCGCTGCAGCTCGGCCTCATCAGCCTGCAGCAGTACGACCCGGTGCGGCTGGCCACGCCGGTCATCGAGGATCTGGCCCTGCAACTGGGCCACACGGTGGCGATTGCCGTGTGGGGCACGCGCGGGCCGACCATCGTGCGCGTGGCCGAGGGGCCGACGCCGGTGCACGTCAGCATGCGCCATGGCACGGTGATGAGCCTGTCGGGCACGGCCTCGGGCCGGCTGTTCGCCTGCTGGCGGGCCGCGGAGGCGGTGTCGTTGGGAGAGCGCCTGCCCGACGAAGCCACGACGGCAGCGGTGCGAGAGGCTGGGCTGGCGACGTCGCGCGACGGCGTCGTGGCCGGGGTCAGCGCCGCGGCGGCGCCGGTCTTCGATGCCGCGGGGCGCTTGGTGCTTGCGCTGACGGCCATCGGCCCGAGCGCAAGCTTCGACACGGCCCTGGATGGCGCACCCGTGGCCGCGCTGCGTGACGCGGCCGCCCTGCTGTCACGCAGGCTGGGGCATTGATCAGGGCAGCCGGGCCAGCATCGCGGCCTCGGCGGCCGCGCCCCAGAACAGCGGATACAGGCAGCGCGAGGTCGGCATCAGCTCCGGGCGGCCGCCCAGCAGCGCGATCTGCTCGCGGATGGTGGCGAAGTCGATGCTCATCAGCACGGCCGGCGCATCGACGCGCGGGTTGTGCCGCGGCGTCGTGTAAGGCAACAGGCCCAGCCAACGGCGATAGAAGGCGACGTGGCGGGGGTTCACCTCGATGACGAGGCGATCGCAGCGCGCCCGGCGATGGGCATGCAGATAACCCAGGTGGAAGATCTGCGCCAGCACGCGCTTGGACTCCGGCGCATCGCGGTCCACGGCCAGGCTGCCGAACTCGCAGAGACTGACACCGGCCGCCCGCCACTCGGCCAGTTCGGCCTCGAACAGCAGGTCGGTGTGCAGGCCGCCGTGGCCGTCGAAGCGCACACTCATCGTGCCGATGGTGCGCTCGCCATCACGCGCGGAACAAACGACGTCGCCATCCTCGTTGCGGCTGCTGTAGCGCTCGCGGGTCAGCAGGCCGCGGTCGCTGTAGCGGCGCTCCATCAGGTCGAGGGCATCCCCTTCGATCGCGCCGAAGTCGCTGTTCAACTCCAGCGGCGGACCGCCGAAGGGGTTCAGCGGGGCGCGCTGGCTTTCTTTGAAGAAGGGGATCATCGACTGCATCCTAGGGTGGGGCTCAACACGCCGAGCCGTGGAGTCTAGGGATTGAAATGTGATTTTTCCCGGCCACTCACACACCGATACACATAAATGACGCCAAAACGGGGTTTACCCTGTTCCAGGAGGGGGCGGCCACTTCGGCGGCAAAGGCGGCCTCACGCAGTTGCGCTTCGTTCGTCGTGATCAACTTACGATGGGACTTGCACCCACAGGAGTGCGCCCATGCTGGGCGCACCAAAAAAGGCCGCGCATCGGCGTGGCCTCGGAGCGGGCGCGCAGCGCGCTCAGGCCGCGTACCTGGCCGCCAGGCGGTTCATATTGCCCATCGACAGGCGGTGCATCTCGATCAGCGCGATCAGGCCGTTGCGGTGCAGCTGCAGCACCTTGTCGTCGGGCAGCTCGCCGTACTTCTTCTCGTCCAGCGCGAGGAAGCCCTCGACGTCGATCTTCTCGCCGTTGGGCAGGGTGGCCTCGAAGCGCATGTCCTGCAGCAACTCCATCTCGACGAGCAGGTTGCAGATCAGGCGGGTGCGCTCGGCTTCCTGCTCGAAGTTCTCGAGGAAGTTCTTCGCATTGGTCAGGAACTCGGTCGGCTGGCCGTCCTTGAACAGGGCTTCGCCGGTCGTGTCGTTGAAGCCGGCCCACTGGCTGTCGAAGCAGACGGCGAGGTTGTTGGCATTGCCGTCCAGGCGGGCCATCGCGAAGGGGTAGCGGCGCACATAGGCGGGCACATAGCCGCCGGTCCAGTTGCCGTCCTGCACATAGAGGTTGGAGCCGGGCTTCAGGCCCAGCACGGCCAGCGGCGCCACGGCGGGCTTGCCCTCGGGGCCGCCCTCGCCGGCGCGCACGAAGACGATGGGGTATTCCTTGCAGGCGTCGCCGAACTCGACGGCGGCCAGGAAGACCGAGTTCTGGTCGGCCACGCGGCCGACGACGGTCTTGCCCGTGTCCAGCTTCAGGTTCTTGTGGGCCTCGCGGTCCAGCGGCTGCAGCTCGCCATACATCGGGGGGTTGCTCATGTTCTCTCTCCAGGTTCTTCGGCCAGACGACTGACCAGCACTTTGTCCACACGCTTGCCGTCGAGATCCACGACCTCGAATCTCCACGCGTCCCACTCCACGACATCGGTCGTGCGCGGCAAGCGCCCCAGCAGCAGCATGATCATGCCGGCCAGGGTGTTGTAGCGCCCACGGTCCTCTTCGGGCAGTTCCTTCAGGCCCAGGCGGTCCTTCAGCTCGGGCACGGGGATCAGGCCGTCGATCAGCCAGCTCCCGTCCTCGCGCTGCACCGCCCAGGCGTCGCCGTCGCTCGGGGCGTTGAACTCCCCGGCAATGGCCTCCAGCACGTCGCGCACGGCGATGACGCCCTGCACCTCGCCGTACTCATCGACGACGAAGACCAGCGGCGCGTCCGACACGCGGAAATGTTCGAGCAGCTCCATGCCCGACAGGGTCTCGGGCACGAACAGCGGGGCCTCCAGCCCCTCGGTCAGGTCCAGCGGCTGGCCGTCCAGCAGCCGCGCGAGCAGGGCCGGCGCCGAGGCCACGCCCAGCACGTCGTTCAGCCCGCCGCGGCAGACCGGATAGCGGCTGAAGCCGTGCTCGCGCAGCACGGCCAGCACCTCGGCCGGCGTGGCCTCGGCGTCCAGCCAGGCGATCTCGGCGCGCGGGATCATCATCGAGCCGATCTGGCGCTCGTCCAGCCGGAACACATTGCGCACCATCTGGTGCTCGTGCTCCTCGATGACGCCGGCGTCCAGGCCCTCCTCCAGGCTGGCGGCGATCTCCTCCTCCGTCACGCCGCGCGAGCCGCGGTTGCGCAGGCCCAGCAGGCCCAGCGTCGCCTCGGTGGAGAAGCTCAGCGTGCGCACCAGCGGGCGCGCGGCGATGGAGATGAAGTTCATCGTCGGCGCCACCAGGCGCGCCACCGTCTCGGGGTAGATCTGGCCAATGCGCTTGGGCACCAGTTCGCCGAAGACGATGGTCAGCAGCGTGATGATGACGACGACCAGGGCCGTCGACGCGATGTCGGTCGCATGCGGGTTCAGGTGGAAGGTCTCGGTCAGCCAGCGCGACAGCGGGCCGGAGAAGGCCGCATCGCCGACGATGCCGTTCAGCACGCCGATGCCGGTGATGCCGATCTGCACCGTGGACAGGAAGCGGGTCGGGTTGTCGTGCAGGTCCATCGCGGCCTGCGCGCCGCCATCGCCGCTTTCCACCATCACCTGCAGCCGCGCCTTGCGGCTTGCGGTCAAGGCCATTTCCGACATCGCGAACAGGCCGTTGAGAAGGATCAGAAAGAGAACGAGAGCGGTGTCCATCGAAGGCGCCGGAGCGGGAAAACCCGTGGCGCGTGGGCAAAAACGAAGCCAGTCAGACTATCAGATGCCCATGACGGCGCCCATCGCACATTCCCGAGGGCGGCCCGGTCGCCCCGCTTCGCGCCGACCAGCCCGCCGGCAGCGGATGCGGCCTTAGCATCGCGCCCTCCATCTCCCCCCGCCCATGAACTACCTGATCGGCGACGTCCAAGGCTGCTGCGATGCCCTCGAACGTCTGCTCGCCCTCATCGACTTCTCGCCCTCGCGCGACCGGCTCTGGCTGCTCGGCGACCTCGTCAACCGCGGGCCGCAGTCGCTGGCGACGCTGCGCAGGCTCCAGGCCCTCGGCGACGCGGCCAGCTGCCTGCTCGGCAACCACGACCTGCACCTGCTCGCCATGGCCCACAGCGTGCGCCACACCCACCGCGGCGACACGCTGGACGACATCCTCGCCGCACCCGACCGCGCGGTCCTGATCGACTGGCTGCGCCGCCAACACCTGGCCCTGTTCGAGGCCGGCTGGCTGATGGTGCATGCCGGCGTCGTGCCGCAATGGAGCCGCGACGACGTGCTCGCCGCCGCAGCCGAGGTGCAGGCCGTGCTGCGCGGCCCGGACCTGCCCGACTTCCTGCACGCGATGTACGGCAACGAGCCCGCCCGCTGGGATCCCGGCCTCGCCGGCGACGCCAGGCTGCGCTTCACGGTCAACGTGCTGACGCGACTGCGCTTTTGCACCGCCGACGGCGCGATGGACTTCAAGACCAAGGACGGCGCCGACGCGGCACCGGCAGGCTACATGCCCTGGTTCGACGCGCCGGGCCGGCGCACGGCCGACGTGCCCGTCGCCTTCGGACACTGGTCGACGCTGGGCCTGCTGGACCGGCCCAATCTGCTGGGGCTGGACACCGGCTGCGTCTGGGGCGGCCAGCTCACCGCCGCGCGCGTGGACGGCCCGACCCGGGAGATCATCCAGGTGCCCTGCGAACAGGCGCAGAGGCCGGGCGCCTGAGCCAGGCCCCGTAGAATGCGCAGCCCTCGGAAGCGTGGGAGAGTGGTTTAATCCAGCGGTCTTGAAAACCGCCGAGGCCGTGAGGTCTCCGTGAGTTCGAATCTCACCGCTTCCGCCACTTCTTTTAGGTGTGCCAGTACATGGCCGCGGCCGTTGCCGCCGGACTCTTGTTCCAGTGCGGCTACGACGATCCAGCTTACTGGGTCCTCACCCAGTTTTTGAGCCATAAGCCCAGCTATACCTGGGCTTAGGTGCCCTCGACTCTTTGCCGTTGGCAGTGTTGAGCGTGCTAGCTGCAGCTCTCGTGTCCAGTGTGCGAGCGTGCCTTGTTGCAGCGCTTGGTCGAGCAGGTCCATCGTGGATCGCATGTGCTGTCTGGGTGGTCGCAATAGGTGAGCATGTTACGTGGTCTCTTGTTCGCACATTGCGAGCTGTGGCATATGGTGGCGTTGCTCGCAATGTGCGAGCTTCACCATTGAGGTGCTATATGGAATCCATCATCCAAATCCTGAAGCTCAACGATCTGAAGTCCGGCGTCAGCCGCAAGACCGGTAATCCCTACGAAATGCAGGACGCCGAGTGCCTGCTGCTCAAGGAAGACGGTTCCATCGATCAGGTCGGCGTCCTCCAGGTCCCGAAGTCTCTGCGCGACAAGGCCCTTCCCGGTGTCTATACGGGCTCCTTCGCCCTGCATTCGAACTTTGCCAGCCGCCGCATCGAAGCCGTCCTGACCGACCTGACCCCCGTCCCGCCCGGCACTTACGGCACCCCGAAGGCTCCGAATCCCGCCAAGCAGGCCTGATCGTGGCGGCGTTGGTTGGCGCGTCCCGGTGGTTCTTGAAGAGCCCCGCTCTGTGCGTCACGCCTTCCTCAAGACCTGTATTGGGGAGGGGCCCGCTTTGCGGGAGGGGCGAAGCCCTTCGGGGGCTGGGGTGCAACCCCAGTCTTTGCTGGGCCGTCGCCGATTCCAAGTCCGCGCGTTGATTCCCGGCCTGGCCAGGCGTGGTGCACCGGCCGGGCCTCCTTCAATCGCACCGTGAAAGGTTCTTCATGAACAAGTCCATCGTTCGCGGCCTCCTGGCCGTCGGCGCCCTGGTGGCCTCGGCCGCCGCCTCTGCTGCGGTGACTGACATCACCGCGCAGATCACTGCCACGCAGACCGATGCGCTGGCCGTGGCCGGCGGTCTGTCCACCCTGGCCCTCGCGGTCTGGGGCGCGAACTACATCCGCCGCAAGTTCTTCGGTCGGTGACCCGTGGACGGGCTCGGCTTCGGTGCGGTCTGCTACCGCGACTCTGCGGAGTTGGCCGCTTCGGCCTGCTCGTCCATCTCCGGCGTCACTGGCGCCGGAGTCGCCTCCTGCTCTAACCCGGCAGTTACGGGCACCGTCTTGACCTACACCCTGCGCGTCGATTCCGCGTCGGGCACCTCGACGAGGGCCGTAACCGTCGACCTCCAGCCGTGCGAGCCGCAAGATATCCAGACCTGGGCACCGGCGCTCGCCGCCTGGCTCAGCGCCCTGGTCGCCATCCTTTGCGCTCGCATGGTCGTCACCAGGATGTTTAACCGTGACTCTTCCGTATGACCTGGGCAAGCCTCATCGCAATCGTGCTCGTCGCTGGGCTCATCTGGTTCTCTGTGCAGGGCTGGGACTAACCCTCACCGCGCACGCCGGCTCGGATTTCGTTCTCATGAACGGCGCTCCGACAACGGTGCCGCTGCCTGGCGGCGGCTGGAAAGTCATTCCGCCCGCGCCGGGCTCGTCGCCCGATGCGACGCGTATCTGGCTCGGCCGAATGGTCAACGGCACGACAAGTGTCGAAGAGGCGCTCCAGATTGCTGGCCGTGGAGGCGCCGTTCCCGCTCGTGTTCAGCAGGTCGTCAAGGTCGCGGACGCGGCCGGCGCGGTGGCCCGCTGCTTGAAGGCGCCTGTCGTTTGCGCCGCGATTGCGGCCGGCGTGGCTGCCGGGGCGTACTACTTCTACCGGAAGTACGGCGTCAAGCCGGATGGCAATGGTGGCCTCGTTGCCGATCCAGGCCAGCCGCAAGAGCAGCACCCGAAGTACAACTGTGGCGTTTCGCCGGACGGTAAGTCGAGCTTCGATGGGACGTCTCCAGAAGCCGCGTGCAAGTTGGCTATCAAGTTTTACGATTACGACTACGTCGACGTAAATGGTGCACATCGTTGGAGAGTTAGCACGCTCACTTCGTGCACGCCTACGGCTTGCACGTTTGACTATTCGGTCGGTAGTTCGCGGCCCGGTTATCCGACGATTTCCGATGGTTCTACGGCCACGATTCCAGTGGCGCAGGTTGGCACGATTGGGCTTTGCCCTGCGGTGGTTAATTTCTATGACCCGGCCTACAGCACTCCCGGTGGCCCACCCGGACCGGATGGGCTGTGTCCGACCGGGAACTATTCGCAGCCGGTCACGGTTGAAGAGGCTCAGCGCCGCGTCATCGTCTACCCGCCGCCTGACGACGACACGGCGCTGCCTGGTGCCCTTCGTGAGGCGGTCGAGCATGGTCAGGCGGTGCCCTCGACCATTAGGACGACTGGTCCCGCCACACAAACTGGTCAGCCGGTTTCGACGACGACAACAGATGCAAAAGGAACGTCAACGTCCACGCAGACGCCTACCTACTCGTATCACTATGACGGCGACCAGATTACTTACGACACGACCGTGACGACGACCGTCATCAACAATGACGGCTCTACGTCGTCCAGCAGCACGACGACATCTGGCCCCAGTCCGGACAAGGAACCTAAGGACCCTTGCGACCTTCACCCCGAGCGCGTTGGCTGCATGGGCCTTGGCTCGCCACCCGACGACACGGTGAAGAAAACCCAAAGCCAACTTTCGTGGCAAACCGAGTCTCTCGGCTTCGGTGCATCTTGTCCCTCTGACCTCGTGATCCAGCAGCGTACTGGTCCTGCCATCACCCTCACCTATCGCGACGCCTGCGATACCGCGACAAGGCTCAAGCCTCTTGTGATCGCAGCCGGCGCCCTGGTCGCGCTCTTGATGGTCACCGCAGCGCTGAGGAACGCGTGATGAACGGCCTTCTTGCTGCAATCGCTAGTCTCGCCGCGCCCATGGCCGCTCGCGTCCTGGCGTCGCTTGGGTTCGGCGTCGTCAGCATCATTGGCGCATCGCTTGCCGTCGATCAGATCAAGGGCTTGGTCTTGATGTCTCTCGGCTCCGTGCCGACGGCCATCATGCAGATTGCCGGCCTTGCTGGCTGCTGGACAGCCCTCGGCATGGTCTTCGGCGCGGTGACATTCACGGTGACCCTGTTCGGCTTGACGAAGGCCGTCCGTCTCGCGGGCCTGGGCTGACATGGGCGTCCACAATCTCGTCACTGGCCTGAACGGCCACGGCAAGACCCTCTTCGTCGTGGCGACGAAGCTCCGGCCGCTCGCTGACCAGACCGTCAACTACAAGGGCCGCGACATCCCCCGCCGCCTGGTCAACGGCGGCATCCCGGAGCTGCTGCTCGACCATGAGTTGATGGAGGTGCCGGAGATCGATCCCGAGGTCTTCGTCGATGAGTGGGCCACTGCCCTGCGCAATCCCAGCGACCCGCCCATTCAGTTCGTGCGAAGAGTCGTCGTCAACTCGAAGAGCCAGGCGCTCGGCTGGGTGGCCTGCGGTCCCGATGACGACGGTGCAGAGCCGAACATCTGCACCGCGGTCAATTGGTGGACCTGGTGCGCGCCTGGCGATGTGATCGTCATCGATGAATGCCAGCGCCTCTTCAGGCCAATGGCCAGCGGTCGGCGCATCCCAAAGTTCATCGCGCAGTTGGAGACAGCTCGGCATTACGGCGTTGAGTTCATCTACATGACTCAACATCCGCAGCTTCTCCATGTCAACGTTCGCAACCTTGTTGGCCCTCATGAGGATGTGCGCCGCATCTTCGGCACGGCCAGGTGCATGGTGTACCAATGGGACAAGGTGTCGAATCCCGACCGGATCAACAAGGCCACCGGTCGGATGTGGCAGCACGACAAGACGGCTTATGGCCTCTACAAGTCGAGTCAGCTCCACAACAAATTTTCGATGAGGTTGCCGCTGGCGGCCTTCGTCCTCATCCCCGCGCTGATCGGTACCGGCTACTTCTTCTGGTGGTTGGTGTGGGGCAGGTCGCACCATGCGCCGGCTCCGGGCGCCCCTGCGGCCGTTTCGACGGCTGCGGCGCCGTCTACCCCCCCGCAGCCTGCGCAAAACGCCTCTGGCGCCTCGCCAGGTGGTCGCACGGGCTCAGCCTGGCCGGTCACGGAGGCTGACGCGTATCGGCTGGACCGTGAGCCCTATGCCGGCCGTGGCCTTCAGATCGAAGGCGGCTATGAGGTCAACGGCAAGCCCGTGGCCTACTTCGGGCTCGTGCAGGATGGCCAGCGCATCGCTACCGTCACGCTTGCTGAACTTGTGCACGCTGGCTACTCGTATACGGCCGTGGCTCCATGTGCCGGCCTGCTGCGTTTCGGTGATCGGGAGCGCGTGCTGAGCTGCGGCCAGCGCGGCGTCGTTGAGCGCGCCGCCTCGCCTGCGGCCGCGGCGTCCTCGGGGTCCGTGACATGACGCCCTGCCGCTGCCTGGTGGCGGGGGTATGCGGCTGCAAGGCCCCATCTAGACCTCGGCCCTCCGCCGCAGTCCGCTGCCTGCCGCGTGCCCTGCGCTGCGCATGCGCCCGCTGGTGCCCCGCGCCATCAAGACTGGATTCGGGCGCGCTGGCGCAGCCGGCGGCTGAGCAGCGCGAGGACGGCGGCGCGCAGCGCCGCCTATATTTATCTCTAGGACACTTTGGAACACACAGGCTGTCGTGGCGCTGCCCGGCCTGTGAAGGCAAGGGATTTGATGACCTTGGCCGCTGCGAAGAGTGCTGCGGCTGGGGTTGGTTCCTCTGGCCCGAATCGGACGCCCATGGGACGTTTTTGTGGCTCCGGTGAGCCTCTGGGTCCAGCCCGACCTGTTCGGCGGCCCTGACGTTGTTTTAGGCCCCTGCATGGGGCAAAAGAAAACCCCCGCGACTTCTGCAAAAAGTCCGGGGGCGGTGACTGAACGAAAAGTAGGAGGCACGTCCAGTGCTAAAAAATGTAGCAGGCATCTGGTTCGAAAGCAAGCCAGCCGAGGATGAGTGGGTTGTTCGGACCTATCAGTTGGGCAATGGCCACAAAGAGGCCGTCATCTCGCGCCCTACGGTCTGGCAAGAGGTGCCCCCGCACCTCCAGCAGCTGTTTGGTGATGACTGGCAGCAAATGGCCGACCGTGATCGCGAGGAAAAGGCTGATGAGCGCCGCGAGGCAAACCGTCAGCGCGCCGCGCGTCGCGCAAAGACCCGCGTTCGTCGCTCGGTGAAAGTCCTGGGCCTCGACGCCCTCCTGACCCTCACCTACCGCGAGAATCAGACCGACCTGGCGCTCTGTAAGCGGCATATGAAGGAGTTCGTTCGCCGCATCCGCCGCGCTCTCCCTGGCTTCGTCTACGTTGCCGCTTTTGAGCGGCAGAAACGCGGTGCTTGGCATGTGCATATGGCTGTCCACGCTTTGCCGCGCCAGCTTGCTGCTGCCAACGGTGTCAAGGTAAAGAGTTTTCCTGTCGTGCTCGCGATCTGGCGTAGCGTTACTGGGGATCTTGGTGGCTCAATTAATCAGAAGCTTCGTAAGCGCTGGTCGCAGCGGTCTGTCGGCAAGCTCGCGGCCTACCTCTCAAAGTACATGCTCAAGGCCTTTGAGGACGGTGACGACTGGTCGAACCGCTACAGCGGTAGCGCCGGTATCGAGATACCTGAGGCCGTCCGTATGCGTTTCCGCGATGCCCAGCTCGCCGAGCTGATTGGGCTTGTCTTTGACGATGTGGCCGCTGGTCCCTGCGAGCTCATGACCTGGCTCTCTCGCTGGGGCGATGTGTTTTTCCTGTCGACCGAGGGCCCACCTATTTCGTAACGCGTGCCGAAAGTGGCTTGACCTTCTCGGCCTTCACGCGCCGATTGATCTTGTAGCAGTCTAATTCGTAACGCGTTGCGAGTTCGGCCAGCAGCTCTTCAGCGCGGTACTTGGCGCCCTCGCTGAGGTCCGTGTCTGGCGGGCGTCGGTCGAGCTGGTCGAAGCAGTCAACAAGCTGCTTCATTATCGTAACGCGTGACAGGTCGCGGGCGTTGTTGTCGTACCGTTCCTCGGCCAGGCGTTCTCGATAGGCTTTCTGGCGCTCTGCCGGCGTCATGGCTCTTTCACCGACTGGCGGCCGGCCTCGGCGCCCCAGTCCCGGGAGTTCCTTTGTCTTCTTGTCCTCGGCTTGCTTCATTTCGTCACCCGTTGCGATTCGATGGGTGAACTATAGAGTATCGCAACGCGTTACGCTAATTGTATTTAGCTAACGCGTTACGCAATTGATAGCTATATCGTAACGCGTTATCGAATCAGGATGCGCGCTACATAGGCGGCGGCAACGATGAGTGCGATCACGCAGGCGGCCCGTGTCCAGAACTCCGTCCACGCGGTCTGCTTCTGCTGCTGTCCTAGGTTGATTCGGAACTTGGCGCGTTCTTTGTAGCCGGTTCGCTTGCGCAGTTCGTCTCTGTACCAGTCACGGTCTTCGATTCCCATTGGTCCCTCCAGTCAAGCCGCTAGGGTACAGGGGGTTTCTGTTGCGTTGGCCATACGCGTTTTTCTTTGGATTGGTCTGGCCCTGGTTTGATTAGGGTCGCCTCGGGGGGTTTAACTACAGTGCTGATCGGATATGCCCGTGTGTCTTCTAGCGAACAGGAAACGACGCTGCAGCGTGACGCTTTGCGACGCGCAAAGGTTCGCCGGATCGTTGAGGAAAAGCGTAGCTCGCTGAAGTCGCGGCCAGCGCTTGAGGTCCTTCTGGATGGCCTTCGGCCGGGCGACGTTGTGCTGGTCTATAAGGTGGACAGGTTCGCGCGGTCTCTGGCAGATCTGCTGCGCATCCTGGATCGGATCGAGCGGGCTGGCGCTGGCTTTCGTAGCCTCACGGAGCCCATAGACACGGGCTCACCGGCTGGCCGGATGATGATGCACCTGCTCGGCGCCTTCGCTGAGTTTGAGCGGTCAATGATCCGGGAGAGAAGTATGGCTGGCCAGGGTGCTGCCGCCGCGCGGGGTGTCCACTGCGGTCGGCCGCGCTCACTGTCCTCCGCTGTGGAGGCGCAGGTTTACCGAAAGTGGGCTTCGGGTGGGTACACCATGACCGAGCTGGCGGCCTCGCACGGTGTTCACCTGTCGTCAATCAAGCGGGTCATCTTGCGACGGGAGCGCCCCGATTCGCCGGCTGTAGCGCGGCGCGACTGGCAAAACGAAGGGGCCTAACGGCCCCTTTCTGTTGTTTTTTTCGTTGGTGTTTTTACCCTCTTGACTGGTTCGGAAATCACCGCTTCCGCCACAAGCCCATCGCAGCCGTGCGGCTCCTGCGACTTGAAGCATTGACTTGCGCCTGATGCAGGTCTTAAGTTCATTTCGCAGGGGCAAACCTTAAGTTCAACGGTGCCGCAAGGGCTGTTTTCTTTTCAGCGTGCGCACATCGCCGGTACCTGGCTTGCCGCCGCGGACCGAAAGCCGACTGGTTCGAAGGGGCGTTGCAATCATTCCATGCCGGCCGTGCCGCGCTGGGGAATGAAGCTCCCGAGGCAGGTGGCGGTTGAGCACGCCGCCGAGTTTGTCGAGCGCTGGCCACAACCGTCCGAGGCTGAAGCCAAATGGTCAAGCTGGCTTCGGCAGGCAACTGGACTGGTCGCCACAGTCAGCCAGCCAACGATCGCAACTGGCTGCTGCCGCATAGCCGCCCCGCCGTAGAGGGCGCAGTGAGCCGCGATCCGGCCTCGCCGCCAAAGCGCTCACTGCGTCGCTTCGCCTGGCGAGCACTTGGATTGCCACGCCGCATCAGAGGCCCAGATCAGCGGCCGATCTGCACCCAGGCGAGTTCCAGCCAGTTGTCCGGGCGGTGCACCGGCGTCACGTTCGCCTGCGCCGCCCAGGGGATGACCTGGCGGTGCAGCGGGATCACGTTGACCTGCTCGCGCAGCGCCGCCAGCGCGCCGCGGATCTGGGTCTCGCGCTTCTTCGGGTCGGGCTCGACGCTGCTCTGCGCGGCCAGCGCATCGGCACGGTCGTTGCGGAAATCGCCGTAGTTGTAGTCGCCCACGCCTTTCTCGCCGCGGTTGCGGTAGAGCGGCGTCAGCGCCGTCTCGGCGTCCGTCACGCTGCCGCCCCAGCCATACATGTAGAGGCTGGTGTCCAGCTTCTCCAGCTTGGGGAAATAGAGCGCCCGCGGCATCGCGTTGACCTTGACCTTGACCTTGAGCTGGGCCCACATCGCGGCCAGCGCGATGCAGATCTGCTCGTCGTTGATGTAGCGGTTGTTGGGGCAGTCCAGCGTCACCTCGAAGCCATCGGCAAAGCCTGCCTCGGCCATCAGCCTGCGGGCAGCGGCCAGGTCGTAGGGCAGGCGCGTCTGCAGCGCGGGATCGTCGAAGGAGGCGTTGGCCGACGGCGTCAGCCCGCCGGTGGGGGTGGACAGGCCTCTCATCAGCTTGCTGCGCAGGGCCTCGATGTCGATGGCCTGGTAGAGGGCGCGGCGCACGCGCTGGTCCTTGAAGGGGTTGCGGTTGCCGGGCACGTTGCCGTAGAGCAGCCTGTCGCGCGCCTGGTCCATGCCGATGAAGACGAGGCGGTTCTCCGGGCCGTCGATGATCTTCACGCCGGCCGTGTTGCGCAGCCGGGCCACGTCGCGCGGCGCCGGGTCGTGCACGAAGTCGACCTCGCCCGACACCAGCGCGGCCAGCCGCGTCGCGTCGCTGGCGATGGGCGTGAAGACGAGTTCCTGCACATTGCCCTCGAACTTGTTCCACCAGTTCGGGTTGCGCCTGAGCACGGTCCTGATGCCGGGCTGGCGGCTCGCCAGCATGAAGGGGCCGGTGCCGTTGGCGTTCAGCGCCGCGTAGCCCTCCTCCTTGTTCTTGAAGTCCAGCGGCTTGACGGCGCGATGGGCCTCGCACCATTTGCGGCTCATGATCCAGAGCTGGTCGATGTGCTGCAGGAAGACGGGGTTGAAGCTGGAGAGCTGGAAGTCCACCGTCAGATCGTCCGCGCGCCGGGCCACGCCCACGGCATTGGCGTAGTTGGCGATCTGCGAGGTCGGCTCCTTGGCGCGCTGCACCGAGAAGACGACATCGTCCGCCGTCAGCGGCGTGCCGTCGTGGAACTTCACGCCGGGGCGCAGCTTGAAGCGCCAGCTCAGCGGCCCGGTCTGGGACCAGGACGTGGCCAGGCCGGGCACCAGGGCCAGCTTGGCGTCGCGATTGGTCAGGCGCTCGTAGATCTGGCCGTTGACGACATTGGTCAGGCTCTCGTTCTGCGAGTGCGGGTCCAGCGTCTGCGGGTCGCCCGCACCGGCCCAGCGCAGCGTCTGCGCCGACGCGCCACAGGCCCATGCCAGCAAGGCCATGCCCAACCATCGCTTCATCACGGTTCTCCCGACTGCAGGGCGGCCAGTTTAGGAGGGCCCGGATGCCCCTGCGCCGGCGGCTAATTCTTGGGGTTCCAGAAGTCTTCCAGGTAGTTGAAGCCCCAGTTCTCGGGCGGCTCACGGCCGGCGATGCGGTCCGATGTGCCGGGGGCGGCGAGGTCCAGCAACTGCACCGGGATGGGCATGTTCGACTTGGTCGAATAGAAGACCTTGACCCGCGGCGCCACCAGCGACGCGGGGTTCTGGTCCACCACCACGGCCAGCCGGCCCGACTGCAGGCGCACCAGCGTGCCGGTCGGGTAGATGCCGACGCTCTTCACGAAGGCCTGGAAGACAGCCGGGTCGAACTGGCCCTTCCACTGCGCCATGCGCTGCAGCGAGCCGGCCGGATCCCAGGCCGCCTTGTAGGGCCGCGTGGATGTGATCGCGTCATAGACGTCGCAGACGGCGCCCATGCGCGCCAGCAGGCTGATCTGCTCGCCGGCCAGCTTGTGGGGGTAGCCGGTGCCGTCGATCTTCTCGTGGTGGTGCAGGCAGACGTCCAGCGCGGTGGCCGGCACCTTGGCGCCTTCCTTCAGCAGCTCCCAGCCGCGCTCCGGATGGCTGCGCATCACGCTGAACTCGGCATCGGTCAGCGAGCCGGGCTTGTTCAGCACCTCCAGCGGCATCTGCATCTTGCCGACGTCGTGCAGCAGCCCGGCCAGCCCGGCCTCGCGCGCCTCGGCGTCGCCCATGCCCATCTGCCGGGCCAGGGACACCATCAGGCCGCAGACGGCGACCGAGTGCATGTACGTGTAGTCGTCCCGCGTCTTCAGCCGGGCCAGGCTGATGAAGGCCGACGGGTTGCGCGCCAGCGACGACGCGACCTGCTCGACGATGGGCAGGCAGCTTTCCGAATCGATGGCATTGCCCAGGCGGGCCTCCGTGAACAGCGCCGTCACGGCCTGCCGGGAGCGGTGCAGCACCTCGGCCGCGCGGCCGATCTCGTCCTCGAAATGGGCATTGGGCTGGCGCGCGGCGGCCGGTGCAGCGGCCGGTGCCGCAGGCCGCGCGGGCACGGCCGCCGGCGCCGCCACGGGCCCGACATCGCATCCCCTGTCGACATCGATCCACACCGCCGCCACGCCGCTGGCCTTGAGCGCCGCCAGGTCGGCCTCCTCCGTCAGCACGAAGCTGGTCTTCCAGAACGGATGCGACAGCCAGGAGCCCTCGAGAGCCTGCAGGAACATCCCGAGCCTGGCTTCGGAGGTGGGAATCTTTTTCAACATTGCAAGCGCGACTCTCGCGCCGAGTATCCGCGCCATCGGCGGGACGCGGGAGCCGGCGAGCGTGCAGCCCTGCACGCTCGGCCCGCTTCCCAGCACCCAGCAAAAAGCCGCCCTCGCGGGGCGGCTCCTGGGCGGCGGCGCGGGGCCGGTCAGCGGAACTTGTTCTGCGGCACCGTGCGCAGCTCGCTCGGCAGCGAGGCGATGTAGGCGGCGATGGCCTTCAGCTCGGCGTTGCTGAACTGCTTGACCTGGCCGGCCATGATGGCGTTGCCGCGGCCGACATTGGGGTTGCCTTCGGTCTTGTAGGCCTTCAGCGCAACGCTCAGGTAGTCGGCATGCTGGCCGGCCAGCTTGGGGTAGCTGGGGTCGATGGGCTTGCTGAAGTTGGCGCCGTGGCAGGAGATGCAGGCGCCCTTCTTCAGCAGCTCGGCCACCTGGGCCGGCGCCTCGACAGGGGTGTCGGGCACGGCGGGCGCCTGGGCCTGCTGTTCATAGAAGGCGGCGACGTCGGCGATGTCCTGGTCGTTCAGCGAGCCGGCGATGCCGCGCATCGTCGGGTGCCTGCGCTCGCCCTTGGCATAGGCATGCAGGGCCGACGCGATGTACTTGGCGTTCTGGCCCGCGATCATCGGCACCTTGTGGATCTCGGGGAAGCTGGCCTGATAGCCCGCGATGCCATGGCAGCCGATGCACATCGCCACCTTCTTCTCACCCGCCTTCGCATCCTGAGCCTGGGCGGCAAAAGCGCCAAGCAGGGTGGCCAGGACGAACGACATCTTCAGCAGTTTTTTCATGTCTCGATGGGTGTCGGGTTCTTGAGCGGCGGCGATTATAGGAGGGCTCCTATACTGGTCCGGCCCCCTTCAAACCCCGGTTTTCCCCCATGAAATTCCAAGGTTCCGACCAGTACGTCGCCACCGCCGACCTGATGCTCGCGGTCAATGCCGCGGCCACGCTGCAGCGTCCGCTGCTCGTCAAGGGCGAGCCCGGCACGGGCAAGACCATGCTGGCCGAGGAGGTCGCGTCCGCCCTCGGCATGCCGCTGCTGCAGTGGCATATCAAGAGCACGACCAAGGCCCAGCAGGGCCTGTACGAGTACGACGCCGTCAGCCGGCTGCGCGACAGCCAGCTCGCCGGCATCGAGGGCAGCGAGCGCGTCAGGAACATCGAGAACTACATCGTCAAGGGCGTGCTGTGGCAGGCCTTCGAGGCGGACCGCCCGGTCGTGCTGCTGATCGACGAGATCGACAAGGCCGACATCGAGTTCCCGAACGACCTGCTGCGCGAGATCGACCGCATGGAGTTCTACGTCTACGAGACGCGCCAGCTCGTCAAGGCCCGGCACCGGCCGCTGGTCTTCATCACGTCCAACAACGAGAAGGAGCTGCCCGACGCCTTCCTGCGCCGCTGCTTCTTCCACTACATCAGGTTTCCCGACGCCGAGACGATGCGCAAGATCGTCGACGTGCACTTCCCGACCTTGAAGAAAGACCTGCTCGCCGCCGCGCTGAAGAACTTCTACGACGTGCGCAACCTGCCCGGCCTGAAGAAGAAGCCCAGCACGTCGGAGCTGATCGACTGGCTGAAGCTGCTCGTCGCCGAGGACGTGCCCGTGGACGCGCTGCAGGCCAGGGACGAAAAGGTCAGCATCCCGCCGCTGGTGGGCGCGCTCTTGAAGAACGAGCAGGACCTGACCCTGTTCGAGAAGCTGGTCTTCATGCAGAGGAACAACCGCTGATGCAGGCCGTCCTTCCCCTGACGCTGGCGGCAGGGCCGATCCGCCTCGTGCCGCTGGCGCTGGACCACGTGCCCGGCCTGCAGGCCGCGGCGGCCGACGGCGAGCTGTGGAATCTGCGCTTCTCCAGCGTGCCCGAGCCCGTGCAGACACGCGCCTATGTCGAGACCGCGCTCCGGGGCCAAGCCGACGGCCACCGCCTGCCCTTCGCCGTGCTGGACGCGGCCAGCGGCGAGGTGCTGGGCTCGACCAGCTATCACGACATCGTGCCGGCCATAGACCGCGTCGAGATCGGCTACACCTGGTATGCCCGGCGCGTGCAGCGCAGCGCCGTCAACACGACGGCCAAGCTGCTGCTGCTGAGCCATGCCTTCGAGACCCTGGGCGCGCAACTCGTGGGCTGGCGCACCGACAACTTCAACCACGCCTCGCAGCGCGCCATCGAGCGCCTCGGCGCCAAGCGCGACGGCGTGCTGCGCCACCACGCGCTGCGCCGCGACGGCACGGTGCGCGACAGCGTCATGTACAGCCTGACCGTGGGCGAATGGCCCGAGGTCAAGGCGCATCTGAACTGGCAGCTGAGCCGACCCCGCGCATGAAGCAAGCCGCCAAGGCCTTCGACGTCGACGCGCTCTGGGCCCTGGACCGCATCGGCGAGCCCAGCCTCGCCCCCGACGGCGCCCAGGCCGTGGCCGGCGTCACGCGCCACTCGATGGAGGCCAACAGGGCGCAGGCCAGCCTGTGGCTGTTCTCGACGCTGGGCGGCGCGCCGCGCCGCCTGACCGAGGCCGGCGAGAAGGACGGCAACCCGCAGTGGAGCCCGCGCGGCGACCTGATCGCCTTCACGGCCAGGCGCGCGCAAGGCGGCGCGGCCGACGAGGAGGCCCAGCTCTACGTCATCGCGCCCGATGGCGGCGAGGCGCGCCGCGTCGGCCAGGTGGCCACCGGCGTCGAGGCCTTCAAGTGGTTCCCGGACGGCCGGCACATCGCCTTCGTATCCTGGGTCTGGCCCGACCGCAGGGCCGCCGCTCAGGCCGAGGCGCTGAAGGACTTCAAGGCCCGCAAGGAAACCGCCTATGTCACCGACGCGGCCCTCTACCGCTTCTGGGACCACCACATCCCGATGGGCCGCGTGCCGCATCTGCATGTGATGGACCTGGCCACGGGCCGGGTGCGCGACCTGTTCGAGGGCACGGCCTGGGAACTCAGCCGCACCGAGCCGGATGCGAACGGCTTCGACATCGCACCCGACGGCCGCCGCATCGCCTTCTGCTTCGACCCGGCCACCGACAAGCGCACGGACGGCCGCTTCGCGCTGGCCGAGATCGACGTGCGCACGCGCCAGGCCCAGGTGCTGCTGCAGGACGCCGACTGGGACTTCGACGCGCCCTGCTACAGCCATGGCGGCGCCCATCTCGCCTTCCTGGCCAGCCAGCAGGCGCTCGGCCACAACCGGCCCCACCAGCTCGCCGTGCTGGACCAGCAGGGCCGCTGGGCCGTCTTCAGCGAGGACTGGGACCACGAAGTCGCCGCGCCGCTGCGCTGGGCCGCGGACGACCAATCCGTGCTGTTCGCCGCCGAGGACCGCGGCCGCCGCCATCTGTGGCGGTTCGGCCTCGGCGACCGGCTGGCCGAGCCCATCTTCGAGGGCGGCCATGTCGGCAGCTTCGCGCTCGCCGCCGACTTCGTCGTCATCAACCACGACAGCCTGCAGTTCCCGCCGCGGCTGTCCGTGCTCGGCGAGGACGGCCTGCGCCGCATGGAGGCGCTGAACGATGAGCGCCTGGCCGCCCACGCCTTCGGCCGCCACGAGGAAGTGATGATCACCGGCGCACGCGGCGACGCGGTGCAGATGTGGCTGGTCTATCCGCCCGGCTTCGACGCGAAGAAGAAGCACGCCGTCATGCAGCTAATCCACGGCGGTCCGCACACGGCCTTCGGCGACGGCTGGCACTGGCGCTGGAACCACCAGGTGTTCGCCAACGGCGGCTATGTCGTCGCCTGCGTGAACTACCACGGCTCATCGAGCTTCGGCTTCGAGTTCCTCGACTGCATCACCGGCCGCTGGGGCGAGTACGAGCTGCAGGACGTCGAGGCCGGCACCGACTGGCTGCTGAAGAAACGCTGGGTGGACAGGAAACGCGTGGTCGCCGCCGGCGGCAGCTACGGCGGCCATATGGTCGCGTGGATGAACGGCCATGTGGAGGCCGGCCGCTACCAGGCCTATGTCTGCCACGCCGGCTGCTACGACTGGCCGGCCATGGTCGCCGACGACGCCTACGACTGGCACCGCAAGGAGCTGGGCGCGGCCTGCTGGGACGACCCGGCCAAGGTGGCCGCGCAAAGCCCCGACACCTTCGCCAAGAACTTCAGCACGCCCACCCTCGTCATCCACGGCCAGCTCGACTACCGCGTGCCCGACGCCCAGGGCCTGGCCCACTACAACACGCTGAAAAGCCTCGGCGTGCCGGCCCGGCTGGTCTGGTTTCCCGACGAAAACCACTGGGTACTGAAAGCCCGCAACAGTCGACTCTGGTACGGTGAGTTCTTCGCCTGGCTGAAGAAGTACGCGAGCTGACATGAAACCCCTCGTCCAAGGAGTACCTTGGCCGGTCCCCCGAGGGGACGGCGATGCTCGCGGGGCTTGCCCCGCTCGCACATCGCCGGACGGGCCGGCTTGGGAGCGGCCCGGCGCTCGGCCCGCAGGTTTGATGCGCTGTGAATGGCGCGAGCGCTCAATGGAGCCCTGACGATGCTGATCCAGTTCTTCTACACGCTGCGCGCCGCCAAGCTCAAGGTGACGGTGCCCGAGTACCTGACGCTGCTGGAGGCGCTGCAGGCCGGCGTCATCGCGTCGCCCGAGGACGGCGGCGTCGCGAGCATCGATGACTTCTACCACCTGGCCCGCGCCACGCTGGTCAAAGACGAGACCCAGTACGACAAGTTCGACCGCGCCTTCGCCGCCTACTTCAAGGGCGTGGAGATGCTGACCGACTTCAGCGCCGAGGTGCCGCTGGAGTGGCTGCGCAAGCAGCTGGAACTGGAGCTCACGCCCGAGCAGAAGGCCGCCATCGAGAAGATGGGCTGGGACGAGCTGATGGAGACGCTGAAGAAGCGTTTCGAGGAACAGAAGGAGCGCCACGAAGGCGGCAACCGCTGGATCGGCACCGGTGGCACCAGCCCCTTCGGCAACTCGGGCTACAACCCCCAGGGCATCCGCATCGGCGGCAAGGGCGGGGGAAAAAGCGCCGTCAAGGTCTGGGAGCAGCGCGCCTACCGCGACTACGACGACACGCTGGAGCTGGGCACGCGCAACATCAAGGTCGCGCTGCGCCGGCTGCGCCGCTTCGCACGCGAGGGCTCGGAGCTGGAGCTGGACCTGGACGGCACCATCCACGGCACGGCCGCCAGCGCCGGGCTGCTGGACATCCGCATGCAGCCCGAGCGCCACAACAAGGTCAAGGTGCTGCTGCTGATGGACGTGGGCGGCACGATGGACGAGCACATCCACCGCGTCGAGGAGCTGTTCTCGGCCTGCAAGAGCGAGTTCAAGCACCTGGAGTTCTATTACTTCCACAACTGCGTCTACGACTTCGTCTGGAAGAACAACCGGCGCCGCTTCGCCGAGAAGCTCAGCACCTTCGACCTGATCCGCAAGTACAACAAGGACTACAAGCTCGTCTTCGTCGGCGACGCGACGATGAGCCCCTACGAGATCCTGCAGGTCGGCGGCAGCGTCGAATACAACAACGACGAGGCCGGTGCCGAATGGCTGCAGCGCCTCACCCACGCCTTCCCCAAGTACGCGTGGATCAACCCCGAGCCGCAAGGCGTCTGGCAGTACCGGCAGAGCATCGCGCTGATCCAGCAACTGATGCAGCAGCGCATGTTCCCGCTGACCCTCTCCGGCCTGGAAGGCGCGATGCGGCTGCTCAGTAAATGACGCGAGGAGTCTGGGGGGCGGCATGTGCGGCCCGCGCCAGGACGAGTTGCGGCATCCGGCAAGGCGCAGGTGACGCGGCGTGGCAGGCGCCACGCAAGGAGCCGGCAACGCCGCCGGATGCCGCAAATCGCCCTGGCCCTTCGGGTTGGGTTTGGCAGGGGGCGCGGGCGTTGTTGCTCGTCGTTGCGGGCGCGAGCCCGCGGCCTCCTCGACGCCTAGCCCGCGCCCCCTGCCAGACCCAACGCGGGCCACACATGCCGCCCCCCAGACTCCTTGTCGCCCTGCTGCTCGTGGCGGTGCTGAGTGGCTGTGCGACGAAGGCGCCCCAGCCGCCGCAAGCCGAAGCCGCGCCCGGCATCCCCGCCGACGCTCCCGCCGTCTACAGCCTCGACATCCGCGTCGACGGCGACCGCGCCAGCGAGCTGCGCGCGCTGCTGCTGCAGAACCTCGACCTCGCCCGCTACCGCGCCAGCGAGGCCGCGCTGAGCCGCGTCGAGCTGGCGCGCCTGGCCGCCGCGGCGCCCGCGCAGGCCGAGGCCCTGCTGGAGACCGAGGGCTATTTCAGCGCCAGGGCCGATGTCGACCGCGACCCGGCCGACGCGACCCGGCTGCGCCTCGTCGTCAGGACCGGGCCGGTCATGCGGGTCGGCAAGGTCGAGCTCGACTTCACCGAGGGCCTGGCCGAGGACGAGGCCGCCGCGCTGCGCGACGGCCTGCGCCGGGCCTGGCCGCTGAAGGAAGGCGCCGCGTTCACGCAGCCGCAATGGGCTGCGGCCAAGAGCGAGCTGCTGCTGCACGCCCGCACCGGCGGCTTCCCGCTGGCGCGCTGGGGCGAGACGGCCGCGCGCGTCGACCCCGACGCGCAGGCCGCCGAGCTGCACCTCGTGCTCGCCAGCGGCAGGCGCGCGCGGCTCGGCGCGCTGCGCATCGAGGGCCTGAAGCGCCAGAGCCGCGACACCGTCGAACGCCTGGCCGGCTTCGGCACCGGCGACGCCTACACCGAGCAGAAGCTGGCCGAGTTCCAGGAGCGCCTGGCCAAGACCCAGCTCTTCGACGCGGTGCGCGTGCAGTTGCTCACCGACACGCTGGACGCCGACGGCAGCAACCCCGTGCAGGTCAGCGTCACCGAGTCCGCGCTGCAGCAGGCCACCGTCGCCGTGGGCTACCACAGCAACAACGGCCAGAGCATCAGCGTCGAGCACCTGCACCGCCGCCCCTTCGACCTGCCCCTGCGTGCGCGCAGCAAGCTCCAGCTCAGCCGCAACCTGAACAGCGCCGAGCTCGAACTCAGCTCCCATCCCCAGCCCGACCTGCACCGCAACCTCGCGTCCACGCAGTTCGAGCAGACTCGTTCCGGCGACACCGTGGCGACCAACCTCGGCCTGCGCCTGGGCCGGCTCTACGAGGCCACGCAGGACGAGCGCCTGAGCTACGTCGAACTGCTGCGCGCCCGCGAGACCACGGGCGCGCAGGTCAACACCAACCTCGCGCTGTCCGCCAACCAGCAGTGGATACGCCGCCGCCTGGACAGCAGCCTGCTGCCCACCGACGGCTACCAGAGCCTGGCCCTCGTCGGCCTGGGCTATGCGCGCGGCGGCGGCACGGACGACAGCGGCCCCTTCGCGCGCCTGCAGCTCAAGCTCGGCGCCTACAAGCCCCTCGGCGCGAACTGGTACGGCTCGGCACGCGCCGAGGTGGACCAGGTCGTCGTGCACGACAGCGTCGGCGTGCCCGAGAAGCTGCTCTTCCTCGCCGGCGGCGACGACTCCGTGCGCGGCTATGCCTACCGCAGCCTCGGCCCGCAGAAGAACGGCCTGACCGTCGGCGGCCGCGTGCTGGCCGCCGGCAGCCTGGAGGTCGCGCGGCCCTTCACGATCGGCATGCCCAGCCTGTGGGGCGCGCTGTTCGTCGACGCCGGCAACGCCGCCTCGCGCTGGACGGACTACCACGCCGTCGTCGGCGTCGGCGCCGGCGTGCGCTGGCGCAGCCCGGTCGGCCCGCTGCGCGTGGACCTCGCCCGCGCCGTGGAAACCGGCAAGTGGCGGCTGCATTTCAGCGTGGGGATCACGCTGTGAAGCCAGACGCTGCGGCTTCGCCGAACAGCGTGGGGATCACGCTGTGACGCGCACCTGGCGAATCCTGCGCATGCTGCTGATCGCACTGGCGCTGCTGAGCGCAGCCGCCGTGGCCTTCGTCGCCTGGCTGCTGCACCGCCCCGCCGGCAGCGCCTGGCTGCTGGCGGGGCTGCCCGGCGTGCAGGTGGAAGCGCCCGAAGGCACGCTGCTGGGCGACTTCAGCGCCCGCCGCCTGCAACTGAGCTGGCCCGGCGGCTCGGCCGAGCTGCGCGGCCTGCGCTGGCGGGGCCTGGGCATCGCCATCGGCGAGCGGCAGTTGCTCGCCCGCGAGCTGGTCGCAGACGAGCTGAGCGTGCACAGCGAGCCCGGCGACACGCCGCTGGCCGCGCCGGCCGACCTCGGCCTGCCCCTGGCCGTCCACATCACCAGCCTGCGCATCGCGAAGCTGAGCTGGGCGCCCGACCAGGCCCCGCTGCTCGGCCTGGAGGCCGAGGTCAACCTGCCCCGCGACGGCATCCACCACCTCCAGCTCAAGGCCGCGCGCTGGCAACACCTGAACCTGGCCGGCGAGGCCCGCATCGCCAGCGCCGCGCCGCTGCAGACCGACGCGACGCTGCGCCTGCTGCAGGCCGAGGCCACCGAGCTGCCCTGGCTGGCCGTGGCCACCGTCACCGGCCCGCTCGCCCGGCTCAAGGCCAAGGCCGAGCTGCAGGCCGCCCACCAGGCGCTGCAGGCCGATGGCGAGGTCCAGCCCTTTGCGCGCTGGCCCGTCAACGCGCTGCAGCTGCGCGCCGACCAGCTCGACCTCGCCCCCTTCGCGCCCGGCCTGCCGCGCACGGCCCTGACCGGCACGGCCCGCCTCCGGGCGCCCGCCTACGACGCCGAGGCCACGCTGCAGGCCGAGCTGCGCAACGGCGCCGCCGGCCGCTGGGACCAGCGGGCCCTGCCCGTCGCCCGCCTGGCCATCGTGCTGGCCGGCCGCCCCGACCAGCCCACCCGCCTGCGCCTGACCACGCTGGACGCCGAGCTGGCCGGCGGCGCCCGCGTGCAGGGCCAGGGCCGGCTCGATGCCGACGGCCGCTGGCAGCTCGACGCCCGCGTGCAGGGCCTGCGCCCCGAGGCGCTGGACGCGCGCGCCACACCCGCGCGGCTGGACGGCCCGCTGACGCTGTCCGGCAGCAAGGCCGGCCCACTGTCGGCGCGGCTGGACCTGGGCGGCACGCTGCAGGACCGCCCGCTGCGCCTGCAGGCCCGCGCGCAGGGCGAGGGCAAGGCCTGGCAGATCGAGAACATCCAGCTGGCCAGCGGCGACGCAACGCTGCAGGCCCGCGGCCGGCTCGACACCGGCGGCGCGCTGCAGCTGCATGCCGAGCTGCGCCAGCTCGACCCCCATCTGCTGTGGCGCGGCGCGCCCGCCTCGGCCTGGGCCCGCCTGCCCGGCCCGACGCGGCTCAACGCCGATGCCGACCTCGACCTGCGCGGCACGACCGCCGCCAGCCTGAGCGGCCGCGTCGACACCCGCCTGCTGCCCGGCCAGCTCGCCGGCCTGGCGCTGGAAGGCCATGCCACGCTGAAGCGCGACAGCGCCGCGGCCCCGGCCGCCTTCGACATCGACGCCCGCCTGGGCAGCAACCGCCTGCAGTCAGGCGGCCAGGCGGCGCCGGAGGCCCTCACCGGCACGGCCGCGCTGAAGGCCGGCGCGCTGGCCGAGCTCAACCCCGTGATAGCGCTGTTCGGCCAGCCGCCCGTCGCCGGCCAGGCCGATGCCGACGGCAGCTTCCAGCTGCTGCGCACCGCCAGGGGCTGGCAGGCCGGCGGCAGCGGGCGGCTCGCGCTGGCCTCGGCCCAGGCCCTGGGCGCCAGCATCGCCAGCGCCAAGGCGCGCTGGGAGCTGCCCCTGCCCGGCGCCGACGGCGATGGTCCCGTCGCGCTCAGCCTCGACATCGGCCAGCTGCGCAGCCCGCACGCCCAGCTCGCCGGCGTCAAGCTCGACCTGCAGGGCCGGCGCAGCGCCCACGAGCTGAAGGCCCAGGTCAACGGCCGCCTGCCGCGCGACGCCGGCGACCTGGACCTGAACGCCCAGCTCCAGGCCCGCGGCCGCTGGGACGGCCAGGCCTGGGCCGGCCGCATCGCCCAGCTCGACATCGGCCCGCTGCGCCCCGGCACGCCGGCCCTGCTGGCCGCGCGCGACATCGGCCTGCGCTGGGCCGGCGCCGGTCCGCAGCTCGCGGCCGAGCCGGGTCGCGCCGAGGTCGGCGGCGCCTTCGTGCGCTGGCAGGCGCTGAACTGGACCGGCGGCGAGCATCCCGAGCTGCGCGCCGAGCTGCAGCTCGAAGACCTCGCCGCCGCGCCGCTGCTGGCGCGCTGGCAGCCCGACTTCGGCTGGGGCGGCGACCTGCGCATGGCCGGCCATGCCACGCTGCTGCTGAACGACAGGCTGACGGCCGACGTGATGATCGAACGCCAGGGCGGCGACCTGCGCGTGACCGACGAGTTCGGGCCGCGCGCGCTGGGCCTGACCGATCTGCGCATCGCGCTGAACGTGCACGACGGCGTCTGGCGTTTCGCCGAAGGCCTTGCCGGCAAGGATCTCGGCAGCCTCGGCGGCGCGCTGACGCTGCGCCCCGCCGGCCTGTGGCCCGACGCGAACACGCCGATGGAAGGCGTGCTGCAGGCCAACGTCGCCGACCTCGCGACCTGGGGCCGCTGGGTGCCGGCCGGCTGGCGCCTGGGTGGCCGCGCCGCGGCCACCGTGCAGCTCGGCGGGCGCCTCGGCACGCCCGACCTGAACGGCCGCGCCGAGGGCCAGGGCCTGGCCCTGCGCCATCTGCTCTACGGCGTGGACGTGACCGAGGGCCACTTCGCGCTGGCACTGCAGGGCCAGCACGCCGAGCTGACCCGGCTCGAAGCCCGCGGCGGCGACGGCTGGCTGCGCGCCAGCGGCCGGGCCGAGCTCGGCGCCCAGCCCAGCGCCCACCTCCGGCTGACGGCCGACAGGCTGCGCGTGCTGTCGCGCGTGGACCGCCGCATCGTCGCCAGCGGCGACGCCACCCTCGACCTCGATGCCCAAGGGCTCAAGCTCGACGGCCGGCTGCGCGCCGACGAAGGCCTGTTCGACTTCAGCCGCGCCGACGCGCCGGCCCTGGCCGACGACGTCACGGTGCTGCGCGGCACGCGCAGTCCCGGCGACAGCGCCCCCACCGCGCCACCGGCGCCCAAGGCGGTGCGCAACAGCGTCGTCAACCTGGCCGTGGACTTCGGCAGCGACTTCAAGGTGCGCGGGCGCGGCCTGACGACCCAACTGCGCGGCGAGCTGAAGGCCACGCAGAACAACGGCCCGCTGCGCGTGACCGGCCACCTCGACGCCAACGGCGGCCAGTACGCGGCCTACGGGCAGAAGCTGGACATCGAGCGCAGCGACATCAACTTCACCGGCGCCTTCGACAACCCCGCGCTCGACCTGCTGGCCGTGCGCCCCAACCTCGACATCCGCGTCGGCGTGCGCGTGGCCGGCACGGCGCTGGCGCCGCGCGTGAGCCTCTATTCCGAGCCCGACATGGCCGACACCGACAAGCTCTCCTGGCTGCTGCTCGGCCGCGGCCCCGACGGCCTGGGCCGCACCGACACGGCCCTGCTGCAGCGCGCCGCGCTGGCGCTGCTCAGCGGCGAGGGCGAGGGCCCGACCGGCAAGGTGCTGCGCAACCTCGGGCTGGACGAACTCTCGCTGGCCCAGAGCGACGACGACACCCGCGCCACCATCGTGCGCCTGGGCAAGCAGCTCTCCAGGCGCTGGTATGTGGGCTACGAGCGCAGCCTGAACGCGACGACGGGCAGCTGGCAGCTGATCTACCGCATCGCCCAGCGCTTCACGCTGCGCGCCCAGGGCGGCGACGACAACGCGCTGGACGTGATCTGGCAGTGGAAGTGGGACTGAACACCCCTCGCCCGGGGGGATGGCGATGCTTGCGGCATTGAGCCGCAAGCACATCGCCTGCGGGCCGGCTAGGGGCGGCCCGGCGCCGGTCCGCGATTCATGCACGACGCCTCGGAGCTACTTCGACCTGCCGTCGAAGTGCGTGACCGGCACCGCCGCGAGGTCGATGCCCTCGATGCAGCGGATGTTGACCGCCGCCATCGCGTCGCCGTCGGGCCCCTGGCCTTCGCCGTAGGGGTGGATGCCGCAGGTCGGGCAGAAGCGGTGCTGGATGACGTGCTTGTTGAAGGTGTAGCTGGCCGTGTCGCTCTCGGGCGCCAGCAGGCGCAGCGCCGCGCGCGGCACGAACCACAGCAGCGAGCCCTTGCGCTGGCAGATCGAGCAATTGCACGAGAGCGCCGAGCCGATGTCGCCATCGACCTCGAACCTGATGCGGCCGCAGTGGCAGCTTCCGGAATGAGTCATCAGGCCTCCTGCAGATCGGGTTGAAGCAGCACCGCGCCGAGCTTGTCGATGGCCGGCTGCCAGCCGCGCTCGTGGTTGGCGCGGGCCGCGTCGTCGAAGAAGCGGTCATGCACGAAGTGCAGCGCCGTGCCGCCGTCTTCGGCCACGAAATCCAGGCTCACGCGCGACACGCGCTCGGGCGTGCTGTGCCAGGCCCAGCTGAAGACGAGGCGGCGCTGCGGCACGACCTCCTGGTATTCGCCGCCGACGTCGTGCGTCTCGCCGTCGGGCAGCCGCGTGAGGATGCGGTAGCGCCCGCCCACGCGCAGGTCGATCTCGGCCTCGACGACGGCGCCGGGGCGGCCGGCGAAGAACCAGCGGCTCAGCGCCTGCGGGTCGGTCCAGGCGCGCCAGACTTTCTCGACGGCGACGGGGTAGTGCCGGTCGAAGCGGACCTGGGCCGCGGCTTGCTCTGTGCTGTCTTGCATGGCATGACTTCCTGTTGATGGTGCAGATAACGGCCGAGCGCATCGAGCTGCCCGCCCCAGAAATGCTCGTAGTGCGAGATCCAGGCCGCGGCGGCCTGCATGGGCGCGGCATCGAGCTCGCAGCGCACGACCCGCCCCTCCTTGGCCCGCGCGATGAGGCCGGCGGCCTCCAGCACGGCGAGGTGCTTGATGAAGCCCGGCAGCGACATGTCGTGCGACGCCGCCAGCTCGCTGACGCAGGCCCCGCCGCCGCCGAGCTGCTCCAGCACGCGCCGCCGCGTCGCGTCGGACAGCGCGGCGAACACGAGATCGAGCTGGGCATCTTTTTTATTAACCATTTGGTTTAGTATTTGTCGACGGACACCGCGTTGTCAAGCCGTCAGCAAAAAGATCGGCGGCACCGGATTTCGGCGCGACGCTACAGTCCCGCCCCCGTCCGCCGCACCACACGCGCCGCCATCGCCGCCGAGCCCGTGCGAGAATCCGCGCCTTTCCGGCCCCGGGCCGAGGGCTCTCCGTAGTTCAATGGATAGAACGGCCGCCTCCTAAGCGGCAGATACAGGTTCGATTCCTGTCGGAGGGACCAGCATCACCTGCTGCTCCATGGCTGTCTACTTCCGCGCCCACTGCCCCTCCCCGATCCCGCTGCTGTGCCTGGCCCTGGCCTGCGCCGCGCCACAGGCCAGGGCCGCCGGCACGCTGCTGCTGCTGGACGCGCCGCCGGCCAAGGCCACCTGGTCGGCCGGCATGTCCTGGCGCGGCTGGCCGCGGGCGCCGGGCAGCGCGCGCGAGCGCCATTCGCTGCTGCCGGCGCTGGACTACGAATCGCCGAGCGGCGTCTTCGTCGCCACCGACACCGGCGTGGGCTGGAACCTCGCGCCCCAGTTGCTGGAAGGCGAGGCCGCCAGGCAATGGCAGTTCGGCGCGCGCATGTGGCCGCAATCGGGCCGTTCGCGGCGCGAGTCGCCGCCGGGCGTGCAAAGCCTGGGCTCGCGGCTGATCACGCAGCTGTTCGCCAACACCCAGGTCATGCCCGAGCTGCTGCTGCAGTCCGGCCTGTCCTGGGGCAGCGGCCGCCATCGCAACGGCGGCCAGTTCGAACTCGGCGCCACCAGCGGCCTCCCGCTCGGCGACGAGCTGCTGGCCATCAGCCTGGCCGCCACCTATGCCAACGCGGCGCATCTGCGCGGCAGCTACGGCGTCGGGGCGGGCGAGTCTGCCGCCAGCGGCCTGCCCGTGTTCCGCCCGCACAGCGGCTGGCTGGACTGGAGCGTCGCGCTCAGCGCCGAGCACAAGTTCTCCGGCAACTGGTCCGTCAACGGGCAATGGCTGCACGCCCGCCTCGTCGGTCAGGCCACCCGCTCGCCGCTGACGCGCAGCCTCGACCAGCCCTCCTTCATCGTCAGTGTCTGGCACCAGTTTTGAAAATTAAGCCCCTCGTCCAAGGAGTACCTTGGCCGGTCCCCCTGGGGGACGGCGATGCTTGCGGCATCGAGCCGCAAGCACATCGCCAGGGCGGGCCGGCTTGTGTAAAGCGCCAATTGGTCTGAGGCATCACGACACTTGGTATGAGGCATCAAACCAAGTGTCGCAAACTCCGCCGGCTTACAACTTGATCAGGGCGTAGAAGGCCACGTTGCGCGGCCTCGTCTCGTTGCCCACGACGCCGGCCGGATTGATGACGCCGTCGTAGTCGCTGCCATCGTTGGAGTGGTACCAGTAGTCGTCACTGTCGGTATTACCGGAGCCCTTCTTCCCGCCGGTGTTCGAGTTGCCAAACGGCCCAGCACCGAGCGAGGAAGGCGCCCACTCCCCCCAAGGCACCATGTGCTTGTGGCGTTGGACCTGGCCAGCCTGCGCGGAGCCGACCAGGCGGCCAGCATCGATGCCACGCCCGGCGTCGAGGGCGCGTATGAACTCGCTGCGGATCTCGGGCTTGTTGAAGGTGGTGGTGCCGTTGCCGGCGCCGTAGGTCGTGCCGATGCGTGCGAACAGCCGTGCGTAAGCCACACGGTCCAACTCGCCGCCGTCGGCCAGAGACCAGCCAGGGGGCGCCACGCTACCAGCGTCATAGGCGATGAAGCCCGGCGGGAAGGCGGCGTCAGTGAAGTATTTGATGGCCGCCAGCAACTGCGTGTTGTTGGGCTTGGCGAGCGCGGCGCCGGTGGCCTCGATGACTCCCGCCAGCTCCTCCTGGACGGCCTCGGCCCAGGCCTGCGAGACGATGGTCGCCGGCACACCGGTGTTGGGGTCGCCGTCCGTGAAATGTCCGCCAGGCGCCGCTGCAGGTCCGTCAATTCGATGCATTCAAACTCTCCTCAAAGTCGGTTTGGTCAGGCCGTGGCGTAGGCGAAAAGCAGGCGGGTGTGCGCGGGCTTGTAGCGGTTGAACTGGCACTCCAGCACCTCATTGCTCCACGCACGCAACGGCTCACCAACGGCGCCCGCACCCACGCGGAAATAGGTGATCGAGACCGCCACAGGGACGTTGACGCGCCAGGTGTGCGCCCATTCGTCGCCAGTGAATGGGATGCCGGCCGCGGTGGCCTCTGCGGCCGAGCGGAACTCGTCGATGGTGATGCTGTAGCCCAGCCGGAAAGCCAGCTCGGTGAAGAAGCGGCGGCTCTGGCCGCCCACGGCGGTGAGGCGGCCTTCGAGCGCCTGGCGGCGCTGGGCCACCGTCTGGACTTGCGTGACGCAGGGGTCGGGCAGGCCGACGACGCGCTCCCAGTCGGCCAGCAGCTCGGTGGTGGCGGCCGGGTCGGTCTCGGCGAGCAGCTGGGCGGCGCGTGCGTCGACGCGCTCCATCTCCACGGCCAGGCTGGCCAGGAACTTCATCAGCGCGGCCTCGGGATCGCGCGGCCAGGCCGGGCCGGTGGGGAGCAGCGCGGCGAGCGCGTCGCGGTACTCGTCGCGGGAGTGGCTCACCAGGCCGAACTGCTCGCGCAGCTGCTGAAGCATCGTGGTCTCCCAGACTAGGTAGGCATCGCCGAAGGTGAGCAGTGCGCCGCCCTCGGTCGTGACGTAGATGTGGTCATAGGTCGGTTCGACCATCAGAGTGCAGGCTGCGTGGGCCAGGCCATGCCCGGCCAGCTCGGGTGAGCGGGAAGGTCGCGCAACTGTTGGCGCCATGAGGCCCAGGCGGTGACCTGCGCCGCAGTCAGCGGCGCGTCCCGCACCTGGGTCCAGTCGGACGCGCGCAGCTGGCTGTCGCGCCGGGCCCGAGCGGATGCGTCTTTCTCCGCCGAGGTCCGGATATCCACCCAGATCAGCTCACCGCCCACCAGACGGAGCTGCGCCGACTCGAACGGCGCTTGCGGCCAGCCCTTCCAATCCGGCAGCTCGACACAGCTGGCGCTGGCCTCGCCCGGAGGGCATGCGGACGCACTCTTCACCACACGCAGCACGAAGCCGGACGAGTCCAGAACAGCAATGTGCTTCACTTCATCAGTCATGGCGGTAGCCCGTGCGTTGCAGAAATCATGAACGACGCCTCGGTGGCACGACCGTTTCCATCCCGCACCGTGCAAGTCACATAGATAGTGAGGATGTTGTCCGTGGCGTAGCCGGTGAAGTTCGCGGTCGCCGTCGTCGCGCCGGTGTTGACCTCGGCGCCATAGGCATTGGTGGTGTTTCCGGAAAACACCTCCGTGACCGTCCAACGGTAGGAGTACGGCGCAATTCCACCGGCCACGGACACGGTGCGCGATCCATAGGATCGACCGCCGTTTCCGACGTAGATAAAGATGTCCCCACCGGGAATCGAAGCACTGAAGCTGGGCAGCCTCACATCGAGGCCGGTGCTTGACGAGAACTTCAGCCAGGCGGCGTTGTTGCCCACGTGAAGCTGAGGATCGCCACCCGTGTTCGCAATCCAGAAGCCGGCCGTCGTGTCGCCGAAGCCGGCCTTGCCCGAACGGAGGTAGCCACCAACGCCGATGTTCACTGTGCCAAGGTCGGAGGCCACTGCAGACAAATAGGGCACCGACAACTTGCCCGGCGTGATGGTGGCGTCGCCAATGCGCGCGGCCGGCACGCGCAGCGTCGTCACGCCATTCACGACGCCCACTTCCAGGAAGCCGACCGGCGCAGCATTGGCCGAGTCCGAGGGCACAAACATCAGGCTGTCGGCCGACAGAATGATCTGCGAGGCGCCGGTGCCGCTGTTGGGCGCCGTGGCGGCCAGGCCGATCATGCCGAAGACCGGGCGGCCATCACCGCGCTGCGCGACGACCTTCAGCGCGTACTGGGATTGCAGGCCGTTGGCGCCGCCCACCGCCTGCTGCAGCGTCGAGATGGAGCCGCTGTAGGGGCCGTACTCGGCGCGCAGCGTGCTGACGGTGGCCGCCATTGCGGCGTCGCTCGCTGCCTTGGTGTAAGCGTAGCTGTTGGCCGTGGCCAGGCTGTTGGCGATGTCGCCACCGGCGTTGAGGCGCGCGCTGATGGTGCTGGCGGAGGCCGAGATGGCCGCGTCGGCCTGCGCCTTGGTGTAGGCGTAGCTGTTGGCCGTGGCCAGCGAAGCGTAGATGTCGCCGCCCGCATTCAGGCGGGCATTGATCGGGTTGAACTCACTGCGCAGCGTCGTCTGCGAGGACGAGATGGCCGAGTCGGTCTGGGCCTTCGTGTAGGCGTAGCTGTTGGCGGTGGCCAGCGAGGCGTAGATGTCGCCACCCGCGTTCAGGCGGGCGTTGATCGGGTTGAACTCGCTGCGCAGCGTCGTCTGCGAGGACGAGATGGCCGAGTCGGTCTGAGCCTTCGTGTAGGCGTAGCTGTTGGCGGTGGCCAGCGACGTGGCGATGTCACCGCCGGCATTCAGCCGCGCGCTGATCGCGCTGGTGGCGACGGCGATGGCGTTGTCGGCCTGGGCCTTGGTGTAGGCGTAGGTCGCCGCCTGCGCGAGGCTGACGGCAATGTCGCCCGTGTTCAGCCGCGCCGACACGTTGTCGATGCGCTGGCCCAGCGCCGTGTTGGCGGTGGAGAGCGTCAGCACCTCCTGCGAGACGCGCGAGTTGACCGTGGCGTCGCCCTGCGTGAACTCGCTGCGCAGAGTGTTCACCGCCGCGGCCGTGGCGGCATCGCTTGCGGCCTTGGTGTAGGCGTAGCTGCGGGCCTCGCTCAGCGCGGAGGCGATGTCGCCGCTGTTGAGTCGCGCGCTGACGGTGTCGATGCGAACGCCCAGCGCCGAGTCGGCCTGCACGAGGTTGGCCACCTCGGTCGTGATGCGGCTGCCCAGCGTGCTGTCACCTGCGTTGATGTCGGCCAGCAGGATCGTCGTCAGAGAGTTCACGGCCGAGGTGATCGCCGCGGCGCGAGCGGTCGCCTCGTCGGTGATGGCCGTGACGCGCGCGTTGGTTTCCTGCTGCAGGCGCTGATTCACGCTGCCCACGTCGGTGACGGCCGAGCTGATCTTGGCGATCTCCGCCTGCACGCCGGCGGAGAGCTGGTCCAGCGCGATGCGGCCGGTCAGGTCGCTGAGCAGCGCGTCGACATCGCCCCAGGGCTGGCCGTTGCCGATGCCGGTGATGACGGCCTTGAGCCGACCGCCCACCGTGTTCTGGCCATAGGCCAGCAGCGGGTTGAAAGCCATCATGCCGGCGCCGTGATCGGACCTGGCGCCGTCGAGCATGTCGGACAGGAAGGCCACGACGGCGCGCCGCACGCGCACGCGCAGCCGCTGCTGCACGGTGTCGTCGATCAGCTCGATGCCGTCGTCTTCGGTGAGGCGGCGAGTCTGGAGCAAAGGCATCGTCAGGCCCAGGTGATGGTGCCCAGCACGGGCATCTGGCCCGGTGCGTGGGTCACGTCGGCCGTCGGCGTGGACAGCACGTTGTTGATCTCGCCGGCGGCCACGCTGATGGCCTCGCGCAGGTGGCTCAGCAGCAGCGTGCCGCCGGGCATGGCCTCGCGGCGCACCACATCGGCCAGCTCGGCCGTCACGGCGGCGCGCACGGCGGCGGTGTTGGGCGTGAGCTGGATCGTCAGGTTCAGCGGCGCGGCCGTGGGGGCCTGCACGCTGACGTTGGCCGTCACCGGCCGCAGGTCATCGATGTAGTGCTGCACCGCGCTGACCTCGGCGGCGTCGGGGATCAGGTCGGCGTCGTTGTCGCGCACGAAGCGCACGACGACGGAGCCAGGCCCGTTCTCCAGCGGGTAGACCCAGGCCCGCGTCACGCCGGCGACCTGCAGCGCCCAGGCCTCGTAGTCGCTCTTGGCGCCGCCCATCGGCGGCCGTTGAACGCGCGCCAGCACCCGGCCGCGCAGCGCAGCGTCGGTCTCGCGGTCGGCGCCCTGGGTGAGGCCGCCGGCGGCGACCACGGCGGCGGTGTTGACGCCGGCCAGAGGTGCGATGAAGGCCATGCGGGTGCCCGCGTCGGCGTTGCCCGCGATGCCGGCGGAGATGGCCGCCACGGGCACATCCGCTGCGCCGGCGACGATGGTGGAGTCACCAGTCGTCGTGTAGCCCACGCCGTCGCTGCGCTGCAGCTGCGATCCGGCGGGCACCACCACGCCGCTGGTGCCGGTGACAGAAACGGTGCCAGCGGCGAAAGAGGCCGGCACGCGCAACACGCCCCAGATGCCCGCGTAGCGGTCCAGGAAGACCGTCTCGGCGGTGTCGATCATGATCTGCCGCGCCAGCCAGTCCAGATAGCCGTAGATGCCGTGCACGGCGCCGGCGTGCATGCGGGCCAGCACGGCCAGGTTGCTGCGGCGCAGGCGCGCATCGGCGCCCGGCAGCGCGGCTTCGATGTCCGCGGCGTTGCGGGCGATCAGGTCGGCCAGCGATGGACGTGCAAACGGCATTTACTGCCCCTTCCAGAAAGACTCGAATCGGAACTGCGCCACCGGCCTGTCGCTGCGCGTGACGCCGATGGCCAGCGCCAGCACCTCGCCCTGGGCGCCCACGGCCTCGGCCGCGACGGTGACGCTGCGAGCCACGCCGTCGTCGACCAGCCACTGCAGGGCCTCGCGCGCATAGGTCTCGGCGCGGCCGAGCACGGCCGGCGTGCGCTTCTCGCGGGCCAGCTTCCACAGGCGCGAGCCGATGCGGTCGCCGTCCACGTCGGCGAAGGCGTCGCCCCACCAGCCGCGGCGGCCGGTGGACTCGATGCCCGTCTCGCCGGCGTCGGCCACGCGGTCGGTGAACAGGCTGACGATGACGGCGGTCTCCAGCCCTTCGTCGACGTCGAACGACGGGCCGGCCAGGCGCCAGTCGCCGCCCAGGTCACTCCAGAGGGTGCGGATGTCTGCCATGCGTCACATCCCCGGCGTGGACAGGGCCGCCGTGCCGTTCTTGTGGCTGTTGAAAGTCGAGCGCATGCCGGCCATCGTCTTGGCGCCGCCCTGGTCGGCCACGTTGCCGGCGGCCGTGATGTCGGCGCCCGAGGCCACATTGCCGGCGACGTGCAGATCGGCGTTCAGCTCGGCGTGGCCGTCGACCTGCAGCGTGCCGCGCACGATCAGGTTGCCGCTGCACTCGACCAATGGTGTACGAACGTCCACTTTGGTGGCGGCCAGCACTTCGATGGTGCCGCCGCGCTTGATGACGATGTGGTCGCCCTCGTCGGTGTAGATGGCCACCTCGCCCTCGGCCAGGCCCTTGAGCCGGTAGCGGCGGTCATCGACGGCCACCACGATGACGTGGTCGCGGCTGCCGGCCACGCTCAAGGCCACCGCCTCCGCGCCCGGCTTGGGGTGGCTCGTGAAGCCGTATTGCTGGAAGCGTTCCACGTCGCCGCGCAGCTCGTCGGCCAGCAGCGCCACCTGCAGGCTCTGCAGTGCGGTGCCGTCGTTCACCAGCTGCAGCATGGCGCGGCCCACCATCAGCTGCACGCGCTGGGCCAGGGGGCGCATGAGGCGTTGCAGGGCCTGCATCACTTCGCCGCCTGTGCCTTGGGCACGGTCCAGAAGTTGCCGGCGTCATCCATCGGCTTGATAGGCAGCAGCGTGTAGGCGTCGGCGCGCGTCAGCGTCAGCGTCGTCGTGCTGCCCTCGGTGCCGGACAGGCCGAACTCGGCCGCGGTGATCATCAGCTCGGCCGCCAGGTGCAGCTCGTTCGCCACCACCGTGGCCAGCATATTGGGCGCCCACAGGCCCTCGGCATGGCGCCACCCCTGCACCACGGCCGTGACGGTGAGCGAGCGCGCAGCGCGGCTGTTGGCCTCCCACTGCGCCCTCTGCTGCAGCGTGGCGGCGATATCGGGCGCGTCGGCGGTAATGAGCAGCGGCCGGTAGCGCGTCATGCCGCCGTCGGCGGCCCTGGCCGCGATCTGCGCGGCGGCGGCGCCGTTGAAGTAGTCGCTGCCGGGCGCCTGGCCCTTGAGCAGGTAGTCCCGATACCGGTCTTTCCAGTCGCTCTTGACCGAGCACTTCAGCAGGTTGACGCCCAGCTCCAGCGTGGTGCCCACGCGGGCGCTCGCGGCGCGCGTGATCAGCAGGCCGCCAGTGCTGTCGCTCACCACCAGCAGCGCGCGGATGCGCGCGGCGCGCGTGATGGCGTCGAAGACGGTCTCGCCCTCCTGAATCGCGAACGAGGTGAGCGCCTTGCCGGTGTCCACATCGGCGCGCACACGCACGCCGAAGGGCGCGGCCAGCTCGGCGGCGATCTGCTCGATGCGCAGGCCGCGCCACTGGCCGGCCTTGCGCACCGCGCTGCAGTCGATCAGGTCGGCCACGGCATCGCGGCCGGCCACGCTGACCGTGTGGCTGCTGCTGTCGATGCTGGCCTCCACCTCGTCCACATAGCCCGTGATGACGGTCTCGCCGGCGACGCGCACTTCGCAGCGCTCGCCGGGCCTGACCTGGCGCGGCGCATCCAGGCCGGGCCAGCGCTCCGACACGGCCAGCGAGAAGCTGCCGGCGCCGTGCTCCATGCTGCGCGTGACGCGGATGCTTTCCCAGCCGGCGTGGCTGCGGCCACCCGCGAGGAGTTCGAGCTGATCAGGCATCGACCAGCACCTCCAGCGGCACCGAGCCGGCCACGAAGAGCGGATGCCTGACCTGGTTGCGGGCGACCAGCTCGGGCTCGCGCGTGGCATCGGCATACAGCTGCTGGGCCAGCGCCAGGCTGGGCAGCGTGGCCGGCGGCGCCCAGTTCACCAGGTGCGCCAGGTTGGCGCCGCGTGCGGTGATGTCGCGCACCACGGCCGAGCGCAGGCCGCGCAGTGCGTCGTAGACGTCGTCGGCGATGTCGGGTTGCTCCATCGCGTCGGTCAGCCCGTCGACCAGCTCGTCGCGCGCGGCCGTGGCGGCCTGGTAGCTGTCGAACTCCACGCGTGCCGCGGCGCGGGCGCCCTCGGCCAGCGCCGTCACGCGCACCAGGCGCAGCAGCTCGGCCTGGTTGGCGGCCTGGGCCTTGCGGCTGGTGGTGGCCGGCACGGTGAGCGGCAGGTCGGCGCCGAAGCGGTAGAGGGTGCGCGCCAGGCTGAGCGAGTCCGCCGGCGTCTGCGCCACGCTGCGCACCAGCGCCTTGATGTTGCCTACCAGCGACCGGGCCGTCGCGTCCGGGTTGTAGACGAGGCCGACCGGGTCTCGGCGCTGCGCGTCGATGTCGCGCTGCAGCTCGGCTTCGCTGGTCGGCGTGCCACGCACCAGACCGCTGGATGCCTGGATGACGTTGAGCGCCTGGCTGAAGATGCCGGCGCTGGCCTGGGCCACGAAGGCCGGCCTGCCTCGCACGGCGAAACGGTTCTCGAAGCCGGCTTGTGCAGCCTGAAGCGCATAGTCTGCCCGCGCCGCCGCCGTGGCACCCGTGCTCTCGGCCGCCGTCGTGAACAGCTTGGCGCCGGCCTCCACCAGGCTGATGGTGAAGCTGGCCTTGCCGCCCTCGGCCGTGCTCTCGCTGAGCTTGCAGTCGGTGACGGTGCAGCTCATCTCGCCGAGGTAGGGGTGCACCAGCGAGCCGGCGCCCGCCTCTTCGATGGCCCTGGCCAGCTGGTCGCGCGCCGCCATGTAGCCCGGCCCGATCACATAGGCCGTGATCGAGATGGCGCGGGCCTTGCGGCCGAGGTCTTCGGCGTAGGGCTTGTCGCGCAGCGGGAACTCGTGCAGCTGCACGCGGCGGCCCAGCGCCGTCTCGTGGCTGTCCACGAAGAACGGCACGCCGCGGAAGCTGGCGGGCTGCAGCTGGTCGCGCCAGGCGGTCACATGGCCCCCGCGAAGTTCGGGCCGCTGTAGACATCAAAGTCCATCGCGCTGCCCGGCGCCTTGCGCAGCTCGGCCACGCTGGGCTTGCCGTCGGCGTCGATCTGGATCTTGAGCGTGCCGCCCACCTGGGCCTTTTGGCCCGCCGCGGCCTGCGGCACGGCGCTCGGCTGCACCGGCCCTGCGCTGACGTTGAAGAAGTGGCTCATCGCGCCGCCGATCCAGCCCGGCAGGCCGCCGCTGAGCGCTTCCTTCACGCGGTTGAAGGAGGCCAGGATGCCGTCCCACAGTTCCGTGAACCACTGCTTGATGGGCTCCCAGTTCTTGTAGATGAAGTAGGCCAGACCAGCAATGGCGCCCACGGCCAGCAGGAACCAACCCACCGGCGTTACCAGCAGCGCGCTGCTCAGGATTCCCAGCGCCTTCACCAGCTCGAAGATGGCCAACACGCCCTTGGCAGCGGTCACCGAAGCGAACACCACCATCAGCGTGCCCCAGCCGCCAAAGGTCTGGGCCACGCGGTCCAGCACGCCCAGCAGCACGACCAGGCCCTTGGCGATCTGGCCCATCGAGGCCAGCACCTTGGGCGTCTTCTCGATGATGGCGCCGAGGAAGCGGCCGATCTTCTCGCCCAGCTCCTTGCGGCTGGCGGCGTTCATGTCGGCGACCTTTTTCAGCATCGCGTCCAGCCCCGGCAGCGCGATCAGCGTGACGGCCGCGAACAGCCCGCGCAGGCTGAACTCGAAGCGCTTTATGTTGTCGGCGGATTCCTTGAACTCGGCCGCCTGCTTGTCGTTCAGCGTGCCGTATTTGTCGGCCTCGTCGTACAGCGCCTTGAAGGCCCCGCTGCCCTGGTTGAGCATCTGGATCATCTCGGCGCCGCCGCGGCCCATCAGGGCGCGCGTGAGCGCGATCTTCTTCTCGGCGTTCTGCCCGGCGTCGCCCACCTTCTCGAACTTGTCGGCGATGGCCTCGAACACCTGCACGGCGTTCATCTTGCGCAGCTTCTGCACCGACAGGCCGACCCGTGTGAACCACAGCTGCGCGTCCTTGCTGCCGCTGGCGGCCTCGACCATGTTCTGCGAGAGGAACTGCAGCGAAGAGGCCATTTCCTCCTCGCTGCTGCCGCTGACGGCCGCCACATAGCCCAGGCGCTGGAACTGCTGGATGGGCACGTTGAGCTTGCGCGAGGCGTCCACCGTGCGGTCGATGGAGTCGATGGTCCGGTGCATCACCGCGAACGCACCGGCCAGCGACAGCGCCGCCACGCCGGGCAGCTTCATGATCTGGTCCTTGAGCCCCGCCCACGCGTCCTTGACCTTGTCGAGCCCGCTGTTCTCGACCAGGCCGTTGATCGATGCGCGCAGCTTGCGATAGGGCTCGGTCACCCGCTCGACGGACTGCTCCACGGCCTTGTTGATGCCGGTGAGCTTGGCCGTGGCCTTGTCGACCGCGTCGATGGTGAACTGGAGCTTGAGCATGTCGTGTGTTCAGCGGTTGCCGTTGGCTTGCTTCATCAGGCGCAAGGCCTGGCTGTGCCAGGCCTCAAGCTCATCCATCGTCAGCGCGTCCAGCTCGCTGGGCGGCCAATGGAAGACGTAGGCCAGGTCGGCCATGACCTCGATCAGGTTGCCTGGGACACTCCGAAAAAATCCGACGCCAGCTCCCCGGCCTTGAAGATGTCGGCCGCGTCGAGCTGGTCGAAGGTGCTCGGCGGAATGCCGGCGCTGGCGCACACCAGGGCCGTGACGAATTCGCCGGTGCCCTTGTCCTTGGCGTTCAGCACCTTGCGCGCATCCGCGCCCTTCAGGCGCCTGAAGGTCAGCTCGGTGATGCGCTCCAGCACCTCGCCCGACTTGGTCTTCAGGTCGACCGGCACCAGCAGCGTGTAGTGCTGGTCCTGCTTCACATCGCCACTCATACGCCCATCTCCTGCGCCGGGTCGCCCGAGAACTTCAGCGCCACCTTGCCGCCGTCGCCGGCGCTGACCTCGATGGCCTCGGTCACGAAGGCGTTGCGCACGACGTAGGTCTGGCCGGTGTCGGCCTCGTAGGTGAGCGTGGCGTCGGTGATGTCGCGCAGCTGCGCCAGGCTCGTGCCGGGCGTCAGCGCGATCTCGCAGTCCAGCTCGGCCGGCTCGGTGGCCTCGCTGTAGCCGATCAGGCCGCGGTTGCCGACCACCGGGCTGCGCTTGTTGCCGCCCAGCTTGAGCTTGGGGCCGGGCAGCGTTTCCAGCAGGCCGCCGTTGACCTTGATCTGGGCACGTGAGTGCGTCATGGGCATGGTTCAGTCCTCCTTCTCGTCGGCCATCACGAACTGGCCGGCATTGACCTCGACGGCCACCTCCTGGCCCGGGGCCAGGGTGTGGCGGCGCTCCTGGTCGGTCACGGCGCCCGCCGTGACCACCAGCACCGCCAGGCGCTTGGGCGAGCCCTGCGGCTCGTTGTTGCGAATGGTCATCTGCATCGCTGTGCGCGTCCTTTAACAGGGGTTAAAACCGTTCACAGCCGGAACTGAACCTGCGCCGCGAACACGCGGAACTGGTTGATCACGTCGGGCGGGATGACGGCGTCGACGCGGTTGGGATCGGTGGCGCTGCGCTGCACCAGCAGGTCGCGCTTGAACTGCTCCAGGCCCTCGGCCAGGCCGGCGTCCATCCAGTCCATGAACAGGGCCACCAGCTCGGCGCGGATGATGTTGGGCGTGACGATGGCCTGGCCGGGGCCGAACTGCGTGCCGTCGGCCGCGAGCTTGTGGCGCGGGAACTTGGTGGCGATGCGGGCGCGCACCGTGAGGCGCAGATAGGCCAGCGTCCGCATGGTCTCGATGTCCAGGTAGGAGGCATCGTCGACGCCGTAGGCGTTGGTCTGGTAGGTGGTGATCAGCCGCTCGATGAGCACCAGGCCGCCGGCATCGACCACCGTGGTGGCGATGCCGTCGAACAGCGCCAGGTTGCGCTCGTCGCGCGTCCAGCGGTCGCCCGTGGCCGGCGGCATCAGGCCCGGCAGCGGCAGCGTCTGGCGCGGGCGGGCCGGGTCGGGCTCGTAGGCATCCACGGCCGCGGCCACGGCGGCCCACACGTAGGTGGGGGTCGGGCTCTTGCCGGCGCCCATGATGGTGAGGTGCGGGCTGTTGCGCGTGGCGCCCAGCGTGGTGGATGCGGCCAGCGTGCCGGCCACGGCGGTGAAGGCCTGGCCTTCCTTCTGCACCAGCGGCCCCCAGCGCAGGGCCAGCAGGGCCTCGACCTTGCCGAGGTTGGCGGCGTCGGTGAACGGCGTGACGATGGTGTTGAACTGCTCGTCGCCGATGGCCGTGATGGCGGCCTGCACATCCGGGTTGGCGGTGCCGCCGGTCATGCCGGTCACAGCCGTGGCCAGGCCCTTGGGCGTGCGCTCGCCGCTGTAGAAGTTGACGCGGATGTCGATGCCGTTGGGCACCTCGCCCTTGTGGCGGGCGCTGAGCGAGACGACGGTGCCCACGGCCGCGGCGGTGACGGGCAGCGTGGTGTCGGCGTTCACCGCGGCGGCGAGCGCCGTGGCCAGGCTGGCGGCCGTGGCGCCGCTGGCCACGCCGACCTGCACCAGCTGGCCGCCGATGTAGGTGTTGAGCGTGCCGGCCTCGGTGGGGGCGCCGCTGATCGTCACCGTGCCCGTCGCCGCGGCGCCGGCGCCGTTGTCGTCGAGCGCCACGGCCCAGCACTCGGTGTAGCTGTTGGCCGCCTTCAGCGCGGCCAGCATGGCCGTGAGCATGGCGCCGCGGCCGAAGGCGGCCTCGGCCTGGGCCGCGCTCAGGATGCGCGTGGGCACGCCGGCCGCCACGCCGCCGGTGCCGAGGCGCTGGCCGATCACCAGGATCTTGTGGCGCATGGCCGGCAGGCCCTGCAGCGCACGCGAGTTGTCGAACTCGATGTACTGGCCCGGCGTGCGGATGTTGATCGGGATGCTGTTGAAGCTGATGGACATGGGGTCTCCGGTCAGTCGTTGGTGCTGGAAGCGTTGCGCGGCGGGCGGGCGACGGGGGCAGGCGCAGGAGCGGCCGGGGCCACCATCACGTCGCCGTCGACCAGGCGGCGGCTCCAGTAGGTGTCCAGCGGCTTCTCGGCGCCCTCGGCCGGCAGCGGCTCGCGCGTGATGGGGTCGCGCACGGTCACGCCGGCGCGGGCGGGCAGGAGGCGGACGGTCTCGTCGTTCATCTCGGCTCTCAGGTGGTGGGAAGGGTCACGGTGTCCTGGGCGTCAGGGCGGCCGTTGGCGTAGTTGCCGGCCAGCCACTCGGTGTGCGTGGCCTGCGGCGCATGGGGCGGGATGTCCAGCTGGGCCGCGAAGGTGGCGAAGTCGCCCAGCGCGCCGTCGACGGCGACATCGAAGCCCATCGGCATGTTGAAGGCGCAGGCGTACACGGCCAGGCCCTGGCGCTCCACGGCGCCGGTGAACAGGTCTTGAATGCCCGACAGCTCCAGCGTGCCGACGCCGGGCACCGTGTGACCGTGCAGCAGCGGCACGATGAGGCGCGAGATCACCTCGTAGGCGCCGATGGCCTGCGCGTTGCCGCGCCGTCGGGCCTGCTCGCCGCTGGGGTGCGACGTGACCACGTAGACCAGCCAGCCGCTGTCGATGATGGCCCGCGTGGCGCCGCGGCGCGGCACCTGGCCACCGCTGAAACTGACCAGCACACAGGGCGCCAGCTCCAGCAGGCGGCGCAGCATGTCGTCGTCCCAGTCTCCCGGCAGATCCTGTACGCGCAGACGCGTGCCGGCCACGGCAGCCTTGAGCGTGTCGACCAGGTGCGACTCGACCGTGGAGATGATGTCGGTGTCGCTCATGGTGCGAAGTCCGACAGCGAGCCCGGCGTGAACACCGGCTGCGTGGTGAAGAACTGCGGGCCGTCGGCGGGCGGCGTGGCCTGGGCGGCCATGTCGAGGCCCAGCGAGAGCTTGCCGGTGGCGATGTCGTCGAGCAGCTTCAGCGCGGCCTTCTCGCGGTTGGCGATGGACTCTGGTACGCGGTCGGCGTAAAGCCTGGCGCGCAGCAGGTCGGCGGCGATGTTGCTCAGCAGGCGGGGCACCGTGGCCAGCGGCAGTGCGTAGCGCGGCAGCAGCTTGGCGTCGATCAGCGCCTCGATGTCGGCGATGGCGTCTTCCATCCGCACCGCGTTGATCGTGGTGGCCGTCGGGTCGGTGGGGTTGGTGAGCTGGATCAGCTCGCCCTGGCCGATGCGGTCGGCGAGCTGGCGGGTGCTGGTGTAGTGGCCCGATGGCCCGATCCACGGGCCGAACACCATCGTGAAGGTGGCCGAGCCGAACGCCAGGCCGCTGGGCAGGCCTTGCGGGGCGACGCCGAAGGGGATGTCGAAGCTGACGACCGGCAGGCCCACCGCGGCCGTGCTGGCCAGGCCCGTGGTGGCCACGGCAAAGGTGAACCCGAAACTGACCGTCGGCGTGCCCGATGTCGCCGCACCGGGCAGGCCGGCCGGCATGACGTTGAACGCGGCGCCAACCGAACCGACCGTGACGGTCGCCGTCGTGGCGCCCATGTCGGCGCCGTCGACATAGAGCCGGTAGCCGATGCTGTAGGTGCCGTCGGCGGTTCCCGCCGGGATCGTGAAGCTGCCGTCCTCATAGAAGAGCGCGCCGGCCGGCGCGCCCCCGGTGATGAGCGCGCGGAAGGCCTTGCCGTCGTCGGCAGCAGAGTCCCAGTCGTTGTAGAGCAGGCCGGGGCCGGAGCCGCCCGTGGCTGTGGCGGCCCGCATGGCGGCGCCGGTGATGCCGTGCCCTGCATAGGCCGAGCTGACCCAGCCGGCCACAAGAAGCTGCGCGGAGTCGCTACGCCAACTCATGTTGCCAGCGCATCAGCGATGCCGTACTGCCCGGTCGACTCAATCCACGCCACCTTGTAGCGTGTGCCGGTCGAGATGCCAGGGTCGCTCACCGTGAACACCCCTGACGCATTGACCGAGACGTTGCTCTTTGTCACCACGACCGATGTCAGGCCGGCGTTGAGGACGACGACTGCGGACAGCGTGCCGCCAAGGGCCTGGCTGCCGTTGTTTCGCAGCAGCGGCTGGCTGGTGATCGTCCCGGACGCAGAGGCCGTGTAGGTGAGGCTGGCAGGGTTGCCAAGGCCGCCGTTATTGGTGACGCTGACTGTTTTTGCGCCCGCACTGGCCGGCGTGTACGTGAAGGTGGCAGTCGGCGCGCCATTGCTGATGCTCATCGATGACGGCGTGAACGCGCCACCCGCGCCGCCGTCGCTCGGGGTCACGACCAAGGTGCCCGTGATTGGACCGTTGGCGCCCACGGTGAAATTTCCAGAAGGGGCGCCAGACAAACCCGAACTAGGTCCAGATAGTGTCACTGCGGTCGCGCTCAAAGCGCCTGCCGTATAGGTCAAGCTGGCAGGGTTTGTGAGGCCGCCGTTATTCGTGACGCTGATGGTCTTGGCGCCGGTCGAAGCGGCCGTGTAGGTGAACGTGGCAGTCGGCGTGCCGCTACTGATGCTGACGGTTGTTGGCGAGAAGCTGCCGCCTGCCCCGCCGTCGCTCGGGGTCACGATGACGGTTCCCGTGATGACGCCGTCAGCGCCCACGCTGAACGCCGTCGAGGGCGATCCAGAGGTTCCCGAGGCCGGGCCGGACAGGGTGACGGAAGTAGCAGGCGTGACGCGGGCAACAGGGTGCGCGATTGTGGACTGGGCCACCGCGCCCGAGGCGGTCAGTGTGCGGGCGCCACTCAAGGACGTGTAGCTACCCCCTGCCGAGTAGTCCTTGAGCGCCCAGCCATCAATCCAGCCGGTGATGGTCTCGGGCATCGCGCCACCTAGCAGCGAGGTCACATTCGCTGAAGTGAGTGCGCCTCCGTAGAAGTGAGCTTCGGCGAAATCGGTGCCATTCAGGAACGCAGTGAGCACAACCTGGTTATGGCTAACCATGTTGGCATTGGGCTGCGTATCAGTGTTAGTGGTGCCTGTCGCGTTCGTGTGGTAGATCGTCCGACTGCTGGCGCTCGTAAACACAAGCACAAACAATTGGTACGCTGTGGGGCTGATGTCCGGCGTGCCGGCAGCTGCGGCCGATACAGAACCCCAACTGGCTGTTGCGTCAATGGCGTACTTGGCGCCATTGGCAGCATATAAGCCACCAACGATATCCCCGGGGTTGGCACTGTTGACTTGCTGAATGAACAGCGTGTTGGCAGAGGGAGCTTGGCCACCGGCGTACACGACGATTGAGAAGGGGTAGCTGGTTTTGAGAGCGCTGCCGCAAGTGAGCTTGGCGCTGTTGCTAAGTCTGAGTCCCATTCGTCAGGCCCTCTTCAGGAAATTCAGGTCGTTGGCCTGGCTGCCTTGCAGCACAAAGCCGTTGAGCGAAGGCACCCACAGGAGCCGCTTGCAAAGCGTGCCGGAGCTGGTCGGCACGGCACCCCCCGGCGTGTAAGTCGCCATATCCCAAACGGCACCAGCGTTGGGCGTGACGACATAGAACGTATTCATCCGCCCGGGGTGGAGGAAGTAAAACTTGCCGTCCATCGGGCAGTACGCCATGCCGGCGTACTGCGGCGCGTCGGTCTGGAACTGTGTCAGGGCGGCGCTGGCGTTGAACGTGATGCTTCTGCTGTTCCCCGTGGTCGGGTCGAAGTCCACCGCACTGATCCCAGAGCCAAAGCCCTCGCCGTCTGCCCATTGCAGCGCGAAGATGCGATTGCGCACCGAGTCGTAGGCGGCCGGGTAGCGCAGCAGCGAGCCACTACCCGGCTTGCTCCATGTCAGCGATGTGACGTTGAAGCAGTACCCGGTCTGGGTCCAGATGTTGCCGGCGCCGTCTTGCGCCACGCCGTAGTCGCCGGCGAGAGTGATGTCCCGCCATGTGTTGCGTGGCAGGTACTGCCTCGACGAGAGGCTGAACAGGTCCATGCCCGGGCCGGTCGGGGTTCCGCCGCCCCATCCAAACCGACAGCCTGCGAGAAGCACGGCATCGAGGCTGGCGATGTAGTGGGTGTGGTGGTAGGTGTGACGCGAGGCTGGGGAGCCGTCTGCGTAGTGGGTGACATTCGCCTCCACGCCGTTCCACGATGACGCGCGCAACGTCGCCCATGCCGGTGCGTCGTCTGACAGCTTGAGTGACGCGGCGGCGTTGCTCGATCCGTTGCTATGCCCGCCGGCCGCCACAACGACCAGCGTGGCATCGCTCAGCCTGATCGTCATGTCAGAGTAGGCATTGGTGTTCAGGCCGGCACCTGGGCCGCTGGTGCCCGGAATCTGCCCCCACGATCCGATCGATAGGGTCGTCAGCCACGCCGGGCCAGCGAACCTGCCCGCGTAGATGCCGGCGCCGCTGGCGACGGTGTAGCTGTCGGCGCGCGGCGTGGCCATCAGAGCGAGAAGATCTTGTTGGGGCCGTTGTCCCAGGTGACCGTGCCACCGGTGGTTCCCGCCGGGATGGGCAGGCCCGTGGCCGTGTCGATGAAGTGCACCAGCGGTGACGTGGTTTCGTCGCCGGTGTCCACGTAGATCCACAGCGCCTCGATGGTCGGGGCCGAGGTGAGGCCGGAGAAGGCAGCATTGGCGGCGCCGAACACGCCGCCGGTGAAGGTCTTGCCGGTGAGCGTGACGGGCGCGCCGACGCGGGCGCCGGCCGGCACGCTGCTCAGGAACTGGTGGCTGGGCGAGTAGGTGTAGGCCGCCAGATGGACCAGCTGAGCCTTGACCGTGCCGGCCAGCGCAGCGGCCAGCATGGTCTCTTTGAACTTGGGTTGGAGGGCGTTCGACATTCGTTGTTGACCTCTGAAAGAGCCGGGGCTTCAGGCAACACCATCCCCCGCTGCGGAGCCCCGGCACGAGCCTCGCGGGTTGAGCCTGGCTTGCCTCCGGCAGCCGCCCCAGGCGGCGGCTGCCTTCAAAGGCCTCTGGGTTGGGTATCCAGTCAGGCCGCGGGCGCGGCCTTCGGCGTGACGACGCTGCCCAGCAGGGGCTCGGCGGCGGCGTCGGTCATCAGCACCTCGTCGCCGGGCGCGTAGTCGTCGCCGTCGAGGCGCAGCGGGATGAGCACGTCGTAGGGCTTGGTCTCGGCCTTCTCGGCGGCCGTCTTTTTGGTAGCCATCGCGCCCTCCTCAGTTCACAGCGTTCTGGAAGAAGTAGCCCAGGTCGCCCGCCGTGACGAGTTCCTTGACCGACTCGCCGGAGCGGACGCGCACACCGCCGCGGGCGCCGATGTCGGGGTCTTGGATCGTGCCGCCGATGCGCGGACCGTACTGGGCCGTCACGCCGAAGGTGACGCCCGCGCGGGTGTCGGCCTGCTTGTTGCGGCACAGGAAGGCCGCATGCTTGCCCCAGGCGCGGGTCATGCTGGCCTGCTGGCCGGGAGCCGCGGTGTTGATCCACGCGTCGCCGACGTACAGATCCTCCAGCTCCAGCAGATCGGCCAGCGCCTTCAGCGGCACGACGCCGGCGTCGGTGTTGTAGCCAAAGACCGCCTTACAGATCTTCGGGTGCGTGCGCAGCTTGGTGGCGGTGGCGCGACCGAGCACGCCGATGTTGGGGCGCATCAGCATGCCGTCGAAGCTCGTGAGGATCGCGGTCAGCGGGTCGGAGTTCGCGAAGTCGCTCCACTGGCTGGTGCCGGCAAGTGCCACCTTGTTGTTGGCGCCGTAGCTCGCGTTGTTGAACACCAGGTTGGCGGCGCGGTACTCGCGGCGGTTCAGGACCGACTGCATGACCAGCGCCGTGGCGCGCTCCAGCGGGTTGGCGGCGCTGACGAAGCCGGGGCCGGCCTCGTGCGCCCGCTCCCAGGCCACGATGTCGGCGTTGGGCACGGGGGTGTCCAGCGCCTGGTCCTGGACCTGGTCGGTCTTCTCGGCCGCGGCCCAGTCGATCTGGTTGGGTGCGCTCTTGCGGCCGACGGTGGTGTCGGGCGCCTGGAAGGCGTCAGCCGAGCCGTAGTTGAGGTAGCGGAAGACCTCGGTCGAGACGGGCACGCGCGGCAGCACCTGGTCGGCGATCAGGCCGCTCTGGCTGTAGGCCACGGCGATGGCCGCGAGCGAGGGAACGATGACGAAGGGATGGGCAGCCATTGGGTTGGGCTCCTGGGTCAGAGCACGCCGAGGGCGCGCAGGTAGGGAATCTCGTCGCCGGCCACGCCGCCGATCTCGGCGAAGCCGATGATCCGGTTGCCGGTCGTCGTCGTGGTGATGGCGGCGCCGTTGGCGTCGCTGGTGAGGGCGTCGCCGGCGGCGACGTTGCCGCCCAGCACGACGAAGGGAACGGGGCCGACGGCCAGGTCGACCTGCTCGCCGGCCACGTGGGCCAGCTCGTCGCTGGTGCCCAGCAGCTTGTCGGTGGGGCCGGCGGCCAGCACGGCGCTCTTCACGCCGGCGCCCGGCTTGATGATGCGGAAGCGGCCGATGCCGCCCTCGGCCGCGCGGCCACGGAAATCACTGTTGACGGGCATTCACTGCTCCTTGTTGTTGCGGGTGATGTGGGCCACGGCCACGTCGATGCCGATGTCGCGGCCGGCCTTGGCCTGCTCGGCCTGGTAGGCCACGGCGGCGTCGGCGATGGACTGGGGGTCCGCGAAGTCGACGGTGCTGTCGCCGGTGCGTGCGGCGCCGGCGTGCTCGCCGAAGTGCACGACCTTGGGCGCCTTGCGGGCCTGCTCCTGGAAGACCTCCAGCGCCGAACGCTCGGTGCGCTTGGTGGGGTCGCCCTCGGCGAACTCGACGACGGTGGCCTCGGACGGCAGGGCCTCCATGAAGGCCACCATGCGGGCCTTGTCGGCGGGCAGCCAGCGGCCCTCGCTGATCATGGTTTCGGCGAACTGCGTGATGGCCGCAGTGCGCGCGCTCTTCACGAGCGAGGCCTGCGCGTCCTCGCGCTGCTTGATGGACGCCTCGCGGGCGTCCAGCTCGGCGGCGCGCGCGGTCAGCGCGGCGGCCTGGTCGGTGGGGTTGGGCACTGCGGGGGCTCCTTCGGCAAAGCCGGTGGTGGTGGGGGAACTGGGTTCGTCGTCGTCCGGCTCGGGCGCAAGGGCCTCGCGCTGCAGGGCGTCGAGTTCGTAGCTGGGCAGTACGCGGTCGGCCTCCTCGACGCCGAAGCGGGCGATGAACCACTCGCGCAGCCGGCGGAAGATGCCGACCTCGATCTGGTCTTCCCACTCGCCGAACTCGACGACGCCGTCGTTGCTGGCGGCGTGCGCGGCCACGGCGCGCAGGCCCTTCACGGCGGGCGGCTGCGCGCCGAGCCAGCCCACATGCTTGAGGTACCAGACGCCCGGCTTGGGGTTGGCCTCGTGGTCGGGCGGGTAGAAGCAGGCGCTGCGCTTCGGGTAGCGGCCGGAGGTGACCAACTCGCCGAAGGCGGGCTCGACCTGGCTGCTCTGCGTGATGACGAGGCTGGCGCCGCCGTCGACGGCCTGCAGGCCCGCGACCCAGCCATAGGCGGGATCATCGGTGCGCGGATGGCCAACGACGTGGGGCGCCTCGTGCAGGGCCGGGTCATAGGCCTGGGCGCAGGCCACCACGTCGGCGGCGGTGATCTCGTAGACCTGGCCATTCATGGCGCGGCGCTTGCCGGGCCTGAAGATCTCGACCTGGTCGAGCGAAGCCGGGGCCTGTTGCTGCGGGGTGTTGGATGCGGTGCTCACGCTTCGCATCCTCTGCAGCCGGCCTGCAGGGGTCTTTTAACGGGTGTAAAAAAGACAAGGCCCCGGTCCTTGGTAGGAGCGGGGCCATTCGGCTGCGGCCTGCAATGCTAGTGGTTTTCGCGCCTTCCCAGGCGCCGAGCTACTTCATCAATGCGGCGCGGCAGTCGTCGCCGCTGGGCCTGCCCACCAAGAACTTCATGCCCTCACAGGTCACCACGACACGCTGGCCACGCTGAAACGCGGCGGCGGCATTGGCCTCTGAACGGTTGAGCGTCATGGGCGCGGGCAGGAACTCGTTGTTCGTGCGCAGGGCCAGCACCGGGGCGCCAAACATGTCCTTCTCGATGGCATGGATGACGCCGTCCAAACGCACGGGCCGGCCGGCGATACGGTGGTCGGTCGCCACCTCGTTGGCCTCGTAGTCTTCGATCAGTTGGCGCAGCGAGGTGACATACACCGCCTCGGCCGCTGCGGGCACGGGCGCCGCACCGGCTTGGGCCGCGCCCGGCAGCGGCGCCTTTTTGTCGGACGACATGACGGCCACCACGCCCAGCGCGATGAAGGCCAGCGCCAGCCCGCCCAGCACCATCAGCGCCCGTTTGAAGATATTCATCATCTTTTCCCCCTTCGGTTCGGCCCTTCAAGATGGCGTCGCGTCGGCCGGGCCATGCAAAGCCGACGAGGCATGTGGTTCGCCATGCCGACCGCCAGCCAGACGGCAACCAATCCCGCATCCACCATTCCCAGATGCTGGTGAGCCCATCAAGCGGCCCGCAAAGGCGTTGAAACGGGCCGTAGAGCGTTTCAGAGGCGAGCGACAGGGGCCAGGTAGCCGTCACAACCCCGAAAGGCTTGCAGACGGTCAACGAGTGTTGACCAATCAATGCCCCTTCGCCTCGGCTCGCCGACTGGCCGCCTGGGTCTGTAGATACACGTCGAGCATGGCGCGCACAAGCGCCTGATTGGGCTCAGCACCCACCGGCTGCGTGTTGTAGACGCCGCCAGCCACGACAGCCAAGCCATTGGTGTCCAGCTCGACGCCGCGCTCCGAAGCCTCTCGCTGGACGCTCTCGATCACCCGGGAGAGATGGGCGGCGTCCAAGGGTGGCGCGAAGCGGCCCCGCTTCGATTCGACCAGCTGGGTCACAGGACGGCCCACATCGCTGTCAATGCCAGGGCCATTCAAGACGAAGTCCACATTGACCTCGTCAGGCCGCTGTGCAGCCAGCACCTTGAGCTTGTCCACCGGAAACGAACCGCGCCGCTTCCTCTCGCTGAGCGCGGCGCGCGATAGCCCCAGGGCTGAGGCCACCTCCTGGTCCTCCTTGACGCCCAAGGCCTGCTTGAGACGGTCGAGCTGAAAAGAAAAAGAGTCCATACCTATTGAATCAATCAATATTTGTGCTGTACTATGCTCGTCATTCAACAAATGTTGGCAATCCTGCGCAGTGATTAGTACCAGGAGCAAGAGATATGAATTCTGACGCAAACAGGACCGGAATGGACAAGAACAAGCTCGCAAAAGTTCGGGATGGCTTTCGCCTGCATGGCGTATCCGTATCCGGCTGGGCCAAGGCCAACAACCTGAGCGCGCCGCTGGTCCATCGCATCCTGTCTGGCCGCGCCAAGTGCGTGCGCGGCGAATCCCACCGTGCGGCGGTGCTGCTCGGCCTCAAGGCCGGCAAGGCCGCCGACCCCTCCTCCTTCGATCCGAGCGCAGCACTTCGCTGAAGGGGTAGGTCATGGGAAAGACCTTCGACCCGGCCGATTCGCGCCAGGGGACGCCAGCCGCCGCGCTTGCGGCAGCCATTGATAAGTTCGTGGCCGAGCAAGGCCTGAACCGGGACTTGATCACTCGCGCTGTCGCCGCAGCCATCAACGGCCTGGCGCGCGATGCGGGTCGCATTGGCGGCGCAGAGATCGCTCGCGTCGCCGTCTGCCTGTATGACTTGGCGCACGCAGCGCCACAGACGCCCTTTGACGAGGTGGCGCGGATCGGACTCGACCTCTATTCCTCGGGGAGGCGCCTGTGAGCGCCGCCCGCGTCACCGCCGCGCAGCTGGCCGGCCTGCCCGACATGCCCGCCGACAAGAGCGGCGTGATCCGCCGCGCCACGGCTGCCGGCTGGACCTTCGACGAGGAGCCCGGCCGCGGCGGCAAGCGCCGGCTGTACCACGTGGACCAGCTGCCCGCCGCCACGCGGGCCGCGCTGGCCTGGCACCAGAACAAGGTGGTGGTGGCCGGCACCGTGCCGGACGCCGCCGCCAAGCGCGAGCAGCACCAGGCGGCGCAGGCCGGCCAGGTGGAGGGCGCGCGCCTGGCGCTGCGCGGCGGGCTGGAGAAGGCCGCCGCCGGTGCACGGCAACAGACCAGCCTGCGCCAGGCCGCCACGCTGGCCCCGGCCGCGCAGGCGCGCATGGACTCGCGCCTGGCCGTGGTGCGGGCCTTCGAGGCCTATGCCTCGGCCTGCGGGCTGCCGGTGCACCAGGCGCGCATTGCGTTCGCGCTCAGCTACAACGACGGCGGCATTGAGGTGCCCGAGCTGGTACGCACGGAAGTGCCCCGCACCAGCGACAGCTCTATCGAGCGCTGGCAGGCCGCGCTGCGCAAGGGCGGCATCACGGCGCTGGCCGGCGCCTACGGCAACCGGGCCGGCAGCGGCTGCATCGACACGCAGCCGGCGCTGCAGGAGTTCGTGAAGGCGATGCTGGTGCAACACCCGCACGCCCGCGCCGGCCAGGTGATGCAGGGCCTGCGCGCACGCTTCACCGGCCCCCATGCCGTGATGGCGCAGGGCCTGGAGCTGCCCAGCCTGCGCACGCTGGAGCGCTGGATCGGTGCCTGGCGCGAGGCCAATGCCGAGGTGCTGCTGGCGCTGACGAACCCGGACGCGTGGAAGAACCAGCGCATGGCGGCCTTCGGTTCGGCCAGCGACGGCATCACCGAGCTGAACCAGCTCTGGGAGCTGGACAGCACGCCGGGCGACCTGCTGCTGGCCGACGGCAAGCGCTACACCATCATCGGCGGCATCGACGTGGGCACGCGCTGGATGCGCCTGGTGGTGGCGCCCACCAGCAAGGCCACGGCCGTGGCGGCCCTGGTGCGCCGCATGCTGCTGGACATGGGCGTGCCGCGCCAGGTCAAGACCGACAACGGCGCCGACTACGCCAGCCTGCACATCCGCCGCGTGTTTGCCGCTTTGAGCGAGCCGGGCGAGGACATGCAGCAGTTCTGCCCGCCCTTCCAGCCCTGGCACAAGCCGCACATCGAGCGCGGGCTGGGCACGTTCAGCCACGACCTGGTGGAGCTGTGCGGCGGCTACATCGGACACAACGTGGCCGACCGCAGCGCCATCGAGGCGCGCAAGAGCTTTGCCGACCGCCTGATGACGCGCGGCGAGACGGTGGAGCTGCGCATGACGCCGGCCGACCTGCAGGCCTTTTGCGACCGCTGGAGCGACGACGTGTACATGCACAACCCGCACGCCGGCCTGGGCGGCAAGACGCCGTTCGAGGTGGCCGCGCGCGGCTGCGCCGAGCGCCGCGTGATCGACGACGAGCACACGCTGGACATTCTGCTGGCCGAGGCGCCGGGCAACGGCGGCCGGCGCACGGTGGGCAAGAAGGGCATCCGGCTGGACGACGCGCACTTCATCGCGCCGGAGCTGGAGGCCTGGGTGGGCCGCGAGGTGTTCGTGCGCTACGACGCCATCCACCACGACCTGGGCACCGTCTATGTGTTTGGTGGCGACGACATGGCCTTCATCTGCAAGGCCGAGGCGCCGGAGCGCACGGGCATGGACCGGCGCGAGGTGGCCATCAAGGCCAAGGCGATGCAGACGGCCCGCGTGCAGGCCGAGCGCAAGGCGCTCAAGGCCGCCGCGAAGAAGGTGGGCACCGACCAGATCGTGGACGAGATCCTGCGCCAGCGCGCGGCCGAGGCCGGCAAGCTGGCCACGCTGGCCCCGCGCCGGGCCAGCGCCCACGAGAGCGCCGGCGTGCAGGCCGCCGCCGCAGCGGCCCAGGCGGCCACCGCGCCCACGCGCAGCACCGCGGACATGGCCGACCTGGCCGCCGTGCAGCAGGCCCGCGCCCGCATCGAGGCCGAGGCCGTGCCCACCGGCAACGCCAACGACCTGGCCGCGCAGCGCACGGCCCGCGCCGGCGGCGTGACGACGCCCATCTTCGAGAGCCTGGCCCAGCGCGTGGACTGGCTGCTGCGCCAGGCCCGCGTGCGCGAGCTGGGCGCCGAAGAGGCGGACTGCCTGGCGCAGTTCAAGCGCGCCCAGCCGGCCAGCTACCGGCGCATTGCCGAGCTGATCGCCGAGCAGCTGGGCACAGAGCAAGAGAAAGCCCCCGACCGCGTGCAAGGCGGATCGGGGGCCGTGTAACCCGGCCGTGAAGGCCTTTCAAACGAGGTGAATCATGAAGAACAAGCTCGCGTTGGTCAAGAACGTGGCGGCCCTGCAGATGGCCTATGAGGCCCTGGAAGGGCGCGACCTGGGCATCCCGGGCATGGCCCTGGTGTATGGCGAGACGGGCGCCGGCAAGACGACCGGCATCACCTGGCTGGTGACCCGGCCAGGCTGGATTCGTTGTTCTCGGCGGTGCAGGGTTTGGACGACGCGCGTGGGTTGATCGCGCAGGGTGCGGCGGCGATTGCGAACCGGGTCTATGCCGGCCGGCTGGGCAACGGGCCGGCGTCGAGCGGCGATGGCTGGCGCTTTCGTGGGTCGGGCTATCTGCAGCTGACGGGCCGGTCGAACTACGACCAGATCGGCAGGCTGCTTGGACTCGACCTGGTCGGGCACCCGGAGTGGGTGCGCGACCCGGCCTCGGCGGCGCGCGTGGCGCTGCAGTTCTGGGACTCGCGCGGCTGCAACCAGCTGGCGGATGCCGACGACGTGCGCGGGATCACGCGGCTGATCAATGGGCCGGCGCTGGCAGGGCTGAACGAGCGGTTCGCGGCGACGGCGCGGGCGCGGGAGGTGTGGCGCACCTGAAAAAGACAGGGCGACCAGCCCAGGAGTTGCACCTCCCAGCCTGGCCGCCACTCCGCAGTGCATGCCTGCGAACTGACCAAGGCCCTGCCACCTCCCGGGAGGCGGGCGCGAGTAGAACATGGAGTTCGCATTGGCCCTTCCTTTGATCCCCTGGATGGGTGGCAAACGGCGCCTGGCCCGCCACCTTCTTCCCTTGCTCGCCGAGTGCGAGCACAGCTGCTACGTCGAGCCCTTCTGCGGCGCGGCTGCCTTGTTCTTTTTGAGAGAGCACCGGACCAAGGTGGAGGTGCTCAACGACATTCATGGGGAGCTGATCAACCTGTACCGGGTCGTGCAGCACCACCTCGACGAGTTCATGCGGCACTTCCGCTGGGCGCTGTCCAGCCGGCAGCTGTTCGAGTGGGCCAAGATGGCCGAGCCGCAGACGCTGACCGACATCCAGCGCGCGGCGCGGTTCTTCTACCTGCAGAAGCTGGCCTTCGGCGGCAAGGTGGTGGGCCAGACGTTTGGCACCGCGACGACGGCGCCGCCCCGCCTCAACCTTCTGCGGATGGAGGAGGACTTGAGCGAGGTGCATCTGCGGCTGAACGGGGTGTTCATCGAGCGGCGACCCTGGCATGAATGCGTGCGCCAGTACGACCGCCCGCACTCGCTGTTCTTCATGGACCCGCCCTACTGGAAGACCGCTGGCTACGGTGGCGACTTCAAGCTGCATGAGTACACGGCGGTGGCGGAGTTGATGCGGACTATGCAGGGGCGCGGCATCGTCACGGTGAACGACCACCCGGACATGCGCAAGGTCTTCGCCGGCCTGAAGATGAAGCGGGTGGGGATCACCTACACGATCGGCGACGCCAAGAAGCGCAAGCCGACCGGCGAGCTGATCATCCAGAGTTGGGGGAAGGGGCGAGCCCTTAAAACGGCCTAGGAGCGCGCCACGGCGGCGGCAGTGGCCAGGCCTTGGCGGGGGCGAGATCGCGTCGCCTGGGCCGTTCTGGAGGGCCGATTCGGCCCGCGGAAGTGTTGCGACGCGTCACAGTTCGGGGTTTTGGCCGCTCCAGGCCCCTCTATAGAGAGGGCGGCGGGTCTTTCGCAACGCTTGGCGCCACGCTTCGCAACACTTCCCGGCTCCGCCGCGCATGCCTGTCAGAATGGCGCTCAACCCGTATCCAAAGGGCGTTTACCGTCGTTTCGAGCCGCCGGGCCGGTTTTCCAGGCCCGCCATCTCCACCCCAAACCATGCGCCGCCCGAAGTGTTGCGACCCCGCCCCCTCAAACGCCCCCTGGCCCGCGCTAAGTTGTTGTGGTTCAAAGCCTTCCCGCCCTTTCCCACTTCTTCCCGCCCGTTCCCGGTTCTCCCCTAGACCATGTGGAACATCACAGCTTGGGAGCGGCCCGGCGCTCGGCCCGCTGGAAAGCGGCACCGCCAACGTCCACTGGGCCGCTGACATGGCCGAGACCTTGCTGATTTACGCGCTGCCTGTGTTCCTGCTCTGCATGGCCGCCGAATGGGCCTGGGGGCGCCGGCGCGGCCGCGACACCTATCGCCTGGCCGACACGCTGAACAGCCTCAGCCAGGGCCTGCTGAGCCAGGCCGTGGCCGCGCTCACGCCGCTGGCCCAGACCGGCCTCTACGCGGCCGTGCACGCCCGCCTGGCCCTGGTGTCGCCGACGCTCTGGCATGGCGCGCTGAGCTGGGGGCTGGCCGTGCTGATGTACGACTTCTGCGACTACTGGCTGCACCGCGTCAGCCACGAGAACTCGCTGTTCTGGGCCGCCCACGCGGTGCACCACCAGAGCGAGCATTTCAACCTCAGCACCGCGCTGCGCCAGGAGAGCCTCTACTCGGTGATGGGCGCGCCCTTCTTTCTGCCGATGGCGCTGCTGGGCGTGCCCACGGGCCAGTTCGCCGCGGCCGGCATGGCCGTGCTGCTCTACCAGTTCTGGATCCACACCGAGCACATCGGCCGGCTGGGCTGGCTGGACCGCATGTTCTCGACCCCGTCCAACCACCGCGTGCACCACGCGGTGAACCCCGGCTACCTGGATCGCAACTACGGCGCCATCCTGGTGCTGTGGGACCGGCTCTTCGGCAGCTTCACGCCCGAGGCCGAGCCCTGCATCTACGGCACCGTGAAGCCGCTGGCGAGCTGGAACCCGCTGTGGGCCGTGGGCCAGTCCTATGCCGAGCTGGGGCGGCGCATGCGCGCCACGCCGCGCCTGGCCGACAAGCTGCGCGTGATCGTCAAGCCGCCCGGCTGGATGCCACCCGGCGCCGCAGGGGCCGAGGTGCCGGCCGAGGCCCGCCTGGCCCAGCCGCGCTTCGACCCGCCCGCGCCGCGCTGGGCCCGGCGCGCCGCCGTGGGGCTCTTCCTGGCGCTGGCGGCCGGCTGCGGCGCCTGGCTGGCCTGGTCGGACGACCTCGGCCCGCTGGCCCACCTCGCCGCCGCCGCCGTGCTCGCCGCGGGGCTCTGGGGCGTCGGCGCGCTGCTGTCGCGTCCGGCTCGCGGGCCGGCAACGGACGGCGCATAAGCATCGCCGCTTTCCTTCGTTCCGCGCGCCAGCGCCCTTCCCTATCGTGCAGGCCAGTCAACACCGGCCTGCCATGCACATCACCAGCCTCTCCGCCAGCCCCAGCGAACGCTCCCGCTCCACGTGGCTCACGCAGTTCGCGCTGACGCGCCTGGAAGGCCGCGGCGCCCGGCACGACGAGATCCTCGTGCGCCAGCTGCCCGCCGCCGCGCTGCTCGCGGCCGACGCCCGGCAGCCCGCCATCGCCGCCGCCGTGCGCGCCGTCGAGCTGGCCGACCTCGTCATCGTCGGCACGCCCATCTACAAGGCCGCCTACAGCGGCCTGCTCAAGGTCTTCCTGGACCTGCTGCCGCCCGACGCGCTACGCGACAAGCTCGTGCTGCCGCTGGCCACCGGCGGCAGCCCCGCCCATTTCCTGGCGCTGGACTACGCCCTCAAGCCGGTGCTGTCGGCCCTGGGCGCGCGCCACGTGCTGGACGGCGTGTTCGCCACCGACGCTCAATTGCGGCGCCTTGATCTCGAAGCTGGGGCCGGCGGCTTCGTGCCCGAGGCCGACCTGGTCGCGCGCCTGGACCGCGCGCTCGCGCCGCTGGCTTCGCTGGCGCCGCGAATGCGGGCCCGGCCCGAGCCCGCGCTCAGCTGTTGACGCTGCCGCCCCAGCTTCCTACCGCTTGTCTCCTCGCCTCCCGACCCGGGCACGGCGATTTCATCCCGGCGCTCGTGCGCTGATCGGGTGCGCCCGAGTGCCGGGATTTTTTTGCAAGGACAACCCATGCCCTTCCGCTCCCTGCTCCGCTGGACCGCGCTGCCGCTGCTGGTGGTCTTCAGCCTCCATGCCGGCGCCCAGACCAACACGCTGCGCATCGGCTTCCAGAAGGCCGCCAGCCTGCTGACGCTGCAGAAATCCAGCGGCTCGCTGGAGAAGCACCTCGCGCCCCTGGGCGTCGCCGTCAAATGGGTCGAATTCCCGGCCGGCCCGCAACTGCTCGAAGGCCTCAACGTCGGCGCCGTCGACGTCGGCTTCGTCGGCGAGGCGCCGCCCATCTTTGCGCAGGCCGCCGGCGCCAAGTTCGTCTACATCGGCTTCGACCCCGCCGCGCCCGAGGCCGAGGCCCTCGTCGTGCCCCGGGACTCGGCCATCAGGTCCCTCGCCGACCTCAAAGGCAAAAAGATCGCGCTGAACAAGGGCAGCAATGTCCACTACCTGCTCGTCAAGGCACTGGAGAAGCAGGGCCTGAAGTACGCCGACATCCAGCCCGTCTTCCTGCCGCCGGCCGACGCGCGCGCGGCCTTCGAGCGCGGCGCGGTGGACGCCTGGGTGATCTGGGACCCCTTCCTCGCCGCCGTCGAGAAGCAGAGCGGCGCACGCGTGCTGCTGGACGGCCGCGGCATCGTCAACAACTATGCCTACTACCTGGCCGAGCGCGGCTACGCCCAGCAGAACCCCAAGGTCATCCAGGCGCTGTTCGACGACAGTCAGGCCCAGGCGGCCTACCTGAAGGCCAACACCAAGGCTGCTGCGGCCGTCATCGCGCCGCTGCAGGGGCTGGAGCCCGAGGTCGTCGAGAAGAGCCTGACGCGCTACCAGTACGGCGTGAAGCCGCTCACCGCCGCCGTCGCCGCCGAGCAGCAGAAGATCGCCGACGCCTTCCACGCCCTCGGGCTGATCCCCAGGCCCATCCGCGTGGCCGATGCGCTGCCGGGCAGCGCCACCGTTGCGGAGGCCGCGCGATGAGCACGACCCGCCGCGCCGCCGTTGCCATCCTGGCAACCACCGCGGCCGCCTGGCGCCACGCCCTCGGGCAGTCGCCCGCCGTGCTGCGCATCGGCTTCCAGAAAGGCTCGCTCAACCTCGCGCTGCTGAAGAGCTACGGCCTGCTGGAACAGCGCCTGCCCTCGACCCGGATCCAGTGGACCGAATTCCCCGCCGGCCCGCAGCTGCTGGAGGCGCTGGCGCTGGGCAGCGTGGACCTCGGCGCCACCGGCGACGCGCCGCCCGTGTTCGCGCAGGCCGCGGGCAAGGACGTCGTCTACGTCGGCGCCGAGCCGCCCAAGCCCGACAGCTCGGCCCTGCTCGTCAAGCCCGACTCGCCGCTGAAGACGCTGGCCGACCTGCGGGGCCGGCGCATCGCATTGCAGCGCGGCAGCAGCGCCCATTTCCTGACCGTGCAGGCCGTCAAGCGCGCGGGCCTGGGCTGGGCCGACATCCAGCCCGTCTACCTGCCGCCGGCCGACGCGCGCGCGGCCTTCGAGCGCGGCTCGGTGGATGCCTGGGCCGTCTGGGATCCCTACTACGCCGCCGCCGAGATCAGCGGCGAACTGCGCACGCTGGCCACCAGCCGCGGCCTGACGAACAACAACACCTTCTACCTCGCCTCGCGCGCGCTGGCCCAGCAGCCGGCGCTGGTCAAGACCATCTTCCAGGCCCTGACCGACATCGACGCCCGCGCGCGCGCCGACCGCCGCGACGCGGTGCAGCGCTATGCCGAGTTCGCCGGCCTGCCGCCGGCCACGGTGCTGCGCATGGTCGAGCGCCGCGGCGCCGCGCCGGTCGGCCCGCTGACGCCGGCCCTCGTCAACGACCAGCAGCAGGTGGCCGACGCCTTCGCCGAACTGGGCCTGATCCCCCGCCCCATCCGCGTCGCCGACGCCGTCGCACAGGTGAAGAAAGCATGAAGATCTTCTGGTTCATCCCCACCCACGGCGACAGCCGCTACCTCGGCACCTCGCGCGGCGCGCGCGTGGCCGACCATGCCTATTTCAAGCAGATCGCGATCGCCGCCGACAACCTCGGCTACGAGGGCGTGCTGATCCCCACCGGCCAGTCCTGCGAGGACTCCTGGCTGGTCGCGGCCAGCCTCATCGACGCGACGCGGCGGCTCAAGTTCCTCGTCGCGCTGCGCCCCGGGCTGGTGGCGCCGACGCAGAGCGCCCGCATGGCCGCGACGCTGGACCGGCTCTCCGGCGGGCGGTTGCTCGTCAACCTCGTCACCGGCGGCGATGCCGGCGAGCTGGCCGGCGACGGCCAGTTCCTGGACCACGCCGAGCGCTATGCGCAGGCGGCCGAGTTCATCCGCATCTGGCGCGAGGTCATGACGCGCTCGCACGAGGGCCGGCCCTTCGACTTCGACGGCGAACACCTCGGCGTCAAGGGCGCCAGGCTGCTGTTCCCGCCGCTGCAGTCGCCCCACCCGCCGGTCTTCTTCGGCGGCTCCTCCGGCCCGGCCCACGATCTCGCCGCCGAGCAGGCCGACACCTATCTGACCTGGGGCGAGCCGCCCGACGAGGTAGCCAGGAAGATCGCCGACGTGCGCGCCCGCGCGGCCGCCCACGGCCGCAAGCTGCACTACGGCATCCGGCTGCACGTCATCGTCCGCGAGACCGAGGACGAGGCCTGGCGCGCCGCGACCGAGCTGGTCTCGCAGCTTGACGAAGCCACGGTCGCCGCCGCGCAGGCGCGCTTCGCGAGCATGGACTCGGTCGGCCAGCGCCGCATGGCCGAGCTGCACCGCGGCAGGTTCAACCGCGCCAATGTGCGCGAAGGGCTGGAGATCTCGCCCAACCTGTGGGCCGGCGTGGGCCTGGTGCGCGGTGGCGCGGGCACGGCCCTGGTCGGCAACCCGCAGCAGGTGGCCGAGCGCATCCGGGAGTACGCCGCCCTTGGCCTGGAGCACTTCATCCTCAGCGGCTACCCGCATCTGGACGAGGCGCACCGCTTTGCCGAGCTGGTCTTCCCGCTGCTGCCGCTGCAGTTGCGCGAGCGCCTGCGCGGCCCGGCCGGCGAGCTGATGGCCCACGGCCTGGTGCCCAAGCAGCTGGCCGCGAGCTGAGCATGCGCCACGCCCTCCCCTGGCTGCTGCCCGCGATCATCCTGCTCGCCTGGGAGGCCGCCTCGCGCAGCGGCCTGCTGTCCGCGCGCATCCTGCCCGAGCCGGCCGCCGTGCTGGCGGCCTTCTGGCAGCTGCTGCGCTCCGGCGAACTGGCCCACCATGTCGCAGTCAGCACGGTGCGCGCCTTCTCGGCGCTGGCGCTGGGCGGCGGCCTGGGCCTGCTGCTGGGCCTCGTCACCGGCACCTGGAAAGCGGCCGAGGCGCTGCTGGACACGACGTTGCAGATGCTGCGCAACATCCCGGCGCTGGCGCTGATCCCGCTGGTCATCCTGTGGTTCGGCATCGACGAGGCGGCCAAGCTGGTGCTGGTCGCCGTGGGCGTGTTCTTCCCGGTCTATCTGAACACCTTCCACGGCATCCGCGGCGTGGACCGCGACCTCATCGAGATGGCGCGCAGCTACGGCCTGTCGGGCTGGCAGCTGTACCGGCAGGTCATCCTGCCCGGCGCGCTGCCGTCCATCCTCGTCGGGCTGCGCTTCTCGCTGGGCCTGATGTGGGTGCTGCTCATCGTCGCCGAGACGCTGTCGGCCCAGGCCGGCATCGGCTATCTGACGATGAACGCCCGCGAGTTCCTGCAGACCGACATCGTGCTCGTCGGCATCCTGCTCTATGCGCTGCTGGGCAAGCTGGCCGACGTCGTGGCGCGCGGCCTGGAACAGGCCTGGCTGCCCTGGCACCGCGGCTATGCCGCCGAGAGGGGCTGACGATGTGGCTGACCGAGTTCGACACCCCCGTGCTGCCGCGCGAGTCGGTGCATGAAGACGCACGCCGCGCCGGCGACCCTCGCGGCCTGGCGCTGAAGCTGCGCGGTGTCGCCAAATCCTTCGGCGCGCGCCATGTGCTGAAGGACCTCGACCTCGCCATCGCGCCCGGCGAATTCGTCGCGCTGGTGGGCCGCAGCGGCTGCGGCAAGAGCACGCTGTTGCGCCTCATCGCCGGGCTGGACACGCCGACGGCCGGCCTCGTCGAGGCGGGTACGGCCGACGAACGCCGGCTGATGTTCCAGGACGCCCGCCTGCTGCCCTGGAAGCGCGTCGTCGACAACGTGGCCCTGGGCCTGGCCGGCCCCGAGGCCAGCGCGCGCGCGATGGAAGCCCTCGGCCAGGTCGGTCTGGCCGGCCGCGGCGGCGACTGGCCGTCGACGCTGTCCGGCGGCCAGCGCCAGCGCGTGGCGCTGGCCCGCGCCCTCGTGCACCGCCCGCGCCTGCTGCTGCTGGACGAACCCCTCGGCGCGCTGGACGCGCTGACCCGGCTGGAAATGCACCGCCTCATCGAGCAGCTCTGGCGCCGCCACGGCTTCACGGCCCTGCTCGTGACCCACGACGTCGCCGAGGCCGTGGCCCTGGCCGACCGCGTGCTGCTCGTCGACCGCGGCGGCATCGCGCTGGACGCGGCAGTGTCGCTGCCGCGCCCGCGCTCACGCGCCGCGCCGGGCTTCGCCGAACTGGAGGATCGCGTGCTGCGCCACATCGTCGGCCACGCCCCCACGGCGGCTTGAACCACGGCGGGCATGGCACCATGGCGCCCCATGACCGTTCACGTCGCCTGCCTCTGCGCGGCCTGGTGCCGCACCTGTGAGTCCTACCAGGAGGTTTTCGAAGCCGCCTGCGCCGAGCTGCCGCAGCAGGATCTGCAGGTGCGCTGGATCGACATCGAGGACGAGGCCGAGCTCGTCGGCGACCTCGACATCGAGACCTTCCCGACGCTGCTGATCGCCGACGACACGCATGTGCGCTTCGCCGGGCCGCTGACGCCGCAGCCGCAGACGCTCAGGCGGGTGCTGCGCGCCCACCTGGACGACACCCGGCCGATGCGCGTGGGCGCCGGCTATGAACTGCTGGCCGCCAGGCTGCGCTGAGGCGCGGCGCGCAGGAACGCCACCAGCTGCCACACGACGAACACCGAGATCAGCGCCAGCAGCCCGCCGCTGATCGGCCGGGTCACGAAGGTCGTGAAGCTGCCGCGGCTCAGCAGCAGCGCGCGGCGGAAGTATTCCTCCTGCATGGGGCCGAGGATGAAGCCGAGCATCAGCGGCGCGGCGTCCAGGTCCAGACGCGCGAACAGATAGCCCAGCAGGCCGAAGGCGGCCGTCGTGAAGATGTCGTCGAGGTTGTTGTTGACGCTGAAGGTGCCGATGCAGCAGAAGAACAGGATGGCCGGGAACAGCACGTTGTAGGGGATCCTGAACACCGACAGCCAGTAGCGCACCAGCGGCACGTTCAGCACGACGAGGAAGACATTGCCCACCCACATGCTGGCCACCAGGCCCCAGAACAGGTCGGGGTGGCCGGAGATCATGTTGGGCCCGGGCTGGATGCCCTTGATGATGAAGGCCGCCATCATCAGCGCCATGACCGGGTTCTCCGGGATGCCAATGCTCATCAGCGGGATGAAGCTGGTGCGTGCGGCGGCCTCGTCGGCGGCGGCCTGGCCGGCCACGCCCTCGATGGCGCCGCTGCCGATCTCGTCCTTGTATTTGCTGACCTTCTTGTCCAGCGCATAGGCCGCGAACTGCGCGATGACCGGCCCGCCGCCGGGCAGGATGCCGAGGAAGGAGCCGACGGCGCTGCCGCGCAGCGCGCTGGGGATGATGCGCTTGAACTCGGCCCAGCTCGGCATCAGGTGGATCTTGCCGCTGAAGGGCGAGCGCTCCTCGTGCGCGTCGAGGTTCTTCGTGATCTCGGCGATGCCAAAGCAGCCCAGGGCCACGCTGACCAGGCCCACGCCGTCCATCAGGAAGGGCAGGTCGAAGGTGTAGCGCTGCTGGCCGGAGATCACGTCGGTGCCGATCGAGCCCAGCAGCACGCCGACGAGGCACATGGCCAGGCCGTTGAGCAGGCTGCCGGTGGTGACGAAGCTGACGCAGAAGAAGCCGAGCAGGATCAGCGAGCAGTAGTCCGCCGGGCCGAACATCAGCGCCACCTCGCCGAGCAGAGGCGCCAGGCTGGCCAGCACGACGATGGCCACCGTGCCGCCGATGAAGCTGGAGATGCCGGCCGTGAACAGGGCCAGGCCCGTGCGGCCCTTGAGCGTCATCTGGTAGCCGTCGATGCAGGCCACGATGGAGCTGGCATGCGGGATCCGCATCGTGATGGCGCTGACGCTGTCGCCGTACTGCGCGCCGTAGTAGATGCCGGCCAGCATGATGAGGGCGCCGCCGGTCGGGATGGAATAGGTCAGCGGCAGCAGCAGGCTGATGGTGGCCAGCGGCCCGAGGCCGGGCAGCAGGCCCACCAGCGTGCCGACGACGCAGCCGATGGCGCAGAACAGCAGGTTCTGCAGCGTCAGCGCATGGCCGAAGCCGAAGGCGAGGTTCTGAAGGATTTCCATCGGGTGCCCTTCAGTACAGCGGCAGGTTGAGCCCCAGCAGCTTCTGGAAGGCGAAGGCGATGGCGACGAGGCAGGCGGCAATCTTCAGGTCGCGGCGCCAGGAGCGCTCGGTCGCCGCGAAGCCGGCGATGAGGCTCATCAGCACGATGCCCGCCACCATGTTGTGCAGCAGTTTGCTGACCAGCGCGAAACTGCACAGCGCCGCCATCAGCAGCGCGATATTGCGCGGCTTGAAGGCCAGCGGCACCGGCGCGACGAAGCGCGAGCGCACGATGCTCACGACGGCCACGAGGCCGAGCAGGCTGCTGACCAGCAGCGGGAACAGCCCCGGCCCGGCATGCGAGAAGTCGTTGATGGGGTAGCGCAGCGCACCCAGGCCGAAGCCCAGCGCGATGGCCGCGAGCACGAGGCCGCGGACGAGGTTGCGATCGTTCATGGTGGATTGAGATGGGTAGCCGTTGCGGCCACTCTAGGGAGATCGACCCCGGCCGCCATGTCACGCTTTCCACGAGTTGACAGATTGGCGCAAGCCGGCCCTGCCCTAGCATGCGCCGCATGCAAGTCGATGCTTCCTCGGGCCGCCAGGCCCGCCGCGGGTCGTGGCCGGCCCGAGTCGCCGCGCTGCTGCTGGCTTTGCTGGCGGGCCCGCTGGCAGCGGCGCCGCTGGTCGTCGGCTCCAAGCGCTTCACCGAGAGCTATCTGCTCGGCGAGATCGTCACTCAGACGCTGGCCGCCCAGGGCATCGCCGCCGAGCACCGCCAGGGCCTGGGCAACACGGCCATCCTGGCCGCGGCGCTGCGCGAGGGCCAGATCGACATCTACCCCGAATACACCGGCACCATCGTGCGCGAGCTGCTCAGGCGCGACGCGCCGGCCGACGCGCAGGCACCGCTGGCCCAGCTCAACGCCTGGCTCGCGCCACTGGGCCTGAAGGCCGCCGTGCCGCTGGGCTTCAACAACAGCTATGCGCTGGCCATGCGCGAGGCCGACGCCGCACGACTGGGCATCGCAACGATCTCCGACCTGGCCGCCAAGGCGGCGGCGCTGAAGCCCGGCCTGTCGCACGAGTTCATCGCCCGCGCCGACGGCTGGCCGGCGCTGCAGCGCGCCTACGGCCTGAAGCTCGCGCCCGGCGCCGGGCTGGACCACGGCCTGGCCTATGCGGCGCTGGCCGGCGGCCAGGTCGACCTCATCGACGTCTACACGACCGACGCACAACTGGCGCGCCAGCCGGTGCGCGTGCTGCGCGACGACCGCGGCTTCTTCCCGCGCTACGACGCGGTGCTGCTGATGCGGACGGCGGTGGACGCGCAGCCGCTGCAGGGCCTGGCGGGCCGGCTGCCCGAGGCGGCCATGATCCGCCTCAACGCGGCGGCCGAGCTGGACGGGCGGCCGTTCGCCGACGTGGCGCGCGGCTTCCTCGGCCAGGCCGCGCCGGCCGCGGCGCCACGCGGCGGCCTGCTGGCCCGGCTGCTGGCGCCCGACCTGCCCGGGCTGCTCGCCCAGCACCTGGCCCTGGTGCTGGCCTCGCTGCTGCTGGCCGTGGCGGTGGCCGTGCCGCTGGGCATCGCGGCCCACCGGCTGCCGCGCCTGGCCGCGCCGGTGATGGCGGCGGTGGGCCTGCTGCAGACCCTGCCCTCGCTGGCCCTGCTGGCCTTCCTGATCGCCCTCGTCGGCCGCATCGGCTTCGTGCCGGCGCTGCTGGCCCTGTTCGTCTACGCGCTGCTGCCCGTCGTGCGAAACACCCATGCCGGCCTGCAGGGCGTGCCGGCCGGCCTCGTGCAGGCGGCCCAGGCCCTGGGCTTGACGCGCGGGCAGACGCTGCGCGCCATCGAGCTGCCGCTGGCCCTGCCGACGCTGATGGCCGGCGTGAAGACCGCCGCCGTCACGAATGTGGGCACCGCCACCGTGGCGGCCTTCGTCGGTGCCGGCGGCCTGGGCGAGCGCATCGTCGCCGGACTGGCCGTCAACGACAGCGCGCTGATGCTGGCCGGCGCGCTGCCGGCGGCGCTGCTGGCGGTGCTGGTGCAGCTGTTGTTCGACCTGCTGGAACGCGCCGCGGGCCGGCATCACAATAGGCCCCAAACAACCCGGGGCTGAGCCGGCGGACGATGGGGGCAAGGGCATGAACGCGATTTGGCGATCAGGCTTGTGGGGCGCATGGGCGGCCGTCCTGCTGGCGGTGCCGCCGGCCGGTGCCGGTTGCCAGCGGCCCATCGACGTGCCGATGGCACCCCTGGGCCTGAGCGTCAGCTTCGACGGCGAGCGCGCCGGCGGCATCTACCCGGCGCTGCTGCGCGAGCTGGCCGCCTCCACGGGCTGCGTATTCCAGGTCCACCGCGTGCCGCGGGCGCGGCTGCTGAAGCTGTTCGAGTCGGCCCAGGCCGACCTGCTGATCCCTGCGGCGGCCTCGCCGGCGCGTGACCGGGACGGCGAGTTCGTGCCGCTGATCCAGGTGCGCGCCAGCCTGCTGACGCTGTCGCACGAGCTGCCCGCGCCACGCTCACTGGCCGAACTGCTCGCCCAGCCCGACTTCAAGCTCGCCGTCGTGCGCGGCTTCACCTTCGGCGCCGCCTACGACGCCGCAGTGGCCACGCTGCGCGAGCGCAAGCGCCTCGTCGAGGAAGCTGACGTCGCCGGCGCGGCCCGCGCGCTGCGCCAGGGCCTCGCGCAGGCCACCATCATGATGACGGCCACCTTCGTCAGCACGCTGGCCGCCGAGGCCGACCTCGCCCCGCTGCTCAAGCAGGTGCGCAGCGAGGCGCTGGAGGAGCTGGGCTGGGCCGAGAGCGGCGTCTACCTGTCGCGCCAGCGCCTGGGCGAGGCCGACCGCCGCACGCTGCGCCAGGCCTTCGGCCAGGCCGCGAAGGCCGGCCGGGTCTGGCAGCTGTTCAACGACGGCTACCCGCCGGGCAGCCTGGGCGGCAACGTACGGCCGCTCTGACCGGCCCGCGACGGGCAGGCGGCCTGACCAGGCCGATGCCGGCGAGCACCAGCCCGCTGCCCGCGACGAAGGCCGGCGCGAGCGACTCGCCCAGCAGCCACACGCCCAGCACGACGCCGAACAGCGGCGTCAGGAAGGAGAACACGCCGAGCCGGGACGCGAGGTAGCGGCGCAGCAGCCAGCACCAGGTCAGGAAGCTCGCGAAAGACACGACCAGGCTCTGGAAGCCCAGATGCGCCCAGACCACGGCCGTGGGCTCGAAATGCCATTGCCGCGTCATCGCAGTGGCCGGCAGCAGCAGGCCGAAGGCACCCAGCAGTTGGTAGAGCAGGGTCTCGGTGGCGGGCGCCGCGGCAAGCGCCGAGCAGCGGATCGTGATCGTCGTCGCGCCCCAGGCCATGCCGGCCAGCAGCGCCAGGCCGTCGCCCAGCGGCGCCCAGGCGCCTGACTCATCCCGGGCGCCACCCAGGAAGGCCAGCGCGATGCCGCCGAACGCGAGCGCGATGCCCACCCATTGCCGCCCGCCCAGGCGCTCGGCCGGCAGGCGCAGATGCAGGCCCAGCGCGGCAAAGATCGGCGCCGTGTACAGGAAGATGACGACGTGCGAGGCCTGCGTCAGCCGCAGCGCCTCGGACACGAGCAGGTATTCCAGCCCGAACAGCAGGCCGGCCACGGCGCCCGGCCGCCAGTGGCGGCGCGCCGGCCTCTCGCCGCGGCGGCGCATCAGCAGCGCCAGCAGCACCAGGGCGACCAGCGACCTGAGCGCGACGACCAGCATCGGGCTGGCCTCGGCGGCGATGGCCTTCAGCGACAGCTGCTGCAGGCTCCAGATCAGGCACAGCAGCGTCATGACCGCGCCGGCGCGCGCATCGAGCGGGCCGGGCGTGACGGTGGAGGAAACAGCTTTCATGGCGCCAATGTGCAGGCCGGCGCCATCGACGAAAAGCGGATAATTCGACCACCAATCATCCGGTTTTCGAATCCATGCGCGACCTGCAGATCGACTGGCTGAAATGCTTCGTCGCCACCGTCGACGCAGGCTCGCTGTCCAGCGCCGCGGCGGAGGTGAACCGCTCGCAGTCGGCGGTCAGCATGCAGCTCAAGAAGCTGGAGTCGGCCGTCTGCCAGCGCCTGCTCGTCCGCGGCCCGCGCCGGCTGGTGCTGACGCACGCGGGCCAGACCCTGCTCGGCTATGCGCGGCGCATCCTCGACCTGCAGGCCGAAGCCCAGGCGGCGCTGGGCGAAGACGGCGTCAGCGGCCTGGTGCGCCTGGGCGTGCCGGACGACTACGCCAGCAAATACCTGACGCCGGTGCTCAAGCGCTTCGCGCCGCGGCACGGCGGCGTGGAGATCCAACTCGACTGCGAGCAGTCCACGTCGCTGATCCCGCGTGTGGCGCGCGGCGAGCTGGACCTCGCGCTGGTGTCGCGCGACCACGCCCGCCGCGGCACGCTGCTCTTCCACGAGCCCATGGTCTGGGTCGGCTCGCCGCAGTTCGAGGTCTGGCAGCGCAACCCGCTGCCCATCGCCGTCTACGAGGAGGCCAGCCTCGGCCGGCGCAGCGCGATCAATGCGCTGGCGCTGCAGGGCCGGCCCTACAAGGTCGTCTACAACAGCTCCAGCCTCGCCGGGCAGATCGCCGCCGTCGAGAGCGGCCTGGCCGTCGCAGTGCTGACCCAGTGCAGCGCGCCGCCGCACCTGCAGGTGCTCGGCCTCGAACACGGCCTCGGGCCGCTGGAGCCGATGCAGGTCGCCGTCTACCGCAGCCAGGCCTCGCGCGGCTCCAAGGCCGTCGACAGCCTGCAGCGCATGCTGGTGCAGACGCTGCGCCAGGCCGGCGCCTGAGCCCCGCGGTGCGCATTACGCACGCTCCGGGCCGGCCGAATAAGCTCATGACGCATGCTTCGTTGGCGAATCCGTCATCCGCGCTCAGACTGGCGGCGTTGCAACCTGCACCGACAGCTTCCGCCCCCGACCGATGTGTGAGCTCTTCGCCCTCAACAGCTGCCAGCCGGCCGCCGCCACCTTCTCGCTGAGCGGCTTCGCCGCCCGCGGCGGGCGCACCGCGGACCATGTCGACGGCTGGGGCGTTGCCTTCCACGCCGGCGAGCGCTGCGATGTCGTCGTCGAGGACAGCCCTGCCGCCGAGTCCGAACTGGCCCGGCGCCTCGGCCACGAGCCGGTGCGCGTGCGCAACATCCTGGCCCATATCCGCAAGGCGACCCAGGGCGAGCGCGCCGTGGAGAACTGCCATCCCTTCCGCCGCGACTGGGCCGGCCGCACCTGGGTCTTCGCGCACAACGGCGACCTGAAGGATTTCCGTCCCGCGCTGGACGGCAGCTTCCTGCCGGCCGGCCAGACCGACAGCGAGCGCGCCTTCTGCTGGCTGATGCAGCGGCTGCAGCAGCATTTCGACAATCGCCTGCCCGACTGGCCCGAACTCGCGGCGACGCTGACGCCCTGGATCCACGAAGTCGCCGAGCACGGCCGCTTCAACCTGCTGCTGACCGACGGCTGCGCGATGCTGGCCCACGCCTCCACGCGGCTGCACTGGCTGCAGCGCCGCCCGCCCTTCGGCCATGCCAGCCTGCGCGATGGCGATCTCAGCGTCGACCTCGCGACCGTCAACGGCCCGGCGGACCGCATGGCCCTGGTCTCGACCGAGCCCCTGACCCATGGCGAAGCCTGGCAGGCATTCGCGCCCGGCGAGGTGCGCGTGTTCGAGCACGGCGACTGCGTCTATGTGAGCGAAGGCGTCGCCGTCCGCGCCGCGGCCTGATTTCGTTGACATGCGCAATATTGCGGTGCAACAATCCTGACATCCAAACTTCGGAGCCCCGTGCGTGGACAGTGCCAGTTGTTGCAGTGAATCGAAGCGAGCCGTGATGGCCGCCAGCTGCCCAGCCGTCTGACGCCGACTCCCCGGCGTTCGACCTGAGCGGTCCGAGCGCCCATTGCCCCGCCCTGTTCCAGGGCCTGCTTCTCCCTCGTTTCACTGAAGCTGCCGACCCGTGGCGTGCATCAGCGCGCCGCTGGTCAGCGCGTGATCTTCTGCCTTGTGCATGCATGGTGGTGGCCGGCCTTGCCCCGGAGAACCGCCCATGTCGAACCAACAAGCCCGTCGCGAAGGCCAGCACTCGTCGCCCGCGCGTGCGCCTTCGCCGCCGCCTGCCGCCGCGCCGTGGAGCCGCATCGATGCCGCCAGCATCTGGCCCACGCATCGGCTGCGCGCCTTCTGGCTGACCCAGCCCGGGCGCCCGGGCACGGCCGCCTGACGGGCGGCCCCGATTCAACACCGACAGGAGAACGCATGGACCCCGACCCTAGTTGGCGCCGACGCGCGCCCCTCCCCACCCCGCTTTCCCTTTCCATCCCGAACCCGGCACCGCCGCGGAGGGCTGCGCGCGCCTGAGCGCGACGGTTTCTCCGTGCTGCCGCAGGAGAAACCGATGACCTTCAAGTTCCACGCGCTGGCCGCCGCCAGCTTCATGGGCCGCCTGCTCCGGCGCGCTCTCCGCCCGACCCTCCAGCAGCCTCAGCGCCCGGCCTACGGCCTGCTCGTCGACGGCCTCGGTGCGGGCCGCTGAACCCGCCGCGAGGAGGAGGAGAGTCCCATGGATTCCACGACCCTGCCGCCCCGCAACGGCGCCGTGCTGGATGCTGCCCATGTCGGCGACATCCGCGGCGCGCTCGGGACCATCAAGCTCGGCGACGCCGGCCATGCGCGTGGCCCGATGCGGCGCCTCAAGACCCTGCTGGCCATCCTGGGGCCGGGCCTGATCGTGATGGTCGGCGACAACGACGCCGGCGCCTTCTCGACCTATGCCCAGGCCGGGCAGAACTACGGCACCACGCTGCTGTGGACGCTCGCGCTGCTGATCCCGGTGCTCTACGTAAACCAGGAGATGGTGCTGCGCCTGGGCGCGGTGACGGGGGTGGGCCATGCGCGGCTGATCCTCGAACGCTTCGGCAGGTTCTGGGGCGCCTTCAGCGTCGTCGACCTGTTCCTGCTGAACGCGCTGACCCTCGTCACCGAGTTCATCGGCATCGCGCTCGGCCTGGACTACCTGGGCATTCCGCGCGCGCCGGGCGTCGGCATCGCGGCCGTGCTCATCATGCTGGCGGCCAGCACCGGCGACTTCCGCCGCTTCGAGCGCTTCGCCCTGAGCCTGGTGCTGGGCAGCCTGGTGCTGCTGCCGCTGTTCGTCATGGTGCATCCGCCGATGGGCCAGCTGGTGCGCGACTTCGCCACGGTGCAGATGCCCAGGGACGGCAGGCTCAGCGACGTGATGCTGCTCATCATCGGCATCGTCGGCACGACGATCGCGCCGTGGCAGCTGTTCTTCCAGCAGAGCTATGTCATCGACAAGCGCATCACGCCGCGCTTCATCCGCTACGAGCGCCTGGACCTCTGGCTGGGCATCGTGCTGGTGGTGCTGGGCGCGGTCGCGCTGATCGGCCTGGTGGCCCATTGCTTTGCCGGCAAGCCCGAGGCGGGCCGGTTCAGCGATGCGCTGGCCGTGGCCCGGGGCCTGGCCCAGTACCACGGCCATGGGGCGGGCACGCTGTTCGCGCTGGCGCTGATCGACGCCAGCGTGATCGGCGCGGCGGCCGTGTCGCTGTCCACGGCCTATGCGGTGGGCGATGTGCTGGCGGTCAACCATTCGCTGCACCGCAAGCCGGGCGAGGCCAAGGGCTTCTACCTCGTCTACTGCGGGCTGATCGTGCTGGCCGCGGCCCTGGTGCTGCTGCCCGGCGTGCCGCTCGGCCTGCTGACCAATGCCGTGCAGACCCTGGCCGGCGTGCTGCTGCCCAGCGCCTCGGTCTTCCTGCTGCTGCTTTGCAACGACCGCCAGGTGCTGGGCCCCTGGGTCAACGGCCGCTGGACCAATGCCTTCACGTCGGCCGTCGTCGCGGTGCTGGTGATCCTGTCGACCGTGCTGACGGCCGCGGTGATCTTCCCCGACATCGGCGAGGACCAGATCGTCGCGATACTGGTCGGCGGCGGCCTGCTGGCCCTGCTGATCGGCCTGGCGACCCTGGCGACGCGCGCCCATCGCGCGGCCGCCCTGCCCCGGCCGCGCGACGATGCGCGGCCCGCCAGCCCGCGGCAGATGGAGCAATGGCGCATGCCGCCGCTGCATCTGCTGAGGCCGGCGCAACTCACGCCGACGACGCGGCTGTGGATGGGCGTGCTGCGCCTGTATCTGCTGCTGGCCGTCGCGATGGTCGTGCTGCGCGTGCTGCAGCTGGCCTTGGCCTGAGCGACATCGAACACCACACACACACCGTTTCCGATCCGAAAAATGACGATGACGAATCTCTTCAACATGACGGCCTGGCTGCCGGCCCTGCTCCTCGGCGCCGGCCTGAGCCCCATCGCCCAGGCGCAGGACAGCCAGGGCCAGCAAGACTGGAACTGGCATCTGCAGGCCACCAGCACGACGCAAAGGCATGGCGGCTTCAACTCGCCCTATGCCGGCGCCAACAGCCTGCTGCCGCGCGAAAGCGCCAAGGAGACGCTGGACGCCACGCTCTTCCTCGGCCTGCGGCTGTGGCAGGGCGGCGAGTTCTATATCAACCCCGAGCTCGACCAGGGTTACGGCCTGGCCAACACGATGGGCGTCGCCGGCTTCACCAGCGGCGCCGCCTACAAGGTCGGCCACGACAGCGTCTACGGCCGCCTGCACCGCGCCTTCCTGCGCCAGACGATTGCGCTGGGCGACGCGACCAGCGGGGTGGAAACCGGCGCCAACCAGCTGGCGGGCGCCCGCCCGGATGAGCGGCTCACGCTGACGCTGGGCAAGATCTCGGTCGCCGACCTGTTCGACGGCAACAGCTACGCCCACGATCCGCGCGCCGACTTCCTGAACTGGTCCATCATCGACGGCGGCGCGTTCGACTACGCCGCCGATTCCTGGGGCTTCAGCTCGGGCGCGACGGCCGAATGGGTCCGCGGCGACTGGTCGCTGCGGGCCGGCTTCTATGCGATGTCCAAGCTGCCGAACGGCGAAACCCTGGACGGCCGCTTCGGTCAACACCAGTGGCTGCTGGAGGCCGAGCGCCGCTTCCGCTGGATGGGCCGCCAGGGCGCAGCGCGGCTGCTGGGCTTCGTGACCGAGGCGCGCATGGCGAGCTATGCCGACGCCTTCGGCCAGGCCCAGGGCGGCCAGATGCCGGCGGACCTCACGCCGCTGCGCCGGCTCCAGCGCAAGCACGGTCTGGCCTTCAATGCCGAGCAGGAACTGGCCGACGGCGTCGGCGCCTTCGTCCGCTACAGCTGGAACGATGGCCGCACCGAGGCCTACGACTTCACCGACATCAACCGCTCGGTCGCGGCCGGCCTGCAGCTCAAGGGCGGCCTGTGGCGGCAGCCTGAGCACACGCTGGGCGCGGCGCTGGCGGCCAACGACCTGTCGAGCCCGGCACGGCAGTTCTTCGCGGCCGGCGGACTCGGCATCCTGGTCGGGGACGGCATGCTGCCGCACTACGCGACGGAACAGGTCTTCGAGGTCTTCTACAAGGTTGCGCTGGGCCGCTTCCTGTCCGTGACCGGCGACTACCAGCATGTGCGCCACCCGGCCTACAACGCCGACCGCGGGCCGGTGTCGATCCTGGCATTGCGCCTGCACGCGGAGTATTGACGATGCAAGCCCTGAACAACCTCAACCTCGAGTCGCTGCTGGACACCCTGTTCAGCGTGAGCGCCGCCTTCGCCCTCGGCGGGCTGATCGGGCTGGAGCGCCAATGGCGCCAGCGCACGGCCGGGCTGCGCACCAATGCACTGGTGGCCGTGGCCTCGGCGGTCTTCGTGGACATGGCCCAGCGGCTCGGCGGCAACGCAAGCGCCGTGCACGTGGTGGCCTATGTCGTCTCGGGCGTGGGCTTCCTCGGCGCCGGCGCGATCATGAAGGAAGGGGCCAATGTCATCGGCCTGAACACCGCGGCCACGCTGTGGGGATCGGCGGCCGTGGGCGCCTGTGCCGGCGCGGACCTGCTGGGCGAAGCCGTCGTGGCCTCGCTGTTCGTGCTGGCCAGCAACACGCTGCTGCGCCCGGTGGCGAACCGCATCAACCGCCGGCCGGTGGAGGAGGAATCCAGCGAGGCCACCTACACGGTCTATGTGATCTGCGGGCGCGACCGGCAGGCCGAGGTGCACGAGCGCCTGATCGAGCTGCTGGAGGAGGCGAGCTATCCGGCGCGCGCGGTGGATCAGCACCCCTTCGGCCAGAACGACGCCGAGATCGGGGCCACGCTCTACGCCACCGCCGTCGTCCCTGAGCAGCTCGACGAGGTGACCGCGCGCCTGGAGGCCACGCCGGGCGTGGTCCAGGCGTTCTGGAACGCCAGCGCCGAGGAGTGAGGGCCCGCCCGCCGGAGCCCTTCATGCCAGTTTCAGCTTGACCACTTACGCCGGCGGGTCGACATCGACGACCTGCCCAGCCCCCACACCCCATGCAGCCCATACCCGACGATTCCGAGGACACCGAACACAGCGCGGCCGAGCGCGCCGCCGCCGCATCCCGCAGCACCTGGGTCAGCGTCATCGTCAACCTGGCGCTCACGTCGACCCAGATCACCGCCGGCCTGCTGACCAAGTCCCAGGGCCTGGTGGCCGACGGCGTGCATTCGCTGTCCGACCTGATCGCCGACTTCGTCGTGCTGCTGGCCAGCCACCACAGCCGGAAGGACGCCGACGCGGACCACCCCTATGGCCACCACCGCTACGAGACGGCGGCCTCGCTGGTGCTGGGCCTGCTGCTGCTCGCCGTGGGCCTGGGCATGCTGGGCTCGGCCATCACCAAGCTGCAGCAGCCCGAGGCCATCCCGCAGGTGCACATGGCCGCGCTGTGGGTGGCGCTCGGCGCGCTGACGGCCAAGGAGCTGCTGTTCCGCTACATGCTGGCCGTGGCCAAGCGGGTCAAGTCCAGCATGCTGGTGGCCAATGCCTGGCATGCGCGCTCGGACGCCGCGTCCTCGCTGGTGGTCGGCATCGGCATCATCGGCAACCTCGCGGGCTACCCCATCCTCGACCCCATCGCCGCGGCCATCGTCGGCTTCATGGTCACCCGGATGGGCTGGGAATTCGGCTGGGATGCCCTGCACGACCTGATGGACAGGGCCGTCGACGAGGAGGAGGTCGCGGCCATCCGCCTCACGCTGGTGGAGACGCCCGGCATCATGGGCGTGCACGACATCCGCACCCGCAAGATGGGCGACATGGTCGTCGTGGACGCCCACATCGAGGTGGACGCGGCGCTGACCGTGGAGGCCGGCCACGAGATCGCCGTCGAAGCGCGGCGCCGCGTGCTGCAGCGCCACCGCGTGCTGAACCTGATGACCCATGTGGACCCGTGGCGCCGACCGGACGGGGACCACGACGGGGTCGCGGCCGCGACGCGCGCTTGACCGCATTGCGCGGTCGGCCTTTTCACGTCAGGTCATGCATGCAATAGGGTTAACCCTTGAATTTCGCTTGCAAGACTAGGTGATAACCCTTATATTCACTCACATCAACAACGGAAGAAAGAAAGGGAAAACCATGGAATTGCTGATCGTGACCCTCGTGCTGTCGACCCTGGCCGTGATGGGCCTGCTGCGCGACGACCTGGCCGGCAACGCGAACGCTGCCGCAGCCTGACCTGTCCGGCGGCCCAGGGGCCGCCACACCGCATCAAGGGCTGCCTCGGCAGCCCTTTTGTTTTGGCGTGCAAGGCGGGCAGAGGTGAAAGACTCTCAAGCTCTCAGCCCAGCAAGGCCGGCGCGATCTGCGTCAGCAGCAAGCCGGCCACGGCGCAGGCGCCGAGCAGCGGCATGACGCCCAGATCGAAGCCGAACAGCGCGATGCCCGCCGCGAGGCTGACGAGGGCGGACACCGCGTCGAAGCGCCCCGAGAGCCCCTCGGGCCACAGCACATGGAGGGCGAAGAACAGGGCCAGGTTCAGGATGCCGCCCACCACGGCGGCCGTGATGGCCGTCAGCGGCGCCATGAACTTCAGCTTGCCATGCGTCGTCTCGATGAGGGGCCCGCCGGCCAGGATGAAGACGAAGGACGGCAGGAAGGTGAAGAAGGTCACCAGCACGCTGCCCGCAACGCCGGCCGCGAACAGCGCGTCCGGACCGAACACCTGCTGGGTCCAGCCGCCGACGAAGCCGACGAAGGCCACCACCATGATCAGCGGCCCCGGCGTCGTCTCGCCGAGCGCCAGGCCGTCGATCATCTGCGTGCCGCTCAGCCACTGGTGCTGCTCGACGGCGCCCTGGTAGACATAGGGCAGCACCGCATAGGCGCCACCGAAGGTCAGCAGCGCCGCCTTCGTGAAGAACCAGCCCATCTGCGTCAACGCCCCCTCCCAGCCGAAGCGGGCGGCCAGCAGGGCCATCGCGGTGCCCCAGAGCCCCAGGCCGATGCCCAGCACGCGGGCCAGGCCGGCCCAGGAGAAGCGGGCATGCGGCGGGGGCGGCGTGTCGTCGTCGATCAGCGCGGGGCCATAGCCGGCCTCGGCCTTGCCGCCATTGCCACCCGTTGCGAAGACGCCGGGCGCCCAGCTGCCGCCGACAACGCCGATGGCGGCCGCGCCGAGCACGATCAGCGGGAAGGGCAGGTCGAAGGCGAAGATCGCGAAAAAGGCCGCCGCCGCGATGCCCCACAGCCAGCCGTTCTTCAGCACCCGCGTGCCGAGGCGGTGGGCCGCGTGCACGACCAGAGCCGTCACCGCCGGCTTGAGCCCGTAGAACAGCCCCGCCACGACGACGAGCTTGCCGTGGGCGACATAGAGCCAGGACAGGCCGATCAGGATGAACAGCGACGGCAGCACGAACAGGCTGCCGGCCACGATGCCGCCCCAGCTGCGGTGCATCAGCCAGCCGATATAGGTCGCCAGCTGCTGGGCCTCGGGCCCGGGCAGCACCATGCAGTAGTTCAGCGCGTGCAGGAAGCGCCGCTCGCTGATCCAGCGCCTGCGCTCGACCAGTTCGGCATGCATGATCGCGATCTGCCCGGCCGGGCCGCCGAAGCTGATGAAGCCGAGCCTGAGCCAGAAGCGCAGGGCCTGCCAGAAGCGCACGGGGGTGGGGCGGGCCGAGGGATCGGGGGCTTCAGTCATGCCCGGTATTTTCATGGGCTGCGCAGGCCTGCCCCCGCCGCCACCTGCACGGCCGGATCCGGCTGCACCAGGCCCTGCGCATCGGCGACGGCGGCCCGGTGCGAGGCGGCGTTGCCCGCAGTGACTTCCGGTACCCGGCCACCACGCCAACTCCATCACTTCGGCACCGAATTGAAGGGTTGCCGGCGGGTAAATCGGCGAGTGGCGCCAGCCCCCGGGGCTACACTCGACTCACCTGTCAAGCTGTTTTCGGCAGGATTTCGTTGATCACAGGACTCGCCTCATGAGCTCCAAATTGAAAGTCGCCGGCTGGGTTGCCCTCGGCGCCGTGGCAGGTGCCCTCGCCACGATGCAGCTCCAGGCCAATGCGCGCAGCAGCCTGTCCCCCCTCCCGCTCGAAGAGATGCAGCAGCTCGCGGCGGTCTTCGGCATCGTCAAGAGCGACTACGTCGAGCCCGTCGACGAGAAGAAGCTGATCAACGACGCGATCGGCGGCATGGTGTCCGGGCTCGACCCGCACTCGCAGTTCTTCGACAGGAAGAGCTTCAAGGAATTCCGCGAAGGCACGACCGGCAAGTTCGTCGGCGTCGGCATCGAGATCGGCATGGAGGACGGCCTCGTCAAGATCGTCTCCCCCATCGAAGGCTCGCCCGCCTTCCGCGCCGGCCTGAAGAGCGGCGACCTGATCTCCCGCATCGACGACACCGCCGTGCGCGGCCTGACCATCGACCAGGCCGTCAAGAAGATGCGCGGCGAGCCGGCCACCAAGGTCAGCCTCACGATCTTCCGCAAGGCCGAGAACCGCAGCTTCCCGGTGACCATCGTCCGCGAGGAGATCAAGGTCCAGAGCGTGCGCGCCAAGATCGTCGAGCCCGGCTATGCCTGGATCCGCGTCAGCCAGTTCCAGGAACGCACCGTCGACGATTTCGCCAGGAAGCTCGAAGAGATCTACAAGCAGGAGCCCAAGCTCAAGGGCCTGGTGCTGGACCTGCGCAACGACCCGGGCGGCCTGCTCGAAGGCGCGGTGGCCGTCTCGTCGGCCTTCCTGCCGCGCGACGTCGAGGTGGTGTCCACCAACGGCCAGGTGCCCGAGTCCAAGGCCAGCTACAAGGCCAGTCCTGACGACTACCGCCGCCGCAGCAGCGACGACCCGCTCAAGCACCTGCCCGTCGCGCTGAAGACCGTGCCGCTGGTGGTGCTGGTCAACGAGGGCTCGGCCAGCGCCAGCGAGATCGTCGCCGGCGCGCTGCAGGACCACCACCGCGCCACGCTGATGGGCGCGCAGACCTTCGGCAAGGGCTCGGTGCAGACCGTGCGCCAGCTCGGCCCCGAAACCGCGCTGAAGATCACCACCGCGCGCTACTACACGCCGAGCGGCCGCTCCATCCAGGCCAAGGGCATCGTGCCCGACGTCATGCTGGACGAAACCGCCGAGGGCAATGTCTTCGCCGCGCTGCGCATGCGCGAGGCCGACCTTGAGAAGCACCTGGCCAACGGCCCCGAGGAAGACGCCGCCCGCCTGAAGGCCCGCGAGGAAGCCCGCGCCAAGCTGGAGGCCGAATTCGCCAAGCGCGCCGAGCCGCCCAAGCCCCTGCCCGAGTTCGGCTCCACCGAGGACTTCCCGCTGCTGCAGGCCCTGAACCAGCTCAAGGGCCAGCCGGTCGTCGCGTCCAAGACGGCGGCAGAACGCAAGGCCGAGGCCAAGGCTGAATAAATCGACGCTTGTTTGGAGTTGAAACGGGCCTCGTGAGAGGCCCGTTTGCTTTCCTGCGGCACGACAGCCGGGGCACCTCGGCGCTACCATCCGGCCATGCGCGCACAACTGGCCGATGAGCTGATCCAACTGAGTCCCGCCGAGAAGCGCGAGCTGGGCGAAGCGCTGATTGCCAGCGCCGATGCCGACACGGCCGACTCACGGCAGCTCACGGATGCCCAACGCACGGAACTGCGCGCGCGCCTGACCCACCACCGGGCCAATCCGGGCGAGCCCGGCATCACCCTGCAGGAACTGAAGACCAAGCTGCTCGGCGCCCGCGCATGAGCTTCGGCTTGATCTTCAAGCCGCGCGCCGAAGCGGAGATCGCCGAGGCCTTCGCGTGGTACGACCAACCTACCATCCGCCAGGGCGAGGCCTTCTTTTCCGAGCTGGAGCGCGTCGAACGCTTCATCCGGTTGAATCCCCTGCTCTATCCGGAGGTCGACCCGGCCATCCGCCAAGCCAACCTGCGTCGCTTCCCCTATTCGCTGTTCTACGTCGTGGACGGCAGCGTCATCAGCGTGCTGTCGTGCTTCCACCAGCACCGAGACCCCGGCACACGGCCTGCCCGCGGCGACGCGTAACACGGCTCGCTCAGAAGCAGCGTTATGGCCTCGGCCGCGCGACCGCCAATGCTCCCAGCGCCGCGATGGCCCCGAGCGCCGGCACCGCCCGCCAGCCCAGCGAGGCCAGCAACACCGACCCCAGCGCCGCGCCGCTCGCCATGCCCGCGAACATCGAGCTGACCAGCACGGCGTTGAGCCGGCTGCGCGAGGCGGGGTCGAGGCCGTAGACGACGCTCTGGTGCGAGACCAGCGCGGCCTGCACGCCCAGGTCGAAGACGACGGCCACGACCACCATCAGCCACAGCGAGGCCGGCGCCAGCGCCTGCACGGCAAAGGCGGCCAGCACCAGCAGCGCCCCGACGCGGATGACGGCCTGCGGGCCGCGCCGGTCCGCGAGGCCGCCTGCCAGCGGCGCGGCCAGCGCACCCGCGGCGCCGGCCAGGCCGAAGGCGCCGGCCACCGCGCTGCCCTGGCCGAACTCCGGCCCCGCCAGCACCAGGGCCAGCGTCGACCAGAACGCACTGAAGGCCACGCTCAGCAGCCCCTGCGCGAGAGCCGCACGGCGCAGCGGCGCATGCTTCATCCACAGCCCCGCCATCGACGCCAGCAGCGCGCCATAGCCGGCCGACGTCGCCGGCACGAAGCGCGGCAGGCTGCGCCACAGCAGCGGGATCAGCAGCGCGACGGCGACCGCCGCACTTGCGTACACCGCGCGCCAGCCGGCCAGCGCCGCCAGCGAACCGGCCGCCACGCGCGACAACAGGATGCCGAGCAGCAGCCCCATCATGACCTGGCCGACGCGCCGGCCGCGCTCGGCCTCGGGCGCCAGCGTCGCGGCGGCGGGCACCAGGTCCTGGGCCAGCGTCGCTGTCAGGCCGATGGCGACGCTGGCCAGGCCCAGCGCGCCGAAGCTGGGGGCCAGCGCGGCAAAGGCCAGGGCCGCGACCAGCGCGGCCGACTTGACCGCGATGATGCGGCGCCGGTCGTAGCGGTCGCCCAGCGGCGACAGCAGCAGGATGGCCGCGCCGTAGCCGAGCTGGGTCAGCGTGGGCAGCAGGCCGATGGTGGCGCTGCCGACGCCGAACTGCTGGGCCAGCAGGCCGAGCAGCGGTTGGACATAGTAGATGGAGGCCACGGCCAGGCCGGTGGCCGTGGCCAGCAGGAAGGTCAGGGCCGGGCCGAGAACCGCCGGCGCGGCATGAGGGGCGGGAGTGGACTTCATGGGGCGGCAAGTGTGACGACCTGCCAATAGCCTTGCAGGACCCACCCCTGTCGCGGCCGCAGGCAGGCACTATCCTGGCGCCATGAACGACGCCGACCTGCTGCGCTACTCCCGCCATCTGCTGCTCGACGACATCGGCATCGAGGGCCAGCAGCGCCTGCTCGATGCCGGCGCCCTCGTCGTCGGCGCCGGCGGCCTGGGCTCGCCGGTGGCCCTCTACCTCGCGTCGGCCGGCGTCGGCCGCATCACGCTGGTCGACCACGACACCGTGTCGCTGACCAATCTGCAGCGCCAGATCGCCCACGACATGGGCAGCCTGGACCGCCTCAAGGTCGAGTCCGCCGCCGCCCGCATGGCCGCGCTGAACCCGGCCGTGCAGGTGCGCCCGCTGGCGCGCCGGGCCGACGCCGCGCTGCTCGACGCGGAGCTGCCGCGCGTCGACGTCGTCATCGACTGCAGCGACAACTTCGCGACCCGCCACCTCGTCAACGCGGCCTGCGTGCGCCACGCCAGGCCGCTGGTCTCCGGCGCGGCCATCGGCTTCGACGGCCAGGTCAGCGTCTACGACAGCCGCTCGCCCGAGCACCCCTGCTACGCCTGCCTGTTCCCGCCCGAGTCGGGCTTCGAGGACGCCGCCTGCGCGACGATGGGCGTGTTCGCGCCGCTGGTGGGCATCGTCGGCAGCGTGCAGGCGGCCGAGGCGCTGAAGCTGCTGGCCGGCATCGGCGAGCCGCTGGCCGGCCGGCTGCTGATGCTGGACGGGCGGCGCATGCAGTGGAGCGAGATCGCGCTGCGGCGCGACCCCGACTGCGCGGTCTGCGCCGGCAGGCGCGGCCGATAATCGCCGCGAGAGACCGCCCCACATGCCCGCCGCCAGCCCCGCACCCGCAGAACCCGCCGCCTCGCTGCGCATCCTGGTCGTGGACGATGACGAGGCCGTGCGCGGCAGCATCGCCTACCAGCTGGACCGGCTGGGCCATCAGGTCATCGAGGCCTGCGATGCGCAATGGGCGCTGGAGCTCTTCGACCGCCACCGGCCCGACCTCGTCCTCAGCGACGTCGACATGCCCGGCTTCGACGGCTGCTGGCTGGCGCGCCAGGTGCGCGAGCGCGACCAGCGCGGCTGGACGCCCCTGATCTTCCTGTCGGCGCTGGGCGAGGCCACCAGCGTTGCCGCCGGCATCGCCGCGGGCGCCGACGACTACCTGCTGAAGCCGGTCCACCCCGTCGTGCTGGAGGCCAAGCTGCACGCGATGCGCCGGCTGCGCGACATGCGCTCGCAGCTGGAGGCGCTGTCGGAGGAACTGCGCTGCGCCAACGTCGAGCTGCTGCGCCAGGCCCGGCACGACGGCCTGACCGGGCTGCTGAACCGGCGCGGCCTGGACGAGCAGCTCGACGTGGCCATCGAGCTGTCGCGCCGCAACCGCATGCCCTTGACCGTCATGCTCTGCGACGTGGACCACTTCAAGCGCTACAACGACGGCCTCGGCCACCACGCGGGCGACGAATGCCTGCGTCACGTCGGCGCGCTGCTGAGGCAGTTGGCGCGGCGCCCGATGGACTCCGTGGCCCGCTACGGCGGCGAGGAATTCGCCCTCGTGCTACCGGACACGCCGCGCGCCGGTGCGCGCACGCTGGCCCACGCCATCACGCGCATCTTCGAGACGACGGCCCTGCCCCATCCCGATTCCCCGGTCGCCGCCCACGTCACGCTGTCGGGCGGCATCACCACCTGCGACCCTGGCAGCGCCACGCCCGCCGCCACGCTGCTGCAGCGTGCCGACGAGGGCCTCTATCTCGCCAAATCGCAGGGGCGCAACCGCTTCGTCAGCCTGTGAGTGCGCCCCCAACGACCGCCCCGCCCATGAACCGCCGCCTCGACCTCACCGCCCGCAATTTCCCGTCCGCCAAGGACGAATGCGAGACCCTCGTCCCGCACCCCGACTACGACGGCCCCGGCAGCGCCTACGAGCTCGCCTTCAAGGACGAAGCCTTCCTGCTGCGCGACGACATGCGCCCGGTGCGCATGCAGCTGGAACTGCTCAAGCCCGAGCTGCAGCTGACCGAGCAGGGCGTGCGCAGCACCGTCGTCATCTTCGGCAGCGCGCGCATCCTGCCGCGCGACGTGGCCGAGCAGCGCCTGGCCCTGGCCGAGGGCGGCGGCGAGTCCGGCGCCATCCGCCGCGCACGCATGCAGCTCGACATGAGCCGCTACTACGAGGAGGCGCGGCGCCTCGGCCGGCTCATCACCGAAGCCTCGGCCGCGCGCGGCCAGCCCATCTACGTCGTCACCGGCGGTGGCCCCGGCATCATGGAGGCCGGCAACCGCGGCGCCTTCGAGGCCGGCGGCAAGAGCATCGGTCTGAACATCGTGCTGCCCCACGAGCAGCGCCCCAACCCCTACATCACGCCGGAGCTGTGCTTCCGCTTCCACTATTTCGCGCTGCGAAAGATGCATTTCCTGATGCGCTCGGTCGCGCTGGTCTGCTTCCCCGGCGGCTTCGGCACGCTGGACGAACTCTTCGAGAGCATGACGCTGATGCAGACCGGCAAGAGCCGCCGCCGCCCCGTGCTGCTGTTCGGCCGCGAGTTCTGGAGCCGGCTCATCAACTTCGACCTGCTGCTGGACACCGGCATGATCAGCCCGGGCGACGAGCGCCTCTTCCACTACGTCGAGACGGCCGAGGAGGCCTGGACCCTGCTCGAAACCGAATACGAACTCGCCACCACGCCCACGCTATGACCCAGCTCAGAAACGTCTCCCTGATCGGCGCGCCCACCGACATCGGCGCCGGCGCCCGCGGCGCCAGCATGGGCCCCGAGGCCATGCGCGTGGCCGGCCTCGCCGAGGCGCTGCGCGCGCGCGGCGTCGACGTCGTCGACCGCGGCAACCTCAGCGGCCCGGCCAACCCCTGGCTGCCGCCGGTCGAAGGCTACCGCCACCTCAGCGAGGTCGTCGCCTGGAACCAGGCCGTGCACGAAGCCGTCTACGCCGAGCTGAAGACCGGCCGCATGCCCATGCTGCTGGGTGGCGACCACTGCCTGGGCCTGGGCTCGATCAGCGCCGTCGCGCGCCACTGCCGCGACACCGGCAAAAAGCTGCGCGTGCTCTGGCTGGACGCCCACGCCGACTTCAACACCAGCGTGCTGACCCCCAGCGGCAACATCCACGGCATGCCCGTGGCCTGCCTGTGCGGCTTCGGGCCGCAGGAGCTGATCGAGATCGGCGGCCAGGTGCCGGCCATTCAAGCGAAGTGGGTGCGCCAGATCGGCATCCGCAGCGTCGACGAAGGCGAGCGCCGCTTCGTGCACGAGCAGGACCTCGAAGTCTTCGACATGCGCTTCATCGACGAGATGGGCATGCGCCACACGATGGAGCTGGCCCTGGCCACGCTGGACGACCACACCCATCTGCACGTCAGCTTCGACGTCGACTTCCTCGACCCGGTGATGGCGCCCGGCGTCGGCACCACGGTGCCCGGCGGCCCGACCTACCGCGAGGCCCATCTCTGCATGGAGATGATCGCCGACACCGGCCGCATGGCCTCCATGGACCTGATGGAGCTGAACCCGGCGCTGGACGAGAAGAACCGCACGGCCCTGGTCGCGCTGGACCTGATCGAAAGCCTGTTCGGCAAGAGCACGCTGATGCGCAAATAAGCGCAAACCGAGCCATGGACGCCACGCCCTATCTGCTCGTCCAGCTCAGCGACCCGCACATCACGCAGCCGGGCCGGCTGATCTGCGGCCGCGTCGACACCGCCGCCGCGCTGCGCCATGCCGTCGAGCGCGTGCTGCAGATCCGGCCGCGGCCCGTGGCCGTGCTGATCAGCGGCGACCTCGTCGACGCCGGCCATCCGGCCGAATATGCCCAGCTGCGCGCGCTGCTCGCGCCGCTGACCGATGCCGGCCTGCCGCTCGCGCTGCTGCCCGGCAATCACGACGCGCGCGGCCCGCTGCAGGCGGCCTTCGCCGACCTGCCCGGCGTGCACTGCGGCGAGCCCGGCGCCGCCGCCCTGCAGTACGCGCTGGACCTGCCCGGCCCGCTACGCCTCGTCGTGCTCGACAGCCTCGTGCCCGGCCAGCCCCAGGGCGGCTTCGACGACGCGCGGCTGGACCAGGCCCGCGCGCTGCTGGCCGAGCGCCCGTCCATGCCCACCCTCGTCGCGCTGCACCACCCGCCCCACGCCACCGGCCTGGCCGCGATGGACGCGATGGCGCTGCAGCAGGGCCTGGACGGCTTCGAGGCGCTGATCGCCGCCCACCCGCAGGTGCTGCGCGTCGTCTGCGGCCATCTGCACCGCATGACGCTGGGCCGCATCGCGCATGCGAGCGTCGTCAGCGCACCGTCCACGGCCCACCAGATCGCGCTGGAGCTCGCGCCGGACGCACCGCTCGGCGTGGCGCTGGAGACGCCGGGCTGGCTCATCCACGCCTGGGGGCCGGGGCTGGAACCGGTCACGCATCTGGCGCAGGCGGGCAACCCCGAGGTCATCCCGGATATCTAGGCGCTGGCCAAGTGCGAGGATGCGGCGCATGAAGAAGCCGCCTGCCCTCCTTGCCCTCATGCTGGCCATCCAGGCCTTCGCGCAAACGCCGCAACCGCCCGGCGACACCGAGCGCTACACCCTCTTCCAGGCTCCCGTCACGCTGCTGCGCAACGCCCAGCTCTTCGACGGCAGCGGCGGTGCGCCGCGCGAGCACATGAGCGTGCTGATCCGCGACGGCCGCATCGCCGACGTGAAGCCCGATGCCGAGCTGAGGGCGCCCGCCGGCGCCCTCGTCAAGGACCTGGCCGGCGGCGCGCTGATGCCCGGCTTCGTGCTGCTGCATGAACACCTCTTCTACCCGACCGAGCGCGGCAGCTACGGCGCCTTCTTCCAGAGCTTCCCGCTGCTCTATCTCGCCGGCGGCGTGACGACGCTGCGCACGGCCGGCAGCATGAGCCCCTATGCCGACCTCAACACCTGGAAGGACATCCGCGAAGGCCGGGCCGTCGGCCCCGACATGGACGTGACGGCGCCCTTCCTGAACGGCATCCAGGCCTTCGTCGCCCAGGTGCCGCGGCTCGCGAGCGCGGAGGACGCCGTGCGCCAGGTCGGCTACTGGGCCGACGTCGGCGCCACGTCTTACAAGGGCTATATGCACCTGACGCGCGAGCAGCTCGCCGCCATCGTCGAGGCCGCCCACGAGCGCAAGGCAAGGGTGACGGCCCACCTCTGCGCCGTCACTTATGCCGAGGCCGCCACGATGGGCATCGACAACCTGGAGCACGGCTTCTTCGCGTCCAGCGATTTCGTCGACAGCAAGCAGCCCGACGCCTGCCCGGCCGGCGACGCCGTGCCACGCTCGCTCGACGCGCTGGCCGTCGACGACCCGCGCATGGCCGCGCTGCAGCGCCGGCTGATCGACCGCAAGGTGGCGCTGACCTCCACGCTGACCGTCTTCGAGACCTTCTCCCACGGCCGCCCCATGGCCCCGGCCGCGGCGCTGGACCTGCTGATGCCGCAGCTGCGCGAGCAGTACGTGGCCCGCTACACGGCCATCCAGCGCGGCGGCCCCAATGCCTATGGCCGCGTGCTGGCCAAGGACATGGCGTGGGAAAAGCAGTTCGCCGACGCCGGCGGCCTGCTCGTCGCCGGCACCGACCCGACCGGCTATGGCGGCGTCATCCCGGGATACTCCTCGCTGCGCCAGTTCGAGCTGCTGCGCGAGGCCGGCTTCGATGCCGCCGCCACCGTGAAGATCATGACGGCCAACGGCGCGACCTATCTCGGCCGCAGCGCCGACATCGGCCGCATCGCGCCGGGCCTGCGCGCCGACCTGATCGCCTTCGCCGCGCCGCTGGACGCGGCCAGGCCGGCGCTGCCGGACGTGGCCTGGACGATGAAGGCCGGGCGGGCCTGGGACCGGGCCAGGATCCTGAATGCATGGAAGGGCCAGGTGGGGCTGCGTTGACGGCGGAATAAAGCCCGCCCTGCCAGGGTAGTGCTGGCATGGACAAGACCTTCGCCCTGCTCGCCCTGCTCGCCGCACAGGCGGCCGCGGCCGCGCCCGACCCGGCCCGCGGCCAGGCCATCTACCAGGCCCGCTGCACCGCCTGCCACTCGCCGGACTTCAACGGCGTCGGCCCCGCCCACCGCGGCGTGTTCGGGCGGCTGGCGGGCACGGCCAAGGGCTATGCCGGCTACTCGGCCGCGCTGAAGAAATCGGGCCTCAGGTGGAACGAGGCCAACCTCGACCGCTGGCTGGCCGACCCCGAGACCCTGGTGCCCGGCCAGGCCATGGGCATCAGCCTGGCCGACGCGGGTGAGCGCGCCGACGTCATCGCCTTCCTGAAGACGCTGGCCAACGCAAAAGACTAGGCGCGCCGCCCCCGGCGAGCCGCGAACAGCGCCGCGAAGGCCCCCAGCACCAGCGCCAGCGAGCCGGGCTCGGGCACCTTGGTCAGGTTGTAGCCCATGGCGTCCAGCGCAACGACTTCCGGTGAATACCGGTTCAGCGTCGGATGCGACCCCGGCGTAGCGTAGGCATCCTGCACCTGCGGTACGGCACCGGTCGGCAGCGGGTTGCTGGCCCAGTCGCCGTAGTCGGCACCGTCACTGCAGTTGTGGAACTGGGCCAGCTTCGTGCTGCCGTCCAGCGAGAAGTAGGCGGCCGGCTCGCCGCCGCAGGCGTGAGGCGCATAGGTGCGGTTGCCGGCAGCGTCGTAGCGGAACAGATCCTCCGTCGCGGGGTCCGCGAAGAATCCCGTCTGACCCACGTCCGAACCCAGGCCCAGCACCTCGTCGATCTCGTGCTCGACAACCGCCAGCAGGCTGTATTGGCCGGTGGTGCCGGGACTGCCCACGTCGGTCAGATGCGTGTTCACGGTGATGGTGCCGTCCAGGCCACCGGGCGTGGCGACCGAGAAGCCGAGCGCCTTGAGGTTGGCGGCTTTAACAATGACGAAATTGCTGCCCGTCACGGGATTGGTCGCCCCGCCGGGGAGATGAGCCAGGGCCGTGGTGTCTGTGGCATCGCCTGAACTGCCGGCGATCAGGCTGTTGATGAAATTCTGGTAGCGGGCCTGGAAGACGTAGGACGAACTCCCGCCGAGGCCGCCGCCCTCCTGGAACTTGATCGATACATTGATCGGGTTCGTGAAGACGTTGTCGTAGAAACTGGCCGCCGAATTGATGACCGCTTCGATGGCGGCCGCATTGGCATCGCCGGTGATGGTCGTATCGAAGATCGGCGTGATCACCAGGTTGGCATGCGCCGGCAGGGCCCAGGTCAACGCGACGGCCGACACCGCGGCGGACAGGGCGGCCCGGATGCCGGTCGAGGCGGAAAAAGGCTTGCGGTTGCGGTTCATGAAATCCCTCCACGCCGGTGGCTGTGTTGTTCAAATGCGGATCGACCCCGGCCCCGGTGCCCGACCGGCAGGCCTGGGCCACCGCCCAACGCTCGCGGCACGTGACAAGCAAGAAGCAATCCCGGCTCATTGCCATTTCGCTTTTCCCGTTGGGGGACAGTGACTTGGCGCCCATGCCGGCGGGATCGGGGCGCGCCGGCCGCGCCGCCGTGTAAACCAAACCGACGTTTGCCGCCACCGCCTGCCAAGGCCGGGAATAAAACCCGGCGCGCGCCGGTAGAGCAGCAGGTCACCACTTCCCTCGCGAGGGCGACCATGCACAGACGCGACTTCCTCCACCTCGCCGGCCTCGGCGGCGGCGCCATCTTCTCGGCCGGCCTGGCCGGCTGCGCGGCGACCGGGCGGCGCCAGGACGGGTTCTATTTCGTGCAGCTGTCCGACACGCACTGGGGCTTCCAGGGCGCGCCCAACCCCGATGCGCGCGGCACGCTGCCCAAGGCGGTCGCGGCCGTCAACGCCCTGCCCCAGGCGCCCGACTTCATCGTCTTCACCGGCGACCTGACCCACACCACGGACGACCCCGCCGAGCGCCGCCGCCGCATGGCCGAGTTCAAGCAGGTCGTCGGCGAGCTCAAGGTCAAGACCGTGCGCTTCATGCCCGGCGAGCACGACGCCGCGCTGGACCGCGGCGCCGCCTTCAAGGAAATGTTCGGCGACACCTGGTACCGCTTCGACCACAAGGGCGTGCACTTCATCGCGCTGGACAACGTGTCCGACCGCGGCACGACGCTCGGCGCCGAGCAGCTCGGCTGGCTGCAGGCCGAGCTGGCCAGGCTGGACCGCGACGCGCCCCTCGTCGTGCTGGCCCACCGGCCGCTGTTCCCGCTGGTGCCCAAGTGGGACTGGCACACCCGCGACGGCGACCAGGCCCTGGCCCTCTTGATGCCGCACAGGAACGTCACCGTCTTCTACGGCCACATCCACCAGGAGCACCACCAGATGACGGGCCACATCGCCCACCATTCGGCACGCTCGCTGATGTTCCCGCTGCCCGCGCCCGGCACGGCCGAGAAGCCGCTGCCCGTGGCCTGGGACCCGGCCGCGCCCTACCGCGGCCTGGGCTGGCGCGAGGTCGAGGCCGGCGGCAGGGACGTGGAGCGCATCGAGCATGGAGTCTCTGCAGCATGAGGCGCCGACAGCTCTTGCTGCTCGCAGCCGTGGGCATGGGCGCGCGAGCCCAGGCGCCGCGCGAGATCGAGATCACGGCCCAGCGCTTCAGGTTCACGCCCAACGTGATCCCGCTGAAGGCCGGCGAGCCGGTCGTGCTGCTGATACGCTCGCTCGACTTCGCGCACGGCTTCTTCGTGCCCGACCTCAAGCTGCGTACCGACCTCATGCCCGGCCGCGTCACCCGCCTCGCCCTCACACCCCAGGTCGCTGGACAGCTCGCCTTCCTGTGCGACAGCTTCTGCGGCGACGGACACGAGGGCATGGATGGTCACTTCATCGTGACATGACCGACGCGCGCCGCTTCGAGGCCACCGTGCTACCGCTGCTGGACGCGGCACACAACCTCGCGCGCTGGCTGCTGCGCGACGCGGCCGCGGCCGAGGACGCGGTGCAGGAAGCCGCGCTGCGCGCTTTCCGCTACTTCGCCGCGCTGCGCGCCAACGAGGACGCCCGGCCCTGGTTCCTTGGCATCGTGCGCAATGCCTGCTTCACGGCGCTGGCCCGCGAGCGCGGCCGGGCCGACGTGGCGCTGCTGGACGAGGACGGCTGGGAGCAGCTCGAAGCCCGCTCGCCCAGCCCCTTGCCCGACCCGCTCGCGGCCCTGGGCGCGCGGCGCGAGCAGGTGCTCGTGGACGCCGCCCTGCGCCAGCTGACTCCGCCGATGCGCGAGGTCATCGTGCTGCGCGAACTCGAAGGCCTGGACTACCGCGACATCGCCTACATCGCCGGCATCCCCATCGGCACCGTGATGTCGCGGCTGTCGCGCGCCCGCGCCCAACTCAAACGCGAGCTGCAACTCGCAGGTCTGCCCTGATGAACGACGACGACCTCACCCGCCTGCTGCAGCAGCACGCCAGCCGCCACCCGGCCGGCGAGGGCCTGCGCGCCAAGCTGCGCACGCAGCTGACGCTGCAGGCCGCCGCGCAGGAGCAGCCACGCCCGAGGCCGGGTTGGCGCGAACGACTCGCTGCGTTGACACGCATCCACCCGGCCTTCGCCGGCGCCGGTGGCCTCGTCGCCGGTGTCGCGCTGACGCTGGCGGCCGTGCTCGTCGCGCCGCGGCTGATGCCCGACGGCCAGTTGCCCGACGAACTCGTCGCCGCCCATGTGCGCGCGCTGCAGGTGGGGCCGCTCTACGAGGTCGCCTCCAGCGACCGCCACACGGTCAAGCCCTGGTTCCAGGGCCGGCTGGACTACGCGCCCACCGTGCTCGACGCGCCGCTGCGCGAGCAGGGCTTCGCGCTGCTCGGCGGGCGCGTGCAGGCCCTGCAGGGCCGGCCCACGGCGGTGCTGGCCTACCAGGTGCGGCTGCACAAGATAGCCCTCTACCAATGGCCGGCCGAGCGCGGCACGGCGCCCGAGAAGCTGCAGCGCCGCGGCTTCAACCTCGTGCGCTGGAGCGACGGCGCGATGCAGTTCTGGGCCGTGTCGGACCTGGACGGCGCCGAGCTGGAGCGTTTTGCCGCCGCCTGGCGCAAGGCTCAGAACCTGTAGCTCAGGCCCAGCGTCAGGTAGCGGCCGACGGCGCCCTCCTGGTGCAGCGACGGGTTGTAGTGCGCACCGCCCGACGACACGCCGCCACCCGTGGAGCCCGACGCGAACGCGTCGATGGGCGCGGCGCGGTCGAACAGATTGGCCACCGACGCACGCAGGCTGAAGCGCTCGCTGACCTGCCAGCTGCCGCTGAGGTTGACCGTCGTGAACGAGGGCACGCGGCACAGCGGCGAGCCGCCGGCCGGCAACCCATTGGGGAAGATCGTCGACAGCGCCGAGGCGCAGTCCGGCAGGTTGTAGCTGGCGTCTTCCACGCGCATGCCGCTGGTGTAGTTCAGCGTGCCGGTCAGCTCCACGGGGCCGCGCGCCCAGGTCAGCGCCAGCGCGCCACGCTCGCGCGGCGTGCCGGTGTTGGTGGACACGAAGCTCGGCCCATGCGTGCCCGCCAGCTCGTAGACCTGGCCCGGGCCGCGGTCGATGGTGTAGCGGATCATGTGCGTCCACTGCAGCTGCGGCGTGAACCGGCCCCAGGCGCCGCCGTCGAGCTTGAGGCGCAGGTCCAGGTCCAGGCCGCTGCTGCGGGCGCTGCCCAGGTTGATGAAGGGGTAGGTGCCGTAGAGGATGGTGTCGTCCGGCCCGGTGGGCGCGGCGTTGGCCGTCGTCGGGCTGTGCACGCGGTAGAGCCTGGTGCCGTAGGCATCGGGCGTGTCGATCTGGTACTGGCCGAACAGACCCACCGACACGATCTGGTTGCTGATCTTGACGTCGTAGTAGTCCAGCGACAGGTTGAAGGCCGGCCCCGGTTCGAACACCAGGCCCAGCGTGTAGCTCTTGCTCTTTTCGGGGCGCAGATCCTTGCCCGGCAACTGCAGCTGGGTGCCGCCCACGTAGATGTCGCAGGGCTGGCCGGGCTTGACGACGGCGCACAGCGCCGTGTCCAGCAGCGGCGGCAGATAGCCGGCGCTGGAGCCCGAGATGCCGATCTCGACCGGGTTGGGCGCGCGGAAGCCGCCGGCATAGGTGCCGCGTAGCGTCAGCTCGCGCAACGGCAGGAACTTGAAGCCGAGCTTGGGCGTCGTCGACGAGCCATAGGTGTCGTAGTGGTCCACGCGCGCGGCGGCGTCCACCTCCAGCTGCCTGGTCAGCGGCGCGGCCAGCTCGACGTAGGCCGCCGAAATGGTCTGCTTGCCGACGCCGAAGGCGTAGATGTTGCTGGCCTGCAAGCCGCTGGCGAAGCCATCGGGGAAGCGCTCGTCCAGCGAGCGCTTCGTGAACTCGAGGCCGGTGCCCAGCGCGAGGTTGCCGCCGGCCAGCTTCATCAGGTCGCGGCTGGCGCGCAGCGACACGAAGTTCAGCGTGTTCGACGACGTGGAGCGCCCCTCGGGCGTCAGGCTGGCCAGCACGTCGGCGGGGTTGTTGGCGCCGATGACGTATTTGCCGCTGTTCAGCGCCGCCTGCAACGCCGGCAGGCTGATGAAGTTGCGCATCGTCAGCTCGGTGGCCACGCGGGTCAGGCCGAGCGCCGCCTGCACGTCCCAGCCGGCCCAGCCGCCGGAGAGCTCGGCGACGAAGCGGGTCGAGCGCGTGGCGGTGCGCGAGCGCTGCGCCGGCAGGTCGGCGAAGGTCTGGTCCACCGGGTTGCCGCTGACGGGGTCGATGACGTTGCTGCCGTTCAGCGCCGTCGGCGTGGGCAGCGGGTGGTCGGGACCGAAGGCGAAGGTCGTGATGCCCCCCTTGGGCGACACGCCGTTGAGCAGGCCCACCTGCGTGGCCGAGCTGCCCAGCACCGAGCCGGCCAGCGACAGCGTCCAGTCCTGCGGCAGCAGCGCCGTGAGCTTGCCGAGCAGGCTGTAATTGCGCGTCTGCGGCGACACCTGCAGCTCGGGGTTGGCCGTGAGGCCCAGGTTCTGGCCGCCGTAGCGCGTCCAGTCCGAGCCGCCCAGGGCCGGCCGGTCGCTGAGCAGGATGGGCTGCTGGCGGCGCGCGCTGGCGGCCACATAGCCGGCCATGCCGTCGCGGTCCAGGTCGCCGAAGCCGCGTGCGCCCGAGAGCTTGACCGAGCGGCCATCGCCCCGGCTGGCGCTGCCCACCTCGGCATGCAGCGCCCCGCCCTGCTGGCTGCGCTTGAGGATGACGTTGACGACGCCGGCCATCGCGTCGGAGCCGTAGATGGCCGAGGCGCCGTCCTTCAGCACCTCGACGCGCTCGACCGCGTCCACCGGGATGGAGGCGATGTCGACGAAATCGCGCTGGCCGTCGTCGGGCAGCGGGTAAGGGGCCATGCGGTGGCCGTCGATCAGCACCAGCGTCGCGCCGACCGTCATGCCGCGCAGCGAGATGCCCGAACCGCCGGCCCCGAAGGCGCCCGGCGTGGCCTGGCCCAGCGAGCCCATGTTGTTGGCCGACAGATGCTGCAGCACCTCGCCCAGCGTGCTGTAGCCGCTGCGCGCGATGTCATCCGCCGTGAGCTTCTGCACCGGGCTGGGCGTCTCGCCGTCGCTGCGGCGGATGTTGGAGCCGGTGACGACCACGCGGGCCAGCGCCGCCTTGTCACCCTCGCCCGCCGCGCCGTCCCCGGTGGCCGACTGGGCCCACAGCGCCGGGGCAAAGCAGGACAGCAGGGCCGCGGCGAGCGGCAGCAGGGGCGAGCGGACGGGCATGTTCACGGCGGGTTCACCTGTGGGGGAGGGCTGAAAGGGCGCGATTCTCGGATCAGCAAGAAGCGCGCCGCACGCTGGCCACGACAAATCCGCCGCCAGCGTCGGCTCCTGACAACGCCGGCCGGGCTCAGGCGCTGGCGATCCAGCCTTCCAGCGGGTCCACGCCCTCGGGCCAGCCGTAGCGCGGCCGGCCGGCCGCCCAGGCGGCCTGCAGCATCGCCAGCACCGCGTCCAGGCTGTCGCCGCTGGCGTCGGCCACCAGCGCGTCGCGCTGCGCATGGCTGAGCTTGAGGCGCAGCCCGAGGCGGCTGCGGCCCTGCTCCAGCGCATCGACGACATCCTTGCGCGCGATCAGCCGCTCGGGCGTCTGCGCGGCCCTGGCGTCGCTCTTGTAGGAGCGCCGCGCGATCAGCTCGCGCGCCAGCAGCCCCGGGTAGGTCTCCAGCGCGACGCGGCCCGGGTCGCCGTCCAGCAGGCCGGGCAGGTGCACGCCGGCCGCGATGAGGCGCGGCACGCCGGCATGCAGCATCCAGGCCACCGGCGGGTTGACCCATTTCATGCTCGGGCTCGCGCCGGCCGGCCCGTCGCAGCCGCGGTGGGCGAACTTGGCGCCGGCCGGCCGCGCGTCGCAGAAGGCCGCGAAGCGGTCGCGGATCTCGGCCCGGCTCAGCGCCGCGTAATGGGCCATCAGCGCGGCATAGCCGGTCGGCCAGCCCAGGGTCTCGACGAGTTCGCGCGGCAGCCCGAAGGGCAGGTCGAAACCCGCCACCCAGGGCCCCGGGCGCGTCAGCCAGGCCGAGAAGGCGTCCAGGCTGCCCAGCGCCTCCAGGCCGGCCAGGCGCACGACACCGCCCTGGCGCTGGCCGGCCGCGACGCGGATGGGCTTGCGCGCACTGGGCGCACTCGTGAAGTCGATCCCGAAAAAGCTGGCGTCACGCATGGCCGGCATTCTGGGCCTTGGCACAATCAGGAATTCCCCATGTCAGACCTGCTCGACCTCCCAGCCACGCCCGCCGATGCCGTCGGCTTCGAGGCCGCTGCCTTCGATCGGGCGCTGGCCGAGCAACGCCGCCGCGCCGCGGCCGGCGCCTACCAGGCGTCCACCGAGGCGCTGGAGCAGTTGCTGCAGGCCTGCCCGGCCACCGAGCTGCGCCGCCGCGCCGACGCGCTGACGCTGCTGGCCCAGCAATACCCGCGCATCGGCCGGCTGACGGCCAGCGCGCGCTGCGCGGCCTCGGCCCTGGGCCTGGCCGAGCGCCTGGAGGACGACGGCCTCGTCGCCGACGCGCTGACCGCCCAGTCCTTCGTCTACGGCCAGTTGCTGATGGCCCGCGAGGCGCTGGAGGCCGGCATGCGCGGCCTCGCCGCCGCGCGCCGGGCGGGCGACGCCGTCCGCGAGGCCTGGGCGCTGAACCGCGTCGGCGCGGCCTATTGCAGCCTCGAGAACCCGGTGCAGGCCTGCGCGTCGACGGAGCAGGCGCTGGAGATCGCCGCGCGCGCCGAGTCGGCCGAGGTGCTGTTCTCCTGCCAGAACAACCTGGCCTATTTCTGGCTGCGCCGCGTCGACGATGCCGCCGCGCTGCGCCAGGCCGAGCCGCTGGCCGAGGCCATCGCCGAGGCCCGCCGGGCCGCCGAGCACGCCCATGCCATCGCCTGCCGTTCGGGCAGCGCCTTCAAGGTCGCCGTGGCGATGTCCAACCTCGTCAACGCGCTGCTCGCGGGCGGCCATGTCGACGCGGCCCTGCCCCTCATCAACGAGTTCAGCCACCTCGCGCACAACCACGGCTACCCCATGCTGGCCATCGAGGCCGACGTGCAGCGCGCCATCTTCCTGCGCCTGAGCGGCGAACCCCTGCAGGCCACGCGCATGCTCAAGGCCCTGCTGCACGCGGTGGCCGAGCCGCCGCCGCGGCTGCGCCGGCTGCTGGTGCGCTCGCTGTACGAGACGCACAAGGCCAGCGGCGAGTTCGGCGAGGCGCTGGGCTGGCTGGAGGAACTGCTGCGGCTGGACCTGCAGATCCGCCGCGACAACCTCGTGCTGCAGACCGAGGTCATCCTGATCCGCGACCAGGTCGAGCAGGCCCAGGCCCGCGCCGACAGCGCCGTCGCCGATGCCCGCCGCGAGCGCGCCCGCGCCGCCCACCTCGAGAGCGAGCAGCAGCGCCTGCGCGAGCACGCGATGGCGCTGGACCGCGCCGCCCACGAGGACGTGCTGACCGGCCTGCACAACCGCCGCCATGCCGAGTTCGCGCTGCCGCTGCTCGTCGAGGGCGCGCGCGTGGCCGGCCAGGTCATCAGCGTCGCGGCGCTGGACGTCGACCATTTCAAGCGCATCAACGACAGCCACGGCCACGCCGTCGGCGACGCGGTGCTGCAGCAGCTCGCCCAGCTGCTGCGCCACCGGCTGCGCAGCGCCGACCTGATGGCCCGCATCGGCGGCGAGGAATTCCTGGCCGTGCTCGTCGGCATCGCGCCGCCGCAGGCCGCCGAGATCTGCGAGCGCCTGCGCCTGGCCGTCGCCGAGCATGACTGGGCCGCGATCGCGCCGGGCCTGGTCGTGCGCATCAGCGTCGGCATCGCGGGCGGCACGCCGCCGCTGCAGGCCGACGCGCTGCTGGACCGCGCCGACCACGCCCTCTATGCGGCCAAGCGCGGCGGGCGCAACCGGGTGCACGTGGACTGATCTGCGGATTCCGCGCTCGACGAGCACAGGCAGGCAACTACGGCAGGGGTCACTCGCCCAACGTCAGCCGCAGGCTGGAAGGAGTCGCTGCCGTGAGAATAGTTGTCTTACTCTCGACAGAGACCATGGATGATCTTTACAGCCTGCTGCGCGAAGAGGCCTTGCAACTTTCGAGCGAGTTCCGCAAGGCTTCTATCCAAGGGCGAGGCACCTCCCAAGAGGTAGCAGATTTCCGCGAGAACGCCGTCCAAGCATTTCTAGGGCGGTACTTCCCCTTTCCGCATCGGATCGCCAAAGGAAAAGTCCGTGACTCGTTCGGCAACGTCTCGGCGTCGATTACCCGGTTTTGACGACCCACAAGTCCGCCAAGCTCTTCGAGCAATCACTCACCCGCAGGGATAGCGGTTCGATATTGGTCGTTTCATGTCTGGACGCCGCTCCGACCGTCGGCTTCCGCTGCAAACAAGCCATCCGACTCACACCACGGCCGCCGGCAGCGTCCGCCGCGGCAGCCGCATGAACGCCAGCGCCGACAGGCAGGCCCCGATGCCCAGTGCGAACGCGCCGATGAAGAGCCAGGCATAGCTGGAGAACGCGTCGTAGATCAGCCCGCCCAGCACCGGCCCCAGCGCCATGCCGATGCTGCTGGCCATCGTCGTGCCGCCGATCACCGTGCCCATCATGCGCAGCGGGAAGTTCTCGCGCGCGATGACGGCGAACAGCGGCATCACGCCCGCGTAGGTGAAGCCGAACAGGGCCGCCACGGTGTAGAAGCTGCCCAGCTTGCGCGCATAGAGGTAGCCGAGCACGACGACGGCCTGCCCGAGCAGCGCCAGCACCAGCGTGCGCGCGGCGCCGAAGCGGTCGCCCAGCAGCCCGAACACGAGGCGGCCGCCCATGCCGGCCAGGCCCTCCAGGCTGTAGATCGACACGGCCGCCATCAGCGGGATGCCGCAGCTGACCGCATAGCTCACCGTGTGGAAGATCGGCCCCGAGTGCGTGGCGCAGGTCAGGAAGCTCGTCAGCACCAGGATCAGGAAGGGCGCGGAACGCAGCGCCTGCCCGACCGACGGGCCTGGCTCATGCGGCGTGGCCGCGGCCTGGGCCAGCGCGGGCGGGCGGCGCACCAGCAGCGCCACGGGCAGCATCACGCCCGCCACCAGGGCCGCGACGATCTGCAGCGTGCTGCGCCAGTCCTGCCCCTGCACCAGCCAGGCGACCAGGGGCGACATGGTCAGCGGCGCCATGCCCATGCCGGCCGACACCAGGGACACGGCCAGGCTGCGCCGCGTGTCGAACCAGCCGGTGACGCAGGCCATCAGCGGCACGAGGACCGCCGCCGCGCTGACGCCGACGAGCGCGCCGAAGCCGAGTTGGAAGGCCGGCAGCGAGGTCGCGAGGCTGGCCAGCACGAGGCCGGCGGCCAGCAGCAGCGCGCCCGCCAGCACGACGATGCGCGGGCCGACGCGGTCGGACAGCGCGCCCCAGCCCATGCTGCCGACCGCCAGCGCGACGAAGGCGAGGGTCATCGCGGCGGAGATGCCGGTGGTGGACCAGCCCGTGTCCCGCGCGATGGGCCGCAGCAGCACGGGCAGGCAGAAGAGCGCGCCGATCGCGACGCAGCCGAGCAGGCCGCCCGCGGCCACGATGACCCAGCGGTAGTGCTCGCGCAGGGCGTTCGTCCGGGAAGACATGGCCGTTCCTTTGCGGGTTGGATGCGTCATGGCGAGCATCAGGCCTTGCAGCCGAATTCCGGGCCGTCGAGCTGGCGCACCTCGCACTCGATGTCCCAGTCGCTGCCATGCACCTGCAGGAAGCGCCGCGTCAACGCGAGCGCCTCGTCGCGCGACCCCACCTCCAGGATGGCATAGCCGCCGATGACCTCCTTGGTCTCGGTGAAGGGGCCGTCCAGCACCGACAGCCTGCCGCCCCGCTGCAGCCGCACGCGCACGCCTTCCGACGTGGGCCGCAGCCCGGCGGTGCTGACCAGTTGCCCGCTGCGGGTCAGCTCCTCGATCAGCCGGCCCATGTCGGCCATCAGCTGCTCGCTGGGCGCCTGGCCGGCGGTCTCGTCGATGCGGATCATGGAAAGGAATCTCATGCTCAAGTCTCCTGGATCACGGCGCGGCGGACCGATTTCCGCCGCTTCACCCGCTACGACGAACGAGGCCCCGCCGAATCGACAAGCGGCACGCCGCCTAGACTCGCCGCATGAACCCCATCCTCATCGAAGTGCTGCGCGGCGGCACGGTCGAATCACGCCACGCCGGCGCGCTGGCCATCGTCGACGCGTCGGGCACCGTTCACACGGCGCTGGGCGACATCGACCGGCCCGTCTTCCCGCGCTCGGCCGTCAAGCTGCTGCAGGCCCTGCCGCTGGTGGCCAGCGGCGCGGCCGAGGCCTTCGGGCTGGGCGACGCCGAACTGGCCCTGGCCTGCGCCTCGCACAGCGGCGAGCCCGAGCATGTGGCCACGGCCGCCGGCCTGCTGGCCAGGCTGGGGCTGGACGAGACGGCTCTGGAATGCGGCACGCAATGGCCCAGCCGCGAGCCGGTGCTGCGCGGCATGGTCGCGCGCGGCGAGCTGGCCACGCCGCTGCACAACAACTGCTCGGGCAAGCACAGTGGTTTTATGTGCGTCGCCTGTTTGATGGCGCGCAACGCGGGCGCGGAAGCCGCCGAGTTCGCGCGCGGCTATGTCGCGGTCGGCCACCCGGTCATGCGCGAGGTGTCGGCCGCGCTGTCTGCCGCGACGGGCCTGGACGTCGAGCAGGCGCCGCGCGGCACGGACGGCTGCTCCATCCCGACCTTCGCGCTGCCGCTGCGCGCGCTGGCGCTGGCCTTCGCGCGCTGCGGCACCGGCCAGGGCCTGTCGGACGGCCACGCCCGCGCCGCGCGCCGGCTGCGCCAGGCCGTCGCGGCCGCGCCCTTCATGGTCGGCGGCACGGACCGCTTCGACACGCGCGTGATGCAGGCCTTCGGCGAGCGACTGTTCTGCAAGGTGGGCGCCGAGGGCGTCTATTGCGCGGCCCTGCCGGAGCTGGGCCTGGGCGTCGCGCTGAAGATCGACGACGGTGCCGTGCGCGCGGCCGAGGCCGCGATGGCCGCCGTCGCCCAGGCGCTGCTGCGGACCGAGGACGAACTGCTGCGGGGCTACAGCCACCTGGCGCTGCGCAACTGGCGCGGCCTGGACGTCGGCGCGCTGCGGCCGGCCGCGGCGCTGGCAGCTCTCAGCCGAGCTTGAACACCGCCACCGAGCGCGCCAGCTCGTCGGCCTGCTGCTGCAGGCTCTGGGCGGCGGCCGCGGATTCCTCGACCCGCGCGGCGTTCTGCTGCGTCATCTCGTCCAGCCGCGAGATGGCCTGGCCGATCTGGCCGATGCCGGTGCTCTGCTCGCCGGTCGCATGGCTGATCTCGGCCACGATGCCGCTGTCGACGTTCTCGCCGCTGCGCGTGATGAGGGCCTTGATCTCCTTGGCCGCCTCGGCGCTGCGCTGGGCCAGCGTGCGCACCTCGGCGGCGACGACGGCGAAGCCGCGCCCCTGCTCGCCGGCGCGCGCCGCCTCGACAGCCGCGTTCAGCGCCAGGATGTTGGTCTGGAAGGCGATGCCGTCGATGATGTCGCCGATCTTGTGCGAGCTGCTGCTGATGCGGTCCATCGTCGCGACCACCTCGCCGACGACATCGCCGCCGCGGCGCGCCACCTGGGCCGCGTCGCCGGCCAGCCGGTTGGCGCGCGCCGCCGCCTCGGCGTTGTGCGTGACGCTGGCGGTCAGCTCCTCCATCGCCGACGCGGTCCCCTGCAGATTGGACGCCGCCTGCTCGGTGCGCGAGCTGAGATCCTGGCTGCCGACGGCCACCTCGCGGGACGCGGTGGCGATGCTGTCCGTCGCGCCGCGCACCTGGCGCGCGATGCCGGCCAGCGCGTCCTGCATGGCCGCCATGCCGTGCATCAGCTGGGCGGTCTCGTCGCGGCCGCGGGCCTGCACCTCGCCGGTCAGGTCCTGGCGCGCGATGCGCTCCGCCGCAGCCACGGCGCGCCGCAGCGAGCCGAGGATGGACTGCGAGTTGGCCTGCAGCAGCAGCAGCACGACGACGGCCACCACCAGCAGCGCGATCAGGCCGGTGCGCGACGACGCGAAGCGCGCGTCGATCTGCGCGATCTGCGTCTCGGCGTTGTCGTCGATCAGCTTGGTCAGCGCGGCCAGCTCCTTGTCCAGCGCGCGCACCGGATCCTTGATCGCGCCCATGCCCTTGTTGGCCTCGGCGGTGTCGGCGAACTCGCCCCTGCCGACCCGGTCGGCAAAGGGCAGGAAGCCCTCGCGGCAGGCCTTCAGCGCGCGCTGGGCCCCGGCGCCTGGATCTCGGCGCTGAGCTTCAGCGCCGCCGCCTTGTCGAGGGCGGCGCGGGCCTTGGCCTCGGCCTCGTCCCAGTCCCGGCGGTATTTGGCGACGGTCTGGGCGTCGGCCATGTTGATCAGCGTGTCCTTCTCGTAGCGCCGCAGGTTGCCGACCGCGGCACGCGCATTGGACAGCTGGGCCAGGGCCTGCACGTCGTTGTCGACGAAGCGCCTGAGCTGCTCGCGCGCATCGGACTGGGCCAGCAGGCCGGAGCCGCCGATCAGCAACATGCCCAGGCCGGCCAGCACGCCGACGGCGGCCAGCCTGACCCCGATCGGGAATTGATTCATGTCGATCATCGCAACCTCCGCGCCGCCCCAGCGGATGAAGGAAGCGTAGCTATTTCTTTCTGATCGATCCGTGTCATTCCGTCGCCCAAAGCTCGCGCATGGCGGCCCCGAACGCCTCCCCCACTCGGGTGGGTGCCCGCCAGGGGTGGGCCCGGCCGGCGACCCAGACCGACTGCCAGGGCGAGCCGTTGCTGCCGAAGACGACGGCGTCGAGCAGGGCCTCGTCGGGCAGGCCGCGCAGCGCGTCGGCATCGCGGTTCAGCACCAGTGCGTCGGCGCGCGCGCCGGGCGTGAGGCCCCAGTGCGCGAAGCCGGCCGCGCGCGCACCGCCGGTGACGGCCGCGTCGAACAGCCGCGCCGCGCTGGAGGGCTGCACGGCCGGCTCGGCAGCGACATTGCGCTGGCGCAGCACGAGGCGCTGGCCGTATTCCAGCCAGCGCAGTTCCTCGACCCAGCCACGCGTGACCTGGCTGTCCGAGCCCAGGGTCAGCGGCACGCCGCCGGCCAGCCAGCGCGGCAGGTCGGCCAGGCCGTCGCCGAGGTTGGCCTCGGTGCCGGGGCAGATGACGATGCCGGCGCCGCCGGCGGCCACCGCGGCGATCTCGGCCGGCAGCGCATGCGTCGCATGCACGAGCTGCCAGCGCGGGTCCAGCCCCGCCTCGTCGGCCAGCCACCGGATGGGGCGGCGGCCGGTCGCGGCGACGCAGTCGTCCACCTCGGCCGTCTGCTCGGCGACGTGGATGTGGATGGGCAGATCGGTGTCGCCCACGAGGCCACGCAGCCGCGCGATGTCCTCGGGCGACGCGCCGCGCAGCGAGTGCAGGGCCAGGCCGGCGTTCAGGCGCGGCAGGCCGGCCGCATTGATGCGCTGGCAGGCATTCCAGGCCCAGTCGGCATCGGCCGCGAAGCGGTGCTGGTCCGGCCTGAGCCCGGCGGCGCCGAAGCCGCTGCGCGTGTAGACCACGGGCAGCAGCGTCAGGCCGATGCCGGCGTCCTCGGCGGCCTCGGCGAGCGCCCAGGCCATGGCCAGCTCGTCGTCGAAGTGCTCGCCCCGCGCCGGATGGTGCAGGTAGTGGAACTCGCAGACCTGGGTGTAGCCGCCGCGCAGCAGCTCGCCGTAGAGCTGGGTCGCGACCGCGCGCAGCTGCGCCGGCGAGATGCGCAGGGCCAGCGCATACATGCGGTCGCGCCAGCTCCAGAAGTCGTCCTGGCCGGCCTCGCGCCGCTCGGCCAGGCCGACGAAGGCGCGCTGGAAGGCGTGGCTGTGCGCGTCGACGAGGCTGGGGATCAGCGGGCCGGCCAGTCGCTCGGCATCGGGCGGCTGTGGCCGGTCGGGCTCCACCTCGGCCCAGCGGCCGTTCACGATGCTGAGCAGCACGTCGCGCTGCCAGCGGCCGTCCACCCAGGCCAGGGGGGCATGGAGACGCTTCATACCGGGCATGCGAGCAGCTCCTGCAGCATGCGCTCGATCAGCGGCGCGACCTGGGCCGCGCGCGCCTCGTCGTAGGCCGAGCGCGGGTCGGCCGCCTCGTCCATATAGCAGCGCTGGCACATCTCCAGCTGCACCGCGTGCACGCCGCGGCCGGGCTGGCCGTAGTGGCGCGTGATGTAGCCGCCCTTGAAGCGGCCGTTGACGACCTGGCTGAACTGCGTCTGCCCGGCCAGCAGCGCGCCCAGGCCCTCGGTGATCGCCGGCGCGCAGGCCGCGCCGTCGGCCGTGCCGAGGTTGAGCGCCGGCAGCTCGCCGTCGAACAGCCAGGGCAGCTCGGAGCGGATGCTGTGGCCGTCGAACAGCAGCGCGCGGCCGTGCGCGGCGCGCAGGCGTTCGAGCTCGGCGGCCAGGGCCTCGTGGTAGGGCCGCCAGCAGGCCTCGCGGCGCGCGGCGACCTCGGCCGCGTCGGGCGCGGCGCCGTCGCGGTAGAGCGGCTCGCTGCTGAAGAAATGCGTGGGCACCAGGCCGGTGCCGCCGGCCGCGCCGGGGTAGAGGGGCCGGTCGTCCGGCGGCCGGTTCAGGTCGATGACGTAGCGGCTGTAGCGCGGCACGATGAGGCTGGCGCCGAGCTTCTCGGCGAGCGGCCGGTACAGGCGCTCCAGATGCCAGTCGGTGTCCTCGCTGGCCAGCGCGCGCGGCACGAGGCGCTCGTGCAGCTCGGGCGGCAGCTCGGTGCCGACATGGGGCAGGCTGATGAGCAGCGGCGCGCGGCCCTGCTGCAGACGGTAGACGCTCATGACTCTCCCTGATGGCTTCCCTGCCAGACCCGTTCTTTCAGCGGGTTATGGCCGAAGCATGCTGCCAGCTCGCGCGGATGCGCGCTATCCCAGATGCAGAAGTCGGCGCGCTGGCCGGCGACGAGGCGGCCACGGTCGTGCAGGCCCAGCGCGCGTGCGCCGTTGACGGTCAGGCCGCGCAAGGCCTCCTCGGGCGTCAGCCGGAACAGCACGCAGGCCATGTTCAGCATCAGCAGCGGCGACAGCGTCGGCGAGCTGCCGGGGTTGTGGTCGGTCGCGATCGCGATGGGCACGCCGGCCTCGCGCAGCGCGGCGATCGGCGGCAGCTGGGTCTCGCGCAACGCATAGAAGGCGCCGGGCAGCAGAACGGCCACGGTGCCGGCCTGGCCAAGAGCCTGCACGCCGGCAGGGCTGAGAAACTCGAGGTGGTCGCAGCTCAGCGCCCGGTAGCCGGCGGCGAGCTGGGCGCCGCCCTGGTCGCTGAGCTGCTCGGCATGGAGCTTGACGGGCAGGCCCAGGCGCTGGGCCGCGTCGAAGACCCTGGCCGTCTGCGCGGGGCTGAAGGCGATGTGCTCGCAGAAGGCGTCCACCGCGTCGACCAGGCCCTGCTCGTGCAGCTCGGGCAGCCACCGGCAAACGGCGGCGATGTATTCGTCGGCATCGCTGAACTCGGGCGGCAGCGCATGGGCGGCCAGGTAGGTCGTGCGCACGTCGATGCCCAGGCCGCCGAGCTGGCGCGCGACGCGCAGCATGCGCGCCTCGGTGGCAGCGTCGAGACCATAGCCGGACTTGACCTCCAGCGTCGTCACGCCTTCGCGCATCAGCGCCCGGGCGCGCCGCGTGGCGCCGGCCAGCAGCTCGGCCTCGCTGGCGGCGCGCGTGGCCGCCACCGTCGAGCGGATGCCGCCGCCGGCCTTGGCGATGTCGGCATAGCTCGCGCCCAGCAGGCGCTGCTCGAACTCGTTGGCACGGCTGCCGCCGTAGACGAGGTGGGTATGGCAGTCGACGAAGCCCGGCGTGACGAGGGCGCCGCCCAGCTCGACGACCTCGGCCCCGGTGGCCTCGGGCGGCAGTTCGCCCGCCGGGCCGACCCAGCGCAGCCGGCCCTCGTCGACGAGCAGCGCGCCGTCGTCGACCAGGCCCCAGCCGCTGTCGCCGGCCAGCGTGGCCAGCAGGCCGCCGCGCCACAGCCTCATTCGCCGCTCCAGGTCAGCCACCAGGCCTCGCCCTCGCCGGTGAAGACGCAGCTCTGCACCACCGGCGCCTCGCACCAGGCCAGCGTCAACGGCGCCATCGGCATCGCGCGGTGGCCATGCTCCAGCAGGCCGCCCTTGACGGTGAACAGGCCCACCCAGGGCGTGCGCGGCAGCAGCACATGGCGGGCCGACTCGACCTGCAGATTGCCGCGCCTCTCCATCACGTTGAAGACCTGGGTCTCGCCGTGGATGAGCTCGGCCGCGGGCGCGAGGCCGCCGTCGAAACGCAGCGGCTCGTCGCCCACGCCCTGCGGCCAGTCGAACAGGCGCAGGCCCGCGCCGCCGATGACGGCCAGCCAGCGGTGCACGCCGGGATAGGCCGAGAACGACCCGTCGCGCTCGACGCGGGCGACGCTGACGCGCAGCGCCCAGTCGTGGCTGTGCGGCCAGGCGAGCAGCTCGCGCGTCGTGCCGCCCTGGTTCTTCCAGGCCTGCGGCTGCACATCCGCCGCGCTGACCTTGCTCCAACTCATGCTCTCAACCTCGCACTTGGCCCGGCTTGCGGTGACCCGGGCATTTTGCGCAGACCCATGCCGTCCGGATCATGCCGAGAAGCTCCCTTGCAATTGGTAACGCGCCCCGGGGTGGGTCAGCTTCACGCTCGTGACCGCGACGCCGCGGCTGTAGGTGATGCGCTTGACGACCAGGCAGGGGGCGCGCCGGCTGATGCCCAGCAGCCTGGCCTCGACCTCGCCGGGCAGGGCCGCCTCGATCATGTAGCGCGCCTCGGACAGCGGCGCCACGTCCAGCAGATAGTGGGTCGGCGTGAGCCGCGTGAAATCCTGGGCCAGGTAGTCCGGCGCGCAGGCCGGGTTGACGACGCGCTCCTCGCACTGGATGGGATGGCCGTTCTCCAGATGCGTGATCAGGCTCAGGAAGACCGGCGCGCAGCGCTTCATCCCCAGCTCGGCGGCCTGCTGCGGCGTGGCCTTGCCGCGCGTCAGCGCATGCACGCGCGACTCGTAGGCATGGCCGCGCTCGACGATCTCCTCGTGCACGTCGCGCACGTTCAGCGTGGACGAGATGCGGTGCAGCTGGGCGACGAAGCTGCCCACGCCCTGCACGCGCTCGATCAGCCCCTCCTGCACCAGCTCGCGCAGCGCCCGGTTCACCGTCATGCGGCTGACCTCGAACTGCGCCACCAGCGCGCCCTCGCTGGGCAGCAGATCGCCGGCCACCCAGTGGCCGCTCGCGATGCCTTCGCGCAGATGGTTCTTGACCTTGAGGTATTGCGGCTCGGGGCCGGCGGCGTTGCTTCTGGCAGTTCTTGCAGCTCGGGACATGGGGACATCCTAGTTGACTTGACTTGTATATACAACTAGAGTCCACCCCACTTTCAGGAGAACCTGCATGACCTCCCTGCCCCGTCCCCATCCTCGTGAAGTCCGGGCACCCACCGGCACCCAGCTGCATTGCAAGAGCTGGCTCACCGAGGCCGCCTACCGCATGATCCAGAACAACCTCGACCCCGCCGTGGCCGAGAACCCGGACGCCCTGGTCGTCTACGGCGGCATCGGCAAGGCCGCGCGCAGCTGGGAGGCCTTCGACGCCATCCTGAAGTCGCTGCGCGAGCTGAACGACGACGAGACCCTGCTCGTGCAGTCGGGCAAGCCGGTCGGCGTGTTCCGCACGCACCCGGATGCGCCGCGCGTGCTGCTGGCCAATTCCAATCTCGTCCCCGCCTGGGCGACGTGGGAACACTTCCACGAGCTGGATCGCAAGGGCCTGATGATGTACGGCCAGATGACGGCCGGCAGCTGGATCTACATCGGCAGCCAGGGCATCGTGCAGGGCACCTACGAGACCTTCGCCGAGGCGGCGCGCCAGCACTACGGCGGCGTGGCCACCGGCCGCTGGGTGCTGACGGCCGGTCTGGGCGGCATGGGCGGCGCGCAGCCGCTGGCGGCCACCTTCGCCGGCTTCTGCTCGCTGAACATCGAGTGCCAGCAGAGCCGCATCGACTTCCGCCTCAAGACCCGCTACGTGGACGAGCAGGCCCGCGACCTGGACGACGCGCTGGCCCGCATCCAGGCCCACACCGCGGCCGGCCGCGCGGTGTCCATCGCGCTGCTGGGCAATGCGGCCGAGATCCTGCCGGAGATGGCCAGGCGCGGCATCAGGCCCGACCTCGTCACCGACCAGACCAGCGCCCACGACCTCATCCACGGCTATTGCCCGCCGGGCTGGAGCGTCGAGCAGTGGAAGGCCGCCGCGGCCGACCCGGCCCGCCATGCCGAACTGAAGGCCGCCGCCGCCGCCGGCTGCGCCACGCATGTGAAGGCCATGCTGGCCTTCAAGGCCCAGGGCATCCCGACGGTGGACTACGGCAACAACATCCGCCAGGTCGCCAAGGACCAGGGCGTGGCCAATGCCTTCGACTTCCCCGGTTTCGTGCCGGCCTATGTGCGACCGCTGTTCTGCGAGGGCAAGGGGCCGTTCCGCTGGGTCGCGCTGTCCGGCGACCCCGAGGACATCCGCAAGACCGACGCGAAGCTGAAGGAACTCTTTCCGAAGCACGCCGCCCTGCACCGCTGGCTGGACATGGCCGCCGAGCGCATCGCCTTCCAGGGCCTGCCGGCGCGCATCTGCTGGCTGGGCCTGGGCGAGCGCCACATCGCCGGCCTGGCCTTCAACGAGATGGTGAAGAACGGCGAGCTGAAGGCGCCCATCGTCATCGGCCGCGACCATCTGGACAGCGGCTCGGTCGCCAGCCCCAACCGCGAGACCGAGGGCATGCGCGACGGCTCTGACGCCGTCTCGGACTGGCCGCTGCTGAACGCGCTGCTGAACACCGCCGGCGGCGCGACCTGGGTGAGCCTGCACCACGGCGGCGGCGTCGGCATGGGGTACTCACAGCATTCCGGCGTCGTCATCGTCTGCGACGGCACGGACGCCGCGGCCGAGCGCGTACGCCGCGTGCTGTGGAACGACCCCGGCACCGGCGTCATGCGCCATGCCGATGCCGGCTACGAAACGGCCATCGCCTGTGCCCGCAAGAACGAACTGAACCTGCCTTCCCTGTGAAGCCCCCTATGAAACTCATCCCCGGACAACTGACCCTCGCCCAGCTCGCCGACATCGCCACCGGCAGCGCCGCGCTGCAGCTCGACGACTGGAGCGCCGTCGACAAGAGCGCGGCCCTGGTGGCCGCCGCCGCCGCGGGCGACGCGCCGGTCTATGGCGTCAACACCGGCTTCGGCAAGCTGGCCAGCACCCGCATCGCCAAGGACCAGCTCGCGGCCCTGCAGCTCAACCTGATCCGCAGCCACGCGGTGGGCGTCGGCGCGCCGATGTCGCCCGAGGTCGTGCGCCTGATGCTGGCGACCAAGGCCGGCAGCCTGGCGCGCGGCTTCTCCGGCGTGCGCGACGAGGTCGTGCAGTCGCTGCTGGACGCGCTGAACGCCGGCTTTGTTCCCTATGTGCCCGCCCAGGGCTCGGTCGGCGCCAGCGGCGACCTGGCGCCGCTGGCCCACCTGACGCTCGCGCTGATGGGCGAAGGCGAGGCCCTGGTGGACGGCCGCCGCGTGCCGGCCCGCGACGAACTCGCGCGCCTGCAGCTCAAACCGCTGACGCTGGCCGCCAAGGAAGGCCTGGCCCTCATCAACGGCACCCAGGCCAGCACGGCCCTGGCCCTGCATGCGCTGCTGCGCTTCGAAGGCCTGTTCGCCACGGCGCTGGGCTCCGGCGCGATGACGCTGGATGCCGCCCGAGGTTCCGACGGCCCCTTCGACGCCCGCATCCACGCGGTGCGCGGCCAGCCCGGCCAGATGGAGGTCGCCGCCGTCTACCGCGAGCTGCTCGCCGGCAGCGCCATCCGCGCCAGCCACCGCGAAGGCGACGAGCGCGTGCAGGACCCGTACTGCCTGCGCTGCCAGCCCCAGGTCATGGGCGCCTGCCTGGACCAGGCCCGCCACGCGGCCGAGGTGCTGGTGCGCGAGGCCAATGCCGTCACCGACAACCCGCTGGTGTTCGACGACGCGATGATCTCCGGCGGCAACTTCCACGCCGAGCCGGTGGCCTTCGCGGCCGACAACCTGGCCCTGGCCATCGCCGAGGTGGGCGCCATCGCCGAGCGCCGCATCGCGATGCTGATCGACCCGGGCATCTCGCGCCTGCCGCCCTTCCTGACGGCCGATGCCGGCCTGCACAGCGGCTTCATGATCGCCCACGTCACGGCCGCGGCCCTGGCCAGCGAGAACAAGAGCCTGGCCCACCCGGCCAGCGTCGACAGCCTGCCGACCAGCGCCAACCAGGAGGACCATGTCTCCATGGCCACCTTCGCCGCGCGCCGCCTGCACGCGATGCTCGACAACACGGCCCACATCGTCGCCATCGAGCTGCTGGCCGCCGCCCAGGGCATCGACTTCCTGCGCCCGCTGAAGAGCTCGGCGCCCGTCGAGGCCCTGCATGCACGGCTGCGCCAGGACTGCGAGAGCATGCCGGCCGACCACTACCTCGCGCCGGACATCGAGCGGGCGGCGGCGCTGGTGCAGGGTGGCCAGCTGAAGGCGGCGCAGGCCCCCGGCTTCGGTCAATAACGGCCTGCCGCTCCCGCGACGCGCAGGAAGACATAGGCGAACCAGGCCACGACGGCCCGGTGCAGCATGGCGCGCAGGCCGGTGCCGCCGGCCTGGCCGACGCGGCTGGACACGGCGAGGGCCGCCTCGATCTCGCCGGCCAGCCGCGCCGCGAAGCCGGCGTCGCGCAGCACGACATTGGCCTCCAGGTTGAGCAGCAGGGACAGCGGGTCGATGTTGGAGCTGCCGACCGTCGCCCAGGCGCCGTCGACGACGGCGACCTTGGCGTGCAGGAAGGCCGGCGTGTACTCGTAGATCTCGACGCCGTGGCCGATGAGCTCGGCATACAGCGCCTCGGCGGCCCAGCCGGCCAGGCGGTAGTCCAGCTTGCCCTGCAGCAGCAGGCGCACGCGCACACCGCGGTCGGCGGCCTGGCGCAGCGCGAGGCGGATGCGCTGGCCGGGGTAGAAGTAGGGGCAGATCAGGTCGACGCGCTCGCGCGCGCCGCGGATCGCGTCGACATAGGCATGCTCGATGGTGCGGCGGCGGCGCAGGTTGTCGCGCATGACGAAGGCCGCGCAGACCGGCGCCATCCGCGGCACGGCCTGGGGCAGGCGCTGCGGGCCGCGCCAGAGCTGGGCCAGCCAGCGGCGCAGGCGGCGGCGCAGCGGGATGTAGTCGAGCAGCGCGTCGTCGAAGTCGCGGCCCAGCCAGGCACGCGACCAGATCGAGCGCAGGCCATGGCCCACCGGCTCGACCAGCGGCCCGTGCAGCTGCACGGAGAAGTCCAGCCGCGGCAGCTCGCTGAGGCCGTGGTGGATGTCGAGCCGGTCGTCGATGATGTTGACGCCGCCGACGAAGGCGGTCTCGCCGTCGACGACGCAGAGCTTCTGGTGCAGGCGGCGCAGCTGGCCGGGCTGCAGCCAGTGCCACCAGCGGTCCATCGGCCGGAACACGGCCAGCGCGACGCCGCTGCCGGCCAGGCGCTGGCGCAGCAGCGGCAGGCTGGCCTTGCTGCCGAAGCCGTCGACGACGACACGCACGCGCACGCCGCGGCGGTCGGCCGCGGCGAGGGCGTCCGCCAGCGCCAGCGCGGCGGTGTCGTCGTGGAAGATGTAGGTGGCCAGCCAGACCTCGGCATGGGCCTGCCGGATGGCGGCGAGCATGCGCGGGAAGAGTTCATCACCGCCGCGCAGCAGCTCCGCCACGTTGCCGCCGACGAAGCCGGGGTCGGTGCGGACATGGCGCCGCCGCGCGCCCTGTCGCCTCATTCGAGCACCAGCTCCACGAGCAGCGGCAGATGGTCGGACATGCGCGCCCAGGCCGCGCCGCGCGGCACCTGCACGCCGGTGCAGCGCAGGCCGCGCATGTAGACGCGATCCAGCGCGAACACCGGCAACCGCGACGGGAAGGTGGCCGAGCGTCCGCGGCCGTGCGGCAGCGCGGCGCGGCGCAGGCCGTGGCCGCGCATCGGCGCGTCCAGGCGCTCGCCCCAGTCGTTGAAGTCGCCCGCCACCAGCACCGGCGCACCGGCCGGCACATGCTCGCGCACGAAGGCCGCGAGGCGATCGACCTGGCGCACGCGGCTGGCATGGATCAGCCCGAAATGGGCGACGACGACATGCAGCTCGGCGCCCTGCCAGCGCACCGGCACATGCAGCAGGCCGCGCTGCTCGAACTGGTGGTCGGACACGTCGTGGTGGCCGATGTCGCCGATCGGCCAGCGCGACAGCAGCGCATTGCCGTGCTCGCCGTACTTCGTCGTCGCATTGGTGCGGTAGGCCACCTCGTAGCCGTCGGGCGCGAGGAACTCGGCCTGGCCCTGGTCGGGCCAGCCGAACCAGGTGCGGTCGAACTGGGCCGCCTCGCGGTGATGGAAGTGGCGCACCTCCTGCAGGCAGACGAGGTCGGCGTCCAGCGCCTCGACGCCCATCTGCAGGTTGTGGATCTCCAGCCGCTTGGCCGGCCCCATGCCGCGCACGCCCTTGTGGATGTTGTAGGTGGCCACGCGCAGCACGGCGCCGGGCGCATGCGGCGCGGGGCGCGCCACCGACCTCATGGCGCGACCTCGGCCGCGGCGAAGCGCGGCAGCTGCAGCACGGCCTCGGCGTTGGACGGCGAGAAGCAGCGGTCGGCGGCCTGCGCCCAGGGCAGCCACTGCCAGGCCAGGTGCTCGCGCGGCGACAGCCGCGGCACGACCGCCTCGGGCAGCAGCAGGCCGAAGACATGCTCGGTATTGCGCGTCACGCCGGGCGCATAGCGGTGCCGCCACTGCGGGTAGATGTCGTAGACGTTGGCGAGCTTCCAGTCGGTCAGCGTGCCGGCCGTGATGCCGGTCTCCTCCTCGACCTCGCGCCGCGCCGTGACGACCAGCGGCTCGTCGGCGCCGTCCCTGGAGCCGGTCACGCTCTGCCAGTAGCCGGGGTGGTCGGCGCGCTCGATCAGCAGCACCTGCAGTTCGGGCGTGTGGATGACGACGAGGACCGACTCGGGGATCTTGAAGGGCTTGGCCGACTGCATGCGGGAAGCATAGCGGCGCGGGAGGCCCTGCGCAGAAGTGGAAAAGCCCCGCCAGGGCGGGGCTCCGAAGCGCCGAAGCGAGGCCGGGCTTACTGGGCCGCGGCCGCCGCGTTGCGCAGGCGGATGTGCAGCTCGCGCAGCTGCTTCTCGTCGACCAGCGAGGGCGCGCCGGTCAGCAGGCACTGGGCGCGCTGGGTCTTGGGGAAGGCGATCACGTCGCGGATGGAATCGGCCTTGGTCATCATCGTGACGATGCGGTCCAGGCCGAAGGCCAGGCCGCCGTGCGGGGGCGCGCCGTACTGCAGCGCGTCCAGCAGGAAGCCGAACTTGATGCGCTGGTCTTCCGCGCTGATGTTGAGCGCCTCGAAGACCTTGGCCTGCACCTCGGCGCGGTGGATGCGCACCGAGCCGCCGCCCAGCTCCCAGCCGTTCAGCACCATGTCGTAGGCCTTGGCGATGCACTGGCCCGGGTCGCTGACCATCAGGTCCTCGTGGCCGTCCTTGGGCGCCGTGAACGGGTGGTGAACGGCCGCCCAGCGGTTGTTCTCCTCGTCATGCTCGAACATCGGGAAGTCGACCACCCACAGCGGCGCCCACTTGTCCTCGAACAGGCCGTTGGCCTTGCCGAACTCGCTGTGGCCGACCTTCAGGCGCAGCGCGCCGATGGCGTCGTTGACGACCTTGGCCTTGTCGGCGCCGAAGAAGATCAGGTCGCCGTCCTGCGCGCCGGTGCGCTTCAGGACTTCGGCGACGGCCTCGTCGTGCAGGTTCTTGACGATGGGCGACTGCAGGCCTTCGCGGCCCTTGGCGACTTCGTTGACCTTGATCCAGGCCAGGCCCTTGGCGCCGTAGATCTTGACGAACTCGGTGTAGGCGTCGATCTCGCCGCGGCTCATGGCCGCGCCCTTGGGCACGCGCAGCGCGACGACACGGCCGCCCGGCGTCGTGGCCGGGCCGCTGAAGACCTTGAAGTCCACCGTCGTCATCGCGTCGGTCAGCTCGGTGAATTCGAGCTTCACGCGCAGGTCGGGCTTGTCGGAGCCGAAGCGATGCATGGCCTCCGCGTACTTCATGACCGGGTAGTCGCCCAGCTCGACATTCAGCGCCTTGCGGAAGACGTGGCGGATCATGCCCTCGAACATCGAGCGGATCTCTTCCTCGGTCAGGAAGCTGGTCTCGATATCGATCTGCGTGAACTCGGGCTGGCGGTCGGCGCGCAGATCCTCGTCGCGGAAGCACTTGGTGATCTGGTAGTAGCGGTCGAAGCCCGCGACCATCAGCAACTGCTTGAACAGCTGGGGCGACTGAGGCAGCGCGAAGAAGTGGCCGTCATGCACGCGGCTGGGCACGAGGTAGTCGCGTGCGCCTTCGGGCGTGCTCTTGGTCAGCATCGGCGTCTCGATGTCGATGAAGCCGTGCTCGTCCAGGAACTTGCGGACTTCCATCGCCACGCGGTAGCGCAGCATCAGGTTGTTCTGCATGTAGGGGCGGCGCAGGTCCAGCACGCGGTGCGTGAGGCGGGTCGTCTCGCTGAGGTTTTCCTCGTCGATCTGGAAGGGGATGGGCACCGAGGGGTTCAGCACCTCGATCTCGTGGCACAGCACCTCGACCTTGCCGCTGACGAGGCCGGCGTTCTCGGTGCCGGCCGGGCGTGCACGCACCTTGCCGATGATCTTGAGGCAGAACTCGCTGCGAACGTCTTCTGCAATCTTGAAGCTGTCGGCGCGGTCGGGGTCGCAGACGATCTGGACCAGGCCTTCACGGTCACGCAGGTCGATGAAGATGACGCCGCCGTGGTCGCGGCGGCGATGGGCCCAGCCCATCAGGGTCACGGTCTGGTCGAGCAGCTTCTCGCTGACTTGGCCGGCATAGCAGGTACGCATGGTGTTCTTCTCCGAATTCTTTGCAGGGGGTGTCTGGTGGGCGCTGGCGGGCACTGTCGGCCCTCAGGATTGAACGCCTGCCGGGGCGCTCAACCCGGCTGATTTGACCGCCCCTGCGGGTCGGCCGAACCCTGCGGGTTTCGCGCGGGATCGAGTGGCGCACAGGGGCTGTCGGGCTGCACCTGCGGTGCCACCGTGCCCATCGAGATGATGTATTTCAGCGCCTCGTCCACCGTCATCTGCAGCGGCCGGATGTCGGCCGTCGGCACGATGAGGAAGAAGCCCGAGGTCGGGTTGGGCGTCGTCGGCACGTAGACGCTGGTGTGCTCGCCGTCCAGGTGGCAGGCCACCTCGCCGCTGGGCGTGCCGGTGACGAAGGCGATGGTCCAGCTGCCGGCACGCGGGTACTGCACCAGCACGGCCTCGCGGAAGGCGTTGCCGCTGCTGGAGAACAGCGTGTCCGACACCTGCTTGACCGAGCTGTAGATGCTCTTGACGATGGGGATGTGGGACATCAGCCGGTCCCACTGCGTCAGCAGCCACTGGCCGAAGATGTTGGCGACCAAGACGCCCGTGGCCAGCAGGCCGCCGGCCAGGATGAGCAGCCCCAGGCCCGGCACATGGCCCAGCTCCAGCAGGCCGTCGCGCAGCGAGGCCGGCACGACCAGGGCCAGCGCCGACAGCAGCGAGCCGAACACGCCGTTGACGACGCCCAGCGCCTGGGTCAGCACCCAGAGGGTGATGGCCAGCGGCAGCCAGACCAGCAAGCCGGCGACGAGGTATTTGCGAAGCGAGGCGCCCACGTCGAGCCCGTTCAATGGCAGGCGCAGGAGCCGCCGCAGGGGGTGGAGGGCGTGGGCGAGCTGGCCTCGGCCTTGGGCGCATCGGTGGCGGCAACCGCAGGGGCGGCCGCCGCGGCACCGCCCTTGAAGTCGGTCGCGTACCAGCCCGAGCCCTTCAGCTGGAAGCCGGCCGCCGTGATCTGCTTGGAAAAGCTCTCGGCCGCGCAGGCCGGGCAGGTGGTCAGCGGCGCATCGGACAGCTTCTGCAGCACGTCCTTGGCGTGGCCGCAGGCGCTGCAGCGGTAGGCGTAGATAGGCATGGCAAGCGGATGAGGGGCGAAAAGCCCGACATTTTAGCCGCTGCCTCCCAGCCTCAGCCGTGGGGCTGCAGATGGTGGCTGACGTGCTCGTGGCGGTTGGCCAGCAGCTGCGGCATCAGCGAGCCGACGACCATGCCGACGAGGGCCGCCAGCAGGCCGGCGAGCTGGCCCGGGAAAAGCTCGCCCCAGGTCGTCACCTGCGGGAAGTAGGCCACCCAGACGGCGATGCCGGCAAAGATCGAGAAGATGGCGCCCTGGGTCGTCGCGCGCGGCCAGTACAGGCCGAAGACCAGCGGCACGAAGGCGGCGACCAGCGTGACCTGGTAGGCCGCGCTGACGAGGTCGTAGATGGACGTGCCCTGCAGCGCGATCGCATAGGCCAGCACGGCGAAGGCGAAGACGACCAGCGTCACGCGCATCGCGACGAGCTGCTGCCGGTCGCTCATGCCGGGGCGGATCTGCTTCAGGATGTTCTCGACGAAGCTGGTCGTCGGCGCCAGCAGCGTGGCCGAGGACGTGCTCTTGATGGCCGACAGCAGCGCGCCGAAGAACAGGATCTGCATGAACAGCGGCATATGGCCCATGACGAAGCTGGGCAGCACGCGCTGGTAGTCGTTCTGGGCCAGCGCCAGCGCCTTGTCGCCCATGACGGCCACGGCCGCCAGCACGATGAACATGGGCACGAAGGCAAAGGCGATGTAGCTGAAGCCGCCGATCATCGCGCCGCGCTGGGCGGTCTTGGAGTCCTTGGCGGACATGACGCGCTGGAAGACGTCCTGCTGCGGAATCGAACCCAGCATCATCGTCAGGCCCGAGCCGATGAACATGGCCAGCTGCGTGAAGCCGGGCTCGGGCAGGAAGCGGCCCAGGTCGCGGCTTTTGGCCAGGTCCAGCACCTTGCCCGCGCCGCCGGCCAGGTCGGCCGCGAACACCGCGATGACGCCCAGGCCGATGACCAGCACGATCATCTGGATGAAGTCCGTCCAGGCCACGGCCAGGAAGCCGCCGATGACGACGTAGACCAGCACCGCAGCCAAGCCGACGATCATGCCGGTCTGCGGGCTCATCGCGCCGTCGGTCAGGATGTTGAAGACCAGGCCCAGCGCCGTGACCTGGGCCGCGACCCAGCCGAGGTAGCTCAGGATGATGGCCAGCGAGCAGAAGATCTCGACGCCCTTGCCGAAGCGCTGGCGGTAGAAGTCGCCGATGGTCAGCAGGTTCTTCTGGTAGAGCCGGGCGGCGAAGAAGGCACCCACCAGCACCAGGCACAGGCCGGCGCCGAAGGGGTCTTCGATGACGGCGTTCAGGCCGCCCTGCACGAACTTGGCCGGCAGGCCCATGACGGTCTCGGCGCCGAACCAGGTCGCGAAGGTGGTCGTGACAACCATGACGAGCGGCAGGCTGCGGCCGGCGACGGCGAAGTCGGACGTGTTCTTGACCCGCGTGCCGGCCCAGACGCCGATGCCCAGCGTGCCGAGCAGGTAGAGCACGACGAAAACGATCAGCGTGGTGTTCATGGGCAGAGCGCGACGGAAGGGCCGAAAAAATTGGCGCGGATTATGAAGGCGCCGTCAAGGACAGCGGCTCAGAGGCCAATGCCCAGAAAGCGCGCGGTCAGCCAGGCCAGCAGCACGCCCAGCACGAAGCCGATGACGGCCCAGAACAGGCCGGACAGCAGGCGGTTGGTGCTGCGCAGCTCCTGCACGAGTGCGCGCAGCTGCGCATCGCCGCCGCGAGCCGCCTGGGCCTTGAGCGCGTCGTGCAGCAGGCGCGGCAGCTCGGGGATGAGCTGGGCGAAGCGCGGTGCCTCCTTCATCAGCTGCTTGTTCAGCGCCGGCCAGCCGACCTGCTCGTTCATCCAGCGCTCCAGGAAGGGCTTGGCCGTGGCCCAGAGGTCGAGCTCGGGGTCGAGCTGGCGGCCCAGGCCCTCGACGTTGAGCAGGGTCTTCTGCAGCAACACGAGCTGGGGCTGGATCTCGACGTTGAAGCGGCGCGAGGTCTGGAACAGGCGCATCAGCACCTGGCCGAGCGAGATGTCCTTCAGCGGCCGGTCGAAATGCGGCTCGCAGACCGCGCGCACGGCGCTCTCCAGCGCATCGACGCGGGTCTCGGGCGGCACCCAGCCGGAGGCGATGTGCAGCTCGGCCACGCGCTTGTAGTCGCGCTGGAAGAAGGCGATGAAGTTCTGCGCCAGGTAGTCCTTGTCCACCTCGGTCAGCGTGCCGATGATGCCGAAGTCCAGCGCGACATAACGCCCGAAGGTGGCGGTCTCGACGCTGACCTGGATGTTGCCCGGGTGCATGTCGGCGTGGAAGAAGCCGTCGCGGAAGACCTGGGTGAAGAAGATGGTCACGCCGTCGCGGGCCAGCTTCTTGATGTCGATGCCGGCGGCCTCCAGCGTGGCGCGCTGCGAGATCGGCACGCCCTTCATGCGCTCCATGACGATGACCTCGGAGCTGCACAGCTCCCAGTGCATCTCCGGCACGAGCACGAGGTCCAGGCCGTCCATGTTGCGGCGCAGCTGGGCCGCATTGGCCGCCTCGCGCACCAGGTCCAGTTCGTCGTGCAGATAGGTGTCGAACTCGGCGACGACCTCGCGCGGCTTCAGGCGCCGGCCGTCGGCCGAGAAGCGCTCGATCCAGGCGGCCAGCCGGCGCATCAGCGCGAGGTCGTCGTCGATGACGTCCAGCATGCCGGGCCGCAGCACCTTGACGGCGACCTCGCGGCCGTCCGGCAGCGTCGCGAAGTGGACCTGGGCGATGCTGGCGCTGGCGACCGGTTCGGCATCGAAGCTGGCAAAGAGTTCCTCCAGCTTGCGACCGAAGGCGCGCTCGATCATCTCGCGCGACTGCGCGGCCGGGAACGGCGGCACGCGGTCCTGCAGCTTGGCCAGCTCCAGCGCGACATCGTTGGGCAACAGGTCGCGCCGCGTCGACAGCACCTGGCCGAACTTGACGAAGATGGGGCCCAGGCGCTCCAGCGCCAGGCGCAGGCGCACGCCGCGCGGCTCCCGCCAGCTGCGGCCCAGGCGCGTGAAGCGCCTCAGCAGCCGGAAACGGCGCCGGCGCAGGCCGGACAGCGCCAGGTCATCGAGGCCGAAGCGCCAGACCGTCCACAGGATGACGAGCAGCCGCGAGACAAACCTCATGCGGCGCTGCCGGCCGCGGTGGGCGCCATGCGCTGCGCCAGGCCGGACAGCGTGCGCCGCAGCGCGCGCCCGAACTGCGCCAGCTGGCGCGCCGGCAGCGGACCGACGATGCCGGCCAGGTCGTCCTCGATGTCCCAGCGCAGGTTGTCCATCAGCCAGTGCATCTCGCCGGCGAAGGCGGCATCGCCCTGCACGGTGACACCGGGGAGCTCGCCGCCGAGCGCGCCCAGGGCCAGCCTGGCGGGGTTGGACGCGTCGACCTCGATGCGCAGGCCGCCCGCACCGGCCGGCGCGGCCTCCGGGCGCTCGAACAGGCCGGCCGGCGTGACGCCCAGCACCAGGTCGGGCACGGCGGGCAGCAGCGCCGGCCAGCCGGCCAGGTGGACGACCAGGCCCCGACCCGCCAGCGGCTGCAGGCGCCGCGCCGCGATCGGCTCGCGCGACAGAACATGGTTGATCAACAGCACGAGGCGGTCTTGCAGGGCCGGCATCAGCAGCGGCGTGAGGGCGGGCAGGGGCGGCATGGGCCAGGGGGCAGGCATGCGCGGGATTGTAGGCAGCGGACCATGAACAGGGTGCCCGCGCGATGGGACTGTCAAATTTGATGATGGAGAATGCCGGATCGCCTTTTCGCCAGCCCCTCCTCCCGTGCTCCGGGACGCCAGCAACGCCAAGATGTTTGAGGACCGAAGCTACAAGAGGACGTTCTACAGCGCACCGCAGTCGGTCGAGTCGCTGATCGCGGCTTTCCTCGAACCCGGCATCATCGTGCTGACCTTCCTGGTCGTGAACGGCGAATTCAACGAGCCCGTCATGCGCCCGACGCTGACGCTGTGCCTGCTGGTCTTCGCCCTCACCTTTCCGGGCCGCAACCGCTTCAACGACCACCCGGCCAGCGCCCTGGTCGACGTGCTGTCGTCCTGGCTAGTGCTGCTGGGCATCCTGCTGCTGTGCGGCTATGCGACGAACAGCCTGCATTATTTCGAGGACAAGGTGCTGATCTGGTGGGCCGTCCTGACGCCCGTCATCCAGATCGTCGCGATCGCACTGGGGCGGCGCATCCAGCAGTGGCGGGCCAGCGACCCGGGCGCACGCCGCACGGCCGTGGTCATCGGCGCCGGGCCGCTGGGCCACAAGGTGGCGCGCGCGCTGCGCGACACCCAGGGCGTCATCTGCCTGGGCTATTTCGACGACCGCGGCCGCGAGCGCCTGCACCCCGACGCCGGCACCGAGCTGCTGGGCACGCTGGCCCAGCTCAGCGACTTCGTGCGCGACAAGGGCGTGCGCGAGGTCTACATCACGCTGCCGCTGGGCTCGCAGCCGCGCATCGTCGAGCTGCTGGAGCAGGTGCAGGGCACGACGGCCTCGCTGTTCTACGTGCCCGACGTGTTCGGCATCAGCATCATCCAGGGCCGGCTGCAGGACATCAGCGGCGTGCCCGTCGTCGGCATCTGCGAGACGCCCTTCACCGGCACCAACCAGCTCGTGAAGCGGCTCAGCGACATCGTGCTGGCGGCGACCATCCTGATCCTGATCTCGCCGCTGCTGCTGCTGCTCGCGATCGGTGTCAAGCGCAGCTCGCCCGGTCCCATCATCTTCAAGCAGCGCCGCAACGGCCTGGACGGCGACGAAATCATCGTCTACAAGTTCCGGTCGATGCGCACCCAGGACAATGGCAGCGTCGTCAAGCAAGCCACCAAGGACGATCCGCGCATCACGCCCTTCGGCGCCTTCATCCGCCGCACCTCCCTGGACGAACTGCCGCAGTTCGTCAACGTGCTTCAGGGCCGCATGAGCATCGTGGGCCCGCGGCCGCATGCGGTCGCCCACAACGAGGAGTACCGCAAACTCATCAAGGCCTATATGGTGCGGCACAAGGTCAAGCCCGGCATCACCGGCTGGGCCCAGGTCAACGGTCTGCGCGGCGAGACCGACACCATCGACAAGATGAAGGCGCGCGTCGAATACGATCTCGAATACTTGCGCAACTGGTCGCTGGCCCTCGATCTGCAGATCATCCTGCGCACGGTGCGGCTGGTGGTGTTCGACCGACATGCCTATTAAGCCCTCCCGTCCTCCCCGTCGCCGCATCCTGCTGGCCGCCCTGTCCACCGCCGCAGCCCTCTCCCAGCCGGCGCAGGCCCAGACGGACGATTCGGCGCCCTTCTATGTCGGCGCGTCGCTGGGCGTCTCGCATGTGTCCAACATCTACCGTCTGTCGGACGCGACCAACAGCGACACCGTCGTCAGCGCCGGCGTGCTGGGCGGCCTGGACCATCGCCTCGGCCGCCAGCACCTGAAGCTGGACGGCTCGCTGCAGGACAACCGCTATGCCACCAACAGCGGCCTGAACAACCACTCCTACTCGGTGAAGGCCGCGCTGGACTGGCAAACCGTCGGCGACCTGTCCGGCACGCTGAGCGCCAAGTCCGACCGCTCGCTGGCCGACTTCAACATCGGCAGCGGCGCCAAGCAGATCTCCCGGAAGAACACCGAGAGCAACGACGAATACCGGGCCATCGCGCGGCTGGGCGTCGGCACGCGCTACAGCCTCGAGGCCGGCTGGGCCTACCGCAGGCGCAACTTCAGCGCCCAGGAATACGACATCTTCGTGTTCCGCCAGAACACCGCCTCGCTGGGCCTGTACGCGACGCCGGCCGGCAATGTCACGCTGGGCCTGGTCGGCCGCCACACGCGGGGCCAATACCCGCGCTATCCGGTCGCGCTTGGCTCTTTGACTTTCATCCTGCCCAACGACTTCACGCGCAACGATCTCGACTTCACGACGCGCTGGAACACCAGCGGCAGCAGCACGCTGGACACGCGTATCAGCCGCAGCCGCACCAGCAACAGCCTGGATGCGCTGACCAACTTCGGCGGCACGACGGGTGCCATCGGCTGGAACTGGCAGGCGACGTCCAAGCTGCAGCTGGGCCTGCAATATTCGCGCGACACCGGCCAGGAGAGCCAGGTCCGCGCGGCCGACGTGAACCGCCTCTACACGACCTGGCAGGTCAACGGCAGCTATGCGCTGACCGGCAAGCTCAGCCTCAACGCGAGCGCCAGCGCCAACCGCAACCACCGCTCCAGGGACTCCGGCACCAGCCTGTTCGACGCCTTCGAGAACAACCGGTTCTACAGCGTCGGCCTGCGCTGGGCCTACTCGCGCAGCTTCAGCCTGGGCTGCCAGTACGACCACGCCAGCCGCGACAGCAGCGTGCCACAGTACGTCTACAGCGCCGGCAGCTACGGCTGCACCGGCCAGGCCATCCTGTACTGATCTGATCGGACCTCAGATGACCACCGTCTTGCTCACCGGCGCCGCCGGCTATATCGCTTCGCACACCTGGCTGGCGCTGCAGCGCGCCGGCTACCGGGTCGTCGGCGTCGACAACTTCGCCAACAGCTCGCCCGTCGTGCTGGAACGGCTGGCCGAGCTGGCCCCGGCGCCCATCGAATTCGAGCGCGCCGACGTCTGCGACGCCGCGATGCTGGACGAGGTCTTCGGCAGCTACCGCCCGGCGGCCGTCGTGCACTTCGCGGCCTACAAGGCGGTCGGCGAATCGGTCAGCCAGCCGCTGGCCTATTACCGCAACAACCTCGGCGGCCTCGTCAACACCTGCGAGGCGATGAAGCGCCACGGCTGCCTGCGCATGGTCTTCAGCTCCAGCGCCACCGTCTACGGCGCGCCCGAGCAACTGCCGCTGCGCGAGGACGCGCCGACCTCGGCCACCAACCCCTATGGCGCGACCAAGCTGATGGGCGAGCAGATCCTGCGCGACCTGGGCGTGGCCGACGCCCTGGCCATCAAGGGCGGGGCCGCCGGCCCCGCGTGGCAGACCGCCTGCCTGCGCTACTTCAACCCCGTCGGCGCCCACGAGAGCGGCCGCATCGGCGAAGACCCACGCGGCACGCCCAACAACCTGATGCCCTATGTCGCTCAGGTCGCCGTGGGCCGGCGCGACAAGCTCTCGGTGTTCGGTGGCGACTACCCGACGCCCGACGGCACCGGCGTGCGCGACTACATCCATGTGACCGACCTCGCCGAGGGCCATGTCGCCGCGCTGCGGCGCCTGCTCGACACGCCCGGCTCGCTGACCGTCAACCTCGGCACCGGCCAGGGCTACAGCGTGCTCGACCTCGTGCGCGCCTACGAGGCGGCCAGCGGCCGCAGCGTGCCCTACGAGATCGTCGCGCGCCGCCCCGGCGACGTGGCCGCCTGCTGGGCCGACCCGGCGCTGGCGCGGGAGCTGCTCGGCTGGCAGGCCCGCCTCGACCTCGCCCGCATGTGCGAGGACAGCTGGCGCTGGCAGCACCTCAATCCCCACGGCTTCAACTGATCCCGACCGATATGACCTCCCCCCCCAACAAGATCCCCGTGCTGCCCGTCATCATGGCCGGCGGCTCGGGCACGCGGCTGTGGCCGCTGTCGCGCGCCGGCTATCCCAAGCAGTTCCTCGTGCTGTCCGGGTACCGCTCGGCCCCCAGCGCCGGGCAGAAGCCCGGCGCGCCCCCCAAGGGGGTCAGTGATCTTGGGAGCGGCCCTGCGATCCCTGAGAGCCTGTTCCAGCTCGCCGCACGCCGCCTTGCCGCCCTGGCCTCGCCCGAGTTCGAGCTGAGCGGCCCCTGCATCGTCGGCAACGACGAGCACCGCTTCCTCGTGCTGGACCAGCTCCGCGAAACCAGGCTGGAACCGAGCAGCGTGCTGCTGGAGCCGCTGGGCCGCAACACGGCGCCGGCGCTGACGCTGTCCGCGCTGCAGGCGCTGGAGGGCGGCACCGATCCCGTCCTCGTCGTCACGCCGGCCGACCAGACCGTCACCGATGCCGCCGCCTTCACGGCCGCGCTGCAGCAGGCGGTGCGCATCGCGGCCGAGGGCGCCATCGCCATCCTCGGCATCACGCCCGACCGGCCCGAGACCGGCTATGGCTACATCCGCACGACGGCCGACGCCGCCGGCCTGGCCGTGGCCCGGTTCGTCGAGAAGCCCGACCTCGAAACCGCCCGGCGCTATCTCGCCGAAGGCGGCTACTACTGGAACAGCGGCATGTTCGTGCTGCGCGCCAGCGTCTGGATGCAGGCCCTGGAGCGCTTCCGCCCCGACATCGCCGCGGCCACCCGCGCCGCCTGGGCCGTGCGCAAGACCGACGCCAAGTTCGTGCGTCCCGGCAAGACCGAGTTCGCCGAAGTACCGAGCGAATCGGTCGACTACGCCGTCATGGAGCGCTGCCCCGGCACCGACATCCCGCTGCGCATGGTCGCGCTGGATGCGGGCTGGAACGACCTCGGCGCCTGGGAGGCCGTCTGGCAGGTGGCGGACAAGGACGAGGCCGGCAATGCCTGCGTCGGCGACGCGCTGATCGCCGACAGCCAGAACACGCTGGTGCATGCCACCAGCCGCCTGGTCGGCGTCGTCGGGCTGAAGGACGTCGTCGTCGTCGAGACGGCCGATGCGGTGCTGGTCAGCGACCGCGCGCGCAGCCAGGAGGTCAAGCAGATCGTCAACCGCCTCGGCGCCGAGCAGCGCGGCGAGCATGCGCTGCACCGCAAGGTGCACCGGCCCTGGGGCTGGTACGACAGCATCGACCAGGGCGAGCGCTTCCAGGTCAAGCGCATCATGGTCAAGCCGGGCGCGGCCCTGAGCCTGCAGATGCACCACCACCGCGCCGAACACTGGATCGTCGTCAGCGGCACGGCCGAGATCGTCAACGGCGACAAGACCATCCTGCTGACGGAGAACCAGAGCACCTACATCCCGCTGGGCCAGACCCACCGCCTCGCCAACCCGGGCAAGGTGCCGCTGGAAATTATTGAGGTCCAATCGGGCTCCTATCTGGGCGAAGACGACATCGTCCGTTTCGAAGACACCTACGGCAGGGCATGAGCCCACCCCCTACCGGCTTCGCCGGCCCCCTCAAGGGGGCGCACCCAGTGGCCCGGCAAAGCCGGTTCCGCGGGTGCTGCTTGGGAAGGCACTAGCCTGCGACAAAATCCACTCATGACCATACTTGTTACCGGCGGCGCCGGCTTCATCGGCAGCAATTTCGTGCTGGACTGGCTGCGCCAGTCCGACGAGCCCATCGTCAACCTCGACGCGCTGACCTATGCCGGCAACCTCGAAAACCTCGCCTCGCTGGCCGGCGACGCCCGCCACGTCTTCGTGAAGGGCGACATCTGCGACCGCGCTCTCGTCGACGGCCTGCTGGCCACGCACCAGCCGCGCGCCATCGTGCATTTCGCGGCCGAGAGCCATGTGGACCGCTCCATCCAGGGCCCCGGCGCCTTCATGAAGACGAACGTCGACGGCACGTTCACGCTGCTGGAAGCCGCCCGGGCCTACTGGAGTTCGCTGGAGGGCGACGCCAAGGCGGCTTGGCGCTTCCACCACGTCTCGACCGACGAGGTCTATGGCTCGCTGAAGCCCGCGGACCCGCCCTTCGCCGAGACCCATCCCTACGAGCCCAACAGCCCCTACTCGGCCAGCAAGGCCGCCAGCGACCACCTCGTGCGGGCCTGGCACCACACCTACGGCCTGCCCGTCGTCACGACGAACTGCTCGAACAACTACGGGCCCTATCACTTTCCCGAGAAGCTGATCCCGCTGATGATCGTCAACGCGCTCGCCGGCAAGCCCCTGCCCGTCTATGGCGACGGCCAGCAGATCCGCGACTGGCTCTACGTGACCGACCACTGCAGCGGCATCCGCGCCGTGCTGGCCGGTGGCCGTGTCGGCGAGACCTACAACATCGGCGGCTGGAACGAGCAGGCCAATATCGACATCGTCAAGACGGTCTGCGCGCTGCTCGACGAGCTCCGCCCTGCAGCCGACGGTCCCTACGAGCGCCTCATCACCTATGTGAAGGACCGCCCCGGCCACGACCGCCGCTACGCCATCGACGCGCGCAAGATCGAGCGTGAGCTCGGCTGGCGCCCCGCCGAGACCTTCGAGACCGGCATCCGCAAGACGGTGCAGTGGTATCTGGACCACCCCGACTGGGTCGCCCGCGTGCAGAGCGGCGCCTACCGCGACTGGGTGGCCAGGCAGTACGGGTGACGCGATGAAGATTCTTCTGCTCGGCAAGGGCGGCCAGGTCGGCTGGGAACTGCAACGATCGCTCGCCGTGGCCGGCGACGTCGTGGCGCTGGACTTCGACGACGGCGCCGACTTCACGCAGCCCGACCAGTTGCTGTCCCGGGTGCAGGCGCTGGCCCCCCAGGTCATCGTCAACGCTGCGGCCCACACGGCCGTCGACAAGGCCGAGAGCGAGCCCGAGCTGGCGCGCCGGATCAACGCGGCCACGCCGGCTCTGCTGGCCATCGAGGCCAAGCGCCTGGGCGCGCTCTTCGTGCACTACTCGACCGACTATGTCTTCGACGGCAGCGGCAGCCAGCCGCGCGACGAGGAAGCCCCCGTCGCGCCGCTGAGCGTGTATGGCAGCACCAAGGCCGAGGGCGAGGACGCCGTCCGCGCCAGCGGCTGCCAGCACCTGATCCTGCGCACCAGCTGGGTCTATGCGGCGCGCGGCGGCAACTTCGCCAAGACCATGCTGCGCCTGGCGGCCGAGCGCGATCAGCTCAAGGTCATCGCGGACCAGATCGGCGCGCCCACCGGCGCCGACCTGCTGGCCGACCTGACGACCCATATGCTGCGCGCGGCCCGCGTGAACCCGGCACTCACCGGCACCTACCACGCCGTCGCCGGCGGTGAAGTGAGCTGGCACGACTACGCCCGCTTCGTCATCGAATTCGCGCGCGCCCGCGGCGTCGCGATCAAGGTCGCGCCCGAGCAGATCCTCGGCATCCCCACGAGCGACTACCCGACGCCCGCCCGGCGCCCGCTGAACTCCCGCCTGTCCACGGCCAAGCTGCAGCAGCGCTTCGGCCTGCGGCTGCCGCACTGGCAGCAGGGCGTGGAGCGCATGTTGAACGAAATCCTCTGAAAGGCCCGCCATGAAACACCGCAAGGGCATCATCCTCGCCGGCGGCTCCGGCACGCGGCTGCACCCGGCCACGCTGGCCGTCAGCAAGCAGCTGCTGCCGGTCTACGACAAGCCCATGGTCTATTACCCGCTCAGCACGCTGATGCTGGCGGGCATCCGCGACATCCTGCTGATCAGCACGCCGCAGGACACGCCGCGCTTCGAGGCCCTGCTGGGCGACGGCTCGCGCTGGGGCATCCGCATCAGCTATTGCGTGCAGCCCAGCCCCGACGGCCTGGCCCAGGCCTTCATCCTCGGCCGCGACTTCGTCGGCGACTCGCCCAGCGCGCTGGTGCTGGGCGACAACATCTTCTACGGCCACGACTTCGCCGGCCTGCTCGGCAGCGCGACGAGTCAGGCCACGGGCGCCAGCGTCTTCGCCTACCACGTCCACGACCCGGAGCGCTACGGCGTCGTCGAGTTCGACGCGGCCCAGCGCGCGCTGTCCATCGAAGAAAAGCCCAAGGCCCCGAAGAGCCACTACGCCGTCACGGGCCTGTATTTCTACGACGAGCAGGTCTGCGACATCGCGGCCGGCATCAAGCCCAGCGCGCGCGGCGAGCTCGAGATCACCGACGTCAACGCGCAATACCTGCGCCAGGGCCAGCTCAATGTCGAGATCATGGGCCGCGGCTATGCCTGGCTGGACACCGGCACCCACGACAGCCTGCTGGAGGCCGGCCAGTTCATCGCGACGCTGGAGAAGCGCCAGGGCCTGAAGGTGGCCTGCCCCGAGGAAATCGCCTTCCGCTCGGGCTGGATCGACGCCGAGCAGCTCCAGGCCCTGGCCCAGCCGCTGGCCAAGAACGGCTATGGCCAATACCTGCTCAAGCTGCTGACCGACAAGGCCTTCTGATCCCGATGCAAATCACCCCCACCGCCCTGCCCGAAGTCCTGCTGATCGAACCCAAGGTCTTCGGCGACGCCCGCGGCTTCTTCATGGAGAGCTGGAACGAGGCGCGCTTCAACGCCGCGCTGGGCCAGGACGTGCATTTCGTGCAGGACAACCACTCCCGCTCCGCGCGCGGCGTGCTGCGCGGCCTGCACTACCAGCTGGCCCCGCATGCCCAGGGCAAGCTGGTGCGCTGCGTGTCCGGCGCCGTCTTCGACGTGGCCGTGGACATGCGTCGCGCCAGCCCCAACTTCGGCCGCTGGGTCGGCTTCGAGCTGTCCGCCGAGAACCACCGCCAGATGTGGATCCCGCCCGGCTTCGCCCACGGCTTCGTCGTCGTCAGCGAGACGGCGGACTTCCTCTACAAGACCAGCGGCCGCTATGCCCCCGAATGCGAGGGCGCCGTGCGCTGGGACGACCCCAGCATCGGCGTGGCCTGGCCGCTGGACGGCATCACGCCCCAGCTGTCGGCCAAGGACGTCGCGGCCCCGCTGCTGGCCGAAGCCAAGACCTTCGACTGATCAACCCCTGCCGATGCCCCGGTATTCGATCCCCAGCGCCTTCATCAGCTTGGGGTCGTAGAGATTGCGGCCGTCGAAGACGACGGGTGCCTTCAGCGTGCCCTTGATCGCGTCGAAGTCCGGCGTGCGGAACTCCTTCCACTCGGTCACGATCAGCAGCGCGTCGGCGCCCTGCAGCGCGGCCTCGGCGCGCTCGACCAGGCTCACGTCGTCGCGCGGACCCAGCACGCGGGCCGCCTCGGCCATGGACACCGGGTCGTAGGCCGCCACCGTCGCGCCGCGCCGGGTCAGCTCGTCGATGACGACCAGGGACGGCGCCTCGCGCATGTCGTCGGTATTGGGCTTGAAGGCCAGGCCCCAGACAGCGAAGCGGCGGCCCTTCAGGTCCGCGCCGAAGCGCTCGACCACCTTGTCCACCAGCACGCGCTTCTGGCGCTCGTTGGCCTCTTCCACGGCCGTCAGCACCTTCAGCGGGATGCCGGTGTCGGCCGCCGTCCTCACCAGCGCCTTCACGTCCTTGGGGAAGCAGGAGCCGCCGTAGCCCGTGCCGGCGTAGAGGAACTGGTAGCCGATGCGCGTGTCGCTGCCGATGCCGCGGCGCACCAGGTCGATGTCGGCGCCGACCTTCTCGGCCAGCAGGGCCAGCTCGTTCATGAAGCTGATGCGCGTGGCCAGCATCGCGTTGGCCGCGTACTTGGTCAGCTCGGCGCTGCGCACATCCATCACCAGCATGCGGTCCTGGGTGCGGTTGAAGGGCGAGTAGATGGCGCGCATCAGCAGCGTGGCCTGCTCGTCGTCCGAGCCGACGACGACCCGGTCCGGCTTCATGAAGTCCTCGACGGCCGCGCCTTCCTTCAGGAACTCGGGGTTGGACACCACGGCGAAGGACATGTCGCCCAGGCCGCGCTTGACCAGTTCTTCCTTGACCGCCGCGCGCACCTTGTCGGCCGTGCCCACCGGCACCGTGCTCTTGTCGACGATGACCTTGTAGTCCGTCATGCGCTGGCCGATGGAGCGGGCCGCGGCCACGACGTATTGCAGGTCGGCCGAGCCGTCCTCGTCCGGCGGCGTGCCCACGCCGATGAAGAGCAGCGTGCCGTGCTGCACGGCCATGTCGACATCGGTCGTGAACTGCAGGCGGCCCGCGGCCACGTTGCGCTTCACCACCTCCTCCAGCCCCGGCTCATGGATGGGGATGCCGCCCTCGTTCAGGATGCGGATCTTCTCCGGGTTCACGTCCAGGCAGACCACATGGTTGCCCATCTCGGCCAGGCAGGCGCCTGTGACCAGGCCGACATAGCCGGTGCCGATCGCGGTGACTTTCATTGCTCGTCCTTGCTCAGAAGCGGTTCATGCGTTTGTAACGCCGGTGCGTGACAGGGGCGTGGAGGTCAGACCTTGTAGTAGTCCCGGTACCAGGCGACGAAGCGCTGGATGCCCTCGGGCACCGGCATCGCGGGGCGGAAGCCCGTCCACGCCGCCAGCTCCTCCACGTCCGCATGCGTGGCCGGCACGTCGCCGTCCTGCATCGGCATGAAGTTCTTCACCGCCTCGCGGCCGACGGCCTGCTCGATGGCCTCGATGAAGCTCATCAGCTCGATCGGCGCATGGTTGCCGATGTTGAACACGCGATACGGTGCGCTGGAGCGCGCCGGGTCGGCCCGGTCGGGGTCGTAGCCGGGGTCGGCCGTCGCGGTGCGGTCCAGCACGCGCACGACGCCCTCGGCGATGTCGTCGATATAGGTGAAGTCGCGGATCATTCGGCCGTGGTTGAACACGTTGATCGGCCGCCCTTCGATGATGGCCTTGGTGAACAGGAACAGCGCCATGTCCGGCCGGCCCCAGGGCCCGTAGACCGTGAAGAAGCGCAGGCCCGTCGTTGGCAGGCCGAACAGATGGGAATAGGTGTGGGCCATCAGCTCGTTGGCCTTCTTCGTCGCGGCGTAGAGGCTGATGGGGTGGTCGACGCTGTGATGCTCGGAGAAGGGCATCAGCGTGTTGCCGCCGTAGACGCTGGAGCTGGACGCATAGGCCAGGTGCTGCACGCCGCCGTGGCGGCAGCCTTCCAGGATGTTCGTGAAGCCGACGATATTGCTGTCGATATAGGCGTGCGGGTTCTCGATGGAATAGCGCACGCCGGCCTGGGCGGCCAGGTGCACGACGCGGTCGAAGCGCTGTTCGGCAAACAGCCGGGCCATGCCTTCACGATCCGCCACGTCCATCTTCACGAAGCTGAAACCGGGCTTGTCCGTCAGCCGTGCGAGCCGGTCGTGCTTGAGCTGGGGCGAGTAGTAGTCGTTCAGGTTGTCCAGGCCGACGACCTGATCGCCGCGCGCCAGCAGGATCTGGCTGACATGCATGCCGATGAAGCCGGCGGCGCCGGTGACGAGGACTTTCAAAGGGGCATCCCGAAGTGAGGAGGAACGCGGCATCGCCGCGGCCACTATTCTGGCCCACCCGGTCTGGCCGGCAGTGGTCGTCGCCCGCCTGAACAGGCGGTTCCGGCGCCTGCCACACGGCAGGCGCGGCATCGACGTTTCACACGATGCCAACGGGCCGGACCTAACATCCACATCTGCCATGCCGCCATCGACCTTGCATCGCCCCCTCCAACCGACGGAACTATTCGGCGTTCGCGTCGATGTGGGCGATACGGGCTCCGCGGTGGAGGCCATCTGCGAGCGAGGAGCGTGCCGACAGGGCGGGCTGGTGTGCGTGGCCAATGTCGACATGCTGACCCGCGCCAAACGCACACCGCAGCTCGCCGCGCTGATGCGCGGCGCCGTTGCCGTCGTCACCGATGGCATGCCCCTCGTCTGGGCCCTGAAGCGGCTGCGTCAACACGCCGAAGCCAGCCGCGTCTATGGCCCGGGGCTGGTCTTGGCGGTTTGCGAGGCGGCTGCCAAGCGGGGCCTGAGCGTCTTTCTTTATGGCGGCACGCCGGACGAGCTGACGCTGATGCAGGCGCGGTTGCTCCAGCGAATTCCGGCGCTGAAGATTGCAGGCGCCGTGTCGCCACCCATGCTTCCCGCGGAACCTGCGTTCGACCAGGAAATCACCGACACCATCAACCGATCCGGCGCCGCCGTCGTCTTCGTCGGGCTGGGCTGTCCCAAACAGGAGTTCTGGATGGACGCCCATCAACGGCAGTTGAAACCCGTCTCCATTGGCGTGGGCCTCGCGTTTGCGCTGATCGCCGGTACCAAGTCGCAGGCGCCGCGCTGGATGCGCGATCACGGCCTGGAATGGCTGTACCGGCTCTGCCAGGAACCCGGCCGGCTCTGGCGCCGCTACCTCGTCGGCAATACGCTCTTCATCGGCTATGTGCTCCGGGATCTGATGCGGCCCGCCGGGCGCTGAGCCGCGTTTCGCACCAGCGTCCGCGGCCGCGCCATTACGGCAGCCGTGCCGATGCCACAGGGACGATTCTTCAGCCCGGCCCCTGCTTCCTTCCGCCGCCGTCCACCGCAACCGGCCCACCACCATGAATATTGCAAGCTCCCAGGTCGAGCCCCCCCGCCACACCATGCACGACCTCGCCGGCGCCCTGCTGACGACGCTCGCCCTGGCCGCCTGCGGAGGCGGCTCGCCCAGCAGCGAAGCCAAGCCCCAATCCACTGCAGCCGACGCCGCGGCCGCGGCCGCCGCTGGCATGACGCGCGTTGCGAATGCGGCCGATACCGCTGCTTCCGGTGCATCGGCACCCGACCCGGCCGCCAGCACCGCCTTGGCCAAGCCGGCTTCAGCCACCCGGACCAGCCTCCCCCCCACGCCGCCAACCAAGGCTGCGGCGACGCCGACGGCCAACGCCGCCGCGGCCACCGCCCCGGCAGTCGCCGTCAGGTCAACCGCAGCGGCTCCAACCGTCGCGGGCACCTCGCCGCCGGCAGGCCTCGCCACCGCTGCGACAGCTGTCGGCGCCAGCCAGCAGGCCGCCCTCACCGCGAGCCTCGCCAGCACCCAGGTCGACAGCCTGCTGAAGTCGGGCGGACTGCTGCTGCCCGTGCGGACCGCCACCGAAAACTGGGCCCGTGCACGCAAGACCATTGCCAGCGACAGCGACTGGGCCACCTGGCTCAACCAGAAGCGCGCGGCGGTGGACCACTGGTTCGGCCAACCCCGAGACCGTGCGGACCTGGTGGCGGGCCTGCCCAACGACTACGTCGATCTGCAGACCGGGGCCGCGCTGCCATGGTCCGACGACAACGCCGAGCCCGCTGCCGGCACCACGGACCGGCAAAGGGCTTTCAAGGCGGCCTGGGTCGCGATCCTGCGTCAGGTCAACATCGGCTACGCGCTGGACGCCGCGCGCCTCTACCAGGTCACCGGCGACGACAGGATGGCCGAGACCGCAGCCAGCCAGCTCGACTTCTATGCCGACAACTACGGCAAGTGGCCGCTGCGGACGGCCATCGGCAACTCACGCATGTTCGGCCAGACGCTGGATGAAGCCACCACGGTGCTGAGCATGCTGGAGACCGCCCATGCGCTCGCGCCCTATGTGACGGCGGCGCGCAAGGCCAAGTGGCGCGACGGGCTGTTCCTGCCGCTCGCCACCAACCTCCAGGCCTATTCCTGGGGCAGCCTCAACAACATGAACCTCTGGTGCGCCGTGGCCACCGCCGCGATCGGCATGGAGCTGGGCAATGCCACCTGGACCGATGCCGGGCTCAACGGCCCGCGCGGCGTGGCCGCCGTCATGGCCCAGGGCGTCACCACCGACGGCATCTGGTACGAAGGCTCGTTCGCCTACAACAACTACGTGCTGCTCGCGCTGGCACGGCTGTTCGATATCGCGGCGATCAATGGCCGCGGCGATGTCGTCGCGAAATACGCCCCCATGGTGCAGCGCATGCTGCTGGCCCCGGTGCTCTACCGCTTCGACGACGGCAGCCTGCCCAGCCCGAACGACACGCGGTCTGCCGTTGCGCCGGTCGACAAGCCCACGCACGGCGCGCTCTACCGCCATGTGCCGACGACCATCGGCATGCAGTACGCATCGGTGGTCAGGACCTGGGCCCGCCTGTCGGATGCCCCGACGCCACCGGCCAGTGATCCGCAATTGCCTTCACCACAGACCATCTATTCGCCCGACATCGGCTTCACCAGCCTGCGGGCCGGCGCGTGGCAGGCCTTCATCCATTACGGCCAGAAGACCCAGGCCCATGCGCAGGCCGAAGCCCTGAATTACGAACTGGCCCAGGGCGGCACGAACATCACGCGGGACGCCGGCACCTCCAGCTCCTACGGTTCCCCCGTGCATCTCGAGTATTTCTCGCAGGGACTGGGCAACAACGTGCCGCTGGTCGACGGCCAGGGCCCCGACGGCTACACGATGGGCGAGGTCAAGTCCTTCGACCCCATGGCCGCCAGCCTCGACGTGCTGCAGGCCAGGTACCGCAGCGACGCCGGCGCCCGCCGCACCTACAAGGTGGATGCCTCCGGCTTCAGCGAGACCACGCGCCTCACGCTCAGCCAGCCCGGCGCAACGGCCAGGCGCCTCGCGATCGTGTTCAACACCACGTGTGGCGTGCAGGTCAGCGACCCGCGTGCCGGCACGGCCAGCGCGGCGGCGGCGCCGAGCGGCGCGCCCGGCTTCAAATACTGGACCGGCGTGACCCGGCAGACCGCGCAGGCCGCCTGGTCGGCCCGGCTGAACTGCGGCGGCAAGGCCTACGAGATCAGCTTCACCGGCCCCGCCGGCCACAGCGTCTACAGGGCCACCGCGCCGAGCACGCCGCTGCCGAGCACCCGCAACGCCATCTATCTGGAGGCGGTTGGCGTGGACGCCACCTTCACCACTCGCATCCGGGCGCTCTGATCAGCGCTTACGGGGCGCCACCACGCAGGCGGCCAGCCCGTCGGCAAAGCGCTCCACCATCGCATCCAGCGTGTAGTGGCCCGCGTCGGCCTTCGCCTGGGTGGCGAGCGCCTCGCGGCGGGCCGGCTCCTCCACCAGCGCCTGGACGGCCGCGGCGTACGCATCCGCCGTGCCGTCGGTGACCAGCCCGTTCACGCCGTCGCGCAGATAGGCGACCTCCGGACTGTGCTTGGCATCGCGCGTCGTGATCATCGGCACACCGGCAACAAAGCTGTCCAGGATGTGCAGCCCGACCAGGCCCGGGTTCAGAAAGAGCTGCGACGCACGGAACCACGCCGCCTTCTGCCGGCCGCGCTGTGCGCCCGCCCAGTGAAACCAGGGTTTGTTCATCACCCCCTCCAGCAGCGGACGGCTCGGGCCGTCTCCAATGACCACCATGCGGAACCCCGGGTGCTTGGCAACGACCTTTTCGCAGGCGTCGATCATCAGTTCGAGCCGCTTGTCCGGATAGAGCGAGCCGCAATACAGGCCCACGCAGGCGCCGTCTGCCGCGCCGATCGACGCCCTCAGGCTGCGAACCTCGTCGTCGGGCACGGACGCCAGGTCGGCCTCGAAGCTGCGGTTGTCGATGGCGTTGTTCAAGACGGTCACACGGCTCGACGGGAACCCCGCCTGAGTGAGGATCGACGCTGTCATGTCGGTATAGGCAAACCACCAGTCCACCGAGGTCAACAGCTTGCCTTTCCAACGCTCCCGCCAGCCATCAGGCGCATCGCTCTGAAAATTCCGGCCGTGGCCCCAATAGCCCACACGGGTTGCCTTGGGGCCCCAGCCAAACAGCCAGGGGTAGTTGGACAGCAAACGGCTTTCCTGCATCAGGACAACCAGATCAAAGCCCCGCACCTCATTGCGAAACGGTTGCCACAGGAGATCCCTGCCACCGATGTTCCAGACTCGGTTCTTGATCTGCGTGGCCCAAGGCAGCGTGCCTGTGTCCTTGCGCACTGCCTCATTCGGCGTTGCATCACCATGGATCAAGTGCAGATCAAGACCGCGAGCCTCACAAGCCAAGCGCAATTGCTCGAACAAGCCGAGGCGGTAATGAAGAAGTCGGTGCTGCAGCACGGCGACCTGGGGGCGTTTGACATTCATTCGACTGCTCCGGGCTCGACCACCCAGTGTTCATATCCAAGCTCGGAAAACTCGAAGCGCCCGGCGGCCATCATCGCCTCGTGGCGATGGCGCGCGAACGCATCGCCATATCGACGCCCGACCGACCGGGCAGGCACACCAGCGACGATTTCATAGGGCACCACATCGCGGGTCACGACCGTCCCCGCAGCGACGATGGCACCACGGCCGATGCGGACGCCTGACAGGACGACGGCGCCAAACCCGATCCAGACATCGTCTTCGACCACGATGCCTTCACGCCTGACCTCTGGCGCCGCATCCTTGCTGCCAACCCAAGGCCCGAAGCGCATCGGCACGCCAAGACGATCCGTTCCATGGTCGTGGCGACCGACGAAAGCGGCACGGCTCGCAATGAGCGCAAAATCACCGATGCGCGCATTCGTTTCGATGACCACATCCTTGCCGACATAGCACTGGCGCCCGAAGTGGATGCCCTCTGCCGCCCAGAAGCGGCAGCCCTTACCAATGTGCAGACCGTCGCCGACGCTGCGGATCGAAGGGTGCCGCCAGACCCGCCAGCGCGTCGCAAGCCGACGCAAACCCGCCTTCAGGGCGGCCGCCGAAAATAGGCTCAAGGAAACGCCTCAAGCATTGGTGATACCGAATTCATCAAGCCATAGCGCGGCCATGATGAAGCGCCACGCCGGGAAGCCCTGCAGCGCGGCTTGAGGGTCCGAGAGCTTCGCGGCCAGCGGCCCGGCCCGCCACAAGCTGCGCTGCTTGAAACTTGGCGAGTTGACGAGTTCCCGGACGAAGGCTTGGAGCGCGGCCCCCTTGAGCCAGTCGGCAAACGGCGTCGCAAATCCCAGCTTCAACTTGGAATCGATGATCTGCCGGGGCACGCGGGGACGGAAGGCATCGCGAAGAATTTTCTTCGTAATGCCACCCGAGAATTTGTCCTCGTCCGGAAGCGAGAAGGCCAGTTCCATCAGCCGGTAGTCGACGAAGGGCGAGCGGATCTCGATGCCCTGGCTCATCGAGGACTGGTCCTCGTAGTGCAGGATCTGGTTGAAGCCGTAGTCGTGGAGCTGGCCGCGCAGATGCCGGTCCAGGTTGCGGCCCCCGCCAGCCATCGGCAGGTCAGGCAGATAGCCATCGTGCGCCCGCCTGAACTCGGGGCTCAGCATCGCCGAAGACCCCTCCACGAAACGCGCGCGCAACTGGGACGCCAGGCGCCGGCCCAGCATGGCCTTCACGGTCTGCGTCAGCAGGCCGCCCCAACCGAAGGGCATGTTGCCGCGGATCGCCTTGGCTTCCGCCCAGGCCGCGCCCGAGTGGGTCTGCAACAGGTCCAGCATCCGGTAGCCGCGGATGTAGTAGCCGTAGCCGGCGAGTGCCTCGTCGGCGCCCTGCCCGTTGATCACGACCTTGATGCCCTGGGCCCTCACCGCCTGCATGAGCTTCCAGTGAGCATACGACGGCGCACTGCTCATGGGCTCCTGCATCGCCCGGACATAGGCCCGGAAGTCCTGGGCCAGCGCCTCGCCACCCGGCGTGAGCTCCACCGAGCGGATATGCGGGCAGGTGCCCATCAGTGCACGCACGTTGGCGGCCTCGTCGTAGGCATGTCCCGGGTGCGTGGCGGTGAATGCCGTCACCGTCTCCAGGCTCCCGAGGTGGCCTGCGTCGATCTCGTCGTTGACGATGGTGCAGATGACCGAGGAATCGATGCCGCCGCTTTGCAGCAGCGCCACCGGCACGTCGCTGCGAAAGCGCAGCCGCACCGCGTCGCGCAGCAGGTCGGCAAACATGTCCGCACGCTCTGCCGGGGGCGGCAGCGCCACATGGGTCGCGTCGAGGTTCCAGTAGCGCCGCCTTTCGGCGCCACGCCCTTCGAGGCGCCAGACCATCTCGTGCCCAGGCAGCAGCTCGCGCACGCCTTCGAACATGGTCTCGCCATTGTTCGTGCGATAGCCATAGGCGAGATAGTCGTGCAGCTTCGCGAGATTGGCCCGGTTCAAGGGCTTGACCGCACGCAGGCCGGCGATCTCGCTGCTGAACAGAAGCTCCTGCTCGCTCTCGACGTAGAAGAAAGGCTTCACGCCCAGGCGGTCGCGCGACGCGAACAGCTTGCGCTCGGCCTCGTCCCAGATCGCGAACGCCCACATGCCGTTGAAGCGGCGCACACAGCCCTCGCCCCATGTGCGATAGGCATGCAGGATGACCTCGGAATCGCTGTGAGACTGGAACTCGCAACCCAGGGCCTGCAGCTCCTGCATCAGTTCCAGGTAGTTGTAGATCTCGCCGTTGAACACCAGCGTCAGCGCGCCGTCGCGGCTGCGCATGGGCTGGGCCCCGGCGTTGCTCAGGTCGATGATGGCCAGCCGCTGGTGGCCGAGCGCCACGCCTTCGCGCTCGAACACTCCACTGCCATCCGGGCCCCGGTGGGCGATGGCCGCATTCATCGCGGCGACGCGTTCGCCCAGTTCTCCCTGCCTTGCCGCGAGCCGCGTCAGGCAGCCATTGATTCCGCACATGTTCCTAACCTTGTGAACCCGGCGGCTTCGATGAGCTCGCCCCATACTCGCGACTCACGGGTGTCCAAGCCGCCAGCACCTTGCCTAGTCCGCCCTGGAGTTTCCCCTCGTAAAGAAACATGTCTGTGACACGCAGCAGGCGCGCGCCATAAATCAGCGGGGCCAACAGCAGCACGATCACCAACCCCCGCAGTGCGAAGAGCAGATAGGTCGTCCGGCCCTTGCGATGGGCATGCAGACGAACGTAGTTCTGGCCTTCCAGATAGGCCCGTCGGCGCAGATAGGCCCGGGTCATGCGGTGCGGCGGCACGGCCTCGTGCGCCACGGCTTCGTCGCACCAGACAAAACGCGCGCCAACGTCCAGGCAGCGCCAGAAGAAATCACAGTCCTCCGAGCCCGATTGCGCAAAGGCAGGGTCGAAGCCGCCGACGTCCACGGACAACTGGCGGCGGAACAGCACATTGCCGCTCGCGCACTGCGACCAATGCAGTTGCGTGCCCGTGGCCCGGCGCGGCCGTTCGTACACGCGGCTGCGCAGCAACCATTCGGGTGGTGTCGTTTCATAGCTCGCCAGCACGGGGCCGAACACGCCATCCGCTTCCAGGGCCGTGCGCGTCTGCCACAGCGCCTGCAGCCATTGCGGCTCGGCCCATTCATCGTCGTCGATGTAGGCGATCCAGTCGCCGCGGGCCTCCTCCACGCAGCGCGCCCGCGCATGGCCCACGCCGGGGTGCGCTTCCACCACATACCTCGCAGGCCAGGGCCAATCGGCGGTGATGCGGTCGAACACGGCCTTCGCGGAAGCGCCGGCATCGTTGTCCACCGTCACCAGCTCCAGCGCAACGCCGTCCGGAATGACGATCGCACGCAGCGTGGCCAGCAGGCGCTGCAGGCCTTCAGGCCTGCGGAAGGTGCAAACGCAAACGCTGATCAGCGGCCGGGCCGGCAGGGTCATGGTTGATCCTTCGCGCGCAGGTCGCCAAAGCCCTGGGGCAGGCGCAAAACACGGTGGATCTCGGCCTGGATGCGAGCGATCTGCCGCTCCCAGGTCATTTGCTCGGCACGGGCCAGCGCGCCTTGGTGCAGCCGCTGCCAATGCGCATCCGAGGCCGTCACGGACTGGATGGCATCGGCCAGCCGGACGACCAGTTCCTGTTCGTCGCGCGCGTCGCGCGCGGGCACGACGACGCCGCAGCTCGCGTCGACAAAGCTCGGCGGCCCTCCCAGCTTCAGGCACACCACGGGCACCCCGGCCGACAAGGCCTCCTGGACGACGTTGCCGCCCGCATCCCGCAGGCTGGGGAAGACGAACACATGCGCGGCGGCATAACAAGCAAACAACTCCTGCTGCGGCAGGAAGGGGATGAAAGCCAACTCGCCCGCACTCAGGCGCAGGGACTGCGCGAGGGCCTGCAGCGCCGCCTCCATCGGGCCGCTGCCGATGACGGTCAACCTCACGGAGGCGCCGCGGTCGCGCAGCAGGGCAACCGCACGAAGGGCGAACTGCACCCCCTTGAGCCCCAGCAGCCGGCCCGCGAACATCAGTTCGATGCGCTGCCCCTCCTCGGGTGCGCGGGCGATGGGCAGCAAGCCGTGGGGCGCGCCAGTCTCCTGGGCCACCAGCGTGCGCAGCCGCACGGCTCGCGGCAGCCGAGCCTTGGTTTCCTCGGTGCGAGCGAACACCAGGTCCGTCCGCGACAACGCCCAGTGCCACAGCGGGTTGGCCGTGGCCAGCCGGTTCACCAGCGAACGGGCCAGCTCGCGCTGCTTCTCGCCGCGTGGGAAGCTGCGCTTCAGCCGCCAGGGCGCGTCTTCGCCCCCCCCCACCGGGCCGAACACGAAGGGCGGGCCGACGAAGCCCAGCCAGGAGGCCTGGCGGAAGGCGCCGTAGGAGATGTGATGGCAAAGGTCGAACGGTTGCTCTCGGTGCAGCTTGCGCGCGTAGAACATCAGCCCGAACTGCCACTGGCCAAAGACGAACTGCGAGGTCTTGCTCGTGACGCGCATCCGCGTGATCCACCACGGCCGGTAATACAGCACCGTGAGCCGCGGCTGCTTCAACTCGGCCACCTTGGCGCCGATCCGGCGCAGGTTGTGGCCGTCAGTGACCACCACGACATCATGGGTCCTGGCCAGTTCGTTGGCCCAGCGCCAGGCACCGCCAGACTCGCTCCCTTCATCCGGGCCGAAACCAAACGCTGAAAGCAGGATGCGCATGTCTGCCTCCGCCCTCAGTCTTTAGCCAATTGAACCAGCAGGCGCCGGCGACGCACTCGATAGCGCGCAGCGTGCATGAACTGCTCGGGCCAGGATCGGCCGGCATAGCGCAGTCTGACGGCATGGTCTTCCTCGAAGGAGGCCAGTTGGTTCTTCACCGTCGTGCTGCCGGCATGGACACGAAACACCGAAAGGGCCTCCTTCAGCGCCAACGGTTGCGCGCGCTGTCCCAGGCGCAGGAAGAACTCATAGTCCATCGCGTACTTGAGGTCGGTGCGAAAGCCACCCAGTTCCCTGAATAGGGCGGTACGGACGAACGTGGCGGGATGAGGCACGAAATTCCGCCTGAGCAGTCTGTCGTAGCTGTATTCCGGCACGATGAAAGGCTCGGGCAGCAGGGCTCCGTCGCTGTCGAACAGGATGCGTCCGAACAACCAGTCAGACCGGCTCGCCGCGAAATGCTCATCGACGCGCTGCAGCACGCGCTCGTGCAAAAAATAGTCGTCCGAGTGCAAGTGGCAGAGGTATTCGCCCCGCGCGGCTTCCGCGCCTGCATTCATCGCCTTTGCGATGCCGCCCCCAACGCCTTCCAGGATGACAGGCGAATGGGGCAGTTCGCGCAGATATTCCAAAGTGCCGTCGGTGGAGCCGCCGTCCACGACGATGTGCTCGAACGACGCGTTCTTCTGGGCCAGCACGGATGCTACGGTCTGAGGCAGCGTGGCCATGCTGTTCCAGGTGCAGGTGATGACTGAGATCATGCGAGGCTCCGCAGCTCAGTCGCCCGCGGCTGTACATCACGACGGCGACGCGCCGCCCTCAAGCGTTCCATTGGAATATCGACAAGCCTATACAGCGAATACGACAGCACGAATGCAGTCGCAAGCGCTATCAGCGAAAAACTCCATTCTCCGAGGTCCAAGCTCGCGTAGTGCAGCCAGCCGATCACCAGTACATGGGACAAATACAGCGGGTAGGACACCTCCCCGATACGCCGATCCCAGGCATGGTCCGACGAAAACCGCAACAGCGCGGGCAAGCTCAAAAAGAGGGCGCCAAGAAACAACCAGTAGAAACCTCCACCGAACGGCAGCCGGCTGAACACAAGCGCGAACCCGATGACACCAATCACCTTGGTCCTGGGCTGCCACATCTCACCAAGCACGGTGAAACTGTCGCGCCAGCGATAGGCGAGCGCCCCTGTCAGGAAGAGAAAAAGCTCAGCGGGGAAAAAGCGGTAGTCCCAAGGGTCGTGCCAGAGCCCAGCCGCGAAGAGCCCGACCTTCAGAGACATGGACGCCACGCAGATCGCGACAAGCCCGGAACTGCGCAGACGCAGCAGCCAGGGGGCCAACGCATAGAACGCAATCTCGACGCCTAGCGACCAAGCCTGAGGGATGAGCAGCGCGCCATAGAGCGGCGGATAACAAGTCCGGAAATCGCTGACCCAATGCAGGCCGTGCCCCCCATCGCACATGAACATGGTCATGTCCTGGAAGAACACGGTCATGTTGGTCAACAGCAGGAAACCAATGGCCGACGGACTGAATTCTGAGAGCGGAGCGGCGCTTTCCGGAAAGGGTTTGATGCCTATCACCAACCAGGACGCCAGGCTCGCAGCGGACACCACCACGTAGATGGGCATTAGGCGCAGATAGCGATTGACGTAGAAATCGCTTGGGCGGCGGTAATTGCGTTCCAACACCAGCGCGACGTAAAAGCCCGAGATCATGAAGAAGGCCTCGACAGCCAACCGACCACCCGTCAACGCCATGTGCAATGGTGTGTGGGCAAACACAACCGCGGCAGCGAGGATGAGTCTCAGCAGGCCCATAACGATTAGGCCTCTGCGGAAGATTTTTTTTCTTCCCCGGATCGGGCCGACAACATCAGCGCCAGGATGCAGCCCACCGCCGCCGTACCGCTAGACGTGGACAGGTCGGCGCTCGTGAGCATGCTGACGAGCAGGAGGACCAAGCTGGCGAAGCCAGCCGTCCCGACCACTTGGCTGGAGCCGAATCTCGCAGTTCTCAAGTGCCAACCGACAACAAGCAATGCAGCCGGCAGCACCAAGCCGAACACCCCCAGCTTGAGCCACAACGACAAATAGCCGTTATGGATGAAGCTGGTTTCGATATCAAAGCCGCCCGCTGTTGACAGCTGGCGATACACCCTCTTGTACTCGCCGCCCAACCCGGTGCCCACCAGCGGGCTGTGCCGCAATGCCTCAAGAGCCTGCTGGTTTTCATCGAAGCGAAAGCCCAGGGACGAGCCTCGTTGGCCTTCCTCATTGATGCTGGTGATGCGCTCGACAAGCGCATCTGCGGCACGCGGTTTTGCAATGAACAAACTCGCCGCGCCGAAGCCCGCAAAGGTGAACAGGACAATCACGGGCAATACCGCCGAATGACGGGTGCGAGGCTTGAGGATGAGCAACAGGAATGCCCCCACCGCAAAGCCTGCCCAAATGGCGCGATTGAAGCTCGCCACGATGCCGCCGATGGCAATCAGGGAGCCGAACAGGGCTGTCCAGCGCCAGCGCTCGCCGTCGCAGACGTGCAGGAACAGCCGGTAAGCGGCATAGGCCAGGAAGAAGAGCCCGCCGCCAATGGCGCTGCGGGTCACGTCGCTGAAGTCCTTTGACAGGTTCTCGGCGCCGCGGAAGCCGAAGATCAGCTGCACGCCCAGACCGAATTGAAGAATCATCAGCGTGGCGGCCAGCAAGGCAATGCCAATGACGATGCGCTGTAATCGATCCGGGTAGACCACCGTGAACCAGAGGCCCACGGGCAGCGCGAGCCACCCGACGTATTGACGGGCATCGGCCAGGGCCAGCGTGTTGTGAGCCATCAACTTGCCCTTGACCAAGCCCAATACGACCCCGCAGCCAAGCATGAGCAGGGGCCAGCGCAAGGGGCGCAGCAAGCTCCAGAGGTCGATTCCACCGAGCAGCGAGCGCGTCAGCACAATAACGAAACAGAAGATCAGCACGAGTTCGGCCGGCCGCAGCGTGGCCCCGCCCAGCGGCAGTGCGCCCATGATGAATTCGGGCATGACGCCGAACAGCAGCAGCAGCGCGGCGACAAACAGCACCGTGGGCATTGCAATGCCGACGAGAAGCAGCACGGGCAGGCTGAGCATGCCGACGAGGATCTGCCAGGGAAGCACGGCAGCGGCCAGCCCGAAGAAGATTGCGAAGAAAAGACCGAACGCCGGCACGACGAAAGCCGCAGCGCCGGCCCCGCGGGCGGGCTGACGGTGGATGGAGGGCAACTCGGGTACGCCCTTGCGCCAAGGTAAGGTCAGCTTCATGTTCATGGGGATGAACGCTCCAGGCGACGACGCAGCTTGCCCGAGGCTTCGGCCAACCAGGCAAGCGAGGCCGGGGGCAGCAACACTCGACGAAGCGCCACGAGCAACAAAACGATGGCAGCCAGGCCGCCGCAAAGGCCGGCAAGGCTTGCGCTGCCGGCACCCAGCCCCAGCGACGCCAGGGCATGCGTCAGCGCCTGGGAAACGCCGACCTGGACGAGCGCGAGCAGCAAAGGCAGAACAACCGTGGGCAGAAGGGTGCTGCCGCGCTCGCCGACGCGGCGCAGGCTGAGCCAGGCCAGCAGCAGGGCACGCAGCAGATAGACCGTGGCGACAGCCCAGGCCGCCCACAGCACCGACGAACTCACCAATGCCCACACGAGCACAGCGAGCAGCAGAGCCGTAACGACCTGGCTGACGGCCGATGAGCCGGCAGTGCCTCCCGACGTGAGCACGGCATTGGCGGCAGAGGACACGCCAAAGCTCACGGCAGCCATGCAGAACGGCGGCAGGTAGACGGCACCGTCGAGCCAACGCGGGCCGTAGATGAGCCCCACCCAGAGTTCGGGGGCTGCGGCGAAAACGCCGTAGAGCAGCCCGAACAGCAGCGTGCTGAGGTGCAGGTAGATAAGGGTGCCGCGCCGCCGCGCCGCATCGTCCGACTGGGCCGAAACCGAGAAGGCCACGGTACTGAGCGACGACGACAGCTGGCTCACCGGCGTGGACATCAGGTTGAGCATGGTGTTGTAGTAGCCGATGTCCACCGGCGCGGCCTGGCGAGCGACGAGCAGGCGGTCCACGCTGGTGGACACCCAGTTCGCAACATTGCCCAGGCCGACCTCGCCGCCGTAGCAAAGAAAGGGGCGCCAGCCGTCGAAGTGCAGTGAGGCTGCTATGGGGTGCCTGGCCCAGGCGTACTGCAGACCCGTGGTGACGAAGGACTGCACCAGCCAGGCCAGCACGAGCACATGGTGACTGCGCTGGCCGGCCAGGGCGAGCGGCACGGCGCACAGCCCATAGCCGACGACGTAGCCAAGGAGCTGCGCGAGCTGGATCTCGCGGTAGCGGAGGTTGCGGCGCAGCAGCGACAGGGAGACCCCTCCCCAGCCCGTGACAAAGATTCCAGCGGCCACCAGCCCGAGGCTCAGGCCAAGGCCCGCTGTATGAGGAAAGGCCGCCCGGAAGAGCGGCAGGCTGAAGAGACTGAGCAGAGCCACCACGGCCGAGCCCAGCCACTGAAGCCCACAGGCAAAGCGCAGCGCTGCGGCGTCCAGCGCAGGCATCTGGATGACCGGCGCGCTGACAAGGTCGGCGGCCAGCACGCTGACGCCGATCAGCAGCATCAACGCGGAGAAGACGCCGAATTCCTGCGGACCCAGCAAGCGCGCGAGGATGGCCTGCGCGCCGATCTGCGTGGCCATGCGCGCAAGGCTTCCGCCATAACCCCAGGCGACGGCCCGAACCGCGCGCGTGCGCAGCGGCGCACCGTCAGGCGCGCTCATGGGCCGGGCGAGCGTGGACGTCACGGCGCATCGCTCGGTTCAGGGCTGGCGGGCCAGGAAATCCGCATAAGCCAACGCGATGCCCTCGCGCAAGCCCGTGCGCGCGCGCCAGCCGCGGCTGGCCAGCAGGCTGACGTCCATCAGCTTGCGCGGCGTGCCGTCGGGCTTGGCTGGATCGAAGACGAGCCGGCCCTGGAAGCCGACGACCTCGCAGACGAGTTCGGCCAGTTGACGGATGCTCACGTCCTCGCCCACGCCGATGTTGGTCAGCACGTCGTCGGAGCCCGATTCCATCAGGTGCACGCAGGCGTCGGCCAGGTCGTCCACGTACAGGAACTCGCGCCGCGGCGTGCCGCTGCCCCAGACGACGAGCTCGCTGTCGCCGCGCTGCCTGGCCTCGTGGGCCTTGCGGATCAGCGCAGGCAGCACGTGGCTGTTGGCGAGGTCGTAGTTGTCGTTGGGGCCGTAGAGGTTGGTCGGCATCGCGCTGACGTACTGCCGGCCGTATTGCCGGTTGTAGCTTTCGCAGAGCTTGATGCCGGCGATCTTGGCGATGGCGTAGGGCTCGTTGGTGGGTTCCAGCGGGCCGGTCAGCAGGCTGTCCTCGCGCAGCGGCTGCGGCGCGAGCTTGGGGTAGATGCAGCTGGAGCCGAGGAACATCAGCCGCTGCACGCCCGCGAGATGGGCGCCGTGGATGAGGTTGGCCTCGATCATCAGGTTCTGATAGAGGAAGTCGGCGCGGTAGACGTTGTTGGCCTGGATGCCGCCGACCTTGGCCGCCGCGATGAAGAGGTAGTCGGGCCGCTGCTCGGCCAGGAAGGCGTGGACGGCGGCCTGGTCGAGCAGGTCGAGTTCGGCGCGGCCTGCGCTGATGACGCGGCCGTAGCCGCCCTGCTGGAGACGGCGCACGAGGGCCGAGCCCACCATGCCGCGGTGGCCGGTGACGAAGATCTTGGCGTTCTTGTCCATCGTGATTCGCCGCGGGTCATTCGTTGTAGTCGTAGGCCTGAAAGCCGGCGAGCTTGACGAGGCTGTCGCGGCGGGCGGAGGTGTAGTCGGCCTGCACCATCTCGGCCACGAGTTCGCGCAGCGTGGTCTTCGGGGTCCAGCCGAGCTTGTCCTTGGCCTTGGTCGGGTCGCCCAGCAGGGTCTCGACTTCGGTGGGGCGGAAGTAGCGCGGATCCACGCGCACGATGACGTCGCCGACCTTGCACTTGGCCTTGTCGCCCTGGACCTGGGCGACGCGGCCGATTTCCTGCTCGCCCTCGCCTTCGAAGGCGATGGTGATGCCGAGTTCGGCGGCCGCGAATTCGACGAACTGGCGCACGCTGTATTGCACGCCGGTGGCGATGACGAAGTCTTCGGGCTGGTCCTGCTGCAGCATCATCCATTGCATCTCGACGTAGTCCTTGGCGTGGCCCCAGTCGCGCAGGGCGCTCATGTTGCCGAGATACAGGCAGTCCTGCAGGCCCAGCGCGATGCGTGCAACGGCGCGGGTGATCTTGCGGGTGACGAAGGTTTCGCCGCGCAGCGGGCTTTCGTGGTTGAAGAGCACGCCGTTGCAGGCGTACATGCCGTAGGCCTCGCGGTAGTTGACCGTGATCCAGTAGGCGTACATCTTGGCCACCGCGTAGGGGCTGCGCGGGTAGAAGGGCGTGGTTTCCTTCTGCGGGATTTCCTGCACCAGGCCGTAGAGCTCGGAGGTGCTGGCCTGGTAGAAGCGGGTCTTCTTGGTGAGGCCCAGGATGCGGATGGCTTCCAGGATGCGCAGCGTGCCGATGCCGTCGGCGTTGGCGGTGTACTCGGGCTCCTCGAAGGACACGGCCACGTGGCTCATGGCCGCGAGGTTGTAGATCTCGTCGGGCTGGACCTGCTGGATGATGCGGATCAGGTTGGTCGAGTCCGTCAGGTCGCCGTAGTGCAGCTTGAAGCGCTGGTTGTCGACGTGCGGGTCCTGGTAGAGGTGGTCGATGCGGTCGGTGTTGAACAGGCTGCTGCGGCGCTTGATGCCGTGCACCTCGTAGCCCTTGGACAGCAGGAGCTCGGCGAGATAGGCGCCGTCTTGGCCGGTGACGCCGGTGATCAGGGCTACTTTCGATTTCATGACTTCTCGGAACCGTTGAAATTGACCTTGCCAACGACCCGCTCGCGATCCTGCAGGGGCACGCTTGCAACCAGGTCATCGATGAAACGCGCATGCAGGGCGATGGCTTCGTCCATGTTCGGATTGATGGATGAGACCCGCACCAACATGCCCTCTGGAATCAGCCGACGGAGCCCGAAGCGGATGGCAACCAGCCGCCTTTGGGTGTTGGAAACGGTTGCCTCATCACCCATCAAGACCCAGTAGGTGACCGGCTCGACGCGCGGCCCCAGTGTGGTCAACAAATGTCGCACGGGGATGACAAAGCCCGGCGATACGGCCAGACGGTCATCCCTGGAATCGGTGACCTTGAAGCCCTGCCCGGGATAGCAGATGTCCGGAATGTGTACCGTCAGCCCGTCCGACTGGTCGCCGCCATAGGCCACGGACAGCATGACATGCTCGTCACGGCCGTTCACGTAGGTACGCGCCAGGGTCTGGTTGTAGATCTTGTCCAGCAGCGCCTGCTGGTCCGGCGAAGGGAGAACGACCGGCACATGGGGGTCGATCACCCAGTCGCCAAAGCGCTCGGGAAACAGTTGCTCCAGCTTGAAGCCGGGGCGCAGGTCCGACACCCGGATGGTCGGGCGCGCCCATTGCGCCAACGCCGCAGAGCCAGCCATGGCCAGCATGGCGACCGCCGCAATTCGCCGACTGGTCATAGCACCCAACCCTTGAAGCGGCGGCCGACCCATGCCAAGCCGTGATCGCATGCAAGTATGAGTGTCAGCGCAACGATGAAGAGCACCATGCCGGCAAAGCCATGCACGAAGCCCTGCCCCGCTTCGTCACCGAAGTGGTAGGTGACGAGAACCAGGATGCAGACCCTGACGATGTTGGCGATGAAGGAGATCGGAACGATCATCATGGCCATGATCAAGTTCCGCAGCACGGACTTGTAGTTCATGATGTTCATATACAGCAGGCCCAGCGCTTCGAGCGTGAACATGGAATTCAGGCCCGCACAGGCGTCCGCGACCAGCAACTGGTAAGGGCCTACGGTCAGGACGACGCCGCTGCGGCCGATCGGGTAGCCCAAATGGTAGAGCAGCGCGCTGGCCATGGCCGATACGGCTGACTTCAGCGGCGTCGTCACGGCCACGACCAGGGCCGCCGGCAAGGGCACCATGAAGAGCATGAAGAACAGCGGGAACCACAGCAGGCGCAAGGCCGCCGTCCCCTTGAGCAGCAGCATCGCCGCACTGATCGGAATCAGCGCGCCGACTTCCAGCAACTGCACGGCCTGCGAGCGCCCAAGCACGAACATGCACAGGCCCAGCAGCAGGCACAACGAGCCACCGATGAACGCCGGCCTCGACGGCAGCGCCAGCAGCTTTTCGAGCTTGCGGTAGATCAACCACAGCACCACGGCGAAGATGAGGGGGCCGTGCCCCTGCTCGTCGCGCAACCAGACCGTCGTCGCCAGGTCGCGAAAGGTCGGCGCGAACATCAGCAGATAGCCGACGATCACCATGACCGCCGCCGGCAGGTCCAGGCCCTCAGGCGGTTTGAAGCGCGATGGCAGCATGGAAGGCTCGAAGATCTGGCCCGAAGCCATGTGCGTCAATGCTCGTTGAAGAGGACGCCAAGGATCTTGGAGCGGGTTTGCTGCAGCAGGGCGGTCAACTGGCCCAACGCCTTGACGCGCGACTCGTCACGCCGGGCCACGACGAGCACGGCACCGCAACGCGCGGCGATGACCGCGGCATCCGAGCCGTAGGCCGCCGCCGGGGTGTCGACGACCACATAATCGAACTTGCTGATCAACTCGTTGAGCAGCAGGCCGAAGGCCGGGCGCTCGACCAGCTCGACCGGGTTGGGCGGCGTCGGTCCGACCGGCAGCACGAACAGATTGGGCACCCCCGGCGCTTGCTGGATGACCTGGCTCTCGGCGCGACCGGACAGGATATTGGACAGGCCGGCCGCGTTCTGTAGGCCGAAGACCTCGTGCAGGCGCGGCGAGCGCATGTCGGCATCGACGAGCAGCGTGCGGCTGCCCAGTTGCGCCAGCGTGATCGCCAGATTGGCCGCCACGAAGGTCTTGCCGTCACCGACCTCGGGGCTGACCACCGCCAGCGGACGGCGCTCACCCTCCACGCTGGGGTCGACGCGCATGATGATCTGGCTGCGCAGGTCGCGAAATGCCTCGACCTGGCGCGAGAAGGGCTTGCTCAGCGCCACCAGTTCCTGGCTGAGCCGGGCCTGCTCGTCGAATGCGACCGGATAGTGATACTGCTGAGCCAGCGCGAAGATCACGTCGTCGGCACTCGCAACGCCCATGGCCACGGCGGCCTCGCCGAAACGCACGGCGTGCTTCTTCTGATAGGCGACGACGTTCTCGACCTGATCAGCCGTCAGGTGCCTCGTCTCGGCAATGATCGCGCCGATGGACCGTTCCCGGTTGCCCTTGCCGGCGTCGACTCGATCCGCTTGGTTGTCTTGCATGGTAGGAGGAGGCTGATGGATTTCAGTTCGCCGCGGCCGAGCCACCGGCTGCCGACAACAGGGGATTCAGCCCCCTGGACGGGCGCTTGGGCATGTTGTTGTTGGCCGGCATCGTGCCGATGACCGGCAGGCCAAGGCTGCCTTCGATGTCGTCCAGCGTGCGCACGCGGCGATCCAGGAATTCGAGGCTGAAGACCGTCGCCAGCGCGAGAAGCGCACCGACGAAGACCGACAGCAGGGCATTCAGCACGACGCGGGGCGACGAGGGCTTCAGCGGCGGCGTCGCCTGAGTCAGGGTGCTGACGTAGCTCTGCGTAGTCTGGCTCTCCAAGCTGCTCTGCGTCAGCCGGGACAGCACCGTGTCGTAGGCACGCTGGGCACTCTCGATGTCGCGGGCCAGCACGGCACCCTGGTCGCGCAGCGCCTTCATCTTCAGCACCTTGGCGCGCTGGGCTTCGAGCTGGGCCTTGATCTCGCCGGCTCGCTGCTGGTTGATGTTGTTGGCGATGCCGAGGGAACTCGTGACCTTGACGGTTTCGCCGTCGATGCGCGTCTTGAGTTCGGACAGATTGGCGCGGATCTCGATGACCTGGGGATTCTTGTCGCCGAGCTTGGCGGTGAGCTCCTGGAGCTTGGCCTCGAGCCGCGCCTGGTCGGCCTTGAGACCAGCAATCAGCGGGTTGGTCAGCACTTCCTGCATGCGATCCGCACCGTTGCCACGGGCAGCGGCCTGGCGGCTGACCGAGTCGGATGCCAGTGACTGCAGGCCGACGTATTGAGTCGACAACTCGTTCAGACGGGCGTTCTCCACGTCCAGGCGCTCATCGACGGCGATCACGCCGTTCTCGCTCTGGAACTGGCTGAGCTTGGACTGCGCCTGCTCCAGTTGGTCCCGCGCTTCCTTGGCACGAAGATCGAAGAAGCTGCTGTACTGGCGCGCAGGATCGACCTTGAGCTCCAGCGTCGTCTCGTTGTAGGCCACGACGAAGGCGTTCGCGATGCCGGCCGCAAAGCGCGGGTCGGCGCCGCGATAGGACACGCTGATCACGTTCGATTCGCGCGAGGGCTTGACGTCCAGGTTCTTCTGGAAGATTTCGGCCAGCCAGCTCTCGATCGCGCCTTCACCGCCCGTGTCGGACTGCCATTGTTCGCGGATGGTCGGGTTCTCTGCCAGCTTCAGGTCGCGCACCACGCGCAGCGCCACGCGATCGCTCTGAATCACGTCGACCTGGGTCGCCATGAAGGCCGGGTTGATCAGCGAACCCGACAGCACCGACGACAGGGGATCCGGCTTGGGGTCGACGACGACTGAGGCAACGGCGGTGTACTGCTTGGGCAGCAGCAGGCTCACCACCACCGTGAGCACCACGGTGGTTGCAAACACCGCGAACGCAAGCCGCCAGCGCGCGCGCAGCACCGCGATAAATTGTCCGAAATTCATGCTCGCCTACTTCCTTAAAACAGGCTTTCCTTGACGTAGACCACGTCGCCATCCTTGACGACGTCGTCCATCGCCGACTGCACGATCTGCACCTTGCCGTCGCTGCCCTTGCGATGCACGCGGATGCCGCGCTCGGTGCCGCGCTGGGTCAGGCCGCCGCCGGCGGCGAGCACCTGCATCAGCGTCATGCCGCGCTCCAGGCGCATCGGGCCGGGGCGCTGCACTTCGCCGTAGATGTAGACGATGGGCGCGCGGTCGACCCAGAGCACGTCGCCGTTCTGCACCAGCACGTCGTTGCTGCGGCCCTGGTCGCCGTTGGGGCCGAACACGTTCGGCAGGTCGATCTCGAGACGCAGGGGCTTGCCTTCGCGCGTGCCGGTCAGCACGACCAGGTCGCCGCCGGTGGTGGCCACGCCGCCGGCGGTGGCCAGCAGGTCGCTCATGCGCATGTCGGCGGTCTCGATCGGGTAGCGGCCCGGGCGGTTGACCTGGCCGAGCACGCTGGCCTGGTTGCCCTTGACCTGCAGCAGCACGAGCGTGACCTGCGGTGCCTTGACGTAGTTGCCGTTCCTCAGGCCGTCGGCGATGAGCTGCTCGGCGGCGCCGACGCCCAGGCCGCCGATGCGCACATTGCCCAGCAGCGGGTAGCTGATGACGCCGGTCTCGGAGACGCGGGTCTCGAGGGTCAGGTCGGGGTTCTGATAGACGACGACGCGCACGACGTCGCCGGCGCCGAGGCGGTACTCGGCCAGCGCCGCCGCGCCGGCCCGGGCCTGCGGCTGGGCCTGGACAGCCAGGCCGGCCAGGCCCAGCGCGGCGGCCATGAGGAAGAGACGCAGGCGGCTCATTTCAGGCCCATGCCCTTGGAAATGGCGGCAGGGTCGAGGCCGCTGGCGGCCGGCGCCGGCGCGTCGGAAGCCGGTGCCGCCGTCACGGCCGGCGCGCTCGCGGGCGCGGTGGCCGGCTGCGCGAACTTGCCGACGTATTCGATCTTGGAGCTGTCGCGCAGCGCCTTCAGGTCCTTCTGCACGGCCTCGGCGCGGCGCTGGTTCAGCAGGAAAGCCTCGATGGCGGGGCGGGCCTGGGCCTCGTCGACCGGCTGCGCGCGCGAGCCCACCAGATAGAGCACGGTCAGGCCGGTCGGGTTGGGGCTGAGGACGGAGTCGCCATCCTTCATCTTCGCGATGTTGTCCAGGCTGGCCAGCGGCAGTTGCTCGGCGGCACGCACGGCCTGGTTGCCGGCGAAATGGAGGCCGTTGCCCTTCAGGAATTCGACGAACTCGGCGATCGTCTTGGACGAGCTCAGCTTGGCACGGATAGCCTCGAACTGCTCGGGCTTGGCCTCGATGCTGAGTTCCTGCAGGCTGTAGATGCGCCTGTCCTTGAAGAGGGCCGGCTTGTCGGCGTAGTACCTGGCGATCTCGTCGTTGGCCGGCTTGGCAACGGCCTCGCCGAGGCGTTCGGCATAGGCGCGGGCGATGATCTCGCGCTTGGCGGCCTCGATCTGCTGCACGACGCGCGGGTCGCGGTCGAGCTTCTGCTCCTGGGCTTTCTGCACCGCGAGCTCCTGGTCGATCAGGCGCTCCAGCACCTGGCGGCCGGCGGCCTCGGCCTGCTCCGGCTTGAGCCCGGGCTGGCGCTGCAGCACGAAATTGATCTGGTGGACGGTGATCTCTTCCTTGTTGACCTTGGCGGCCGTCTGGGAAGCCTTGTCACCCTTGTCGCCGCCGCAGGCGACGAGCAGTACAGCGGTCGCAACGGCTGCCAGCAGCTGCGGCGCCCGGGGGTTGATCAGTCGCTTTGCCATCTGTTTCATGGTCCTTGTCATGCAGAGGAAGGGCTCCCAGCCCGGGTAAGCAAACGAGTGTAGCGGTGGGATATGAAGCTTCTGTGGGGGTTCCGGACCCCATGCCGAGCCTCGCCGCAAGCCCGCGGTTAGAGCCGTTTCGACGCAGAAGTTCCCCCACCCCCACGTTCGCGGGGGCGGCGCGCGGACGGCCGCGAAAGCCGCCTTCCCGGCGGCTTCGACCTCAGCGGATCAGACGGGCCACGGGGCCGGCGCCCGGGCCGCTCTCAGCACTTGATGCCGGCATGCAGCGCGACGAGGCCGGCGCTGAGGTTGTGCACGTCGACGTGGCCGAAGCCGGCCGTCTTCATCATGGCCTTGAGCGTGGCCTGGTCGGGGTGCATGCGGATGGACTCGGCCAGGTAGCGGTAGCTCTCGGCGTCGCCGGCCAGCAGCGAGCCCAGCTTGGGCAGGATGTTGAAGGAGTACCAGTCGTAGGGCTTGCGCAGCGGCTCGGCGATGCGCGAGAACTCCAGCACCAGCAGCCGGCCGCCGGGCTTGAGCACGCGGCACATCTCGGCCAGCGCCGCGTCCTTGTGCGTCATGTTGCGCAGGCCGAAGGCCACGCTGACGAGGTCGAAGCTCTCGCTCTTGAAGGGCAGCTTCTCGGCGTCGGCCAGGCTGGTGGGCAGGATCAGCCCTTCGTCCAGCAGCCGGTCGCGGCCCTGGCGCAGCATGGCCTCGTTGATGTCGGTGTGGACGACGACGCCCGTCTCGCCCACCTTGCGGGCGAAGGCGCGCGACAGGTCGCCCGTGCCGCCGGCGATGTCGAGCACGCGCTCGCCGGGCTTCAGGTTGGCCACCTGCACGGTGTAGGCCTTCCAGGCCCGGTGCAGGCCGGCCGACATCACGTCGTTCATCAGGTCGTACTTGGACGCGACGGAGTCGAAGACGCCGCGGACCTTGCCGGCCTTCTCGGATTCGTCGACCGTGCTGTAACCGAAGTGCGTCTGTGTCATGTCAGTGGCGCCCGGCCGCCCGAAGCCACTGAGCGCCCCCACGGGGGGCAGCGAGCGAATGCGAGCTTGGGGGCATGAGGTTGTTTCAATGCGAATGGCAGCTGCCGCCGGCCTTGGCCGGCATCGCGTCGTCGCGACCCTTGCCGGCGGCGGCGAGCCTGGCCTCGTAGTCGCGCCACAGCGCGTCCTGCTGGCTGCCGAGCTTGTAGAGATAGTCCCAGGCGAACAGGCCGCTGGCGTGGCCGTCGGAGAACTCGGGGCGCACGGCGTAGTGGCCGACCGGCTCCAGGCCGGTGATCAGCACGTCGCGCTTGCCGGTCTGCAGCACTTCCTGGCCCGGGCCATGGCCCATGACCTCGGCGGAGGGGCTGTAGACGCGCAGCAGCTCGAAGGGGATGCGAAAGCGCGCGCCGTCGTCGAAGGCGATCTCCAGCACGCGGGACTGCTGGTGGACGGTGATCTCGGTGGGGGCGGGCATGCCCGAAGTGTAGGTGCCGGCCTGCGAGCCGCAGGGCTTGTGGGCCGCAGGGCCTCATGCCAGCCGGCTTGCAGGCCGTCTGGCCTTCGTCCGGCGTCGGACAAGCCGCAGGGCTTGTCCTCGGTCCGGACTCAGAACACCAGATAGGTCGGCACGATGCCGTCCTTGGGCCTGACCTGCGTGAAGCGGCCCGCCAGGCGCGACTGCACGCTGACGGGCAGCGGCGCGAACCCGCTGCCGCGCGTCAGGTCGTCGCCGTGCATGAAGCACCAGTAGAGGTATTTCAAGGTCGGCGCGACCTTGCCTGACGTGGCCGGCTCGGCGTCGACGAGCACGAAGCTGGTCAGCGTGATCGGCCAGGTCTCGTTGCCGGGGCGGTCCAGCAGCGTGGCGAGGTCGTCGCCCTGGCGGTGCATGTCGCTCTCCAGGATGGCGGCGCGGAAGCCCGCCTCGGTGGGCAGCACGAACTTGCCCGCCGCGTTGCGCAGCTTCACGGCGGCCAGCCGGTCGCGCAGCACGCGGTCGAAGGAGACGTAGGCGATGGCGCCCGGCGTCGAGCGCAGCGCCTGCACCATGCCGTCGTTGCCCTCGGCCTTCAGCGGCTCGCCCGGCCAGGCCGGCATCTGGCCGATGCCGACCTCGGCCTTGAAGGCCGCCGACGCGCCGGCCAGGTAGCGGCTGAAGCCCTCGCTGGTGCCGGACTTCTCGCCGCGCACGACGCGCCTGATGGCCAGCGCCGGCAAGCCCGGGCCCGGGTTCAGCGCCGCGATGCGCGCGTCGTTCCAGGTCTTCACGCGGCCCTGGAAGATGTCGGCCAGCAGTTCGCCGTCCAGCTGGAGGGGCGCGCCCAGGCCCGGCAGGTTGACGACGGGCACGACGCCGCCGACCAGCATCGGGATCTGCACCAGGTGCTGCCTGGCCAGCTCGGCCGGCGGCAGCGGCGCATCGGTGCCGCCGAAATCGACCTTGCGGGCCGTGATCTGCTTGATGCCGTCGCCCGAGCCCGTGCCCTTGTAGGCGACCAAGCCGCCGCCCGCCTTCTCGAAGGCCTTGGCCCAGGTCTCGTAGACCTTGGACGGAAACGTGGCGCCCTGCCCCTGCACGGGCTGGGCAAAGGCGGAAGCGGCTAGCAGCAGCGAAGACGCGAGGGCCGGGATCAGGCGCTGGAAAACGGGCATGGCCGGAAGCTGGAGACTTGGTGAAAACCCGCGATCATGCCCTGTGTCTTGCGGCGCCCACCCGAGGCGGGCGATCTAATCTGGCGTTTCCATGGCTTATTTCTCCCATCCCATGTCCCGTTTTGCCCGCCACCGGCTGGCCGCCGCAGCCACCCTGCTCGGCCTGGCCGCCGCCGCACCCGCCCTCGACCTGGGCGGCCTGTCCAGGGACGTCCAGCCCTGCGACGACTTCTATGCCTTCGTCAACGGCAACTGGGAGGCCGCCACCGAGCTGCCCGCCAGCCGCGCCCGCATCGGCAGCTTCGAGCAGCTGCGCCAGAACAACGACGCGCTGCTCGGGAAGGCGCTGAAGGAGCTGGCCGAGACGCCCTCGCTGCAGACGACGCCCGGCCTCAGGCTCATTGCCGCCTATTACGCCAGCGGCATGGACGAGGCCGCCATCGAGGCCCGCGGCCTGAGCTCGCTGACGCCGCTGCTGAACCGCATCGACGGCCTGCAGCGCCGCGAGGACCTGCCCGCGCTGCTGGCGCTGCTGAACCGCAGCGGCATTGCGGCCCCGCTCGCCTTCGGCGTGCAGCCCGACCGCAAGGACACGCGGCGCAATGTGCTGGGCCTGAGCCAGTCGGGCCTGGGCCTGCCGGACCGCGACGACTATTTCCGCGACGACGAGCGCACCCGCACCGTGAAGGCGGCCTACCGCAGCTTCGCCGCAACCCTGCTCGCCGCCGCGAAACGGCCTGCCAGCGAGGCCGAGCTGGACGTGCTGGACGCCTTCGAAACCCGGCTCGCCGAGGCCACGCGCGAGCGCGCCAGGCTGCGCGACCCCAATGCCGGCTACAACCCGATGAGCCCCGCCGAGCTTGTCGCCGCGGCGCCCGGCTTCGACTGGGGCGCCTATCTCGCCGTGCTGACCGCGGGCGCCAAGGCGCCGCAGCGCGTCATCGTCGGCCAGCCCGAGTTCGCCGCGCGCGTCGCTCAGCTCGCCGCCGACACGCCGCTGCCGGTCTGGCGCCAATACCTGGCGCTGCGCGTGCTCGATGCCGCGTCGCCGCGCCTGCCCAAGGCCTTCTCGACGGCAGATTTCGACTACCGCGGCAAGACCATCACCGGCCTGCAGGCACCGGCGCCGCGCGGCGAGGACGTCATCCTGCAGATCGGCGGCCGCACCGGCGGCGAACCGGTGGCGCCGGGCCTGGGCGAGCTCTTCGTCGCCCGCGCGTTCTCGCCCGAGGCCCAGAAGCGCTCGCTGCAACTGCTGGACGACGTGCGCGCCAGCATGAAGGCGCGCATCGAGAAGCTGGACTGGATGACGCCCGCCACCAAGGCCAAGGCGCTGGACAAGCTGGCGCAGATGCAGCCGCTGATCGGCGCCCCCGACAAATGGCCGCAGTTCGACGGCCTGCAGCTGAGCAGCAACGACTACGCCGGCAACTGGCTCAGGGCCGCGCTGTGGCACAGCGGGCAGCAGATGAAGGACCTGGACGCGCCGGTGGACCGCGGCCGCTGGCGCACCAGCCCGCACATCGTCAACGCCTTCGCCGGCGGGCTGAACCAGATCACCTTCCCGGCCGGCATCCTGCAGCCGCCCTTCTTCTCCGCATCGGCCGACGATGCGGTCAACTACGGCGGCATCGGCATGGTCATCGGCCACGAGATCACCCACCACTTCGACGACAGCGGCCGCAACTTCGACGCCGGCGGCGCGCTGACCGACTGGTGGACGCCGGCCGACGCCGCCGGCTACAAGGCCCGCGCCGACAAGGTGGCCGAACGCTACGGCGCAATCTCGCCGCTGACGGGCTACACCATCAACGGGCGCCTCACGCTGGGCGAGAACATCTCAGACATGTCGGGCCTGCCCCTGGTCTTCGAAGGCCTGCAGCGGGCCTTGAAGCGCAATGGCGGCGCCGAGAAGAAGATCGACGGCTACACGCCGGCACAGCGCTTCTTCCTCAGCAATGCGCTGGTCTGGCGCAACAAGGTGCGCCCCGAGTTCCTCATCAACCAGCTGCGCACCGACCCGCACTCGCCGGCCCGCTACCGCGTGCTGACGCCGATGAGCAACTCGCCCTATTTCGCGCAGGCCTTCGGCTGCAGGCCGGGCAGCGCGATGGTGGCGAGCGACCCCGTCACGGTCTGGTGATCTGCACCTGACGAAAGCAACGGGGCCGCGGGCCCCGTTTTGCTTTCCGGCCTGTACGCTCAACGGTGAAGGAAGTCATGCGCGTCGCGTCGCCCCATGACGAGCGGCACGGAACAGCCCCGCCGTCACGAAACCGACTTCATGCAATTCAGCTGCGGTTTTCCGCGGACCGTCGCATGGCACAGGCATCTCATCGCCTCCAGCTTGGGCACGCTCAGTTACACGCCTAGCCTGAGAACAGGTCGACGCGCTGCGTCCCCTGACCCCACCGACACCCAACAGGAGCTTGTCATGTCCACCCGCTACTCGATCGCCCAACGCACGCCCGCTCTCAACACCCTGTTCGCCGGCCTCGCCTGCGCGATCGCCCTGGCCCTGAGCGCCGGCCCGGCGCTGGCCCAGTCGACCGAGATGGAGCGCGTCGAAGTGCGCGGCCATGTCGTGGAAGCACCGGTCCGCTACGACGTTCACGCCAGTTGCACCGACATCGAAGACCAGCTGCTCCGCCCGCTGGCGCAGACCTGGTTCCGCGGCGACGGCTACGGCGAGGTGAAGGTGCGGCTCGTCATGGAAAACGGCGAAGTCAGCGCCGTCCAGGCCCATGGCATTTCGATGGAGACGGCGCGCGACGTGCGCCACGCGGTCCGCCGGCTGCGTTGCGGCCCGCAGGCCGTGGCCGGCGCCCAGGTCTACCGCTTCAGCGTCGACTTCGTGGACCCGAAGGCGCCCGACGGCGACGCGCAGACGGCCGACACCCGGCGCGTCGGCATCCGCGTTTCCCAGGTCAGCCGCTGAAGACCCGGGCGACGGCCGCATCCACGGCCTGCAGCGGCTGTGCCAGCCGCGCCGCCGCGCCGGCCGGCACCTCATCGCGCAGCGGCGCCGCCCAGACGGGGGCAGGGAAATGGCTGTCCCAGTCGAAGCGGGCGATGACGTGCCAGTGCAGATGCGGCACGACATTGCCCAGCGTCGCGAGGTTGACCTTGGTCGGCGCGAGCAGCGACCTCAGCACCTGCTCGATCCGGGCGACGGCCTCCATGCAGGCCTGCCTGTCCTCGGCCGGCAGATCGCTGAACTCGGCGGCATGCGCCGTCCAGATGAGCCGGTAGAAAGCCGGGAAGCGGCGTGCCTCGTCGCCATCGATGACGCGCACGACGCGGAACTTCGGCGTGCGGACGACGACGAGACCGCCGTCCGCATCGCACAGAACACAGCTCACACCAGCACCCGCTCGATGCCGCCGTGATTGGCCTTGGCCACATAGTCCGGCATCCAGTTGGCGCCGAGGATATGGCGGGCCATCTCGACGACGATGTAGTCGGCCTCCAGCAGGCCGTTCTGCAGGTCGTCGCCGTAGCGGCTCAGGCCCTGCAGGCAGCTCGGGCAGGAGGTCAGGATCTTCAGGTTGTCCTGCGCGCCGACCTTGCCGCTTTCGCGCAGCTGGGCCTCGGTCTTGCGCAGCTCCTCTTCCTTGCGGAAGCGGATCTGCGTCGACACATCGGGCCGCGTCACGCCCAGCGTGCCGCTCTCGCCGCAGCAGCGCTCGTTCTTGACGACGTTCTCGCCGACCAGGGCCTTGACCGTCTTCATCGGCTCCTGCTGCTTCATCGGCGAATGGCAGGGGTCGTGATAAAGATAGCTCTGCTTGGAGCCCAGCGTGATGCCCTTCTCCAGCAGGTATTCGTGGATGTCGACGATGCGGCAGCCGGGGAAGATGTCCTCGAACTTGTAGCCCTGCAGCTGGTCGTAGCAGGTGCCGCAGGACACCACGACGGTCTTGATGTCGAGATAGTTCAGCGTGTTGGCGACGCGGTGGAAGAGCACCCGGTTGTCGGTGATCATCTTCTCGGCCTTGTCGAACTGGCCCGAGCCGCGCTGCGGATAGCCGCAGCAGAGGTAGCCCGGCGGCAGCACCGTCTGCACGCCGGCATGCCAGAGCATGGCCTGGGTGGCCAGGCCCACTTGGCTGAACAAACGCTCCGAGCCGCAGCCGGGGAAATAGAACACCGCCTCGGTCTCGCTCGCCGTGGCCGGCGGGCGGATGATGGGCACGTAGTTCTTGTCCTCGATGTCCAGCAGCGCCCGCGCCGTCTTCTTCGGCAGGCCGCCCGGCAGCTTCTTGTTGATGAAGTGGATGACCTGTTCCTTGACCGGTGCCGGGCCGACGGTGGCCGGCGGCGCGCTGGTCTGGCGGCGGCCGATGCGCTTGAGCAGGTCCACCGTCAGGCGCTGGGCCTTGAAGCCCACGCCCACCATGGCCGTGCGGGCCAGCTTGATGGTCTCGGGGTTGGTCGCGTTCAGCATGAACATGGCGGCCGCATTGCCCGGGCGCCAGCTCTTCTGGCCCATCTTGCGCAGCAGGTTGCGCATATTCATCGTCACGTCGCCGAAGTCAATCTTGACCGGGCAGGGCGACGCGCATTTGTGGCAAACCGTGCAGTGGTCGGCCACGTCCTCGAACTCCTGCCAGTGCTTGATGGACACGCCGCGGCGCGTCTGCTCCTCGTACAGGAAGGCCTCGACCAGCAGCGAGGTCGCCAGGATCTTGTTGCGCGGGCTGTAGAGCAGGTTGGCGCGCGGCACATGCGTGGCGCAGACCGGCTTGCACTTGCCGCAGCGCAGGCAGTCCTTGATCGAGTCGCTGATCGCGCCGATGTCGCTCTGCTGCATGATCAGCGACTCGTGGCCCATCAGGCCGAAGGACGGCGTGTAGGCATTGCGCAGGTCCGCCGCCAGCCCGCCGTGGCGGATCAGCTTGCCCTTGTTGAAGCGGCCTTCCGGGTCGACCCTGGCCTTGTAGGCCTCAAAGTTGGCGATCTCGTCGTCGGTCAGGAATTCCAGCTTGGTGATGCCGATGCCGTGCTCGCCGGAGATCACGCCGTCCAGCGAGCGGGCCAGCGTCATGATGCGAGCCACGGCCTCATGGGCCGTCTGCAGCATCTGGTAGTTGTCGCTGTTGACGGGGATGTTGGTGTGCACATTGCCGTCGCCGGCATGCATGTGCAGGGCCACCCACACGCGCCCGCGCAGCACGTCCTTGTGGATGCGCCGGCACTCGGCGATCAGCGGCTCGAAGGCGGCGCCGTTGAAGATGGCTTGCAGGGGCTTCAAGATCTGCGTCTTCCACGACGCGCGCAGCTCGTGCGTCTGCAGCCCTTCGAAGAAGCCAGCATCCAGGCCGTTCAGCCATTGCTGCCACAGCTCGCCCACCTCGCGCAGCAGGGCCAGGGCCTGCTGAACCCGGTCTTCCAGCAGCTCGGCGGTCGGAATCTCGCCCGCGTCGTCGCTCTTGCCCAGCGGCAGCTTGCCCGCCGTGAACAGCGCCTGCAGCGCCGTCACCAGCTCCAGCTTGTTGCGCAGGCTCAGCTCGATGTTGATGCGCTCGATGCCCAGCGTGTACTCGCCCATGCGCGGCAGCGGGATCACGACGTCCTCGTTCACCTTGAACGCGTTCGTGTGGCGGCTGATGGCGGCGGTGCGCTTGCGGTCCAGCCAGAACTTCTTGCGCGCATCGGCGCTGACGGCGATGAAGCCCTCGCCCGAACGGCCGTTGGCCAGGCGCACGACCTCGCTGGTGGCACGCGCCACCGCATCCGCGTCGTCGCCGACGATGTCGCCCACCAGCACCATCTTGGGCAGGCCGCCGCGCTTGCTCTTGGTCGCGTAGCCCACGGCCTTCAGGTAGCGGTCGTCCAGGTGCTCCAGGCCGGCCAGCAGCACGCCCTGGTCGGCGACCCCGAACATGTAGTCCTTGATGTCGACGATGCTGGGCACGCAGTCCCTGGGGTTGCCGAAGAACTCCAGGCAGACCGTGCGCACGGCGCTCGGCATGCGGTGCACGATCCAGCGCGCGCTGGTGATGAGGCCGTCGCAGCCTTCCTTCTGGATGCCCGGCAGGCCGGCCAGGAACTTGTCCGTCACGTCCTTGCCCAGGCCCTCCTTGCGGAAGACCCGGCCGGGGATGTCCAGGCGCTCGCTGCGCTCCAGCGTCTTGCCCGACGCATCGAAATAGCGCAGCTCGAAGCTCGCGACCTCGACGTCGTGGATCTTGCCGAGGTTGTGGTTCAGGCGCACGACCTCCAGCCACTTGGCCTCGGGCGTCACCATGCGCCAGCTGGCGAGGTTGTCCAAGGCCGTGCCCCACAGCACGGCCTTCTTGCCGCCGGCGTTCATCGCGACATTGCCGCCGATGCAGCTGGCCTCGGCCGAGGTCGGGTCCACGGCGAAGACGAAGCCATGCTGCTCGGCCAGGTCGGCCACGCGCTGCGTGACGACGCCGGCCTCGCTGAAGATGGTCGGCACTTCGCGGTCCAGGCCCGGCAGCTTCAGCATCTCGACGCCGCGCAGGGCCTCGAGCTTCTCGGTGTTGATGACGGCGCTGTTCCACACCAGCGGCACCGCGCCGCCCGTGTAGCCGGTGCCGCCGCCGCGCGGGATCACCGTCAACCCCAGCTCGAAGCAGGCCGCCACCAGGCCGGCCATCTCGGCCTCGGTGTCGGGCGTCAGCACGACGAAGGGGTATTCCACGCGCCAGTCGGTCGCGTCGGTCACATGCGACACGCGCGACAGGCCGTCGAACTTGATGTTGTCCTTGGCGGTGTGGCGGGCCAGCGTCTTGGCGGCGCGCCGGCGCAGCGTCGTGACGCTGTCGAAGAACTTGGCGAACTCGGTCACCGCGCCGCGCGCGGCGTCCAGCAGCTCGCCCACGGCGGCGTCGCGCTGCGGGTCGCTGGCCGGATCACGGCGCTTCTGCACCTCGGCCAGGCGGTGATGCAGGGCCTCGATCAGCAGGGCCCGGCGCCTGGGGTTGTCCAGCAGGTCGTCCTGCAGATAGGGGTTGCGCTGCACCACCCAGATGTCGCCCAGCACCTCGTACAGCATGCGCGCGGAGCGGCCCGTGCGCCGCTCCAGCCGCAGCTGGTCCAGCAGCTGCCAGGCCCGGGAGCCCAGCAGCCGGATGACGATCTCGCGGTCGGAGAACGAGGTGTAGTTGTAGGGGATCTCACGCAGGCGCGGCGCGCCTGCGGTGGTGTCGGTCGCGTCAGCGGCGGCCGGCATCAGGGGATGCGGTGCGTTCATGGGGAAAAGGGGGGAGCGGCCAAGGATCGTATCGCAGGGGTTTTCCCCTCAGAATTGGCGGGATGAAGCCCTGGCCCTATCCCTTGTGGCTCGCCCACCGCGGCGCGGGCAGGCTCGCCCCGGAGAACACGCTGGCCGCCTTCCGCGCCGGCGCCGGTTTCGGCTTCCGAGCCTTCGAATGTGACGTCAAGCTCAGCCGGGACGGCGAAGCCTTCCTGTTGCACGACGACACGCTGGAACGCACGACCAGCGGCCGGGGCTCGCCGGCCGGCCTCGACTGGACGGAACTGGCGCGCCTGGACGCCGGCGGCTGGCACGGCCCCGCCTATGCCGCCGAGCCGCTGCCGCGCTTTGCGCAGATCGCCGCCTTCTGCCAGGCCAATGCCTGCATGCTGAACGTCGAGATCAAGCCCTGCCCCGGCGACGAGGCGCGCACCGGCGCGGCCGTCGCGCGCGAGGCGGCGCGGCTGTGGGCGGGCGCGCTGCCGCCGCTGCTGAGCAGCTTCAAGCCCGAGGCCCTGGCCGCCGCGCGCGACGCCGAGCCCGCCCTGCCCCGCGCACTGCTGCTGGACCAGCTCTGGGACGGCTGGCCCGAGGCCGCCGAGGCGCTGGGCGTCGCGGCCGTCATCACGAACTGGCGGCTGATGGACCGCGCGCTGATCGAGCGCCTGCACGGCAGCGGCTGGCGGGCGCTGGTCTACACGGTCAACGACGCGGCCGTAGCCGGGCGGCTGATTGCCGACGGCATCGACGGCCTCATCACGGACGCCGTCGACCGGTTCGGCCCGCACCGACCGGACGCCCCCTAACGGACGACTTCCCGGCCGGCGGCGGAACATGTATGCTGCGCTGCAACATCGATTCTTCGATGCCGGTTGTCTCCTCCACCCACCGGTGGATTGACCCCTGCACGGCTCGCCGGCAGGGGTCTTTTTCCTTGCGCGGTCCGCACCTCGCCCGTCCATGGTGCGGCGCCGGCATCCGGCACGTCGACAAGACTTGTCAACGAAGGGTTAGCCTCGTACGCTCGCTCCCACTCGGGTGCGGCCGGCAACAATAACTTTTTCTCTTGGCGCACCGTCGTTGGGGCGAGTTGATCAAGGGGGATTCAGGTGCGCGCTCGGATTCCATCCGTTCTGATGCGCAGGCGGGCTTTGATCGGCGCGGGCGTGGCCGGGTGGCTGGCATCCCTGCACGGTTGCGATCGCCGCAATGCCGGCCGCGCCGAGGGGCTGTCGAAACTCCGCATCGCGACGCCCCTGGTGCCGCATTCGGGCCTGCTCCATCTCGCGTCGGCGCGCGGCTTCTTCCGTGACCAAGGGCTGGACGTCGCCCTGCTCCCCCAGATGCATGGCAAGGCTGCGCTGGCCGAACTGCTGCAGGGGCGGGCCGACCTGGCCGTCGCGGCGGACGTGCCCGTCGTCGTCGAGGTGCTCAAGGGCGCGCCGCTGGGCATCATCGCCTCGGTGGCCAGCGCGTCGAACGAGCTCGCCGTGCTTGGGCGCGTCGACCGCGGCATCCACGGCCCCGGCGATCTGCGCGGGCGCAGGGTAGGCGCCACCCTCGGGACGAGTGGCGAATACTTCCTCTGGGCCTTCCTGGTGCGTCATCGCATCGCGCCCCAGTCGCTGCAGCTGGTCGACCTGCCGCCTGCGCAGCTCATCGATTCGCTGCGCAGCGGCCTCGTGGACGGCGTCGCGGCCTGGCAGCCCGTGCGGCACGAGGCCGAGCTGGCCTTTGGCGACGCCATCGTCTCCCTCCATGCGCCGGACGCCTATGCGCAAAGGTTCGTCGTCGTGGGCCTTCGCGAGTATCTGCAGGCGCAGCCGCAGGATCTGCGCCGTCTGCTGCGCGCATTGACCGAGGCCGAAACCTTCGCGCACGCCGACCCGCGGCAGGCCAGGGCGACGCTGGCGGGCCTGCTCAGGCTCAGCCCCGGCACCCTCGACCCGTCCTGGCGGGACATGACTTTCGCGGTCGAGCAGCAGCAGGCCCAGTTGGTCACGCTCGAAGACGTGGCGACCTGGGCCATGGCGCGCGGCTATGCCCCGGCCCAGCCCATGCCCAACTTCCTGGCGCATCTGTCCCTGGACGCCCTGCTGGCGCTGGACCCGGCGCGGGTGACGGTGGTGCGATGAAGATCAGCAGCAAGGCCAAGCTGGCCGCAACGCTGATGCTGGGCACGATGGTGCTGATCGCGATCAGCATCGGCTGGGCCAATGCCCAGGTCCGCGCGGCGGTGGTCCAGCGCCGCCACAGCGTCGAGATTGCCGGCGCGCTCAACAACATCCGCATGGTCACCTTCGAATACCTGCTCAATCGCCGCGAGCGCGCGCGGCTGCAGGAGCAGGCCGTGTGGCAAAGGCTGGAGCGCCTGTTCGCAACCCCCGTTGCGCTCGACGGCGCGGCCGCCGGCATCCTGGCGAGCCTGCGCAGCCAGGGCGAGGCCAGCCATCGCCTGTTCGGCGAGGTCGATGCGGCGCCGCCCGGCACGGCGGCCGTCGACGACGTCCAGCGCCGGTTCGAGGCGCAGCTGTCGAGCCGCATCCTGATCCTGCAGCAGAACAGCCTCGTCGATGTCGAGCAGCTGATCGACGATGCGGGGGCGCGGATCGACGCGACGCAGCGCCGCGTCGTGCTGGTCACGGGCCTGGGCCTGCTGGCGATGGCGGTCCTGACCGGCCTCGCCGCGTGGCTGTTCCGGCGCGACGTGCTCGATCCGATCGCACGCCTGGAGCTGGCGACCCGCGAGGTCGCTGCCGGCAACTGGTCGTTCGAGCTCGGCGTCGGGAGCGCCGACGAACTGGGCGACATGGCGCGCCACTTCGACGCGATGACGCGCGCGCTGCGAGATTCCTTCGGCCGGCTCGAAGTCAGCAACCGCGATCTCGTGGCGCTGAACCGCGAGCTCGAATCGTTCAGCTATTCGGTGTCCCACGATCTGCGCAGCCCGCTGCGCAGCATGGACGGTTTCTCCCTCGCGCTGCTGGAGGACTACGGCGACCGGCTCGACGACGAGGCCCGCGACAGCCTGCAGCGCATACGCGGGGCCAGCCAGCGCATGGGCCGCCTGATCGACGAGCTGCTCGGCCTGGCGCGGGTCACGCGGGCCGAGTTGAGGATCCAGGACGTCGACCTCAGCGCGATGGCCGGGGAGATCGCCGCCGCGCTGGCCCGCACGCAGCCCGGGCGCCGGGTCCGGTGGGAGATCGAGAAGGGCATCGTCCTTCGCGGCGACCGCGAACTGCTCGCGATCGCGCTGCAGAACCTGCTCGACAACGCCTGGAAGTTCACCGGCAAGGTCGACGAGGCCGTCATCCGGGTCGGCACGCGGCACGAGGACGGCCGGCCGGTCTGCTTCGTCGCCGACAACGGTGCCGGATTCGACATGGCCTATGCCGCCCGCCTCTTCGGCGCCTTTCAACGCCTTCATCACGAGACCGATTTCCCGGGCACGGGGGTCGGCCTGGCCATCGTCCAGCGCGTGATGCGTCGCCATGGCTGGTCGCTCGGGGCCGACGCTGCGCCCGGCCAAGGCGCGACCTTCTATTTCCGCCCCACGGAGCGAGACGATGAACGAAGAGAACAAGACCATCCTGCTGGTTGAAGACAACCCCGACGACGTCGCGCTGACGCTGCGGGCCTTCAAGCGCAGCCACCTGATGAACCCGATCGTCGTGGTTCGCGACGGTGTCGAGGCCCTCGACTTCCTGTTCGCGCGCGGCGCCTACGCCGACCGGGCCGCGGCGCCGCTGCCGACGCTGGTCATCCTCGACCTGAAGCTGCCCAGGCTGGACGGGCTGGGCGTGCTCAAGGCGCTGCGCGCCGATGCGCGCACGATGCTGCTGCCGACGGTCATCCTGACCTCGTCCAAGGAGGAGCAGGACGTCGTCGCCGGCTATTCCTTCGGCGCCAACAGCTACGTCCGCAAGCCGGTCGACTTCATCGAGTTCGTCGAGGCCGTCAAGGTGCTCGGCCTGTACTGGCTCGCGCTCAACCAGATCCCGCCGCGGCAGACTCCATGAACGAGCGTCCGATCAAGGTTCTCGCGGTCGAGGACTCCGAGAACGACTTCCGCCTGGCCATGCGCCTGCTCCGGCGGGCGGGCTTCGCGCCGGACTGCCGGCGCGTGCAGGACCTGCCGGCACTGCGGCAGTCCCTGCTCGAAGGCCCCTGGGACGCCCTGATCTCGGACTTCAGCATGCCCGGCTTCAGCGGCCTGGAGGCGCTGGCCGAGTTCCGCAAGACGGGGCTGGACATCCCCTTCATCTTCGTCTCCGGAACGATCGGCGAAGAGACGGCCGTCGCCGCGATGCAGGCCGGCGCCAACGACTATGTGATGAAGGAGAACCTGAGCCGCCTCGGGCCGGCCCTGGAGCGCGAACTGGCGCAGGCCGCCCGGCGCGCGGCCCATCGCCAGGCCGAGGCCGAGCTGAGCCGCTTCGAGGCGCATCTGCATCAGGCCCAGAAGATGGAGTCGCTCGGCACGCTGGCCGGCGGCATCGCGCACGACTTCAACAACATCCTCGGCGCGATCCTCGGCAACGTCGAGCTCGCGCGGGCCGATCTCGAGGCCGGGCATCCGGCGCTGGCCGCCCTCACCGAGATCCAGCTGGCCAGCCTGCGCGCCCGCGACCTCGTGCGGCAGATCCTGACCTTCAGCCGCCGCCGGCCGCAGCAATTGCAGAACATCGCGCTGAGGCCGATCGTCGAAGAGACCTTCCGCCTGCTGCGCGCGACCCTGCCGGCCGGCGTCGAGCTGCGGCTGTGCCTGGACGAAGCCCCGCTGCACGCGAACGCCGATGCGACCCAGCTCCAGCAGGTGCTGATGAACCTGTGCACGAACGCCTGGCATGCGCTGCGGGGCGAGGCCGGGCAGATCGACATCGGCCTGGCCGCCGCCCACATCGATGCCGCCACCGCCCGCCTGCGCGGCCTGGCCGCCGGGTCCCACGTCCACCTGTGGGTGAAGGACACGGGCTCGGGGATGGATCCGGCGACGCTCGAAAGGATCTTCGAGCCCTTCTTCACGACCAAGTCGGCCGGCCAGGGCACCGGGCTCGGCCTGTCGGTCGTCCACGGCATCGTCGTCAGCCATCACGGCAGCATCACCGTGGACAGCCAGCCGGGCCAGGGCAGCAGCTTCCATGTCCACCTGCCGGCGACCTCCGCGCCGCCGGCCATGCCGCCGACCGCCGAGCGCACCGCGCCGGCGCGGGCCGCGCGCGGCGAGCACATCGTCTACCTCGACGACGACGAGACCGTCATGCTCGTCATGGTCAGGACCCTGCAGAGGGCGGGCTACCGGTGCAGCGGCTACCGGGAAGCCGCCGACGCGCTGTCCGCCGTCAAGGACGAGTCCCTGGGCGTCGATGTCTTCATCACCGACTACAACATGCCGGGGCTGTCCGGGCTCGAAGTGGCCCGCGAGGTGGCTGCGATCCGGCCCGGCCTGCCCATCGTCATCTGTTCGGGCCTGATCACCGAGGAACTCTGCGATGAAGCGCGGCAGGCGGGCATCAGGGCCGTGATCGAGAAGGAGGACGCCTTCCGCGAGATCGTGCCGCAGGTCGCACGCCTGTTGACCGCAGCGACGTAAACCCCGTCCCGCAATCGGGCCCCGAGCCGCCGCAGCTGCGGCTTCACTCCAGCCGCGAAAACACGCAGGTGTCGCAGGGACGACCGTCGACGTCGAGGCCGTGCCTCCTCAGCACGCCCTCCAGCTCGAAGCCGGCGCGCTCCGCCACCGCACGGCTCTTCACGTTGCGCGGGTCGCAGCGGATCTCCACGCGCCGCGCGCCCAGTTGCTCGAAGGCCAGCGCCGCCAGCAGCCGCACGGCCTCGCCGACATGCCCCTGCCCGGCCGCCTCCGGCCGTATCCAGTAGCCGACCTCGAAGCGCCGCACCGCCCAGTCGATGCGGTGCAGGCCCGCGCCGCCCAGCATGCGCCCCGGGCTGCCGTCGGCGCGGCGCGCATAGATCTGGAAGCACAGGTCGCGGCGCATGATGAAGTCGGCCTGCATGCGCCGCACGACCCGCTCGGAGCTCTCCGCCGTCGGCGCCTCCTGGGCCCAGGGCATCCACGGCCGCAGATGCGACAGCGACTGCGCGATGACGACGGCCATCTCCGCGCCCAGGCCGGCGCGCGGCGCCAGCAGCACGATGCGCTCGCCGTCAAGGCGCTCCGGCACGTCGATCAGCGGAGGGTCCGGCTCATTCATGCGGTCACGACCTCGACCGGCTTGGGCAGCTCGCGCACGCCGCGGATCACGTCATGCCGCCAGGCCAGCACGGCCAGCAGGCAGGCACCCACGCCCGAGAAGCCCAGCGCCGCGCGCAGGCCGACATGCTCGCCCAGCCAGCCGCCGACCAGCGCGCCGGGGCCGGCCGGCAGCAGGATGAGCCAGCGCATCGTGCTCGTCATGCGGCCCAGCATGGGCGCGGGCGTGACGGCCTGGCGCAGCGACAGGAAGTTGATGAAGATCAGCACCGCGCCGACGCCGAAGGCGAACAGCATCAGCCCGAAGCTGACGACGCCGAACCGCCCCGTCGGCGCGAACGCGAGCTGCAGCCAGCCGATGCCGCAGGCCGCATAGCCCAGCACCAGGCAGGGCCCCGGCCCGATGCGGCGGCTGATGCGATGGCCGAAGACGCTGGCCAGCACCGTGCCGGCGCCCAGCGCGACATAGGACAGGCCCACGGTCTGCGGGCTGAGGTGCAACTCGCGCGTGGCGAACAGGATCTGCACGACCAGGGCCGCGTTGTGGAAGAGCTGCCAGCCGCCGCAGGCCGTGGCCAGGCTCACCAGCAGCCGGCGCTCGCGCACGAAATGCAGGCCGGCCTTCAGCTCGGGCCAGAAGGCCTGGCCGCGGCGTTCGGCCAGGGCCTCCTCGACCCGGATGCCACGCAGGATGGCCGCCGACACCAGCAGCAGCAGCGCATCCACGGCCAGCGCCAGCGGCGCGCCCAGCAGCTTGATCAGCGCGCCGGCCAGGCCCGGGCCGGCGACTTCGGCGCCCGACGAGGCCAGCGCATTCTTCGCATGCGCCTCCACCAGGCGCTCGCGCGGCACGACCTGGGTCAGCACGATCTGCGCGGCACTGCCGGCCACCGTGTAGACGCAGCCCAGCACGAAGCCGACGACATAGAGCCAGCCCATGCCCAGCCAACCCATCCAGGCCGCCAGCGGCACGCTGGCCACGGCGACGGCCAGCAGGCTCTCGCCGACGACATAGACCGGCAGTTTGCGCACGCGGTCCAGCAGCACGCCGGCCGGCAGCGAGAACAGCACGAAGGGCAGGATCTCCATCGCCTGCAGCAGGCCCATCTGCGTGGGGCTGGCCTGCAGCAGCACGGCCGCCGTCAGCGGCAGGGCCAGCATGGTGATCTGGCCGCCGAGAGAGGAGATCAGGATCGACGACCACAGCCGCCGGTAGACCGCATCGCGCAGCAGGTCGCCGGGCGCGAGGGAAAGGAACTTGGAGGACATGACGCTGAGGCTCCGACAGGACTCGACAGGCGGGAGGGGCTCCGCCGGGTGGTTTGGCGCGCAGCGGCGTCAGTCGAGGTCGAGCAGCTTGGTCATGCGCGGCATGCTAGCAGCGCACCGCTGCGGCGTCGCGTGCCGGCAGTCATGTCTCACCAACCCACGGCCGCGCCGTCGCGCCGCGGGTCGCTGGCGGCCACATAGCCCGCCACGCCCGGCTCGCCCAGGCGCCAGATGAACTGGCCGGCGCCGAAGTCCTGGTAGCTGTCGTGGATGTCGCCGACCTGGTGGCCGCGCGCGCGCAGCCCCTCGATGGTGGCGGCCGGCATGTGGGGCTCGATGTTGATCGACAGGCCCTCGTTGAAGCGCCAGCGCGGCGCATCGCAGGCGGCCTGCGGGTTCTGGCCGTAGCAGAGCATGCGCACCAGCGTCTGCAGGTGGCCCTGCGGTTGCATGTTGCCGCCCATGACGCCGAAGCTCATGACCGGTGCATCGTCCTGCGTCAGGAAGGCGGGGATGATGGTGTGGAAGGGCCGCTTGCCCGGCGCGACCTGGTTGGGATGGCCGGCCTCCAGCGTGAAGCAGTGGCCACGGTTCTGCAGGCTGATGCCATAGCCCGGCAGCACGAGACCGGAGCCGAAGCCCATGTAGTTGCTCTGGATGAAGCTGACCATCATCCCGGACTCGTCGGCCGCGGTCAGGTAGATGGTGCCGCCCTTGACGGGGTTGCCGGCACCGAAGACCTGGGCGCGATCCGGATCGATGAGTCGAGCCCGCTCGGCGAGATAGCCAGGGTCGAGCAGCTGCGCCGCGCCGACGGGCATGGAGCCCGGCTCGGCGACGAAGCGGTAGACGTCGGCGAAGGCCAGCTTCATCGCCTCGATCATCAGATGCTGGGCCTCGGGGCTGTCGACCGCATGGGCCGCCAGGCCGCGGTGTTCGAGCAGGCCCAGCGCCATCTGCGCCGCGATGCCCTGGCCGTTAGGCGGGATCTCGTGCAGCGTGTAGCCGGCAAAGTCCTTGGCCAGCGGCGTGACCCATTCGGGCCGGTAGGCCGCCAGATCGGCCTCGGCCAGCGCGCCACCCGTCTCACGCGCGAAGCGGGCCAGGGCCGCCGCGATCTCGCCGCGGTAGAAGGCCTCGCCCCTGGAGTCGGCGATCAGCCTCAGGCTGCGGGCCGCATCGGCGAAGCGGAACAGCTCGCCCACCTCGGGCGCGCGGCCCTGCGGCAGGAAGGCCTGCGCAAAGCCCGGCTGCGACGTGATCTCGCCCAGGCCCGCGGCCATGGCCCATTTGCCCTGCACGATGGGCGGCACGGCATGGCCGCGCTCGGCAATCTCGATGGCCGGCTGCATCAGGTCCGCAAAGGGCAGCCTGCCGAAGCGCTCGCTCAGCGCCGCCCACGCGCCGACGGCGCCCGGCACCGTCACCGAGCCCCAGCCCCGCCGCGGCATGACCTGACCCTGGAAGAACTCGGGCGTCCACGCCGCCGGCGCCGGGCCACTGGCGTTGAGGCCATGCAGTTGCCGGCCATCCCACAGGATGCAGAAGGCGTCCGACCCCAGGCCGTTGCTGCAGGGCTCGACCACCGTCATGCAGGCCGCCGTCGCGATGGCGGCATCCACCGCATTGCCGCCGGCCTGCAGCAGCGCCAAGCCGGCCTGGGCCGCGAGCGGATGCGAGGTCGACACGATGTTGCGCGCGAACAGCGGGCTGCGCCGGCTGACGTAGCCGGCGCTCCAGTCGAAACGGGCGGAGGTATTCATGCGCGTTGATTCTGCCGTTGTAAAGCTTTGCAACCGACCGGCCCCGCGTCAACGGGCGGTGCACAGTCGCCGTTGTTTGGCCAAGCTCTCGCAAGAGCCGACCCGAAACCCCAAACCACCCTGGAGCCCTCAAGATGAACACGCTGAAGACCACCATCGCCACCGCCCTCATCACGCTTGCCTCGGGCGTGGCCCTGGCCCAGACCCCGGCCTCCGCACCGGCCGCCCCCGCCAAGCCGGCCCCCGCCGCCACCGCGGCTCCGGCCGCAGCTGCCGCCCCTGCCGAAGCCGCCAGCGGTGCCAAGCATGGCCACAAGCATCACCACCACAAGAAGGCCGCCGATGCCAAGGCCGGCGACGCCGCCAAGACCGAGACCAAGACGCAGTAAGCGCCACAGCGCTCTGCGCAAGGCCGCAGCCCGCAAGGGTTGCGGCCTTTTTCCATTGAGGGCGTACAGGCCGTGAACTGTGTCTCGAACTGCCTTCCCACCCCCCGCGTCGAGGCGTGACGCGAAGCGCCGCCGCTTCCTAGACTGGCGGGCTATGCCTTACGCCCTGCCCTGCTCGCTGCGCCGTCTCGCGCTGGCCGCCTCCCTCCTCGCCGCCGGCGCGGCCCACGCCGGCCCGATCGGCCTCGGCCTGGACTCCAGCCTGAACCTGCTCGCCTTCGGCAATATGAACGTCAGCAGCAGCGACGTGGAAGGCCGCGTGGCCGTCGGCGGCAACGCCAGCCTCGGCGGCTATTCGATCAACACCAAGACCGGCTCCAGCGCCCTCTACAACGGCACCGGCCTGACGGTGGGCGGCAACCTCAGCTTCTCCAGCGGCTCGGTCTGGGGCGGCGCCATCGTCGGCGGCAGCTACACGCCCAGCCCATCCGGCACTGTGATGGGCGGCGTGCAGGGCGGCCGGGGCTTCGCGTTCGCGAGCGAGCAGCAGCGCCTGGCCGCGCTGTCGTCGACGCTGGACGCGCTGACCAACACGGGCAGCGCCGTCGACCAGTGGGGCACGCTGCACTTCGACGCCACCGGCCAGTCGCTCGCGGTGTTCGACATCCAGGCCGCCGACGCGGCCTGGAACCTGCAGATCGACGGCCTGGCCAGCGGCGCGCAGATCCTCGTCAACGTCCACGGCGCATCGGTCGACTTCGGCAACCACGGCTACACCGGCTTCAACAAGGGCCAGGTGCTGTTCAACCTGCCCGAGGCGACCAGCATCATCCTCAACGGCGGCATCAACGCCTCGCTGCTGGCGCTGAACGCCAGCGTCGGCCAGGGCTGGGGCCAGATCAACGGCCAGGTCGTCGTGAAAAACTGGAACAGCAGCGTGCAGGTCAACGACGCGCCGATGCCGGTCCAGTCCCAATCCCAGACTCAGCATGTACCGGAGCCGGCCTCGCTGACCTTGGCCGGCCTGGGCCTGGTGGCCGCCACGCTGGCACGCCGGCGCGGCCGGCGCTGATTCAGCGGATCGGCGCCAACTCGCGCAGCGCCTTCACGGCGCCACCGCCGATGGACGCGCCGAAGCGCTTGGCCAGCCGCTCGGCGACATTCTCGCGCGGCGTGTAGTCGATGACGTCCTCGGCCTTGACCACCTCGCGGGCCACGAAATCGAGGTTGCCATAGCGGTCCGCCAGGCCGAGCTTGACGGCCTGCTCGCCGTTCCAGAACAGGCCCGAGAAGGTCTCCGGCGTTTCCTTCAGCCGCTTGCCGCGGCCCTCGCGCACGACGGCGATGAACTGCTGGTGGATCTGGTCGAGCATGGCCTGGGCATAGGCGCGCTGCCTGGGCGTCACGGGGCTGAACGGGTCCAGCATGCCCTTGTTCTCGCCGGCCGTCATCAGCCGCCGCTCGACGCCGACCTTGTCCATCAGGCCGGTGAAGCCGAAGCCGTCCATCAGCACGCCGATGGAACCGACGACCGAGGCCTTGTCGACGAAGATCTCGTCCGCCGCCGCAGCGATGTAGTAGGCCCCCGACGCGCACATCTCCTCGACGACCGCATAGACCGGCTTGTCGTACTGCTTCTTCAGCCGCTTGATCTCGTCATAGACGATGCCGGCCTGCACCGGGCTGCCGCCGGGCGAGTTGATGCGCAGCACGATGGCCTGGGCCGCGTCGTCCTTGAAGGCATCCTTCAGCGCGGCCAGCAGCAGCTCGGCGCTGGCGTCGCTGTCGGCGGCGATCTCGCCGCGCACGTCGATGAGGGCCGTGTGCGGCTCGGCGGACGGCGTCACATGCCGCGTCTGCAGCCACAGGCTGTAGACCAGCAGGGCCGCGAGGCCGAGCCAGAACAGGCGGAACAGGTTGCGCCAGCGCCGCTCGGCGCGCCGCTCGCGCAGGAAGTCGCGCGCCAGCTGCGCGAACACCGGCTCGGTCTCGGGCGTGATCGCGGGCGGCACGCCGATGGGGTCTTGCATCGGAGGCGGCAGGTCGTCGGATGGAGTGCTCATATCAGTCTTCGAAGGCGGGCTTGGTGTCGCGGGTCGGGTGCCAGTAGACCTGGCCCTCGCTCTCGGTGAGTTCGATGCGGGTCAGCCGGCCGCGGTTGCAGGGGCCCATCACGCACTGCCCGCTGAGCGGGTCGTAGACGGCACCGTGGATGCTGCACATGATGTACTTCCTGTCGCGGTCCAGGAACTCGCCGTCCTGCCAGTCCATCTCGGTCGGCACGTGGGCGCAGCGGTTCAGGTAGGCGACGGCGCGGCCGTCGAAGCGCAGCGCGAAGGCCCGCACCGGCTCGCGCCACTGGACGACGTGGAAGCTCACCGCCTTGCCGCGCTCCGGCAGGTCGGCGGACGCGCACAGGTATTGCGGCGGCGCGACGTCGGGTTCAGGCATGCTGGACCAGCCAGTCGTGCAGTTCGCGCGTGGAGTGAGCGATGAACAGCGGCTGGTGCTCGGCGAAGCTCTCGTGATCGTGCGCGCCGAAGCTGACCGCGACGCTGGGCACGCCGGCATTGGCGGCCAGCTGCAGGTCATGCGTCGTGTCGCCGACCATCAGCGTGCGCTCGGGCTCGGCGCCGAACTCGCGCATCAGCTCCAGCAGCATCTGCGGATGCGGCTTGGAGCGCGTCTCGTCGGCCGTGCGCGTGCCGTCGAACATCTGCGTCAGCTCGGCATGGGCCAGCACGCGGTCCAGGCCGACGCGGTTCTTGCCGGTGGCCACGGCCAGCCAGTGGTGGCGGGCCTTCAGCGCCTGCAGCATCTCGATGCTGCCGTCGAACAGCGACACCTCGTGCTCGGAAGCCAGGTAGTGGTGCCGGTAGCGCAGGCCCAGCTCCGGGTAGCGCTCCGCGGGCAGGCCCGGCACGGCATGCTCCAGCGCATCGCGCAGTCCCAGGCCGATGACGTATTTGGCGCGCTCGAACTCGGGCTCGGGCAGGCCGATGTCGACGGCGGCGCGCTGGATGCAGCGCGCGATCAGCGCGGTGGAGTCGAACAGGGTGCCGTCCCAGTCGAAGGCGATCAGGTCGAAGCGTTGCGGTCTCATGGGGTCATCAGCTTCTCACACTCGGGCGGCAGCGGCGCTTCGCAACTCATCTCGGCCCCGGTGGCCGGATGGGTGAAGCGCAGCTGGCGGGCGTGCAGGAACATGCGGTCGAACTTCGCGGCGCCGCGGGCCAGCTCGCGGTTGCGCTCGAAGTCGCCGTACTTGGGGTCGCCGACGATGGGGTGGCCGGCCTGCTGCAGGTGCACGCGGATCTGGTGGGTGCGGCCGGTCTTGATGGTCACGTCGAGCAGGCTGAACTGCGGCGTCTTCTGCACGACCTTGACGAGGCTGATCGAGCGCTTGGCTTCGTCCTCGTCCGGTTTGCCCGGGCGCACCCAGCGCTCGCCGTCGCCGCCGACGAACTTCACGAGCGGCACGTCGATGACCTTGAGCTTGTCGGGCCAGTCGCCCCAGACCAGGGCAGCATAGGTCTTGCCCGTCTCGCGGTCGCGCAACTGGTCCTGCAGATTCGTCAGCGCGCTGCGCTTCTTCGCGATCATCAGCAGGCCCGAGGTCTCCTTGTCCAGGCGGTGCACCAGCTCCAGGAACCTGGCCTGGGGCCGCGCACGGCGCAGCGCCTCGATGACGCCATAGCTGACGCCGGAGCCGCCATGCACGGCCACGCCGGCCGGCTTGTCGATGACGAGCAGGTGCTCGTCCTCGAACACGACCGGGAACTCGCGCGCCGGGGCCGCCGGAGCCTCGGCCTTCTCGGGCACGCGCACCGGCGGGATGCGGACTTCGTCACCGATCTCCAGCCTTGTGTCGGCATGCGCCCGGCCCTTGTTGACGCGCACTTCACCGGCGCGGATGACGCGGTAAACATGGGTCTTGGGCACGCCCTTGAGCTCGCGCAGCAGGAAGTTGTCCAGCCGCTGGCCGGCCGATCCCTCGTCGACGACGACGCGTCGGACCGCGGGTTTGTCCGTACTCACGGCGGCCTTCACCCCCGTGGCGGGGGCCGCCGGCGCTGCCCCTATAATCCTTTTCACCACGTTGCTGCCGTAAGTGTTTGATTTTTTTGATTTTAGCGGCGGCAACGAGGCGCTCGTGGGGTTCGCCCCACGGGTCAGACCAGGCGATGCAACACATCCTGCGGCCGGCAGGCGGTTTCCCCAAGCGAAAACGCGGTCAGCGGCACGGTGTGGCAGAGCGATGACACACGGAACCCTCCGGCATGTCTTCAGCCGCTGATCAGCGCGAAGCAGGCCGGATGCCAGACAAGGTTTTCACGGCGTGAGAACACGCGGGTCGCCCCGCAGCCGCTCGCGCCAGCGTCCAGCCCTCCTTCGCGGATGAGCCCTTTCCTCCCCCACCCGATGCGCCCCGCCGCGCGACCCCGGCCAGAAGCTGTGGTGGTCGCCTGGCCCGGCGCGTTCGCGTTCACGCGCGGCTGGGTCGAGGCGGGGCTTCCCCGCGGCAGGGCGGCCCGGTCGCATGCGCCAACGCCGCTCGGCGTCTGACCCCCGTCAGAAACCCGAGCGGTCCAGGGCACTCCTTCCACGGTTCCACGCTGTCGCTCGTGCGTCTTGAACGCCACCCCAGGGTGGCATGACGTGACGCGTTCCTGCACGGGACGCGAGGAGTGATGACATGAAACGCATGCTGATCAATGCGACGCAGCCGGAAGAGCGGCGCCTCGCGATCGTCGATGGCCAGAAGCTGCTCGACTTCGAGACCGAGATCGAAGGCCGGGAACAGCGCAAGGGCAATATCTACAAGGCCGTCGTGACGCGGGTCGAGCCCTCGCTCGAGGCCTGCTTCGTCGACTACGGCGAGGACCGCCACGGCTTCCTGCCGTTCAAGGAAATCTCGCGCCAGTTCTTCCGCGAGGGCACCGACGTCAAGAGCGCCACCATCAAGGACGCGATCAAGGAAGGCCAGGAACTGCTGGTCCAGGTCGAGAAGGAAGAGCGCGGCAACAAGGGCGCGGCGCTGACCACCTTCGTCAGCCTGGCCGGCCGCTACCTCGTGCTGATGCCCAACAACCCGCGCGGCGGTGGCGTGAGCCGCCGCATCGAGGGCGAGGACCGCGAGGAGCTGAAGGAGAACCTCGACCAGCTCGAATACCCCAAGGGCATGAGCCTGATCGCCCGCACCGCCGGCATCGGCCGCTCCGCCGCCGAGCTGCAGTGGGACCTGAACTACATGCTCAAGCTCTGGACCGCGATCGACGACGCGGCCAAGGGCGGCAAGGGCGCCTACCTGATCTACCAGGAAAGCAGCCTCGTCATCCGCGCGATCCGCGACTACTTCACTGCCGACATCGGCGAGATCCTGATCGACACGGACGACCTGTTCGAGCAGGCCCACCAGTTCATGAACCACGTGATGCCCGACCAGGGCCATCGCGTGAAGCGCTACCGCGACGACGCGCCGCTGTTCAGCCGCTTCCAGATCGAGAACCAGATCGAGACGGCGCACAGCCGCACGGTGAACCTGCCTTCGGGCGGCGCCATCGTCATCGACCACACCGAAGCCCTGGTCTCGGTCGACGTCAACTCCGCCCGCGCCACCCGCGGCGGCGACATCGAGGAGACCGCCACGCGCACCAACCTCGAAGCCGCCGACGAGATCGCCCGCCAGATGCGCCTGCGCGACCTGGGCGGCCTGATCGTCGTCGACTTCATCGACATGGAGGAGAGCAAGAACCGCCGCGACGTCGAACAGCGCCTGCGCGACGCGCTGCGCAACGACCGCGCCCGCGTGCAGTTCGCCTCCATCAGCAAGTTCGGCCTGCTGGAGATGAGCCGCCAGCGCCTGCGCCCGGCGCTCAGCGAAGGCAACCACATCACCTGCCCGCGCTGCAACGGCACCGGCCACATCCGCGACACCGAGAGCTCGGCGCTGCAGATCCTGCGCATGGTCCAGGAAGAGGCCATGAAGGACAACACCGCCGCCGTGCACGTGCAGGTGCCGGTGGAGGTCACGAGCTTCCTGCTGAACGAGAAGCGCACCGAGATCACCAAGATCGAACTCAAGCAGCGCGTGACCGTGCTGCTGGTGCCCAACAAGCACCTCGAGACGCCCAACTACAAGCTGGAACGCCTGCGCCACGACGACCCGCGCCTGGAGAACCTGCAGGCCAGCTACACGATGATCGAGGAGCCGCAGGACGAGGTGGGCATCACCCGCCGCGACGCCGGCGACAAGAAGAACAAGCAGGAACCCGTCATCAAGGGCATCCTGCCCGAGCAGCCCGCGCCGCTGCCGGCGCCCGCACCGGCCCCGGTCGCGGCCCCTGCGCCGGCGCCCGTCGTCGCCGCAGCGGCCCCGGCGCCCAAGGGTTTCTTCAGCCGCCTGTTCAGCTTCCTCGGTGGCGGTGCTCCGGCCCCGGTGCCGGCCGTCGAGGCTCCGGCGCCCGCAGCGACCGCGACCGACAAGCCCAAGCGCGAAGGCGGCCGTGACGGCCGCCGCGACGGTGGCCGCGATGGCCGCCGTGGCGAGCGCGGCGACCCGAAGGGCGGCCGCGACGGCCGCCGCGACGGCAAGCCGCAGGAGGCCCGTGGCGAGCGCGCCGAACGGGGCGACCGCAAGCCACGCAACGAAGCCGGCGACAAGCCCGAGCAGCAACAGCAGCGCCCCGAGCGCGCGGAGCGTGCCGAGCGCGGCGAGCGCCAGGAGCGTGGCGAGCGCGGTGATCGCCGCCCGCGCGGCGAGCGCGCCGAGCGCGCGCCGGTCGAGGCCGCGCTGCCGCTGGCCGCGCCGCTGACCGAGGAGCAGGCCGCCGTCCACGACGCGCCGCCGGCCTTCGTCGACAGCCAGGCCGATGCCGCGCTGCCGCCCACCGGCGACACGCCGGCCGGCGAAGAGCGCCAGGGCCGCGGCCGCCGCCGCCGCCGTGGTGGCCGCGACCGTGACGACCGCGCTAACGCGCCCGAGGGCACGGAAGCCGCCGAAGGCCTGGTCGACGCCGCTGCGCCTGTCGAGGGCGAGGGCACCGTCGCCGAAGCCGCCGCGCCCGAGAGCGACGACGTCGGCGAAGGCCATGACCGCGAACCGCGCCGCCGCCGCCGTGGTGGCCGCGGCCGCCGCGAGGAAGCGGGCGTCGACGGCCAGGAAGGCAGCAGCGAAGCCATCGCAGCGCCGGCCGACGCTGCCACGCCCCAGCCCGTGCAGGGCTCGCTGATCGAAGAGGCGATGAGCCAGGCACCGGCCCCCGTCGCGGCCGAACCGGTCGCCGCGCCCGCGCCCGTCGGCGAGGCCTTCAAGCTGCCGATGGACGAGCTCAACGCCATCGCCTCGGCCGCCGGCCTGAGCTGGGTCAACTCGGACGCCGACAAGATCGCCGCCGCCCGGGCCGCCATCGCAGCCGAGCCGGCGCCGGCAGCGCTGGGCCGCGAGCCCGCCGCGATCGTTGTTATCGACGAAGGCCCGCTGGTGCTCGTGGAAACCCGCAAGGATCTGAGCCAGGTGAAGCTGCCTTTCGAGGCATGATCGCGCACGGCTGACAGCCCCCGCCTGAACGCCGCCGGCCACAAGCCGCGCGGCGTTTTTCTTTTCACGAGCTTCACCGAGGCTGACGACGAATGACGACGACCACCGCGAACCTGCACGCGACGGCCCCCGCGGCCAAGATGCCGCCGCAGATCCCCTACATCATCGGCAACGAAGGATGCGAGCGCTTCAGCTTCTACGGCATGCGCAACATCCTGACGGTCTTCCTGATGACCAGCCTGCTGCTGGCCGTACCGGAAAACCTGCGCAAGGCCGAGGCCAAGGAGGTCTTCCACACCTTCGTCATCGGCGTCTACTTCTTCCCGCTGCTCGGCGGCTGGCTGGCCGACCGCTTCTTCGGCAAATACCCGACGATCTTCTGGTTCAGCATCGTCTACTGCGCGGGCCATGCCTGCCTGGCGGTCTTCGACGACAGCATCCCGGGCTTCTACGCGGGCCTGTTCCTGATCTCGCTGGGCTCGGGCGGCATCAAGCCGCTGGTCAGCGCCTTCGTCGGCGACCAGTTCGACAAGGGCAACCGGTCGCTGGCGCAGAAGGTCTATGACGCCTTCTACTGGATCATCAACTTCGGCTCCTTCTTCGCGTCGCTGTTCATGCCCATCCTGCTGAAGCAGTACGGCCCGCGCGTGGCCTTCGGCGTGCCGGGCCTGCTGATGCTGGTCGCGACGCTGATCCTGTGGAGCGGCCGTGCGAAGTACATGCACCAGCCGGCACGCGGCGCCAACCCGCACAGCTTCCTGAAGGTCGTCTGGACGGCGCTGAAGGCCGGCGGCGCGGGCGCGGCCATCGCGGCGCTGGGCGTCGTCGGCGCGCTCTACAGCCTGAGCCAGATCGGGGCCTTAAGCCTGGTGCCGGCCGTCTGCCTGGCCCTGGTGCTGGTCATGGGCTTCGGCGGCGCCGGCGCGGCGCTGCAGCTGGACCGCGCACGCGGCGCGCACCCGGACGAGGCCGTCGACGGCGCACGCGCCGTGCTGCGCCTGCTGGTGCTGTTCGCCCTCGTCACGCCGTTCTGGTCGCTGTTCGACCAGAAGGCCTCGACCTGGGTGCTGCAGGCCGACCAGATGAGCAAGCCCGAGTGGTTCCAGTCCTCCATGATGCAGGCGCTGAACCCGGCCCTGGTCATGATCCTGATCCCGTTCAACAACCTCGTGCTCTACCCGCTGCTGGGCCGCATGGGCCTGAAGGTGACCGCGCTGCGCCGCATGGGCTCGGGCATCGCGCTGGCCGGCGTGGCCTGGATCTTCGCCGGCATGCTGCAGCTGTGGCTGGACGCCGGCCAGGCGGTCAGCATCGTCTGGCAGATGCTGCCCTATGTCGCGCTGACGCTGGGCGAGGTGCTGGTCTCGGCCACCGGCCTGGAGTTCGCGTACAGCCAGGCGCCGCTGTCCATGAAGGGCACGATCACCAGCTTATGGAATCTGTCGGTGACCATCGGCAATCTGTGGGTGCTGCTGTCCAACGTCAGCGTGAAGAGCCCGGCGGCACTGGAGGCGATCAAGTCCAGCGGCTACAGCGAGACGGCCTGCCTGATGTTCTTCTTCGCCGGCTTTGCGCTGGTCGCCGCGGCGCTGTTCGGCCTGGTCGCGCGCCGCTACCCGATGCAGGACCATTACCGCGGCTGATGCGCCGGGGCGTGAATAGCGACCTTCGTTCGCGCCGGTTTCGTCAGTAAGCTGCGCCGGCCATGAACGACGCCCGCCCGCCACGCCCCTACGTCGACCCGACCCAGGCCGACCACGACAAGCCTCGGCCGGCGCCCGCGCCGGCCGCAGCGCCCGCCGCCTGGGCGCAGGCCTCGCACCAGCCGCGCCGCGCCGCGCGGCCCCGCCCGCGCGTGGCGCCCACGGAGAAGCGCCGCGGCTATTTCGCCAGCCACTGGCATGGCGAGCAGAGCCTGGTGCGCAGCTACTGGGTCAACAACATGCTGCTGGCCACGCCGCTGGCGCTGGCGCTGACGGGCCTGATGAGCTGGATCAGCGCCCAGGGCGAGTCGCTGCAGATCAGCGCCATCGTGCTGCTGCTGGGCCTGCCGCTGCTGGCCGCGCTGGACGTCTGGTGCATCGTCGGCGCCTGGCGGGCCGCCGCCCACTATCTGCGCGAAGGCGGCTCGCGGCTGTGGGGCTGGCTGGCGCGCCTCACGCTGGGGCTGGGCGCGCTGCAGCTGGCGGTTTCCATCCTGTTCGGCTTCCTGCCCGGCCTGGGCGAATACTGGCAGATGGCGCGCGGCATCGACCCCATCGGCCAGGCCACGCTGAGCCTGTCGGCCGACGGCCACAGCCTGCGGCTGGACGGCACCATCGGCATGGGCGACGGGGAGCGCCTGAGCGCGCTGCTGAAGACCGAGGCGGCCCGCGAACTGCGCCGCGTGGAGCTGACCTCGCCCGGCGGGCGCCTGCACGAGGCCGAGAAGATGGCCACCGCGCTGAAGCAGCACGGCTATGCCAGCCGCGCCGTCGGCACCTGCGCGAGCGCCTGCACGCTGGTCTTCCTGGCCGGCAGCCCGCGCCAGCTCACGCCGGGCGCCCAGCTCGGCTTCCACCGCGCGTCGACCGGCACCTACAACCCGGTCTTCGAGGAGCTGGCCAACCAGCAGCTCGCCGCCACCTACCGCGACCTGGGCCTGCCGCAGAGCATGATCGACAGGACGCTGCGCACGCCGTCGCACGGCATCTGGTTCGCGCCGCGCGAGGACCTGCTGGCGCATTCGCTGATCACGCCGCTGCCGCAGACCCTGGCCATCGCGCTGCCGCCCGCCGGCCACGCCAGCCTCGCCGACTTCGACGACGCGCTGCGCATCCACCCGGTCTGGGACGCTCTCGAAAAGCGCAACGGCGGCACCATCGCCGCGGTGGCCAAGCACATGCTCGATGCCCAGGCCGGCGGCGCCGCCGACGAGGCCGTGCAGGCCGCCGCCTGGTCGCCGCTGGCCAGGCAGATGCCCGGCCTCATCGCCGACGGCGACGGGCCCACGCGCCGGCACTATGTGCAGCTCGTGACCGACCAGCTCAAGGCCCTGCGCACGCCGCCCGGGCCCGGCCAGCGCCCCGCCTGCCGCGACCTGCTGGACGGCCGCCTGGGCTCGCGCCAGTTGCTGCCGCTGCCCCTGCAGATCCGCGAGAGCCAATGGCTGCAGGAGGCGGCCGGTGCCGCGCCGCCGCGCTGGCTGCCCAAGCCGGCCAGCGCCATCGAGATCGAGGTGCTCGACCGCACCGTGGGCTCGGCCGCGATGGGCATGCTGTCGCGCCTGTGGGCCGATGCGCCCGACGCCGCGCCCGGCCCCGGTGCCGGCTGCGACGCAGTCATCGCGACGCTGGACCGCCTGCCCTCCCTGCCGCCGGCCCGCCGCGAGCTGGTCGAGCGCCTGCTGTTCCAGCCGCGCTGAACCGGGCCGCACAAGCCCGCGACGGTGAAATTACCCCCCCCCCCCCCCGCTGCCACCCCGGCAGCGTTTTCGGAGTTGCTCCCGTGCCCCTTTTCCCGCTCCTGCGCATGGATATGGACATGGACATGGCGATGAACGCCAAGGGCGAGTCCCAGAAGAAGCCCTGAGCGGCCGTCTCGACGACGACGAAGGAGACCGGGTCGTCGCTTTCGTCAGCGACCATCATGTCTAAGCGGTTGATCAGGGCGAATCTTCTTTTTGTGTTGAACGCAAACCAACATTCACAATCGGACCCATACCGCCCGGGTTGAAAAGACGTTGAACGACATGAGGAGGCTTTCAGGAGCTGATGTCCATCAAATCAAATCGAGTACCGCTCGTGGAAGTCCGGGATCTCATCCACATCGGAAGCCCGCTTCCGTTCAAGGTTCTTGACTCGCTGGAGCGCCTGCTCCTGAACGAAGGCCAGGTGATCCAGGACGAGGGGCAGTTCGACGCCCTGAACGAGCGCGGCGCGTGGGCCGAACGCGCCAGCGTGGACGCCGAGCGCAAGGCTCGTGCCGCCGCGAATTCGCAGCCGGTCTTGTCGACCTTGTCGCATTTCGATCAATGGGAACGTCTGCAATGGCAGTTTGACAAGCTCGCCCGCGGACTGGCTCGGCGGGAACTGCCCGGCACCGCGTTGGAGCCGTTCTACGACGAACTGCTCGCGCGTCTCGACCGCGACCCCGACGCCGCCATTTTCCTCTGTACGCGCCAGGAAGACCGTCGATTCGCGCTGTACCCGATTCGACACTCGATCCATTGCGCCGTGCTCACGACCTTGACGGCTCGACATCTCGGCTGGGACAGTGCCCGCGTCCACTCGCTTGGACGCGCCGCACTCGCGATGAACCTGTGCATCCTGGAGTTGCAGGCAACCCTGGCCGAGCAAGGCGAGGCCCCGACGAAAAGGCAGATGGACCAGATCCGTGCCCACCCGAGCGCGGCCGTCACGCTGCTGAGAGAGGTCGGCATCACCGACGAGGCCATGCTTGATGCCGTCGCCGATCACCATGAGCACGACGGCGGCGGTGGCTATCCGAATGGCAAGAACAAAGTATCACCGGAGGCCCGCATCCTGCGCGCCATCGACGTCTACATGGCCAAGATCAGCCCTCGCGCGAAGCGTCCAGGCATCCTGCCGAACGACGCGGTTCGTCAGCTCTTCCAGCAGAGTCCCGGCGATGCATTGTCGATGGGCGTGATCAAGACGCTCGGCGTTCATCCGCCGGGCAGTCTGGTCAAACTTCAGTCCGGTGAAATCGCCGTGGTGACTCGAAGGCCCACGGCCGGCATACAGCCGCTGGTGGCAACGCTGAGTGACCGGCAAGGTCGCCCTCGTGCGGAGACTCATCACCGCGACTCGGCTGATCCCGAGTTCGCGATCGTGGCCGCACTGCCAGTTTCCAAGGAGTTTTCTCGAGTCGCAGCTGAGCGTGTCTACGGGTTGATCAACGACTGAAGCGTCCTCCGACACCACCGGGGTTAGATGGAGATTCCCACGTCCGCCGGCGCGATGCCCCCCGAGCCGCAAGCATCAGCCTGCACCATTGACGCGTATTCGAGCGGTATCGCTAATCGGCTTTCTCGACGACAACGAAGGAGACTGCGTAGTCGCTCTCGTCGCTCAACGTCACCTGCCCTCTCAGGTCCCGCTCGGCGAACCAGTCCGCCAGCGGGCCGCTCAGCTTCAGCAGGGGCTTGCCGCTGGCCTGGTTCAGGATCTGGCAGTCGGGCATGCGCATCGGCAGATGCAGGCCCAGGCCGATGGCCTTGCTGAAGGCCTCCTTGGCCGAGAAGCGCGTGGCCAGATAGCGCAGGCCACGCGTCTCGGAGCGCGCGCGGCGGGCGCGGAAGACCTGCAGTTCGTCCGGCCCCAGCACCTTCTCGGCAAAGCGCTCGCCGCGGCGGGCCAGCGTGGCCTCGATGCGGCGGATGTCGCAGATGTCCGTACCGATGCCGTGGATCATGCGGCGGCGATCGCGCGCAGATAGGCCTTCACCGTCTCGGCATAGCCCAGCTCCAGCGCATCGGCGATCAGTGCGTGGCCGATGGACACTTCCTTCACGCCGGGCACGGCGCGCAGGAAGGCCGCGAGGTTGTCGCGGTTCAGGTCGTGGCCGGCGTTGATGCCCAGCCCCAGCTTCAGCGCGGCCTCGGCCGTGGCCTTGAAGCCGGCCAGCACGGCGTCGCCGCCGGGCGTGGCGTAGGCGCTCGCGAAGGTCTCGGTGTAGAGCTCGATGCGGTCTGCGCCCAGCTCGGCCACCGCGGCCATCGCGGCGGGGTCGGGGTCCATGAAGAGGCTGACGCGCACGCCGAGATCCTGGGCCTCCCGGATCAGCGGCTTCAGCCGCGCGGCGTCCTGCGGCAGCGTCCAGCCGTGGTCGGACGTGAACTGGTCTTCCGCGTCGGGTACGAAGGTGACCTGGTGCGGGCGGTGCTTGCGCACGAAGTCCATCAGGTTCTGCGTCGGGTTGCCCTCGATGTTGAACTCGGCCTGCGGCCAGTCCTTCAGGAAGCCGGCAAGGTCGTCGACATCGCGCGCGCGGACGTGGCGGGCGTCCGGCCGCGGGTGCACCGTGATGCCCTGGGCGCCGGCCAGCAGGCACTGCTCCGCGGCGCGCAGCACGCTGGGGATGCCGAGGTGGCGGGTGTTGCGCAGCAGCGCGACCTTGTTGACGTTGACCGACAGCGCGCAGCGGGTGCCGGCTTGAGCGAACGGATTCATGATTCAAGCAGTTGTTGCACGTCGACCATGAGCGCGCGGGTGCGCAGCGGCTGGTGGCCCAGATGGTAGTGGAGCAGGCCCCGCAACATTGTCTTCAGGGTCTGGGGCGCGGCCACGCAGGCCTGGCGAAGTGCGGCCATGCTGCCGTGAAGGAGGGCAGCCTGGAGCTGGATCAGCAGGGCGCCGGGCAGGCCGGCGTCGCTCGTCGGCGGGATCAGGCCCGACTCGGGCGACAGCTGGTAGCGGCGCGCCGGGTCGACATGGGCCTGGGTCGGCGTGACGACGCTGAGATCGGGCAGCAGTCCCAGTTCGGCCAGCAGCTTCAGCTCGAAGGCACGCAGCACCGCGTCGCCGTCGGCCAAGTGGGCCAGCGTGTCGGCATAGGCGTCGAAGAGCTGGGGGTGCGGGTCGTGGCGGGCCAGCAGCTTCAGCAGCAGCTCGTTCAGGTAGTAGCCGGAGAACAGCGCGGCACCCGATGGCAGCGTCGCGCCGCCGCCCCATTCGGCGCCGCGCAGCGTCTGCACCTCGCCGCCATCGGTCTTGGCCGGCTTGCTCAGGCTGACGCTGATGCGCTGCAGCGGCAGCAGCACGGCGCGCAGCTGCGAGTAGGGCCGCTTGGCGCCCTTGGCCGCGACAGCGACGCGGCCGGACTCGCGCGTGAACAGGTCGAGGATGAGGCTGGACTCGCTCCAGTCGTGCTGGTGCAGCACATAGGCGGGCTGCACCGAAGGCGTTCGAGCCGCGCTCACCGCCCGACGCCGGGCCGCCCCAAGTCGGGCGAGCCCCCTCGGGGGGTGGGCGGCGTATTCGCGGACCTGGGGGCCTCACTCATAGCCGTAGCTGCGCAGGTGTTCCTCGCTGTCGGCCCAGCCGGATCGCACCTTGACCCACAGCTCCAGGAACACGCGGCCGTCCATCAGATGCTCCAGCTCCTGGCGCGACTCCGAGCCGATGCGCTTCAGCCGCTCGCCGCCCTGGCCGATGATCATGCCCTTGTGGGCGTCGCGCTCGACGACGATGCTGGCGCTGATGCGGCGCAGTTCGCCCTCCTCCTCCCACTTGTCGATGACGACGGTGGAGGTGTAGGGCAGCTCGTCGCCGGTCAGGCGGAACAGCTTCTCGCGGATGATCTCGCTGGCCAGGAACTTCTCGCTGCGGTCGGTCAGCGCGTCCTCGTCGTAGAACCAGCCCTGCTCGGGCAGATAGGGCTTGAGGATCTTGAACAGGCGCGTGACGTCGGCCTCCTTCTTGGCCGACAGCGGCACGAACTCGGCGAAGTTGCGCCGCTCCTGCATGCCCTTGAGCCAGGGCGCGAGCTCGGCACGGCGGTGCACGGCGTCGAGCTTGTTGGCGATCAGCACGACCGGCTTGTCCTCGGGCAGCAGGGACAGCACCTTGGCGTCGTCCAGGCCGAAGCGGCCTGCCTCGACGACGAAGAGCACCAGGTCCACATCGGCCAGCACGCCGTGCACGGTGCGGTTGAGCGTGCGGTTCAGCGCGGCGTTGTGCTTGGTCTGGAAGCCGGGCGTGTCGACGAAGACGAACTGGGCCTCGTCCACGGTGCGCACGCCGGTGATGCGGTGGCGCGTGGTCTGGGCCTTGTCGGACGTGATGCTGACCTTCTGGCCGACGAGGGCGTTCAGCAGCGTGGACTTGCCGACGTTGGGCCGGCCGACGATGGCGATGAGGCCGCAGCGCTGCGGGGCTCCGGTTTCAGGCTTGGCGGTCTCGGTCATGGTTTGCCTCGTTCGGCGGTCAATCTGTCCAGCAGCCGGCGGGCGGCCTCCTGCTCGGCGGTGCGGCGCGAGCGGCCTTCGCCCAGTTCGGCCATGTCCAGGGCCGGCACGGCGCATTCGACCTCGAAGGTCTGGGCGTGCGCCTGGCCCCGCGCCGCGACGATACGGTAGCTCGGCACGGCGATGCGGCGGGCCTGCAGCCATTCCTGCAGCGCGGTCTTGGCATCCTTACCGAAGTCGCCCGCGCCGGCGGCGGTCGCGATGGTCTCGCCGAGCAGGCGGCGCACGACGGCCAGGGCCGCCTCGTAGCCGGCATCGATGTAGGCGGCGCCGAGCACGGCTTCGACGGCGTCGGCCAGGATGGACGGGCGCTGCGCGCCGCCGCCGCGGGCCTCGCCGTCCGACATCTTCAGCACCTCGGGCAGGCCGAGGGCCAGGGCCAGCTTGTGCAGGCTGTCCTCGCGCACGAGGTGGGCGCGCACGCGGGTCAGGTCGCCCTCGTCGGAGCCGGCATAGCGCTCGTAGAGCAGGCTGGACACGGCCAGGCTGAGCACGGCGTCGCCGAGGAATTCGAGGCGCTCGTTGTGGTCGGCGCCGAAGCTGCGGTGGGTCAGCGCGCGCGCAAGCAGGTCGGGCCGCGCGAAGCGGTGCCCGAGGCGCTTTTGCAGGGCATCGAGCGCGGCGGAACTCATCGAGCGGTCACTTCGACCGGCCCCGGTACTTGATCAGCAGATAGACCGGCCCGAACAGGTCGATTTCCTTGTCGTAGGCGAACTCGATGACGACCTTGTCGCTGCCATCCTTGCTGACCACGAGATCGGCGCTCTTGATGCTCTGGATGGAGTATTCGGTGATCGTGGCCCGGTCGAACTCCGAGCGCACGGCCGGCACCGTGGCCGGGTTGGACGCCGCGATGCGGTCGACGGTGCGCTGGATGGTGTAGTACTCCAGCACCGTCGGGAAGAGCTTCATCGCAACGACCGCCGTGACGGCGATGAGGGCGCCCCAGAACAGCAGGCCGATCAGCGTGAGGCCGCGCTGGCGACGGAGGTTCGACGACGGCATGGGGTGGCGGCTGCGGCTCATCTGGGCATCAATTGAAGAAAGTACCGACGCGCTTGAGGTTACCGAAATTCATCCAGACCAAGAAGGCCTTGCCGACGATGTTCTCGTCCGGCACGAAGCCCCAGAAGCGCGAATCGCGCGAGTTGTCGCGGTTGTCGCCCATCATGAAGTAGTGGCCGGCCGGCACCTTGCAGCTCACGCCCTCGATGGTGTAGCGGCAGTTCTCCTGGAAGGGAAAGGGGCCGTCGGCCCGGTCGGGGCGGAAGAAGCGCTGGGCGCCCGGCTCGACGAGAAGCTGGTGCTCCTTGTCGCCGAGCTTCTCCAGGAAGCGCTGGCGGTAGACACGCGCGTCCTCGTCGTAGAAATTGCCCTGGGCCTGCACGGGCGCGGGCTGGCCGTTGATGTAGAGCTTCTGGTTGGTGTAGGTGATCTCGTCGCCCGGGACGCCCACCACGCGCTTGATGAAGTCGGTGCTCGGGTCCTCGGGGTAGCGGAACACCATCACGTCGCCGCGCTGCACATCGTGGTTGGCGATGATCTTCTTGTTGATGACCGGCAGGCGGATGCCGTAGTGGAATTTGTTGACGAGGATGAGGTCGCCCACCAGCAGCGTCGGCACCATGGAGCCGGACGGGATCTTGAACGGCTCGAACAGGAAGCTGCGCAGCAGGAAGACGATGAGGATCACCGGGAACAGACCGGCGGTCCAGTCCAGCCACCAGGGCTGCTGCAGGATCTGCTGGCGAGCCGGTTCGACGTCGCCGTCCACGCGGGAGATGCCCTGGGCCGCGAGGGCCTCGCGGCGCTTGGCGTCGTTGGACAGCAGCGCATCGGCCGCGGCACGCCGGGCCGGCGCGAAATGGAAGCGCTCGGCCAGCCAGTAGAACAGCGTCACCGTGGTCAGGATGAAGAGCAGCAGCGCGAAGTTGCCGCTCCAGCGGCCGACATACCAGCCGCCCAGGTAGGCCACCAGGGCCGCGTACAAAACACCGGTCAGAGCACTCATCGGGGAGGTATTCAAGGCAGGAAGGGGGTCAGTCGTCGACTTGCAGGATGGCGAGGAAGGCTTCTTGAGGCACCTCGACCGAGCCGATCTGCTTCATGCGCTTCTTGCCGGCTTTTTGCTTTTCCAGCAGCTTGCGCTTGCGGGTGATGTCACCGCCGTAGCATTTTGCCAGCACGTTCTTGCGCAGCGCCTTGATGTTCTCGCGGGCGATGATGTTGGCGCCGATGGCGGCCTGGATGGCCACGTCGTACATCTGGCGCGGGATCTGCTCGCGCATCTTCGCGGCCACGCCGCGGCCGCGGTACTGGCTCTGGCTGCGGTGCACGATCATGGCCAGCGGGTCGACCTTGTCGCCGTTGATCATGATGTCGACCTTGACGACGTCGGCGGCGCGGTATTCCTTGAACTCGTAGTCCATGGACGCATAGCCACGCGACGCGCTCTTGAGCTTGTCGAAGAAGTCCAGCACGATCTCGGCCAGCGGGATCTCGTAGGTCAGCATGACCTGCTTGCCGTGGTAGGCCATGTTCAGCTGCACGCCGCGCTTCTGGTTGGCCAGCGTCATGACGACGCCGACATAGTCCTGCGGCATGTAGAGGTGCACCGTGACGATGGGCTCGCGGATCTCGCGCATGCGGCCGATGTCGGGCATCTTGGACGGGTTCTCGACCTGGATGACCTCGCCGTCGTTCAGCTCCACCTCGTAGATGACGCTGGGCGCGGTGGTGACGAGGTCCTGGTCGAACTCGCGCTCCAGGCGCTCCTGCACGATCTCCATGTGCAGCAGGCCCAGGAAGCCGCAGCGGAAGCCGAAGCCCAGCGCCTGGCTGACCTCGGGCTCGTAGCGCAGCGAGGAGTCGTTCAGGCTGAGCTTTTCCAGCGCATCGCGCAGCTGGTCGTACTCGCTGGCCTCGGTCGGGTACAGGCCCGCGAACACCTGGGGCTGGATCTCCTTGAAGCCGGGCAGCGCCTCCGTTGCCGGGCCGGCGTTGTTGGGCAGCTTCTTTTCCAGCGTGACGGTGTCCCCGACCTTGGCGGCCGCCAGCTCCTTGATGCCGCAGATGATGAAGCCCACCTCGCCGGCCTTGAGCCCTTCGCGGTTCTCGCTCTTGGGCGTGAACACGCCGAGGTGCTCGATCGGGTAGACGGCGTTGGTCGCCATCATGCGGATGCGCTCGTTCTTGCGCAGCTCGCCGTCCACCACGCGCACCAGCATGACGACACCGACGTAGTTGTCGAACCAGGCGTCGATGATCATCGCGCGCGGCGGCGCGTCCGGGATGCCGCGCGGCGGCGGCATGCGGGCGATGACGGCCTCCAGGATCTCGTCGATGCCCATGCCGGTCTTGGCCGAGCAGGGGATGGCGTCGTCGGCGTCGATGCCGATGACATCCTCGATCTCGGCCTTGGCGTTGTCGGGGTCGGCGGACGGCAGGTCCATCTTGTTGAGCACCGGCACGACCTCGACGCCGAGGTCCAGCGCCGTGTAGCAGTTGGCCACCGTCTGCGCCTCGACGCCCTGCGAGGCGTCCACCACCAGCAGCGCGCCCTCGCAGGCCGACAGCGAGCGGCTCACCTCATACGAGAAGTCGACGTGGCCGGGCGTGTCGATCAGGTTGAGGTTGTAGACCTTGCCGTCCTTGGCCGTGTACTGCAGCGCCGCAGTCTGCGCCTTGATCGTGATGCCGCGCTCGCGCTCCAGGTCCATCGAGTCCAGCACCTGCGCTTCCATCTCCCGATCGCTCAAGCCCCCGCAGCGCTGGATGATGCGGTCGGCCAGCGTGCTCTTGCCGTGGTCGATGTGGGCAATGATGGAGAAGTTGCGGATGTGGTTCATGGGCTACGTGCGCAGCACGCCTGGGAGTAGGACACAACGGCGAAGCCGTTGCAGCGCAAGCTCACATCGCTTGCGATGTGAAGCCGCGAAGCGGCGTGCTGAAGCTAAAAAAAAGGCACGTCGAAGAGGTGACGCGCCTTCCAACAAAAGGTATGGCAACTGCTTGTTGGGCTTCCATTGTAGCCAAAAGGCCTGGCCGGGAAACCGCACCAGCATTGGTTTTCCGGCCGTTGCAGGCTGCCAACAAGGATTTTCATCCACAGCTTATCCACAAGTTCTTGTGGATCGCCTGTGGATCAAATCCCGGCTTCGTCGGCCGTCACGGATTCCATCGCCAGACACCGCTTTCCGGGGTGCGTCAGGGCCATATTTTAGCGGGCGGCGCGAACAATCCTGGTCTGGCCGAAAAAGTTAGCCGGCGCCAACTTCAAGAAACGGTGGACAACCTTGAGGACGCATCCGGCCGGGCTTGCCACATCGCGGAAAGCCCGAGCCGGCGGCCGAGGTTTAGGCGCCCGTTCAGCGGCTCGGCTTCAGCAGCACGAAGCTGACAACGTCATCCCGGCGCACGACCAGGTTGATGACCTTGGCCTTGTCGGCCTTCGCGATCTGCGCCTGGAAGGCCTTGACCGAGGCCACCTCGACGTTGTCCACCGACAGGATCAGGTCGCCCTCGCGCAGGCCGGCGCGCGCGGCGGCGCCGGTGACGGCGTCGACCCTGACGCCGGGCTTGCCCTTCAGGTCCTTGCGCTGGGCTTCGGTCAGCTCGGCCACCTTCAGGCCCAGAGCCGCGCTCGGCGCCGCGGCCGGCGCGGCCTCGCCGTCGCCGCCGGCGGCAGCGCCCTGGCGCCTGCTGCGCTCGTCCTCGGCGATGGTGACGGCCAGGTCCTTGTAGGCGCCGCGGCGGAACACGGTCAGCGTGGCCTTCGCGCCCGGCTTCACGGCCGCGATCAGGCGGCGCAGGTCGGCGGCCTTCTCGACCGGCTTGCCGTCGACCTTGGTGATGACGTCGCCGCCCTCGACGCCGCCCTTCTCCGCCGGGCTGCCGGCCGTCACGTTGCGCACGACGGCGCCGGCCGCCTTGCCCAGGCCGATGGCCTCGGCGACTTCCTTGGTGATGTCGTCGGGCAGCACGCCGAGGAAGCCGCGCACGACGCGGCCACCGGCGCGCAGCTCGTCGGCCACGCGCATCGCCTCGGCGATCGGGATCGCGAACGAGATGCCCATATAGCCGCCGCTCTGGCTGTAGATCTGCGAGTTGATGCCGATGACCTCGCCGCGCATGTTCACGAGCGGGCCGCCGGAGTTGCCGGGGTTGATGGCCACGTCGGTCTGGATCAGCGGCAGCAGCTCGCCGGTGTCGCGCTGCTTGGCGCTGATGATGCCGGCCGTCACCGAGTTCTCCAGGCCGAAGGGCGAGCCGATGGCCATGACCCACTCGCCGACCTTGGCCCGGCCGCTGTCGCCGACCTTGACGACCGGCAGGCCCGTGGCCTCGACCTTCACGATGGCCACGTCGGAGCGCTGGTCGGCGCCGATGATCCTGGCCTTGAACTCGCGCTTGTCGGTCAGCGTGACGATGACCTCGTCGGCGCCCTGCACGACGTGGGCGTTCGTCATCACATAGCCGTCGGCGCTGAGGATGAAGCCCGAGCCGACGCCGCGGCGCGTCGGCGCATCGTCGTCCTCGCCCGGGGCGCCGCCGCGCGGCGCGCCGCGGCGCTGGTTGGGCACGGGGATGCCGAAGCGACGGAAGAACTCCTGCATCTGCTCGTTCATCTCGCCCTGGTTGTCGGCGACCTTGACCTTCTCCGCGGTGCGGATGTTGACGACGGCCGGCCCGACGCGCTCGACCAGTTCGGTGAAGTCCGGCAGCTCGCGGGCCTGGGCGACGGCCGGCTGTCCAAGCGCAAGGGCGAGAGCCAGCGCCGTGCCCGAAAGCAGCAGGCGAGCACGGGTGGGATGGGAAAGATTCTCAGCGTGCATATTGAGTTTCCGGGGATGCGACAACGAAAGGGTCAGGTGGAACGACAGACGGATCAGCGACCGGGAGCCTCGGCGGGCCGCGAGGCTGCGGGTTCCGGCAGGCCCAAGCCCCAGCCCGGGATCTCGGGCAGGGCCTCGGCCTGCAGGCCGCCGAAGGCCGGCAGCGTACGGCCTGCGGCGGTCTGTGCAAAGCTGGCGCCGCCAAGCCCCTGCATTTGCACCGCCGGGACTGGCGCAGCGGCGACGACGGCGTCGGGTGCAGGCACCGTCGGCCTCAGCGCCCCGATGCCGACGGCCATCGCGACAAAGCCCGCCGCAACGGCCAGCGGTGCGAACCAGTCGCGCCGGCGCGGGTGCCCGGCAACCGGCGCAGGCAGTTGCGCATGCAGGGCGTCGAGCAGGGCTTCGGGATCGCGGTGCAGGTCCGGCAGTTCGGCCGCCCGCAGGCCATCACCGGCGGCATGCCAGAGCGCCCAGCGCTCGCGCAGGGACGGGTCGCGCGCCCAGGCTGCCTGCACGCGAGCCCAGTCGGCCGGCGTCGCGCGGCCGTCCATGACGGCCGACAGGGCCTCGCCCAGCATCGCTTGATCGGCGCTCACCATCGCCGCCCTCCCCCGCCGCCCAACAGCGGCCGCAGCCGCGCGGCCACGGCTTCGCGGGCGCGGAAGATGCGCGAGCGCACGGTGCCCGGCGGGCAGTCCAGCAGGTCGGCAATCTCGTCGTAGCTCAAGCCATCCACCTCTCGCAGCAGCAGGGCGCGGCGCTGGTCCTCGGCCAGGGCCTCGACCGCCGCGTTCAGCCCCTGGGCCAACTGGCGGCTGGCCAGCAGGGCCTCGGGGGTCGCATCGTCGGTTGGAGCCGCCTCGGTGACGAAAGTTCCGTCCTCGTCGTGCAGCGACTCGACGGGCCGGTGGCGGGCCCGGTGGCGCTGCGCCGCGTTGATCGCGATGCGGTAGAGCCAGGTGTAGAAGGCGCTCTCGCCGCGGAAGGCCGGCAGTGCCCGGTAGGCGGCCAGGAAGGTCTCCTGGCAGAGGTCGGCCACGTCCTCGGGCGAGCGCACGCTGCGCGCGAGCAGGCGCTCGACGCGGCGCTGGTATTTCAGCACCAGCATGTCGAAGGCGGCACGGCTGCCGGCCTGGGCCTCGCGCACCAGCAGCGCATCGGCGTCCGGGCTGTTCATGGCGGCGCCGCCGGCGCGGCGAACAGGGTCGCGCGCAGGGCGCCCCAATGGGCCGACTGCTGGTGCCGGGCCAGCGGCAGCCAGCACGGCCCCGGGCTGGCGCGCAGCAGCAGCCAGGCGTCGAGATCGATCAGCACCGCGAGCTGCACGGCGGTTTCGTCATCGCGATGGGGCTCGGCCAACCACCAGGCCTGGCCATCCCAGCGCAGCCGGCGCGGCAGCACGGCGGCGGCCCGCCAGGCCCACAGCGCCACGAGGGGCAGGGCCAGCCATGCCGGCCAGGCGGCCGCCCGATGGCTGACGGCCCAGGCGGCCAGGCCGCCCGAGGCGAGCACGGCAATGAGGGCCACCACGGCCTGCACCGCGGGCTGCGGCGCCAGCTGCACGACGACGGGCGGCGTGCGGCGCATCGCGCTGCGGCCGGCTTAGACGCGCTTGAAGATCAGCGTGCCGTTGGTGCCGCCGAAGCCGAAGTTGTTCTTCGCGGCGACCTCGATCTTCATCGGCCGCGCCTCGTTGGCGCAGTAGTCCAGATCGCATTCGGGATCGGGGTTGAAGATGTTGATCGTCGGCGGGGCGACCTGGTCGCGGATGGCCAGGGCCGTGAAGACCGACTCGATGCCGCCCGCGCCGCCCAGCAGGTGGCCGGTCATGGACTTGGTCGAGCTGACGACCATCTTCTTCGCGTGGTCGCCGAAGGCCAGCTTGATCGCGTTGGTCTCGTTCACGTCGCCCAGCGGCGTGGACGTGCCATGGGCGTTCATGTAGTGGACCTGGTCGGGGTTCATGCCCGCGTTGCGCAGCGCCGCGCGCATGGAGCGCTTGGGGCCGTCGACGTTGGGCGCGGTCATGTGGTAAGCGTCCGCACCCATGCCGAAGCCGGCCAGCTCGCAGTAGATCTTGGCGCCGCGCTTCTTGGCGTGTTCGTACTCTTCGAGCACCAGCACGCCGGCACCCTCGCCCAGCACGAAACCGTCGCGGTCCTTGTCCCAGGGGCGGGACGCGGTCGCGGGGTCGTCGTTGCGGGTGGACAGCGCCCGGGCCGAGGCGAAGCCGCCGATGCCCAGGGCCGACACCGCGCCTTCGGCGCCGCCCGCGATCATCACGTCGGCGTCGCCATACTCGATGAGGCGGCCGGCTTCGCCGATCGCGTGCAGGCCCGTGGTGCAGGCCGTCACGATCGCCAGGTTGGGGCCCTGGAAGCCGAAGTTGATGGAGACGTGGCCCGAGATCATGTTGATGATCGAGGCCGGGATGAAGAACGGCGAGATGCGGCGGGGGCCGCGGTTCATCAGCTCGGTGTGGGTGTCCTCGATCATCGGCAGGCCGCCGATGCCCGAGCCCACGAGCACGCCGATGCGCTCGGCCTGTTCTTCGGTCAGCTGATCGCCGGTCGGGATGCCGGAATCGCGCACTGCCTGGAAGGCCGCCGCCAGGCCGTAATGGATGAAGCCATCCATGTGCCGGGCTTCCTTGGCGGGGATGTAATCCTCGATGTTGAAGCCCTTGACCTCGCCCGCGAAGTGGCACGCCAGGTTGCTGGCGTCAAAGCGGGTGATGGTGGCAATGCCGGAACGCCCGGCGAGGATGTTGGCCCAGCCTTCGGCAACGGTATTGCCGACAGGACTGATCAAGCCAAGGCCGGTAACGACAACGCGGCGACGGGTCATGCAGTGCGGATCAGAGAGTTGCGAGAAAGGACTGGGCCGAGGGCCGATCAGGCCTTCTGGTGCTTGACGGCGTAGTCGATCGCCAGTTGCACGGTGGTGATCTTCTCGGCCTCTTCGTCCGGGATCTCGATGCCGAACTCGTCTTCGAGGGCCATCACCAGTTCCACGGTGTCCAGAGAATCGGCGCCCAGGTCGGCGACGAAAGCCTTTCCGTTCGTGACGTCGGCTTCCGCCACGCCGAGTTGCTCGGCGATGATTTTCTTGACTCGTGCTTCGATATCGCTCATGACTCCTCCAGGAGGGGTTTGCAAAAAACAGCCCGCCATTCTACGGGCTCTAGAGTGGCACCCCTAGTTCAAGGTGCCGGGGTGGCCTGGGAGGGTCCGCAGGCCGCCGGGGATCAGGACATGAACATGCCGCCGTTGACGTGCAGTTCGGTACCGGTAATGTAGGCCGCGCCCGGTGACGCGAGGAAGACGACGGCGGCCGCGATCTCGTCGGGCGCGCCCAGGCGGCCCAGCGGGATTTGCGCCAGCAGCGCGGCCTTCTGCGCCTCGGGCAGCACCTCGGTCATGTCGGTGGCGATGAAGCCCGGCGCGATGCAATTGACCGTGATGTTGCGGCTGCCCAGCTCGCGGGCCAGCGATCGCGTGAGGCCGGCGACGCCGGCCTTGGCCGCAGCGTAATTGGCCTGGCCGGCGTTGCCGGAGGCGCCGACGACGGAGGTGATGTTGACGATGCGACCGGCGCGCTGCTTCATCATCGGCTTGGTCGCCGCGCGGGCGAGGCGGAAGACGGCCTTCAGATTGGTGTCGATGACGGCATCCCAGTCCTCGTCCTTCATGCGCATGGACAGCATGTCGCGCGTGATGCCGGCGTTGTTGACGAGCAGTTGCAGGCCGCCTTCCTTGGCGACGATGTCGTCGATGGCGGCCTGGGCGGCGGCGCCATCGGTCACGTTCAGCACGATGCCGCGGCCGCCGTGGGCGGCGAGCGCCTCGGTGATGCCGGCGGCGCCGGACTCCGACGTGGCGGTGCCGATCACGCGCCAGCCGGCTTCGGCCAGGCGCAGCGCAATCGCGCGGCCGATGCCGCGGCTGGCGCCGGTGACGAGGGCGACGCCCTGGTTCTTGGTTTCAGGCATGGGTTCAGCCTCCCAGCAGCGCGCGGGCCTCGGCGAGCGAGGCGGGGTCGAAGACGCAGGCGGCCTGCAGTTCGGCGTCGATGCGCTTGGCCATGCCGGTCAGCACCTTGCCGGGGCCGGCCTCGATGATGTGCGTGACGCCACGAGCCTTCAGTGCCTGCACGACCTCGACCCAGCGCACCGGGCCGAAGGCCTGGCGGTAGAGGGCGTCGCGCAGCGCGTCGGCGTTGCCGGTGACGGCCACGTCGATGTTGTTGACGACCGGGAAGGCGGCCGCCTGGAACTGCACCGAGGCCAGCCTTCCCTTCAGGCGCTCGGCCGCCGGCTTCATCAGGCTGGAGTGGAAGGGAGCGGACACCGGCAGCGGCAGCGCGCGCTTGGCGCCCACGGCCTTCAGGAGCTCGGCGGCCTTCTCGGCACCGGCCTTGCTGCCGGCGATCACCGTCTGCTTGGGGTCATTGAAGTTGACGGCCTCGATGGCCTCGCCCGTCTCGGCGGCGGCCTTGGCGCAGCCCTCGCGGACGGCCTCGCCGTCCAGGCCCAGGATGGCGTACATCGCACCGGCGCCGACCGGCACGGCTTCCTGCATGGCCTGGGCGCGGAAGCGCACCAGCGGCAGCGCATCGGCCAGGCCCAAGGCACCGGCGGCGACCAGGGCCGTGTACTCGCCCAGCGAATGGCCGGCCGCGGCCACGGGCCTGGCGCCGGTCTCGGCGACGAAGGCGCGCCAGCAGGCGATGCCGGCCGTCAGCATGACGGGCTGGGTGTTGGTCGTCAGGTCCAGCTGCTCCTTGGGGCCGGCATGGATCAGCGCGCCGATGTCCTCGCCGAGGGCGGCGGAGGCTTCTTCGAGGGTGCGGCGGACTTCGGGGTGGTCGGCCCAGGCGTCCAGCATGCCCACGGCCTGGGAGCCCTGGCCGGGGAAGACGACAGCAAATTGTGCAGACATGGGAATCTCAGTAATTCAGCAGGGCCGCGCCCCAGGTGAAGCCGCCACCGACGCCTTCCAGCATCACGGTGTCGCCGCGCCGGACCTGGCCGCTGCGCACGGCGGCGTCCAGCGCCAGCGGCACGGACGCCGCCGAGGTGTTGCCATGCTCGTCGACGGTGACGATGAGCTTGTCCATCGGCATGCGCAGCTTGCGGGCCGTGCCCTGCATGATGCGGATATTGGCCTGGTGGGGGATGAGCCAGTCGATGTCGGCATCGGTCAGGCCGGCCTTGTCGAGCACCGAGCGGGCGACCTTCTCCAGCACGCCGACGGCGAGCTTGAAGACGGCCTGGCCGTCCATGCGCAGCAGCGGCGAGCCCAGCACCTGGCCGCCGGACACGGTGCCCGGCGTGCACAGGATGTCGACATGGCGGGCGTCGGCATGCAGCTCGGTGGCCAGGATGCCGGGGGTGTCGCTCGCACCGAGCACGACCGCGCCGGCGCCGTCGCCGAACAGCACACAGGTCGTGCGGTCCTTGAAGTCCAGGATGCGCGAGAAGACCTCGGCACCGACGATCAGGGCCTTGCTGGCCGCGCCGGCCTTGATCATCGAGTCGGCGACGCTGAGCGCATAGACGAAGCCAGCGCAGACGGCCTGCACGTCGAAGGCCGCGCAGCCGAAGGCGCCGAGCTTGCGCTGCAGCAGGCAGGCGGTGGACGGGAAGACCATGTCGGGCGTGGACGTCGCGACGATGATGAGGTCGAGTTCATCGGCCTTGACGCCGGCGGCTTCGAGAGCGGCCTGCGCGGCCGGGAAGGCCAGGTCGCTGGAGGTCTGGTCGGGCGCCGCAAAATGGCGGGCGCGGATGCCGGTGCGCTCGACGATCCAGGCGTCGGAGGTTTCGACGCCATCGGCCGCGAGGCGGTCGGCCAGGTCCTGGTTGGTCACCCGGTCTGCGGGCAGGAAGCTGCCGGTGCCGAGGATGCGGGAATAGCGGGGAGAAGTCATGCGGCCTGCGCGGCCGTGGCCGCGCTGTCTCCGGTGTTGTGTCCGGCATCGGTCACCGACGCTTGCAGCGTGCCGACGATGCGCTCGTGTACCCGGTCAAGCAGCCGGTTGCGGGCGGCATCATAAGCGCGGGCCAAAGCGTTCTCGAAGGCGAAGGCATCGGCGGAGCCATGGCTCTTGAAGACCAGGCCGCGCAGGCCCAACAGTGCCGCGCCGTTGAAGCGGCGATGGTCGACGCGGTGCTTGAAGCGGTTCAGGACCGGCATGGCGACGAGCGCCGACAGCTTGCTCAGCCAGCTGCGGTTGAACTCCGCCTTGATGAAGCCGCCCATCATGCTGGCAAGGCCTTCCGACGCCTTCAGCATGACGTTGCCGACGAAGCCATCGCAGACGACGATGTCGGTCGTGCCCTTGAAGATGTCGTTGCCCTCGACGTTGCCGAAGAAGTTGAGCTGGCCGGCCGCGCCCGCGGCACGCAGCAGCTCGCCGGCCTGCTTGATCGTCTCGCTGCCCTTGATGGCTTCCTCGCCGATATTGAGCAGGCCGACGCTGGGCTCCTCGATGCCGTCCACGGCACCCACCAGCGCGCTGCCCATGACGGCGAACTGCAGCAGGTTCTCGGCCGAGGAGTCGACATTGGCTCCCAGGTCCAGCACGGTCGTGAAGCGGCCGGCCGCGTTGGGCATCACGGCCGCGATGGCCGGACGGTCGATGCCCTCCAGCGTCTTGAGCAGCACCTTGGCGACGGCCATCAGCGCGCCGGTGTTGCCGGCAGACACGCAGGCATGGGCCAGCGCGGGCTCACCGCCGCGGCCCTCCTTCAGCTGCTGGATGGCGACGCGCATCGACGAGTCGCGCTTGCGGCGCAGTGCCACCTCGATGGGGTCGTCCATCGTGACCACCTCGCTCGCCGCGACGATGCGGCAGCGCGGCCAGGCCGCCGCGGCGGTCAGCGCCTCGGGCTTGCCGACGAGGATGAGCTCGGCGCCGGGATGCTTGTCCAGAAAGGCGCGGCAGGCCGGCAGCGTGACCGAGGGGCCGTGGTCGCCGCCCATGCAGTCGACGGCCAGGCGGACGGGATCGGGCAAGGGGGAGATCATGTCAGTTATCCATAGCGCTGCGCGTCACCCGCAGCTGACGAAACGACGGTATTCCGGGCCAAGCGCCGGGCCGCTCCCAAGCCGGCCCGCCTGAGGCTGTTTGCGGCTCGATGCCGCAAGCGGCCTCGTCCCCACGGGGGACCGACCAGGCTCGCCCGCGTTCAGCGCGGCGAGATGGGCGAGGGGCAATTTCACGCCAACCACAAAGACCAAACCCGGCGCTGCGCGATACGCAGGCCGGGTCGGCAGATTCTTCGAGGGTGCGGCGCCGCGGCAGGCGACGCCGAGCGTCATCAGGCCGCGTCGGCCTTGCTCTTCAGCACCTTGCGACCACGGTAGAAGCCGGTGGGGCTGATGTGGTGACGCAGATGCACTTCGCCGGTCGTCGGCTCGATGGCCGTGCCCGGGGTCACCAGGGCATTGTGGGAACGGTGCATGCCGCGCTTGGAGGGCGACTTCTTGTTTTGCTGAACGGCCATGAAATTCTCCGAAATCTGCGGGGTTTGGGGGCGCGACCCCGGGGAGTGAGGGCAAAGCTCGAACTCCAGGCCGCAGAAAAGCCCATGAGTGTAGCAGCGAAAGCCCGGATCGCCAAGACATCCCCGCTCCGGACAGCAGAAGCGGCACGCCAGGCATGGCCGTCAATCGCCCTTGCGCTTGAGCGCGGCCAGCGCGGCGAAGGGATTGGGACGCTCCTCGGGCGCTGCGTCGCCCACCTCGTCGGCATGCGCCAGCGGCTCCGGGCAGTGCTCGTGGCGAGGCACCAGCGGCAGGGCCAGCAGCAGCTCGTCCTCGATGAGCTCGCGGGCATCGAGATGGCGCGGCAGGGCCAGCACATCGTCGTCGCTGTCGGCATCCAGCGCGGCGGCCTCGGCCTCGGTGTCGACGAAACGGATCCAGCGGTCGACGTCGACAGTCTCCTGCACCGGCTTCAGGCAGCGCTGGCAGGTCTGCGCGACCTGGGCGGAGGCCGTGACGTGCAGCCAGGTCTGGACCGCCGCGGCCTTGGGCTGGCGGATCTCGCCGTGCAGGCTCCAGCTCAGCGCCGGCCAGCCGCTGGCCGGCGCCTCGGGCGCGGCCGATTCGGCCAGGCGCTCCAGCGATGCCGCGGGCCATTCGCCCTGCAGGCTGGCGCCGTCATGTGCGAACGCGGCGAGGTCGAGCTTCTCGGGAACAAAGGCGCGCGATTTCATGGGCCGGAGTTTAGGCGGGGGACAATGCCGCGATGCCCGCATTGATCCTCGCCTCGACCTCGCGCTACCGCCAGGAACTGCTGAGCCGACTGCGCCTGCCCTTCGAGACCGTGGCGCCCGAGGTGGACGAAACCGCCCTGCCCGGCGAGGCCCCGGCGGCGCTGGCCGAGCGGCTGGCCCTGGCCAAGGCCCGCGTCGTCGCCGCGGCGCACCCGGGCGCCATCGTCATCGGCTCGGACCAGGTGGCCGACCTGGGCGGCGCGGCCATCGGCAAGCCCGGCGGCCACGAACGCGCCGCCGAACAACTGCGCCAGATGAGCGGCCGGGAGGTCGTTTTCCAGACCGCCGTCGCGGTCGTCGCGCCGGGCCTGGCGGCCATCGAGCGGGCCGAGGTGCGGGTGCGCGTTCGCGAGCTGAGCGACGCGGCCATTGAGGCCTATCTGCGTGCCGACCAACCCTATGACTGCGCCGGCAGCGCCAAGGTCGAGAGCCTGGGCATCGCGTTGCTGGAGGCCGTCGAGTCCGACGACCCGACCGCACTGATCGGCCTGCCGCTGATCCGCACCTGCGCGCTGCTGCGCCGCGCCGGCCTGGAGCCGCTGGCATGAAGGGCCGGCTGATCCTGATGCCCAACACGCTGGACTTCGGCGTGGACGACAGCCTGGACCTGAGCGAGGTGCTGCCGCAACGCGTCATAGCCATGGCGGCGCGGCTGACCCACTGGGCGGCCGAGAACGCGAAGACGACGCGTTCGCTGCTGAAGCGCGTCGGCGCGATCACGCCGCTGGCGCAGCCGCTGCAGGCCCTGCAGATCGCCGAACTGCCGCGGGCCGCCAAGGGCCGTGCGGCGGGCGACGACACGGCCGCCTGGCAGGCGCTGCTGGCGCCGGCTCTCGCGGGCCACGATGTCGGGCTGATCTCGGAGGCCGGCCTGCCGGCCGTGGCCGACCCGGGCGCGCGCCTGGTGGCGCTTGCGCACGCGGCGGGCATCGAGGTCGTGCCGCTGTCCGGGCCAAGCTCGTTGCTGCTGGCGCTGGCGGCCAGCGGACTCAACGGCCAGAGCTTTGCGTTCGTCGGCTATCTGCCGGTGGATGCCGGCGCCCGCGCGGCGCGCATCCGCGAGCTTGAAGCCTTGTCGGCCAAGGCCCAGCAAACCCAGCTGCTGATCGAGACGCCCTACCGCAACGAAGCACTGCGGCAGGCCCTGCTGGCGGCGCTGAAGCCCGGCACGCGGTTGTCGATCAGCGTCGGCCTGACCCTGCCCGGCGGTTGGACGCGCACCGCGACGGTGGCGGATTGGAAGAAGGGCAGCGCGGCCGCCCTGCCCGACCGCATTCCGGCGGTCTTTGCCTTATTGGCCTAACCCTCGACGGGCGCCGGTTTCTTGGCACCGAACAGCGCCGCCACCTGCTTCTTGGGCTTGATGTAGCTGGACAGGCCCTTGGCCGGCGCTGCGGACTTGGCCTTTTCCCAGGCCGGCGGCTCGCCGGAGGCCGCGCTGGCCTCGTAGGGCTTGTCGAAGAACGGGTCCTTGGGCGGCGCGGGCGGACGGAAGGCCGGGGTACGCGGCGCGGGCCGGCTGCTCGCGGTCTCGTCCTCGTCGTGGCGGCGACGCTCGAAGCGCGGCGGCCGGCTGTCCTGCAGCTCGAAAGGGTCGAGGTCGATCTTGCGCTTGATGAGCTTCTCGATGTCTGCCACCAGGCGCGCATCGGCCTTGGTCACCAGCGTGACCGCCAGGCCCGACGCGCCCGCGCGGCCGGTGCGGCCGATGCGGTGCACATAGTCCTCAGCGTTGAAGGGCACGTCGAAATTGAAGACCGCCGGCAGGTCGGCGATGTCCAGGCCGCGCGCGGCCACGTCGGTCGCGACGAGCAGGTCCACCTCGCCGCGCTTGAAGGCGTCCAGCGACTTCAGGCGCTCGTCCTGAGACTTGTCGCCATGCAGAGCCGCCGTGCGCAGGCCGTCGCGCTCGAAGGCACGCGCCAGCCGGGCGACGCCGAGCTTGGAGTTGCCGAACACGATGGCCTGGCGGATAGCCCGCTCCTTCAGGATCTGCTTGATGATCGCGCGCTTGTCGTCGTCGCTCGCGCTGATGAAGCGCTGTTCGACGGTGGAGGCCGTCTGGTTGGGGCGGGCCGTCTCGACGAGGATGGGGTCCTGCAGATAGCTCTGCGCCAGCCGCTTGATCTCGGGCGAGAAAGTGGCCGAGAACAGCAGGGTCTGGCGCGCCTTGGGCAGGAAGCTCAGGATGCGCTGCAGGTCGGGCAGGAAGCCGATGTCGAGCATGCGGTCGGCCTCGTCGAGCACGACGTACTCGACCTGGTTCAGCACGCAGTTCTTGGCCTCGATGTGGTCCAGCAGGCGCCCCGGCGTGGCGATCAGCACCTCGACGCCGGCCTTCAGCGCAGCGGTCTGCGGCTTCATGTCGACGCCGCCGAAGACGACGACCGAACGCAGCTGGGTGTGCTTGGCGTATTTCTTGACGTTGTCGGCGACCTGATCGGCCAGCTCGCGCGTCGGCGCCAGCACGAGGGCCCGCACCGGATGGCGGGCCGGCGACACGCTCGGGTTCTCGTACTTGAGCATGCGCTGCAGCAGCGGGATCGAGAAGGCGGCCGTCTTGCCGGTGCCGGTCTGCGCGGCGCCCATGACGTCGCGGCCCTGCAGCACGATGGGGATCGCCTTGGCCTGGATGGGCGTCATCGTCAGGTAGCCGGAATCGGCCACGGCGCGCAGCAGCTTGGCGTCGAGAGGGAGGGTGTCGAAGCGAGCCGGCGGGGCGTCGACGACGGGAGTTTCAGTCTGGGAAGCGGTTTCGCTCATAGCCCTCGATTATCGCTGGCTGGCCCAGATGGGGGTTTCAGCGGTTCACGACCAGCCATTTCGGCGTCTTGAAGCGCACGATGCGGCGGTAGAGCGCGACATAGGTCAGACCGAACAGCCCCATGCAGGCGGCGATCATCGGCGTCGAGTCCCAGAAGGCCAGCGCGGGTACCAGGGAGGACACGCAAAGCATCCACAGATAGGGCGCCGTCATCGAGTTGCGGCGCGTCATCGCGCGCGCATCCCTGGCGCCGATGGCCCAGCGCATCAGGCGGCGGTAGATCAGCGAATGCAGGTGGATGCCGTCGGGCAGGCCCGGTGGCACGGCGCGCACGACCTTGCGGCGGTAGATCGAGAACACCGTCTCGAACACCGGGTAGATGCAGACCATCAACGGGAACAGCGGCGAGACCTCGGCATTGCGGGCGATCAGCAGGATGCCGATTTCTGCGAGGTAGAAGCCCAGGAAGTACGCCCCGCCGTCGCCGAGGAAGATCAGGCCCGAGGGGAAGTTCCAGACGAAGAAGCCCAGCGCCGCGCCGACGCCGGCCAGCGCCCACAGCGCCAGCGTCAGGTCGCCGACCTGATAGGCCACATAGGCAAACACCAGCAGCATCAGGCTCACGCACATCGACGACAGGCCGTTGAAGCCGTCGATGATGTTGACCGAGTTCGCCACGCCGGCGACGGTGAACACCGTGGCGAAGTAGGCCCCGACGACCGTGGAGACCACCCAATCGAGGCCCGGGACGTCGGTCTTGGTGATCATGGCACCCAGCAGCCAGATGCCCAGCGCCGCGGATACAGCGGTGGCAAGCAAGCGCTTGCCAGGAGAGACGCGCTTGGTCAGGTCCTCGATCAGGCCAGCCACAAAGGCCGGCAGGCCGCAAAGCAGCAGCAGACCGCCGAACTTCCAGTCGGGGTGCTTGGCGAAGGCAGCGACGCCGACGCAACAGGCCAGACCGGTGAACATTCCCGTTCCGCCGATTCTGGGCACCGGAGTTGCGTGGAATTTCTGGGGGCCTGACAGGTCGAGATCGGCGGAGAGGTGAGCGTGCGAGCGCGCCGAATGGATGACGAGCAGGGTAACCACCGCCGCCACGAAGAAGGAGATCAGCAGATAGAGCATTGGCGCGAAGTTTAACGGCCGCCCTCATCTGACGAATGCTGTAGAAGGCGCACGGAGCGCACCCGTAGAATGCTGGGCTTCGCCCTCCGGCCGCGCTGCGTTTGCCCGGCCTCCACCTCACCTTTTCCCGACTTGCGATGCACTTGAGCTGGAATCTTGCATATACATGCCTGATCGCAGCGGCCCTGGCTGCCAGCCAGCCGGCCGCTGCACAAGTCGACACCGACTCGCAGGCCTCTGCACCGAGTGGGCCCATTCGCCTCGTCAACAGGTCAACAGCGGCTTCGCGTGAGGACGCAACGGCAAGCGACGCGACTGACGCTCCCCCCGTCCTCGAACGCGGCGCCGGCAGCAGGCACGCAACCAAACCAATTGTCAGCGAGTTCGAGGCCTACGCCAGCTTGCTGGCCGGTCCGGGCATTGAAGTCCGGCGCCTCGGCAGCGATCTGATGCTGGGCAGCCGTGGCACGGCCGCCTCTCTCGAAGCGAGCCGCCAGGTGCCCTCCGACTACACCGTTGGCGTCGGCGACGAGGTCCAGGTGACTGCCTGGGGTTCGATTGACGCTGACCTGCGCCTTACCGTCGACCGCGCCGGGCGCATCGTCATCCCACGCGTCGGCCCTGTCGTGGTCGCCGGCGTGAAGCTGGCTGACCTGAGCGACCTGCTGAGCCGCCGTGTCGGGCAGGTGTTCAAGAACTTCCAGCTCAGCGCCACACTCGGCCGGCTGCGCAGCATCCGCTACTACGTGACCGGCTTTACCGCGCGCCCCGGCGCCTATACCGTCAGCAGTCTGGCGACACTGATGGCCGGCCTGATCCAGGCCGGAGGGCCGTCTGAGGCAGGCAGCTTCCGCAGCATCGAGTTGCGCCGCGGCGGCCAGATCGTGAGCCGTTTCGATCTCTACGACCTGCTGGTCAAGGGCGACAAAAGCGCTGATGTGCCGCTACAGGCCGACGACGTGCTGCACATCGGCCCCATCGGGCCCCAAGTGGCAGTGCTCGGCAGCGTCAACAAGCCGGCCGTCGTCGAACTGAAAGGCAGTGAGACCATCGCCGACGCGCTGAACATTGTCGGCGGGCTGACCGCTGTGGCCGATCACAGCCGCATTTCGATCGAGCGGCTCAGCGAACGCAATGACCGCCGCGTCGTCGAACTCGCGTTGCCGGCCGATGCTGGCCAGAAGCTCTCCGACGGCGACGTGTTGCGAGCTTTCAGCGGCGTCATCGTCGCGCTACCACAGGTCAAGCAGTACAAGCGCGTGCGCGTCGAAGGGGAAGTGGCCCGGCCGGGCGACTACGTGCTCTCGCCCACGAGCACGCTGCAGGATGCGATCCGCGTGGCTGGGGGCTTCACGCCGCAGGCTTATGTGTTCGGCACCGATTTCTCGCGCGAGAGCGTGCGCAAGACCCAGGAAGAGAACTACGACCGGGCCCTGCGCGACCTTGAGATTGAACTCACGCGCAGCACGTCCACGCAGCGAGCAGGCTCCGCAGACGAAGCCGCAGCACAAGCCCAGCGTGCGATGGGCACGGCGAGACTGATTGACCGCCTGAGGGCCGCCCGCCCCACTGGCCGAATCGTGCTGCAATTGGATCAAGGGACCCGCGATTTGCCTGCACTTCAAGTCGAGGAAGGGGACCGGCTTTACGTTCCGGCACGGCCCAACACCGTTGGTGTTTTCGGGAGCGTGTTCAACGGCGGCAGCTACCTGTTGCGCGACGGCAGCACCGTGGACGACATGCTCAAGCAGGCTGGCGGCCCAACACGCGGCGCCGACGTTGGCAGCGTCTTCGTGATCCGCGCCAATGGCTCGGTGATCAGCGCTCGCCAGAGCAGCAGCGGCTGGGTGAGCTTCGGCTCCGGGTTTGCCGGCCTGCAGGCTTTGCCCGGCGACACCGTCTTCGTTCCGGAGGAGATGAACAAGACGACGTTCATCCAGGAGGCCAAAGACTGGACGCAGATCCTGTATCAGTTCGGCTTGGGTGCGGCGGCATTGAAGACCATCAAGAACTGATGAAGGCAGAGACCACTTTGAATCACGCTCCTAATTTTCCACCGCGCCAGGGTGCGGAGCCTTCCTCTGAAGAGAACGGCCTCAGCCTGTCAGAGATGACAGTTGCGCTGGCGGCGCGTTGGCAGCGCTTGGTCACGGTCCCCGTTGTCGTTGGAGCCTGCGCCCTAGGCGTGACCTATCTGATACCACCTACATTCACAGCGCACACCGTGTTCTTGTTGCCTCAGCAGCAGCAAAGCGCTGCGGCGTCGGCACTGGCTGCACTGGGGCCATTGACTGGACTAATAGGCGGCGGCGCCCTGCGAACCCCAGGCGACCAATATGTCGCGTTGATGCAGAGCGTGAACGTACAGGACAGCATCATTGATAAATTCGACTTGATGCGAGTTTACGATGTGAAATATCGGGTTCATGCCCGCAAAGAATTAACGAATAACGTCCACTTCACGGTCGGCAAGAAGGACAATCTAATCGGCGTGGACGTTGACGACAATGATCCCAAACGCGCCGCCGATATGGCCAACGCTCACGTAGAAGAGCTTCATCGAGTGACGAGTCAGTTCGCCCTTACAGAAGCGCAACAGCGACGAGCCTTTTTCGAAGGGCAGATGCTCGCGGCCAAAGGGCGACTGACCCAGGCTCAAATCGCCCTACAAGGCAGCGGATTTTCTCAGAGTGCAATAAAAGTCGAACCGAAGGCTGCTGCCGAGGAGTACGCACGACTGAAAACTGGGGTTACGGCTGCCGACGCGAAGTTGCAGGCCATGCAGAAGGTGCTGATGGGTAACACCCCGGAACTCCTCCAACAGCAGGCCGCACTTGCCACCCTCCGCGCGGAATTGGCCCGCGTGGAACAGCGGGACGACAGCAGCGGTCGCGGAGCAGATTCAAGCTACGTCAGCAAGTATCGGGAATTCAAGTATCAGGAAACCTTGTTTGATCTGTTTGCACGTCAATATGAACTCGCCCGACTGGATGAAAGCCGGGAAGGCACACTTATCCAGGTCGTAGACAAGGCGACGCCTCCGGAACTCAAAAGCAGGCCCAAGCGTACCCTGGTCGCACTCGCTGCAGCATTGATCTCTGGATTCGTGATGGCCGCCTGGGCGATTGTGGCGCATATGCGCCTGACCAAACAGATTCAAACGCTCTGATATTTACAGCCTGTCGCGCATCACGCCCAAGCCTTAGCCCAGCTATAAGCGATCAAACGCCCGGACCACTTCGCCTGCAGGCCGCAGAGCATGCGCCCTCGCCAACCAATGGCTGAGCCTCGGGAAAGCTCGCCTCCGAACCCCGTAAGGGGACCTAAGCAAGCGCGGGTACCTTATGGGTACCTTGGCGCCACCCAGAATAAGAGTACCTGGCCGACATGAGCATTCAACTCCTCACAGCGCCGGCATGATGGTCAATGACACATCATACGCGGTTCTCTCATTGTTCAAACAGTTGCGAAATCTCAAATGATCCCCTTTCTCGACCTGAAAAGCATTAATCTTCGTCAGCGCGAGGCCTTTCACGCGGCATTTGACCGCGTCCTTGACTCGGGATGGCTGATTCTTGGCAAAGAAACTGAAACCTTCGAGCGCGAGTTCGCACAATACTGCGGAGCCCGCCATGCCGTAGGGGTAGCCAATGGCTTGGAAGCCTTGCATCTGGTGCTACGTGCCTGGGGCATCGGTCCGGGCGATGAAGTGCTCGTTCCTTCCAATACCTATATCGCCACATGGCTCGCAGTTACCTACACGGGAGCGAAGCCCGTGCCCGTAGAGCCAGACGAAGGGACATATAACATCGATCCCGCGCGGGTGGCGGCGGCCATTACGCCGCGCACGCGAGCGATCGTCGCGGTTCACCTGTACGGGCAAACAGCTCAAATGGAATCATTAATGGCGCTTGCCCGGCGCCATGGTCTCAAAGTACTTGAAGACGCAGCGCAGGCTCATGGAGCGCGGATCAATGGACGGCGAGCGGGTTCCCTAGGTGATGCGGCCGGCTTTAGTTTTTATCCCGGAAAGAATTTGGGAGCACTTGGTGACGCCGGCGCCGTGACAACGAACGACGACGCTCTGGCGGATCAACTCCGGGTTCTGCGCAACTATGGCTCGCGACTCAAATATCACAACGAGATCATCGGCTACAACTCGCGCCTTGATGAACTGCAGTCCGCTTTTCTGCGTGAGAAGCTGCCACTCTTGGATGCAGACAACGCACATCGCGCAGAAATTGCAGCATATTACAATCGGGAATTGAAGGGGATCGAAGGGCTCATTTTGCCCGCCGTCGCATCCGGCTGTGATCCAGTTTGGCATCTGTACGTAATTCGCCATCATCAGCGCGACCGCGTCGCAAATGCTCTTGCCCAGGCCAGCATTGGCACGATGATCCACTACCCGATCCCACCGCACGCACAACCTGCATATCGCTCACTGGAAATTCCAGTCGGCGCGATGCCAATCGCTGAGCGTATTCACGAACAAGTGCTCAGCCTGCCGATCGGACCCACGATGTCCGTCGCCGACGCAGATACGGTTGTTCGCGCATTGCGCGCTGCGATTTAGCACTCCTTGCCTCCTGCGCAAATGAATCTTGTACGGACCAGCGTCCTTAACGGTATCGCCGTAGCTATTCGCTTGGGCACGGGGCTGCTGCTGAACAAAATTTTAGCGATCTATGTCGGCCCAGGCGGCTACACGGTGATCGGCCAGTTCCAGAATGTGTTGGCGATGCTGCAGACCTTCGCTTCGGGCGGCATCAATACGGGAGTGACCAAGTACACAGCTGAATACACCGGCGATGAACAACGCCAGATATCTGTTTCGCGGACAGCAGGCACCATCACGGTGCTGGGCTCAGGTTTGGCCGCCGTGATATTGGCGCTTTTGAGAGAACCACTCGCAAAGGCCCTACTCCATGACATCAACCTGGCACCCATATTTCTCTGGCTTGCTGCATCCCTCTCCCTTTTTTCTTTCAACGGCTTGCTGATTGCAATATTGAACGGCCGAAAGGATATAAATCGGTTCATTGCCGCAAATATTGTCGGCGCCATTTTGGGGCTCTTGGTGACCGGGCTATTTGTTGTGGCCTGGGGCCTTTATGGCGCGCTCGTATCGCTGTGTCTTAATCAGGCGGCAATCTTTGTCGTCACGATTGTCATTTGCTGGCGAACACTTTGGTTCAGAGCGTCCACGCTCTTCGGATCGATTGATCTAGACGTCGCAAAGCGCCTCGGCCAATTCGCACTTATGGCAGTCACCTCCGCGCTAGTGACGCCGCTAGCCCAAATAGCTGTCCGCTCATATGCCATCGACACTTACGGGAACACATACGCGGGCTTCTGGGAGGCAACCCAGAGGATCAGCGCAACATATTTAAGCCTGGCGACCACAACGCTCTCGATTTATTATCTTCCGCGCATATCCGAACTTCTCAACCCAAGCGCTCTTAAAGCCGAGTTGAAAGCCGGCTACAAACTTATATTACCCATCGTCATCATTGCCGCGCTGACCCTATACGTATTTCGCGACTTAATCATAACGACACTATTTGCATCGACATTCATGCCGATGCAGGAATTATTTGCCTGGCAGTTGCTGGGGGATGTCGTCAAGGTCGCCAGCTGGATGTTGGCCTATGTCATGGTAGGCAAGGCAATGACCAGCTGGTTCATTATTACAGAGATCTACTTTGGCCTTCAGTACTGCGGATTGACCGTCGCCATGTCTCATTGGTTTGGATTTCAAGGTCTAACCATTGGATACGCAGCCAACTATCTGATTTATCTCGCGGCCATGTACGCCCTCATCGTTTGCAAGTATCTCCGCGATAACGAAGTCAAGACTTCATAATAGACCAGAATCGACAATGTCCAGATTGGTGTTCGTTGGAGACTATAGCGGTCTGTCGCTATTTCTCAGCCGTGGCCTTGCCGCGATCGGCCATGAAGTGATACTGTTTTCCAATGGTGATCATTGGAAGAATTTGCCGCGAGGCCATAACATCTGGACCCCGGCAAAAAGCAAGGCAGGATCAGTAGTCAATCAGATTCGCGGGCTCGCCGAGCTGCAGAAGCTCCTTCGGCCCACGGACGTCCTGATTCTTGCAACTGAATACATCTTTAGTCGATTTGCCAACGGACTGATGCTTGAACGGCTGATGGACCACGTCGGCCAGACAATCCTCCTTCATGCAGGTTGCAGCGATCGTTTTCATGGCGCGTATCAGCACACCGTCTTGTGCAAGGAATGCAAGGTACACGATTTGAAATCGGAACGCTGCAAGTTTGAAGCGTCTCAATGGCCCTTCCTTGAACGCATGCTGCGCGAAACCACGACCATCGTGCCCTTTACCAGCGTGTATGCCGAGAGCGCAAAGCTCTATCCCGTCAAGAGTGAACGCATCACAGCGCCATTACATTTTCCTGTCGATGCTGAATACATTGAAACTCTGGCGAACGAAGCGACAGCGATCCGACCTAGCGCGCCGGTAATGCACGGCACCAACCGTGTAGGGTTTAAGGGGACGAAGCTGCTCGAAAAAATGCTGTCGCAAGACGACCGGCTACGTGATCTCGTCTGCATTACCCCGCGCATGCCTTTTGTCGAATTCCTCGGCCTTGTGCGAAACTCGAGTATGGTGCTGGATCAGTTTTTCGCCAATGGCTATGGCATGGCGGGAGCGATAAGCTTGATGCTGGGAACTCCGGTCGCATTCGGATATACCGCTGCGCATGTACCGGCGGACTTTGTCGGAACCGGCATCGTGCCAATGAAAATCACCGGTTCGTCCCAAGAGGATGCTTTGGTGGTAGATCAAGCCCTTCGCGCCTACCTTGAGCGACCTGTCGACGCGGCCCAAATCAAGGCAATGGCACACGAGCGCCATGATCATGTTGGCATTGCGCGCCATTTCGCTGAGGTGGCCCTGCCGCTCCGAGATTGAATCGATATGGCACGAATCTCCGCGGATCAACGCAGCGTTTCGATGTCTGACATTGACAGAGCCGAGCACGGCGTCAGGCCTCAAGGATCGCTCTTGATCCTTTATCCATTAATAGTAGACACCGTCGCGTTCATTGTTTTCTTAATTTCGTCCTCCCGCCTGGCTTACGTCACGGTGCTCGGGTTGGCCGATATCACCATGATGATCATTGCATTGGCCTCGGCTAGAAGAGGCTTTACCATGCTTTGGCAATCATTGGGCATTTCCATTCTGGTGCCCGCCGTTCTCTTCGCCTGGGCAGCGGCGGTCTCGCTAGCTCAGCAGAACGGCAACATCGCCTTCCCCCTCGGTTCGCTCAGATACCTCGCCTGGTGCCTGTTTACGTTACGGCTAATTGGCGGTAGGCGCCCAAAACGAGGCACGACTGCCGTGGCGGGGACGGGCCTTCCATCAAACGCAAATAAACAGTGGGTTTGGATTATTTGCCCTTTCATTGCCGCGTTGGCAGGCATTCAACTGATCTTCTCTACTCAGCTTTCTCCAGCATTGATAGCGATCCACAATCAGCTGGTGGACGGCGAATCGACAAATGCAGTGCTTACAAGTATTGCGCTAGGCAAAGCCTTTGCATCGCTGACCGTCAGGAATCCCATCGAGCTCAGCTATCTCGGCTTAGCACTTCTTTGCATGTCGCTGTCCCAGCGCAAAGGTTCGTTCTGCGCTGCGACTGCGTTCTTTATTGTTGTTGCCGGCAGATCGAATGTTGCGATCGTGAGCGCGCTCGCTATGATCCTTATTCATATATCCCATGGGCGCTCAGTTGCACGAACTACCCGCCTGGCACTCTTGGTAGTGCTGCCCTGCATACTAATTTTCTTTGCGGCGTTTCTTCCTGATATTTATCTTGAGCCAGGAGCATCATGGGATGACTTGCTCTTTGTGCTTGGCCAGCAGCGGCTCGGCATGCTTATCGCGCTGCCGGACATTGCAGTCCATGAGGGCTGGCGCCTTCTGCTATTCGGGACTTCTCAGAATCTTGAGGAAACTGTCGCAGGCCTGTTTGCCAGCGGACTGCTACCCCCGCTATTCGAGGAGGGTGGCGCAATTGCGATCTTCGATGTCATGTGGCTCGGCATGCTTGTTGTCGGAGGGCTCCCCTTTGTTCTTGGCGGCGTGATCCTGATTCGGGCGAGTTGGCGTGCAGGCTCGCGACTTCGCAGTTTTCCAGAGGCATATGCACTTCGCCTCTACACTGTTTCAATACTGATTATGTCGTTCTCGTCCCAGGTTCTACTCTCGCGATACAGTCTATATTTCTTATCATTCTTTCTCGCGAATCTTGCAGCGAGAACGCCTCGTCTCATCGAGCATTCTCCCGCAGTCAGCAAAAATAGTCCCAATCCAGTTTCCTTATGAGAATCCTACAGATCAACAACTTCGAGGATATCCGGGGAGGATCTGATCGGGTCTATCAGCTGACAACTCGAATGTTATTGGACAGGGGTCACGAGGTTGCGACCGTAGCCTGCGGCGACACGAGCTTTGAAGAGCGGAAGCGCAGCATTTTGCTGCCGCCCAATGGCTATTTCAGTGCCAATCCAGTTTCCACGCTGAAGAACATTGGCCAGTTTATCTATAGACCAGCCACTGCGAAGCAAGTCAGGGAACTCGTTCAGACGTTCAGGCCGGAGATCGCCCATCTACACATCTTCTACGGTCAATTGAGTTCATCGATTCTCAAGGCGCTGAATGACCTGAAAGTACCCTGCATCATGACGGTTCACGAGTACCGCATGCTCTGCCCGATTTCCACCATGTATACGCAGCCGCAGGGTGTCTGTGAACGTTGCGCCGGCGGCTCTGTCCGACATGCTGTCACCCATCGCTGCAACAGAAACAGCGTATTGGCAAGTGGCCTCTCGGCACTAGAGGCCTGGGTTCGCGACAGAGAGTTCTCATACCTGTCTCATATTGACCATTTTTTGATGGTTTCCGAATTTTGCAGAAACAAGCATATAGAGCATCTTCCGGAGATTCGGGGAAAATCTTCGGTTCTGTACAATTTCGTTGCCGACAGGGACATCGCCTCAAGTCCGACAAACATTGCGGCAGACGCACCGTTCCTCTATGCCGGCCGGATTTCCCATGAAAAGGGCGTCCACCTTTTATGCGAAGCCTTTTCCAAGCGTCCTCATCTCGGTTTACGGATAGCCGGTAGCGGCCCCCTTGCGGATGATCTGATTCGAGACTACGCAAATTCGCCAAATATTGTATTCCTGGGCAAACTTGAAAGTGTCCAACTGAAAAAGGAACTTGCGAGCGCGAAGTTCTCTATCGTTCCATCGGAATGGTATGAGAACAATCCTATGGCCATTTTGGAAAGTTTTGGTGTAGGCACGCCTGTGTTGGGATCTTGTATTGGCGGCATTCCCGAGTTGGTGATAGTTGGGGAGACGGGGCTTCAATTTCCCCCATCCAATCTGGACTTATTGTTGGCCGCGCTCGATGCAGCCGCCGAAATCAGCCCCATCGAGCGGGATCGAATGGGCAAAAATGCCATTTCGTTGATCCAAGCGCGCCATACCGAAAGCGCCTACTACGAAAAGCTGATGTGCGGATACCAAACGGCGATTTCCCATCGACATCCTTAGGGAATTAATGACCATTCGAATCGCATTCATTGGGACCGCCGGAATACCAAATCGATACGGCGGCTTCGAGTCTTTTCTCGAGCACTGCGCCCCTGTAATTGCCAAGCGAGGAATTGAGACTACCGTTACCTGTGACGCCCGCCTGTACGCCAATGGCGCAGACAATATTTTTCTTGGCGTCCAGAGGGAGTTCATTCGAATTCCTGCAAATGGTGCGGCATCAATCGCCCATGATCTGATCGCCTTCTTTCGCGTTCTCTCCGCCAGTAGTCATATTATTGTCCTCGGCGTTTCGGGAGGAATTTGGTTTCCTCTCTTCCGGCTCATTTGCTCAGCAACGGGCAAGCGGCTTGCCGTCAATATCGATGGGGTTGAATGGAGGCGGACTAAATTTTCCCGCTCCAAGCGGGCACTTTTAAAGATCTTTGATTGGCTCGCGCAGCGTTTTTCACATCATGTAATTTATGACAGTCAAGGATTGCGGCCATTTCTTCTTCCTTCATCCTTGGGCAAGGCAACCTGCATCGCCTATCCCGGAGATCATGTCAGGCGGTTGGAAAATACCGTCCGAAGGCCACGAACGGCACTGACAATCTGTCGAATCGAGCCAGAAAACAATCTAGAGTTGCTGATTGATGGCGCCATGTTGTCGACTCTGAAGAATTACACTATCGTCGGCAACTGGAATCACAGCGACTATGCCCGTTCATTGCGCCAGAGGTATGCCCACGAGTCGCGTCTTCAACTGCTGGACCCCATCTACGATCCGATAAAGCTGGCCGAATTACGAGAGAGTTGCGAGTATTACCTGCACGGCCATAGCGTTGGCGGCACCAACCCGTCACTCGTGGAAATGCTCTTCTACGATTGCGCCATTCTCTGCTTCGACGTCGAGTTCAATCGCAGGACTGCGGAACAGTGCGCCGGTTACTTCAAGAGTGGAAAAGACCTCCAGCAAGCATTGGATGGCCACGCCCCTCATACCGGTGACCGCCAGCAACTGCGTTCATGCTATACCGCACCGGCAATTGCGGACGCTTATCTACAGGCCGTTATGAAGTAGTCGGCCCTGCAAAACACCTGGAACCCGCGTGAACACTGGTGATGCGGGGTGAATGCGATGGTCAGAACTCCCGGTATCGAATTCAATGACCATTGATTCCTGGGAGTTCTGGAGGGCTGGCGATGGCGACCGACGACTTCTTCCGCGCAAGGCTGGATGGCATGGTGGATCCCTGCCGCGGCCTCAAGCACGCTTACTCGGCGGCCTTGATCGCCGTATGGGCGACTTGGCGAATGGGCGCCATGACCCTGTTCGGTGGCCTGATCGACGCGCAGTTTGCTCAACAACGCCGCCCGCTGCTCACCCCGTCGTGACCGCACGCCGATCGACACGCTGCCCCGACTCCGTGTCGGAGCAAAAACGAATTTCGTAGGTCTGACCACATATGGTCCATATTTCTTAGCGGCGACCAATTCGCCCTAATTCTCCCTATGGATCAACGCGGCTCGTACTCGGGCACGAAGCGGCGCACCTTCTGGCGAAGCGCCCGGTCTGCTACGTCAGCCTCGCGCGCAGTAAGCCAGCTGACGACGGCATCCAACCATGTCTCTCCGGCAACCTCCTTCAACTGCGCTATCCGTAGCCGACCATGCGACGACGCCAGGGTTCGGTCCTCGTCCGCAAGCAGCTCTTCATAGAGCTTCTCACCAGGCCGCAGACCGATGAACTCGATTTTCACACCACTGTCACGATGCCCGCCAAGTAACAGAATATTTCGAGCCAAATCTAGAATTTTGACTGGCTTGCCCATGTCAAGCACGTATACCTGACCGCTTTCCGCGATCGCCGCCGCCTGGAGCACGAGCTGCGCCGCCTCCGGGATCGTCATGAAGTAGCGCGTGATCTCCGGATGTGTAACCGTGAGCGGGCCGCCCTTCGCCAACTGCTCCTTGAACTTGGGGATCACACTGCCGCTCGAGCCCAGCACGTTCCCGAATCGCACCGCCGTCAGCTTCGTTCGACCACCGCGCGCGGCGAGACTTGATAGCACCATCTCTGCCGCACGCTTGCTAGCGCCCATGACGTTGGTCGGATTGACGGCTTTGTCCGTTGAGATGAGGACGAAACGGTCCGCCTCAGCCTCGATTGCGGCCAGCGCGGCACAGTAAGTCCCCAACGTGTTGTTGCGCAGCGCCGCCCAAGCGTTCTCTTCCTCCATCAGCGGCACATGCTTGTACGCCGCCGCGTGGAAAATAATCTGGGGCTTGTACTTGCCGAACACGTGGCGCATGTGCTCGATGTCCTTCACGTCACCGATCAGGCGCACGAGCGGGAGGTGCGGGAACTTCTCGCTGAGCTCCTGCTCGATCGTGTACAGCGCGAACTCGCTGAGCTCATAGAGCACGATCCTTGACGGACCATAACGAGCCGCTTGCCGGCACAGCTCGGAGCCGATGGACCCGCCTGCGCCGGTGACCAGAACGGCCTTGCCGTTCAGGCATTCGCTGATGCCGCCTTCGTCCAGCTCTACCGGCTCGCGGCCCAGCAGGTCTTCGGGTTCGATGTCGCGGACCTGGTTGACCGAGCGGCCGGACAGCAGTTCCTCGCTGCTAGGCACCGTCAACACCGGCAGGCCAGTCTGGCCGGCAAGGTCGAGCGCGCGGCGGCGCTCCTGCGCGCTGGCGCCGGGCATCGCGATGACAATGTGACTGATGCCGTGCAGCGACGCGAACTCGGCGGCACGCTCCAGCGCCCCCAGGATCGGTACCGCGGCGACGCGGGCGCCCTGCTTCTCTGGCGCATCGTCGAGGAAGCCGACGACGACCCAGCCCTGGTTGTGCTGCAAACCTGCCACCAGCAGCCGCCCGGCGTCGCCAGCGCCCATGACGAGGGCGCGGCGCTGCTCCTGGGCGCTGCCGCTGATGCGGCTGCGCATGTGCTCATAGAGCATGCGGTAGCCCATCCGCATCATCGCTAGCAGCATCAGGGTGAACAGCGGATGTAGGGCCAGCACGGCGCGCGGCACGCCGTGCAAATGCAGCATCAGCACAACAGTGGTCGCGATGAGGCCAGCACTGCCGCAGGCGAGGGCCAGGCGTTTGACCTCGCCGAAGCCGCTGAAGCGCCACATCCCCTTGGGTACGCGGAACAGTTTCAGCAGCACACCGTACGCGACCATCGCGCCCATCAGCACCCAATGATCGTAGTCAGGGCGCGCGCTGAACCAGCGCTCAAATCCCAGACGAAACAGATACGTTGCCTGCCATGCCAACGCCACCGCTGCAATATCAAGCGCCAGCGCCAGCGCCTCGCGATATGGGCGGATGCGCGTCAGGGCGGCATCGAGAGCGAGCCAGCTCATCGGAGGAGCATCACTTGCGGGCGGCCTTCAGGAAGTCTGAATAGTCACGGATGTAGTCGGCCGGATCATAGAAGTCCGAAGCGAAAACCAGCAGAACCGCGTCCGCCGAATAGCGGTACTGGATGCCCCAGGTCATGGGCGGCAAATACAGGCCGCGGCTATTGCTGTCCAACACGAATTCTTCGCGACTGGTGCCGTCGTCCGCGATCACGTTGACCGAGCCGTGCACTGCGATCAGGAACTGATGGCATGCAATATGAGCGTGCTCACCACGTGTTTCTTCCGTCGGCACGCCGTACACCAGGAAGTAACGTTTGGGGGCGAATGGAATCTGCTTGTCGAACTCACCGACGGTCAAGTTGCCGCGCAGATCCTTAATGTCGGCAAAGCTGAACAGTTCCACGCCTTTGACAATGGAGAGTTCGCGTACCTGCCGGAGGCCGGTGTGCGCGACAGCGGGCTTGAAGTTGGCAGTGTTCTCGTAGCCAACAATGGTCGCCGGATTGCCGTCGACGATGGCCAGCGGTGGCACGGACTGCTTAACGACGGCGCCTGGCAGAACGCGCGCACCTTGGCCTAGCACCACGCCAGGATAAACGGTTGCATTGGCGCCGATGCGCACACCGCTCATCATGCAAGTGCGACGTCCAGGTGGCGCCTCCGACAGAACCACGGCGTTATGCCCCACCTCGACATCGTCGGCGAGTTCTACCGACGGATCGATGATCGCGCCAGTCATGATCTTGTTCATCAGAGGGTTCCTTTGGTCAGCACGAGCACATGCGCGCACCGGCCGAACGAGTAGCCGAGCTTTTCCCAGGTGCGGATCACCGCGCGGTTGGTCGACTGGGTTGTCATATGACACGTATCGACACCGTGCGCCTTGAAATAGTGCGACAACTCGGCAATCAATTTCACATACCATCCGCGCCGCTTCTCACCAACTGCGGACAGGATCATGCGTGCAATCTTCTTGCCTGGGAGTTCGGGCAATTCAGGCACGTAATTGCCGGTGAGAAAGGCATTGGGATGGAGATCATCCACCGCGGGCACCAGCACGACGTCGGCAAAGCCCTTCACCGAGTTCTCGACGAATGTCGACAGGTAGGCGTCGGCGGCGGCCGGCGAGAAGAAGAAATCGGCGTGGAAGCGGTCAAAGGCGTTGCGAGACACGGCTGCCACATCGCGCAGATTGAGGACATCATCGGTGGTGGCCTCTCGGACCTTGAAGCGCTGGGCGTACTCAAACTGCTGGAGCCGGTCGTGGTAGTAGGTCAGACGCGACTCAACCAGGCGCCATCCGGCCATGCAGGCCCCCTGCAACGGGTAGATGGCGTCCGAAGGAATTTCGGCGAAAACATAGTATTTGTCGGCGTTTTGCGCTACGTTGCTCTTCAACGTTTCGAGCAAGTCACGAAAGGCCAGCACTGCCGCCTCGCCTTCGAGCGCGCTGCGGAAGAAGTCCACACGGTACATCGGGACACCGAAGTAATCCGTATCCCAGGCGAGTCGACGGAAATAGATGCGACTGGCCCAGTCGCTCGAAGCAACCACCTGCAGCGAGCCGCTGGCAACATCAGCGTCGAGTTTTTGGAGAAACTGCTCCGCCGCCGACTCCGGCGCTCGCATCAGGAACGACATCGGGTGGAAGATCGCGGCCTGGGCCAGCAGTTGGGGATCGATGTTCATGCGGTCCTGCTGAAAAGACCGACATTGTGTATCAACGAATTGCCCGCAGCGTCGCCATGATCAGCCGGATGTCGCCTACCAGACTGGCGCTGCGCACATAGTCCCCCGCCAGCCGCAGCTTCATGGGCATGATGACCTCGACATATTCGCGTTCGGGGTCGGCGGCCTTTGCAAGCAGTTCACTCTCGTCGCGGAAACTCAGCGAGGCCGGATCGGTGATCCCCGGCCGAACGGATAACACGATCTCACGCAGATCCGCCGGGTACATCGCAACGTAGCGCGGCAGTTCGGGCCGCGGTCCGACAAGGCTCATCGCGCCGCGCAGCACGTCCCAGAGCTGAGGCAGTTCGTCGAGTTTGCTGGCGCGCAGCAGTGCACCGGAGCGCGTGATGCGCGGGTCGGCGCCGACGGTGATCGCGGCGCCCGGCTCCACGCGCATCGTGCGGAACTTGTGGATCGTGAACGGCACTCCGAAGCGGCCGACGCGGGTCTGGCGGAACAGCGCGGGGCCGGGCGAGTCGAGCTTGACCCAGAGGGCCGCGAGCAACAGCAGCGGCGCCAGCAGCAGCAGGCCGAGCGCCGACGCGGCGATGTCGAAAAGGCGTTTGCCCACTCGATCAGGCCAGCAGCCCGCGCACCGCCTGGACGACGCGCTCGACGTCCGCATCGCTCATCGCCGTGTAGAGCGGCAGGCTGACCGTGCGCTCGAAGGCCTTCTGCGACTGCGGGAACTGCTCGGGCGTCAGGCCGTAGCGGTCGCGCCAGTAGGGATGCAGGTGCAGTGGCACATAGTGCACGCTGCAGCCGATGCCGGCGGCGAACATGCCTTCGATGAAGGCGTCTCGCGTGATGGCCGCGTCGTCGGCCAGCCGGACGACATAGAGGTGCCAGGCGTGGGTATCGCCCTCGGGCGCGCAGGGCGGCAGGATCAGCGGCAGGTCGGCGAAGGCGTCGTTGAAGCGTTCGGCGATCTGCTCGCGTCGCTGCTGGAAGGCCGGCAGGCGCTTGAGCTGGTGCAGGCCCAGCGCGGCGGCGATGTCGGTCAGGTTGTACTTGAAGCCGGGCGCCACGATCTCGTAGTACCAGCTCGGCACCTTGGCCGTGAAGCGGTCGAAGGCGTCGCGGCTCATGCCGTGCAGGCGCATCACGCGGGCGCGCTTGGCCAGCTCGGGATTGCGCGTGACCAGCATGCCGCCCTCGCCCGTCGTCATCGTCTTGTTGGCGTAGAAGCTGAAGACGGTGGCGTCGCTGCCGAGGGTGCCGATCAACTCTTTTTCGAGCGTCGTCGGCAGCGCGTGAGCCGCGTCTTCGACGACGCGCAGGCCGTGGCGGCGGGCGATGTCGAGGACGGCCAGCATGTCGACGGCCAGGCCGGCATAGTGCACCGGCAGGATGGCGCGGGTAGCAGGCGTGATGGCGGCCTCGATGGCGGCGATGTCGATGTTCATCGTCGCCGGGTCGATGTCGACGAGCTTCACATCGGCGCCGAGGTAGCGCACGACCTCGGCCGTGGCCGTGAAGGTGTGGGTCGTCGTGATGACCTCGTCGCCGGGGCCCAGGCCGATGGCCTCCAGCGCGAGGTGCAGGCCGGCGGTCGCCGAGTTGACGGCGATGCATTCGATCTGCGGGTCACCCAGGAATTCGGCGAAGGCCTGCTCGAAGCGCTTGGCCTTGGGGCCGGTCGTGATCCAGCCGGATTTCAGCGTGTCGACGACTTCGGCGATCTCGTCGTCACCCAGGTCGGGCAGGGCAAAGGGGAGGAAGGGCTGGGCAGTCATCGGCGGGGATTTTCGGTCATTGCGGCTTGTCCATCGGCACCGGGCCGCGACAAGGCCTCGATGAAACGGGCCGCCAGCACGGGGTAGGCATGGTGGGCCATCGCGAACGCGCGGCCGCGCTCGCCCATCGCGGCGCGCTGCTGCGGTGGCAGGGCCGCGAGTTGCAGCAAGCCCTGGGCGACCGCATCGGCGTCCTCAGGCGGCACGGTCAGGCCGGCGCCGGCCTCGGCCACGGGATCGTTGCCGGCCTCGACCGAATGCAGCACCGCGCGGCCGGCCATCAGGTAGTCGATGAGCTTGTTGGGCGCGATGCCGAAGCGGTAGATGGGCGTGCGCTGCCAGCCGATGTAGGCGATGTCGAAGCGGCTCAGCAGCGTCGGGATCTGGGCCTTGGGGATGGGCGCGAAGAAGCGGACGTTCTTCAACCCTTCTGCCTCCGCACGCTGGGCCAGGCGCAGCGCCTCGTGGCCGCTGCCCACCAGCACGAAGCTCAACGGCGCATGCTTGAGCCGGGCTGCGGCGTCCAGCAGCACGTCCAGCGCATTCGGCAGGCCCATGGAGCCGGCATAGCCGACGACGATGCGGCCGGCCGCGTGCTCGGCGTCGAGATGGGCCGCCAGCGTCGCACCCAGGGGCGTGGGCTCGCCGCCCCATTCCTCGGGCGCGAAGCCGTTGGGCACGATGTGCAGCTTGGCGCAATCCAGGCCCCGGGACGCCATGTGCTCGTGCACGCAGGGCAGCATGGAGACGACGACGTCGGCGTCGCGGTAGGCGTCGGCCTCGGCCTTGCCGCACAGCATCGCGAAGGGATGGCGGGGCGACATGCCGGACAGCTCGATCAGCGACAGCGGCCAGAGGTCGTGCACCTCGTAGACCAGCCTGGCCTTGGCGAGCCGGGCCAGCTTGCGCGCGACCCAGACGTCCATCGGGTAGGTGCTGGAGGCGATGACGGCGTCGGGCCTGAACTCGCGCGTCAGCCGCCAGGCATCGGCGCGCAGCTGGCGCAGGAAGGACAGGATGTTGCGCAGGCGGCCGACGCCGTTGCCCTGGTAGGCGGGCGTGGGCAGCCAGCGGTAGCGGATGCCGTCGATGAACTCTTCGCGCGGCTCGGCGCCGATCTCGGGTTGCACGGCCCGCACATGCGAGTGGCTGGCCGCGACGATGGTGACCTCATGCCCCGCCCTGACCCATTCGCGGGCCAGGTAATAGGGGCGGAACTCCATGCCGTGGCGGGGCGAGCCGGCGTAGTGGTTGACGAGCAGCAGTTTCATGCGGGCGCCAGCTCCTTGAGCCGGGTCAGGAAGCGCTGGACGTGCGGCTCGAACAGGCCGTTCGCGGCGACCCAGTCGCGGTTGCCGCGCGCCAGCACGGCGCTGTCCAGCATGGCCATGCGCGCGGGCAGGTCGTCGAGCGAGCCGACGATGAGGCCGCGCGCCCCATCACTTTCAGGGGGGCCGATCAACTCGCGGTTGGCGGGCAGCTCGGACAGCAGCGGCACGCAGCCATGGGCCATCGCTTCGAGCACCGAGACCGACACGGAATCGCTCTGCGGCAGGCTCAGGAACCAGGTCGAACGGGCATAGTGGGCGGCCTGGGCGGCAGCGTCCAGGCGGCCGACGAAGCTGACCTTGTCCGCCAGGCCGCGGGCGGCGACATCGGCTTCCAGCGCCGCGCGCAGCGAGCCGTCATTGGCGATAACGAGACGCGCCTCGGGCTGGGCCGCGGCGATGCGCGCAAATGCTTCGATGACGAGCTGCGGCCGGTAGATAGTCTCCAGGCCGCGGTTCGCGAAGCACAGCCAGGGCTGCTTCTTCGCGTTCTGCCTGGGCATGGCTTCGAGGCCGAAGGGGAAGGTCATGACCTCGCCGGCACCCAGCTCGCGCATGCGCTCGGTCATGAAGACCGAGTCCGAGGTCGTGATCGCGCAGTTGCGCAGCACCTTCTTCGTCATCCAGCGCCAGGCACCGCCGCGCTGCGGCGTCACGAGGATGTCGCTGCCCCAGGCCGAGCCGGCGATCTGGGCGCGCAGCCGCCAGCCGAGCTTGGCCGCCCAGGCCAGCGTGCCGTGCGACGTCAGGTAGTGGGCATGCAGCCAATCGGCGTCGGTTTCCGCCAGCCAGGCGCCGACCTTGGGCAGTTGCTTGACCAGCGCGAAATTGCCGCCGCCGTGGTCGGGCGACGTGTTCAGGGCCAGCCGGCGCGCGTCCGGCAGCAGCTGTTGGAACTCGGGCAGGAAGCCGCGCGAGGAGATGGCGTGCAACTGCACGCGGGGCTGCAGCGCGCGGGCCCACTTCAGCAGATGGGGGCTTTCGCCGTCGCCTATGAGGACAAGTTTGAGACCGCCCGACAGCCCAGCGCGGCTCATGTCGGCAGTTCCCCGGCCCAGCCTTGGTAATGCATCGCCAGCTCCGGGTGCTGGCGCAGCAGCGCTGCGTCTTTGCGACGAGTGTCTCCCACCACCTTGGCCGGCTGTCCAGCGAGGATGGCGTAGTCGGGGAACTCCCCCTGCACCAGGCTATAGGCCGACACAAGCGTGCCCTTGCCCAGTCGAGTGCCCGGCAGCAGAGTCGCGTGCGCACCAACGAAGCTGTAGGGCCCGATGTCGACAGGTGCCTCGAAGTAGGCCACCTTGTCGGCCTCACTGACGTACGCGCGGCCATACAGCCGGATCGCCGCATGGCTGGAATGGGTAAAGATCCCTGTGAAAAAGCCGATCTGACAGCCCTCGCCGATGCGCAGGCCAAAGGTGGCGTCGAGCACGCTGAAATGCCCGATGAAGACGTGATCCCCCACCTCCAGGCGTTCCGGGGCGAATACCGCAGTGCTGTTGCTGAGCCTCGTGTTCGGGAGGAACTCCCCGTCACCGCAAACGAAGCCGTAGACCATGCGCGGCCCCCAGAGTCTCGACAACAAGCGCTTTAGGCGCTGCCAGGCGCGGCGGGCCAAGCTTGCTTTCACTGAATATCCTCCCGAAGAGGGGCTCGCCGCAGCAGGCCCCAGAAGAAGTAGCCGAAATAGCAGGCCGTCGCCGCGGACACGCCCCATCCCGCACCCAGCAACCCACCCCAGTGCAGCCCGAGTGCCAGGCCCGCCACAAAGACGAGCTGCCCCACCAGCACCAGTTTCAGCGCCCAGGCTTGAAGCCCCCAGGCCATGGGCACGACGGCCAGGGGGGCGGCCACGAAATGCAACGCAATATAGGGCGACAGGGCCCTCGCCAAGTGACCTGCGTCGCGCCAGGCCGGACCGAAGGCAGCTTCGAACAGCCAAGGCCCGCCCAGTCCCAACACCGCAAGCAGCCCCACTGCCAGCAGCGCCAGCAGCCGCATGCTGCGCAGCACCAGACGCCTGGCCTCGCCCGGCTGTTGCGCACGGGTCAACTGCGGGTAAAGCGTTTGCGACAGGGCCCCACCGATCAGGCTGGCCGGCGCTTTCAGATAGCGCAAGGCCAAGGCCCAGAGGCCGGCGGATGAGTCACTCAGCGCGGCGGCCAGCAGCGCCAGGGCAAGGGTGTCCTGCAACGCGCCGGCAAATGCGTGGGGGGTGTTGAGCAACGGGAAATCGCGATGTTTCCAGGCCATCTCCCGCATGGGCTGAGGCGCGAACAAACCGCGCCACCCTCCTAGCGGCGCCGGCCGTGCCTGCAACGCAGCGGCGGCGGCCGTGGCCAGCGTGGCGCCACCGATCAGCCCCCAGGGCCCAGCGTGCATCAGCCCCAGGCCCACCTGGGCAACAGCCGCGCCCCCCCACTGCAGCACCCGCCCCCAGGCCAGCACCGCGAAGCGCCCAGCGCGCGCAGCCCACTGGGCCAGGGCTTGGCTGGCTGCGGCGGCCAGCACGGCCAGCGGCAGCGCAACGGCAACCGAAATGCCCGCCCACAACATCCAGGCCCCGCCAACGAGGATGGCCAGCCCCGTCACGGCCAGCAGCACGCGCAGGCACAGCGCCAGCAGCGCGGCAGCGCCCGCTTCGTCCGTCTCCATCGCCAGCGCGAACTCGTAGCGCGCGCAGCCGACGACGGCCAGGTTGCTGGCCACGCTCCAGACGAGGGAGAACTGTCCGTACTCGGCCGGCGTGTACAGACGCGCGATCCAGGGGCCCAGCAAAAGGGGCAGAGCCTGGGCCAGCGCGCTGCCGGCAAGCAGGGTGAGGGTGGCGCGCGTCAGGCTGGTGGAGGTCATGGGGCGGGCGATTCTAAAATCGCCGGTTCGACCAAGGCCCGCAATGACTCAAGCCACACCCTCCCCCGCCCTCCCCGCCCAGGCTGACGATAACCAACTGATCGCCGAGCGCCGCGAAAAACTGGCCGCGCTGCGGGCCGCAACGGCGGTGCCCTTTCCCAACGACTTCAAGCCCCAGCACCGCGCGGCGCCGCTGCAGGCGCAGTATGGCGACGTGCCCAACGAGGAACTGGAGCCCCAGGCCGTCAAGGTCAGCGTGGCCGGCCGCATGATGCTCAAGCGCGTGATGGGCAAGGCGAGCTTCTGCACGCTGCAGGACGCCACCGGCCGCATACAGCTGCGCGTGACCGTCGACAACGTCGGCGCCGAGGTCTACGACGCCTTCAAGCACTGGGACCTGGGCGACATCCTCGGCGGCGAAGGCGTGCTGATGAAGACCAAGACCGGCGAGCTGACGGTCACCGTCACGACGCTGCGCCTGCTGACCAAGAGCCTGCGCCCGCTGCCGGACAAGTTCCACGGCATGACCGACCAGGAGCAGAAATACCGCCAGCGCTATGTCGACCTGATCACCGACGAGGACGCCCGCAAGCGCTTCGTCGCGCGCAGCCAGGGCGTGTCGGCCATCCGCAGCTTCATGGTGGAGCACGGCTTCCTGGAGGTGGAGACGCCCATGCTCCATCCCATCCCCGGCGGCGCCAACGCCAAGCCCTTCACCACCCACCACAACGCGCTGGACCAGCAGATGTTCCTGCGCATCGCGCCCGAGCTCTACCTGAAGCGGCTGGTGGTGGGCGGCTTCGAGCGCGTGTTCGAGATCAACCGCAACTTCCGCAACGAAGGCATCTCGGTGCGCCACAACCCCGAGTTCACGATGATGGAGTTCTATGCGGCCTACTGGACTCATCACGACATCATGGACTTCACCGAGGCCGTGCTGCGCCACGCCGCCATCGCCGCGACCGGCAGCGCCGCGCTGACCTATGCCGGCAAGCCCGTGGCGCTGGACAAGCCCTTCGCCCGCCTGTCGGTGCGCGACTCGCTGATCCGGTTCGCCGGCCTGACCGGTGAAGAGGCCGACAACCCCGACGTGCTGCGCGCGAAGATCGTCGCCGCCGGCGAGGACGCCCCTGCCCGCTGGAGCCTGGCTGAGCTGCAGTTCGGCCTGTTCGAGGCCGTCGTCGAGGAGAAGCTCTGGGAGCCCACCTTCATCATCGACTACCCCGTCGAGGTCTCGCCGCTGGCCCGCGCGTCCGACGCCAATCCCAAGATCACCGAGCGCTTCGAGCTCTTCATCACCGGCCGCGAGTACGCCAACGGCTTCTCCGAGCTGAACGACGCCGAGGACCAGGCCGCCCGCTTCCAGGCCCAGGTGGCCAACAAGGATGCCGGCGACGAGGAGGCGATGTTCTTCGACGCCGACTTCATCCGCGCGCTGGAATACGGAATGCCCCCGACCGGCGGCTGCGGCATCGGCATCGACCGGTTGATGATGCTGATCACCGATTCGCCGTCGATCCGCGACGTGATCCTGTTCCCCGCGCTGAGGCGCGAGGCCTGATCAACGCGCGGGCGCCTTGCCCGCGATGATCATCGCCAGCACTTCATCCTCCGTCACCGCGGCCGTCTGCGTCACCCCGACCAGTCGGCCGTTCTTCATGACGGCAAGCCGGTCCGACAGCGCGAACACGTCCGGCATGTCGTGCGTGACGAGCAGGATGCCGACGCCCTCGGCGCTGAGGCGGCGGATCAGGTCGTGCACCATCGCCGTCTCGGCGGGGCCGAGGGCCGCGCAGGGCTCGTCCATGATGAGGACGCGGGCCTTGAACTGCAGGGCCCTCGCGATCGCGACGACCTGGCGCTGGCCGCCGGACAGGGACATCACCGGGTCGGCGATGTTCCTGAAGTTGGGGTTGAGCCGCGCGAACAGCGGCACGGCGGCGGCGCGCATCGCGGCGTCGTCGAGCAGGCCGAAGCGGGTGCGCAGCTCGCGGCCGAGGAAGAGGTTGGCGACCGAGTCGAGGTTGTCGGCCAGGGCCAGCTTCTGGTGGATGGTCTCGAGGCCGGCGGCGCGCGAATCGGCCGGGCTCGCGAACCTCACGGGCAGGCCGTCGAGCCGCAGCTCGCCGCCGTCGAAAGGCAGCGCGCCGGCCAGCATCTGCATCAGCGTGGACTTGCCGGCGCCGTTGTGGCCCAGCACGGCCAGCACCTCGCCGGGCGCCAGGCTCAGGGACACGCCGTCGACCGCGTGCACGCCGCCAAAGGATTTGCGCGCCTCGCGCACTTCAAGGAGGGGTTCGGTCATTTCTGCACCACGCGATCGAACACCACGGCCGCCACCAGCACCTGGCCCAGCACGACCATGCGCCAGCCGATGCCGACGTCGGTCAGCAGCAGGCCGCTGTCGATGCTCTGGATGATGAGGGCGCCCAGTACCGTGCCGCCCACGCTGCCGCTACCGCCGGACAGGGAGACGCCGCCGATGACGGCCGCCGCGATGACGGTCAGCTCCATGCCGGTGCCCATCGAGTTCGTGCCCGCGTTCAGGCGCGCCACCGCGACCACGGCGGCCAGCGCCACCAGCGCCGCCAGCAGCAGGTTGAGCTGGATCATCACGCGCCGCACCGGAATGCCGGCCAGGCGCGCCGCATCGGGGTTGCCGCCGATGGCATAGACGTAGCGGCCGAAGCGCGTGTGCCTGGCGATGAAGCCCAGCAGCAGCACGACCGCAACCCAGATGACCAGCGGCAGCGGCAGGCCCTGGCCCTGCTCCTGGCCTTCGATCTTGTAGGCGTTGAAGACGGCGACCGCGGCCAGCACGGCAAGCGCCGACAGGCCGCCCTTCAGCAGCTCATGCCTGAGGTCGCCCGGCACGGCGCCCGCCCGCTCCTGCGCGCAGCGCTGCACCAACTGCCAGCCCCACAGCAGCAGCACCAGCACCATGCCCAGCAGCCAGCTGCCGCGCTCGCCCAGCGAACCGTCGATGCCGCCGCCCAGGGCCAGCAGCCAGGGCTCGCTGACGGGCTGGGTCTTGCCGTCGGCGATCAAAAAGGCCACGCCGCGCAGCGACACCAGGCCGCCCAGCGTGACGACGAAGGACGGGATGCCGATGACTGCCGCCAGCCAGCCCTGGAACAGCCCCACCGCCAGCGCCAGGCCCAGGCCCGCGCACAGCGAGGCCGCGACGGACCAGCCCTGCGTGTATTGCAGCCAGGCCATCAGCACGCCGACGGCGCCGAGCAGCGAACCCACTGCCAGGTCGATCTGGCGCGCGACGATGACCAGGGCCATGCCGCTGGCGACGATGCCGACGACCGCCGTCTGCTGGACGATGTTGTAGAAGTTCTCCGCGGTCAGAAAGCTGCCGGTGAGCAGGTGGAAGCCGATGGCGATGGCCACCAGCACGGCCGCCATCACGGCGAGCCGCCGGGCCTGGGCGCTCACTTGCAGGCCGCCGGTGCTTTTGAGCCGGCGACGCCCTTGCAGACCACCGCCTTGGGCACCCAGCCGGCGCCGATGACCTGGTCCAGGTTGGCCTGGGTGATGGCCACCGGCGCGAGGAACCTGGCCTGCAGCGTGAGCTTGCGCTCGCCGCCCGCCCAGGGCACGGCGCCGTCGACCTTCTGGCCGTTGGCCAGCTGCACGGCGGCATCGGCCGCCGCCTTGCCCAGTGCTCGCGAGTCCTTCCAGACCGACACGGTCTGCGTGCCCAGCGCGATGCGGTTCAGCGCCGCGTGATCGGCGTCCTGGCCGCTGACCGGCACGCCCTTGATGCCGCGGCCCGCCAGCGCCGCGATGGCACCGCCGGCCGTGCCGTCGTTGCTGGCCACGACCGCGTCCACGCCGCCCTTCAGGCGGGTCAGGATCTGCTCCATGTTCTTCTGCGCCGCCTCGGGCTTCCAGCCGTCGGTGTACTCCTCGGCGACGATCTTCACGTCGCCCTTCTTCACGGCATCGGCCAGCGCGTCCTGCTGGCCGGCGCGCAGGAAGTCGGCGTTCGGGTCGCTGGGCGAGCCCTTGATCATCACGAAGCGGCCTTGGGGCTTCACGGCCAGCACGGCCCTGGCCTGCAGGCGGCCGACTTCGCGGTTGTCGAAGCTCAGGTAGAAGACCTCGGGCGCCTCGATCAGGCGGTCATAGGCCACGACCGGCACCTTGCGGGCCTTGGCCTTGTTCAGCGCCGGCTGGATCGCGTCCTTGTCCATGGCCAGGATGACCAGCACCTTGGCGCCCTTGGCCAGCAGGGACTCGACGTCGGCAATCTGCTTCTCGGGCGAGCCGCCGGCATCGGCAGACACATAGCTGGCGCCCTGGCGGCCCAGCTCGGCCTTCATCGCGGCCTCGTCGGTCTTCCAGCGCTCCTCCTGGAAATTGGACCAGCTCACGCCGACCACGGGGCCGACCGCAAGCGCTTTCAACGAAGCCACCAGCAACACGCCGGCCGCCCACATCCTGTGCATTCCCATCTTGTCTCCAATGCCCGGTTTTTTCTGTGGGCGGCGAATTCTAGGAAGGCGGGCAACAAAAAGGCGATCCCGCGGGATCGCCTTCCGTCGGTTTGAAACCGCTTTGTTTCAGCGGGCGGCCAGGCCGGTGACCGGGCGGCTGACGCGGGCCGGAAAATCGCCCAGTTCGCGGGCGGCGTTCTCGCCATGATCGGCAGCCAGCGCGGCGGCCGTCTTCGCGTCGACGCTGACCTCGCTCGGCTTGACGGTCAGCACGGCCTGGCGCGGCAGCTTGGTCGTCGCGATGGCAGCGGCCCTGGCGCTGGCGGGCGTGGTCACATCGACACCCTTTTCGCCCTGGATGGCGGCGAGTTCACCGCTGTCGCGGGCGGCGACCAGGTCGGCAATGACTTGCTCGCGGGTCAGCGGCACGCCGGTCTGGGCGGAGGCGGCGCCGGCGGCGACAAGGGCAACGGCGGCGAAGAGGGTGGACAGCTTGCTCATGACGGGCTCCTTCAGCTACTGGCAGGAACGTCCTGCTTAGGGTCATTTCGGACATCGCGACCGCGGTGTCCATGGCCTGAACTGTAGGCAGCCGATCTCAGTAGAAACACCAGTCCAACGGGAACTGACTATTCATTCAACGCAAATAGTCACTCCAAACTCGTCACCGTTGTGCCACAAAACAGCTGTTCAGCGATGCTCGAAGTTCGGTGCGCGCTTGGCCAGGAAGGCCTCCATGCCCTCGCGCTGGTCGTGGCTGCCGAACAGCGCGTGGAAGTAGCGCCGCTCCACGGCGACACCGTCCGTCAGCGGGCCCTGGAAGGCCAGGTTCACCAGTTCCTTGATGAGCATGACCGAAGGACCGCTGAAGCCGTTGATGGTCTCGGCGGCGGCCAGGGCCTCTTCCAGCAGCTTGTCGGCCGGCACGACGCGCGACACCAGGCCGGCGCTCTCGGCTTCGGCGGCGGCCATCATGCGGGCGGTCAGCAGCATGTCCATGGCCTTGCTCTTGCCCACCGCGCGTGGCAGGCGCTGCGTGCCGCCGGCACCGGGCACGATGCCGAGCTTGATCTCGGGCTGGCCGAACTTGGCCGAGTCGGCGGCGATGATGAAGTCGCACATCATGGCCAGCTCGCAGCCGCCGCCGAGCGCGAAACCGGCCACCGCGGCGATGACGGGCTTGCGCACCTTCAGGATGGTCTCCCAGTTCTTGGAGATCAGGCCGCTCTTGAAGGCGGACGCGAAGGTGTGGGGCAGCATGGTCGGGATATCGGCACCGGCCGCGAAGGCGCGCTCGGAGCCGGTCAGCACGATGCAGCCGATGCCGTCGTCGGCGTCGAAGGCCTGCAGCGCGGCGCCCATCTCGTCCATCAGCTGGTCGTTCAGCGCATTCAGCGCCTTGGGGCGGTTCAGCGTGATGAGGCCGGTCTTGCGCGGGCCGTCGCCGTGGACGGCGGTGATGATGCATTCGTAGCTCATTGGGAGAGTCTCCTGGGGGTGTCGTTGGGCGATTCTGGCGCGGCTTGCAGCGGCGCGCCCTTCAGCATCAGGTCGATGGAGGTTTCCGGGTCGTGGCGGATGAGGATGCGCACCGGCAGGTACTGCAGCGCGGGCGCGAGCCAGACCTCGGCGGTCAGGTCGCCGCCGGTGGCCGGGCGGCCGGGCCTGAGATGCCAGGTGGGCAGCCTGCCCATCGGCGTGTCCAGCGCCTCTTCGCCCAGCACCTCGTACTGCCAGGCGTACTGCCGGCGCGGCAGCACCAGCGGGAACTGCACGACGCGGCCGGCTTGCAATTGCTCGCGGCCGGTCAGGAACAGCCAGGTCAACTGCACGAACTGGCTGGCAGCATCCTGCCCGCCGCCCAGCGCCGGCTCGCGCACGCCGCTGGCCAGCTGCACCTCGCCGGCCAGGAAGAAGACGCTGATGCGGCGCGGGTCGCCGAGGATGAATTTCGTCTCCTCGTCGTAGCGCTGCGGCGCGATGCCCTCGGGCGTCAGCCGGCCCTGGCTGCTCATGCGGCGCGTGATCAGCGGCGCGAAGCTGGGGCCGACGGCGACATCGAGGTTCACCTGGTAGTCGCGGCCCTTGCGCAGCCATTCGACCTGGGCCTGGCCATGGATGGGGCCGCGGTAGTTGCCGTTCAGCGCATAGCTCAGCCGCGTGGACAGCGGCCACTCGGGCCCCGGCTCGCCGTCAACAGGAGCCGATGCCGCTTCGGCGACCGTGATGGGCGGTGGGGTGGACGCCGCCTCCGCGACCGCCGCGGGCGGTGCGACGGGCTCGGGTGCCGACGCCGGCGCGGAAGCCGGCTCGGCGGCGCCCTGCGCGGCCACCTCTCGACGCGGCGCGGGCGGCGGCGGGGGCGCCTCCTTGCGCACGGCCGGCGGCACCTGCAGCGTCATCTCGCGCACCAGCGCCACCTGCATGCGCTCGGGCATGGGCGGCGGGCCGTCGCTGAGCCAGCCCTCGTGGATGCGCTGCACCTCGTGCCCGAGCAGCAGGTGCAGGGCCAGCACGGCCAGCACCAGCAGGCCGGGCGGCCGGACGGATTTCATCGCGGGCTCAGGCTTCGAGCCAGCGACGGCGCAGCGCGGGCTCGCCGTCGGCCAGGCCCAATGCGACGGAGGCCGGCCGCGCAGGCGGCAGTTCGACGTCGAGTTCGAGCAGGCGCTGGTCGCGGCTGACGAGCAGGCGCAGCCGCGTGTCGCCCGCGGCCAGCAGGCCCGGCACCTCGTCCAGGCGGCGCAGGCGCCAGCCGTTGCAGCCGAGGATCTCGTCGCGCGCGTTGAGCCCGCCCGCCTCGGCCGCGCCGCCGGCGAGCACATGCGTGACGCCGATGCCGGTCAGCGCGGCCTCGCGCACGCGCAGGCCGAGGCGCTGGGCCAGCGTCTGGCGACCTTCGTCGCGCCATGCAATGCCGTGGGCCTCCAGCAGCTCGCGCAGCGGCAGCTCGTCGGTGCCGTGGACCCAGGTGTGCAAACGGGCGGCGACCTCGTCACCGCCCAGCGCCTGCACGGCCGCGAGGATGTCGGCCTCGCTGACCGGGCCGCCGCCGCTGGCGGCCCACAGGCGCTGCATCAGCGCGTCCAGGCTGGACTGGCGGGTGCGCAGGCTCAGATCCAGGCACAGCGCCACCAGCGCGCCCTGGGCGTAGTAGTTGCTCGTCGCGTTGGGGCTGTTCTCGTCGGGCCGGTAATACTTGGTCCAGGCCTCGAAGCTGGCGGCGCTGAGCGGCTGCACGCGCCGGCCCGGCGCGGCGAGCACGCCGTTGATGCTGGCGGCCAGCAGCTTCAGGTAGCGCGGCGCATCGACCCGGCCGGCGCGCAGCAGCATCAGCTCGTCGTAGTAGCTGGTGAAGCCCTCGAAGAACCACAGCAGCTCGGTATGGTTTTCGCGCTGGTAGTCGAAGCTGGCGAACTCCGCGGGCCGCAGCCGCTTCACGTTCCAGGCGTGGAAATACTCGTGGCTGAACAGCCCGAGCAGCCGCGCATAGTTGTCGCCCGGCGCGGCGGGCTCGGCGGCCGTGGGCAGCTCGCGCCGCGCGCAGATCAGCGCCGTGCTGGCGCGGTGTTCCAGGCCGCCATGGCCGTCGTCCACGGCCCAGAGCAGGAAGCTGTAGCGCTCGAACGGGGTCTTCTTGGCGTCGTCCCAGAACGCGATCTGGGCCTCGCAGATGGGGCGCACGTCGGCCAGCAGGCGTTTGCCGTCGAAGCTGGGCCAGGCGCCCGCGACGACGATGCGGTGGGGCACGCCGGCGGCGAAGAATTCGCCCTGCCAGTGCGCCCCGATCTCGAAGGGGTGGTCGAGCAGTTCGTCGTAGCCGGCGGCCTCGAAACCGCCGTCCACGGCGGCCATCTCGGTCGCGACCTGCCAGCCGCTGGGCAGGCGGCCCAGCTCGATGCGATGCCGCTCATTCTCGCGGCCATGCGCGCGCAGGCACAGGCTGCTCGGGTTGAAGAAGGCTCGTTGCTCGTCCAGCCAGGCGATGCGCACCGAGGCGTCGAAGGCATAGACCTCGTAGCTCAGCGTCAGCGCCGCGCGGCCCTGGCAGCGCACGCGCCAGCTGGCCTTGTCGAGTTGCTCGACGGGCAGTTCGCGCCCGCCCTGGCGCGCGCCGAGGCGGCTCAGATGCTTGGCGAACTCGCGCACCATATAGCTGCCCGGGATCCAGACCGGCAGGCTGAAATCCTGCTCGGCCGCGGGGCTGGCGAGCGTCAAGGTGACGCGGTAGCGGTGGGCGGCCGGCTCGGCCAGCTCGATGCGATAGCGCGGCCCGGCCATCAGCTGCCTGCGGCGGCCAGGAAGCAGCTCAGCGAGGCAACGGCCGTGAGCCGGAAGCGCAGCGTCAGCCAGTCGGCGGCGCCGAGCAGCGGGTAGGCGCGGCGGTCCACCACATAGCAGGCGATCAGCGCGCCGCCATGCAGGGCCAGGCCGGCATAGGGCGGCATCACGACGCCCAGCCAGCCAAGCCCGACGGCGCTGACGCCCCAGTAGAGCGGCTGGCGCCCCGGCAGGCCGTGCGTGAAGGCCAGGCCCCAGTGGATGCCGCCGAGAAAGGCGACGACCAGGCCGGCCCAGGCCGACAGCGCAAGGCTGACGAAGGTGTGCTGGTCGAGGTCGCGGTCGCCGATCAGCCAGATCAGCGCGCCGCCGAGCACGAAGGGAACAAGGCCGGCATAACCGAGGCGATGCGCGAGCTGCCGATGTTCGGCGTCCATCGGGGTCAGGACTTGCTCGCCGCTGCCGCCAGGGCCTGCAGGCGCTTCTCGAGTTCGACCGGCCCGACGGCGCCCGGGATGCGGTTACCGTCTTCCAGCAGGATGGCCGGCGTGCCGTTGACGTGGATCTTGCGCGACAGCGCCAGGTTGCGCTCGATGGCGCCGTCGTCGCAGCCGGCGGCCGGCTTGGGCGGCATCTCGCCCCGCAGCATCCAGGCCAGCCAAGTGTTGGCGCCGTCCTTGGCGCACCAGATCGCGCGCGTCTTCTCGGGCGAGTCGCCGCCGAGGATGGGGATCAGGAAGGTGTAGACCGTCACGTCCTTCATCTCCTGCAGCGACTTCTCGAAGCGCTTGCAATAGCCGCAGTTCGGGTCGGCGAAGACGGCAATGCGGCGCTTGCCGCTGCCGTTCTTCCACACCAGCGCGTCCTTGAACGGCAGCGCCGAGAAGTCGACGCGGTTGATCTGGGTGACGCGTTCCTCGGTCAGGTTCTTCTTCGCCTTGAGGTCGAAGATCTCGCCCTCGATGAGGAAGCTGCCGGTGGGGTCGGTGTAGCGCACCTCGTTGCCGATGCGGAGCTCCCACAGGCCCGGCACCGGGCTGGGGCGCACCTCGTCGACCTTGGGCGCGTTGGGCATGCGTTCGGCAAGCGCTTTGCGGATGACGGCCTCGTTGGCGAGGGCGGGCAGGGCGGCGGTAACCAGCAGGCTGGTCGTCAGAAGGCGGACGGCGGAAGGCAGCACGATAGGGAGCAGGTTGGGGGTTTAGAGCCCGAGTGCGCGCTGGGTCAGCCAGCGCTTCAGGGGAGGGAGTTGGTCCAGCGCATCCAGCCCGCGGTTGCGCAGGTTCTGTGCCGCGCCGGACGGGTGGGCGAAGAGGCGTTGCAGCGCGTCGGTCAGCTCGCCCATCGCGAGCGTCGGCGCGAGGCGCTCGCGTGCGTAGCGGCGCAGCAGGCGTTCATCGCCGAGCGGGCGCCAGGCTTCGCGCCCGGCCAGCACGCGCGACAGCGCAGCGACGTCGCCAAGGCCGAGATTGAGGCCCTGGCCTGCCAGCGGATGCACGATGTGGGCCGCATCGCCGAGCAGCACCCAGCCCGGTCCGCTGACGGCGTCGGCCCGCGCCAGCGCAAGCGGCCAGCTCGCGCGCTCGCTGCCGAGCTTGAGCTCGCCTGCGGCTGCGCCCGTCGCGGCGTTCAGCTCGCGCTCGAAGTCGGCGGCCGGCAGGCCCATCAGCTGCATCGCCCGGGCTTCGGCACAGGACCAGACCAGGCCGTAGGACGCGCCCGGCACGGGCTTCTCGAAGGGCAGCAGGGCCAGGACTTCGCCGCCGGGCTGGAACCACTGGCGCGCCACGCCCTGGTGGGCACGGTCCGCAAGCAGCCGCGCGGCCACGGCCCTGTGCCCGTAGGGGCGGGGTTTGAACTCGATGCCGAGCGCCTCTCGCGCGGCCGATTCGCGGCCCTCGCAGAGAGCGGTCAATGCGGCGGGGGTGTCGCCGGCCACGCTGTGGACATGGGGCGAGAAGCGCAGCGCGGTCGCCAACTGGGCGTCCAATTCCGCCGCATCGACGATGACCGCCAGCTCGCGCGCGCCCTGCCGCCAGGCCGAGAAGCTCAAGCGGCCCGCGGGCTGGCCCTGGGCCGCGTCGCCGCAGACGATCATGTCGTAGACCGGGCTGACGGCATCCGCGGGCAGGCTGCTCCAGATCTTCAGCTCGCCCAGCAGCGCGACCGAGGCCGCGTTCAGCGCATAGGTGCGCACATCGTTCGCGCGCGGGGCCTCGGGGCTGCCCGTCATGCCCACACTCAGGCCCTGGGCGGCCAGGCTGAGCGCGAGGCTGCTGCCCACCGCTCCCCGGCCCCTGACCAACACGTCCACGCTTTGCATGGCGCGATTGTAGGCAGGGGGTATGACCGCATCGCGGCGCGCGGTCGGGCCCGTGGGTGCAGTCGCGCCGGCCGACTAAAATCGCACGCTTAGCCGCCGGCCGCCGCCGGCCGCCCTCCCCAACGGAAAGCCCCGCCATGAGCCTCAAATGCGGCATCGTGGGCCTGCCCAATGTCGGCAAGTCCACGCTCTTCAACGCCCTGACCAAAGCCGGCATCGCCGCCGAGAACTACCCCTTCTGCACGATCGAGCCCAATGTCGGCATCGTCGAGCTGCCCGACCCCCGCCTCGCGGCGCTGGCCGAGATCGTCAAGCCGGAACGCGTGCTGCCCGCCGTCGTCGAGTTCGTCGACATCGCCGGCCTGGTGGCCGGCGCCAGCAAGGGCGAAGGCCTGGGCAACCAGTTCCTGTCGCACATCCGCGAGACGGACGCCATCGTCAACGTCGTGCGCTGCTTCGAGGATCCGAACGTCATCCACGTCAACGGCAAGGTCGATCCGATCTCGGACATCGAGGTGATCCAGACCGAGCTCTGCCTGGCCGACCTCGGCACCGTCGAGAAGAGCCTGCACCGCTACAACAAGGTTGCCCGCGCCGGTGACAAGGAAGCCATCGCGCTGGTCAAGGTGCTGGAGAAATGCCAGTTGGCGCTGGACCAGGCCAAGCCGGTTCGCGCCATCGACTTTAGCAAGGAAGAACTGGCCATCCTCAAGCCTCTGTGCCTGATCACGGCCAAGCCGGCCATGTTCGTCGGCAACGTCGCCGAGGACGGCTTCGAGAACAACCCCTTCCTGGATCGCCTGAAGGAATACGCGGCGGCCCAGAACGGCCCGGTCGTGGCGATCTGCGCGAAGACCGAGTCCGAGCTGTCCGAGATGGAAGACGAGGACCGCGCGCTGTTCCTGGCCGAGATGGGCCAGGACGAACCGGGCCTGAACCGCCTGATCCGCGCCGCCTTCAAGCTGCTGGGCCTGCAGACCTACTTCACCGCCGGCGTGAAGGAAGTGCGCGCCTGGACCATCCACATCGGCGACACCGGCCCCCAGGCGGCGGGCGTCATCCACACCGACTTCGAGCGCGGCTATATCCGCGCCCAGACCATCGCCTACGACGACTTCATCCAGTACCGCGGCGAGCAGGGCGCGAAGGATGCAGGCAAGATGCGGGCCGAAGGCAAGGAATACGTCGTCAAGGATGGCGATGTGCTGCACTTCTTGTTCAACGTCTGAGCGACGCCTTCCCAAAAACCCGCCCCGGCGGGTTTTTTCATGCCTGGAATGGCATCAGACGCCTGGCGATCGGAGGAATATTTATCTGAAATCGCTCGAATCTGCCAGCACTGATTTCCCGTCGCTCAAAACCAAAACCCCCACTACCTTTCGATAGTGGGGGTTGGCATTAATAAATAGCCTGACGATGACCTACTTTCACACGGGAATCCGCACTATCATCGGCGCTGACTCGTTTCACTGTCCTGTTCGGGATGGGAAGGAGTGGGACCAAGTCGCTATGGTCGTCAGGCTTGACGGGTTGGCTTGTTGACGGTGTCAACAAGCCCAATTCGTAGAGTCAGCAGAGTATTTCTGCACACAGCAATCGCTTGCTGCGGAATCAGTTTAATTTGATTGCGTCTTCAGACTTCTGAAGAACAGCATAACTTGAACACCCACCTTGATCTGTGCTTCACAGTCAAAGTTATAGGGTCAAGCCTCACGGGCAATTAGTACTGGTTAGCTTAACGCATTACTGCGCTTCCACACCCAGCCTATCAACGTCCTGGTCTCGAACGACCCTTCAGGGGGCTCAAGGCCCCGGCAAGACTCATCTTGAGACGAGTTTCCCGCTTAGATGCTTTCAGCGGTTATCTCTTCCGCACTTAGCTACTCGGCAATGCCACTGGCGTGACAACCGATACACCAGAGGTGCGTCCACTCCGGTCCTCTCGTACTAGGAGCAGGCTCTCTCAATCTTGCAGCGCCCACGGAAGATAGGGACCAAACTGTCTCACGACGTTTTAAACCCAGCTCACGTACCTCTTTAAATGGCGAACAGCCATACCCTTGGGACCGGCTACAGCCCCAGGATGAGATGAGCCGACATCGAGGTGCCAAACACCGCCGTCGATATGAACTCTTGGGCGGTATCAGCCTGTTATCCCCAGAGTACCTTTTATCCGTTGAGCGATGGCCCTTCCATACAGAACCACCGGATCACTTTGTCCTACTTTCGTACCTGCTCGACTTGTCAGTCTCGCAGTCAAGCACGCTTATGCCAATGCACTATCGTCACGATTTCCGACCGTAACTAGCGTACCTTCGAACTCCTCCGTTACACTTTGGGAGGAGACCGCCCCAGTCAAACTGCCCACCATACACTGTCCCCATCCCGGATAACGGGACAAGGTTAGAACCTCAAACACACCAGGGTGGTATTTCAACGTCGGCTCCATAAGATCTAGCGACCTTACTTCAAAGCCTCCCACCTATCCTACACAGATCTGTTCAAAGTCCAATGTAAAGCTACAGTAAAGGTTCATGGGGTCTTTCCGTCTTTCCGCGGGGAGATTGCATCATCACAAACATTTCAACTTCGCTGAGTCTCTGGAGGAGACAGTGTGGCCATCATTACTCCATTCGTGCAGGTCGGAACTTACCCGACAAGGAATTTCGCTACCTTAGGACCGTTATAGTTACGGCCGCCGTTTACTGGGACTTCAGTCAAGAGCTTGCACCCCATCATTTAATCTTCCAGCACCGGGCAGGAGTCACACCCTATACGTCGACTTTCGTCTTTGCAGAGTGCTGTGTTTTTAATAAACAGTTGCAGCCACCGATTCTCTGCGGCCTCATTGGGCTCCCCTTGTACAGGTTCACCTACTAAAGGCACACCTTCTTCCGAAGTTACGGTGTCAATTTGCCGAGTTCCTTCTCCAGAGTTCTCTCAAGCGCCTTAGAATACTCATCTCGCGCACCAGTGTCGGTTTGCGGTACGGTCGTCAATAGCTGAAGCTTAGTGGCTTTTCTTGGAAGCAGGGTATCACTCACTTCGTCTGCAAGCAGACTCGTTATCACGCCTCATCTAAGCTCTCCGGATTTGCCTAAAGAGCACGACTACACGCTTGAACCAACATATCCAACAGTTGGCTGAGCTAACCTTCTCCGTCCCCACATCGCACTATTGATCGGTACAGGAATATTGACCTGTTTCCCATCAGCTACGCATCTCTGCCTCGCCTTAGGGGCCGACTCACCCTACGCCGATGAACGTTGCGTAGGAAACCTTGCGCTTTCGGCGAGGGGGCTTTTCACCCCCTTTAACGCTACTCATGTCAGCATTCGCACTTCTGATACCTCCAGCAGGCTTCACAACCCACCTTCACAGGCTTACAGAACGCTCTCCTACCACGCATCTTGCGATGCATCCGCAGCTTCGGTAACTGGCTTAGCCCCGTTACATCTTCCGCGCAGGACGACTCGATCAGTGAGCTATTACGCTTTCTTTAAATGATGGCTGCTTCTAAGCCAACATCCTGACTGTTTTAGCCTTCCCACTTCGTTTCCCACTTAGCCAATTTTAGGGACCTTAGCTGGCGGTCTGGGTTGTTTCCCTCTTGAGTCCGGACGTTAGCACCCGGTGCTCTGTCTCCCAAGCTGTACTCTGCGGTATTCGGAGTTTGCATAGGTTTGGTAAGTCGCCATGACCCCCTAGCCTAAACAGTGCTCTACCCCCGCAGGTAATACTTGAGGCACTACCTAAATAGTTTTCGGAGAGAACCAGCTATTTCCAAGTTTGTTTAGCCTTTCACCCCTATCCACAGCTCATCCGCTAGTTTTGCAACACTAGTCGGTTCGGACCTCCAGCACCTGTTACGGTACCTTCATCCTGGCCATGGATAGATCACTTGGTTTCGGGTCTACACCCAGCGACTATTCGCCCTATTCGGACTCGATTTCTCTACGGCTTCCCTATTCGGTTAACCTCGCCACTGAATGTAAGTCGCTGACCCATTATACAAAAGGTACGCCGTCACCCTTGCGGGCTCCGACTTTTTGTATGCATGCGGTTTCAGGATCTATTTCACTCCCCTCCCGGGGTTCTTTTCGCCTTTCCCTCACGGTACTTGTTCACTATCGGTCGATTACGAGTATTTAGCCTTGGAGGATGGTCCCCCCATATTCAGACAGGATTTCACGTGTCCCGCCCTACTCTATTCGCGCCTAGTTCCACAATCTGCATTTCTCATACGGGGCTATCACCCGCTGTGGCCGGACTTTCCATTCCGTTCTGATATGCAAACTGCTAAAACGCGAGGGCTACTCCGATTTCGCTCGCCACTACTTTCGGAATCTCGGTTGATGTCTTTTCCTCGAGCTACTGAGATGTTTCAGTTCACCCGGTTCGCTTCATTACCCTATGTATTCAGATAATGATGACCTTACGGTCGGGTTTCCCCATTCGGAAATCTCCGGATCAAAGCTAATTTGCCAGCTCCCCGAAGCTTATCGCAGGCTATCACGTCCTTCGTCGCCTGTAATCGCCAAGGCATCCACCACATGCACTTAGTCACTTGACCCTATAACTTTGACAGCGCTGACTGCACTGTCGTCAAGGACTCAATCCAGATCGTTGATCCAGACTGTTTTTGAGTATTCACGCGTTACGCCGTTCTTCAAATATCCAAACAATTTCTTGCTCGGTTGAAGTCTATGTTGACGCAATCAAAATGTTGCCGACGGCACGGTGCATCAGGAGATGCTTTCCGCCGACAACGCTGATTCGACTCTACAAATTGTTAAAGAACAACAGCCGATCTTGCGATCTAGAGCTGGTAAACCTCAGCGAACTTGCAATTCGCTAAGGTTTACCAACTGATGGAGTGAAACTGGTGGAGGATGACGGGATCGAACCGACGACCCCCTGCTTGCAAAGCAGGTGCTCTCCCAGCTGAGCTAATCCCCCGGGATGTCTTCAAATTGCTTTGAAGCCGTGGTGGGTCTGGCTGGATTCGAACCAGCGACCCCCGCCTTATCAAGACGGTGCTCTAACCGACTGAGCTACAGACCCACGCGAAACTTGTTTGCGCTGCTCTGCATCATCGCCAGGCTTGTTGAGGCCAGCTCCACAGGCACGCGATTTCACTCACTGTTGTATGACAGCCGATAAGTGTGGGCGCAAGAAGCAAAGTGCTTGAGCTTTCGCTCTTTAGTGATCTTGCTCTGCATACTCCTAGGAATATACGAGGCGCGATCTATCTAGAAAGGAGGTGATCCAGCCGCACCTTCCGATACGGCTACCTTGTTACGACTTCACCCCAGTCACGAACCCTGCCGTGGTAATCGCCCTCCTTGCGGTTAGGCTAACTACTTCTGGCAGAACCCGCTCCCATGGTGTGACGGGCGGTGTGTACAAGACCCGGGAACGTATTCACCGCGGCAAGCTGATCCGCGATTACTAGCGATTCCGACTTCACGCAGTCGAGTTGCAGACTACGATCCGGACTACGACCGGGTTTCTGGGATTAGCTCCCCCTCGCGGGTTGGCAGCCCTCTGTCCCGGCCATTGTATGACGTGTGTAGCCCTACCCATAAGGGCCATGATGACCTGACGTCATCCCCACCTTCCTCCGGTTTGTCACCGGCAGTCTCATTAGAGTGCCCTTTCGTAGCAACTAATGACAAGGGTTGCGCTCGTTGCGGGACTTAACCCAACATCTCACGACACGAGCTGACGACGGCCATGCAGCACCTGTGTCCAGGCTCTCTTTCGAGCACTCCCAAATCTCTTCAGGATTCCTGGCATGTCAAGGGTAGGTAAGGTTTTTCGCGTTGCATCGAATTAAACCACATCATCCACCGCTTGTGCGGGTCCCCGTCAATTCCTTTGAGTTTCAACCTTGCGGCCGTACTCCCCAGGCGGTCAACTTCACGCGTTAGCTACGTTACTGAGAAGAAACCCTCCCAACAACCAGTTGACATCGTTTAGGGCGTGGACTACCAGGGTATCTAATCCTGTTTGCTCCCCACGCTTTCGTGCATGAGCGTCAGTACAGGTCCAGGGGATTGCCTTCGCCATCGGTGTTCCTCCGCATATCTACGCATTTCACTGCTACACGCGGAATTCCATCCCCCTCTACCGTACTCTAGCCATGCAGTCACAAAGGCAGTTCCCAGGTTGAGCCCGGGGATTTCACCTCTGTCTTGCATAACCGCCTGCGCACGCTTTACGCCCAGTAATTCCGATTAACGCTTGCACCCTACGTATTACCGCGGCTGCTGGCACGTAGTTAGCCGGTGCTTATTCTTCAGGTACCGTCATGAGTCCCAGGTATTAACCAGAACCTTTTCTTCCCTGACAAAAGCGGTTTACAACCCGAAGGCCTTCTTCCCGCACGCGGCATGGCTGGATCAGGCTTGCGCCCATTGTCCAAAATTCCCCACTGCTGCCTCCCGTAGGAGTCTGGGCCGTGTCTCAGTCCCAGTGTGGCTGGTCGTCCTCTCAGACCAGCTACAGATCGTTGGCTTGGTGGGCCTTTACCCCACCAACTACCTAATCTGATATCGGCCGCTCCAATCGCGCGAGGTCTTGCGATCCCCCGCTTTCACCCTCAGGTCGTATGCGGTATTAGCTGCTCTTTCGAGCAGTTATCCCCCACGACTGGGCACGTTCCGATATATTACTCACCCGTTCGCCACTCGTCAGCTTAACCTGTTACCGTTCGACTTGCATGTGTAAGGCATGCCGCCAGCGTTCAATCTGAGCCAGGATCAAACTCTACAGTTCGATCTTGAATTTACTCAACGGAATCGAACAAAGACTATTTGCATAGCTTCATTCTCTTTCCGTGAGCGTTTAAAGTCCGAAGGACCGTTGCAAGTCGCCTTGCAACATCACTTCACTTCAAACGCCCACGCTTATCGGCTGTGAATTCTTAAAGAACATCGCAAACTTCTGAGTGTTAACTCTTCGTCTGCGTCGCTGATCACGTTTTATCGTTATCAGCAAAGAAGCGAGATTCTAATCTGCTTTTTGCGTCGTCGTCAAGTATTTTTGAAAATTTATTTTCGCGATACTCGACCACTTGTTTTCTTCGCCACCTTCGATCAATTCGCTTTCGCGATTTGTCGTCAGCAGCAAAGAGGCGAAATTCTGATCTGCTTTCGCAAACTCGTCAAGCACTTTTTGAAAATTTCTTCGAGGAAGTTTTCAAGCACCCGACAAGCCTCTCCAGCTCGCCTCGAACCTTTCGGCTCGCCCCGCCAACCTCACCGCCGCTAACTGCCGTTCCCGGCAAGCGCTGCGTTGTGATCAGCGAAGCCTTCTACTGTAGCACAGGAATTTCAGGCCGGGCAAGAGATCTAATGAATCAAAGCAGAAGAACCCGCGACAGGCGGGCCTAGCCTTCCCACGCCGGCGTGCTGCGCAGGACTTCCTCGATGGTCGTGACGCCCTCGGCCACCTTCATCGCGCCGGCCAGGCGCAACGGACGCAGGCCTTCCTGCACGGCCTGGCGGCGCAGCGCGTCCAGGTCGCCCAGCGATGTCTTGACGCCTTCGCTCACCGTCAGCAGTTCGTACAGGCCGGCGCGCCCACGGAAGCCGGTGTTGCGGCATTCCAGGCAGCCCACCGGCTTGTAGGGCTTGACGCCGCCCCCAAGCCGCCAGTGGCGCACCATGTCGTTCAGGCCCTCCCGCGTGACCGTGGGGTCGGGCTGCTTGCAGTGCGGGCACAGCGTGCGCACCAGACGCTGGGCCAGCACGCCGATGACGGTGGCGCTGATCAGATAGGTCGGCACTCCCAGGTCCTGCAGCCGCGTGATGGCCGAGACCGAATCGTTGGTGTGCAGCGTGCTGAAGACGAGGTGGCCGGTCAGCGCGGCCTGGATGGCCATCTCGGCCGTCTCGAGGTCGCGGATCTCGCCGACCATGATGATGTCCGGATCCTGGCGCATCAGCGCGCGCAGGCCCTCGGCGAAGCCGAAGTCCAGCTGATTCTGCACCTGGGTCTGGTTGAAGGCCGGCTCGATCATCTCGATCGGGTCTTCGATGGTGGTGACGTTGACCTCGTCGGTGGCCAGGCGCTTGAGCGTGGAATAGAGCGTCGTCGTCTTGCCGCTGCCGGTCGGGCCGGTCACGAGGATGATGCCGTGCGGCTGCTTGACCAGGCCCTCCCAGCGGTCGGAGTCGTGCTGGCCGAAGCCCAGCGAGGCCAGATCCTTGACCGCCGTCTCGGGATCGAAGATGCGCATGACCATCTTCTCGCCGAAGGCCGTGGGCAGGGTCGACAGCCGCATTTCCACCTCGTCGCCGCCCGGGTTGCGGGTCTTGATGCGGCCGTCCAGCGGACGGCGCCTCTCCACCACGTCCATGCGGCCGAGCAGCTTGATGCGCGAGGTCATCGCGCTCATCACCGTGGGCGGCAGCTGGTAGACCGTGTGCAGCACCCCGTCGATGCGGAAGCGGATGACGCCCATCTCGCGGCGCGGCTCCAGGTGGATGTCGCTGGCGCGCTGGTCGAAGGCGTACTGCCATAGCCAGTCCACCACCTGCACGACGCCCTGGTCGTTGGCATCGAGCTGCTTGTTGCTCTTGCCCAGCTCCACGAGCTGCTCGAAGCTCGCCACCTGGCTCTGCTCGCCGGCCTTGGTGGCGGCACGCACCGAGCGGGCCAGCGTGAAGAACTCGGTCGTGTAGCGCGCGATCTCCAGCGGGTTGGCGATGACCAGCTTGACCGGCTTGCGCACATGCGACTCGATCTGCGCCACCCAGCCGGTGTCGAAGGGTTCGGAGGTCGCGATGGTCACGTCCGTCGGGCCGAACTGCACCGGCAAGCAGCGCTTGGCCTCGGCATAGCCGATGGACATCACGTCGCCGACGCGGCCCACGTCCACCTTCAGCGGGTCGATGCGCAGATAGGGCAGGCCCGCGCGCACGGCCAGCCATTCGGACAGCGCCTCGACGTCCAGCGGCTTGCCCGTGGCCAGTTGCACGAGGCTGGCGTGGCCCAGGCGCACCAGCGGGTGCAGAGCGCTGTCGCCGGCCGCGAAGCGCTGCTCGGTGCGGATCGCCTGAGCCTCGTCGATGAGGCCGTCCCGCAGCAGCCACTTCAACAGCTGGCGCCACTCCAGCCGGCCCTCGGGCTTGGATGCGGAGGTGGCGGAAGGCGAAGACGACGCGGGCGTGGGTCTGGGCTTCGGGGTCATCGGCGTGGGGCTCAAAGCGCTTGCAGGATGCTCATCGGCAGCGGCCTCACGAGGCGCAGCCATTTGCGGGCCGGCAGCTTGAAGCGCGATTCGATATTAGCCGCGCGCTGCTCCAGCACGTCGCGGTGCGGCACCTGCACGCCGCGCGCGGCCACGAGGATGGTGTTGCCCTCCTTGGTGGGCGCCAGGCTCCAGACCTGGTCGGAGCCGAAGGCGCGGGCGATGCGCAGCGCGCTGCGCGCGAAGCTGGCGCTGCGGCCGAACAGATTGACCGTCATCAGCCCGCCATCGGCCAGCACCCCGCGGCAGGCTGCGTAGAAGGCCTCGTCGTCAAGCACCGGCGAGGCCGCATCGTGGTCATAGAGGTCCACGTTCAGCACGTCGGCGGTCTGCAGATGGGCGTCGTCGGCCACCCAGCGCCCGGCGTCCTCGTTGACGACGTTCAGCCGCGCATCGTCGGCCGGGAGCCGGAACCACTGGCGGCAGGCCGCGATGACCTCGGGGTTGATCTCGACGGCCGTGGTCCGCATCTTCAGCTGGCCATGGCAGAAGCGCGTCAGCGCCGCGGCCCCCAGGCCCAGTTGCACGGCATGTCCCTCACCCAGCGCGGCCGGATCGCGCCACAGCATCCAGGCGCACATGCGCTGGATGTATTCCAGCTCCAGCTGGTCGGGCTTGCGGATGCGCATCGCGCCCTGCACCCAGATCGAGTCCAGATGCAGGAAGCGCACGCCGTCGAACTCGCTCAGCGTCGCCGGGCCCCAGGTCGGTGTTTTTGTTTTCATCAGGCGGGCATCCTAGGCCAGGCCAGGTGCGGGCCGAGCGCGGCGCGCCAGGCGGTGATCTTGTCGGCCAGGCTCAGGCCGGCATGGGCGGGGCTGGTCGACGGTAGCTTCAGCAGCGGCAGGCCGGGGTCGCCGAGGGTGGCCAGCGTCTCGCGGTGGGCCAGCGCGCCGTTGCAGGCGATGGCGCGCAGCGCCGGCAGGCGCGGCAGCAGTTCGGCCAGGTCGCTGGGCGCGGCCGCCTCGATGGCCGTGTCCAGGCTGCCGTCGCGCCGGCAGGAGGCCACCGCGTCCCACAGGCCCACGCCATGGGCCAGCAGCACGGGCAGCCGCTGCGCATAGAGCAGCATCGGCAGGCCAGGCTCGCCCAGCAGCGCCGCCATCACCGGCCAGAAGGCGTTGCGCGCGTGGGCGTAGTACTGGGCCGCCTGCAGCGAGGTTGCGCCCGGGAAGCTGCCCAGCACGAGGACGCGCACGCCGGCATCGAACACCGGCGCCAGCCCGGCCAGGCGGGGCGCGGATTCGGGATTTGCGGGATTGGTGGCCGCGCCGCGGCGCGGTGAAGATGGGCGGGTCGACAAGGGAGGGCCGTCTCGGTTTCTGACAAGCCGCAGTGTGTCAGCCCAGCGGACCCGGGCCGCTTCGGCAACCCATGAACTTCAGCTGGAGGAAACAGGCATGAACACGGAAGCCATCTGGACCTTCCTGAGCACGCAGGGCGCCGACTTCGGCCTCAAGGTGCTGGCCGCCATCGCGGCCTGGATCGTCGGCCGCTGGCTGATCGCGCTGGCCCTGCGCGTCTTCACGGCGGCACTGGAACGCGGCAAGCGCATCGACTCGACGCTGTCGGCCTATCTGCGCTCCATCCTCGGCGTGCTGCTGAACATCGTCCTCATCCTCGCCATCCTGGACATCTTCGGCGTCAAGACCACTTCCTTCGCCGCGCTGCTGGCCGGTGCCGGCCTGGCCATCGGCACGGCCTGGGGCGGCCTGCTGACCCACTTCGCGGCCGGCGTCTTCATGCAGGTGCTGCGGCCCTTCAAGGTGGGCGACTTCATCCAGGCCGGCGGCGTGACCGGCACGGTGACCGAGATCGGCCTGTTCGGCACGACGTTCACCTCGCCCGACAACGTGCACACCATCGTCGGCAACAACACCATCTTCAGCGGTTCCATCCAGAACTACTCGGCGCTGCCGCACCGCCGCGTCGACTGCGTGGCCAAGATCGCCAACGGCGTGGACCCGCTGGACGCCATCGCCCGCCTCAAGCCCGTCGTCGCGGCCGTGCCGAATGTGCTGACCCAGCCGGCGCCCGACATCGAGATCCTGCAGTTCACGCCCGAGGGCCCGCTGATGTGCGTGCGGCCCTACTGCCACACCGACCACTACTGGCAGGTGTACTTCGACACCCACAAGGCCGTCGTCGCAACCTTCGGCGCGGCGGGCTATCCGGTGCCGGAGACGCCGATCAGCCCGCGCAGCCGCTGAAGCGCATCCAGCGCGTTGGCCGTTGTGCCCGCGGCCGTCTGCTCCAGCGTCCAGCCGCGCAGCCCCGCCAGGCTCTGCGCGATGCGCGGCAGCTCGCCCGGCTCGTTGCGCGAGGTCGCACCGGCCGCGCGCAACTCGGCGGTCTTGTACAGCCATTGCGGCGGGATGTCGGGCGCGTCGGTCTCCAGCACCAGCGCGTCCGCGGGCAGCGTCGCGGCCAGGCGGCGGATCTGCAGCGAGCGCTCGAAAGTCAGCGTGCCGCCGAAACCGAGCTTGAAGCCCAGGTCGAGGAAGGTGCGGGCCTGCTGCTCGCTGCCGTTGAAGGCATGGGCGATGCCGCCATGCGAGAAGCCGACACGACGCAGGCCGGCGAGCAACTGGTCCGCGCTGCGGCGCACATGCAGGATGACGGGCAGGCCGAAGCGCTGGGCGAGCTTGAGCTGCTCGACGTAGAAGTGCTGCTGGGTCGCGGCGTCCAGCCCGGGCACAAAGAAGTCCAGGCCGATCTCGCCGACGGCGACGAGGCGCGGGTCGATGTGATGGGTGGCCAGCGCCTCGGCGAGACGGTCGAGGTCGCCTTCGGCGGCGCGCATCACATAGAGCGGGTGGATGCCCAACGCGTAGGCAAAACCCTGCCGAACCGCCAGCAGGCGCACGGTGTCGAAATTGTCGGCCTCGACGGCCGGCAGCACGATCTGCGACACGCCCGCGGCCCGGGCGCGCGCGATGACGGCGTCACGGTCGACGTCGAACTCGGCCGCGTCGAGGTGGCAGTGGCTGTCGATCCACATGCCGCTGGTTGTATCTCAGTTCAGCGGAAGACGACCGTCCGGTTGCCGTTCAGCAGCACGCGGTGCTCGGCATGCCACTGGATGGCCCGCGCCAGGGCCACGCATTCCATGTCGCGGCCGATGCCGACGAGCTGCTCGGGCGTGCAGCTGTGGTCGATGCGGGCGACCTCCTGCTCGATGATGGGGCCCTCGTCGAGGTCGCTGGTCACGTAGTGGGCCGTCGCGCCGATCAGCTTCACGCCGCGCTCATAGGCCTGGTGGTAGGGCTTGGCACCCTTGAAGCTGGGCAGGAAGCTGTGGTGGATGTTGATCGCCTTGCCCGACAGGTCGCGGCAGAGCTCGGGCGACAGGATCTGCATATAGCGGGCCAGCACGACGAGGTCGATCTGGTTCTCGGCCACGACCTCGCGGATCCTGGCTTCCTGCGCGGCCTTCTGCGCGTCGGTCGCGCCCAGCAGCGGGAAGTGGTGGAAGGGAATGTTGTGCGAGGCCGCGAGCTGGTAGAAGTCGCGGTGGTTGGACACGATGGCCGGGATCTCGATGGGCAGATGCCCGGTCTGCACGCGGAACAGCAGGTCGTTCAGGCAGTGGCCGAGCTTGGAGACCAGCAGCAGCACGCGGGTCTTGCGGCTGCGCGCGACCAGCTCCCAGTCCATCGCGAACTCGGCGGCCAGCGGCGCGAAGGCCGCCTGCAGTGCGGCCTCGTCGACATTGGCCTCGAACTCGATGCGCATGAAGAAGCGCGCATGGTCGGGGTCGCCGTGCTGGTGGGACGTGACGATATTGCCGCCCTGCTGCAGCAGCACGCCGGTGACGGCGTGGACGATGCCGGCGCGGTCGGGGCAGGAGAGCTTGAGAATGAAGCGGGGCATGGTCATGCGGAGGTCGTGGCGAACTGCCCCGCCACGAGGCGCAGCTGGCGGTCGCAGCGCGCCGCGAGGTCGCGGTCGTGGGTGACGAGGATGAAGCCGGTGCCCTGCTCGCGGGCGCGCTCCAGCATCAGCGCGAAGACGGCATCGGCCGTGTCGCGGTCGAGGTTGCCGGTGGGCTCGTCGGCCAGCACGCAGGCCGGCCGGGCCACCAACGCGCGCGCGATGGCCACGCGCTGGCGCTCGCCGCCGGACAGCTCGGCCGGGCGGTGGCGCCCGCGGTCCTCGAGGCCGACGCGGGCCAGCATGTCGGCCGCCGCCGCGCGGGCCTCGGCCGGGGTCTGGCGGCGGATGCGCAGCGGCATCGCGACGTTGTCCAGCGCGCTGAACTCCGGCAGCAGGTGATGGAACTGGTAGACGAAGCCCAGGTGCTGGTTGCGCCAGTCGCCGCGCTCGGCCTCGTCCATGCCGGCCAGCGCGCGGCCCATCAGCGTGACGCCGCCGGCGGTGGGCGCGTCCAGGCCGCCGAGCAGGTGCAGCAGCGTGCTCTTGCCCGAGCCCGAGGCACCGACGATGGCCAGCGTCTCGCCGCGCCTGACGGCGAGGTCGATGCCGCGCAGCACGGTCACGTCCAGGCCGCCCTCTTCGAAGCGGCGGGTCAGGCCGGTGGCCTGGAGAATGAGCTCACTCATAGCGCAGCGCCTCCGCCGGCTGCACGCGGCTGGCGCGCCAGCTCGGGTAGAGGGTGGCGAGGAAGGCCAGCACCAGCGACACGATGGCGATGGGCAGGATGTCGCCACGCTGCGGGTCGCTGGGCATCTGGCTGATGACGTAGATGCTGCCCGGCAGGAAGCTGACGTTCAGCAGATGCTCGATGGCCGGCACGATGACGTCGATGTTGAAGGCCACGAGCAGCCCCAGCGCGACGCCAGCCAGCGTGCCGATGACGCCCGACACGGCGCCCTGCACGATGAAGATGCCCATGATGGAGCGCGGGCTGGCGCCGAGGGTGCGCAGGATGGCGATGTCGCTCTGCTTGTCGGTCACCGTCATCACCAGCGTGGAGACGAGGTTGAAGGCCGCGACGGCGACGATCAGCGACAGCACGATGCTCATCATGCGTTTCTCGATCTGCACGGCGTCGAACCAGGTCGCGTTGGCGCGGGTCCAGTCGCGCACGCGGATGTCGGGGCCCATGCTGCGGGCCAGTTCGCCGGCCACGCGGCGGGCGTCGTGCACGTCGCGCAGCCGGAGCTGCACGCCGGTCGGCCCGCCGGTGCGGAAGAGCTTGGCCGCGTCGTCGATGTGGACCATGGCCAGGCCCGAGTCGTACTCGTAGTGGCCGGCGCTGAAGGTACCCACCACGGTGAAGGCGCGCAGCCGCGGCACGACGCCGGCCGGCGTCACCTGGCCGCCCGGCGCCACCAGCGTGACCTTGTCGCCCTCGCCCACGTTGAGCTGGCGGGCCAGCTCGGCGCCCAGCACGATGCTCCAGGCACCGGGCTGCAGCTTCGCGAACGCCGCGTCCTTGAGTTGGGCGCCCAGGCCGGTGACCTGGGCCTCGTCGGCCGGCGAGATGCCGCGGACGACGGCGCCACGCATGTCGTCGCCGCCGTGGGCGATCAGGCTCTGCGTGGCGATGAAAGGCGCCGCGCCGACGACCTCGGTATTGGCGCGCGCCTTGGCCGCCGTGGCCTGCCAGTCCGGCAGGGCCTGGCCGGCATAGTCCAGCAGCTCGACGTGGGCGATGACGTTGAGCATGCGGTCGCGCACCTCGCGCTGGAAGCCGTTCATGACCGACAGCACGACGATGAGCGCCATCACGCCCAGCGCGATGCCCACCATCGACACGCCCGAGATGAAGCTGATGAAGCGGTTGCGCCGCCCGCCCCGGCCGGCGCGGACATAGCGCCAGCCGACCTGGAGTTCAAACGGCAATGCCATGGAATGAAAGTGCTGCGAGGGGCATGGGGCCGGCATGGTAACTGGCGGCCCCTGTTTCCCCGGGTCAGGGCCTTTCGTTCACGCCGCGCTTCAGCTCCCATTGCGCAAGCGTCACTTCTCGGTAGGGCACGGCCTGGGTGGACACCGTGCGCTCGAACCACGGCAGCGCCTCGCCGCGCCGGCCCTGGGCCGCCAGCTGCTGGCCGATGAAGAAATAGGCCTCGGCCAGGCGCAGCCTCTCCTGCTCGGGCTTGGCGCGGGCCGCCTTCAGCAGCGCGTCGCGGTCCAGCGCGCCGCCGAGGTAGCGCAGCAGCACGCCGCCCCACTCCTCCCGCGCGCTGTCCACGCCGGCCACCTCGTCGGCGATGGCGGCCTGGCCACGCCCGCCCTGGCGCTCTGCCGCGAGATAGAGCCACAGCAGCGTGAAGTGGCGCGCCTCGCCGCTGACGTTGGCGGCGTTGTCGCGCAGCGCCACCTCCGCCTGCGCGTAGTCGCCCAGCATGTAGTGCGTCGTGCCCAGCCAGGCGCCCGGCGCATTGCTGCTGCCCAGCTGGGCCTGGCTGCTGAAGGCGGCCAGCGCCTCGGCCGGCCGCGCCAGGCCGACCAGGGCCACGCCGCGGGCCTCCAGCGCCGCGGCGGCCTCCTCGGGCGGCGGATTGCCCTGCAGGGCCAGGTCGGCATCGTGCAGGGCGCCGGCAAAGTCGCCCAGCGTGTTGCCAGCCTGGGCGCGCTCGGCCAGCACGCGGGCCGCGAGGCGGCTGCCCGGCTCCAGCCGGGGCAGGAGCTGCAGGCCGACGAGGCGGGTGATCTCGCTGGCCTGCAGGATCTGCAGCAGCGCGTCGGGCCGGGTGCCGCGGTACTTGGCCAGGCGCAGGTCGATGGCGGCGAACTCGGGCTCCAGCGACTTGTCGCGGAAATCCAGCAGCGCCAGCCGTGCCCGGCTGCCGGCGAGCTGGCGGGCGCGGCCGACGCGCTCGCGATAGCCGTCGAGGTCGGCCGGCAGCACCTCGTCGCCGCGGCGCTCGTAGCGGCTGATGGCGACCAGGGCGCCACCCTGGTTCTCGACGCGCGACTGGAAGCTGAAATGCCTGTCGCCGACCTGCTGCGGCGCCGGCGGCGCGGCCTTGAAGGGCTGGGGGCCGGTGACGGCGATGCGCAGCTCCATGCGCCGGGGGCCGTCCAGCATGAAGGGGTAGCGGCGGCGCGCCTCGGGCGGCAGCGCGAGCGCGTCGCCCAGCTCGATGGCCGGCAGCTCCAGCTCCAGCGTGCCGCGCGCATAGCTGCCCGGCGCGGGGTGTTCGAAGGCCAGCCTGAGCTCGATCTCGTTGGCCGTGCGGTCGTCGGCCAGCACCGGCGAGCCGGCGCTGACCAGGCCTGGCATGGCCCTGACGTAGTGGCCGCCGATGGCCTCGGCCAGGCGGTCGGTGCCGGCCTGGGCGAACAGGGCACGCCAACGCTCGGCGGCCAGGCCGCTGGCCTTGAAGGACGTGGCCAGCCGCGCCGGGCGCTTCAGGTCGGACAGGTCCCAGTCCTGGCGGTAGCTCAGCGCGTCCACCGCGAAGGCCGGCGGCGCAATGGCGACAGGCCCCTCATTGCCGCCGCCGACGACGAGGCCGGCGCCATAGGGGTAGTAGCCGCGCTTGTCCAGCGTCAGGCCCTGGCCGTTGATCGTGGGGTCGAGGAAGTAGACCTGCTCGCCGAGCTGCACGCGGCTGATGACGTGGTCGAAGGCGTCGTGCGAGGGCAGGAAGTTGACCAGGCCGCGGTTGCGCTGCATCGACACCAGCGTGGGCCTGGCCTCCACGCCCAGGCCGGCCAGCAGCGCATCCAGCAGCATGACCTTGTCCTTGCAGTCGCCCAGGCGCTCGGCCAGCGTCCTGGACGGCGCCTTGGGCCGGTGCGAGCTCTCGCCGAGGCTGACCGAGAAGTAGCGCACCTCGTCCTGCACGAAGCGCAGCGCCGCGGCCACCTGCTGCTCGGGCGCGCCTCCCTCGGCCTTGATGACGGCCACGCGCTCGGCCAGGGCCGGCTGCAGGGGCTCGGGCGCGAACAGGCCCTGGGCCCACCGGTCCACCTCGCCCCAGCCGGCGTACTCGCTGACGTGCAGCGCCGGGTAGACCTTGAACCAGGGCGGCGTGGCGTCTTCGTCGACGATCGGCGCGACATGCTCGCGCACCAGGCGCAGCACCTGGCGGCCGCCCTCCTCGAAGCGCTCGGGCACGAGATCGGTGGCGATGCCCTTGACCTGCAGCTTCCGCTGCGGCGGGCCCTCGATGCGCAGGTGCAGGCGGTCGATGGGGGCGTCGCTGGCCACATGCAGCAGCGCGGCGTAGCGGCCCTCGAAGATGGGGTTCTCGCCCGCCACCGTGTAGGCCAGGTCAACGACATCGCCGACGCGCACATCGCTGATGACGACCAGGGCCGTGCGCACGCCGTCGATCATCTGGCGCTCCAGCATCTGCTCGCGGCGCATCAGCTCGATGCGGGCGTCCTTGAGCCGGTCCTCGCGGCGGCCGTCGCGGATGACGCCGAGCTGGTGGATGACGAGCTGCTGGTAGGCCGGGTTGAAGCTGATCTGCGGCTCCGAGACCTCGCGCAGGGTCGAACTGTCCAGGGCCACCCGCTGCAGATGCATATAGCTGGCCGTGGCGGAGCGGGCCGCGAGCTGCACCTGGATGTCCACCAGCGGCTCGCGCCTGGCCTTGGCGCCCGGGGCGGCCGGCTGGTCCGCCGCGGCGCCGGCGGCGGGCAGGGGCTTGACCCAGGCCGGCGCGGGGCCGAAGCGGTAGCCGGAGCCGGCGGGCACGGTCGGGTAGGGCGAGGCCGCCTTGGCCGCCACCGGCCTGGCCGGCGGCGTCTGCGCCACGGCCGGGCCCAGGAACAGGGTCAGCAAAAGAAACGCTGGCCAGAACTTCGAACTCATCGCGCCTCCCGGCTTGTCGGGCGACGATTGTGCAGTGCGCCATCGCGGAGTTCCTCAGTTTTCAGCATGCCGCCGCGGCGATTCAGGCGTAGCCTGCGCAGGCTGCGGCGGCTGCCGCCGCGGCACCAGGGCCGGCCGGCGCGCGGGGATCCGCGGCGGCCCGGCCCCATCCGATCCAGGTCCCCGTCGATTTCCTGCAAGGAGAATCTCCATGGCGACTTACATCAGCTTGATGAACTTCACGGACCAGGGCGCGAAGACGATCAAGGACACGGTGGCACGCACCGAGGCGGCCCAGAAGATGGCCAAGGAATACGGCATCAGCTTCAAGTCCATCCACTGGACGCTGGGCCAGTACGACGTGGTGTGCGAATTCGAGGCCAAGGACGAGGCCACGATGGCGGCCTTCGGCATGGCGATGGCCAGCCTCGGCAATGTGCGCGCGCAGACGCTGCGGGCCTTCAGCGCCGACGAGACCAAGGCCATCATTTCAAAGATGCCCTGAACGGGGTGCACGAGCCGGCCTTGGAGCGCCGGCTCTCGGCCCCTGAACGCCAGGCCCCGATGGGGCGGTCAGCGCAGCATCTGCTCCACCTCGGCCGCCGGGTCGCCCGTGGCTGCCACCTTAGCGGCCAGCAGCTCCAGGTCCAGGTGCAGGTGCTCGATCAGCTCGGGCACGGCCGCCTTCAGGGCGTGCACGGGCTCGTCGCGGTGCTCAGCCGCGTCGGCCAGCACCTCGGCCACGTGCAGCACGGCCGCGATCAGCGAGAAGGGGCGGATCTCCAGTGGCGCGTTGGCGTCCTTGAAGGCTTCGACCAGCGGCGCCGGGAAATGCCAGTGCGCGGCGAGCGCGGCCGTCACGTCCGCATGGGTGCAGCCGAAGCGATGCTCCTCCAGGGAAAAGCGGCTGCCCGGCTCGGCGGCATGGGCCTCGACCTCGGCCACCAGATGGGGCTCGTCGATGGCCATCAGCAGCTGGCCGGTGCGCAGCATCAGGCCGGCCAGGTAGGCGGTGTCGGCCAGGCCGGCGTCGGCGCCCAGCATGCGGGCCAGGATGCGCGCGTAGTTGGCCGTGGCGACGCTGTGGCGCCAGAAGACGGCACGGTCCAGCCCCTTCACGCTCGGGAAGGCGCCGCTCAGGCAGGCCGCCATCGCGAGGTTGCGCAAGGTCTCCAGGCCCAGCGCGTGGGCGGCGTCGACGACGCTGCCGATCTGGTGCGCGGGGCTGTAGTGGGCCGTGTTCGCGAGGCGCAGCACCCGGGCCGTCAGCGTCGAGTCCTTCTCGATCAGCGCCGCGATCTGCGACAGCCCGACGCTGTCGTCGTCGAAGCTCTTCAGCAGCCGCGAGGCCACCTCGGGCATGGTGGGCAGGGCGTTGTGCCTGACGAAGAAACGCTCGGCGGCTGCAGTCATCGCGGGACTCCTTGCTGAGGCTTGGCGAATCAGTCTAGGACTACAGCACGAGCAGTGCGCGGAAATCGTTCACGTTGGTAAAGCTGGGCCCGGGTACCAGCAGGTCGCCCAGCGGCGCGAAGAAGCTGGCGCTGTCGTGGGCGTCCAGCAGGGCCTGGGGGCTCAAGCCCAGCGCGCGGGCGCGGCCCAGGCTGGTGGGCGTCAGCAACGCGCCGGCATGCGGGCCGACGCCGTCGATGCCATCGGTGTCGGCGGCCAGCGCGAAGACGCCGGGCTCGCCCTGCAGCGCCAGCGCGCAGCCGAGCAGGAATTCGGTGGCCCGGCCGCCCTTGCCGGCGGGCAGCGCCGGGTCGACGGTCACCGTCGTCTCGCCGCCGGACAGGATCACGCAGGGCCGGGCGAATGGCTGGCCGCGCCGCGCGACCGCGCGGGCCAGCGCCGCGTGCAGGCCGCCGACGACGCGCGACTCACCCTCGATCTCGTCGCTGAGGATGTGGGCCGCCAGGCCTTGGGCGCGCGCCGCCTCGGCCGCCGCCTCCAGGCTCATCTGCGGCGTGGCCAGCATGACGAGTTCGTGCCCCGCCAGGCGCGCGTCGCCGGGCTTGGGCGTCTCGAAGGCGCCCGACTCCAGGCCCGCGCGCGCGGCCTGCGGCAGGTCCAGCCGATAGCGGCGGCAAATGGCCAGCGCATCGGCGCAGCCGGTCGCGTCGGCCACCGTCGGGCCGGAGGCGATGACGGCAGGGTCGTCGCCCGGCACGTCGCTGATCGCGAGGGTCAGCACGCGCGCCGGCGCACAGGCCGCGGCCAGCCGCCCGCCCTTGATGCCGGACAGGTGCTTGCGCACGCAGTTCATCTCGTGGATGGCCGCGCCGCTGTTCAACAGCGCGCGGTTGACGGCCTGCTTGTCGGAAAGCAGAAGGCCGGGCGCCGGCAGGCTCATCAGCGCCGAGCCGCCGCCGGAGATCAGGCAGATGACGAGGTCGTCGGCCGTCAGGCCGTGGGCCAGCGCCAGCAGCCTCTCGGTGGCGGCCAGGCCGGCGGCGTCGGGCACGGGGTGGGCGGCCTCGACCACCTCCAGCCGGCGCGGCCGCCAGCCGCCGGGGATGTGGCCGTAGCGCGTGATGACCAGGCCCGACAGCGGCGCGTCGGCCGGCCAGGCGGCTTCCAGCGCCTGGGCCATGGATGCCCCCGCCTTGCCGGCGCCGAGAACCAGGGTGCGGCCCTTCGGCGGCGGCGGGAGGTGGGTGGCCAGCACGCGCCCGGGCAGCGCCCGCGCGACGGCCACGTCGTAGAGCTGGCGCAGCAGCGCGCGCGGGTCGAGGGTCATGGCTGCAGCGCCCAGCGCCCGATCAGCGCGCGTTCTTCGTCGCTGATGCCGGTCGCGTTGTTCAGCGGCATGGCGCGCTGCACGACGACCTGCTGGTAGACCTGCGCCTTGTGCGCGGCCAGGCCCTCGGCGGAGTCCAGCCGCACGCCCTTCTGCGCGGCCTCGCCGCTGTGGCAGGCGGCGCAGCGCTGCGCCACGACGGCCTGCACCTGCCCGAGGCTCACCGGCGCGGCGCCCATCGCCGCCTGCGAACCCGGCGCCATCCAGGCGACGAGCCCCGCCAGCAGCGCCAGAGCCAGCGCCACGGCGCCCCAGCTGTCGGCGCCCTTGTGCCGCTTGACGAAGAACACGCGGATGGCCACGCCCGCGGCCATCAGCACGCTCAGCACGACCCAGTTCTGCGCGTGCTGGTGCAGCATGCCGTAATGGTTGCTGAGCATGGCGACGAGCACCGGCAGGCCGAACCAGGTGTTGTGCACGCTGCGCTGCTTGCCGCGCTGGCCGTGGATGGGGTCGGGTTTCTGGCCGGCGCGCATCTGCGCGATGAGCTTGCGCTGGCCCGGAATGATCCAGTGCGCGACGTTGCCGGTCATCATCGTCGCCAGCGTCGCGCCGACGAGCAGGAAGGCCGCACGCCCGGCGAACAGATGGCAGGCCAGCCAGCTCGCGAACACCATGAAGACGGCCACCGCGGCCAGCACGCGGCCGTCGTGGCTGATGCCGCCCTCGCGCTTGCGGCCCAGTGCCTGGCAGGCCGCCTCGTAGACCACCGTGCCCATCAGCAGGAACACCAGCGCCGCCACGACCGCCTGCCAGGGCGCGCCCCAGGCGAAGACGCGCGGGTCGACCAGCATCTGGCCGGCGTTGCACAGATAGAGCACGACGAACAGCGCGAAGCCGCTCATCCAGGTCCAGTAGCTCTCCCAGTAGAACCAGTGCAGATCCTGAGGGAGGTTGGCCGGGGCCACCATGTACTTCTGCGGGTTGTAGAAGCCGCCGCCGTGCACGGCCCAGAGTTCGCCGTCCACGCCCTTGGCCTTGAGGTCGTCGGCCGCGGGCCTGACGAGGTGGTTGTCCAGCCAGACGAAGTAGAAGGACGCGCCGATCCAGGCGATGACGGTGATGACGTGCAGCCAGCGCAGCAGCAGATTGGCCCAGTCGAGCAGATAGATGTCCAAGTTGCGCTTCTCCACGGCCCCGCCACGGCGCTTGCCGTGAGGCCCTAGGGTCGCACCCGCAAGCCACCGACTGGCTCGACACCGCTGCGACAGGCGGCGAGTGTATTCATGGCAGAGCGAGGATTTGCGCGAGCACCGCCACCGCAATGACGGCGGGCTGCTTGCCGACGACGCCGGGCACTCCGATGGGACAGACCACGCGGGCCAGATCGTCCTCGACCAGGCCGCGCGCGGCCAGGCGCCGGCGGAAGCTCGCCCATTTCGTGCGGCTGCCGATCAGGCCGATGAAGGCGAGGTCGCGGCGCTTCAGGCAGGCGGCGACGATGTCGAAGTCCTCGGCATGGCTGTGGCTCATGACGAGCACGGCCGCGCCGGGCGCGAGGTCGGCCACCGCGTCGGCCGGCGGGTCGCAGACCTCCTGGCGCCAGCCGCGCGCCGGCGGCTCGGCGGGGAACTGCCCTTCGCGGCTGTCGACCCAATGCAGGGCCAGCGGCAGGTTGCGGGCCAGATGGGCGATGGCCGCGCCGACATGGCCGGCGCCGAACAGGGCCAGCGGCCGCAGCGGCTCGCGCGGCAGGCGCGCGGCCAGGTCCTCGCCCGCCTCGATGCGCTCGAAGCGCAGCCAGACGACGCCGCCACAGCATTGACCGAGCCGGGGGCCGAGCGGGTAGCGCCGTTCCTCGGCCAGCTCGCCGCCCGCCAGCGCCGCGCGGGCACGGGCGATCGCATCGAACTCCAGATGGCCACCGCCGACCGTGCCCGCGATACCGCCCGGCGCCACCGTCATCCAGGCGCCCACCTCGCGCGGCACGCTGCCCGAGGTGCGCGCGACGGTGACGAGAATGCAGGCTTCAGCTGCCACGGTAGGTCGAATAGCTCCAGGGCGAGGCCAGCAGCGGCACGTGGTAGAGCGAATCCTCGTCGGCGATGCCGAAGTCCAGCGGCACCTCGTCCAGGAAGGCCGGCTCGGGCAGGGCCTGGCCGCGGGCGCGGAAATAGGCCGCCACCTCGAAGACCAGGCGGTAGCGCCCGGCCGTGAGGCCGGCGCCCTCCAGCAGCGGGCCGTCCGCGCGGCCGTCGGCGTTCAGCCGCTGGCTGAGCAGCCACTTCGGCCCTTCGGCGCCATTGCCATCCAGGCGGTAGAGGCGCACGGCCATGCCGGCGGCCGGGCAGCCGTTGGCGGTGTCCAGCACATGTGTGGTGAGCTTGCCCATCGGATCTCCAGAGATGGGGCAAAGTTTAGGGATGAACACGCCCCACCCGCCCCGCTATCCGCGCGACCTCGTCGGCTACGGCGAGAACCCGCCCCATGCGCAATGGCCCGGCGGCGCGCGGGTGGCCGTGCAGTTCGTGCTGAACTACGAGGAGGGCGGCGAGAACTCGGTGCTGCACGGCGATGCCGGCAGCGAGCAGTTCCTGTCCGAGATGGCCAACCCGGCCAGCTACCCGGCACGCCACCTCAGCATGGAGGGCATCTACGAGTACGGCTCGCGCGTGGGCGTGTGGCGGCTGCTGAAGGAGTTCGAGCAGCGCGCGCTGCCGCTGACCGTCTTCGGCGTGGGCATGGCGCTGGAGCGCAATCCGGACGTCACCCAGGCCTTCGTCGAGCTGGACCACGAGATCGCGTCGCACGGCTGGCGCTGGATCCACTACCAGAGCATGGAGGAGGACACCGAGCGCGCCCACATGGCCCAGGCCATGGCCTCGCTGAAGCGCCTCACGCTCGGCCGCGACCCGCACGGCCTGGGCTGGTACACCGGCCGCGACAGCCCCAACACGCGCCGCCTCGTCGCCGACTTCGGCGGCTTCGAGTACGACAGCGACTACTACGGCGACGACCTGCCCTTCTGGCTGCAGGTGCGCAAGACCAACGGCGAGCTGGCGCCCCACCTCGTCGTGCCCTACACGCTGGACTGCAACGACATGCGCTTCGCCCTGCCCCAGGGTTTCAGCCATGCCCAGCCCTTCTTCGAATACCTGCGCGACAGCTTCGACCTGCTCTATGCCGAGGGCGCCGACGCGCCGAAGATGATGAGCATCGGCATGCACTGCCGGCTGCTGGGCCGCCCGGGGCGCATGCGGGCGCTGCAGCGTTTTCTCGACCACATCGAGGCGCATGACCGCGTCTGGGTCTGCCGGCGCCTGGACATCGCGCGGCATTGGAAGGCGGTCCATCCCTTCGACGCCAGGACGGCTTTCCTGTGGGAATGATGAAACTCGACGACCTCAACAACGCCAGCACGGCCGACTTTGTGCGGCTGCTGGACGGCATCTACGAACACTCGCCCTGGATCGCCGAGCGCGCCGCGGCGGCCCGCCCCTTCAAGACCCTGGCCGCGCTCAAGGTGGCGCTGGCCCGCGTGGTGCGCGAGGCCGCGGTGGACGAGCAGCTGGGCCTGATCCACGCCCACCCGGAGCTGGCCGGCAAGGCCGCCGTGGCTGGCGAGCTGACGGCCGAGTCGACCCACGAGCAGCACAAGGCCGGCCTCACCGCCTGCACGCCGGAGGAGTTCGCCAGGCTGCAGCAGCTCAACGCCGACTACAACGCGCGCTTCGGCTGGCCCTTCATCCTGGCCGTGCGCGGCCCGCGCGGCACCGGCTTCACGCGGCAGGAAATCATCACGACCTTCGAGCGCCGGCTGCGTGCCCACCCGGACGTCGAGCGCGCCGAATGCCTGCGCCAGATCCACCGCATCGCCGAGATCCGGCTGAACGACAAGTTCGGCGCCCGGCCCGAGTTGGGCGAGCAATTGTGGGACTGGGCGGCAGCACTGGCCGAGCACAGCGAGGACGAGGCCTTCCTGACCTGCACCTACGCGACGCCCACGCACAGCGCCGTGGCCGCGGAGCTGATGGCCTGGATGCGCGACTGCGGCTTCGACGCGGTCGGCCGCGATGCGGTGGGCAATGTCGTCGGCGTCTACAACGGCACGGGAGAACAGCGCCTGCTGACCGGCAGCCACTACGACACCGTGCGCCGCGCCGGCCGCTTCGACGGGCGGCTGGGCATCTTCGTCGCCATGCTGGCCGTGCGCGAGCTGCACCGCACCGGCAGGCGCCTGCCCTTCGGCCTCGAAGTGGTCGGCTTCTCGGAAGAAGAGGGCCAGCGCTTCCCGGCCGACTTCCTCGGGTCGAGCGCCCTGATCGGCCGCTTCGACCCGGCCTGGCTGGAGCAGCTGGATGCTGCCGGCATCACGCTGCGCGACGCGATGCGGGCCGCCGGCCTGCCCGGCACGCTGCAGAGCATCCAGGCCCTCCAGCGCGACGCCTCGCGCTACCTCGGCTTCGTCGAGGTCCACATCGAGCAGGGCCCGGTGCTCGACGGCCTGGACCTGCCGCTGGGCATCGTCACCAGCATCAACGGCAGCCGCCGCTACACCGGCGAGATCGTCGGCCTGGCGAGCCACGCCGGCACGACGCCGATGGGCCAGCGCCGCGACGCCGCCGCGGGCGTGGCCGAGCTGATCCTGTTCGCCGAACAGCGCGCCGCCGCTGTGCCCGACGTGGTCGCCACGGTCGGCATGCTGGAGGTACCCTCGGGCTCCATCAACGTCATCCCCGGCCGCTGCCGCTTCAGCCTGGACCTGCGCGCGACCACCGACGCGGCGCGCGACGCGCTGGACGCCGACGTGCTCGCCAGGCTCGACGAGATCTGCCAGCGGCGCGGCCTGAGCTACACGCTGCAACCCACGCTGGCCGCCAACGCCGCGCCGAGCGATGCCGCCTGGCAGTCGCGCTGGGAAGCCGCCGTCACCGAGCTGGGCCTGCCCGTCCACCGCCTGCCCTCGGGCGCCGGCCATGACGCGATGAAGCTCCACGAGCTTGTCCCACAGGCCATGCTGTTCGTGCGCGGCGGCAACGGGGGCATCAGCCACAACCCGTTGGAGTCGGTGACGGTGGATGATGCGGAGCTGGCGGTGCGGGCCTTCGAACAACTGCTAGATCAGCAGTAAACCCATGAGCGCAATGCCACCACTTCAATCGATGCCGCCGCTGCAAGCCCTCATGCCTGCGATCACGGCGCTGGTTTTTCTCAGCTTGCACCTCTGGGCTCCTGCCGTTCAGCACGACGCTAGCTTGCCCGTGTGGCGGCTTGGGTTGGGGATGCTGGCCACAGTCGCGGCAATGACTCTGGCGGTTTGGCTCGCAAAGGGCCGGCTGATCAGACTGCATGACACCACGTTGGAGCTACGACAGCTCCGTTCACCATGGCATGCCACCCACTTGCCCGTCGACAAGCTGCGAGGCATCACGACGCTTGCCGGAGCGTCGTTCGGCTTCGATGTCACCTTCCTCACTTTTGAAGGCCACCAAGCCATTCCTTTGCCTGCCTACTACACAAATGCCGAACCACTGCTCCGAATGCTGAAAGCAAAGTTGAGCATGTCACCGGCAACCTGACCGAATCGACTCCACATGAGCCAAACGGATACTTGGATTGCCTCGCACTTTGACGAGCTAGTCCGCTTCCTCCAGCAACTCGTCCGCATCCCCACCGACACCCCGCCCGGCAACAACGCGCCTCACGCCGAGCGCACGGCCGAGCTGCTGGCCGAACTGGGCTTCGCGGTCGAGAAGCATGCCGTGCCGGCCGCCGACGTGCAGGCCGCCGGCCTGCAGTCCATCACCAACCTGATCGTGCGCCACCGCTTCGGCGACGGCGGCCCGACGATCGCGCTGAACGCCCACGGCGACGTGGTGCCGCCGGGCGAGGGCTGGACGCACGACCCCTATGGCGCCGAGATCGTCGACGGCAGGCTCTACGGCCGCGCGGCGGCCGTCAGCAAGAGCGACTTCGCGACCTATACCTTCGCGCTGCTGGCGCTGAAGAACTCCGGCCTGCCACTGAAGGGTGCCGTCGAGCTGCACTTCACCTACGACGAGGAATTCGGCGGCGAACTCGGCCCGGGCCGGTTATTGAGCCAAGGCCTGACCCGGCCCGACTTCCTGATCGCCGCCGGCTTCAGCTACCAGGTCGTCACGGCCCACAACGGCTGCCTGCAGATGGAGGTCACGCTTTCGGGTCAGGCCTCGCACGCGGCCTATCCCGGGACCGGCATCGACGCGCTGCAGGCCGCCAACAAGCTGCTGACCGCCCTCTATGCCCACAACGAGGTGCTGAAGACGCGGCGCTCCAAGGTGCCGGGCATCACCCACCCCTATCTCAACGTGGGCCGCATCGAGGGCGGCAGCAACACCAATGTCGTGCCCGGCAAGGTGGCGCTGAAGCTGGACCGCCGCATGATCCCCGAGGAGAACCCGGCCGAGGTCGAGGCCGAGGTGCGCGCCCTGATCGAGGCCGCCGTCGCGCAGAGCCCCGGGGTGAAGCTGGAGATCAGGCGCCTGCTGCTGGCCCGCTCGATGAAGCCCCTGCCCGGCGCGGCGCCGCTGGTGGCCGCGCTGCAAAGGCATGGCGAGGCGGTCTTCGGCGAGCCCATCCCGACCTCGGGCACGCCGCTCTACACCGACGTTCGCCTGTACACGGCCCAGGGCATCCCGGCCGCCATCTACGGCGCCGGGCCGCGCACGGTGCTGGAGAGCAATGCCAAGCGGGCGGACGAGCATCTGGCGCTGGAGGATCTGAGGCGCGCAACCCAGGTCGTCGCGCGCACTTTGGCCGATTTGCTCGCGCGCTGACACGAAGCCGGCATGAGCAGCTGGAAGAATCGCTGCATCACATCGGCTTTCGAGGTTGAAGATGGGCAGTCGGGATCGCGGTCGAAGCTGGCACGGCCTGGGCATGACGGTACTGGGCCTGGCGGCGCTTCTTTCCGGCTGCGGCGGCGGCACCGGCCCGGCCGCGGCCGCCCAGCCCGCGCCGTCAGCGCCGGCAGGCACCACCGGCTGGTGGAAGCCGTCGGTCGACAACAGCTGGCAGTGGCAGCTGCGCGGCACGATCAACACCTCCTACGCGGTCGACGTCTACGACATCGACCTCTTCGACGCGCCCGACGCGACCCTCGCCGCGCTGAAGGCCAAGGGCCGGCGCGTGGTCTGCTATTTCTCGGCCGGCGGCTCCGAGGACTGGCGCAGCGACTTCGGCCAGTTCCTGCCCGCCGACATGGGCAACCCGCTGAAGGGCTGGCCCGGCGAGCGCTGGCTGGACACACGCTCGGCGAATGTGCGCCGCATCATGCTGGCGCGGCTGGATCTCGCCGCCAAGCGCGGCTGCGACGGCGTCGAGCCCGACAACGTCGAAGGGTATTCGAACAACCCCGGCTTCCCGCTCGACGCGGCCAGCCAGATCGACTTCAACCGCTTCCTCGCCGATGCCGCCCATGCCCGCGGCCTGGCCGTGGCGCTGAAGAACGACAGCGTCCAGCTCGACGCGCTGGGCGCGGCCTTCGATTTCGCGGTCAACGAGCAGTGCCACGAGTTCAACGAATGCGGCGCCTACGCGGGCTTCATCGCGGCGGGCAAGCCGGTCCTCAATGCCGAGTACGCGAGCAGCTATGCGCTGAACACGGCCGGCGCGCGCGATGCGCTGTGCCAGTCCGCACGCGCGGCGCGCATGCACACGCTGGTGCTGCCGCTGCAGCTGGACGACAGCCTGCGCTTCAGCTGCGACTGAGCTGCACCGCCGTCGTGCTTCCGCGCCGGCAGACGCGGCACAATCCGGCCCTCGCCGAGCCCCCGCCATGACGCCCACCCATCGCCCACACCGCCGCCGCGCCCTTGCCGCGTGGTGGCTGGCCGTGCTGGTGCTGGGCCTGCTGGCGCCGGGCATCAGCGCGGCACTCGCCCATGCGCGGGGCGATGTCGCGGCCTGGCAGGACGTGTGCCGTGCGCCGACGGCCGCGAACGCGGCCAGGCCCAGGCCCATCGAGGCGGCGCTGGATCTGCTGGCCCACGGCCATTGTGCGGCCTGCCACATCCAGGCCGCCGACCTCGCCGGCCCGCCGGCCACGTCCGGGCTGCTGCTGCTGCGCGACGACCTCGTGCCGGAGGCGCCCGAGCGCTTCTGGACCGCGCCGGTCACCGCCCATGCCTGGCGGCCGGCCAGCGCGCGCGCGCCTCCCGCATCGATCTGAGTCCACTGCGTTGCCGCGGCCGCCCAGGCCCGGCGTTTGTCGTCGCCGCTGCAGCGACGGCACGATTCCGATCCATAGCCTTTCACGAACAAGATGCCCCGAGTGCGCGCGGCTGCGGCCTGCGCCGCGCTGCCGCCGAACACGCGCACCGGTCCCATCCCTGCCGGAACCCCACCATGAACCCACTGCAAAGGACCGCCCTCGGCGCCCTGCTGGCCGCCGCCCTGCCCGCTGCCTGGGCCTGCTCCAGCTGCGGCTGCACGCTCAGCTCCGACTGGGCCAGCCAGGGCCTCTACGCCGCCTCCGGCCTCAGCCTCGACCTGCGCCACGACTATTTCAACCAGGACGAACTGCGCAGCGGCAGCAACCGTGTGGACCGCGCCGGCATCGCACTGCCGGCCGACCAGGAGATCCAGCGCAACACGGCCAACCACGTCAGCACGCTGACGCTGGACTACGGCTTCTCGCCCGACTGGGCCGTGGCGCTGCAGCTGCCCTATCTGCAGCGCAGCCACGGCACCGTGGCCGCGGGCGACACCGAGCTGTCCACGTCGCGCTCGTCGGGCCTCGGCGATGTGCGCCTGCTGGCCCGCTACCAGGGCCTGGCGGGCGAGCGCAACTGGGGCCTGCAGTTCGGCCTGAAGCTGCCCACCGGCCGCACGGACCTGAGCTTCGCCACCGGCCCCCAGGCCGGCCAGGCGCTGGACCGCGGCCTGCAGCCCGGCACCGGCTCCACCGACCTGCTGCTGGGCGCCTACCGCTTCGGCAGCATCGCCGCCAGGTTCGACTATTTCGCGCAGGCCCAGCTGCAGCTGCCGCTGACCGGCAAGGACCAGTTCAAGCCCGGCGCCGGCCTCAACCTGAGCCTGGGCCTGCGCTATGTCGGCGACGACCCCGTCACGCCGCAGCTGCAGCTCAACCTGCGCAGCGAGCGCCGCGAATCGGGCGCCAACGCGGACGCGGCCAACGCCGGCTCCACGCTCGCCTACCTGAGCCCCGGCCTGACCGCCGCGCTCAGCGCCCGGCTGCGCACCTATGCCTTCGTCCAGCTGCCCGTCTACCAACGCGTCAACGGCCTGCAGATCGAGCCGCGGTTCAGCGCGTCCGTTGGCCTGCACTACGCCTACTGACGCGGAAAAAGCCCGGCCCGGCCCGGCTGATCGCGGCATTGTTCACGCCGTGCTGCGCAGATGATTCAGCCCGTCACCAGTGCACGGCCCCCGGCAACGCTGCGGCCCCTGGCGAGGCGGAACGCAACCGCCCGCGACCATGAAAGCATGAGCTAGGGCCCGCCCGCGTCACCGCCCGGTGTCGCCCGCGACGGCCGCCTGCGCTGTGATCCACGCCGCAGCCCCATGCGCCCTCACGGGCGTGTCCAGGGCGGCGTGAAGCGCTCTTGCGCCCCGACCGGCTCGCGCCGGGCGGGGCTTCTGTTTGGCTAACCCGAAGTTCCAGCGCTCGTTGAGCGAGATTGCCTTGCGCCACAAGGACTTGGCGTGAGATCGGAGTTCCAGCTACTGCCTACAGGCGGATCTGCTGGATCAGCTCAAGCGCGTGGCGCT
>NZ_JAPPUW010000020.1 GCF_026712205.1 Pelomonas aquatica
CGCTCGCTGACCCACGCCGGCGCGCCCAGCCGCCACAGCCGGCCGGTGGCGTCGCGGGCCTCGATGCCGCGGCCGGCCAGCTCGCGCACGTCGACCCAGGCGCCCGCCTCGCAGCCCTCGGCCAGCGCCCGCGCATGCGGGTGGCGGGACAGCGCCGCCAGGCTGCGCGCCACGGCCAGCAGCGCGTCGGCATCCGCGCCCTCGGCCCAATGGCGCTGCAACTGCAGCCGGTCTTCGCTGACGGTGCCGGTCTTGTCGAAGACCACGGTGTCGACCGTGCACAGCCGCTCCAGCGCCGACAGGTCGACCAGCAGCAGGCCGCGCCGGGCCAGCGCGCCGCTGGCCGTCAGCCAGGCCGCCGGCGCGGCCAGCGTCAGCGCGCAGGGGCAGGTCACGATGAGCACGGCCACCGCGACGGCCACCGCCCGCGAGGGCTCGACCCACCACCAGCCGATGCCGGCCGCCAGCGCCAGCAGCAGCACGCCGGCCGTGAAGCCCGCGGCCACTCGGTCCAGGATGCCGCCGGCCGCGGGGCGCCGGCTCTGCGCCTGCTGCATCAGCCTGACGATGCCCTGGGCCGTGGTGTCGGCGCCCACGCGCTGCGCGGCGACGAGCAGCGGGCCGTCGCCATTGATGCTGCCGGCCACGACCGCGTCGCCCGGCGCCTTGGCGACCGGCGCGGACTCGCCCGTCAGCAGCGCCTCGTTGACCCAGCCCTGGCCGGCCAGCACATGGCCGTCGGCCGCGAAGGCCTCGCCGGCCGCGACGCGGATGCGGTCGCCCACGCGCAGCGCCTCGGGCGGCACGCGCTCGCTCGTGCCGTCGTCCAGCAGCCGCTCGGCCAGCGTCGGCAGCGCGCCGGCCGCGGCCTCCAGCGCCTCGGCGGCGCGGTGGCGCGTACCGAGCTCGAACCAGCGCGCCAGCAGCAGCAGCGCGATGAACATGGTCAGAGAATCGAAATAGACCTCGTGGCCGAACAGGCCGCCCGGGTCGAACAGCGCGCCGCTGCTGGCCACGAAGGTGACGGCCAGCCCCAGGGCCACGGGCACGTCCATGCCCAGCCGGCCCGCGCGCAGTTGCCGCCAGGCGCCCACGAAGAAGGGGGCCGCCGAGAACACCATGACCGGCAGGGTCAGCATCCAGGCGGCCCAGCGCAGCAGCCGGTCCAGGTCGGGCGCCAACTCGCCCGGGCCGGCCACATAGGCGGGCGTGGCCATCATCATGACCTGCATCATCAGGAAGCCGGCGACGAAGAGTCGCCACAGCGCCTGCCGCCTTTCCTGGCGGCGCAGCTCGCGCGCCGACGCGGCCACGTCGGGCGTCGCGCCATAACCGGCGGACTGCAGGGCGCCGAGCACATCGGCCAGCGCGATGCGCGAGGGCTGCCAGCGCAGCGACAGGCGGGCGGAGGCCGGGTTGACGCTGGCGCCCTCCACGCCCTGCAGCTTCAGCAGGGCCGCCTCGACGATGCCCGAGCAGGCCGCGCAGTGCATGCCGGCCACCTGGAACTGCGACAGCGCGACGCCGCCGGGGCCGTCCGGCCAGGTCGTGAAGGGGGCGAGAAGGCGCGCGTCTGAATCAGCCGCAGGCAAGCCGGGGGGAGGAACGCTCACGGTGCGCATCTTGGCCGCGCCCTCGGGCCGGGGGCATGACCTTTGTCAAGGATTGCGCATTCTCTGCCCGGCTTTCGCCGGTGGGCTCAGAGGTTGAGAGTATTGCGGCCGTGCCCGAAAGGCGCGTCAAAACGCCCCCGATCTAGGCGCAAAGCACAGCCATAGCTCGGGCTATGGCGAGCATTTGCAACGACGAGCGGGGGTGTTTTGGCGTGCAGGGCGGGCATGGGCGAAAGACTATCAACCTCTCAGCCCAGGTCGCGCAACGGATGCTCGGCCGGCGCCCAGGGGCTGACGAAGAAGGCCGCCACCTCGGCCGCATCGACCTCGGCGACGCTGGCCGGCTGCCAGCGCGGCGCATGGTCCTTGTCCACGGCCAGAGCGCGCACGCCCTCGACGGTCTCGCTGCGCGCCGCGCCCCGCAGATGGAAGGCGTGGTGGACGAGGTCGCGCTCCAGGCGCAGGTCGTCGGCCAGGCCGAGCCGGCGGCCGCGGCGCACCAGTTCCAGCGTGACGGCCATCATCGTCGGCGAGCGCTCCAGCAGCGTCGCCCGGGTGTCGCGCGCCCAGTCGTCGTCGACCGCGGCGAGCGAGGCGAGGATGGCTGGCAGCGTCGGCTGGCCGAAGTGGCGGTCGATGCGCTCCATCGTCGCCTTGGGCGCCGACAGGGGCGCCAGGTCGGCCCGTTCCATGACCGTGGCGACGACATGCTCGGCGCTCGGCTGGTCGCCCTGGCGCAGGTCGTCGACCAGGGCCTGCCACTGCTCGGCGCGCACGAAGACGTCGCCCAGGCCCCATTCGATCGCATCGCCCGCGGAGATCGCGTGGCCGGTCAGCGCCAGCCATTCGCCGACATGGCCAGGGCATTGCGCGAGGAACCAGCCGCCGCCCACGTCGGGGAAGAGGCCGATGGCGGTCTCGGGCATCGCGAGCCTGGAGCGCTCGCTGAGCACGCGCAGCCTGGCGCCCTGGCTGATGCCCATGCCGCCGCCCATGACGATGCCGTCCATCAGCGCGACATAGGGCTTGGGGAAGGCGTGGATCAGGTGGTTGAGGCGGTATTCCTCGGTGAAGAAGTCCTCCAGCGCCGGGTCGCCCGCGTGGGCGGCCTGGTGGAAGAAGCGGATGTCGCCGCCCGCGCAGAAGGCCGGCGGCTTGCCTTCGCGGCCGGCGCCCAGCACGGCCACGGCCTGGATCTCGGGGCGGCCGGCCCAGTGCTTCAGCAGCGCGGTCATGTCGCGGATCATGGCCAGCGACAGCGCGTTCAAGGCCTGCGGGCGGTTCAGCGTGATGAGGCCGAGGCAGCCGTTGACGTCGGCCAGGATCTGGCCTTCTGCACCTAAGGGCGGGATCAGGTCGTTCATGCGTTCTTCAGGACGGTTTTGACGGCGGGAGGCGCCAGCGCCTCGTTGGCGATCAGCGCGGCAAGCACAAGGCTACCGCCGATCAGCGCGGCGCTGCCCGGGTGTTCGCCCGCAAACAGCCAGGCCCAGAGCACACCCAGCAGCGTCTCGGCCTGGCCGAGCAGCGCCAGCTCGTGGCTGGGCAGTTCGCGCGCGAGGCGCACCGCGAGCAGGCAGGGCATGGCGAGCTGGAAGACGCCGAGGAAGGCCAGCAGGCCCAGGTCATGCGCACCGGCCTGCAGCGGCCAGGCCAGCGGCAGCGTGGCGGCCATGCAGAGCAGCGCGCCGATCAGCACGGCGGGCAGCATGTCAGGGGCGCTCGGCCGCCCGGAGGCCCTGACGCGCCCCCTCGGGGGGCAGGGAGCGGAGCTCCCGTGGGGGTCAACTTCTTGGCCGCGCTGGCCGACCTTCTGCAGCAGGCACCAGTTCGATGCCGCGGCCAGCGGCACGCCCAGCGCGACGAAGACACCGGTCAGCGGCCCGCCGAGCTGGCCGCCGAACATCCATGCGATGCCAGCGCCGGCCACCGCGATGGCAGCCCAGGTGCGGCCCGGAATGGGCTGGTGCAGGAAGGCGCGCGCGAACAGCGCCGTGAACAGCGGCGACAGCGACATCGTGACCAGCACATTGGCCACCGTCGTCAGCGACAGCGCGACCATGAAGGCCGTGAACATGACGGCCCAGCACAGCCCCGAGGCCCAGACGGCCACGCCGCGCATCGCCGCCAGCAGCGCCCTGCCCCGCATGACGCCCAGGATCAGCAGCAGCGCCGCCGCATTGAACAGCGCACGCCAGAACGTGATCTCGAAGCCCCGCGCCGCCTCCAGATGCCGCGTGACCACGCCCGCCGAACTCCACATCAGCGTGACCAGCAGCATCAGAAAAACAGCGCTTCGGTGACTCACAGCAGAGCGCCCCTTTCGGGGCGCGGGCAATCAACTGGCTAGAACCCCCTCCTGGAGGGGGCAGGGGGAGCGCAACATGCCGCGGGGACCGCGAGCGCGCTGCGTGCGCTCAAGCGCGCGCGGCGCGCTTGCGGTCGTTCTCCGACAAGTGGCGCTTGCGCAGGCGGACCGACTTCGGCGTGATCTCGACCAGCTCGTCGTCGTCGATGAAGTCCACGCCGTATTCCAGCGTCAGGTCGATGGGCGGCGTGATCTTGATCGCGTCTTCCTTGCCGGACACGCGGAAGTTGGTCAGCTGCTTGGTGCGCGTCGCGTTGACGACGAGGTCGTTGTCGCGGCTGTGGATGCCGACGATCATGCCCTCGTAGACCGGGTCGTTGGGCTTGACGAACATGCGTCCGCGGTCGTCCAGCTTGCCCAGGGCGTAGGTGAAGATCTCGCCGTCGTCCATGGAGATCAGCACGCCGTTCTTGCGGCCGCCGATGTCGCCCTTGTGGGCCTCGTAGCCGTCGAAGATGGACGAGATCAGGCCGGAGCCGCGGGTCAGGTTCATGAACTCGTTGGCGAAGCCGATCAGGCCGCGCGCCGGGATGCGGTACTCCAGGCGCACGCGGCCATGGCCGTCCGGCTCCATGTTGATCATCTCGCCCTTGCGCAGGCCCAGCGCCTGCATGACGCCGCCCTGGTGGGTCTCTTCGACGTCGGCGGTGACGAGTTCCATCGGCTCGCTCTTCACGCCGTCGATGTCCTTGAACATCACGCGCGGCTTGGACACGGCCAGCTCGTAGCCTTCGCGGCGCATGTTTTCCAGCAGGATGGTCAGGTGCAGTTCGCCGCGGCCACAAACCTCGAAGATGCCGTCCTCGTCCGTCTCGGAGACGCGCAGCGCGACGTTGTGCTGCAGTTCCTTCTGCAGGCGGTCCCAGATCTGGCGGCTGGTGACGTACTTGCCTTCACGGCCGGCCAGCGGGCTGGTGTTGACGCAGAAATTCATCGTCAGCGTCGGCTCGTCCACCTTCAGCATGGGCAGCGGCGCCGGGTTGGCCGGGTCGGTCACGGTCACGCCGATGCCGATGTCCTCGATGCCGTTGATCAGCACGATCTCGCCGGGGCCGGCTTCCGTGACCTGCACGCGGTCCAGGCCGTGGAAGGTCAGCACCTGGTTGATGCGGCCGTTGACGCTCTTGCCGTCCGGGCCTTCCATGACGGCGACCTGCATGCCGGGCTTGATGGTGCCCTGGCTGATGCGGCCCACGCCGATGCGGCCGACGAAGGTGGAGAAGTCCAGCGCGGAAATCTGCAGTTGCAGCGGGGCGGCCGGGTCACCCTTCTGGGGCGGCACATGCTTCAGGATGGTCTCGAACAGGGCCGACATGTCGGGGCCCCACTGCTCGCCGGGAGCGCCTTCGGTCAGCGAGGTCCAGCCGTTGATGCCGGAGGCGTAGACGACCGGGAAGTCCAGCTGCTCGTCGTTGGCGCCGAGCTTGTCGAACAGGTCGAAGGCGGCGTTGATGACGGCATCGGGCTTGGCGCCCGGCTTGTCGACCTTGTTGACGACGACGATGGGCTTCAGGCCCAGGGCCAGCGCCTTCTTCGTGACGAAGCGGGTCTGCGGCATCGGGCCTTCCTGGGCGTCGATCAGCAGCACCACGCCGTCCACCATGGACAGCGCACGCTCGACCTCGCCGCCGAAGTCTGCGTGTCCGGGCGTGTCGACGATGTTGATGTGGGTGCCACCCCAGCTGACCGCGCAGTTCTTGGCCAGGATGGTGATGCCGCGCTCGCGCTCGATGGCATTGCTGTCCATCACGGTGTCGACGACCTTTTCATGGTCGGCGAAGGTGCCGCTCTGGCGCAGCAGTTGGTCCACCATGGTGGTCTTGCCGTGGTCGACGTGGGCAATGATGGCGATGTTGCGGATCGGGGTGGTCATGGTGGTGCTTCTAAAAAAACCGGTTCAGGCGGAAAGCAGGGCCTGGACCTCCGGCGGGGTCAACAGGCGGTCGGCGATCAGTTCGCCGGAAGTGATGTGAGCGCTGCCGAGGAAGGCGCGCGGCTCGGGGCCGTAGACGCGCACGCGCTCGGCATCGGGCACGTCGACACGGCGGCGCAGGCCGGACAGGAAGCGCACGGCGTCGGGCATGTCCAGCCGCAGTTCGGGTGCATCCGCCAGCAGGCGGTCGGGCGAGGTCAGCAGAGCGGCGCGCTCTGCGTCGGGCAGGGCCTCGATCTGGGCCAGCGTGACGGCGCCGTCCAGCGTCAGGCCACCGGAGCCGGTGCGGCGCAGCGCGGCCAGCGAGGCGCCCACGCCCAGCTTCGCGCCGATGTCTTCGGCCAGCGTGCGGATGTAGGTGCCTTTGGTGCAACGGACGTCGAGGGTCACGGTGCCAGCATGCATCGCGACGATGGCTATGGCATGAATCGTCACGCGGCGGCTCTTGCGCTCGATCTCGACCCCGGCACGCGCGTACTCGTAGAGCGCCTTGCCCTCGTGCTTCAACGCCGAATACATCGGCGGCATCTGGGCTATCTCGCCGACGAAGGCGCGGCTGGCGGCCTCCACCTGCTCGCGCGTGATGTGGTCGGCGTCCAGGCGCTCCAGCACCTCGCCTTCGGCGTCGCCCGTCGTCGTGCGGATGCCCAGGGCCAGCGTGGCCAGATAGCGCTTGTCGGCGTCCAGGCTGAGCTGGCTGAACTTGGTGGCGGCGCCGAAGCACAGCGGCAGCAGGCCTGTGGCCAGCGGGTCCAGCGTGCCGGTGTGGCCGGCCTTCTCGGCGCGCAGCAGCCACTTGGCCTTCTGCAGTGCGTCGTTGCTCGACAGGCCCAGCGGCTTGTCGAGCAACAACACGCCATGCAGCGGCCGGCGCTGGATGCGAACCCGCGCCGGCTTGGCAGTGGCCAGGGCCTCAGTCATTGGGCTCCTCGTCGTCCGCGGCGCGCGTCGCGTTGGCCTTGCTGATCAGCGCGCTCATCTCGGCCGCCCGCTCGGTCGTGCGGTCGAACTGGAAGTGCAGCGTCGGCACCGTGTGGATCTGCAGGCGCTTGAACAGGCCGTTGCGCAGATAGCCCGCCGCCTCGTTCAGCGCCGCCTGCGTCTCGGCGGCATCGCCGATCAGCACGGAGAAGAACACCTTGGCGTGGGCGTAGTCGGGCGTGACCTCGACCGCGCTGATGGTGGCCATGCCGATGCGCGGGTCCTTGAGCTCGCGGATCAGCTCGGCCAGATCACGCTGGATCTGGTCGGCGACGCGAAAGCTGCGGTTGGGGATGGCGCGTTTGTGTTTCATGGCATGGTTTCCTGAAAGGACAAACCCCGCCCCGAGGGGCGGGGTTCACCCTCAGTGCGAAGCGTTAAAGCGTGCGGGCCACTTCCTTGATCTCGAAGAATTCGAGCTGATCACCTTCCTTGATGTCGCTGTAGTTCTTGAGCTTGATGCCGCACTCGAAGCCTTCCTTGACCTCGCGCACGTCGTCCTTCTCGCGGCGCACCGACTCGACCTCGCCCGTGTAGACGACGGTGTTGTCGCGCAGCAGGCGGAAGCGTGCGCCACGGCGTACCAGGCCGCTGGTGACCATGGAGCCGGCCACCGTGCCGATCTTGGATGCGACGAACACGACGCGGATCTCGGCCGTGCCCAGCGCTTCCTCGCGCTGCTCGGGCGCCAGCATGCCGGACATCGCCTTGGTCACATCGTCCACGGCGTCGTAGATGATGCTGTAGTAGCGCAGGTCGACCGAGTTGCCCTCGGCCAGCTTGCGCGCACCGGCGTCGGCGCGCACATTGAAGCCGATGATGACGGCCTTGGACGCGATGGCGAGGTTGATGTCGCTTTCGCTGATGCCGCCGACCGCCGCGTGGACGATCTGCACCTTGACCTCGGCCGTGCTGAGCTTGAGCAGCGAGGCGGCCAGCGCTTCCTGCGAGCCCTGCACGTCGCTTTTGATGATCAGCGGCAGGGTCTGCACGTCGCCGGCGCCCATCTCGCTGAACATGTTCTCGAGCTTGGCGGCCTGCTGCTTGGCCAGCTTGACGTCGCGGTACTTGCCCGAACGGAAGGTGGCCACTTCGCGGGCACGGCGCTCGTCGGACAGCACCATGAACTCGTCGCCGGCCTGCGGCACTTCGGTCAGGCCCTGGATCTCGACCGGGATGGACGGGCCGGCCTCGGTGGTCGCCTTGCCGTCTTCGTCCAGCATGGCGCGCACGCGGCCAAAGGTGGAGCCGGCCAGCACGACGTCGCCGCGCTTGAGCGTGCCGCTCTGCACCAGCACCGTCGCGACCGGGCCGCGACCCTTGTCCAGCTTGGCTTCGATGACCAGGCCCTTGGCCATCGATTCGACGGGCGCCTTCAGTTCCAGCACTTCGGCCTGCAGCAGCACCTGCTCCAGCAGTTCGTCCACGCCCTGGCCGGTCTTGGACGACACGCCGATGAAGGGGGCATCGCCGCCGAAGTCCTCGGGCACGACCTCTTCGCCGACGAGCTCGCTCTTCACGCGCTCGATGTTGGCATCGGGCTTGTCGACCTTGGTCATCGCGACCACGATGGGCACGCCGGCCGCCTTCGCGTGGTGGATGGCTTCCTTGGTCTGGGGCATGACGCCGTCATCGGCCGCACAGACCAGAATGACGATGTCGGTCGCCTTCGCGCCGCGGGCCCGCATGGCCGTGAAGGCCGCGTGACCCGGGGTGTCCAGGAAGGTGATCACGCCGCGCGGCGTCTCGACGTGGTAGGCGCCGATGTGCTGCGTGATGCCGCCGGCTTCGCCTGCAGCCACGCGGCTGCGGCGGATGTAGTCCAGCAGCGAGGTCTTGCCGTGGTCGACGTGGCCCATGACGGTGACGACCGGCGCACGCGGCAGCGACTCGTGCTGCTGCTCCGCCGTGCCCTCCTCCTCGAGGAAGGCGTCCGGGTCGTCCAGCTTGGCGGCAAAGGCCTTGTGGCCCATTTCCTCGACGAGGATCATGGCCGTTTCCTGGTCCAGTTGCTGGTTGATGGTGACCATCTGGCCCAGCTTCATCAGCTGCTTGATGACCTCGGCCGCCTTGACCGACATCTTGTGCGCGAGGTCGGCCACCGAGATGGTCTCGGGAATGTGCACCTCCTGCACCTGCTGCTCGACGGGCGCCTGGAAGCTGGAGCCGCCATTGCCTGCGCCGCGATCGCCGCGACGGCCACCCGCACCACCGCGCGCCGGAGCACGCCAGTTGCCGCCGCCACCCGGGCGGTTGGCGCCGGCCGGGCCGGCGCCGATGGTCTTCAGGCCACGCTTCTTTGCGGCGTCGTCAGCCCAGCTGGACGACAGCTTCTCGGACTTGACCGACTTCTTGTCGCCCGGCTTGCCGGCACCCGCGGGCGCCGGCGCGGCCGGTGCCGTGGCGCCGGCCTTCTTGTGGATGGTGCCCTTGATGCCCGCGCCTTCGGCCGGCTTGGGCTCTTCCTTCTTGGGCGCCACCAGCACCTTCTTGGGCGCGTTCATCATCGCGCGGATCTTGGCGGCCTCTTCCTCGGCAGCCTTGCGGCGGCGGGCCAGGTCGTCCTGCTTCTGCTTCTCTTCGGCAGCGGCATCGACGGCCTTGACGACACGCAGCGCCGGCTTGGGCGCCTCGACGGGCGCGGCCGGTGCCGCCACCACGGCAGGGGCGACCTCAGGCGCGGGCGGCGGCGGTGCCACCACTTCCTGCGCCGGCGCGGCCTTGGGCGCGCGCTTGGCGGCGGCAGCCTTGTTGATGGCCGCGGCTTCCGCAGCGGCAGCGGCGGCGTTGCGCTGGCGCGCCTCGGCGGCCTGTGCGTCGCTCTTGTCGCCGGCCTTGGCGGCTTCCGCGGCAGCGGCGGCCTCGGCAGCGGCGCGGGCGGCGGCCTCAGCGGCGGCCTGCTCCTCGGCGCGGCGCGCTTCGGCGGCTTCGCGCGCGGCGCGCTCGGCCTCCTCGCGGGCCTTCACCTTGGCGGCGAGTTCCTCTTCCTGGGCGCGCAGCGCGGCGGCCTGAGCCTGCGCCTCTTCCTCCCGGCGCAGCAGTTCGGCCTCGTCGGGGCCGGCAGAGGCCTCGTCGCCGGCATCGTCACGCTTGACGAAGGTGCGCTTCTTGCGCACTTCGACCTGGATGGTGCGGGCCTTGCCGGAGGCATCGGCCTGCTTGATCTCGGTGGTCGATTTCTTGACGAGCGTGATCTTCTTGCGCTCGGTGCCGGCGGTGCCATGCGAGGAACGCAGGTGGTCGAGCAGGCGTTCCTTGTCGGCTTCGCTCAGGGCGTCGTCGACGGAAGACTTCTTGACGCCCGCGGCTAGCAGCTGCTCCAGCAGCGTGCCCGCCGGCTTGCTCAGCTCGGCGGCGAATTGGGCGACGGTAGTCACGGCCATGTGGGGGTCCTTCAAATTGCTTTCGGTGCGGTGCGGCGTGTGCTGTTGATCGATCAGTCGTTGAACCAGTGTTCACGGGCCTTCATGATCAGCGCGCGCGCCGCCGCTTCGTCCAGGCCGGACAGGTCGACCAGTTCGTCCACGGCCAGATCGGCCAGGTCGTCGCGGGTGTTGATGCCGCCTTCGGCCAGCTTGCTCAGCAGTTCGGGCGTGACGCCTTCGAGGTCGCGCAGGTCCTGCGAGACCTCCTCGACCTTCTCTTCCTTGGCGATTTCCATCGTCAGCAGCGCATCCTTGGCACGGGTGCGCAGCTCGGTGACGGTGTCCTCGTCGAAGGCCTCGATCTCGAGCATTTCCTGCATCGGGACGTAGGCGACTTCCTCCAGGCTGGTGAAGCCTTCGGCGATCAGGATGTCGGCGACCTCGGCGTCCACGTCGAGCTTCTCGACGAAGAGCTTGCGCACCGATTCGCTTTCCTGCTCGTGCTTGGCGGCCGATTCCTCGGCCGACATGATGTTGATGCGCCAGCCGGTCAGCTCGGAGGCCAGGCGCACGTTCTGGCCGCCGCGGCCGATGGCGATGGCGAGGTTCTCCTCGTCGACGACGACGTCCATGGCGTGGCGCTCTTCATCGACGACGATGGACTGCACATTGGCCGGGGCCAGCGCGCCGATGACGAACTGGGCGGGATCCTCGCTCCACAGCACGATGTCGACGCGCTCGCCGGCCAGCTCGGTCGTCACGCCGTTGACGCGCGAACCGCGCACGCCGACGCAGGTGCCGATGGGGTCGACGCGGCGGTCGTGGCTGATGACGGCGATCTTGGCGCGGCTGCCGCTGTCGCGGGCGCAGCTCTTGATCTCCAGCAGGCCCTGCTCGATCTCGGGCACTTCCTGCGCGAACAGCTCCTTCATGAACTCGGGCGAGGAGCGCGACAGCATGATCTGCGGGCCGCGCTGGGTCGGGTCGACGCCGAGGATGACGGCGCGCACGCGGTCGCCGGTGCGCAGGTTCTCCTTCGAGATCATCTCGCTGCGCTTCAGGCGGCCTTCGACGCGGCCGCTCTCGACGATGATGTCGCCCTTGTCCAGGCGCTTGACGGTGCCGACGAAGATCTTCTCGCCGCGCGACATGAAGTCGTTCAGCAGCTGCTCGCGCTCGGCGTCGCGGATCTTCTGCAGGATGACCTGCTTGGCGGCCTGGGCGCCGATGCGGCCGATGGGCACGGACTCGACGGGCTCCTCGATGTGGTCGTCCACCTCGATGTCGGCGATCTGCTCCTGGGCCTCGAACAGCAGGATCTCGGCGTCGGCGTTCTGCAGGCCGGCCTCGTTGGGCACGACATGCCAGCGGCGGAAGGTCTCGTACTCGCCGGAATCGCGGTCCACGCTGACGCGGATGTCGGCCTCACCGCCGTAAATCTTCTTGGTGGCCGAGGCCAGCGCGGCTTCGACCGCACCGAACACGACATCGCGCTCCACGCTCTTCTCGCGCGAGATCGCGTCCACCAGCATCAACATTTCGCGGTTCATTGCTTGAGACCTCCGTCAACCTTGTCTTGGCCGGGCGCCGCCTCCGTGGGCTCGCCCGCTTGTTTCTTGGGTACTGCCTTTTTCGGCTTGATGACGCCGCGCTGGCCCGGCTTGCGGTCGGGCGCCGGCTCGCCGCCGCGGCCCTTGAAACTGAACGCCGGCACGAGGCGCGCCTCGCGCACCTCGTCGAGCGTGAAGTCGAGCGCCTGCTCCGCGGTGCCGTCGTCGAAGACCAGGCGCCACGCCTGGTCGCCCTCCGCGCCGGGCTGCGCGCCGAGCACGCCGCGGTACTTCTTGCGGCCCTGGAAGGGCAGCTTCAGCGTGATGTCGATTTCCTGGCCGGCAAAGCGCGCATAGTGCGCGGCGTTGCGCAACGGCCGGTCCAGCCCCGGCGAGGACACCTCGAGCCGGGCGTAATCAAAGCCTTCGACCTCCAGCACATACTGCAGCTGGCGAGTGAGCTTCTCGCAATCGTCCACCGTGATCAGCTCGCCGGCATCCGCCTGGGCCGGCAGTTTGTCGATCGTCACGCGCAGCAATCCCCCGGCGCTGCGTTCGCAGTCCACGAGTTCGTAACCCAAGCCAGTCACGGTCGTTTCAACAGCGGTTTGCCAACTCATGCGGGGATTGCGTTCCTGGGTCCGAAAAAAGAAGCGAGAAAATCGAAAAGCAAAAAAAATGGGCTGGATGAATCCGCCCACCTCGTTCACCAAATCCGGCCCCGGGGGATATCGTCCGGGGCTCGTTGAGAGAGTTCTCTCATTTCTGGTGAAGCCGGGATTGTACTGTGCAAGTCCCGTGCCGGCAAGATGCCGCCCCTATCGCGTGCCAGAATCGCGGGCTGTTTGAGACCTCACAGGAGACAAGAATGGGCTTTCTCGCCGGCAAGCGGCTGCTGATCACGGGCGTGCTGTCCAACCGCTCCATCGCCTACGGCATTGCCCGCGCCTGCCACCGCGAAGGCGCCGAGCTGGCCTTCAGCTACCAGGGCGAGCGCTTCAAGGAGCGCATCAGTGAATTCGCTGCCGAATTCGGCTCCAAGCTGGTCTACGACTGCGACGTGACCAGCGACGAGCAGATGGCAGCCCTGTTCGCCCAGTTAGGCGAGGTCTGGCCCGAGTTCGACGGCTTCGTGCATTCCATCGGTTTCGCACCGCGCGACGCGATCGCCGGCAATTTCCTCGACGGCATGACGCGCGAGAACTTCCGCATCGCCCACGACATCTCGGCCTACAGCTTCCCGGCGATGGCCAAGCTGGCCGCGCCGCGCCTGCGCGCCGGCGCCTCGCTGCTGACGCTGAGCTACCTGGGCGCCGAGCGCTATGTGCCCAACTACAACACCATGGGCCTGGCCAAGGCCGCGCTGGAAGCCAGCGTGCGCTACCTGGCCTACGACCTGGGCGCCAAGGGCGTGCGCGTGAACGGCATCTCGGCCGGCCCGATCAAGACGCTGGCCGCCTCGGGCATCAAGGACTTCGGCAAGCTGCTGAGCCAGTTCGCCGCGGCCGCACCGATCCGCCGCAACGTGACCATCGACGACGTGGGCAATGCCGCGGCCTTCCTGCTGTCGGACCTGGCTGGCGGCGTCAGCGCCGAGATCATGTACGTGGACGGCGGCTTCAGCCACGTGGCCCTGGCCGGCGGCGAGTGACCCCACGCCACCACTGATACGGGTTTGCAATCAAAGTGATAACAAGGCAACAAGGCGCGAAGCCGCAGACAGTGCTTTGGCACGGCAAGGCGAAGCAACGCAGTGAGCGCTTTGATTGCGAAGCCGTATGAAATGACCGAGGGCCCCGCGGGGCCCTCTTTCCTTACTGCTTCACGCAGTCCACGTAGTAGTGGCCGCGGCCGGTTTCCTCGTCCACCTCGTGGACGAGGCCGTGCACGTCCGTCGCGAAGCCCGGGAACCTGGCGTTGAAGCTGCGCGTGAACTTCAAGTAGTCGACGATCTTCTTGTTGAAGCGCTCGCCCGGGATCAGCAGCGGGATGCCGGGCGGGTAAGGCGTAAGCAGCGAGGTCGTGATGCGGCCTTCCAGCTCGTCGATACCGACGCGCTCGGTCTTGCGCTGCGCGATGTGGGCGTAGGCGTCAGTCGGCGTCATGGCCGGCTGCAGATTGGACAGATACATGTCCGTCGTCAGCCGCGCGATGTCGCCCTCGGCATAGGCCTGGTGGATGCTCTGGCAGAGGTCGCGCAGGCCCATGCGCTCGTACTTCGGGTGGGCCGCGCAGAACTCCGGCAGGATGCGCCACAGCGGCGCGTTCTTGTCGTAGTCGTCCTTGAACTGCTGCAGCGCCGTCAGCAGCGTGTTCCAGCGGCCCTTGGTGATGCCGATGGTGAACATGATGAAGAAGGAGTACAGGCCCGTCTTCTCGACGACGACGCCATGCTCGACGAGGAACTTGGTGACCACCGACGCCGGGATGCCGGTCGCCGCGAAGCGGCCCTCCATGTCCAGCCCCGGCGTGATGACGGTGGACTTGATCGGGTCCAGCATGTTGAAGCCTTCGGCCAGCGCGCCGAAGCCATGCCAGTCCTCGTCGGCATGCAGCATCCAGTCGGCTGCCACGGGCTCGCTGCCCTCGTCGTCCTGCGCGCGCAGGAAGTCGGGGCCCCAGACCTTGAACCACCAGTCGTCGCCATAGTCTTCGTCGACCTTGCGCATCGCGCGGCGGAAGTCCAGCGACTCCTTGATGCTCTCCTCCACCAGCGCCGTGCCGCCGGGCGGCTCCATCATCGCGGCGGCCACGTCGCAGCTCGCGATGATCGAATACTGAGGGCTGGTGCTGGTGTGCATCAGATAGGCCTCGTTGAAGAGGTGCTTGTCGAGCTTGACCGTCTGCGAGTCCTGCACCAGCACCTGCGAGGCCTGCGAGATGCCGGCCAGCAGCTTGTGCGTGGACTGGGTCGCGTAGACGACGGCCTCCTTCGGGCGCGGGCGGTTCTTGCCCATTGCATGGAACTGGCCGTAGAAATCATGGAAGGCCGCGTGCGGCAGCCAGGCCTCGTCGAAGTGCAGCGTCGGGATGTAGCCGTCGAGCTTCTTCTTGATGGTCTCGGTGTTGTAGAGCACGCCGTCGTAGGTGCTCTGCGTCAGCGTCAGGATGGCGGGCTTGACGGTCGCCGGGTCCACGCCGGCCAGCAGCGGGTTGGCCGCGATCTTGGCGCGGATGGCCTCGGGGCTGAACTCGCTCTCGGGGATGGGGCCGATGATGCCGTAGTGGTTGCGCGTCGGCGGCAGGAACACGGGGATCGCGCCGCACATGATGATGGCGTGCAGATTGCTCTTGTGGCAGTTGCGGTCGATGACGACCACGTCGCCCGGCGCCACCGTGTGGTGCCAGACCATCTTGTTGGACGTGGATGTGCCGTTGGTGACGAAGAAGCAATGGTCGGCGTTGAAGATGCGCGCCGCGTTCTTCTCGCTGGCCGCCACGGGGCCGGTATGGTCCAGCAGCTGGCCCAGTTCCTCCACGGCGTTGCAGACGTCGGCGCGCAGCATGTTCTCGCCGAAGAACTGGTGGAACATCTGGCCGACCGGGCTCTTCAGGAAGGCCACGCCGCCGGAGTGGCCCGGGCAATGCCAGGAGTAGGAGCCGTCGGCCGCGTAGTCCATCAGCGCCTTGAAGAAGGGCGGCGCCAGGCCATCCAGATAACTCTTGGCCTCGCGGATGATGTGGCGGGCCACGAACTCCGGCGTGTCCTCGAACATGTGGATGAAGCCGTGCAGTTCGCGCAGCACGTCGTTGGGCAGGTGCTGGCTGGTGCGCGTCTCGCCGTAGACGTAGATCGGGATGTCCGGGTTGCGGAAGCGGATCTCCTCGATGAATTTGCGCAGGTTCAGCACGGCCGGGTCGAGGTCTGGGCCAGGCGTGAACTCCTCGTCGTCGATGGACAGGATGAAGGCCGACGCACGGCTCTGCTGCTGGGCGAACTGCGACAGGTCGCCATAGCTCGTCACGCCCAGCACCTCCATGCCCTCCTTCTGGATGGCCTCGGCCAGCGCGCGGATGCCCAGGCCCGAGGTGTTCTCGGAACGGTAGTCCTCGTCGATGATGACGATGGGAAAGTGAAAACGGATCATCGCGGCCTCCAGCGGGCGGGCTCAAAAAAACGAAGCGGCGAAGTGTAGGGCCGCAGCGTGTCCGGCCTGAGTCGCCGCAGGCAGAAGCGCGGTCTACACTGGCTCGCCATCGCAAAGCTCGGGAGGCGAGATGGATTGGAGTACGGCCACCGTCTGGTGGATCGCGGCGGGCCTGCTGGTCGCCGCGGAGCTGGCCAGCGGCACTTTCTACCTGCTGATGCTGGCCGTCGGCGCCTGTGCCGGCGCGCTGGCGGCGCATCTGGGCCTGGGCGAGACCACGCAGATGGTGATGGCCGCCATCGTCGGCGGCACCGCCGTCATCGCGCTGAACCGCCGCCGCAGTCGCGGCTCGAAGGCTGCGCCGGCCGCGAGCAACCCGGACATGAACCTCGACATCGGCCAAAGCGTGCAGGTCGACGCCTGGTCCGCAGACGGCCTGGCCCAGGTCCAGTACCGCGGTGCGGCCTGGCAGGCCCGCTTCATCGGCAGCGCGCCGGCCCGCAGCGGCCGCCACGTCATCCGCGCCGTGGAAGGCAGCTGCCTGCTGCTGGACCGCTGATCCCCTCCCCTTCATCCGACCACCACCCGCCCGAGAGGCTTCATGGAAATCGCACTCGTCATCCTCGTCATTGCCGCCATCTTCGTGGTCCAGTCGATCAAGGTCGTGCCCCAGCAGCACGCCTGGGTCGTCGAACGACTGGGGCGCTATCACGCCACGCTGACGCCCGGGCTGAACTTCCTCGTGCCCTTCGTCGACCGGCTGGCCTACCGGCATTCGCTGAAGGAGATCCCGCTGGACGTGCCCAGCCAGGTCTGCATCACCAAGGACAACACCCAGCTGACCGTCGACGGCATCCTCTACTTCCAGGTCACCGACCCGATGCGCGCGAGCTACGGCGCCAGCAACTATGTCGTCGCCATCACCCAGCTCGCGCAGACGACGCTGCGCTCCGTCATCGGCCGCATGGAGCTGGACCGCACCTTCGAGGAACGCGCCGTCATCAACAGCTCCGTCGTCGAGGCGCTGGACGAGGCCGCGCTCAACTGGGGCGTCAAGGTGCTGCGCTACGAGATCAAGGACCTGACGCCGCCGCCGGCCATCCTGCACTCCATGCAGGCGCAGATCACGGCCGAGCGCGAGAAGCGCGCGCTGATCGCCGCGTCCGAGGGCCGGCGCCAGGAACAGATCAACATCGCCACCGGCGAGCGCGAAGCGGCCATCGCCAAGTCCGAGGGCCAGAAGCAGGCCGAGATCAACAAGGCCCAGGGCGAGGCCGCCGCCATCACGGCGGTGGCCGAGGCCACGTCGGACGCGATCCGCAAGATCGCCGCGGCCATCCAGCAACCGGGCGGCGACCAGGCCGTGCAGCTCAAGGTCGCCGAGAAGGCCGTCGAGGCCTATGCCCAGCTCGCGCAGAAGAACAACACGATGATCGTGCCGGGCAACATGACCGAAGTCGCCGGCCTCATCGGCACGGCCATGGGCCTGCTCAAGGGCGGCGGCAAGAGCTGACCCTCAAATACAAAAAACCCGCGAGGGCCCCGGCAAAGGGGCGGTCGCGGGAACAGGACGTTCGGGGGGCACCGAACGAAAGCGATGGAGGTGTCGCTTTTTCCAGTGGTCTTCCTCGACAGCGACGGCTCAACCGCCGGTGTAGGGCAGACCGAAAACTACAGCAATCAAGTTCCACATGTTTCGCTCCATCTGGCCGTCAGGCCGTACTCAGATGGGCGCAGTTTGTAGGACAGCGAACGACCAGGGAACTACAAACCCTGGTAGGGGACTGGATCACAGAAGGCCGAGTTCCATGGCCTTCAGCACCGCCGCCTGCTTTGTCGACACATCCAACTGCTTGAACAGTTGCTTCATATGGTAGTTCACGGTGTTCTCACTGATGCCGAGTAGGGTGCCGACGACCCAGGCACTCTTCCCTTCCATCGTGAGCTTCAGGATCTCGAGCTGTCGCGCAGGTAACTTAGGGCGGTCTCCCCGCACGAGCAGTCGCGCAGCAGCTTCCTGGGCATGCACCGCGAGCAGCTGCAGGTCGGCGATCATCCGGTTGAGCTTGATCGGCTCCCTCGGCAGATCGTCATGGCGATCCACACCCAGCAGGAAGCGCCGGTATCCCGGCATGTGCACGCTGACAGCCAAGCCCGTCCGATAACCGAACGGCGCCTGCATTTCCCACAGATCACCAGCCCCCGCCTTCACATACAGGCGCTGGTCATACACCAGGGGGGCTGCGTTGCTCATTACGTGGAGATGCACCGGATCGCGCTTGGCGTTCTCAGGATCGACCTGTGCCGCAAGGAACTCGGCAGGGGTATTGCCGATGGAGAAATAGTCCACCTTTGAGCCCGCGCTACGACGCTGCGTGGCCAATACGCCGGAGATCAGGCCGAAGTCCAAGTCATTGGCGAAGTCGATCAGCCCTTGCTTGAAAGACGCTAAATCTGCCGCTTGACTGACTTGTTCGTACCGCTGCAGGTTCATCGAGGCAGGGCGCTACTAGGGTTGGTAGGAGCAGTGCGGCGCTGATGAACGCACACTGCAAACCATCCAAATGACGGGAGACCCGAATGCAGATAGCAGCCTGGCAACTGATGGCCTGCGAAACGGTCGTTAAGACTGTAAACGAGTTCGAAAAGGTGGCACCTGATCTCCGACAAATCGGCAGCAGCCTCCGAGTGGACGATGCACGGTCCGGCCTGCGTTCGGGCCAGGAAGTCTGGGCGACCGAGGCGAATGGCGAGCCCATCCAGATCGCCTGGGAATGGACCGAGATCCAGCCGGACGTGGTCGCGCTGTTCGACCCGATGAACATCCTGTGCAACGTCGCACTGATCGACGGCGAGGGCCACACGCTCGCCCGCTCCAAGCGCATGCTGCACCTGAACAACGTCGTCCACCAGCTCGGCTGGCGCGAATGTCTCGACGAGCCCAGATCGCCCCCTCGCTTCAGCTTGTCTGCCTGGGCTCCATGATGGGTTATGATGGCGGGCTTGCAGGAGAGGTGGATGAGCGGTTTAAGTCGCACGCCTGGAAAGCGTGTGTGGGTTAATAGCCCACCGCGGGTTCGAATCCCGCCCTCTCCGCCAAGCATGACCGGGCCCGCAAGGGCCCGTTTTGCTTTCCAGGCACGGCTAACAGATCGGGAACAACAGTCGGTCAGCCGCAATTCATCCCCTGCAAAACGCAATTCGTCGCTCGACGCTGGCTTGCCGGCACGGGTTGCTAAACACTGCAAATCGTGCCTTGCCGTCCGCAAGGCTGGAGCCGGAGATGTCGCAACTGCGTAAGGGATGGATGAGCCTGAGCCTGGCTCTGGGGCTCGTGATCGGCGGCTTGCCGGCCGAGGCCAGCGAGGTCGTCAAGCTTGCGCGCCTGGTCGTCAGCGGCAAGCGCAGCCCGAGCGAAACGCCGCGCAGCGCGCCTAGCGAGCCCCGGGCCAGCAGTTCGGGCCAACAAGCCCATGGCAGCGGCGGCAATGACGAGACCGGCACGGCCCCCGCCCCGGCCCGCGGCGTTTCCTGAAATAGATTCCCCAAAAACGAAATGCGCCGAAACCCGCGAGGGCTTCGGCGCATTGCCATATCTGGCGGAGTGGACGGGGCTCGAACCCGCGACCCCCGGCGTGACAGGCCGGTATTCTGACCAACTGAACTACCACTCCGTATGGGATGAATACGATACCGTCTTTCGACAATATCCAAGCTCATCAAACTCGCCCGTCTTTCGACAGGAATGGCGTCCCCTAGGGGATTCGAACCCCTGTAATCACCGTGAAAGGGTGGTGTCCTAGGCCTCTAGACGAAGGGGACTGAATTTTCACTACCTAACTGCGTTCCACCCGAAACCCACAAAGGCCTTGGTGGAGGTAAGCGGGATCGAACCGCTGACCTCTTGCATGCCATGCAAGCGCTCTCCCAGCTGAGCTATACCCCCGTCAAATGACGGTCGCAAAAAGCAAACGGCCAACTGATTGGCCGTTCGCTGATCGGGCGGACCCGACGGAATCCTTGGCGGAGTGGACGGGGCTCGAACCCGCGACCCCCGGCGTGACAGGCCGGTATTCTAACCAACTGAACTACCACTCCGCGTGGGATGAATTCGATACCGTCTTTCGACAATATCCAAGCTCATCAAACTCGCCCGTCTTTCGACGGGAATTTGGCGTCCCCTAGGGGATTCGAACCCCTGTAATCACCGTGAAAGGGTGGTGTCCTAGGCCTCTAGACGAAGGGGACTAAACTTTCGCCGCTTGAACTGCGCGCCACGCAAAACCCTTTTCAGGAAATTTGGTGGAGGTAAGCGGGATCGAACCGCTGACCTCTTGCATGCCATGCAAGCGCTCTCCCAGCTGAGCTATACCCCCGGTTTGATTTTGATTCCACCGTTGCCGGCATCTTCAAGAATCGCTTCGTTCGCAGCGCCGTTCAAGCGAGACCAAGAGTATATGACGAATTTCAGACTGTTTGCAAGCGATCGACGACTTTTTTCTGGTCGAAGTGTTCGAGCACCGCATCCAGGCTTGGCGTTTGTGCACGACCGCACACGGCGAAGCGCACGGGAACGGCCAATTGCGGCATCTTGAGCCCGGTCGCAGCCAGCGTCTCCTTCAACGCCTGCTGGATGCCGGTCTTGTGCCAGTCGGTCAGCGCGGACAGGCGCTCGGCCAGCGCGCGCAAAGCGGGGCGCACGGCCTCCGTGATGTGGGTCGCAAGATCGTCGGCCGAGGGGCTGACCGGCGCGAAATACATCGCCAGCCAATCCGCCAGCGCCGCCGTCGTCGCGCAACGGTCCTTGAACAGGCCGACCTTGGGCTGGACCTGCTCGACCGTGGCGGCGATGCCCTTGGCCGCCAGCTGGGCCACGACCAGCTCCGCCAGCCGAGCCTCGTCAATCTGCTTCACATAGTGGCCGTTGACCCAGTCCAGCTTGGCCGGGTCCCATTGGGCCGGGCTCTTGGAAAGGTGGGAGCCGTCGAACCAGGACACCATCTGCGCGGCGCTGAACAGTTCCTCGTCGCCGTGGCTCCAGCCGAGGCGGGCCAGGTAGTTCAGCATGGCCTCGGGCAGGTAGCCGTCGGCGGCGTAGTCCATCACGCTGACGGCGCCGCGACGCTTGGACAGCTTCAGGCCGTCGTCGCCCAGGATGATGGGCAGGTGGCCGAAAGCCGGCAGCGGCGCGCCCAGTGCGTTGAAGATGTTGATCTGCCAGGGCGTGTTGTTGACGTGCTCGTCGCCGCGGAAGACATGGCTGATGCGCATGTCCCAGTCGTCGACGACGACGGCGAAGTTGTAGGTCGGCACGCCCGGCGCGCCGACAGGTGCGCCATCCGATGGAGCGCGGGCGATGATCAGGTCGTCGATCTCGCGGTTGTTGATCGTGATCGGGCCCTTGACGAGGTCGTCCCAGGTCACGTCGCCGTCGATGGGGTTGGCGAAGCGGATGACGGGCTTCACGCCCTCGGGCGGCGTCGCCAACGTCTTGCCAGGCTCCGGGCGCCAGCGGCGGTCGTAGTGGGTCTTCTCGCCGCGGGCGCGCTGGGCCTCGCGCATGGCGTCTAGCTCTTCGGGCGTCGCATAGCATCGATAGGCGCGGCCAGCGGCGATCATCTGGTCGATGACGGCCTGGTAGCGGTCCAGGCGCTGCATCTGGTAGATCGGGCCCTCGTCGTAATTCAGGCCCAGCCAGTTCATCGCCGCGATGATCTGGTCGACCGAGTCCTGCGTGGAGCGGGCGACGTCGGTGTCCTCGATGCGCAGCACGAACTCGCCGCCGTGGTGGCGGGCATAGGCCCAGGAGTAGAGCGCCGTGCGGGCGGTGCCCAGGTGCAGGAAGCCGGTCGGCGACGGCGCGATGCGCGTGCGGACCTTGTCGAAAGTGGGGCTCATCAGGTCTTGAGTGTGGAAAGGCCGCGGAGCAGGTCGTCGCAGATGTCGTCGACATGCTCAAGGCCGACAGACAGCCGGATCAGGCCCTGGCCGACGCCCGCGGCCTGGCGCTGCGCCTCCGTGAGACGGCCATGCGAGGTCGTCGCGGGGTGAGTGATGATGGATTTCGTGTCGCCGAGGTTGGTGGCGATGGACACGACACGGGTGCTGTCGATGACGTGGAAGGCGGCGGCGCGGGCGGCTTCGGGGCCATCGGCCTTCACGTCGAAGGACAGCACCGCCCCGCCCTGCCCGCCCTGCTGGCGCATGGCCAGCTCGTGCTGGGGATGGGAGGCGAGCGACGGGTAGTAGACGCGGTCGACCTCGGGCCGAGCCTCCAGCCAGCGGGCCACGGCCAGGGCCTGCTCGCTCTGCGCCTTCATGCGCAGGCTCAAGGTCTCCAGCCCCTTCAGCACCACCCAGGCGTTGAAGGGCGACAGCGTCATGCCCACCGTGCGCAGGATGGGGCCGAAGACGTCGCGGATGAGCTTGTTCGGCCCGCACAGCGCGCCGGCCATCACGCGGCCCTGGCCATCCATGTATTTGGTGGCCGAGTGCATGATGATGTCGGCGCCCATCTCGGCGGGGCGCTGCAGGGCCGGCGTCGAGTAGGTGTTGTCGACGGCGAGGATGGCGCCCGCCGCGCGGGCCATGTCGGCCAGCGCGCGGATGTCGCAGACCTCGGTCAGCGGGTTGGTGGGCGTCTCGGCGAAGAAGAGCCGCGTCGTCGGCCGGATGGCGGCCCGCCACTCGGCGAGGTCGGTCTGCGACACGAAGCTCGCCTCGACGCCGAACTTGCCGAACTCCTTGGCGAACAGGTTGATCGTCGAGCCGAACACCGAGCGCGAGCAGACGACATGGTCGCCGGCCTTCAGCGTGCCCATCGCGAGCAGCAGGATGGCGCTCATGCCGGTGGACGTGGCGATGGCGGCTTCCGTGCCCTCCATCGCGGCCAGGCGCGCCTCCAGGCTGCGCACGGTCGGGTTGCTGGTGCGCGTGTAGGTGAAGTCCTCGGCGTTGGAGAACTTGCGCGCCGAGGTCTCGGCGTCGGGCTGGACGTAGGCCGTCGTCAGGAACAGCGCCTCGGAGTTCTCGCCGTGCTGGCTGGGCGCGAGCGCGGTGCGGACGGCCAGCGTCTCGGAGCGCAGGCCTTCGGGCAGCGGGCGATGGGCGGGGTCATGCATGCGCTCAGCCCTCGCCGCCGCTCTGCAGCGCCAGGCGGCTGCGCGCCGCGGCGTCTTCCTCGTCGCCCTGCGAGGCCGCGCGCTGCTCGCGCATCGCGGCGAAGTCCTCGAGGCTGACGTCGCCGGTGACATAGCTGCCGTCGAAGCAGCTGGCCTCGAAGCCGGCCAGGCCCGGGTGCAGCGCCGCGACGACGCGCTTCATCGCGTCGACGTCCTGGTAGATCAGCGCGTCGGCGCCGATGTAATGGCGGATCTCCTCGATGCTGCGGCCATGGGCGATCAGCTCCTCGCGGGTCGGCATGTCGATGCCGTAGACATTGGGGAAGCGCACCGGCGGCGCGGCAGACGCCAGGTAGACCTTGCGCGCGCCGGCCTCACGGGCCATCTGCACGATCTCCTTGGACGTGGTGCCGCGCACGATGGAGTCGTCCACCAGCAGCACGTTGCGGTTCTTGAACTCCAGCCCGATGGCGTTGAGCTTCTGCCGCACGCTCTTCTTGCGCGCACCCTGCCCCGGCATGATGAAGGTGCGGCCGACGTAGCGGTTCTTCACGAAGCCCTCGCGGTAGGGCTTGCCGATGCGGTGGGCCAGCTGCATGGCCGACGGGCGGCTGCTCTCCGGGATGGGGATGACGACGTCGATCTCGCTCGGCGGCATCGTCGAGATGACGCGCTGGGCCAGCGTCTCGCCCATGTTCAGGCGGGCCTGGTAGACGGAGATGCCGTCCATCACCGAGTCCGGGCGCGCCAGATAGACGAACTCGAACATGCAGGGGTTGAGCTGCGGGTTGTCGTTGCACTGCTCGGTGTGCAGCTTGCCGGTCATGTCGACGAACAGCGCCTCGCCCGGCGCCACGTCGCGCTCCAGCTGGTGGCCCGTGCCTTCCAGCGCGACGCTCTCGCTGGCGACCATGAAGTCGCCATTGCTCGCGCGGCCGAAGCACAGCGGGCGGATGCCGTAGGGGTCGCGGAAGGCCAGCAGGCCCTGGCCGGCGATCAGCGCGATGACGGCATAGCTGCCCTTGATGCGCTTCTGCACGGCGCGCACGGCGGCGAAGATTTCCTTGGGCGTCAGCGGCAGGTCGCGCGCGGCCAGCTCCAGCTCGTGGGCCAGCACATTGATCAGCACCTCGGTGTCGCTCTCGGTGTTGATGTGGCGGCGGTCGATGTCGAAGAGCTCGTCCTTCAGCGCATGCGCGTTCGTCAGGTTGCCGTTGTGCACGAGGACGATGCCGAACGGCGCGTTCACGTAGAACGGCTGGGCCTCTTCCTCGCTGTAGGCGTTGCCGGCCGTGGGGTAGCGCACCTGGCCCAGGCCGATGTTGCCAGGCAGCGCGCGCATATTGCGGGTGCGGAAGACGTCGCGCACCATGCCGCGGGCCTTGTGCATGAAGCACTTCTGGCCCTGCATCGTGACGATGCCGGCGGCGTCCTGGCCGCGGTGCTGCAGCAGCAGCAGGGCGTCATAGAGGAGCTGGTTGACGGGGGAGGCAGCGAGGGTGCCGACGATGCCGCACATGGCAGGAGTCCTTAGTCAGTCGATGCCGCATCAGATGGGGTCATCGAGCGGGAAATGAAATGGGCAAGCGGTTGGGGCAGCAGCGGCGCGGCGTCGTGCAGCACGCCGGCCAGGACCGGCGCCGCGCGCGAGGCCCGCCAGGTGGCCGACTGGGCCAGCGGCGAGGCGCCGACGACGAGCACCAGCAGCAGCGCGATGAAGACGCCGCGCAGCGCGCCGAAGCCGGCGCCGCCGAGGCGGTCCACGACGGACAACGGCGTGGCGTGGATCAGCGCCTTGACGAGGCGGCTGGCCAGGCTCCAGACGATGAGCACGGCGAAGAAGGCCAGGGCCAGCGCGACGAGGTGGACGGCCGCGGGGCCGAACTGCCCCTCGGGCAGCATCGGCTCGATGACGGGCGCCAGCGGCGCGGCCGCGAAATAGGCCACGACCCAGCCGGCCAGCGACATCACCTCGAAAATCAGGCCACGCCACAGGCCCAGGCCGATCGAGATCAGCAGCAGGGCTGCCAGCGCGAGGTCGACCCAGCTCAGCGTGACGTCCACGTCGCGGCCTTCAGAGCGTCAGGATGGCGCCGGGCAGGCCCGCGCCCTTGAGCTTGGCGGCGGCGCGCTCGGCCTCGTCGCGGCTGGCGAAGGGCCCCAGGCGCACGCGCACGCGGCGGCCGTCGGCCGTGTCCACGGCCTGCGCATAGGTCTTGAGGCCGAGCTTCTCGACCTTCATCCGCACGTCCTGGGCCGTCTTGTTCTCGCCGTAGGCGCCGACCTGCACGATGAAGCGCGCCGCGGCGGCCGGTGCAGAGGCCGTGTCCTTGCCATCCAGCAGGGCCTGGGCACGGGCGCCATCGTTGGCGTGGGCCTTGGGCTTGTCCGCCGGGCGGTCGGCCGGCTTCTCGGCGAGCTTGACCGGCGTGGCTGGCTTGTCGTGCGGCTTGTCGGCCACCGGCTTGTCGGCGGCGGGCGCCTTCTCGACGGGCTTCTCCGCCGTCTTTTCGACCGGCTTGGCCGCGGCGACCGGCGCGCTCGGCGTCTGCGCGACGGGCGCAGGCGCGGGCTTGGACGCCGGCTCGGCCGCCTGCGACAGCGGCTCGCGCGTCGGCACGGTCAGCGGCGGCGCGGTCTCCTTGCGCGGGATGTCGATGGGCAGGTCGACGGGAATCGGCCGCGGCTGGGTCTCGAAGATCAGCGGGAAACCGACGACACCGGCCGCCACCAGCACGGCCGCACCGATGAGACGCCGACGCGCGCGGATGCGCAGCACCTGGACGTCGTCGGCCGCACTGGCCTTGGCGCCGGCCCGGGCCGAAGACTTCTTGGGCGCCGCCGCGGTGGCGGCGTCATCGCGCTTGAGGAAGGAAAACAGGCCCATCGGCGGCGTCTGACGTCAGTGGAGGGTGGGAGGCTTGGGCTCGGCAGCGCCGGCCGTCACGCGGGGCAGGCCCTGCTGGAGCACCCCGCCCACGGTGTAGAAGGAACCAAAGACCAGGATTCTATCGGCCGTGGTCGCCCCGGCCGCCGCGGCATGGAGGGCGTCTAGCGGATTGGCATGGGTGTGCGTCGCCACGTCGGGCGGCGTCTTCAGCCCCGCAGCGAGGAAGGCGGCCTCCAGTTGCGCGGCCGTCGCGGCGCGCGGGATGGGCAGGTCCGTGAAATGCCAGGCGTCCACGAGCGGCGCGACCTTGGCCAGGATGCCGGCCAGGTCCTTGTCCGCCATCGCGCCGAAGACGGCATGGGTGCGCGGGAAGAAGCCCATCTGGTCGAGGTTCTGCGCCAGCGCGGCGACCGCGTGGGGGTTGTGGGCCACGTCCAGCACGACGGCCGGCTGACCGGCCAGCACCTGGAAGCGCCCGGGCAGCTCGACCAGGGCCAGGCCGGTGCGCACGGCCTGGGCGCTGATGGGCAGGCGGTCGGCCAGGGCCTCGAAGGCGGCCAGCACGCCGGAGGCATTCAGCAGCTGGTTCACGCCGCGCAGCGCCGGGTAGGCCAGGCCCGAGAAGCGCTTGCCGCGGCCGGCCCACTGCCATTGCGTGCGGTCGCCGCTGAACGTGAAGTCGCGGCCGAGCTGGCGCAGGTCGGCGGCTATCTCCAGCGCCCGCTCGGCCAGCGAGGCAGGCGGCATCGGGTCGCTGACGACGACCGGCCGGCCGGTGCGCATGATGCCGGCCTTCTCGCGGCCCACGCTCTCGCGGTCGGAGCCGAGGAATTCGGTGTGGTCGAGGTCGATGCTGGTGATGACGGCGCAGTCGCCGTCGATGACGTTGACCGCGTCCAGCCGTCCGCCCAGGCCGACTTCGAGGATGACGAGGTCCAGCGGCTCGTGCTGCAGCCGGCGCATGATGGCCAGCGTCGTGAACTCGAAATAGGTCAGCGTGATGTCGCCGCGCGCGGCCTCGACGGCCTCGAAATGCGGTTCCAGCGACTCGGCCGCCACCGGCGCACCGCCCACGCGGCAGCGCTCCTGGAAATGCACGAGATGGGGCTTGATGTAGAGGCCCACGCGGTAGCCGGCATGCAGCGCGATGGACTCCAGCATCGCGCAGGTCGAGCCCTTGCCGTTGGTGCCGGCGACGACGATGGCCGGGCAGTCGAAGGCGATGCCGAGCTTCTCCTTCACCGCCCTGACGCGATCCAGCGTCATGTCGATGGTCTTGGGGTGCAGGCGCTCGCAGTGGGCGAGCCAGTCTTCAAGCGTCATGGCGGATCACTGAAAAACAAAAGCCAGGCTCGGGGCCTGGCTTGGAACTATCGCGACGAGGTTCAGGCCACCGCGTCGGCGCTCTGGCGCTGCAGCATCGCGAGCTGGCGGGCGATGGTCTCGCGCAGCTGGCGGCGGTCCACGATCATGTCGACGGCGCCCTTCTCCATCAGGAACTCGGCGCGCTGGAAGCCCGGGGGCAGCTTCTCGCGCACGGTGTTCTCGATGACGCGCGGGCCGGCAAAGCCGATCAGCGCTTTGGGCTCGGCCAGCACGATGTCGCCGACGAAGGCGAACGAGGCCGACACGCCGCCCATCGTCGGGTCGGTCAGCACGCTGATGTAGGGCAGCTTGGCCTTGGCCAGGCGCGTCAGCGACGCGTTGGTCTTGGCCATCTGCATCAGGCTCAGCAGGCCCTCCTGCATCCGCGCGCCGCCGGTGGCGGTGAAGCAGATGAAGGGCGTCTTCTGCTCGATGGCCGTCTCGACGCCGCGCACGAAGCGCTCGCCGACGACGGAGCCCATGGAGCCGCCCATGAAGTCGAACTCGAAGCAGGCCGCGACGACGGGCACGCTCATGACGGCGCCGCCGATGACGACCAGCGCATCGGTCTCGCCGGTGTTCTCCAGCGCTTCCTTCAGGCGGTCGGGATACTTCTTGCTGTCCTTGAACTTCAGCGCGTCGACCGGCAGCACCTCCTGGCCGATCTCGTAGCGGCCCTCGCCGTCGAGGAAGGCGTCCAGACGGGCACGCGCGCCGATGCGGTGGTGGAAGCTGCACTTGGGGCAGACATTGATGTTCTGCTCCAGGTCGGTCTTGTAGAGCACCGTCTCGCAGCTCGGGCACTTGATCCACAGGCCTTCGGGCACCGTGCGGCGGTCGGCCGGGTCGCCTTGCTGGATCTTGGGCGGGAGCAGTTTGTCGAGCCAACTCATGTCTCAGTCCTTGTCGAGTGCGGCGCGGATTTCACGGATGAAGGCCGCGCCAGTCAAGGCGACATTATCGGCCGGCTGGCGCTCCAGCAATTCGACCAGCCTGGAGCCGATGACGACGGCGTCGGAAACATCGGCAACCGCCCGCGCCGTGGCACCATCGCGGATGCCGAAGCCCACGCCCACCGGCGTGCTGACATGGCGGCGGATGCGCGGCACGGCCTCGGCGACGGCGGCGGTGTTCAGGTGGCCGGCGCCGGTCACGCCCTTCAGCGACACGTAGTAGACATAACCGCTGGCGAGCTGGCCGACCTGGGCCATGCGCGCCTCGGTGGACGTGGGCGCGAGCAGGAAGATCGCGTCCATGTTCGCGGCCCGCAGCCTGGCGGCGAATTCGGCGCACTCCTCGGGCGGGTAGTCGACGATGAGGACGCCGTCGACGCCCGCCGCGCTCGCATCGGCCACGAAGGCCTCCAGGCCGTAATGCTCGACCGGGTTGGCATAGCCCATCAGCACCAGCGGCGTGGCGTCGTTGCGGGCGCGGAACTCGCGCACATAGGCCAGCACCTTGCGCAGGCCGATGCCGTGCTTCAGCGCCCGTTCGCCCGCACGCTGGATGACGGGGCCGTCGGCCATGGGGTCGGAGAAAGGCACGCCCAGCTCGATGACGTCCGCGCCGGCCTCGGCCATGGCCAGCAGCAGGTCGACGGTCGCGCTGGGGTGCGGATCACCAGCGGTGACGAAGGGGATCAGGGCCTTGCGGCCATCAGCCTTGAGCCGGCCGAAGGTGGTCTTGATGCGGCTCATTGCTTCACCTTTTCACCGGCTTGCGACGGACGATCGAAATAGGCGGCGCCGGACAGGTCGGCGACGGTGCCGATGTCCTTGTCGCCGCGGCCGGAGAGGTTCACGAGCAGCACCTTGTCCTTCCCCAGCGTCGGCGCGAGCTTGATCGCATGCGCGACGGCATGGCTGGATTCCAGCGCCGGGATGATGCCTTCCGTGCGGCACAGCCGGTGGAAGGCCGCCAGCGCCTCGGCATCGGTGATGCCGACGTATTCGGCGCGGCCGATGTCCTTCAGGTGGGCATGCTCGGGGCCGACGCCGGGGTAGTCCAGGCCGGCGGAGATCGAGTGCGTCTCGATGATCTGGCCATCCTCGTCCTGCAGCAGATAGGTGCGGTTGCCGTGCAGCACGCCGGGGCTGCCGGCCGTCAGCGTCGCGGCATGCTTGCCGCTGGCCACGCCCTGCCCTTCGGCCTCGACGCCGATCAGCCGAACGCCCTCGTGAGGGATGTAGGGATGGAAGATGCCGATGGCATTGCTGCCGCCGCCGACGCAGGCGATGACGGCGTCCGGCTGGCGGCCGGCCAGCTCGGGCATCTGCTCCAGGCACTCCAGGCCGATGATGCGCTGGAAGTCGCGCACCATCATCGGGTAGGGATGCGGGCCGGCCACGGTGCCGATGATGTAGAAGGTGTTCTCGACGTTGGTGACCCAGTCGCGCATCGCCTCGTTGAGCGCGTCCTTCAGCGTCCTGCTGCCGCTCTCCACCGGCACGACGGTCGCGCCGAGCAGCTTCATGCGGTAGACATTGGGCGACTGGCGCTTCACGTCTTCGCTGCCCATGTAGACGACGCACTCCAGGCCGTAGCGCGCGCAGATCGTGGCCGTCGCCACGCCATGCTGGCCGGCGCCGGTCTCGGCGATGACACGCGGCTTGCCCATGCGCTTGGCCAGCAAGGCCTGGCCGATGACGTTGTTGATCTTGTGCGCGCCGGTGTGGTTGAGATCCTCACGCTTCAGGTAGATCTGCGCGCCGCCCAGCTCCCGGCTCAAGCGCTCGGCGTGGTAGATCGGGCTGGGCCGTCCGACGAAGTGCTTGAGCTCCTTCTGGAACTCGGCGATGAACTCGGGATCGTTGCGGTAGTGGGCGTAGGCGTCCTTGAGCTGGTCGAGCGCATGGACAAGGGTCTCGGACACGAAGCTGCCGCCATAGGTCGGCGTGCCCGCATGGCGGAAATGCCCGGTCGCATCGGGCTGGTCGTAGGGGAACATGGTCTTTCCTAGCAGGTCGGTTCGGCATCGACGCGGCGTACCGCGCGGCAGAACTCGTGGATCAGGTCGGCGCTCTTGAGCCCAAAGGCCACCTCGACGCCGGAACTCACATCAACGGCCCAAGGCCGCATCCGGGCGATGCCATCGGCTACGTTGGCAGCACTCAACCCACCAGACAAAACGAGGCGAGAGCTGACGCTTGGAGGAACGAGTGACCAATCGAAGACCTTGCCGCCGCCGCCATAGCCGTCGACATGGGCGTCGAGCAGGATGGCCTGGGCGCTGGAAAAACGAGAGCCGAAGTCTACCAAGTCGAAACCCGGCGCCATGCGGGCGGCGCGCAGATAGGGCCGCCTCACGCGCTCGCAGTCGGCCGGCGTTTCGTCGCCATGGAATTGCATCAGCATATTGGGCAATGCCTCCAGGCCGGCCTGCAACTCCGCGTCACTCGCGTTGACGAACAGGCCGACCGGCATTACGAAGGGCGGCAGCAGGCGCGCCAGCGCCTTCGCCCGCTCCGGCGTCACGGCGCGCGGGCTTTTCGCGTAGAAGACGAAGCCGATGGCGTCGGCACCGGCTTCGACGGCGGCCTCGACGTCGGCCTCGCGCGTCAGGCCGCAGATCTTGATTCGAGTCATGGGAGCCAATCGAGGGCGGCGACATGCCGCGGGATGTCCAGTTCGGCATCGTAGGTCGGGCCGAGGAAGTAGAGGCCGTCGGGGGCAAAGGTCGGCGCGGCCACCTTGCGGTCGCGTGCGGCCAGCACCTCGGACACCCAGTCCGCCGACCGCGTGCCGCTGCCGACGGCGAGGATGCAGCCCATCAGGTTGCGCACCATGTGATGCAGGAAGGCGCTGGCCTCGAACTCGAAGCGCCAATAGACGCCGCGGCGCTGCACGGTGATCTCGCGCAGCGTCTTGATGGGCGACGCGGCCTGGCATTCCGACGAGCGGAAGGACGAGAAGTCGTGCTCGCCGATCAGGCGCCCGGCCGCGGCCTCGAGCGCCGCCTGGTCGAGCGGGCGGAAGATCCAGCCGCATTGGCCGGACTCGATGGCCGGCCGCACCGCTGACTCCAGCAGCAGATAGGCATAACGCCGGCCTCGTGCGGAGTTGCGCGCATGGAAGGCGTCGCCGGGAAAGCGGCACCACTGGATCGCGATGTCGGGCGGCAGGTAGCGGTTGCTGCCGCGCACCCAGGAGAAAGGCTCGCGGTCGACCTCGGTGTCGAAATGGACGACCTGGTTGATGCCGTGCACACCGGCGTCGGTGCGGCCGGCGCAGATCGTGCGGATGGGCTGGGCGGCAAAGGCCGACAGGCCTTTTTCGAGGGCGTCCTGCACGGTGCGGCCGTCGGGCTGGCTCTGCCAGCCGTTGTAGCCGCCGCCGCGGTAGCTGACTCCAAGTGCGACTCTCATGGGCTCCCAGGTAATCAGGCCGGCTTGCACGGTTAACGTGCAAGTCGCCAACGAAAACGCCCGGCCAGGGCCGGGCGTCGAAGTATCGCGGCAGCGCTCTACCGCAGCTCGTTCAGCATCGCCTGCGCCTTGTCGCGCAGCGGGCCGCTGGCGCGCTGGATCAGCTCCTGCAGCACCTCGCGGGCGCCTTCGGTGTCGCCGATCTGGCGGAACTCGTCAGCCAGCTCAAGCTGGCGCAGCAGGGGGTCGCCATCGTCGTCGCCCAACGCACTCAACGCCTCGGACAGGTGGTCGGGGTGAGCCTCGCCGGGCCGGGTCGACTCGCCGAGGTCGAAGTCCAGGTCCGTGGACGCCGCGGCGGGCGCCGACGCAGGGCTGGGGGACAGGCCGCCCATGCCGCTGAGGTCGAAGTTCAGGTCGGGTGCAGGCGGTGCAGTGCGCGTGCCGCGACTGGAGATGTCGAAGTCCATCGTCATCGGCGCCTGCTCGACCGAAGCCGGCATGGCCTGGGTCGCGGCCATCGCGCTCGGCGAGACGGGCTCGGGCGCATCGAGGTCCAGGTCCAGCGCGAGATCGAAGCCGCTGACCGGGCCGGTATCGGGGCCGCTGCCGCGGTTCACCGCGTCCGTCGCCACGTGGGCCACATTCGGGACGCTGGGCAGGGCCGTCTGCGGCAGCGTGCTGGCGTTCATCGGCTCGGGACGCAGCTCGGGGCCGTTCTCGGCATGGGCCGGCGCGCCGCCGGGCTGGTAGAGCGGGTTGTCCGGATCGATGCCGCGGCCCAGCTCCTGGGCCTTGGCCCAGTCCTCGCCCTCGCCCTTGGTCTCGGCATAGAGCTGCACGGCCAGTTGCTCGAAGCCCTTGGTGTCGCGGCGCTTGGCGTAGACCTCGAGCAGCTTCAGGCGGATGGCCAGGCGCGTCGGATTGGCGCGCAGGGCTTCCTTCAGGATTTCCTCGGCCTGCAGGTCGCGGCCATAGGCCAGGTAGACGTCGGCCTCCGCGACCGGATCCACGTCGCCAATGGCGTCGAGCTGGCTCAGCGAATAGCTCATCGACGACTGGCCGCTGTTCTGCGCATCGCGCGTGTCGACGCGCTGGCCGCCGGTGCCGCCGAAGAAGGAATCCGGCTGCAGGCGGCTTTCGTGGAAGCCGGTCTCGGCCGCATGGGCCGGGCGGCGCGAGCGCAGGCGGTACAGGCCCAGCCCGCCGAGCACGGCGACGAGCACACCGGCCAGCGGCAGCACGATGGGGCTGTCGAGCAGCTGCTCGATGAAGCCCCGCGGCTCGGGTGCCGGCGGCGGCGCAAGCGGCGCGCTGGCGCGCGCCATCGGCTTGGCGGCCGCAGCGCTCGCCGCCACCGCGGGAGCAGGCGTCGATGCCGCTTCGACGGCGGCCGCCACCGGTGCCGGCAGCGCGGGCGCCGCGGGCGCGGACGAAGCCCCGGCGGCACCGGGCTTGGCGGCGCTGGAGAGCTGCTTCAGCTCTTCGACGTTGCGGGTCAGCTCGGCAACGCGCGCCGCGGCATCCTTCTTCTCGGCGTCCTTGGACAGCTTGGTCTCGGCGGCGCTGGCGGCGGCGGCCTTGCTGAGCGTCAGCTTGTCCGGCGTCGACGCGGCGGCCGGCTTGCGGTCCTCGACGGCGGCCTGCACCTTGCCCTTGGACTGGCGCTCGCTCTCGGTGTTCTGCAGCGTCGGCGCGGCGGACGCGAGGCGCTGGCGGTAGGCGGAGAAGTCGGCGCTCTGGGCCAGGATGATGCGGCGCGCCTCGGGCGCCGGAACGCTCGCCAGCGCGTCGCTGGACGGCACCTGCAACACGGCGCCCGACTTCAGCAGGTTCATGTTGCCGTCGATGAAGGCGTCCGGGTTGTTGCGGAACAGGCCGACCAGCATCTGGTCCAGCGAGATGCCGCTGACCTGGGTGTGCGAGGCCACCCTGGACAGCGAGTCGCCCGGGCGCACCGTGTACTCGGAGGCGGCGGTGACGGGCGGGCGCGTCTGCACCTGGGCCGGCGCAGGCAGGCGCGCCACGGCCGGCGCGGCGGCCGATGCGGCGCCGTTGCGCGGCAGGGTCGCGGTGACCGCGGGGGCCGGTGCCGGCACGGCCTCGGTGGAGGCCGCCTGGGCCGGCGCCGCGGCGATGGCCGGCGGCGCGGTGACGACGGGCGCGGGCTTGGGCAGGCTCGGCGGGTCGAACAGCAGCGTGTATTCGCGCACCAGCCGGCCGCTGGACCAGGTCAGCTCCAGGATGACGTCGACGAAGGGCTCCTGCACGGCGCGGTCGCTGACGACGCGCAGCACGGTGCGGCCGTCGCGCCGCGTGACCTGGACCTGGGTCGAGGTCAGCACCGGGTTGTAGTCGACGCCCGTCGCGCGGTAGGACTCCGGCGGCGCGACGCGCACCTTCAGCGTGGCGGCCTCCTCGGCCGTCAGGCTGGAGACGTCGATCTCGGCGCGCATGGTTTCGCCCAGCGCCGACTGCACGTTCAGCTTGCCCAGGCCCAGGGCCTGCGCGCCGCTGCCTGCGACGAGAAGGGCAGCGGCGAGCGCCAGATGGTGACGGACAAAGCCCGTGGGGCGGATTCCCTCGGATGCGTCGCGGGTGTGGTCTTTCAAGGCATTCCCCAAAGCAACAAGGCGGGGCAATGGGCCCCGCCTGTCTCGATCTTCAGCACGCGCTGCACGAACCTGGTCTGCACGGTATGGCCTGCGTCGAGTCGCGAATCAAAAACACAACGGCATCAAGCATATACGCGGAAATGCTCAAGAGGTACCTGATGTGTCGCTTCGTTTCAATATCGACGCCCGGGTGAACCCTATGTTTCGAGGTAAGCGCGTGTAAGCGCGGTCAGCGCTCCAACAGAATGCGCAACATGCGGCGCAGCGGCTCGGCCGCGCCCCACAGCAACTGGTCGCCGACCGTGAACGCGCCGACGTACTCGGGGCCCATGGCCAGCTTGCGCAGGCGGCCGACGGGAATGGTCATCGTGCCGGTGACGGCCACGGGAGTCAGATGCTTGAGCGTGTCCTCGCGCGTGTTGGGCACGTACTGCACCCACTCGTTGTCGGCGCGGATCATGGCCTCGATGTCGGCCAGCGGCACGTCCTTCTTCAGCTTGAAGGTCAGCGCCTGACTGTGGCAGCGCATCGCGCCGACGCGCACGCAGAAGCCGTCGACGGGGATGGCCTGAGCCGATCCATTGCCGAGGATCTTGTTGGTTTCGGCCATGCCCTTCCATTCCTCCTTGGACTGGCCGTTGCCCAGGTCGCGGTCGATCCACGGGATCAGCGAGCCGCCCAGCGGCACGCCGAAGTTGGCCGTCTCTTCAGCCGACAGCGAACGCTGCTTGGCGATGACCTGGCGGTCGATCTCGAGGATGGCGCTCTTGGGGTCGTCCAGCAGCGACTTGACCGAGGCGTTCAGCGTGCCGTATTGCGTCAGCAGCTCGCGCATGTGCTGCGCGCCGCCGCCGGAAGCGGCCTGGTAGGTCTGCGTGGACATCCACTCGACGAGGCCGGCCTTGTAGAGGGCGCCCACGCCCATCAGCATGCAGCTGACGGTGCAGTTGCCGCCGATCCAGTTCCTGCCGCCGCTGCCCAGCGCCTTGTCGATGACGGGGCGGTTGACGGGGTCGAGGATGATGACGGCGTCATCGGCCATGCGCAGCGTCGAGGCCGCGTCGATCCAGTGGCCGGCCCAGCCCGCGGCGCGCAGCTTGGGGAAGACCTCGGTCGTGTAGTCGCCGCCCTGGGCGGTGATGATGATGTCGCAGCGCTTGAGCTGTTCGATGTCGAAGGCGTTCTGCAGCGTCTTCTCGTTCTTCGCCTGGGCCGGGGCGGCGCCGCCGGCGTTGGAGGTCGAGAAGAACAGCGGCTCGATCAGGTCGAAATCGCGCTCGGCGGTCATGCGCTCCATGAGCACCGAGCCCACCATGCCGCGCCAGCCTACGAGGCCTACCAGGGTCGTCATCTCATCAGTCCTTTCGTCTTTAGCTCACCAAACCCTTCTCACTTTGGGCCCCGGCTCGTTCGCCGGGTCTGGAGGGGGCGAGACGAGACGGAGCGGTCAGCTCTTGATGGTTTTGGTGGTCGTGATGGCTTTGACGACGGCGTCGCCCATCTCGACGGTCGAAACCTTCGAGGTGCCTTCACTCCAGATGTCGGCGGTGCGCAAGCCCTCGGCCAGCACCGATTGCACCGCGGCTTCGATACGCGCGGCGGCTTCGGGCAGGTTGAGGGAGAACTTGAGCATCATGGCAGCGGACAGGATTGTAGCCAGAGGGTTGGCAATCCCCTTCCCTGCGATGTCCGGCGCGCTGCCGTGGCTGGGCTCGTAGAGGCCCTTGTTGTTCGCATCCAGCGACGCCGACGGCAGCATGCCGATGGAGCCGGTCAGCATCGCGGCCTCGTCGGACAGGATGTCGCCGAACATGTTGCCGGTCACGACGACGTCGAACTTCTTCGGCGCCTTGACGAGCTGCATGGCCGCGTTGTCCACGTACATGTGGTCCAGCTCGACGTCCGGGTAGCTCGCGTGGACCTCGGTGACGACGTCCTTCCAGAGCTGCGAGGTCTCCAGCACATTGGCCTTGTCGACGCTGGTCAGACGCTTGTTGCGCTTGCGTGCGGCCTGGAAGGCGACGTGGGTGATGCGTTCGATCTCGGGGCGCGAGTAGCGCATGGTGTCGAAGGCTTCATCGGCACCGGGGAAATGGCCGTCCACCGCCGTGCGGCGGCCGCGCGGCTGACCGAAATAGATGTCGCCGGTGAGTTCCCGAATGATCAGGATGTCCAAACCCGCGACCAGCTCCGGCTTCAACGACGAGGCATGCGTGAGCTGCTCGTAGCAGATGGCCGGCCGGAGGTTTGCAAACAGGCCCAGGGCCTTGCGCAGGCCGAGGATGGCCTGTTCAGGCCGCAGCGAACGCTCGAGCTTGTCGTACTTCCAGTCGCCCACGGCGCCGAACAGCACCGCGTCGGCTTCCTGCGCCAGCTTCAGCGTGGCCGGCGGCAGCGGGTGGCCGCTGGTCTCGTAGGCTTTGCCGCCCACGTCGGCCCATTCGAGCGTCAGCGGCAGGTCCAGTGCGTTCAGCACCTTGACCGCCTCGGCCATGATCTCGGGGCCGATGCCGTCGCCTGGCAATACTGCAATCTTCTTCATCAAATCACTCGGTTGTTCAGCCAGGGTTTGGCGGCGATGCGCGCCGCCTCGAAGGCACGGATCTTGTCGGCATGCTGCAGCGTCAGGCCGATCTCATCGAGACCGCCGAGCAGGCACTCCTTGCGGAAAGGCTCGATGTCGAACGGGATCTCGGCGCCATCGGGCTTGACGACGACCTGGCGCGGCAGATCGACGACGAGTTGGTAACCCGGGAAGGCCTTCACCTCATCGAACAGCTGGCTCATCGCCGACTCGGGCATGACGATGGGCAGCAGCCCGTTCTTGAAGCAGTTGTTGAAGAAGATGTCGGCAAAGCTCGGCGCCAGGATGGCGCGGAAGCCGTACTGCTGCAGCGCCCAGGGCGCGTGCTCGCGGCTGGAGCCGCAGCCGAAGTTCTGGCGCGCGATCAGGATGCTGGCGCTGGCATAGCGCGGCTGGTTCAGCACGAAGTCGGGGTTGGGCCGGCGGCTGGCCGGGTCCTGGCCGGGCTCGCCGTGGTCAAGGTAGCGCCATTCATCAAACAGGTTAGGGCCAAAGCCCGTGCGCTTGATCGACTTCAGGAACTGCTTCGGGATGATCGCGTCGGTGTCGACGTTCTCGCGGTCCATGGGCGCGACCAGGCCCTTGTGGAGGGTGAACTTGTCCATGCTCAGCTCAGCGTGCGAACGTCAACGAAATGGCCGGTCATCGCGGCCGCAGCAGCCATGGCCGGGCTGACCAAGTGAGTGCGCCCACCGGCGCCCTGGCGGCCTTCGAAATTGCGGTTGCTCGTGGAGGCGCAACGCTCGCCCGGCTCCAGCCGGTCGGCGTTCATCGCGAGGCACATCGAGCAGCCCGGCTCGCGCCATTCGAAGCCGGCGGCCTTGAAGACCTGGTCCAGGCCTTCGGCTTCGGCCTGCGCCTTCACAAGGCCCGAGCCCGGCACAACCAGGGCCAGCTTGATGTTCCGGGCCACACGTCCGCCCACGCGACGCACGACGGCCGCGGCCTCGCGCATGTCCTCGATGCGGCTGTTGGTGCAGGAGCCGATGAATACCTTGTCGACGTGGATGTCGCTGATGGCCTTGTTGGGCTCCAGCGCCATATAGGTCAGCGCGCGCTCGATGGCGCCGCGCTTGACGGCGTCGCGCTCCTTGTCGGGGTCGGGTACGCGGTCGTCGATGGACAGCACCATCTCGGGCGAGGTGCCCCAGGTAACCTGCGGGCGGATCTGCGCGGCATCGATCTCGACGACCTTGTCGAAGTGGGCGCCGGGGTCGGAGTGCAGCGTGCGCCAGTAGGCGACGGCCTGGTCCCATTCCACGCCCTGCGGCGAGAAGGGGCGGCCCTGCACGTAGTTGATCGTCGTGTCGTCCACGGCGATCAGGCCGGCGCGTGCGCCCGCCTCGATGGCCATGTTGCAGACCGTCATGCGGCCTTCCATGCTCAGCGCGCGGATGGCCGAGCCGGCGAACTCGATGGTGTAGCCGGTGCCGCCGGCCGTGCCGATGCGGCCGATGATGGCCAGCACGATGTCCTTGGCGCCGACGCCCTTGGCGCATTGGCCTTCGACCTTGACGAGCAGGTTCCTGGCCTTCTTGGCCGACAGCGTCTGCGTGGCCAGCACATGCTCGACCTCGCTGGTGCCGATGCCGTGGGCCAGCGCGCCGAAGGCACCGTGCGTGGACGTGTGGCTGTCGCCGCAGACGACGGTCATGCCGGGCAGCGTGGCGCCCTGCTCCGGGCCGATGACATGCACGATGCCCTGGCGCTTGTCGTTCATCTTGAACTGCGTGATGCCGACGCGGTCGCAGTTGGCGTCCAGCGTGTCGACCTGCAGCTTCGAGACCGGGTCGGCGATGCCGTGGGAGCGGTCGGTCGTCGGCACGTTGTGGTCGCTGACGGCCAGGTTGGCGGACAGGCGCCAGACCTTGCGGCCCGCCAGGTCCAGGCCTTCGAAGGCCTGCGGGCTGGTCACCTCGTGCACGAGGTGGCGGTCGATGTAGAGCAGTGCCGTGCCATCCGGTTCGGAGTGCACGACATGCTCGTCCCAGAGCTTGTCGTAAAGGGTACGGGAGGTCGTCATGTCTGCCCCTCGTCTGGCGAGTGCACCAGCCGATCCCCCGAGGGGATACGGGCCGGCTTGGGAGCGGCCCGGCGCTCGGCCCGGCGCGCGCCGTGAACGGCGTTAAATGGAATCATTGCTTGTCTCGGGGAATGAGGGTGTCCACGAAGCGTTGCACCACGGTGGGCAGGCGCTGCTGGCGCAGCACACCCAACACATATTCGCGCTCGGCCCAGGGCTCTTCAAGGCGCAGGCAGCGCACGCCGAAGACGCGCGTGAAGCGCTCGGCCGGCTGCTCGGGCAGCACGGCCACGCCCAGGCCCGCCTCGACGAGCTGGGCGATGGCGTCGAAGCCGCGCACCTGCCAGCGCGCGTTCAGCGTCCTGCCGCGCGCCGCGGCCTGCTCGCGCATCAGCTCCTGGGCGCTGGCGCCCGCGTGCAGGCCGATGAGGTCGTAGGCCAACAGGTCGTCGAAGGTGACTTCCTCGCGCTGCGCCAGCGGGTGCTTCAGCGGCACCAGGGCCGCCAGCCGGCCGTGGGCGAAGACCCAGGTCTGCAGGCGGTTGTCCAGCAGCGGCGGCGAGAACACGCCAACGTCCGCCCTGCCCTCGGCGACCGCGGCCTGCGCCTCGGCGCTGGTCAGGTCCTCGAGGCTGATGCGGATCTGGCCATGGGCCTGCGAGAAGCCCACCAGATGCGGCGGCAGCGCCTCGGTGATCGCACTGCTGTTGGCCGCGATGCGCAGATGGCCCTTGATGCCGCGCGAGAACTCCATGACCTCGGTCTCGAGGGCATAGAGGGACGCGTGCAGCGAACGGATGTGGCGCACCAGCGCCCGCCCCGCCTCGGTCGGCTCGACGCCCCGCGCGCGCCGCTCGAAGAGCTGCACGCCGAGGCGGCTTTCCAGGTCGGACAGGCGCTTGCTCGCCGCGGCCAGGGCCAGATGCTCCTGGGCCGCGCCGCGCGTGATCGAGCGGGTCTGCTCGATGGCCAGCACGAGGTTGAGGGTGGTGAGGTCGTGGCGCATATCGTCTGACTCCAGCATAGCCTTCGTGAAGAACGCAATTCTGCGCCAAGAAACGATAGAGATTTCGCCAGAGACGAAATTCAACGGGGCGATTTCCCGGCTTCCTTCAGCATGCCCCGCAGCGCATTGCGGCTGTGCGCGCCGAAATGGCCGAGCAGTTCGGCGACCTGGCGCTGCAGGGCCGGGTGCCGGCCCTGCGTGTCGCGCTCCAGCTCGGGGCCGTAGCGCGCCTCGTCGGCCGCGAAGTCCAGCCCCGGGTCGCTGACGAAACGTGCCGGTGCGCCGGCCACGACGGCCGCGTCCGTCGCCGGCCCGGCCGCATGGGCCTCGGCCGCGACGACGTCGCGCGCATAGGCCCAGCCCCAGGCCGGGTAGCGCGCATCGCGGCTCGCGTCGCGCAGCGCCAGCTCCAGCGGCCCGTCACGCCGCTGGCGTGCATCGTCCAGGATCCAGTTCGTCTGGAACTTCTCCAGCACGAAATGCCGGTTGCCCTGCAACACGACGAGGCCGTGCAGCTCCGCCGCCGCGCCGAGCCCCGCCTGCAGATTGGCCCACAGCATGCGGCCGAGCGTGGCGCCGGGCGCCGCGCTGGCGTGGTAGGGCTGGGTCAGATCCTCGATGTGGTGCAGCGCCATGCCGGCGAAGCGCCAGCCCCAGTAGGCATGGCCGCTGCGCCAGGCCAGTTGGGCCAGGCCGGCGTACTGCATCACGCGCATCTCGACGAAGCTGCGCGTGAAGCCCGGCGCCAGCATGTCGAAGATGGCCCCCTGGTGGAAGAAGCCCATGTGGAAAGGCGCCTGCGAGCCGATGGCGACGGCCGGATTGCCGAAGGGCTGCCTGCCGAAGCCGTAGCCGGGGTGGCCGGGGTTGTCGTCGAAGAGATTGAGGTCGTGGCCGTAGTCGGGCTCGTCGCAGGCCGAGGCCAGCACGGCCAGCGGCGCCACCGCCTCGCCGGGGCTGAGCGCGATGAAGCGCTGCGTCGCGCCGGCACCGGGCTTCACGGCGGTGACGAGGGCGGCATCCAGTGGCGGCCTCTGCGTGTCGGGCTCGCGCGGGTCAGGCTGCAGATAGAGCGCCAGCCTGGATTGCGGCGAAAGCCGCAGCGCCCGCAGCAAGGCGGCACGACGGTCGGCATCGCTGCGCCGGGCATCGGCCGTGAAGCGCAGCGCCTCGGGCCGCGGCGCATAGGTCTTCAGGTGCTCGCGGGAGGCGGCTTCCTGCCCGTCCAGCAAGGCGGCGATGGGCGCCTCCTGGCTGCGCAGGAAATCGACGAGGGGTTCGGCCGTCACGGGCGCGGCATTCGCGACCTCGGGCATGCGCTCGAAGGCGCGGTAGCACATGGGGCTGTGGTTGCCCCAGGCCTGCGCCAGCGTGGGCAGCAGCAGGGCCAGCAGCGGGAAGATCGGGCGCATCGGGCGGCGTGACGGACAAAAGACGCCGATTCTGGCCCCATCAGTGCAAAGCCTTGCGACCGAATCCACACGCCGGCTTGTGGCCACCGCGCCTCCCGGTGTGCCACGGGCCGGTCAGCCCAGCGCGGCACGCGCAAGTTTTGCAGGCCTCAGGTTACGCAGCGGTACGGCTGCGCGGAAGCGGCAAGTCGGGAATCGCCGCTTCGCCGGCAGCGAACCGCTTCGCGGGCCGGCAAGCGAGCTTTGACGGGGCTGTGAAATCAGCCCAGCGCCGCGACGACCTCGGGCGGCGCCTGCACGAGCTCGATCAGCACGCCTTCGCCGCCGATCGGGAATTCGTCATTGCTCTTCGGGTGGATGAAGCAGATGTCGAAACCGGCCGCGCCCTTGCGGATGCCGCCGGGCGCGAAGCGCACGCCGTTGGCGCTCATCCACTCGACGGCCTTGGGCAGGTCGTCCACCCACAGGCCGACATGGTTCAGCGGCGTCGTGTGCACGGCGGGCTTCTTGTCGGGGTCCAGCGGCTGCATCAGGTCCACCTCGACCTTGTGCGGCCCCTGGCCGATGGCGCAGATGTCCTCGTCCACGTTCTCCCGCGCGGACACGAAATTGCCGGTGAGCTGCAGGCCCAGCACATCCACCCAGAGCTTGCGCAGCGCGGCCTTGTCGGGGCCGCCGATGGCGATCTGCTGGATGCCGAGGATGCGGTAGGGCTTCATCACGCGAACCTCAGGATGGGTTGGTCCACCGACAGGCTCTCGCCCGGCCTGGCCAGCACCTCGGCCACGGTGACGTCCTGGCTGGCGCTGAGGATGTTCTCCATCTTCATCGCCTCGATGACCGCGAGCCTTTCGCCGGCCTGAACGGTCTGGCCGACCTGGGCCGCCAGCTGCACCAGCAGGCCCGGCATCGGCGACAGCAGCAGCTTGGACGTGTCCGGCGGCGCCTTGTAGGGCATCAGCGCCTGCAGCTCGGCCGCGCGCGGGCTCAGCACGGTCAGCTCGACGGAGCGCCCGCCGTGCTGGATGCGGTAGGCCAGCGGGTTCTTGGCCGTGCCGCGCTCGGCCTGGGCCGTGAAGGCCTGGCCGTTGACCGTGCCGCTGATGCGCACATCGTTCAGCCGCGAGCCGGAGACAAGCCGAAAGTCCTTGCCCCCCACCTGCACGCGCGCCTCGCCCAGCGCGCCGGCGAACTCGGTGATGCGCAGCGCATGCGGCTCGGAGCGGCCGCCGCCCAGGTTCACGACGGCGACGTAGTCGTGCTCGATCTGCACCTCGTGGCCCGGCAGCTGGCCGCTGATGCCGGCCTCGCGCTCACGCGCCTTGCGGCGGATGAAGCCGGCCAGCGCGACGAGGAAGAGCGGGTCGTCGTGCGGCACGTCCTCGGCCTTGAAGCCGCCCGCGTAATGCTGGGCGATGAAGCCGGTGTTGAAGTTGCCGGTGGCGAAGTCTGGATGCGCCAGCAACGCGGCCTGGAAGGGAATGTTGCTGGACACGCCGCGGATGACGAAGCCGTTCAGCGCCTCGCGCATCTTGGCGATGGCCTCGGTGCGATCCTTGCCGTGCACGATGAGCTTGGCGATCATCGAGTCGTAGAACATCGGGATCTCGCCGCCTTCGTAGACGCCGGTGTCCACGCGCACGCCGAAGCGCTGCGGCTCGGCCAGGCCGACCGCCGGGCCGCTCCCAAGGTCGGCCGCGCCCCCTTGGGGGGCGTTCGCTGTACCCAGCGAGCGGGGGCTGGCAGCCTCCATCGAGGCCTCGGGCGGCTGGTAGCGCACCAGGCGGCCGGTCGAGGGCAGGAAGTTGCGGAAGGGGTCTTCCGCATTGATGCGGCATTCAATGGCCCAGCCGTCGCGCCTGATGTCGGCCTGCTTGAAGGTCAGCGCCTCCCCGGCCGCGACGCGGATCATCTGCTCGACGAGGTCCAGCCCCGTGATGCATTCCGTCACCGGGTGCTCGACCTGCAGCCGCGTGTTCATCTCCAGGAAGTAGAAGTCCTGGTCCTTGCCGACGACGAACTCCACGGTGCCGGCGCTCTGGTAGTTGACGGCCTTGGCCAGGGCCACGGCCTGCTCGCCCATGGCCTTGCGCGTGGCCTCGCTGATGAAGGGCGACGGCGCCTCCTCGATGACCTTCTGGTGGCGGCGCTGGATGGAGCACTCGCGCTCGTGCAGGTAGACGACGTTGCCGTGGCCGTCGCCCAGCACCTGGATCTCGATGTGGCGCGGCTGCTCGACGAACTTCTCCATGAAGACGCGGTCGTCGCCGAAGCTGTTGCGCGCCTCGTTGCGGCAGGAGCTGAAGCCCTCGAAGCATTCCTTGTCGTTGAAGGCCACGCGCAGGCCCTTGCCACCGCCGCCGGCGCTGGCCTTGATCATGACCGGATAGCCGATGCGTTGCGCGATCGCTACCGCCTCTTCCGGCGACAGGATGGGCTCGTTGTGGCCGGGGATGGTGCTGACCTGGGCTTCATTGGCCAGCTTCTTGGACGCGATCTTGTCGCCCATGGCCGCGATGCTGTAGTGCTTGGGGCCGATGAAGACGATACCCTCGGCCTCGCAGCGGCGCGCGAAGTCCTCGTTCTCGGACAGGAAGCCGTAGCCCGGGTGCAGCGCCTCGGCGCCGGTCTGCTTGCAGGCGGCAATGATCTTGTCGGCGACGAGATAGCTCTCGCGCGACGGCGCCGGGCCGAGCAGCACGGCCTCGTCGGCCAGCTCGACATGGCGGGCATCCTTGTCGGCCTCGGAGTAGACGGCGACGGTGGCAATGCCCATCTTCTTCGCCGTTGCGATAACCCGGCAGGCGATTTCACCCCGGTTGGCGATCAGGATCTTCTTAAACATTTGCACCTCTAGCGGTCAGGCTTCGCGTGAACCAGCGACGGCTCTCTACATAACGATGAAAAACAAGGGACAGCCCCAGCGTTCCGGCCACGTAGGCCAGCAGGGCCAGGGGCTGCAGGTCGGGCCCGACCACGACCCAGGGCAGGGCCAGCATCAGCACCAATACGATGGGGTGGACCAGGTAGGTGGAGTAGGAAGCGTCGCCCAGTCGGACCAGCCAGCCCAGCGACGGCCTGCCCGCCAGCCAGCCCTCGCACCGGATGACCATCACCACGGCGGCAACTGCAGTCAGCAACCGCAACGGGAAATCGAATCGCCATAGCAGTGGCAGGGGCTTGAAGCCGAGATAGGCGAAGGTCCAGATCGACACGAGCACCGCGAACAGCAGCTCAAGCCGCCAGGATGGCGAACCTGCCGTGCCGCGAGCCTGCATCCACTGCAAGCAGCGGCTGATGAGCAAGCCCGCGACGAAGAACAACAGCAGCGGTGACGCGAGCACTGCGGCCCAGGGGGCATTGACAGGCCAGATCCATGGCAGGGCAACCAGCAGCAAGGCGACCGCCCACATCCAGAATCGTCCCGCCAAGACCAGCATCAAGGTCAGGAACGTGTAGAAGAACATCTCGAAGTTGAGCGACCAGCCGACCGTGAGCACGGGGTACTGACCCATGCTGCTTAGGTGCTTGTGGGGAATGAACAGCGCAGACAGGATCAGGCGCTGCGCGTCCCATTGAGTCCAGCGGTCTTCGGCACGCCCCAGTACGGCAACGCAGACCGCGAACACAACCGTCGCCAGCCAATAGGCCGGCACGATGCGATCGACTCGACGCATCAGGAAGTCTGCAGGTCGCTGCTCGCGCCCGGTCAGCGAGCTGTGCATGATGAAACCGCTGATGACGAAGAACACGTCAACGCCGTAGGGCCCGGCCTCGACGAGCAGCCGCCCCACCAGCGTGGACTTGTCGAACCCGTGGATCAGTTGGTGGTAGTGATGCAGCACGACCAGCCAGGCCGCAAATGCACGCAGCATCTGGAGGCCCGCGAACGACATCGCACCCTGCCTGCTCATTTCGTTTTCGCGAACAGCTTCTTGCGCTGCTCGGTGAAGTTCCACCACGGCTGGGCGGGCCCGCCGTTCATGAAGTCGTGCGCGACCATGAAGGTGTCCAGCACGCAGGGGTCGTGCAGCCGGCCCTGGGCGTCGCGAAGGCGGTCGTAGGTCTCGAAGGGGTCCATGGCCTTCACATGTGCAGGCGTCGGCAGCCCCAGGCCGATCAGGTCGGCCTCCAGGGCCTTGCCGATGTTGGGGATGTCGGTGAGCCGCTTCGCTTCGGCGGCACAGGTTGCCTTGGCCATGGCCGTCAGAGCGGGATGTTGCCGTGCTTGCGCCACGGGTTGTCGAGCTTCTTGTCCTTCAGCATCGCCAGCGAGCGGCAGATGCGCTTGCGCGTCTCGTGGGGCTGGATGACGTCGTCGATGAAGCCGCGGCTGCCGGCCACGAAGGGGTTGGCGAAGCGGGCCTTGTACTCGGCCTCCTTGGCCGCGAGCTTCTCGGGGTCGCCCTTGTCCTCGCGGAAGATGATCTCGACGGCGCCCTTGGCGCCCATCACGGCGATCTCGGCGTTGGGCCAGGCGAAGTTCACGTCGCCGCGCAGATGCTTGGAGGCCATCACGTCGTAGGCGCCTCCATAGGCCTTGCGGGTGATGACGGTGATCTTGGGCACGGTGGCCTCGGCGTAGGCGTACAGCAGCTTGGCGCCGTGCTTGATGATGCCGCCGTATTCCTGGCTGGTGCCGGGCATGAAGCCGGGCACGTCGACGAAGGTGATGACGGGGATGTGGAAGGCGTCGCAGAAGCGCACGAAGCGCGCGGCCTTGATGCTGCTCTTGATGTCCAGGCAGCCGGCCAGCACGAGGGGCTGGTTGGCGACGATGCCGACCGTCTGGCCCTCCATGCGGGCGAAGCCGGTGACGATGTTCTTCGCGTAGTCGGGCTGCAGCTCGAAGAAGTCGCCGTCATCGACGGCCTTGAGGATCAGCTCCTTGATGTCATAGGGCTTGTTCGGGTTGTCGGGCACCAGCGTGTCCAGCGACAGGTCGAGCCGGCCGGCCGGGTCGCCGCTGGGACGCACGGGCGCCTTCTCGCGGTTGGACAGCGGCAGGTAGTTGAAGAAGCGGCGCAGCATCAGCAGCGCCTCGACGTCGTTCTCGAAGGCCAGGTCGGCCACGCCGCTGCGCGTGCTGTGCGTCGTCGCGCCGCCAAGTTCCTCGGCCGTCACTTCCTCGTGCGTCACGGTCTTCACGACCTCGGGGCCGGTGACGAACATATAGCTGCTGTCCTTCACCATGAAGATGAAGTCCGTCATGGCCGGCGAGTAGACCGCGCCGCCGGCGCAGGGGCCCATGATCATGCTGATCTGCGGAATCACGCCCGAGGCCAGCACGTTCTTCTGGAACACGTCGGCATAGCCGCCCAAGCTGGCGACGCCCTCCTGGATGCGCGCGCCGCCCGAGTCGTTCAGGCCGATGACCGGGGCGCCGACCTTCATCGCCTGGTCCATCACCTTGCAGATCTTCTCGGCATGGGCCTCGGACAGCGCGCCACCGAAGACGGTGAAGTCCTGGCTGAAGGCGAAGGCCAGGCGGCCGTTGATCATGCCGTAGCCGGTCACGACGCCATCGCCGGGGATCTTGTTGTCGGCCATGCCGAAGTCGACGCAGCGGTGCTCGACGAACATGTCCCATTCCTCGAAGCTGCCCTCGTCGAACAACAGCTCCAGCCGCTCGCGGGCGGTCAGCTTGCCCTTGGCGTGCTGGGCGGCGATGCGCTTCTCGCCGCCGCCCAGCCGGGCGCGGGCGCGCTTGGCTTCGAGTGCTTGCAGGATGTCGTGCATGGTGGTCGGCTCTCTTCAGAACGGGAAATTGATCTCCACGCCGTTGCCGGCGGGGTCTTGCAGGAAGAACTGGTGCTGGCCGGTCACGGCCGAGCGGGATTCGTGAAAGGCCACGCCCAGCTGGCGCAGCTGCGCGGCGGTGGCCTCGGGGTCGGTGCCGGCAAAGGCGGTGTGGTCGTAGGTCGTCGGCGCGGCCGGGTCCACGGCGCCGCGCCGCGGCTCGTGCGGCGCCTGCTCGGACAGGTGCAGCACCGGGTGGCCGCCCGCATAGAGCCAGTAGCCGGACGTGCCGAAGTTCGGCCGCGGGCCGGGTTCGAGGCCGAGCGCATCGCGGTAGAAATCGCGCAGCACGGCGAGCATCGGAGCAGGCGCGCGCAGGTTGAGGTGATGCAGGCCCGTGATCATGCGACGCTCCCGGCTTGAAAGGCCGCCAGCAGCTGGCGGGCGGCGGTGGAGGCCGGCGTGCGGCCTTCGCGCACGGCGGCCGTGGTGATGTCCAGCTGCGCATGCACGCCGGGATGGGCCATGAAGGCCTGCTTCAGCCCGGACTGGATACGCTCCCACATCCAGGCCAGCGACTGCTCGCGGCGCCTGGCGCCCCAGGCGCCGCTGGCCTCGCGCTCGGTGCGCAGCGCCGTCAGCGCGGCCCACACGGGTTCGATGCCGTCGGACTTCAGCGCGCTGACCTTCATGACGCGCTGCGTGGCATGGGCATGGGTGGGCAGCAGCCGCAGCGCCGACGTGATCTGCGCCTGCGCGCGCATCGCGGCGGCCTGGTCCAGGTCGGCCTTGTTGATGACGACGAGGTCGGCCAGCTCCATGACGCCCTTCTTGATGGCCTGCAGGTCGTCGCCGGCATTGGGCAACTGCAGCAGCAGGTAGAGGTCGGTCATGCCGGCCACGGCGGTTTCGCTCTGGCCCACGCCGACGGTCTCGACGATGACGACGTCGAAGCCCGCCGCCTCGCACAGCAGCAGGGCCTCACGCGTCTTCTCGGCCACACCGCCCAGCGTGCCGCCGCTGGGGCTGGGGCGGATGAAGGCACGCGTGTCCATGGAGAGCTTCTCCATGCGCGTCTTGTCGCCCAGGATGGCGCCGCCGGACACGCTGCTGGAGGGGTCAATCGTCAGCACCGCGACGCGGTGGCCGCGCTCCAGCAGGAAGACGCCCAGGGCCTCGATGAAGGTGCTCTTGCCCACGCCCGGCACGCCGGAGATGCCCAGCCGCAGCGCGCCGCCGGTGGCGGGCATCAGCGCGGTCAACAGCGCGTCGGCCTGCTCGCGGTGGTCGGCCCGGGTGGACTCGATCAGCGTGATGGCCTTGGCCAGCGCGCGGCGGTCGCCGCCCTGCAGCGGCTCAGCGAGGCTCAAGCGGCCTCCCAGCGGTATTCGATGTCGAAGTCCTGTTCCTCGACGGCACGGAAGCCGTGGCGACGATAGAAGTCGTTGGCACGGCTGTCGCGCAACGCGGCCAGCGTGATCGGCAGACCTCGTGACTTGATCAGGTCGAGCACCCAGGCGCCGACGCCCTGCCCTTGCGCGGCCGGCCGCAGATAGAGGTGGTGCAGACGCAACTCGCCGTCGCGCGGCTCAACAGTGAAATAGCCGACGCGCTCGCCGTCGACGACGAGGTGCTGCATCCACTCGGGCCGGAACTGGCTCTTCAGCCGCGCCCGGGCGACGTCGGGGTTGAAGCGGCCCAGCCGCTCCAGGCTCTCGCGCAGCGCCTCGATGCGCAGGGCCAGCATGGCCTCGAAGTCCTCGTCGGCAACGGGCGCCAGCGTCGGCGTCATCAGGCGGTCACTCCAGCCAGTTGCGCCTTGATGGACTCCAGCACGCTCTTGGCGCTGGCCGGGATGGGCGTGCCCGGGCCATAGATGCCCTTGACGCCGGCCTCGTACAGGAAGTCGTAGTCCTGCTGCGGGATGACGCCGCCGACGAAGACGATGATGTCGTCGGCGCCCTGCTTCTTCAGCTCGGCGAGGATGGCCGGCACCAGCGTCTTGTGGCCGGCGGCCAGCGTCGACACGCCCACGGCGTGCACGTCGTTCTCGATGGCCTGGCGGGCGCACTCCTCAGGGGTCTGGAACAACGGGCCGATGTCGACGTCGAAGCCGAGGTCGGCAAACGCGGTGGCGACGACCTTGGCGCCGCGGTCGTGGCCGTCCTGGCCGAGCTTGGCGATCATCACGCGCGGGCGCCGGCCTTGTTCGTCGCCGAATGCGGCGATCTCGCCCTGCAGCTTGGCCCAGCCCTCGGCCGAGTCATAGGCCGCGGCATAGACGCCGCTGACCTTGTGGGTGTCGGCGCGGTGGCGGCCAAAGACGGCTTCCAACGCGTCGGAGATCTCGCCCACCGTCGCGCGCACGCGCACGGCCTGAATGCTGAGGTCCAGCAGGTTGCCCTCGCCGGTCTCGGCCGCCTGGGTCAGCGCGGCCAGCGCCGCCTGGACCGACTCGGCATTGCGCGTGGCCTTGATCTTCTTCAGCCGCTCAATCTGTGCGTCGCGCACCTTGACGTTGTCCACTTCCAGGATCTCGACCGGGTCTTCCTTGGCGAGCTTGTACTTGTTGACGCCGACGATGACGTCGGCGCCGGAGTCGATGCGGGCCTGCTTCTCCGCCGCGCTGGCCTCGATCTTGAGCTTGGCCCAGCCCGAATCCACCGCCTTGATCATGCCGCCCTGGGCGTTCACCTCCTCGATGATGGCCCAGGCCTTGTCGGCCATGTCCTGGGTGAGCTTCTCCATCATGTAGCTGCCGGCCCAGGGGTCGACGACGCTGGTGATGTGGGTCTCTTCCTGGATGATGAGCTGGGTGTTGCGCGCGATGCGGCTGCTGAACTCGGTGGGCAGCGCGATGGCCTCGTCCAGCGAGTTGGTGTGCAGGGATTGCGTGCCGCCGAACACGGCGGCCATGGCCTCGATGGTGGTGCGCACGACGTTGTTGTACGGGTCCTGCTCGGTCAGGCTCCATCCCGAAGTCTGGCAGTGGGTGCGCAGCATCAGGCTCTTGGGCGACGCAGCGCCGAAGTCCTTCATGATGCGGCACCACAGCAGGCGCGCGGCGCGCATCTTGGCGATCTCGAGATAGAAGTTCATCCCGATGGCCCAGAAGAAGGACAGGCGCGGCGCGAAGTCGTCCACGCTCAGGCCCTTGGCCATCGCGGTCCTCACATACTCCTGGCCGTCTGCCAGCGTGAAGGCCAGCTCCAGCGCCTGGTTGGCGCCCGCCTCCTGCATGTGATAGCCCGAGATGGAGATGGAGTTGAACCTGGGGCACTCCCGGGCCGTGTACTCGATGATGTCGCCGACGATGCGCATCGATGGCTCCGGCGGGTAGATATAGGTGTTGCGGACCATGAACTCCTTCAGGATGTCGTTCTGGATGGTCCCCGCCAGCTGCTGCTGGCCCACGCCCTGCTCTTCCGCCGCCACGACATAGCCGGCCAGCACCGGCAGCACGGCACCGTTCATCGTCATCGACACCGAGACCTTGTCCAGCGGGATGCCGTCGAACAGGATCTTCATGTCCTCCACCGAATCGATGGCCACGCCGGCCTTGCCGACGTCGCCCGTCACGCGCGGATGGTCGCTGTCGTAGCCGCGGTGGGTGGCCAGGTCGAAGGCCACCGACACGCCCTGGCCGCCGGCGGCGAGCGCCTTTCTATAAAAGGCATTGCTCTCCTCGGCGGTGGAGAAGCCGGCGTACTGGCGGATGGTCCAGGGCCGCGCGGCATACATCGTCGCCTGCGGGCCGCGCAGGAAGGGTTCGAAGCCGGGCAAGGTGTCGGCATGCGGCAGGCCGGCCGTGTCGGCCGCGGTGTAGAGCGGCTTGACCGTCAGGCCCTCGGGCGTGACCCAGTTCAGCGCAGCCACGTCACCGCCCGGGGCGGACTTGGCTGCTGCCTTGTTCCACTGCTCCAGCGTGGCGGTCTTGAACTCCGGGGCGCCTGCGGCGCGGCTGGCATCCGACATCGAAACTCTCCTGTAACTCGGTCGGCATCTTAGCCGATTCGTCATTCATAATTATAAATTCAGAAGCGCTACACTGAACTGACACCCGCCCCGCCCATGACCGACCGGCACGCCGCCCCACTCGCCTCCACGGCCCTGTACGAGCAGGTGGCCGACCGGCTGCGCCAGCGCATCCTGGGCCGCGAGCTGGAGCCGGGCTCGTGGATCGACGAGCTCAAGCTCTGCGGCGAACTGGGCATCAGCCGCACGCCGCTGCGCGAGGCGCTGAAGGTGCTGGCCGCCGAAGGCCTGGTGACGATGAAGCTGCGCCGCGGCGCCTACGTGACCGAGATGAGCGAGCGCGACGTGCGGGAAGCCTACCAACTGCTGTCGCTGCTCGAAAGTGACGCGGCCGCCGAGGTGGCCAGCCGCGCCACGAACGCCGAGTTGGCCGAACTCGGCCAGTTGCACCGCGAGTTGGAGGACGCCCTCCCCGACCAGGACCGCTTCTTCGCCGCCAACGAGCGCTTCCACCTGCGCGTGCTGGAGATCGACGGCAACCGCTGGCGGCTGCAGATCGTGGGCGATCTGCGCCGGCTGATGAAGCTCAACCGCCACCATTCGCTGTTCCGCGAGGGCCGGCTGGCGGAATCGCTGGACGAGCACCGGGCCATCGTCGCCGCGCTGCTGGCGCGCGACGCCCAGGCCTGCCGCAGCCTCGTCAGCGCCCATTTCCGCAACGGCCTGAGCGCCACCCAGGCTGCCGCCTGAAGGAATCGGGACAGGTCGTGAACCGCCGCCGACAGGGCTTGCCCATCGAAGCCAGGAGCGGCTGGCAGCCGCCCCCGGCCTTCGCTCAGCCCAGGTAATCGCTCTTGCCCAGCGGCACGCCGGCATGGCGCAACAGCGCGTAAGTGGTGGTGGCGTGGAAATAGAAGTTGGGCTGGGCGAAATGCGTCAGATAGCTCAGCCCGTCGAACTTCAGCGCCTCGCCCGAGCGGCGCGGGATCGTGATCTCGCGGTCCTCGCTGCCCTCGAAGGCCGCCGCCGGCACCGACAGCACATAGTCGCGCGTCTTGCGGATGCGCTCGGCCAGTTCGGCCAGCGTCGCCTCGTCGTCCTCGTACTTCGGGATCTCCTGGCCGGCCAGGCGGGCCACGCAGCCCTTGGCCGCGTCGCTGGCGATCTGGATCTGCTTCGTGAACGGCAGCATGTCGGGCGCCAGACGCAGGCCCAGGTAGTTGTCGGCCGGGAACTTGCGCGCCTCGGCATGGGCCTTGGCGGCTTCCAGCCAGCTCAGCATGTTGCCCAGCATCTTCGCGAAGGCGGGAACGCTCGCGGCATGCATCGAGATCTTCGTCATCGGGGGTCTCCTTTGCGGGAAAACTATCGTAGCCAGCACGGCCGACGCTTGCCGCACGGCGGGGCAAAATGCCCCGAGCCATGAACGTGATCATTCTTGACGACTACCAGGACGCCGTCCGAAAACTGCGCTGCGCAGCCAAGCTGGAGCCCCTGAACGCCAAGGTGTTCACCAACACGGTGAAGGGCATCGGGCAACTCTCCGTGCGGCTGCGCGACGCCGAGGTGCTGGTGCTGATCCGCGAGCGCACCGCCTTCCCGCGCCAGCTGCTCGAGAAGCTGCCCAAGCTCAAGCTCATCTCGCAGACCGGCCGCGTCGGCAGCCACATCGACGTCGAGGCCTGCACGCGACTGGGCATCGCGGTGGCCGAGGGCATGGGCAGCCCGGTCGCGCCGGCCGAACTGACCTGGGCCCTCATCATGGCGTCCATGCGTCGGCTGCCGCAGTACATCGGCAACCTCAAGCACGGCGCCTGGCAGCAGGCGGGGCTGAAGGCGGCCTCCATGCCGGCCAATTTCGGCGTCGGCATGGTGCTCAAGGGCAGGACGCTGGGCATCTGGGGCTACGGCAAGATCGGCCAGCTCGTCGCCGGCTACGGCCGCGCCTTCGGCATGACGGTGCTAGTCTGGGGCAGCGAGTCCTCGCGGCTGAAGGCCGAGGCCGACGGCCACGAGGCCGCGGCCAGCCGCGAGGCCTTCTTCGCCGAGGCCGACGTGCTGAGCGTGCACCTGCGCCTGTGCAACGCGACCCGCGGCATCGTCACGCCCGAAGACCTCGCGCAGATGAAGCCGACCGCGCTGTTCGTGAACACCTCGCGGGCCGAGCTGCTGCAGGAGAACGCGCTGGTGTCCGCGCTGAACCGCGGCCGCCCCGGCATGGCCGCCATCGACGTGTTCGAGAGCGAGCCCATCCTGCAGGGCCACCCGCTGCTGCGGCTGGAGAACGCGGTCTGCACGCCCCATATCGGCTATGTCGAGCAGGACGGTTACGAGCTCTACTTCGACGCCGCCTTCGACAATGTGCTGAACTTCATGCAGTCGCGGCCGACGAACATCGTCAACCCCGAGGCGCTCAAGGTTCTGCGCTGAATGAGCCAGAACCGGCCGCGGTCGCTGACCGAGCTCTTCCTCGCGTTCTCGCGGCTGGCGCTGCAGGGCTTCGGCGGCGTGCTGGCCGTGGCCCAGCGCGAGCTGGTCGAGCGCCTGGGCTGGATGAGCAAGGAGGACTTCGTCGAGACCCTGGCCATCGCCCAGGTGCTGCCGGGGCCCAATATCGTCAACCTGTCGATGATGATCGGCGACCGCTTCTTCGGGCTGCGCGGCGCCGTCGTCGCGCTGGCCGGCATGCTGGGCGTGCCCTCGGTCATCGTGCTCGGCATGGCCGCCATCTACGGCCAGGTCGCCGGCCACCCCGTCGCCGCGGACGCGCTGCGCGGCATGGGCGCGGTGTCGGCCGGGCTCATCCTGGCCACCGGCCTCAAGCTGCTGCCGGCGCTGAAGAAGAGCCCGCTCGGGCGCCCGCTGGCCCTGGGCCTGGCCCTGCTGGCCTTCGCGCTGATCGGCCTGCTGCGCTGGCCGCTGATCGACGTCCTCGCGCTGCTGGGCGGCAGCGGCATGCTCGTCGCCTGGTGGAGGCTCAGGCAGTGAGCACGCCCGTCGACCTCTCCAGCCTCTTCCTGCATTTCCTGACGCTGTCGCTGCTGGCCATCGGCGGCGGCATCACGACGGTGCCGGAGATGCACCGCTACCTCGTCGACAGGACGGGCTGGCTGACCGACACCTCCTTCACCTCGTCCATCGCGCTGGCCCAGGCCGCGCCGGGGCCCAACATCCTCTTCGTCGCGGTGCTGGGCTGGAACGTCGCCGGCCTGCCGGGGGCCGCCGCGTCCATGGCCGGCATGATGCTGCCGTCCAGCGTGCTGACGCTGACCGCCACGCGCTGGGCGCGCGCCAACCGCGAGCATGTCGTGCTGCGCGCCTTCTCGGCCGGCATGACGCCGCTGACGCTGGGCCTCATCATCGCGACCGGCTGGCTGCTGGCCCTGCCCTTCCTGAAGGTCGACGCGCACCGCTGGGGCACGCTGGCACTGATGGCCGCGACGGTGCTGCTGACGCTGAAGACGCGCCTGGGCCTGGTCTGGATGGTGCTGGCCGGCGGCCTGCTGGGCGCGCTCGGCCTGGTCTGAGAAGCGCGTCGGGCGGTTCAGGCCGCGGCGGAACGCAGCGCCGCCGGCGGCCGCCCCAGCAGGCGCAGAAAGGCGCGCCGCATGCGCTCGGTGTTGCCGAAGCCGCAGTCCACGGCCACGCGCAGCACCGACGCCGCCCCCTGCTCCAGCGCCGCCCGCGCCGCCTCCACCCGCAGGCGTTCCACGGCCTGGGCGGGCGTCGCGCCCGTCTCGGCCCGGAAGCAGCGCGCGAAGTGGCGCGGGCTCATGCAGGCGAGTGCGGCCAGCGCCTCCACGCCGAGGTCCTGCCGCAGGTCGCGGCGCACCTCGTCGAGCAGCGCACCGAAGCGGCCCTCCGGGCGCTGCAGGTCCAGCAGCGGCGAGAACTGCGACTGCCCGCCCGGCCGCCGGCGCTCCACCACCAGTTGCCGGGCGGCCTGCTTCGCCACCTCCTCGCCATGGTCGTGGGCGACGAGGGCCAGGCACAGGTCGATGCCGGCCGTCATGCCGGCGCTGGTCCAGAGCTCGGGCAGTTGCCGCCGCCGCAGGGCCGGCTCGCGCACATAGATGCGGTCGGGCTGCAGGCGCACGGCGGGGAAGTCGGTGGCGAACTGCCGGCTGCGCGACCAGTGCGTCGTGGCCGTGCGCTCGTCCAGCAGGCCGGCCGCCGCCAGCAACAGGCTGCCGCTGCAGATGCTGGCGATGCGCGCCCCCGAGCGGCTGGCCCGCTGCAGCCAGGCGACGAGGCGCGCATCCCGGCAGGCGGCATCGACGCCGTCGCCGCCGATCACCATGACGGTGTCCCCGCCACCCAGCCGGCGCGGCAGGGCCTGCACCGGCCAGGCCACGCCGGCGGAACTGCGCACGGCCGGCGGCGCGCTGGCCACCAGCCGCCAGTCGTAGCTGCCGGGCCGGGCGAGCCGGGCCACCTCGAACACCGCCATCGGGCCGGCCAGGTCGAGCTGCTGGAAGCCCGGGAAGAGCACGAAGACGATGCGGCAGGCCATGCCCCACTATGGCAGGAAAGGTGGGAACTGCGTCCTGGCGGCCAGGCACGCCGCGCCGCACACTGGCCGCCGCATCGACCACAGCGGCACCGCAGCGCCATGACCTCCCCCGGACAAGACCTCCTCACCATCACCCGCCGGCCCGACACCGTGTTCGCCTCGGGCCAGGGCGCCTGGCTGACCGACGAAGGCGGCAAGCGCCACCTGGACCTGGTACAGGGCTGGGCCGTGAACAGCCTGGGCCACAGCCCGGCGCTGATCACCGAGGCCCTGCTGCGGCAGTCGCAGCGGCTGCTGAACCCCAGCCCGGCCTACTACAACCGGCCGCTGCTGGATCTGGCCGCGCGGCTGGTGGGCCTGAGCTGCTTCGACCGCGTCTTCCTCGCCAGCTCGGGCGCCGAGGCCAACGAGGGCGCCGTCAAGCTCGCGCGCCGCTGGGGCAGCCGCATGCGCGGCGGCGCGCACGAGGTCATCGGCTTCGAGCAGGGCTTCCACGGCCGCACGCTGGCCATGATGAGCGCGTCCGGCAAGCCGGGCTGGAGCGAGATCTACCCGCCCATGCCCACCGGCTTCGCGAAGGCCAGGCTCAACGACCTGGCCTCGGTGGAGCGCGCGATGTCGCCGCGCACGGTGGCCGTGATGATCGAGTTCGTGCAGGGCGAGGCCGGCGTCGTGATGGCCGACCCCGGCTTCGTGCGCGAGCTGCGCGCACTGACGGCCGAACGCGGCGTGCTGCTGATCGCCGACGAGGTGCAGACCGGCATCGGCCGCTGCGGAGCAGCCTTCGCCTACGAGCTGTTCGGCATCGAGCCCGACATCATGACCCTGGCCAAAGGCCTGGGCGGCGGCGTGCCGCTGGCGGCGCTGCTGTGCAAGGAGGCCCTCAACTGCTTCCAGCCCGGCGACCAGGGCGGCACCTTCTGCGGCAACCCGCTGATGGCGGCCGTGGGGCTGGCGGTCGTGGACGAGATCTGCCGGGCGGACTTCCTGGCCGGCGTGCGCGAGCGCGCCGCGCAGCTGTCCGCAGGCCTGCGGGCCATCTCGCGCGACCACGCCCTGCAGGGCGAGCGCGGGCTGGGGCTGCTGCGCGCGCTGGTGCTGCCGGCCGACTGCGCCGACCAGGTGGTGGCCGCGGCGCAGGCGCTGGCGCCGGTGGGCCTGCTGCTCAACGCGCCGCGGCCCAACCTGCTGCGCCTGATGCCGGCGCTGAACATCAGCGCCGCCGAGGTGGACGAAGGCCTGGCGCTGCTGCGCCGCGCGCTGGCCGAGGTGCTCGGCTGACGGGCTTTGCGGGCCGAGCGCCGGGCCGCTCCCAAGCCGGCCCGCCTAGGGCGATGCTTGCGGCTCAACGCCGCAAGCATCGCCGCCCCCTCGGGGGGCCGATCAGCTTCGCCCGCGTTCAACGCGGCGAAGCTGGGCGGGGGGCTTCAATTCGTACCGAAGATCTTGTCGCCGGCGTCGCCCAGGCCCGGGATGATGTAGCCGACATCGTTCAGGTGGCTGTCGATGGCGGCCGTCCAGCAGCGCACGTCGGGGTGGGCCTCGATGAGCGCCTTCACGCCCTCGGGCGCGGCCACCAGCACCAGCGCGCGCACGTCCCTACAGCCGCGCGCCTTCAGCAGGTCGACGGTGGCGATCATGCTGCCGGCCGTGGCCAGCATGGGGTCGATGATGAGGGCCGTGCGGGCCTCCAGGTTGCCGACGAACTTGTCGAAGTAGTTCACCGGCTTGAGCGTCTCGTGGTCGCGCGCCAGGCCGACGACCGAGACCTTGGCGTTGGGCAGGATGTCCAGCACGCCATCCAGCATGCCCAGGCCGGCGCGCAGGATGGGCACGACGGTGACCTTCTTGCCGGCGATCTGCTCCACCTCGGCCGGGCCGCTCCAGCACTCGATCGCGACCTTCTCGGTCGGGAAGTCGGCCGTCGCCTCGTAGGCCAGCAGGCGCGCCACCTCGCCGGTCAGCTCGCGGAACTTCTTCGTCGAGATGTCGGCCTCGCGCATCAGGCCGATCTTGTGCTTGACCAGCGGGTGCTTGACTTCGATGACGGCCATGGCGGGCTTCCCAGTTTTTCTGAATAGTCAGAATTATCGGCTGCCGGATGCCGAACGCTGGCGCAGCGCCTCGTACAGGCATACGCCCGACGCGACGGACACGTTCAGGCTCTCGACCGCGCCCGCCATCGGGATGCGCACCAGCTCGTCGCAGGTCTTGGCCGTCAGCTGGCGCATGCCCTCGCCCTCGGCGCCCAGCACCAGGGCCACGGGGCGCTTCAGGTCGATGTCGTAGATGGAGCGCTCGGCGCGGTCGGACGTGCCGACGACCCAGATGTCGCGCTCCTTCAGTTCGCCCAGCGTGCGGGCCAGGTTGGTGACCATCAGATAGGGCACCGTCTCGGCCGCGCCGCTGGCCACCTTGGCCACCGTCGCGTTCAGGCCCACGGCGCGATCCTTGGGCGCGACGACGGCATGGGCGCCGGCGCCATCGGCCACGCGCAGGCAGGCGCCGAGGTTGTGCGGGTCGGTCACGCCGTCCAGCACCAGCACCAGCGGCGGGCCTTCCACGGCGTCGAGCACGTCGTCCAGCGAATGCGGCTGCGCGATGGCCGCCACGCGGGCGACGACGCCCTGGTGGCGCGGGCTGCCGGCCAGCTGGCTCAGGCGCTCGTCGCTGCTCTCCACCAGCTTGGCTCCGGCCTCCTTCGCACGCTCGATGAAGGCGCGCATGCGCTGGTCGCGCCGGGCCGGGTCGAAATGGACCTCGGCGACGGAGCCGGGGTGGGTCTTGAGGCGGACGGTGACGGCATGGAAGCCGAACAGGACGGACTTGGCGGAACTCATGCCGTCATTGTCCGCGCATCCCGCCGTGCAGCAGTTGCGCGGCCATCAGCAGGCCGATCAGCACGGGCTGGTGGAGCATGTAGAAGCTCAGCGACCAGCGCCCCAGCACGGCCAGCGGGCGCGGCGCCGCGCCGGCCCACAGCCCCGGCCGCGCGCGCGTGGCGACGAAGCCCAGCAGCATCAGGCCCAGCCAGGGCAGCACCGGCACATAGTCCTCGGTGATGGGCTTGTGCGTGACCAGGCCCACCCAGTTCGCCCAGCGCGTGTCGAAGAAGGGCAGCTGCACGAAGCGCGGCGCCGCGATGGCCAGAGCCGCGAGCCCCAGCAGCGCCACGTTCGGCAGCCTCGCCAGGCCCAGGCGCAGCATCAGCAGCATCAGCGCGATGCCATGCAGCACACCGAAGCTGATCCAGCTGCCCGGGAACATGACCCACGAGCCCAGTGACACCAGCACCGCGCAGCCGGCCACCTGGCCCCAGCGCTTCCAGAACCGTCCGCTGCCTTGCCCCCCCAGCACCGCGAAGGCCTGGCCGCCGCCGGCGCAGAACAGGAAGAGGCTGACGATGCAGACGCGCTGCCAGGTCCAGACCGGGTCGCGGTAGAAGTCCTGGCGAATCCAGCCGAAGTGGTTCAGGTCGAAGCTGAAATGGAAGGCCGCCATCCAGACGATGGCGGCGCCGCGCAGCGCGTCGAGGCGGTCGGAACGGGAAGACGGTGCGGCGGCCTCGGGCATGGCTAGGGAGTCGGCGTGGACGCCGGATTCTGGCCCCTGCGCGCCCACTCCTGTTGCGCGCGCAGCCTCTCGTCGGCGATGCGGCGGCGCGCGATGCGGTCGCCCTCGTCCGGGTCGGCCGCGCTGTGCATGGCCTCGGCGCGCAGGCGGGCGTCGCGGCGGTCGCGGTCGCCGTTGTTGGACTGCGTAGCCTGGGCCGCGCGGCTCACGGCCCAGTCGGACTCGCTGTAGCGCCCCTGCCCCTTGCGGCACTGCCAGGCGCGGCGCAGCTCGTCCTGCATGAACTGGCGCTCCGCGTCGCCCAGCGTCGTCGAGTTGCCGCGCGTCTGCATGTCGCGGATCTCCGCGTCGCCCGGGCAGGCATTGGCCGCGGGCGCATTCGGCGCCGACCCGGCCGATGCAGGCGCCAGCGCCGCGCGCACCGCCTCGGGCGCGAGGCCGCCTGCCACATTGGGCTGCAGCCGGCGCGCGGGCAGCGGCTGGCCGGCGGCCTCGCAGGGCCGGTCGCTGTAGCGCACCTGGCCGGCCACCTCGCATTTCCAGACCGGCTGCGCCCCCACGCCCGACAGGCCGCAGGCCATCCCCAAACCCAGAACCCAATGCACGACCTTCATGCGCCACCCCTTTCAAGCCGATGCGATCGGAGGCTAACGCAGCAACCGGGCGCCAGGCCGACAGCGCCGCCGAATTCGGCACGAGCGCAGCCGCTTGACGCCATAAGATGGGCCGGCGCCGCCGTGGCGCCAATCATGGAAAGCGTGTGGACATGAAGGCATTGCTGATCTCGACCCTCCTCGCCGCCTCGATGCCGCTGATGGCACTGGCGGCCCCCCCGGCCGACGCACCGGCCGGCACCACCGGGCTGTGCAAGGACGGCAGCTACTACAGCGGCGCCAAGAAGGGCGCCTGCCGCGGACACAAGGGCGTGAAGGACTGGTATGGCGACGCCGCGGCACCGGCGCCTGCGACCGCCCCCGCGACCGCACCGGCTGCCAAGCCCGTCGCCGCCGCGCCGGCACCTGCCCCGGCCACGGCAGCGGCGCCCGCCAAGACCGGCAAGCCCCAGCCCCCGCAGCCGGCCGCCACGGCCGCGCCCGGCGGCGGCCCCGGCCTGGTCTGGGCCAACGAGAAGACCAAGGTCTACCACTGCGAAGGCGACCGCTGGTACGGCAAGACCAAGGAAGGCGAATACATGAAGGAAGCCGACGCCAAGGCCAAGGGCTTCAAGGGCCCGCGCGGCAAGGACTGCAAGGCATAAATCCGCCCGCCCCCTGCGGCCTGACGGCCGCCCCCTCAAGGGGCTGAGCCCGGACACAAACAGTCCTGAGGACTGTTTGTGCCTGGCGAGGGCCAAGGCCTCTGGCCTTGGCAACTCCCGACGGCCCGGCAAAGCCGGTTCCGTGGGAGTCGCTGGATGAAGCGGCGCCGCAGGGCGCCGTTGCTTTATTCACCATGTTGATCAAGCCTCTGTTTCTTGCCCCGCTGCTCGCCGCGACGCTGGCCTGGGCTGCCCCCGCCGTCCAGCCCCGCGCCATCGCGCCCCGTGCCGCGCTCGACGCCGAGGAGCTGAACAACATCGGCGTCTTCAAGCGCGTGTCGCCCTCGGTCGTTCACATCACGACGCTGGCCGTGCAGCGCGACTTCTTCTCGCTGCGCACCAGCGAGCAGCCGCGCGGCACGGGCACCGGCTTCGTCTGGGACGAGGCCGGCCACATCGTCACCAACTTCCACGTCATCCAGGACGGCGACCGCGCCACCGTCACGCTGGCCGACCAGAGCAGCTACCCGGCCCGGCTCGTCGGCGCCTTCCCCGACCGTGACATCGCCGTGCTGCGCATCGAGGCGCCGCGCGACAAGCTGCCCGCTATTCCAGTCGGCAGCAGCCGCGAGCTGCAGGTGGGCCAGAAGGTCTATGCCATCGGCAACCCCTTCGGCCTGGACCAGACCTTGACGACCGGCATCGTGTCGGCGCTGAACCGCGAGATCGAGTCCGTCACGCGCCGCACGATCAAGGGTGCGATCCAGACGGACGCCGCCATCAACCCTGGAAACTCAGGCGGGCCGCTGCTGGATTCGGCCGGCCGCCTCATCGGCGTCAACACGGCGATCTACAGCCCAAGCGGCGCGAGCGCGGGCATCGGCTTCGCAATCCCTGTCGACGAGGTCAACCGCATCGTGCCGCGGCTCATCCGCGACGGCCGCTTCATCCGCCCGGCGCTGGGCGTGACGTCCGGCCCAGCCCAACTGTCGCAGGCGCTGGGGGCGCCCAAGGGCGTGCTGCTCGTCAACGTGGCGGCCGGCAGCCCTGCCGCCGCGGCCGGCCTCAAGCCCTATGGCCGCGACCACAGTGGGCACATCGTGCAGGGCGACGTCATCACGGCCGTCGACGGGCAGGCGGTGGCGGACCTGGACGACCTGCTGTCGCTGCTGGAGACGCGGCAGATCGGGGACAGGGTGACGTTGACGGTGTGGCGGGCAGGGCAGACACGGAAGGTGACGGCAACGTTGGGCAGTTCCGACTGAGGCTGGATCAACGGGGGATACATGACTCGAATCGACAGGCTCACAAGAATGGTCGCTGTGTTCGATCAATTCCACGGCGCAATCGAGGTGCTGGAAGATCCGGTAGCAAAAAGACTTGTGGCAAATTGGGCTGACGTTCGAGGCAACTACGTCGCCCCCACTGAAGCCCCTCGCTCAGCGCTCGCGGCGGGCATGGAACAGGGTCTTCGTGAGACGCCGATGCTGCTAGGGTCGATGCGCCTTGAAGCGAGAAAGGCTGCAAATGAAGCTCTCGGTGCCGCGATTGCAGCGCACTACCCCGAGTTCTTGGTCAAGGACGCGGCGCAGCTCGAAAAGATCAGACTACGCGGCTCCATCCGTGGCGAACGCGAGTTCCACCTCGTCCGCCACCGCATCGACATCTTGGAAGCCGAACCAGGCTGGAAAGAAGACCTACTTCAGCTATACGAGCTGCTAGATAGATTCGAAGCGCGCGGCAAATAGTCTCCCAACTCGTAAAGTAGCGCCCCCCACCCGGCCGCCGCGCTGGGCTCATTCGACAGACCGACAGACAGGACACCCCATGGGCGCCCAATGGAAAGCCAAGCACAAAGACATCGCGGCCAATGCCAAGGGCAAGCTGTTCGGCAAGCTGGCCAAGGACATCATGATCGCGGCGCGCAACGGCGCTGACCCCAAGGACAACGCCAGGCTGCGCATGGCCGTGGAGGCGGCGCGCAAGGTGTCCATGCCCAAGGACACGCTGGACCGCGCCATCAAGAAGGGCGCCGGGCTGACCGGGGAGACCGTGCACTTCGATCAGGTCATCTACGAGGGCTTTGCGCCGCACCGCGTGCCGGTCATGGTGGAGGTGCTGACCGACAACACCAACCGCGCCGCGTCCGACATGCGCGTGCTGTTCCGCAAGGGCCAGCAGGGCACGCCGGGCTCGGTGAGCTGGGATTTCGACCATCTCGGCCTGATCGAAGCCGAACCCGCCACGCCGGGGGCGGACGCCGACACGGCCGCCATCGAGGCCGGCGCGCAGGACCTGCTGCCCGCCGACGAAGACGGCGTGACGGTCTTCCTGACCGACCCGACCGACCTCGACCTCGTGGCCCGTGCCCTGCCGGCACAGGGCTTCACGGTGCTGAGCGCCAAGCTGGGCTACCGGCCCAAGAACCCCATCGACCCGGCGAGCCTGAGCGCCGAACAACTGGAAGAGGTGGAGAGCTTCCTCGCCGCGATGGACGACAACGACGACGTGCAGCACGTCTACGCCGGCCTCGCCGGCTGACCGCGCTCAGCCGGCGCATTGCGTCAGCAGCCACTGCTCGAAGGCCTTGACCGCCGGCCGTGACTTGGCCGCCGGGTCGACGATGAGCCGATACGCCCGCGCCGACGCGATGCCGGCATCGAAGGGCGTGACGAGCTGGCCGCTGGCCAGCAGCGCATCCACCAGCGGCCGCCGGCCCAGCGCCACGCCCTGCCCCGCCACGGCGGCGGCGATCGCCTCCGAATAGCTCGAAAAACTCAGCCGCGCCACCGGCCGCAGGTCGGCCAGGCCCCAGGCGCTCAGCCAGGGCTCCCATTCGGCCGGCATGCCGGCGCTGTCGTCGTCCATGGCCAGGTGCAGCAGCGTGTGCCGGGCCAGGTCGGCCGGCTCGCGCAGCGGCAGCGCCAGCTCATCGACCAGGCGCGGGCTGCAGACCGGCAGCATGGACTCGGCGAACAGCTGCGTCCCCAAGGCCGTGCCGACCGGGCTGTAGCGGATGGCGAGGTCGAAGCCCTCGCTGGCCAGGTTGCGGTTGCCCAGGCCGGCGTCCAGCCGCACGTCGATGCCCGGGTGGGCGCGCGTGAAGGCCGTCAAGCGCGGGATCAGCCAGAGCGACGCAAAACCCGGCGTCGTCGTCAGCGCCAGCAGCTGGCGTTGGTGCGGCTCGCGCACGGTACGCACGGCGACGCGCAGCGTGTTCAACGCGGCGGCGCAGGCGGCATGCAGGCGCTGGCCGTCCTCGGTCAGCGCGAGCGCGCGGTGGCGGCGCTCGAACAGCGTGACGCCCAGCGCCTCCTCCAGCGCCCGCATCTGCCGGCTCATGGCCGACTGCGTGACAAAGCGCTCCTCGGCCGCCTGCGTGAAGCTCAAGTGGCGCGCCGCCGCCTCGAAGGCGGCCAGCAGCTGCAGCGGCGGGAGACGGTCTAGCGGCTTGTCTTGCATGAGTTGGAGGAATGCGAAGCCTTCCGAATCATCGTTTGTCGGTAGATGGCGCGGCGCTCACTATCCGCGCCAGACGGCCACGATGCAAGCATCCCAACCCGGCATGCAGCGCCGCCCAAGGAGCACACGATGCCCAATGCCACCACCCGCCTGCTGCTGCAACGCGGCCAGGCCTCCCGCCTCGCCAATGCCCGCGCCACCCGCCTGACCAGCGCGGCCGGCACGCTGTGGATCACGATCGACCACGACGCGCGGGACATCATCCTGGAGCCCGGCCAGGGCTTCAGCGTGCAGACCGGCGAGCCGGTCACCGTCAGCGCGCTGAGCGGGCCGGCGGTGCTGGACCTGCAGCCGCTGGAGGCCAGGCCGTGAACGCCGCACTGGCAACCACGGTCGCCGTCGAGCACTGGCCCCTGCCGGGCGGCCGCAGCGTCCGCCTGCGCGCCCTCGGCCCGGGCGACGCCGGTGCGGAGAAGGCCTTCTTCAACGGCCTGTCGCCGGGCTCGCGCCAACAGCGCTTCCATTTCGGCCTGCGCGAGCTCAGCCCCGCGCTGCTGCGGCTGCTGATCGACGTGGACCAGCGCCTGCACCGCGCCTGGGTCGTGGAGACCGGGGATGCCGGATCGCCCGCCGTCATTGCCGACGCCCGCTATGTCTGCGATCCCGAGCGGCCCACGGTGGCCGAGTTCGCGCTGGCCGTGGCCGACGACTGGCAGGGCCGCGGCCTGGGCCGCCGGCTGCTCGCCCACCTGATCGCGCAGGCGCGCCGCCAGGGCCTGCGGCAGCTGTTCGGCGACGTGCTGGCCGAGAACCGCCGCATGCTGGGGCTGATGCGCGAGTTCGGCATGCGGCTGCAGGCCCACGCGGATGGCGCCGGGCTGGTGCGCGCGGTGCTGGCGCTGGATGGGGCGGCAGACTGATCCGGCGATTGCGGACATCGACCCGCCCCTCATGAGCGGCAAACCCTTGTCACGCATCTGATTTCCGGCATCGATTCAGGACAGAATTCAGGCCAAGCCTCCTGAATCCATGCCCGCCGGCGCGCGGCCGACCTCGCATGAAACGCCTGCTCCTCGCCCTGCTGCTGCCCACCCTGGGCATCGTCCTCCTCAGCCTGGCCGCCGGCGAATGGCTGACCCGCCCGGCCCGCGCCCTGCTCGGCCCGCCGCCAGCAGACCTGGTCGGCCAGGCCGTGCACATCCGCGTCGGCGATGCCGGGCAGGCCAGCGGCTGGTTCCTGCCCGGGCGGGCCGGCGAAGGCGCAGTGCTGCTGCTGCATGGCGTGCGCGGCAACCGGCTGCAGATGCTGGAGCGCGCCCGCTGGCTACAGCGCGAGGGCCTGGCCAGCCTGCTGATCGACCTGCCCTCGCATGGCGAGAGCAGCGGCGACCGCATCAGCTTCGGCCGCCGCGAGGCTGCCGGCGTGGATGCCGCGCTGGGTTGGCTGCGCACCCAGCTGCCGGGCGAGCGGCTGGGCGCCATCGGCGTGTCGCTGGGCGGCGCGTCGCTGCTGTTCGCGCAGCGCCGGCCCGAGCTGAATGCCGTGGTGCTGGAGTCGGTCTACCCCACCATCGTCGACGCCGTGCGGGACCGGCTGACCACGCGCCTCGGCCCGGCCGGGGCCTGGCTGGCGCCGCTGCTGCTCGTGCAGCTGCCGCTGCGCCTGGGCCTGGACGTGGAACAGCTGCGGCCCATCGATGCCGTCGCCAGCGTGCGCGCGCCGCTGCTGATCGCCGCCGGCACCGAAGACCGCAGCACGCGCTGGCCCGAGACCGAGGCCCTCTACGCCGCCGCGCCGGCGCCCAAAACGCTGTGGCCCGTGCCCGGCGCCGGCCATGTGGACCTGCATGCCTTCGCCACCCCGGCCTACGAGGCCAGGCTGGGCCCCTGGCTGCATGCACGGCTGCGCATGCCCCCGCGCTGACGGGGCCAAGCGCGGGCCGGCAAGATGACGGCCATGACCACCCTGACCCCGCTCTCCATCCTGGACCTGGCGCCCGTCGTCGAAGGCGCGACGACCCGCGACGCGCTGCTCAACAGCCTGGACCTCGTGCGCCTGGCCGACGAGCTGGGCTACCAGCGCTACTGGGTGGCCGAACACCACAACATGGAAGGCGTGGCCAGCTCTGCCACCGCGGTGCTGATCGGCCAGCTCGCGGCCGCGTCGCGGCACATCCGCGTCGGCGCGGGCGGCATCATGCTGCCCAACCACGCGCCGCTGACCATCGCCGAGCAGTTCGGCACGCTGGCCGAGCTCTTTCCCGGCCGCATCGACCTGGGCCTGGGCCGCGCGCCGGGCACGGACCGGCCGACGATGCGCGCGCTGCGCCGCAGCCTGGAAAGCAGCGGCGAGGACGCCTTCCCCAACGACGTGCTGGAACTGCAGGCCTACCTCGCGCCGGTGGCCGAGGACGCCGTCGTGCGCGCGGTGCCGGGCCAGGGCACCGAGGTGCCGATCTGGCTGCTCGGCTCCAGCCTGTACTCGGCGCAGCTCGCGGCCTACCTGGGCCTGCCCTTCGCGTTCGCGTCGCACTTCGCGCCGGAGCTGCTGATGCAGGCCCTGCAGGTCTACCGCACGACCTACCGCCCCAGCCCGCGGCACGCCAAGCCGCATGCGATGGTGGGGCTCAACATCGTCGTCGCGCCGACCGACGAGGAGGCGCGCTTCCTGTTCACGTCGGCCCAGCAGCGCTTCCTGGGCATGGTGCGCGGCCGGCGCGGCAAGCTGCCGCCGCCCGTGCCCGGCATGGACGCGCTGTGGACGCCCGCCGAAGCGGCGCAGGTGGCGCGCATGCTCAGCGAATCCATCGTCGGCTCGCCCGACACCGTGCGCGCCGGCCTGGCCGCGACGCGCGAACGCACACAGGCCGACGAACTCATCGTCGCCTGCGCGGTGCATGACCACGCGGCGCGCCGGCGCAGCTACGAGCTGCTGGCTGCGCTCGATCAGGGCTGAGCGGCACGGGCGGCCCCTATCATCGACCGATGCCCCCACGCCGCCCTGCCCCGCCGCCCGAACTCAGCGAGCCCGCGATCCGCGTGATGCGGCGCTTCCGCCTCGTCTTCAACACGGTGAAGACGCATTTCCAGCAGGTCGAGAAGCTGGCCGGCATCGGCGGCGCGCAGCTGTGGGCGCTCAGCCTCATCGACGCGCAGCCGGGCCTGGGCACGAGCGAGCTGGCACGCGCGATGGACGTGCACCAGTCGACCGCAAGCAACCTCGTGCGCACGCTGGTGGCGCGCGGCTTCGTGCAGGCCGACAAGGGCGGCCAGGATCGCCGCGCCGTGCAGCTGACGCTGCGGCCCGAGGCCCGCGCCGTGCTGGACAAGGCACCCATGCCGCTGAGCGGCGTGCTACCCCAGGCACTGGCCTCGCTGGACGCCGACACGCTGGCCCGGCTGGACGAGGATCTGGCGCAGCTGATCGCCGTGCTGGACGGCGACGTGCGCGCCGCCAAGATCCCGCTCGGCCAGTAGGTCGGGCCTCGGTCGGGCTCATGCCCGACGGCTTGCCGGCCGCCGGGCCTTCGTCCCGCGTCGGACAGTCCGCAGGGACTGTCCTCGGTCAGACTCATGCCCGACGGCTTGCAGGCCGCCGGGCCTTCGTCCCGCGTCGGACAGTCCGCAGGGACTGTCCTCGGTCGGGACTCAGTGCTGCGGATAGGCGATGTCGGCGCGGCGGTTCTGCGCCCAGGCGGCTTCGTCGTGGCCGCTGGCCTTGGGGTGTTCCTTGCCCCAGCTGATGGCTTCCATCTGGCCGTCGCGCACGCCATAGGTCTTCAGCGCCTTGACGACGGCCTCGGCACGCTTCTGCCCCAGGGCCAGGTTGTACTCGGCGCTGCCGCGCTCGTCGGCATTGCCTTCGACCTTGACGGCCAGCTGGGCATTCTTGACGAGATAGGCGCCATGGCGCTGCAGCATCGCGTCGTAGTCGGTCTTGACGGCGAAGTTGTCGAAGTCGAAGTAGACGCTGCGCTCGGTGGAGATCAGGCTCCTGGGGTCGAGATGGGCGGGCAGCTCGACGGCGGCGACCTTGGGCGCGGGCGCCGGGGCCGGCGCAACGGGTGCGGGGGCCGGGGCCACGGGGGCAGGAGCCGGCGCAGGCGGCGGCACGACGGGCGTGCTGCTGCAACCGGCCAGCACCAGACCCAGGGCCAGGATCGCGCCCGGCGTCGAATTCATCAGCTTCATGGATGGAGTCCTCAAAGGCGCAGGAATCGCGCCCAGGACCGCCATGATAGCCAAATACTTTTGTGCAAATCTATATCAACGCGTACGCGGAGCCGCGCAGCTCGCGGCATCCGTCACTTGATGCGCTGCTTCTCGAGCTTGCGCGCCAGCGTGCGCCGGTGCATCCCTAAGCGCCGCGCGGTCTCGCTGATGTTGAAGTCGGTCTCGGCCAGCACTTCGTGGATGCGCTCCCACTCCAGCGTCTTGATGGAGGCGGTCTGGCGCTCCGTCACCTCGACCTCGGCATCGCCCTGGCGGCGCGCGAAGGCGGCCTCGATGTCGTCGGTGTTGGCCGGCTTGGCGAGGTAGTGGCAAGCGCCGAGCTTGATGGCCTCGACGGCGGTGGCGATGCTGGCGTAACCGGTCAGCACGACGATCAGCACCTCCGGGTCCCAGGCCGCCAGATTCTGCACGCAGGCCAGGCCCGACGCCCCCGCGGCGAGCTTCAGGTCGACGACGGCATGGCCGAGCTCCTCGTCCTCGGGCAGCGCGTCGAGCAGGTGCTTCATGTCGTCCAGCCCCGTGGCGCGGACGACGCGCCAGCCGCGGCGCTCGAAGGAGCGGGTCAGCGTGCGGGCGAAGCTGTCGTCGTCCTCGACGATGAGCAGCAGGCGGTCTTCTTCAGGAACGGTGGGCATGGCTCGGTGATTTTTGCGGCAGCAGCGCGGCCAGGGGCAGCGTGAGGGTCACGGCGGCGCCGCCCTCCTCCCGGTTGCGCGCCTCCAGCCGGCCGCCCAGCGTGCGCGCGACGTTGACGGACAGGAACAGGCCCATGCCGCGGCCGGGCTGGCCCTTGCTGCTCTGGTAGGGCTCGCCGAAATGTTCGAGGCGCTCGGGGGCGAAGCCGGGGCCGTCGTCCAGCACGGTCAGGCTCAACGTGTCTTCGTCGGGGCAGGCGGCGACGAGGCTCAGGCGGGTGCCGGGGGCGGCCTCGGCCGCGTTGTCGAGCAGGTTGGCGATGACCTGCTGCAGCGCGCTGTCCGAGATGATCTCCAGTTCGGGCAGCTCGCCGTCGCGGCGCAGCGCCAGTTCGGCGTTCGGGTGGGCCTGGCGCCAGCTCTCGGCCAGGCCGTCGATGAAGGCCTGCAGCGGGGCGAGCCGCGGGGCTTCGCCGCGCATCTCGCCGGCCGACATCAGGATGCCGGTCACGATGGCCTTGCAGCGCAGGATCTGGCGCTGCATCTCCTCGATCTCTTCGCGCAGCTCGGGCTCGGCGGCGAAGGGCGCCATATGCGCCCAGTCGCCGAGGATGACGGACAGCGTCGCCAGCGGCGTGCCGAGCTCGTGCGCGGCGCCGCTGGCCAGCAGCCCCATGCGCACGATGTGCACCTCCTCGGCGGCGCGCTGGCGCAGCCCGGCCAGCTCGGCGTCACGCTGGCGCAGGTTGCGGTTGATGCGCACGATGAAGACGCTGAGCAGGCCGACGTTGAGCAGGAAGCACAGCAGCAACCCGCCCAGGTAGTTGGGCGACAGCAGCGTCGGCATCTGCGGATCCAGCAGCAACGGCCGGTGCCACTGCATCAGCGCGACGAAGCCGCTCAGCGCGCTCAGCACGACGGCCCACAGATAGGCCGGCCGCAGCAGCACCGAGGCGACGGCGACCTGCAGCAGATAGAGGTAGATGAAGGGGTTGTCGCTGCCGCCGGCCAGGTAGAGCTGGCCGGTCAGCACGCCGACGTCGACGATCAGCGCGATGCACAGCTCCAGCTGCGACACCGGCTGCGACAGCCGGTTGCGCCACAGGCTGAACAGGTTGAAGGCGACGAGGATGCCAAGCAGGCTCAGCATCTCGGCCCAGGGCAGCACGATGCCCAGCGCCGCGTGCACGACGAGCACGGTGGCGAGCTGGCCGCCGACGGCCAGCCAGCGCAACTCGATGAGCTGGCGCAGATTGGCGCGGCCGGCGCGGCGCTCGGGCGCGGCGGCGACCGGTTCGGCGGGGACTGCGAGGTGGTGGTCGGTAGTCAAGGCGAGGTCCGCCGGCGCTCTTCGCGGACCAGATAGCCGGCCGCGGCAGCGGCCATGGCCGCGAGCGCCAGCCAGGTGGCGGCGTAGACGGCGTGATTGTTGTTGAAGTGCAGCACCGTCAGCCCGGGGCGCGGCCAGCGCTGCGGCTGTGCCGGGTCGGCGGACTCGTCGACGAAGAAGGGCGCGACCGGCCCGGCCAGCCGCAACTGCGCTGTTATGCCGGCGACGTCGCGCGAGTACCAGCGGCCTTGCGCCGGCGCGTTGCGGCGCAGCGGGCCGCCGCCGGGCTCGCTCAGACGCAGCAGGCCGGTCAGCTCGACCGGTCCGTCAGGCGGCGCATGCCGCTCGGGCGCGCGCAGCTCGGGCGGCACGAAGCCGCGATTGACCAGCACGAGGCTGCCGTCGTCCAGGCGCAGCGGCGCCATCACCCAATGGCCACCGCCCAGTTCGGTGGTGGCCTGCACCAGCGCCTCGCGCGGCTCGAAGCGACCGTGCAGCCGCAGGCGGCGGTATTCGTCGGGCTTGCCGACGGCAGCCCAGGCCACGGGCGCCGGCGCCGCGACGGGTTCGGCATGGACCTGGCGCTCGACGCGCGCGATCAGGTCTTCCTTCCAGCCCAGGCGCTGGACCTGCCATGCGGCCAGCGTCAGAAAGCCGACGCTAGCCAGCGCCGCAGCGACGATCAGGGCGATCCGTGCGGCGCGATTCATGAAGCTCTCGTCCAGCGCATGGTGTCTTTCGCGGGCCGAGCGCCGGGCCGCTCCCAAGCCGGCCCGCTCTGGCGATGTGCTTGCGGCTCGACGCCGCAAGCATCGCCGTCCCCTTGGGGGACCGACCAGGCTTGCGCGCGTTCAGCGTGGCAAGACTGGGCGAGGGGCCTCATACCCGTTCACGGCATATTGCGCATCGCCGCGGGATCGGGCGTCGGCATCATGTTGGCGTTCATGTGGACCATGACCCAGACCGAGCCGGCCAGCATGATGACGACCAGGGCCACCGTGAACAGCAGGGCCAGCATGGACCAGCCGCCCTCGACCTTGGCGTTCATGTGCAGGAAATAGACCATGTGCACGACCATCTGCACGGCCGCGAAGCCGAGGATGACGAAGCCCGTCATCTTGGGGCTGGGCAGCACCTTGGCCATGACCAGCCAGAACGGAATGGCCGTCAGGATGACCGACAGGATGAAGCCGGTGGCATAGCCCTTGAAGCTGACGTGGAAGCCCCCGTCATCGTGGTGGTCGTCGTGGTGGGCGTGAGCGTGATCGGCAGCCATCACATGGACCCCATCAGATAAACGAAGGTGAAGACGCCGATCCAGACGACGTCCAGGAAGTGCCAGAACATCGACAGGCACATCAGGCGGCGGCGGTTGGCGGCCGTCAGGCCCAGCCTGCCGACCTGGACCATCAGCGTGACCAGCCAGATCGTGCCGAAGGTGACGTGCAGGCCGTGCGTGCCGACCAGCGTGAAGAAGCTGGACAGGAAGGCGCTGCGCTGCGGGCCGGCGCCCTCGTGGATGAGGTGGTGGAACTCGAACAGCTCGATGCCCAGGAAGCCCAGGCCGAACAGGCCCGTGATGGCCAGCCAGGCCAGCACCTGGCCCTTGCGCTTGGACTGCATCGCGATCATCGCGAAGCCGTAGGTGATGGACGAGAACAGCAGCAGCGCGGTGTTGACGGCCACCAGCGGCAGGTCGAACAGGTCGGCGCCCGACGGGCCGGCCGCGTAGTTGCGGCCCAGCACGGCGTAGGTGGCGAACAGCACTGCGAACAGCAGGCAGTCGCTCATCAGGTAGAGCCAGAAGCCCAGCATCGTGCTGCTGGGCGGGTGGTGGGCGCCCGCGTGGTCGTAGTAGACCGGTGCGCCGTTCACATGGGTGGCAATGCTTGCAGACATGTCAGGGCCTCTCCGGCTCAAGCCGCCGAACCGGCAACAGCAGCGAGGGCACGGGTGCGCTCGTCTTCGCTGCGGGTCACGGCATCGGCCGGGATGTGGTAGTCGCGGTCGTAGTTGAAGGTGTGCACGATGGCCGCGATGACGGTGGCGGCGAAGGCCAGGCCGGCGAGCAGCCACATATGCCAGATCAGCGCGAAGCCCATGGCCGTGGCCAGCATGCCGATGACGAAGCCGGCGCCGGTGTTCTTCGGCATGTGGATGGGCACGAAGCCCTTCAGCGGCCGGCCGACGCCGCGCTGCTTCATGTCGTGCCAGGCGTCCAGCTCATGCGTGATGGGCGTGAACGCGAAGTTGTAGTCCGGCGGCGGCGAGGAGGTCGACCACTCGAGCGTGCGCGCGCCCCAGATGTCGCCGGTCGTGTCGGCCAGTTCCTTGCGGCGCCATACGCTGACGGCGATCTGCACCAGGAAGGCGCCGATGCCGCAGGCGATGATGGCGCCACCGATGGCGGCCACGACGAAATAGGGCTGCAGCGACATGTCGTCGAAATGGCTCACACGGCGCGTGATGCCCATCAGGCCCAGGATGTAGAGCGGCGTGAACGCGACCCAGAAGCCGATGAACCAGCACCAGAACGAGACCTTGCCCCAGAAGGCGTCCAGGCGGAAGCCGAAGGCCTTGGGGAACCAGTAGTTGATGCCGGCGAACACGCCGAACACCACGCCGCCGATGATGACGTTGTGGAAGTGGGCGATCAGGAACAGGCTGTTGTGCAGCACGAAGTCGGCCGCTGGCACGGCCAGCAGCACGCCGGTCATGCCGCCGATGACGAAGGTGACCATGAAGCCCACGGTCCACAGCATCGGCACCTCGAACTTGATGCGGCCGCGGAACATCGTGAACAGCCAGTTGAAGATCTTCGCGCCCGTCGGGATCGAGATGATCATCGTCGTGATGCCGAAGAACGAGTTCACGCTGGCGCCCGAGCCCATCGTGAAGAAGTGGTGCAGCCAGACGAGGTAGGACAGGATGGTGATGACGACCGTGGCGTAGACCATGGACGCGTAGCCGAACAGCTTCTTGCGGCTGAAGGTGGACACCACTTCCGAGAAGATGCCGAACACCGGCAGCACCAGGATGTAGACCTCGGGGTGGCCCCAGATCCAGATCAGGTTCACGTAGAGCATCGCGTTGCCGCCGAGGTCGTTCGTGAAGAAGTTGGTGCCGAGATAGCGGTCGGCGGTCAGCAGCGCGAGCGCGGCGGCCAGCACGGGGAAGGTCGCGACGATCAGCACGTTGGTGCACAGCGAGGTCCACGTGAAGACGGGCATCTTCATCATGGTCATGCCGGGCGCGCGCATCTTGATGATGGTCGCGATCAGGTTGATGCCCGACAAAGTCGTACCCACGCCCGCGATCTGCAATGACCAGAGGTAGTAGTCCACCCCCACGTCGGGGCTGGCCATCAGGCCCGACAGCGGCGGATAGGCCAGCCAGCCGGTCTTGGCGAACTCGCCGATGAACAGCGACAGCATGACGAGGACGGCCCCGCCTGCGGTCATCCAGAAGCTGAAGTTGTTCAGGAAGGGGAAGGCCACGTCGCGCGCGCCGATCTGCAGCGGCACGACGTAGTTCATGAAGCCCGTCACCAGCGGCATGGCGACGAAGAAGATCATGATGACGCCGTGGGCCGTGAAGACCTGGTCGTAGTGGTGCGGCGGCAGGAAGCCGGCGTTGTCGCCGAAGGCCATGGCCTGATGGGCGCGCATCATCGCAGCGTCGGCGAAGCCGCGCAGCAGCATCACGACACCGAGCACGATGTACATGATGCCGATCTTCTTGTGGTCGATGCTGGTGATCCAGTCGCGCCACAGCGGGCCCCACAGGCGGAACTTGGTCAGCAGGGCCAGCACGAAGAGGCCGCCCAGCGCGACGGCCGCGAAGGTGCCGACGAGGATGGGCTCGTGGTAGGGGATGGCGTCCCAGCCCAGCCGGCCGAGGATGGGGTGAAGTTGTTCAGCGGACATCGGTCGGACTCAGTTCTTCAGCGACATGGCCGGCGCGGCCTCGGCTGTTTCGACGGGCAGGCCGAGCGGATTCGTCGGCGTGCACAGCGCGGCGACGACGGTGCGCTCGCGGCGGGCGCCGTCGAGGTCGCGCCAGGGGCTGCGCATCGTGCTGGCCACGCCGCCCTTGCCGGCGCCGCCGGCGGCGTCGATGGCCATCATCTGGCTGGAGCACATCTTCTTGCCGTCGACGCAGCGGTCGACGATGGCGCTCCACAGGCCCGGCTCGACGCTGGCGAAGCGGCGGATGGGTTCCTTGGTGCTGGGCTGCTCGAGCTTGAGGTAGTCGGCGCGCGTCAGCGTATTGCCGCCGGCCTTGTTGCCCTCGACCCAGCGCGCGAACTCCTCCTCCGTCAGGCCGTGGAACTTGAAGTGCATGTCCGAGAAGCCGGCGCCGCTGTACTGGGCGGACAGGCCCTCATAGACGCCCGCCTTGTTGATGACCGCGTGCAGCTGGGTCTGCATGCCCGGCATCGCGTAGATCATGCCGGCCAGCTCGGGCACGTAGAAGGTGTTCATCACCGACGTGGACGTGAAGCGGAAATGGATCGGGCGATCCACCGGCGCGGCCATCTCGTTGACGAGGGCGATGCCCTGCTCGGGATAGATGAAGAGCCACTTCCAGTCCATCGCGACCGCGTAGACCTCCAGCGGCTTCACGTCGGCGGCCAGGGGCTTGTCCTCGGCGATGCGGTCCAGCGGGCGGAAGGGGTCGAGCTTGTGCGTGCTGATCCAGGTGATCGCGCCCAGCGCGATGATGATCAGCAGCGGCGCGCCCCAGATGACCAGTTCCAGGCGGGTGGAGTGGTCCCACTCGGGCGCATAGGTCGCCTCCGTGTTGGACTGCCGGTAACGGTAGGCAAAGTACAGCGTCAGAGCGATCACCGGGACGATGATCAGCAGCATCAGCAGCGTGGAGGTGACGATGAGGCTGGCCTGTTGCTGCGCGATGTCGCCGTGGGGCTTCATCACGATCAGGTCGCAGCCGCTGAGCGCGAGGCTGGCCGCGAGGGCGGAGCCCCAGGCCAAGACGCGAGACGGGAGGGTAGGTTTGTGGTACATCCGGACACCTGATTAGTAATGTGCCTCAGCCCCGCCCCGAATCTCGCTGATGCGATGCGGCGAACAGCGTGCCGTGTCGACGATCAGCCGTGCGACGAGGCTGCGCAGATCGAAGCGGCGGTTGAA
>NZ_JAPPUW010000021.1 GCF_026712205.1 Pelomonas aquatica
CATACGGGCCTTCGCGAGGCCAGCGCCGCAGGCAGTCACCATGGGGGCACGGAAGTCAGTTCCTACCCTCGGTCCACCTCCTCGTCGATGTCAACAAGCAGGAGGTTGCCCAATGAGCCTTTACGCCTGGATTCCGCTGCTGTGCGCGCTGGGCCTGGGCCTCGCAATCGCGCTGGTCGCGCATTCGTTGATCCGCGCCATCGACGACGTGCCCGACGAGGATCGCAGCTACCGCGACTCGCCGCCGCTGGCCTTCCGCCTGGGCTGGTGGCCCATCCGCTGGATCGCCTACTACCTGGGGCCGCAACTGAGCGTGCCGCTGCGCCAGCGCGTGCTGACGCGGCTGCGCCTGGCGGGCCTGGACTACGCCCTCGCACCCGAGCAGTTCGTGGCAGGCCAGTTGCTGAGCGCTGCGCTGGTGGGCTTGCTGACCGTCTGGCTGCTGGGCAGCTTCGGCCGCCCGCTCGGGCCCTGGCCGCTGGTGGCCGGGCTGTGCGGCTACCTCTTCCCGGCGATCTGGCTGCGCGACCTCGTGCAGCTGCGCCGCCGCGAGACGCTGAAGACCCTGCCCTTCATGCTGGACATCATCACGCTGTGCGTGGAGGCCGGCCTCAACCTGACCGGCGCCTTCAGCCAGGCCGTGGCCAAGGGGCCGGCGGGTCCGCTGCGGGACGAGTTTTCGCGCGTGCTGCGCGACGTGCGCGCCGGCCGGCCACGGCTGGACGCGCTGCGCACGCTGGCCGACCGCATGAACGAGCCGTCCATCACCAACTTCGTTTCCGCGCTGATCCAGGCGGAGCGCATGGGCATGAACCTCGGCCCCATCCTGCGCGCCCAGTCCGAGCAGCGCCGCAGCGAGCGCTTTGCGCGCGCCGAGAAGCTGGCCATGGAGGCGCCCGTGAAGCTGCTGTTCCCGCTGATCGCCTTCATCTTTCCCTGCACCTTCGTCGTCCTCGGTTTCCCGATCGCGATGAAGTTCATGCACATGGGCCTGTGAGGAACGAATGCACATCACCCCCACACCCGACACCCTGCTCGTGCACGAGGCCACGCGCTTTCGCACACGCCTGCTCGGCCTGCTCGCGCTGCCGCGCCTGCAGCCCGGCGAAGCCCTGGCCCTGCAGCCCTGCGGCAGCGTGCACACCTGCTTCATGCGCTACGCCATCGACGTGGTCTACCTCGACGCCGACGACACGGTGATCAAGGTCGTTCTCGCACTCGCGCCCTGGCGTTTCAGCGCCTGTCGAGGTGCGCGCACGACGCTGGAGCTGGCTGCCGGCGAGGCCACGCGCCTGCAGATCCACCCCGGCATGCACCTCGCATGGTGCAACCCGCACGCGCCCGGGGCCACCACCCGCCCGACTCATCCATGAACCCTTCCATGAACGCCTACCGACTCGTCCCCGTTCCCGCCATTGCCGCCCTTGCGCTGACGCTCGCCGCCTGCGGCGGCGGCAGCTCTGCCGATTCGGCCACGGCCACGCCCAGTGCGTCGAGCGATCCCTACGCCGGCACCGCCCATCTGAAAACACAGGAGACCTATCTGCACACCAACGGCAGCACGGGCATCGCCCGCGACGTCTTCCAGGTCAATGTCGATCAATGCAACGCCTTCCGCGACGCGCAATACAAGCTGCCGGCCGTGCAGCCACCCGAGGTGCTGATGGCCGGCCTGGACGTGAAGGTGGTGGAGCGCTACTACGACAACGGCCGCTCGGTCGAAACCACCGCCGGCTACGGTCTGACGCTGCCCGACATGCAGCGCTGGCTGGACGATCTCAAGGCCGCGCAAGGCAATGCTGCCGCCGTCACGCCGCCGGACTGCGCCGCCGCCAAGCGGCAGGACAGCGTCAGCGGCTGGCTGTGGCTGGACGGCGTGAAGTACGAGTTGCGCTACGACACCCGGCAGGCCATCGGCACGCGCGGCGGCAGCAGCTTCACGCGCAGCAACATCGCCACGAGCGCCGAGGTCGCGGCCTGGTCCAAGAAGCAGGTCATGGGCGAGACCTGCCTGGTCGCCAGCGGCCCCAACGTGCCGCCCAGCCTCACGTCAGGCTGCTTGTGGGACCGCTTCCCGGCGGCCCAGTACCTGAACTTGCCCTGGATGCTCGACGCGCCCCAGCCCGGCCTGAGCGAACGCAAGCTCATCGTCACGCTGGGGGTCGACAGCGGCAAGGCCACGCCGGCCGGCAAGCTCGACCTGCCCGCCGGCTTCACGGTGAAGGTCATCAACTGACGGAGCCACCATGCGCCGCCACCTCTGCCGACCGCGCCCAGGGCCGCAGCGCCAGCGCGGCGCCGGCCTGGTCGAGACCACGCTGGTCCTGCCGACCCTGCTGTTCCTGGTTCTCGGCCTGTGGCAGGCGGCGCTGGGCTATCACGCCAAGTCCAGCGTCAACTACGCGACCTTCGAGGCAGCGCGCGCGGGCTCCGTCGCCAACGCCAGCAGGGCCAAGATCATGTCGGGCTTCCAGCGCGCGATGCTGGGCTACTACGGCGGCGGCCGCACGGCGGCCGAGCTGGCCAGCACCGGCAAGAAGGTGCTGGAGGACATCACCGGCACGGTCGTGCGCATCGAGATCCTGTCGCCCACCCAGGAGAGCTTCGACGACTACAACAGCCCCGAGCTGCAGAAGGCACTGAAGACCGACGAGAAGGTCATCCCCAACACCGGCCTGGACGAACTGAGCTGCCCGCGCGACGTGCCCGGCTGCCAGAGCGACCCGAAGAAGAACGCCAGCGGCCAGAGCCTGCTCGACGCCAACCTGCTCAAGCTGCGCGTCACCTACGGCATCCCCGAGAAGAAGCAGTTGCCTCTCGTCGGCCGCTTCTACACCTGGGCGCTGGGCAAGCTCGGCGCCGGGGCGGACGACCCCTTCAAGCAGGCCCTGATCGACGCCCACCGCATCCCCGTCGTGTCGCATGTCGTCGTGCGCATGCAGTCCGACGCGATCCGCAATGCCGCCATGGTCAGCAACCCCGGCCCGGGCAACGACGGCAGGCCCGTCGACCCCGGCCCGCCCGCCAGCAGCCCCAGCCTGCCCACCTGCCCCTGGTGGGACCCGAGCTGCTCCATCTGCACCGATGGCTCCGACGTCGGCAAGTGCGAACCCAAGCCGCCGAGCTGCGGCGGCCATTGACGCCGGAACGGGCTCCACCCCATGAAAACGATGAACGCCGCTCGCTTCCCATCCGCCCTGAGGGACTTGTCGACCCGCTGCGGGCTTTTGCCGTGCATTGCCGCATTGCTCTGGACCGCGGTCGCATTGCAGCCCTCCGCCCAGGCGGCCGTGCTGCAGTCGCCATTGGCGAGCTGCCCGCCCAATATGAGCTGCGCGCCGGACCCCAAGCCGCCGATCTGCTCCATCCTGCCGAACGACCCGCGCTGCACGCCGGGAGGCGGTGGCGGTGGCCCCACCTGCACGGCGCCCGGCGGCGGCAGCCCGAACTGCGGCGGCTCGGGGCCGGCCAGCGTCGGCGGCGGGGGCAGTGGCGGTGTCTCGGTCGGCGGCGGCAACCCGATCAACCTGCTCAGCGGCAACAAATACCAGGAGGAGACCGACCTGCCGGCCCTGCCCGGCGTGCTCGGCCTGGAGCTCAAGCGCTACTACAACAGCGACGCCAGCTACCCCGGCTTGAGCGGCGCCAACTGGCGCACCAGTTACGAGACGGTGCTCTACGACCTGGGCTCGCAGCTGCAGATCGTGCAGGCCGATGGCCGCCGCATCACGCTGCAGCGCGGCGTGGGCGCCAACGCCAGGCTGTGCACCAGCACGCAGCTGCAGGACGGGCAGGTCCGCATCGAGCAGACCGGCCCCGAGGGCAGGGACCGCGTCTATCGCTGGCGCTGGGCCGACGGCCGCGTGCTGAGCTTCCGCGCGGTGGGGGCGACCACGGGCGGCTACCCGCTGCACGAGATTCGCGCCGCCAGTGGGGAGCACTTGCAGCTGCGCTACAGCCCGCTGGGCGACCTCATCGGCGTGACCGACCCGCAGGGCCGCAAGCTCGAATTCATCTACGCCAAGGCCGCGCCGGGCCAGCGCGCGCCGCTGCAGGCTGTGCTGACGCCGCTGGGCCGCATCGGCTACCAGCACGACGCCCAGGGTCGCCTCACTGCAGTGAGCCAATACGCGCCCGGCAAGGATGGCCAGCCGCAGGCCAGCGCCTACGTCACGCGGCTCTACCACTACGAGGCCCAGTACAACGGCGGCTACGGCTATCTGCTGACGGGCATCAGCGTGCAGGCGCCGGGGGAGAACAAAGGCAGCCCGCAGCGCCTGTCCACCTACGCCTACGACGCCCAGGGCCGCGCCATCCTGTCCACCAAGGGCCTGCCCGCTGAAGACGGCAAGGCCGATGCCCAGCACGGCATCGAGCAGGTTCGTGTCGACTACCTGCGCAAGCCAAGCCCCAACGAGGGCCGGCCGGACAAGAGCGGCGAGGTGCAGGTGTCGCCCGAGCGACTGGGCCTTGTCAGGCTGACCAACAGCCTCGGGCAGACGAGCGAACTCAAGACCGCCGTGATCGGCGGGCAGCTGCGGCTGATCGAGTTCACCGGTGCCGGCTGCTCGACCTGCGGGCCGAGCAACCGGCGCTATGCCTACGACGCCGAGGGGCGGCTGCTGCGCAGCATCGAGCTCGATGCGCGGGGACAACCCCTGCGGGCCGAGCTGTGGCGCTATGACGGCTGGCATCGTCAGGTCGAGATTGCGGAACAGCTCTATGCGGCTGGCAAGCCTCAGTCGCCGCAATGGCGCCAGCGCCTGGAGTACACAGACACGCGTTTCAAGGATGGCAGCCTCGCTCTCGGGATGCAGCCAACGCGGATTGAGCAGCCCAGCGTCGTCCCCGGCAAGTCTCGCGCGACCGAGGTCGACTACAACGAGTCTGGTCAGGTGCTGCGCATCACCGAGAAGGGCTGGAGCCTCGTCGATGCGCGAGGCGAGGAGCGGCCTACGCCCGTGGAGCGGTCGACCCACTACCGCTACACCCTGGTCGCCGGCAAGAGCGTGCTGACCGAGGTCGACGGCGCATTGCCTAACGGCCCCAAGGGAGACCCGAGCGATTCCGATATCACGCGCATCGTCTGGGACGCACGGGGCCGCACGCCGTTGCGCATGGAGATGCCTGCCGGCCTGCAGGCGCGATTCGAATACGGCCCCGATGGCCGCCTTGCCAGCCTGATCGGCCCCGATGGGGCCAAGACTCGCTATAGCTACGCCGCGGACGGCACCCTCGCGGCGCTTGACCGCGGCGGTGTAATCCAGCGCTTTGAGAACAACGGCTCGCTGCACCTCCGCAAGGTGGTCATGGCCGGCGGTCAGGCCCTGCAGTTCCAGATGGACCTGAGCGGCCGGGTGGCAGCGGTCTGGGACGGACCGAGCAACCGCATCGAGTTGCAACGGGATACCGAGGGTCAGTTGCTGCAGGCCCGCCTGCTCAACCCCGATGGCTCCATTGCGCAGACGAAGGCCTGGCAGTCGGACCGTCGCGACGGCAGCGCCAACGAGCGCCGCGACGAGCTCGCGGACGGCCTGCAGCAACTCATCGGCCAAAGCGAGAGCGGTGCCGAGGTGGCCCGTCCCGACATCTGGCGGGCACTCAGCCCCGCGCAGCAACGACTGGACGACATCCTCGCGGCCGGTCGTCTCGCGTCATCTCAGGGTTTCAGCGAGCAGGCCGATTCGGCCGGCCGCTACACGATCTACTGGCGAGACGACTTCGGCCTCCTGCGCCGCGCGGACAGCCCCACCACCGGCAGCACTCGCTACGACTACGACGCTGCCGGTCGCCTCATCGGCCAGCGCGACAACGTGGGCGACACAGCGCGCTACCAGCGCGATGCGGCGGGTCGCGTCATCGCCATTCAAGCCCGCGACGCCCAGGGCCAGTTGGACGAGGATGCCCACATCGAATGGGGCGCGAACAACAAGCCCAGCCGCATCCGCTCGCTGCACAGCGACGAGCGCTTCGCCTACGACCGTACCGGGCAATTGAGCGAACACAGCCAGACCGTCGACGGCCACAGCTGGACGCTGCGCTACACCTACGACGCAAACGGCCAGCTGATCGCCAAGCAGATGCCGGGAGGCCAGCAGCTGGCCTATCGCTACCGAGGCAGCCAGCATCCGCGCGCGGGCTTGCTGGAATCGGTCTGGCTCAAGGGCTGGGTGGACCGACCGCTGGTTCACGGACTGAACGACGAGGCCGACACCTTCGCCAATCGACGCTTCATGTTCGGCAATGGCCTGGGCAACGAACTGCGGCTCGACGACCAGGGCCGTGCGATCGAGGCAGGGTCACCAGAGGTCGGCCAGACCCGACTCAGTTACACCAGCGCCGACACGGAACCCGGCGTCGTCAGAACCCAACGCGGCACAAGCCTGGGGCAGGTTGCGAACAGCACCTCGCCTCCGCTCTGGCAAGGTCGCCTGTATGGCCAATGGGATCGCTGGCGCGGCTCGGACTCCGCTGCGCAGCCTGCCTCGTTTAGGTTGGCCGGCATCGCCACGCCGGGCCATGAACTCTTTGATGACCTGGGACGCCAGATCACCCGTGGCGAACTGCGCCTGAGTTACGACAGCCTGGGCCGTCTGGTCGAAGTACAGCGCGACGCGAAGGGTGAAGCGCTGCAACCCGTGGCCCGCTATCGCTACAACGTGTTCGGCCAGCGCATTGCCAAGGTCACGGTCCAGGCGGGCAGTCAGGTCAGCCGAACGACTTACTTTTTCCACGACGGCAGCCAACTTGTGGCCGAGGCCGACGCCGCTGGCGCTGTGCAACGCCAATACGTCTGGATCAACGACAAGCCCGTGGCGCTGCTGGAGACTGGGCAGGTCCTGTACATCCACACCGACCACCGCAATGCACCGCTTGCTTTGACCAATGCGGCACGTCAGGTGGTCTGGCAAGCGCAAGTCGCTGACTTCCTTGCCGCCTCTGTGGTGCAAGGTGCGTCGCTGGGCCGCGTCGAGTTCAACCTGAGAGGGTCTAACCAGTACCACGACCCCGAGACCGAGCTGCACTACAACACCCACCGCTACTACGACGCGCAGGCCGGACGCTACCTCACGCCTGACCCCATGGGCCTGGCCGTTGGGCCTGACCTATACGCCTTTGCGCTGAATCGGCCGCATTCGTTGCAGGACCCGTTGGGCCTGGCGCCAGCCGGCACGGACGTAAGCGGTTGGAGCTTTGGCGACAAGCTGGTCGAGGTTGTCAGCATCGCTCTGAAAGAAAAACTGCCCAGCGACCTGGCAGCCGCGCTAAGCGATCTGGTCAGCCCCAGCCATATCGCCACCACCGCGGCCATCTTCGCGCTCTGGGCCGGTTCGCATGCTTTGGGCATCGGGTTCGCGTTCGATGCCGTGATGCTGGGCGTCGCCTATTACACCCTGGGCAAGGCAGCGGCGGATCTCATCGTGGGTCTGATCGACACCACGATCGCCATCAACGCGGCGAAATGCAGCGGTGACCTGGATGCCGCGGCAGCCAAGCTGTCAAAGGCGCTTGGCAAGGGGACGGCAGCCTTCATCGAAGGTGCCGTGCTGAGAAAGGTCTTCTCCAAGACCGAAGGCGACCTCGGCGCCACAGCGATCGAGTCGCTCAAGAAAAGCGTCAACTACGCCAAGAGCAAGGTCGTCAACGCCGCTTCCTCAGCCGCCAAGCTGGGCTTCCGCTCCAGTTCATGGGCGGCCATCAGCAGCAACGCGGAGCGCGGTTTCGTCGGTGAAATCGACGCTTGGAGTTGGCTGATGAGTGGCAAGGCCAAACTGCAAGCGCTCTGCTGCAAAACCATTGATCCGAACAAGATCACCAATCAAGCAGAATACGATACAGCGCTTGCTGCCTACAAAGGCACAAAGGGGGTCGACGGCGCCTTTGAATCACAGCCCGGCTTTTTCAAACGGTTACTCGGCGGCAAAGATCAATACTATGTCATTGAATCCAAGGCGACCGGAGGAACATTCAGCCACACCAAGGCGGAACTCAACGGCCTACTGAACAAGACCAAGGCTGGCGATCAGCAGCTGAGCAACAATTGGCTGGGCATTGACAAGCCAGCGGACCCCAGCAGCAGACTCAATAGTTCGGTTGGAACATCTGCTGCGACTGAAATGCAAAAAGCCTTCAAGGAGGGCCGCCTGACCCGGGTTCTCGCCACGACCGATTCCAGCGGGACAAGGTATTGGGAGGTCAAGCCGGATCCAACCGACCCAAAGAAAGTGGCCGTTGGCGATGAGATTACCAGCCTATTCAAATAGATAAACTATGGCAATTTTATCTGCACTCAAGAGGATGTTTGGTGTTCAGCAACTGCCAACAATTCGGCTCGACATTGCTCCAAGAATTGGAGCCGACACCATTCACCACATTCGCGACAACCAGCGCCAGGCGAGCGCCTCAGGCGAATATCTTCAAAATCAGGCCGTCAAGGCCTTGAAATTCGCACGCGCCGAACTTGTCGATGATCGAAATAATGGTCATCGCCATGAAAATCGAATCAATGGAGAGGGCAACATTCCGGCCTATTGGCATATAGCCTATTCAGCAGGATTTCCAATTTCTGAACTGGCCTCGACGATCGATGAGTATCTGGAACAGTTGGAGCACTTCGACAAGGAGTTTTCTACCATCTGGCAGCCGGCGCGCCGCATCATTGAAGTTCAGTTCAAGCTGGAAGAGGCGCTAAAAGGCTTGGCCTGGCTCGTCGGTATGCGAGCTACACCGGCGCAACTGGCGCGTTATCTGGACTGCTGTGGCCCGCCAGGCCAAGACGCACTCTTTGACCGTATCGTCTGCCAACTGGGTTTTGCTCGTCCGATGGCCCGTCGTCTAAGGATGCCAATGGATCACCAGCATTTGATGGCTCTGATCGATGGCGCCGTAGCTGACCGCCCGAAGCTGGCTGTCAGGGCTTTGGAGAAATGGGCTCGGGCACTGGCGCGCAGCGGAGCGCCCAGCAAGCCGGGAGACCTTGGCTACGTCGGGCAGTGGGACCTGCCGCTAGCCCTGGTCGTTATGCTGTGGGACATTGACGACGTCGGGCTAAGCGACCACCCCCACTACCCCAGGGATCTGGTTGCGCACTTTCGGGCTTATGGTGGCCATGTCTTGCCGATAACCAGCGGAGAGCATCTCCCCGAGCCAGCGCCTGGCAAACGGATAAATCTCGATCAACGTCATGGCACAGACCTGGAACGCTGGCTGGCTTTGGCCAGCGATGGGGATGAAGTCGCCGTCGCCGCTGCGCTCAGTTCGCTGGACGAGACTGGCGCTCTTGAATCCAGCGCTGACTTGGCTTTCGGCGCGCTTGCAGAGCACGGGCAGGCGATCTGTGCAGACCTGAAGGACGACGAGACGCTTGAGGCGCAACTGCACGCGTTGATCGCTGCACGCGCGCCCGGAAGCGTCTTCGAAAGCGACGACATCGACGGCAATGGTGCCGCCCGCTGCGAGGCCGTGATGGTGCGCGCCCAAGCATGGATTCAGCGGTCTGCAGGCAACCTTCGCCTGCTGCAGTACAGCAGCGGCCAGGACGATTGGCGAGCGCTCCTGGTCCAGCGCAAGCATGTTGACGAGTTGGAGGCGCTGTCCCAGCAACTGCGGCTGGCTGGTCGCTTCACGTGAAGGAAGGTTCAGCCTAGCAAATCCAGGCCGGAAATCTCGCCGGAGCTACAGGCGCTGTGCAAGCGGTTCGATGGCACCCTGCCCTGCGCTGGCTGTTGCCGACGCAGGTGCTTGACGGCGTAACAGAAGCGAAGAGCAAGAGCGGATCCACTACCGCACGACGAATTGGAAGGCGTACAACGCTGGGCAGGATCGCACGGACTACCTCTACGACGCGCGGCCGCCGCGTGCTGAGCTGGCGCCACGGTAGCGGCGGGGCCGACACGCTGGCGCTTAGCCTCTACGACGACCGCCACCGCTTGGTGGCCGAGGCCGACGCCCGCGACCAGTTCACCCAGGCCTATGCGTCGATCGGCTACCGCGCCGTGACCCAGCTCGATCCGAGCCCTCGCGGTCGTTGGGCGCGCCTGCGGACCTGGCTGCTGGGCGCCCCCAGCCACGCCTTGTACACCGATGCCGCCGGTCGCGTGCAGCGCATGGTGGATGGCGAGCGCGTGCTGTGGTCGGCTGCCGACCCAGCCGCCACGGTGGCAGGCATCCACCAGCCGCTGCGCCATGTCGGCCAGGTGCAGGACGAGGACAGCGGCCTCATCTACCGCAGTGCTCGCTTCTTGGAGCCGGGTGCCGGCCGCTTCATCAGCCCCGACCCGGCAGGCATCGCCGATGCTGTCAACGCGACCGGTCCGGCCCATCTGCTTGACCTCTACGCCTTCGCCGCCGGTCAGCCCGATCAGTACTTCGACCCGGACGGCGCGGCCCGCATCCGCTACTTCGCCATCACCACCGAAGCCAAGGGCAAGGCCCTGGGCACCATGCAGGGCTACACCAAGGCCCGTTGGGCCTTCATCGTCGACCAGGTGGTGGCGCCGTCCGGCGTGGGCGGTGACGCCACGCTCAACAACCTGCAAAGCAAATACGCCAGCAGCCAGCAGAGCCTGCTGGTCGACGTTAACGGTGACTTCCTCAACGGCAAGTCGGCCGAGAGCTGGCTGGGCGAAGGTGGCGTGGCCGACCTGTTCAAGGACCATTACGGCGACCACCTCATCAGCGCTGCCGAGTTCACCGTGACGATGAACGATGCGAACGCCACACGCCTGATCGCAAACTACATCGACGCCGACCGCCCCGCGCTCTACCCCAACGGCTGTCCGGCCCGCAGCCTGATGTTGCCGCCGATCAACTTCGCGGCCGAGGAGCCACCGATCAACGTCACGTCGGCGACCTCGGGCGATGCCGACAAGCAGCGCATCCTGGCCTGCGGCGACGGGGCGGCCACCGACATCGACAAGCGCCGCGTGGCCAAGTACGAGGCAGCGTCCGAGATCAACGAAACTGCGCAGATCAACCGCGACTGCTCCACCAACGGCTGCCCCGGCATCGGCTACTACTGCGACGCCACCAAGTGCTATCCGCCGCGCGACCAGCTGAAGTTCGGCGCACCGAACACCACGGCCTACGTCGATGATTTCGGCCGTGACATTACCTATCCTGGACACCATATCGAAACTTACAAAGACGATGCTCAAGAAATCGCCAAACGCCAGATCATTGCCAAGAACAAGGGCATCCAGCATCATGGGCCCTGGGGCAGTCATTACGACAGCGAAATGCTGGGCGACTACACCGTCGAAGTCGCACGCCGCATCCCCGATGAAGTGCTGGCCGACATCCGCGCCCGCCGTGGCGCACTGCGGCTGAAGTTCCGCCTCAAGCCCGATGGCGTGCTGTTCGGCTGGGACATCGAGCGCGCAGACGGCGGTCTTTCGCGCTTCGACATGCCTGGCGGGGATTTCAATGCCGCACGCTACACCAAGGCCACGGGCTTGATACGAGGCTGGGAGATCAAGCCCGACGGCAGCCGCGTCGAGACAGAGCATTGACTCGTATCGGCATCATTTTCCTCCTTCGGCGGCCAGCCCACTCGCGCCGCAATCCCTTGCCCAACGGCAAGCCGCGCAGCCCAGCAGGCTGCGCGGACAAGGCCAGCCCATTCCCCGCCCGCACTATGCTGCGGCCCATCGCGACAAGCCACGCCGCCATGTCCCTCGCCACCGTCCACTCCCGCGCCCTCGACGGCCTTGCCGCTGCGCCGGTGACCGTGGAAGTGCATCTGGCCAACGGCCTGCCGTCGTTCACCGTCGTCGGCCTCGCGGATACCGAGGTCAAGGAGGCCCGCGAGCGCGTGCGCGCGGCGCTGCAGAACAGCGGCCTGGGCTTCCCTGCGAACAAGCGCATCACCGTGAACCTCGCGCCGGCCGATCTGCCCAAGGAGGGCGGCCGTTTCGACCTGCCGATGGCCCTGGGCCTGCTGGCGGCCAACGGGCAGATCGACGCGGCCAGGCTGGCGCGCTTCGAATGCGCCGGCGAACTGTCGCTGGCCGGCGAGCTGCGGCCCGTGCGCGGCGCGCTGGCGATGGCCCTGGCGCTGCGCCAGGCCGGCACGGACCGCGAGCTGCTGCTGCCCGAGGCCAGCGCCGCCGAGGCCGCACTGGTCGACGGCCTCGCGGTGCGGCAGGCCAGACACCTGCTCGATGTCGTCGCGGCGCTGCAGCCCGAAGGCGAAGGCCTGGCGCGCGCCGCGGCCCTGCCGCGCGAACGTCAGAGCGGCCTGCCCGACCTGGCCGACATCAAGGGCCAGGCCGGCCCGAAGCGCGCGCTGGAGATCGCCGCGGCCGGCTCGCACAGCCTGTTGATGGTCGGCCCGCCGGGCACCGGCAAGTCCATGCTGGCCCAGCGCCTGGCCGGCCTGCTGCCGGCGCTGGACGACGATGCGGCCCTGGAGTCCGCCGCCGTGCTCAGCCTGTCCGGCCAGTTCGACATCTCGCGCTGGGGGCAGAGGCCGCTGCGGGCGCCTCACCACTCGGCGTCGAGCGTGGCCCTGGTCGGCGGCGGATCACCGCCGCGACCGGGGGAGATCTCGCTGGCCCAGCACGGCGTGTTGTTCCTCGACGAAATTCCCGAATTTCCAAGGGCTGCGTTGGAGGCCTTGCGAGAGCCCTTGGAGACCGGCCGCATCCTGATCTCGAGGGCGGCCCGCCAGGCCGAGTTCCCCGCGCGCTTCCAGCTCGTTGCCGCGATGAACCCCTGCCCTTGCGGACATCTGGGCAACCCGCTGCGCGCCTGCCGCTGCACGCCCGACCAGGTGGCGCGCTACCAGGGCCGGCTCAGCGGGCCCTTCCTGGACCGGCTGGACCTGCTCGTCGAGGTGCCCGTCATCCCGCCGCGCGAGCTGCAGGACATGGCCCCGGGCGAGCCCAGCGCCGTCGTCGCCGAGCGCGTGGCCGCCGCGCGCGAGCGCGCACTGATGCGCCAGGGCGTGGCGAACGCGCAGCTGCCAGCCCAGGACCTGGCCGGGCACGCCGGACTGGAGCCGGCCGCCAAGTCCTTGCTGGAGCGCTCGGCCGAGCGCCTCGGCTGGTCGGCGCGAAGCTTCCACCGCGTGCTGCGCGTCGCGCGCACGATCGCGGACCTGGCCGGCGCGGCAGGCATCGGCAGCGGCCATGTGGCCGAGGCCATCCAGATGCGGCGCGGCCTGCCCGGCCAGGCGGGCTGAGCCGCCGGCCGGCGCCTACTGGCGCTGCAGCTGGCCGTCCTTCTCGCGCACCGTGTCGCCCGCCCTCAGATTCGGGTCGGCGCCCAGTTCCATGCGGCGCGTGCTGCCGTCCTTGTTGACGAGCTGCACGATCCAGACGGTCTGCTTCTTCATGTTCTTCTCGACCTCGTTGCCGGCATAGCCGCCGGCCACGGCACCGCCCACGGTCGCGATCTTCTTGCCCGTGCCGCCGCCGACCTGGTTGCCCAGCAGGCCGCCGAGCACGGCGCCGCCGACGACGCCCAGGCCGCTGCCCTTGCCCTTGTGGGTCTCGCTGTGCACGTCCTGCACCCAGGCGCAGCCGTCGCAGAGCTTGGCCAGTTGCCTCGCGGTCGGCAGGGGCACCGAAGCGGCCGGCTGCGGCGCCTGCTGGGCCTGCGCGGCGGCAAAAACGGCGGCCAGCGCCGCCGCGGGGATCATCTGCTTCATGGCGTCACCTCCTGGGTATGCGAACCCGGCCAGTGTGCGGCAGCCGGCGCCCGCGCGCCAGCGCCGCCGTCATGCCCGCCTTCAGACGCGGCTGAAGCCGCTCTCGGTCAGGCGCACCTCGTCGCCGACGCGCAGGCCCGGGTCGGCGCTGCGCTCGAAGCGGCGCGTGTGGCCGTCGCGCTCCTGCACCTGCACGACCCAGACCGAGTACCTCTTCTCGTTCTTCTCGATCTCGTTGCCGGCATAGCCGCCGGCGACGGCACCGCCCACGGTCGCGAGCTTCTTGCCATTGCCACCGCCCAGCATGTTGCCGAGCAGGCCACCGACGACGGCGCCGCCCACGGCACCCACGCCGCTGGCCTGGCCACGGCGGGTCTCGGTGTGCACATCGGTCACGCGGGCGCAGCCCTGGCAGAGCGCGGGCTGGCTGCCTTCTTCGGCGTGGCGGGCCTGCGGCGCGGCCTCGCGCGGCGCGGTGTTTCCGGCGGCGGCCAGGCGCTGGGGCTTGGCGGCCTCCTGCGCAACCACCGGCGGGGGGGCGTCGGCGCCGGGGCCTTGCGAGCGGCCCACCGCGTAGGCGCCGCCAAGCAGCGCCAGCACGACGGCGACGCCGGCGACGATCTGGGTGGACTTGAGCTGGGGGGCGGGCGACATGGGGGCTCCTTGAAATCTGTAGGCCTCCAGCCTAAGGCCGGCGCCACCCCTGGCTTGTAGGACGGCGCCGGCTCTGCGGGTAGGGCCGCGCGGCCCAAGGCGCAGGCCGCCTCAGCGCAGCGGCGCGAGCGCGCGCTCGGCGTCGCCGAGTTCGAGGCCGCAGCGCGCGGCCCAGTCGGCGAGCTGGTCGTCGCCGATGCGGCCAACGTTGAAATAGGCCGCGTCGGGGTGGGCCAGGTAGAAGCCGCTGACGCTGGCGGCCGGCGTCATGGCCATGCTGTCGGTCAGGCCCATGCCGATCTCCTCCGGCGCGAGCACCTTGAACAGCTCTCGCTTGGGCGAATGGTCGGGGCAGGCCGGGTAGCCGGGCGCGGGGCGGATGCCCTGGTATTTCTCGGCGATGAGCTCGTCGTTGCCCAGCGCCTCGGCCGGCGCATAGCCCCAGAACTCGCGGCGCACGCGCTCGTGCAGCCACTCGGCCGCGGCCTCGGCGAGGCGGTCGGCCAGGGCCTTGAGCATGATGGCCGAGTAGTCGTCGTGGGTGGCGAGGAAGTCGGCTTCCTTCCTGTCCACGCCCAGTCCCGCCGTCACGGCAAACAGGCCGATGTGGTCACCGCTCTCTGCGATGAAATCGGACAGGCAGCGGTTGGGCCGCTTCACGCCGTCGACGACCGGCCGCTCCGACTGCATGCGCAGGCCGTGCCAGACCATGGGCGGCTCGCTGCGGATCGCGATGTCGTCATCGTTCACGCGCGCCGCCGGATAGAGGCCGAACACCGCATGGGCCTGCAGCCAGCGGCCGTCGATGATCTTCTTCAGCATGGCCTGGGCGTCGGCGAAGACCTTGCGCGCCTCGCTGCCGACGACGGCGTCGTCGAGGATGGCCGGATAGGGGCCGGCCAGGTCCCAGGTCTGGAAGTAGGGCCCCCAGTCGATGTACCTGGCCAGCTCGGCGAGGTCGAGGTTCTTCAGCACGCGGCGGCCGGTGAATTTCGGCGCCGGCGCAACGCGGCCCAGGTCCAGCGGTGCAGCATTGGCGCGCGCCTGTGCCAGCGTGACCAGCGGCGTCTGCTTCTTGTTCGCATGCAGCTGGCGGGTCTTCTCGATGTCGGCCCTGAGCTCGGCGACATAGGCCGCGGCGCGCTCGTCGCTGAGCAGCTCGGAGCAGACGCCGACCGCGCGCGATGCGTCGGGCACATAGACGACCGGCCCCTCGTAGTGCGGCGAGATCTTGACGGCCGTGTGCACGCGGCTGGTCGTCGCGCCGCCGATCAGCAGCGGCATGTGGCGCGAGGCGAAGTAGTCGTCGCGCTGCATCTCGGCGGCCACGTGCTGCATCTCCTCCAGGCTCGGCGTGATGAGGCCGGACAGGCCGATGATGTCCGCGCCCTCCTCCTTGGCTTTGCGCAGGATGTCCTGGGCCGGCACCATGACGCCCATGTTGACGACCTCGTAGTTGTTGCACTGCAGGACCACCGTGACGATGTTCTTGCCGATGTCGTGCACATCGCCCTTGACCGTGGCCATGACGATCTTGCCCTTGCTCTTCACGTCGCCGCCGGCGGCTTCGAGCCGGCGCTTCTCTTCCTCGATATAGGGCACCAGGTGGGCCACCGCGCTCTTCATCACGCGGGCGCTCTTGACCACCTGGGGCAGGAACATCTTGCCCTGGCCGAACAGGTCGCCGACGACGTTCATGCCGGCCATCAGCGGGCCTTCGATGACGTGCAGCGGCCGGCCGCCCTTGGCCGAGATGGCTGCCCAAGCTTCCTCGGTGTCGTCGACGATGAAGTCCGTGATGCCGTGCACCAGCGCGTGGCTCAGGCGTTCGTTCACGTCGCCGGCGCGCCAGGCCAGACGGGCCGAGTCATCCTTGCCGGCGCTCTTGGCGCGGTCGGCGATCTCGATGAGGCGCTCGCCGGCGTCGGCGCGGCGGTTCAGCACCACGTCCTCGACGCGCTCGCGCAGCTCGGCATCGAGGTCGTCGTAGACGCCCACCATGCCGGCGTTGACGATGCCCATGTCCATGCCGGCCTGGATGGCGTGGTACAGGAAGACCGTGTGGATGGCCTCGCGCACCGGCTCGTTGCCGCGGAAGCTGAAGGACACGTTGCTGACGCCGCCCGACACCTTGGCGCCCGGCAGATTGGCCTTGATCCAGCGCGTGGCCTCGATGAAGTCCACCGCGTAGTTGTCGTGCTCCTCGATGCCCGTCGCGATCGCGAAGATGTTGGGGTCGAAGATGATGTCCTCGGGCGGGAAATCCACCTCGTCGACCAGGATGCGGTAGGCCCGCGCGCAGATCTCGGTCTTGCGGGCGAAGGTGTCGGCCTGGCCCTGCTCGTCGAAGGCCATCACGACGGCCGCGGCGCCGTAGCGCCTCACCAGCCCGGCCTGGCGCCTGAACTCCGCCTCGCCTTCCTTCAGCGAGATCGAGTTGACGATGCCCTTGCCCTGGATGCACTTCAGGCCGGCCTCGATGACCGCCCACTTGGACGAGTCGATCATGATGGGCACGCGCGCGATCTCGGGCTCGCCGGCGATCAGGTTCAGGAAGCGCACCATCGCCGCCTGGCTGTCCAGCATGGCCTCGTCCATGTTGATGTCGATGACCTGGGCGCCGTTCTCGACCTGCTGGCGGGCCACGGCCAGCGCATCCTCGAACTGGCCCGCGAGGATCAGCCGGGCAAAGGCCTTGGAGCCGGTGACGTTGGTGCGCTCGCCGATGTTGACGAACAGGCTGCCGGCGTCGATGGCGACGGGCTCCAGGCCGGAGAGCTTCAGGGGGGGCGGCGAAATGGTCATCGAGGCAGTCCACGCGGGAGATCGATGAGCGCCGTTTGAAAACGATCCGAGCCTGGGGAAAATCCTCGCAGCGCTCCTCGGATGAAGGCGGGAATTCTACGCAGCCGGCCTTCGCCAGCCCTCAAGCCAGGCTTAAACCTGCCGAACAATGGCCTGATCCATGGCCTCAGACCTCATCCCCCTGCCCGCCCGCACGCTGCGGCCGGGCATGACGCTGCCCTACGACCTGTTCGACGCCGGCGGCAAGCTGCTGTTCGCGCGCGGCCAGGTGCTGCGCGACTCGCCGCTGGTGCGCCAGCTCGCCGAGGGCGGCGCCTGGGTGCAGTCCGAGGACACGCTGGAATACCAGCGCGCCCGCGCCCACCGGCTCGACACCCTGGTCCTGCAGGACGTGCCGCTGTCCGACATCGCCAAGGCCGACGCCAGCTTCCGGCTCGACACGCTGGCGCCGGGCAAGGTCGAGCCCGGCCCGCGCGAGGCCTGGTCCGACCTGCTGCTGCACGCCCACGCGCTGCTGCGCGAAGCCGCGCCGGCCGACTTCGCCGTCCGCCTGGCGGCGCTGCGCGACGCGGCGCTGAAGCGCCTGCACGGCCATCCCGACGCGACGCTGATGCTGCTGGTCTTCGAGAGCAGCCAGGAGTTCGGCGACTACAGCTCCCGCCACGCGCTGCTGACCCTGCTGCTCTGCGACCTCATCGCCGGGCAGCTGCAGCTCGCGCCCGAGCTGCGCACGGCCCTGCAGGGCGCGGCGCTGACGATGAACTACGGCGCCGGCGAGGCCCATGACCGCATGGCCAGCCAGACCGGGCCGGCAACGCCGGCCCAGCGCCAGGCCATGGCCGCCCACGGCGACCGCGCCGCCCAGCGCCTGGCCCAGGCCGGCATCACCGACCCGGTCTGGCTGACGGCCGTGCGCCTGCACCACGAGGCCGGCCCCGGCCCGCTGGCCGCGCGCAGCGACGGCGAGAGGCTGGCGCGCCTGCTGCGCCGCATCGACATCTTCGGCGCCCGCCTGTCACCGCGCCGCAGCCGCCAGGCCATGAGCGGCGCGGCAGCGGCGCGCGCCGTCTTCCTCGACGAGCTCGGCCAGCCCGACGAGGCCGGCGCGGCACTGATCAAGACCGTGGGCCTCTACCCGCCCGGCAGCATCGTGCGCCTGGCCAACGGCGAGGTCGGCATCGTGTTCAAGCGCGGCTTCAGCGCCAACGAACCCCTGGTGGCCGCGCTGATCGGCAAGAGCGGCAGCCCGCTGAGCAACCCTGTGCCGCGCGACACCCGGCTGGCCACCCAGGCCATCGCCGCCAGCCTCGCGCCGGCGGAGCTGAAGCTGCATGTGAACCTGGATGCGCTGCTGAGGCTCTGAACGCCACGGCAAAGGGCGGCCCTCGGGCCGCCCTGCTGCTTCAGCCGGACCGGATCAGCGCTGGGCCGAGCCGTTGGCCGACGCATCCACCGCCACCGAGTGGTCGGCGCGCGAGGCCGTGGCGGACGCGCCGCCCGAAGCCTGCGCCTGACGGCCGGTAGCCTGGGCATTGACACCCCCGTTCGCCGCCTTGCTGCTGCCGGTGGTCGCGGCCGGGGCCGTGGACGCCACGGGGGTTGCCGGGGCGGTGGGCTTCGCCGTCGTCGCCGCGGCCGGCGTGGCGCTCGGCGCTGCGCTCTGGCTCAACGCGCCACTGGCGCTGCCCGAGCCGCTGGCCGCCGTCGACGCGAACTGGTCCTTCAAGCCCTGGCCGGCCGTCTTCAAATCGCCGGCCTCGTCGCCCGCCGTGGACTTCAGGCCGCCCGCCGTGCCCTGAGCGGCGGACTTGGCCTCGCCGGCCTTGTCGCTGGCGTTCTGCCTCAGGTCGCCGGCCCAGCCCCTGGCAGAGCCGTTGGCATTGCCGCCGATGTCGAGCTGGCGCGGCGACAGCGCGCCGTTCAGGCCGCCGGTGAGGCCTCCGCCGAGGCCGCCACCGAGCAGGCCGGCGTGGGCGTTGGTGGCGCACAGGCCGGCGGCCAGGGCGGCGAGGCTCAGCGTGCTGCGAAGGACTTGGGTGCGACGGGTTGCAAACATGATGGATCTCCGAGGGTGGTCGTCTTGGAAGAGCCGGCCATTCCGGCCCTTTCACCGAGTACAACGACCGCCGCCGGAACTTCCTTCCCGCCTGACTTGAAACGATTTGTGTCAGCGCGCCTGCCGCTGCTGCAACTGCTCGGGCACGACGCGCAGCTCCTCGGCGACGAGGCCGCGGCCGTAGACCGGGTCGCGGCCCGGCGCGCCCAGGTCCACGGCGCCGGTCGCGAGCTTGTCCACCGCTGCTGCGGCTGCCGCGACATCGGGCGCGCGCAGCTCGGCCGCCAGCAGGCCGGCCACCAGCGGCGCGGCGAACGAGGTGCCGCGCGCGATGCCATAGCCGCCGCCGCTGCGCGCCACGGCCACGTCGGCGCCGGGCGCTGACCACATCACCTGCGGCCCCTGCGCCGCCTCGGGCAGCACGCGGCGGCCGGGGCTCACGCCGGTCACGCCGACGACGCCGGCATAGGACGCCGGGTAGAGCGGCGGCGCGGCCGGGCCGTCGTTGCCGACCGCCGCGACGAGCAGGTGGCCGCGCTTCACCAGCGCCGCGACGCCCTGCTCCAGCAGCCGGTTCTGCGGCCCGACCAGGCTGATGTTGACGACGGCGACGCGCTCGCGCGCCATCCAGGCCAGCGCACGCACGACCTCCTCGGCCGAGCCGCCGTCGGGCTGCTCGCAATAGACGTCCGCCGCGAACAGCTCGGCCTTGGACGCAGCGCCGGCAAAGCCGCGGTCGTGGCCGACCAGCAGGGACGCGACGGCCGTGCCGTGCTCACTCGGCAGGGCACGGCCGTCACAGCCGAAGCTTGCGCCGGCCGCGTGGCGCAGGGCCGCGTGGCGGCGGTCCACGCCGCCGTCGACGAGGCCCACGCGCAGCGGCCCGGGCTGCGCGCCGCGCTGCGCTGCGGCCGCAGCCGCGGCGACCTCGCCGCTGCGCGAATACAGATGGTTGAAGTCCGCCTGCAGGCCGGGCTGGGCGGCGCGCAGCCGCGCAAGCGCCTGCGCCGTGTCCAGGCCCGCCGGCACGCGCAGCACGACCTCGCGCAGGTCCAGCTCGGGCCAGGCCTCCTCGCGCAGCCGGGCCAGGCCCAGCTCGGCCGCTGCGGCCAGGGCCGCATGGCTGGGCGAGACCAGCACCAGCTCCTGGCGCCGGATGGGTTCGCCGGCCGGGTCGGCCTCGACGAGGTCGCGGTGGCGGGCCAGCAGCTCGCGCACGGTGCTCAGGCGCAGGTCGACGAGCTGGGTCGCCGACGACAGCAGCTCGGGCAGCGGCTGGGGCAGCACGCGGTCGGCAATGCCCGGCAGGCGCGGCATGCCGGGCAGCTGCGGCAGGCGCAGCTGGGCCTGGGCGGGCGCAGCCAGCGCGGCGCAAAGGGACAGGGTGAAGACGGCTTTCATGGCGTTCGGGAATGTTTTACGAGGATAACGAGCGAGGCCGGGAAGAAAATCCGCGCCTCATCCGTTGTCCTTGCATCGATGCCAGAAAACCTTGCCGAGCTTCGCCAGCAGATCGCCGCGCTGCTGCCGCGGCTGCGCCGTTTCGGCCGCACGCTGGCCCATGCCCGCGAAGACGCCGACGACCTGGTGCAGGCCGCCATCGAGAAGGCGCTGACCCGCAGCGACCAGTGGACGCCTGGAACGCGTCTGGACAGCTGGATGTTTCGCATCATGCAGAACGCCTGGATCGACGAACTGCGCGCCCGCGAGCGGCGCGGCCAGACCTTCCTGCCCGAGGAGGACGGCGAGCACGTCGGCGACGGCGCGGCCGTCTCGGGTTCTGGTTCGCAGCTCGACGCCATCCTCGTGCGCAAGGCCGTCGCGCGGCTGAGCGAGGAGCACCGCGCCGTCGTCGGCCTGGTGCTGGTGGAGGGCCAGAGCTACCAGGAAGCGGCCGAGGTGCTGGGCGTGCCCGTGGGCACGGTGACGAGCCGCCTCGCCCGCGCCCGCGAGGCCTTGCAGGAATTGCTGGGAGAGTGGCCATGAGCCCGAACGACGAAGAGATGCTGAAGGCCGAGCGCCGGCGCATGGCCGCCGCCTTCGGCGAGGTGCTGCACGAGCCGGTGCCGGACCGCCTCAAGGCGCTGCTGGCCGAGCCGGCACCGCAGGTCGTTGACATCGGCGCGGTGCGGGCCAGGCTTCGAGGGCCGGGCCGGGCGATGTCCAGCTGGGCGGCCTGGGGCGGCATGGCCGCGACGCTGCTGCTGGGCACGCTGCTCGGCACGCGGCTGGCGCCCTCCGGCGGCGACGCGCTGGACGGCGGCCGGCTGGTGGCCACGGGCTCGGTGGCCCGCGCGCTGGACCGTCAGCTGGCCGGCGCGCCCGAGGCCGGCGCCGCGGTGGCGGTCCAGCTCAGCTTCAAGGCCCGGGACGGGCGCTACTGCCGCAGCTTCACGACCGCCGCGTCGGCCGGCCTGGCCTGCCGGGAGGCCGATGGCGGCTGGGCGCTGCAGCAGCTGGCGGCCACGGCGCCGGCAGCGGGCGGCGGCATGCGCCAGGCCGCCAGCAGCCTGCCGCCCTCGGTGCTGACCGCCGTGGACGGCCTGATGGCCGGCGAGGCCCTGGGGCCGGAGCAGGAGCGCGCGGCGCGGGACGCGGGCTGGCGCTGAGCCGACCTTGCGGGCCGGGCGCCGGGCCGCCCCAAGCCGGCCCGTCTGGCGATGTTGACCGGGCTCGAAGCACGGTCAATCGCCGTCCCCTTGGGGGACTGACCAGGCTTGCTCGCGTTCAGCGGCGCAAGACTGGGCAAGGGGCTTCACACCTGCAGGCTGCGCCAGATCAGGCTCGTGATGAGTTCGCGGGCCGCGTCGAAATCAGCCTCCTGCAGCCGCGGCTTGCCCATGTAGAGGGCGAACTGCGGCGCCAGGTCGGCATAGGCCTGGGTGGACGACCAGATCAGGAACATCAGGTGCGTGAAGTCCAGCCGCCGCACGCGGCCCTCGGAGGCCCAGCGCTCGAAGCGGGCCACGTCGGCATGCAGCAGCGGCATGACCTGGGCCTTGAGCACATCCTGGTAGCGCGGCGCACCGGCCATGATCTCGCGGGTGAAGACGGCATTGCCGCTGGGCCGCTCGCGGCTGAAGCGCAGCTTGACGGCGACATAGGTCTGGATGGCCGCCTGGGGCTCGTCGGCCTCGGCGATGGCCGTCATATTGGCCATCCACTCGCCCATCACGCTGTCCAGCACGGCCCGGTAGAGCTCCTCCTTGCTGGGCCAGTGGTAGAGCAGGTTCTGGCGCGAGAGGGCGAGGACGGCGGCAATGCTGTCGAGGCTGACGCCTTCGAAGCCGAAGCGCGCGAACTGGCGCTCGGCCTCGGCAAGGATGGCCTCCTGCTTGCGCAGGGTGGCGGCGCGCGGGATGCGCGTCACGGCGACGGGTTCGGTCATGCACCGGATTTTGACGGGGCGCACCAGGCGGGAGCTGCGGGTTTTTACGTCTGGGTCAATTTTTACGGGGTAGTAATGTTTGACTGTTAAACCCTCGGAGAGCCCCCGTGGACCTTGCCGACCTGAAGCCGGGCCGACTTTCGCCCGCCGACTACGCCCGCAACTTCGCCGACGCCCACCCGCCGCTGAACCGCACGCAGGCGCTGATCGAGGCGGAGCGCTGCTACTACTGCTTCGACGCGCCCTGCCAGGCGGCCTGCCCGACCGGCATCGACATCCCGAGCTTCATCCAGCGCATCGCGCAGGACAACCTGCGCGGCGCGGCCGAGGCCATCCTGACGGCCAACCCGCTCGGCGGCCTGTGCGCCCGCGTCTGCCCGACCGAGGTGCTGTGCGAGCAGGCCTGCGTGCGCCATGCCAACGAGGCCAAGCCGGTCGAGATCGGGCTGCTGCAGCGCTTTGCGGTGGAGGGCCACTTCGCGCGCCCGGGCAAGCCGCTGTTCGAGCGCGGCCTGCCCACGGGCCGGCGCGTGGCGGTCGTCGGCGCCGGCCCGGCCGGCCTGGCGGCGGCGCATGGCCTGGCGCGGCATGGCCACGACATCGCGCTGTTCGACGCCCGCCCCAAGCTCGGCGGCCTGAACGAATACGGCCTGGCCAGCTACAAGGTGGCCGGCGGTTTCGCGCAGCGCGAGATCGCCTGGTTGCTGAGCATCGGCGGCATCACGCCGCAACTGAACCGCCGCCTCGGCCGCGACATCACGCTGGACGGCCTGCTGGCCGAGTACGACGCGGTCTTCCTCGGCCTGGGCCTGGCCGGCGTCAACGCGCTGGGCATTGCCGAGCCGCAGGTGCCGGGCTTGCGCGATGCGGTCGACTTCATCGCCGAGCTGCGCCAGAGCGCGCCCGAGATCGTGGCCGTGGGCCGCCGCGTCGTCGTCATCGGCGGCGGCATGACGGCCGTGGACGCGGCCGTGCAGAGCCGGCTGCTCGGGGCCGAGCAGGTGACCATGGTCTACCGCCGCGGGCCTTCGGCGCTGTCGGCCTCCGAATATGAGCAGCACTGGGCGCAAACCCATGGCGTGACGATCCGCTGCTGGGCGCGGCCGCTGGCCGTCGAGGCAAGCGGCGGCGTGCTGCGCGGCATGCGCTTCGCGGCGACGCGGCTCGAAGGCAGCCAACTCGTCGACACCGGCGAGCAGTTCTTCATCGAGGCCGACCTGGTGCTGCGCGCCATCGGCCAGGCCTACGGAGATGAAACTGGCGAGGCGGCCGGCGCGGCCATCGCGCTGGAAGGCGGCCGCATCAGGACCGACGCGCAGTTCCGCACCAGCCTGCCGCGCGTCTGGGCCGGCGGCGACTGCCGCGCCGGCGGGCGCGACCTGACGGTCGAGGCCGTCGAGCACGGCAAGCGCGCCGCCGAGTCCATCCACGCCGCACTGACGCAGGAGCTGGCCCATGGCTGACCTGAGCAGCAACTTCCTCGGCATCCAGAGCCCCAACCCCTTCTGGCTCGCATCGGCGCCGCCGACCGACAAGGAGGTCAATGTGCGGCGCGCCTTCGAGGCCGGCTGGGGCGGCGTGGTCTGGAAGACGCTGGGCGAGGACCCGCCGGTCGTCAACGTCAACGGCCCGCGCTATGCGACGCTGTGGAGCCAAGACCGCCGCGTCATCGGCTTCAACAACATCGAGCTCATCTCCGACCGGCCGCTGCAGACCAACCTCGACGAGATCCGCCGCGTGAAGCGCGACTTCCCCGACCGCGCCATGGTCGTGTCGCTGATGGTGCCGGTGAACGAGGAGGCCTGGAAGAACATCCTCGCCAGGGTTGCCGACACCGGCGCCGATGGCGTCGAGCTGAACTTCGGCTGCCCGCACGGCATGAGCGAGCGCGGCATGGGCTCGGCCGTGGGCCAGGTGCCCGAGTACATCCAGCAGGTGACCGAGTGGTGCAAGAAGCACACGCGCATGCCCGTCATCGTCAAGCTGACGCCCAACATCACCGACGTAAGGGTCCCGGCCCGCGCGGCCAGGGCCGGCGGCGCCGACGCGGTCAGCCTCATCAACACCATCAACTCGGTGATGGGCGTCGACCTGGACCGCATGATCATGAGCCCTTCCACTGACGGCCTGGGCTCGCACGGCGGCTACTGCGGTCAGGCGGTCAAGCCCATCGCGCTCAACATGGTGGCCGAGATCGCGCGCGACGCGGCCACGGCCGGGCTGCCGATCAGCGGCATCGGCGGCATCACCACCTGGCGCGACGCGGCCGAGTTCATCGCCATGGGCTGCGGCACCGTGCAGGTCTGCACGGCCGCCATGGTCTACGGCTTCAAGATCGTGCAGGACCTGTGCTCGGGCCTCGCCAACTTCATGGACGAGAAGGGTTACGCGAGCCTCGCGGACTTCCAGGGCCGCGCGGTGCCGAGCGTGAAGAACTGGAACCAGCTCAACCTGAACCACGTCGAGAAGGCGGTGATCGATCAGGACAGCTGCATCCAGTGCGGCCGCTGCCACGTGGTCTGCGAAGACACCTCCCACCAGGCCATCTTCGCCACGAAGGAGGGCAAGCGTCACTTCCACGTCAACGAAGCCGAGTGCGTGGGTTGCAACTTGTGCGTGTCGATCTGCCCCGTCCCTGGCACCATCACGATGCGCAGGCTGGACGCCGGCGAGACCGATGCCCGCACGGGTCGCGTCATCGACGGCAGTTACGCGAACTGGACCACGCACCCCAACAACCCGATGCGCGCCGGGTGCGACTGAAGGAATCGAGATGAGTGCTTACGAAGTCGGCCACTGGATCCACGGCGCCGCCACGCGCGGCAGCGGCGAGCGCCAGCAGGACATCTACAACCCCGCCACGGGGGCGGTGCAGGGCCGGCTGCTGCTGGGCAGCGCGGCCGACCTGGACGCCGCCGTCGCGGCGGCCACGCTAGCCGCCAAAAGCTGGGGCCAGACGCCGCCGCTGGCCCGCGCCCGCGTGCTGTTCAAATTCCTGACCCTGCTGCAGGAGCGCCGCGAGCAGCTCGCCGAGGCCCTCGTGCGCGAGCATGGCAAGACCCTGCCCGACGCGCTGGGCGAAGTGGCGCGCGGCATCGAGGTCGTCGAGTTCGCGACGGCCATGCCGCAGCTGCTGAAGGGCGAATACACCGAGCAGATCGCGCGCGGCATGGACGCCTGGAGCATGCGCCAGCCGCTCGGCGTCGTGGCCGGCATCACGCCGTTCAACTTCCCGGCCATGGTGCCGATGTGGATGTACCCCATCGCCATCGGCTGCGGCAACGCCTTCATCCTCAAGCCCAGCGAGCGCGACCCGTCGGCCTCGCTGCTGATGGCCCAGTGGCTGAAGGAGGCCGGCCTGCCGGACGGCATCTTCAGCGTCATCCAGGGCGACAAGGACATCGTCGACGCCATCCTGGCCCACCCCGGCATCGCGGCGGTCAGCTTCGTCGGCAGCACGCCGGTGGCCGAGCACATCTACAAGGTCGGCACGGCCCACGGCAAACGCGTGCAGGCGCTGGGCGGCGCGAAGAACCACATGGTCGTCATGCCCGACGCCGACCTCGACGGCGCCGTCGACGCGCTGATGGGCGCGGCCTATGGCTCGGCCGGCGAGCGCTGCATGGCGATCTCGGTGGCCGTCGCGGTGGGAGACGTCGGCGACAGGCTCGTCGCCGCGCTGGCGCCCAAGGTCAAGGCACTCAAGATCGGCGAAGGCCATCAGCCCGGCGCCGAGATGGGCCCGCTGATCACGCGCGCGTCGCAGCAGCGCGTCGAGCGGCTGATCGGCGAAGGCATCGAGGCCGGTGCGAAGGCCGTGGTCGATGGCCGCGGCCTGCGCGTGCCCGGCCATGAGGACGGCTTCTTCGTCGGCGGCACGATCCTCGACGGCGTCGGCGCCGGCATGAGCTGCTACACGGAAGAGATCTTCGGCCCCGTGCTCTGCGTCGTGCGCGTGCCCGACCTGGCCGCCGCCATCGCACTCATCGAGGCCAACGAGTACGCCAACGGCGTCGCCATCTTCACGCGCGACGGCCATGTCGCGCGCGAGTTCGTGCACCACATCCAGGTCGGCATGGTCGGCGTCAACGTGCCGCTGCCGGTGCCCATGGCCTTCAACAGCTTCGGTGGCTGGAAGCGCAGCCTGTTCGGCGACCACCATGCCTACGGCCCCGAGGCGGTGCGCTTCTACACCAAGCACAAGGCCGTCATGCAGCGCTGGCCGGACTCGACGCCCAAGGGCCCGCAATTTGCCTTTCCTCAGAACGCCTGAACGCAAAGACGCGGCCAACGCTATGGAACGTCGTCATCACATCATTGCAGAGGCAAGAAAAGCGTTATCGCCGTCTTTACTTAAGGCCAGTGGCCGCGCGTTGTATTCGCCTGCCAGTACGTTGGACGGCAGCTCACCGTTTTACTTTCTTGGATTGAATCCTGGCGAAAACGAAACGGACGATCAGCATCACAGTCATCTCACCATTGAAGAAGACCTAGCGAGACTTGAGCAGGATCTCGTTGTTGAGCATGCGTACTTAGATGAGCGATGGAAAGGCTGCATGCCGGGCCGAGCCCCCATTCAAATGGCCGGCCGCGAGGTCTTCGCCATTCTGTGCGGCAACAACCCGATAGCGGGTGATCGCCTGCTGAGGGAAACGCCAGTCAGCAACCTGATCCTGCCCCGATCCAAGTCAGAGGCAGCCTTGTTAGAAAAGACTGGCTTCAGTTCAGCGCAACTGTTGGCGGCGTGCTGGCCGTTCCATCAGGCCGTTGTTGACGTTAGCGGCTGTCAATTCGTGATCACTCATGCTGTCGGTGCCGCTCGCAAGCTTGCAGAACGACTGAACCTCGGTGCAGGCGAATGTCGCCCATCTGGTTGGGGTGGGACGCTGAAATCGCTCTATGCGTGGCAGCTCAGCTCCGGTGTAAGACTGCTCGCTATTCCAAACCTGTCGAGATACAAGCCGAACGGCGACCGCGCCCTCGCGCTATCAGCATTCTTCGATGAGTTTGGGGCAATTCATTGACATGCCTCCTACCTCGCGCAACCGTGCAAGGGAACCAAGAGTGAACAGTCCCGTCGATAGCTCACTTTCCAACGCGGACCTGCTACCCACCACGGCTGCTCAGCGCACCTGGCGCTGGTACCACTTCGCGGCGCTGTGGGTGGGCATGGTCATGTGCATCCCGGCCTACACGCTGGCGGCCAGCCTCATCGAGTCGGGCATGAGCTGGGGCCAGGCGGTGGGCACGGTGTTCCTGGGCAACCTCATCGTGCTGGTGCCGATGCTGCTGATCGGCCACGCCGGCGCGAAGTACGGCATCCCATATGCGGTGCTCGCGCGGGCCTCCTTCGGCACGCAGGGCGCGCGGCTGCCGGCCCTGCTGCGGGCGCTGGTGGCCTGCGGCTGGTACGGCATCCAGACCTGGTTCGGCGGCCAGATGATCTACACGCTGGCCGGCGTGCTGATGGGGCAGCCGCTGTCGGGCGACCCGCTGCCGGGCCTCGGCATCAACGCGGCCCAGTTCGGCTGCTTCCTACTGTTCTGGGCGCTGCAGTTCTGGTTCGTCGTGCACGGCATCGACGCGATCCGCAAGCTGGAAACCTACACGGCCCCGATCAAGATCGTCATCTGCTTCGTGCTGCTGTGGTGGGCCTGGGACAAGGCCGGCGGCTTCGGCCCCATCCTCGACCAGCCCTCCGCCTTCGTCGAAGGCGGCAGGAAGGCCGGCCAGTTCTCCGCCGTGTTCTGGCCCTCGCTGACGGCCATGGTGGGCTTCTGGGCCACGCTCGCGCTGAACATCCCCGACTTCACGCGCTTCGCCCACAGCCAGCGCGACCAGCTCGTCGGCCAGGCCATCGGCCTGCCCGCGCCGATGGGCCTGCTGGCCGCACTCGCGGTGTTCGTCACGTCGGCCACCGTCGTCATCTACGGCAAGGCGCTGTGGGACCCGGTGGACCTGGCCAGCCGCATGACGGGCGCGGCCGTGCTGATCGCCCTCGTCGTGCTGCTGATCGACACCGTCAGCGTCAACCTCGCGGCCAACCTCGTCGGCCCGGCCTACGATTTCTCGGCGCTGGCGCCGGGCAGGGTCAGCTACAAGCTCGGCGGCATGCTCACCGCGGGCATCGCCATCGCCATGATGCCGTGGAAGATCCTGGCCTCGACCCAGGGCTATATCTTCACCTGGCTGATCGGCTACTCGGCGCTGCTGGGGCCGGTGGCCGGCATCCTCATCGTCGACTACTACCTGCTGCGCAAGACCGAGCTGGTGGTCGCCGACCTCTACCGCGAGGGCGGGCGCTACAGCTACAGCGGGGGTTGGAACCTGGCTGCAATTGCAGCCTTCCTGCTCGGCGTTGCACCGAATGTTCCCGGATTCCTCAATGCAGCCTTCCCTTCCAGGTTTCACGAGATCAGCGACGGCTACAGGACGATCTACACGTATGCCTGGTTTGCGGGGCTGTTGATCGCTGGCGTCTTCTACGGCCTGCTGATGGCCAGCAAGATCCAATCTCAATCGCTCAAGAGGAGCGCGACATGAGTTCCCTTCTGATCCGCGGCGCCGTCGTCGTCAACGCCGACGCCGAATCCCGCACCGATGTTCTCTGCGTGGACGGCCGCATCGCCGCCCTCGGCGAGCACGCCGTGCGCGAAGCGCCGGCCGGCACGACAACGCTGGACGGCACCGGCCAGTACCTGCTGCCCGGCGGCATCGACCCGCACACGCATATGCAGCTGCCCTTCATGGGCACGGTCACGCAGGACGACTTCTTCAGCGGCACCGCCGCCGCGCTGGCCGGCGGCACGACCAGCATCATCGACTTCGTCATCCCCAACCCGCAGCAGCCGCTGATGGACGCCTACCGCCAGTGGCGCGGCTGGGCCGAGAAGAGCGCCGCCGACTACGCCTTCCACGTCGCCGTGACCTGGTGGAGCGAACAGGTCCACGCCGACATGGGCACCCTCGTTCGCGAGGAAGGCGTGAACAGCTTCAAGCACTTCATGGCCTACAAGAACGCCATCATGTGCGACGACGAGACGCTGGTGAACAGCTTCAAGCGTGCGCTCGAACTCGGCGCCATGCCCACCGTGCACGCGGAGAACGGCGAGCTGGTCTACCTGCTGCAGGCCGAGGTCGCCAAGATGGGCATCACCGGCCCCGAGGGCCACCCGCTGTCGCGCCCGCCCATGGTCGAAGGCGAGGCCGCCAACCGCGCCATCGCGATCGCCGACGTGCTGGGCGTGCCCATCTACATCGTGCACGTGAGCTGCCTCGAGAGCGCCGAGGCCATCGCCCGTGCGCGCGCCCGCGGCCAGCGCGTCTACGGCGAGGTGCTGGCAGGCCATCTGCTGATCGATGACAGCGTCTACCGCGACCCGGATTTCGCGAGGGCCGCGGCCTATGTGATGAGCCCGCCCTTCCGGCCCAAGATCCACCAGGAATTCCTGTGGCGCGGCCTGCAGAGCGGCCAGCTGCACACGACGGCCACCGATCACTGCACCTTCTGCGCGAGCCAGAAGGCCGCCGGCATCGACAACTTCGCCAAGATCCCCAACGGCTGCGGCGGCGTCGAGGAGCGCATGGCCGTGCTGTGGGATGCCGGCGTCAACTCCGGGCGGCTCACGCCGAGCGAGTTCGTCTCGATCACGTCGGCCAACGCGGCCCGGCTGTTCAATATGTACCCGCGCAAGGGCGTCATCGCCGAAGGTGCGGATGCCGACCTTGTTTTGTGGGACCCGGCCGGCACCAAGACGTTGAGCGCCGGCACGCAGTTCTCGAAGAACGACTTCAACATCTTCGAGGGCCGCACGGTGCGCGGCATCCCCAGCCACACGATCTCGCAAGGCCGCGTCGTGTTCGCGCGGGGCGAGCTGCGCGCAAAAGCCGGCCAGGGCCGCTACCTGAAGCGCCCGCCGTTCGGCCCGCAGTTCGATGCGGCAGCCAGGCGCGCTGCTGACCTGATGCCCACCGCCGTCGCGCGATGACGTAAGTCATGAAGCAATCCGTACTGGCGTTCGCAGCCGCACCATTCTTTGGCACGCTGTTCGCCACGCCTGTGATCTCCGCGCTGTTCGGTGACTTTCGGTCGTGGGGGCTGTACTGCTTCTTCGGAATGTTTCTGGCCTACGCAGCCGCACTCTTATTCGGAGCGCCTTTGTACCTAGTGATACGACGACTGGTGAAGAACATCCGGCTGTGGCACGCAGCACTGGGCGGCATGGTCTGCTCGCTGCCTGTCATTGCGATCTGGCTGTATCCGTTCGAGAGCCTGTACTTCCAACGCTCTTGGCAAATCAATCTTGCTCTCGCGCTTGGAACGGGGCTGACGTCAGGCGCATTTTTCTGGGCGATCTTGTGGGCACCGCTCAAGGCACCTGACCGCAGCATCGCTTCCAAAACCAACTAACTCAGCTCGAATCTGCACTGAGGAGTCCAGCATGGACATGCCCGCCACCAAGCCCGACATCACGAAATTGCGCATCAACGGCCAGCGCCTGTGGGCCTCGCTGATGGAGCTGGCCAAGATCGGCGCCACCGAGAAAGGCGGCGTCTGCCGCCTGACGCTGACCGACCTCGACAAGCAGGGCCGCGACCTCGTCACCCGCTGGGCGCGCGAGGCCGGCATGACGGTCACCATCGACCAGATCGGCAACGGCTTCATGCGCCGCCCGGGCCGCAACAACAGCCTGCCGCCCATCATGACCGGCAGCCACATCGACACCCAGCCCACCGGCGGCAAGTTCGACGGCAACTACGGCGTGCTGGCCGGCATCGAGGTCGTGCGCACGCTGAACGACTATCGCCTAGAGACCGAGGCGCCCATCGAGGTCGCGTTCTGGACGAACGAGGAAGGCTCGCGCTTCGTGCCCGTCATGATGGGCTCGGGCGTGTTCGCCAAGGCCTTCACGCTCGAGCACGCCTATGCGGCCACCGACACCGAGGGCAAGACCGTCAAGGGCGAGCTGGAGCGCATCGGCTACATCGGCAGCCAGGTGCCCGGCGACCACCCCATCGGCGCCTATTTCGAGACCCACATCGAGCAGGGCCCGGTGCTGGAAGACCACGACAAGACCATCGGCGTCGTCACCGGTGTTTTGGGCATCCGCTGGTACGACTGCATCGTGACCGGCATGGAAGCCCACGCCGGCCCCACGCCGATGGCGCTGCGCAAGGATGCGCTGCAGGTCGCGACGCGGCTGATGCAGGAGGTCGTCGCCTGCGCCCACCGCCATCCGCCGCATGGCCGCGGCACCGTGGGCATGGTGCAGGTCCACCCCAACAGCCGCAACGTCATCCCCGGCCGCGTGAAGTTCAGCATCGACCTGCGCAACGCGAGCGATGCGCTGTGCGAGGCGATGGATGCCGACATCCGCGCGGTGGCGGCCAGGCTCGCGGCCGAATCGGGCCTGGGCATCGAGATCACGCAGGTCAGCGCCTACCCGGCCCAGCCCTTCCACAAGGACTGCATCGCCGCCGTGCAGAAGGCCGCCGACGCGCTGGGCTACAGCAATATGCCGGCCGTGTCAGGCGCCGGCCACGACGCCGTCTACATGGCCCGCCTGGCCCCGGCCGGCATGATCTTCATCCCCTGCAAGGACGGCATCAGCCACAACGAGATCGAGGACGCGAAGCCGGAACACATTGAGGCGGGGTGCAATGTGTTGTTGCAGGCGATGCTGAATGCCGCGCGTTAAAGCGCGAACGTCAACAACGAACGATGCACGAAGGGCAGCGTTCTCAGGCCTGCTGAGGAAGCAGTCGAGCAGCTTCCCGCTCTGGCGCGACCACCAATGCTGAAGCGAACCGCTTCAGTCGGCCAAGCGTCGCCATCAGCAGAGCAACTGGGATCAGATAGACAAACCATCCCCCGGCATTAACGACCATCGCCTCTTCTACGACCTTGACGGTCCGCCTAAAGACGCTCTTGACGACATCGTTAGTGCATTGGTCGATGGTGGCAATTCGCTTGTTCACCACAGCACGCAGCTCTGGGTCCGCACGTAGCACCTCCAAAGCCAAATGCTGATTCCAAGCCGTTAGACTGGGGAGTTTGCTAAGAAACGAATTGACGCCGTTGTGCACGAACCAGAAGGCTTCGTCATCTGCCTTGGATACGCCACGGATTTTTTCCTCCCGCACCTCATCGCGAAGCACGAATAGCTCATTGCGAAGCTTCATCCGCCATGAAGGCGCAACGATGCTTTCATAGACGAAATGGACAACGGCGATGAACGCAAAAATCAAAATTGCTGTGCTCATGAACGCCTTCCTTTCGAAGCTACACCGCGATTCACATCGCTGGACTTGAACTCAACGCCTGCAGCGTCACTCTGTAGCTTGGACTTCTCTCTGCCAATTCGTTTGGCCTCGTCGCTAAAGGCCTTCCGCATCGAACGGGCATGCCAGTACCAAAAACCGATGGTCACCACCCAAAGGCCGTAACCAGTAAGCGCGCCATTCCGCAAAGAATCAAGGATGTCCTTGAACAGCTCAGCGACCGCCGCTTCCGGCAGCCTGTATACCATCAGAAGCGCTAATGCGACGAATCCAAGAACGGGCAATTGCCCACGATTTATCGCCGTAACGACGATGTCACGTACGGCTTGCACCCAGGTGATACCCGTCTGACTCGGTGATTTGCTGGTCTTCGCCGGCGTGCCCATTTTTTCCTCCCGCTGCGCTCGCTAGTCAGGGATTTCAAACGTCAGCCATGCCCGTTTGATCCGCTTGCAGCCATCAGATTCTGAACGCAATCCTCTAAGACGTCTCATCGGGACTTCGCCAATGAAGCACCCTGCATCAGCCATCTCGCTGATGCAGGGTAGGTCACTTGAGGAAATCAGCCTTCCAGCTGCCCCAAATCCCTCACCGCCCCCTTGTCCGCCGACGTCGCCAGCAGCGCATACGCCTTCAGTGCGGCGGACACCTTGCGGGGCCGGGCCTCGATCGGCTTCCAGCCCTTGGCATCCTGCTCGGCACGGCGCTTCGCCAGTTCCTCATCGCTGACCAGCACATCGATCGTCCGGTTCGGAATGTCGATGCGGATGCGATCACCATTCCTGACCAGGCCAATCGCGCCCCCCGCCGCCGCCTCGGGCGAGCAGTGGCCGATGGACAGGCCCGAGGTGCCGCCGGAGAAGCGGCCGTCGGTCAGCAGTGCGCAGGCCTTGCCCAGACCCTTGGACTTGATGTAGCTCGTCGGGTAGAGCATCTCCTGCATGCCGGGGCCGCCCTTGGGGCCTTCGTAGCGCACGACGACGACGTCGCCGGCCTTGACCTTGTCGTCCAGGATGTTGGCGACCGCCTCGTCCTGGCTCTCGACGACATGGGCCGGGCCCTCGAAGACCATCAGGCTGTCGTCCACGCCGGCCGTCTTCACGACGCAGCCGTCCAGCGCGATATTGCCGCGCAGCACGGCCAGGCCGCCTTCCTTGCTGAAGGCATGGTCGAAGGAGCGGATGCAGCCTTCGGCGCGGTCGGTGTCCAGGCTGGGCCAGCGCGTGTTCTGGCTGAAGGCGACCTGGGTCGGGATGCCGGCCGGGCCGGCCCTGTAGAAGGTCTTGACCGCGTCGCTCGGATTGCGAGCGATGTCCCACTGGTCCAGCGCATCCTTCATCGTCTTGGCGTGCACGGTGGGCACGTCGACGTGCAGCTTGCCGGCGCGGTCCAGCTCGCCCAGGATGGCCATGATGCCGCCGGCGCGGTGCACGTCCTCGATGTGGTATTTGTTGGTGTTGGGCGCCACCTTGCACAGTTGCGGCACGTCGCGCGACAGGCGGTCGATGTCCGTCATGTCGAACTCGATGCCGGCTTCCTGCGCCGCGGCCAGGATGTGCAGGATGGTGTTGGTGGAGCCACCCATCGCGATGTCCAGCGTCATCGCGTTCTCGAAGGCCTTCTTGCCGATGGCGCGCGGCAGCACGCCGGCGTCGTCCTGCTCGTAGTAGCGGCGGCACAGCTCGACGGCCGTGCGGCCGGCCTGCTTGAACAAGGCCTCGCGGTCCGCGTGCGTGGCCACCACCGTGCCGTTGCCGGGCAGCGAAAGGCCCAGGGCCTCGGTCAGGCAGTTCATGGAGTTGGCCGTGAACATGCCCGAGCAGCTGCCGCAGGTGGGGCAGGCCGAGCGCTCGACCTCGGCGAGGTCGGCGTCGCTGACCTTGCTGTCGGCGGCCATGACCATGGCGTCGATGAGGTCCAGCTTCTTGATCTCGATCTTGCCGGTGCCGGGTACCGCCAGGCGCACCTTGCCGGCCTCCATCGGGCCGCCGGAGACGAAGACGACGGGGACGTTGAGCCGCATCGCGGCCATCAGCATGCCGGGGGTGATCTTGTCGCAGTTGGAGATGCACACCAGCGCGTCGGCGCAGTGGGCGTTGACCATGTACTCGACCGAGTCGGCAATGATGTCGCGGCTGGGCAGCGAATACAGCATGCCGTCGTGGCCCATCGCGATGCCGTCGTCCACGGCGATGGTGTTGAACTCCTTGGCCACGCCGCCCACGGCCTCGATCTCGCGGGCCACCAGCTGGCCCAGGTCCTTCAGGTGCACGTGGCCGGGCACGAACTGCGTGAACGAGTTGGCGATGGCGATGATGGGCTTGGAGAAGTCGTCGTCCTTCATGCCGGTGGCACGCCACAGCGAGCGGGCGCCGGCCATGTTGCGGCCGGCGGTGGAGGTCTTGGAGCGGTAGGTGGGCATGGCGGGCGGTGCGGAATCGGGATTCAGCGATTGTCCGGCTCCGCCGGCGTCCCGCCTATTCCCAGGCGCCGCCGAATGCTTGGTTGCGGCTTGCCGAAAGCTCAGCCCTCGCGCCTGACCCGCCAGGCCTGCACCACGGCCCAGCCCGCCTCCGGCAGCAGGAACAGCAGCAGCACCGGCGCGCCCGTCTGCAGCCAGGCCCAGGCCATCCACAGGCTGAACAGCGCGCGCGCTGCCGCGTCGTAGCGGCCCAGCTGCAGCGTCGGCCCGCGCAGCCGCAGCACGGACCACACCAGCACGATGCTGCCCATCAGCAGCGCGAACAGCGTGTGCAAGGGCGTGAAGGCCGGCAAGGGCGGGCCGCCCAGTGCCTGGTTGACGGCGCCGAGCTGGCCGAAGGCGACGGCGAAGCTCCAGGGCGTGGCGAAAGGCGCCGTGACGACGAGGTCGTAGGCGGCGCTGGCCCGCACGACGCGGCGGAACTGGGCAGGGCTGAATGTGAGCATGGGCACTGCGGAAGTGACGAAGGCCCGCATGCTCGACCCTGGACTACGCTCCAGGGTCAAGCACTTTCGCCCCTGGCCCGACGCCCATGCAGATCGGCACCCTGTCCGCCCTCACCGGCCTGAGCCGCGACAGCCTGCGCTTCTACGAGAAGCGCGGCCTGCTGCAGGCCCGCCGCGCCGCCAACGGCTACCGCGACTACCCAGAAGAAGCCGTGCAGTGGCTGGGCTATGTGCGCACAGCCCAGCAGCTCGGCTTCACGCTGGCCGAGATCGCCGCCGACCTGCCGCTGCTGGCCCAGGGCGAGGACGCCGGCCCGGCGCTGCGGGCGACGCTGGCGCGCAAGCTGGCGGACGTCGATGCGCGCATCGCCGCGCTGCAGGGCCTGCGCGCCGAGCTGGCGACCCGTCAGCCCGCCACCGCGCTGCGCACCGCCTCGCGCACGAGGCCGTCGAGCTTGCCGGTGATCTGCGTGAACTCGCCCGACACGACCGCGAACTCGCGGCCCGAGTGGCCGGCCCGCGCCGCGACGACCTGGGCGTTGAAGGAGACGATGCGCGCGTGCCTGGCGATCTGCTCGATGTCGCCCATGACGGACGTCAGCTGCTTCCTGGCGCTGCTGGCCTGCTGGCGGGCGAGGTCTTCGTAGACCTGGGTCAGCCGGTTCAGCGTGGCCAGCAGCGGCGTGGCGCTTTCCACCAGCGCCTCCAGCAGCGGCGCGGCGCCGGGGCCCCGGGCCGGGATGGCGTCCAGCACGCGGCGGGCCAGGTCGATGAAGGCGGCGATGCGCTCATCCGCGCGATCCGGGCCGAAATAGGCCTGCTGCAACTCGCCGCCCAGCATAGCCGGCGCCAGCTCGCCTTCGAGCAGCGCGCGATGGGCCTCGCGGAAGGTCGCCAGCGCGTCATGGGCCGTGGCCAGCGCACCGTCGCGGCCCTGGGATGCCAGCACCGCGTAGAGCACGAGGCGCTGCGACGTGAAGCGGCGGCGGCCCGACAGATTGATCGACTTGCCGTAGAGCTCGCCGGCCGTCGACTTGGGTGCGGCGGGTGCTCGCTTTGGTGCATCGTGGGTGGCACGCGTGGGGTGCAGCATGGAGGCCTCCGTGAACTGGGTCATGGCCGGCGCCGCCCACCGAGGGCGCGCCGGTCCTGTCGACCTAGGGATAGCACGGGGCGTGCCAGCGTGCCCTCAGCGCCGCAAGCCGCGCTGCAGCCTTTGTGCCGCTTCGGCCAGCGTCTCGTCCCGCTTCGCAAAGCAGAAGCGCACATGCCGCCGCTGCTGGGGCCGCTGGTAGAAGACCGACAGCGGGATGGCTGCGACGCCGATCTCGGTGGTCAGCCATCGGGCGAAGTCCAGCTCCGGCAGGTCGGAGACCGCACCGTAGTCCACGGTCTGGAAATAGGTGCCCTCGCAGGGCAGCAGCTTCAGCCCCGTGCCGGCCAGCGCGGCGCGGAAGGCGTCGCGCTTGGCCTGGTAGAAGCCGCTCAGGCCCTGCCAGGGCGCCGGGTCGGCGAGGTAGGCGGCCAGGGCGTGCTGGGTCGGTGTGTGCACGGTGAACACCGTGTACTGGTGCAGGCGGCGGAAGGCCGCGGACAGGGCCGGCGGCGCGGCGACGAAGCCGACCTTCCAGCCCGTCACGTGAAAGGTCTTGCCGAAGCTGCCGACGAGGAAGCTGCGCTCGCGCAGGCCGGCAAAGCGCGCCACGCTCTGGTGGACGGCGCCGTCGAAGACCATGTGCTCGTAGACCTCGTCGCTGATGACGAAGAGGTCGTGCTGCTCGGCGATGCGCCCCAGCTCGCGCAGGTCGTCGGCGCTGGCGACGCGGCCGCTGGGGTTGTGCGGCGTGTTCAGCATCAGCGCGCGCGTGCGCGGCGTGACGGCGGCGCGCACGGCGGACCAGTCGATGCGGTAGTCCGCCGTCATCGGCACGCCCACCGGCATCGCGCCGCCCAGGCGGATGGCGGGGTCGTAGCTGTCGTAGGCCGGCTCGATGACGATGACCTCGTCGCCCGCGCCGACGCAGGCGTGCAGCGCCGTGATGAGGCCCTGCGTGCCGCCGGCGGTGATGGTGATGTCGCCGTCTGCGTCGTAGGCAGAGCCGTAGAGGGCGTTGAGCTTGTCCGCCACGGCTCGGCGCAGCGCCGGCACGCCGGTCATCGGCGGGTACTGGTTGTGGCCGGCCGCCATCGCGTCGGTGACGGTCTGCAGCAGGGCCGGGTCGGCGCCGAAGTCCGGAAAGCCCTGGCCGAGGTTGACGGCGCCATGCTCGGCCGCGAGGGCCGACATGACGGTGAAGATGGTGGTGCCGGCGTTGGGCAGCTTGGCGGGCAGGATGGGCATGGCCTGATTTTGCAGGCCAGCCCTCCGTTCAATGAGCGGGCTCGATGGGGTCGTAGCGCTGGCCCCGCAACAGAGCCAGCGGCGAGCGCCAGTAGATGTCGACGTTGTGCAGCGGGTCGGTCAGGATCTTGACGACCCAGGCCAGGCCCCAGGCCGGGCCGCGCAGCACGGCCAGCTGCAGGCCGCGCAGCAGCAGGCCCGACACGCCCAGCGCCAGCCAGGCCAGGCCCACGTCATGCGCCCAGCCGGCGGCGCCGTGGGCGGGCTCGATGAGGCCGAACAGGCCGGGGCTGGCCCACAGCAGCAGGGGCAGGGCCAGCCACACGCCGATCAGCACGGCCTTGCGGCGCATGTTGTAGCCGGCCTTGATGGCCTCCTTGTGTTCGTCGCTCGCCTGGTTGACGTGGTCGTAGCCGCGCGGCTCGAAGAAGATGTGGCCGCTCTGGCGCGTGACCATGCCGACGCACCACCCGACCCAGGCCGCGGCGGCCGGGTCGATGAAGAGCAGCGCATAGGCGACCAGGAAGCTGATCGCGCTGACGAGGTGCAGCGTCTGGTTGATGCGGCACTGGTGGTAGTAGCGGTGGTCGTCCCAGCGCAGGGTGCGGACCTTGTCCCGGAAACTGGCCATGATGGTGAAGCCTTGTCGATCACGCGCAACGCGTGGCGACAGCCTGACCGGCCTGCATGAAATTCCGGTTACGCCGGGCGCACCGCGTCGCCAGGCCTTGATCCAGCGCAAGAGGGCGCCGCGCGCGGCGCGCGCGTCACGATCTCGTCATCGGGCCGAGCCGTCGCGGCTGTACTGCTCGAAGGCGTCGACGGCGTGGGCCGCATACATCAGCGACGGGCCGCCGCCCATGTAGACGCAGACGGCCAGCATCTCCTCCAGCTCGGCCCGCGTGCAGCCGAGCTTGACGAGGGCCTCGGCGTGGAAGGCCAGGCAGGGGTCGCAGCGCCCGGCCCACGCCCAGGGCCATCGCGATCAGTTCCTTGGTCTTCTTGTCGAGGGCGCCATCGCGCATGGCGGCCTGGGACAGCGCGCCGAAGCCGCGGGGGGTGTCGGGGATGTCGCCCGGCGAGGGTGCGGTAATGGATGCTCATCGGGGCTCCCGGCCATCTGTGTCGTGCCCCATGCTGGGGCCGACGCGCGCCGCCCGGCTTGACCTGGGGCAAGCATCGGTGCCGGCCGGCGGGCAGGCCGCGTGCAGGGAGGACCGGGGCGCCCGAAAAGGGCTCAGGCGGCCAGCATCCGGCTGAAGAACTTCTCGCCGCTGACGCGCGGCTTGTAGGCCGACACGGCCTTGGCGATGGCGGCGATGTGGTCGGGCGTCGTGCCGCAGCAGCCGCCGGCGATGTTCAGGAAGCCGGCCTGGGCGAACTCGCCGACCAGGCGGGCCGTCACGTCCGGTGTCTCGTCGAAGCCGGTGTCGCTCATCGGGTTGGGCAGGCCGGCATTGGGATAGCAGCTGACGGCCACCTCGCCCGCCACCTTGGCCAGCTCCTCGATATAGGGCCGCATCAGCGTGGCGCCCAACGCGCAGTTCAGGCCGATGGCGATGGGCCGCGCATGGCGCACCGAATGCCAGAAGGCCGTCACCGTCTGGCCCGACAGGATGCGGCCCGAGGCGTCGGTCACCGTGCCGGAGATGATGACGGGCAGGCGCTCGCCCGTGTCCTCCATCAGCTCGTCCAGCGCGAAGATGGCGGCCTTGGCGTTCAGCGTGTCGAAGATGGTCTCGACGAGGAAGAGGTCGGCGCCGCCGTCGAGCAGCCCCTTGGCCTGCTCGTAGTAGGCGGCGCGCAGCGTGTCGAAGTCGATGTTGCGGGCGCCGGGGTCGTTGACGTCGGGGCTGATGGAGGCCGTGCGCGGCGTCGGGCCGAGGGCGCCGGCAACAAACCGCGGCTTGTCCGGCGTCGAGTATTTGTCGCAGGCGGCGCGGGCGATCTGCGCGGCGACGAGGTTCATCTCGTAGGCCAGCTCGGGCAGGTCGTAGTCCTCCTGCGCGACCGAGGTGGCGCCGAAGGTATTGGTCTCGATCAGGTCGGCGCCGGCGGCGAGGTATTGCTCGTGAATCTCGCGGATGACGTCGGGCCGCGTGAACAGCAGCAGCTCGTTGTTGCCCTTCAGATCCTTGCCATGGTCCTTGAAGCGCTCGCCGCGGTAGTCGGCCTCGCCGAGCCTGTAGCGCTGGATCATCGTGCCCATCGCGCCGTCGAGCACGGCGATGCGGTTCTGCAGCAGCGCAGGCAGGTCTTTGGCGCGGGTGTAGGCGATGGGCTTCATGCCGGCATTTTCGCAGCCCTCGCACGCCGGCCCGGGCCTTCACGCCGATGGGCTCTGCGTCGGCCTCGATGCACCGCTCCGGTCGCGGCTGGCCTGCGTATAAGCTTTTGCCCTGCCTCGTGATTGCCGCCCTGCCCGCAGCGCTCGAATCGGCGTCGAACCACGCGGCGCGCCCGCACCCCCTTGCCATCTGCCATGAAGCTCGCCGTTCCGCTGCTCTCCATCGCCCTCGCACTGACGCCGCCCGCGGCCCACGCCCAGGGCAAGCCGCTGGTCTATTGCGCCGATGCCAGCCCCGAAGGCTTCGACCCCGGCATGTGGGACAGCGCCAGCACCAATATCGTCGGCACCCAGATGTTCGACGGCCTGCTGGGCTTCAGGCGGCCGACGACGGCGCTGATGCCGAAACTCGCCGAGAGCTGGGAGATCTCGCCCGACGCGAAGCGCTTCACCTTCAGGCTGCGCGCCGGCGTAAAGTTCCACAGCAGGCCGTGGTTCAAGCCGACGCGCGACTTCAATGCCGACGACGTGCTGTTCACCTTCCGGCGCTTCATCGACCCCAACCTCCCTTTCAACAGGGCCTTCCCCGCGAACTTCGTCTACCCGCAGAACCTCGGCCTGGCCAGGATGATCGAGGGCATCGACCGCATCGACGAGCGCACAATTCGTTTCCGCCTGCGCCGGCCCAACGTGACATTCGTCGCGAACTTCGCCTTCGCCTGGGCCGGCATCCAGTCGGCTGAATACGCCGCGCAGCTGCTGAAGGCGGGCCAGGCCAGCCAGATCAATGTCCAGCCGGTCGGCACCGGGCCATTCATGTTCAAGAGCTATGCCAAGGACGACGTGCTGCGCATGACGGCCAACCCCGACTACTGGGGCGGCCATCAGCCCACGCCGGCCCTGGTGTTCAGCATCAGCCGCGAACCCAATGTGCGGGTGCAGAAGATCGCGGCCGGCGAATGCCACGTGGCGGCGGCGCTGCGCGACGTGGACATCGCCACGCTGGCCCGCAACCCCAACGTCGGCATCGAGAAGATCCAGGCGCTGAACATCTCCTACCTGAGCTTCAACCTGAAGAAGCCGCCCACCGACAGGCGCGAGGTGCGCGAGGCGCTGGACATCGCCATCGACCGCGACGCCATCTTCAAGGCCCTGTTCCCGCGCGGCGATGCGATGCAGGCCGTCAGCGCCTTCCCGCCGTCCATCCCCGGCTACAACAGCAAGCTGAAGAACGAGTTCGACCCCGCCAGGGCCAAGGCCCTGCTCGCCAGGGCCGGCTTCGCCAACGGCCTCGACATCGATCTGTGGGCCCTGCCCGTGCAGCGCTCCTCCAACCCCAACGGCCAGCTGATGGCCCAGCTGATCCAGCAGGACTGGGCCAGGATCGGCGTGCGCGCCCACATCAAGACCTACGAGTGGGGCGAGTACCTGAAGCGCGCCAACAACGGCGAGCACAACGTCTACATGAGCGGCTGGAGCGGCGAGACGGGCGATGCCGACGACTTCCTGACGCCCAACCTCAGCTGCGCGGCCAACAAGAGCGGCGTCAAGTTCTGCAATGCCGAGTTCGAGGGGCTGATCGACGAGGCCCGCGCGACGCCCGACGCCGGGAAGCGCATCGCCCTCTACGAGCGCGCGCAGGAGATCTTCAAGCGCGAGCGGCCCTGGATCACGATGGCCCACTCGACGGTCTACATCCCCGTCCGCAAGGACGTCGTCGGCTTCAAGATGGCGCCCAACGGCAGCGTCGACTTCGCAGGCGTGTACCGCAAGTGATCCGCATCGAGGACATCGCTTCGCAGCCCGACTTCCGCCCGCTGGCCGGCCTGCGCCACGGAATTGCCGTCGAGCTGCGCTACGCGACGGCCGCCAACTTCGTCGGCCACCCGGTCTACGCGGGCATGGACTGCGCCTGGCTGCGCCGCGAGGCCGCCGACGCCCTCGAACGCGCCGCCGCCTGGCTGCGGCAGCACCGCCCCGGCTGGCGCCTGCTCGTGCTGGACGCGCTGCGCCCCCAGCGCGTGCAGCAGCGCCTGTGGGACGAACTGCAGGGCACGCCGCTGACGCTCTACCTCGCCCATCCCGAGCGCGGCTCCATCCACAGCTATGGCATGGCGGTGGACCTGACCCTGCTCGACCCGCAGGGCCGCGAGGTCGACATGGGCAGCGGCTTTGACGAGATGACGCTGGCCTCCCACCCCGACCACGAGGCCGAGCACCTGGCTCTGGGTGCGCTGACGGCCCAGCACCTCGTCGAGCGCGGCTGGCTGCGCGCCGCGATGCGCGAGGCGGGTTTCCACGGCATCCCGACCGAGTGGTGGCACTTCGACTTCGGCGACCGCGTGGCCGTGCGCCGCGACCTGCCGCGGGCGCTCTGACTCAGCCCGCCTTGGCAGGGCGCTGGGGGCGAAGCGGCTTGAGCCTGAGCCCGACGTGATAGGCGACACCCCAGGCCAGCGCGCCCGCCACGCCGAAGACGGCGACGTAATGGCCCAGCGCATCGCGCGCCGATTCCGCCCAGAACCACAGAGCCGCGAACACCGCCAGCTCCAGCATGGCCGCGACGGCCAATGCCCAGGCGGATGCCCGGCGCAGATTGGCGGACAGCGCCCAGCCGCAGTGGTGGCAGCTGAACTCGGCGCGGATCGCCCAATCCGCGATGGGGCCGGAGCAGACCGGGCAGCGCTTGATGGCCATGGCTTCGTGAAAAGGAAGTTGACGATGCAGTGCCCGCCGATGCAGGGTGCCTGGCCTCAGATCGCCTTCTGCATGAAGACGCTCAGCGGGTCATCGGCATAGTCGCCGAAAGGCCCGCGCCGCTCGAAGCCGCAGGCGGCATACAGGCCCAGCGCCTCCGGCTGATAGGGCCCGGTCTCCAGCGTCAGCAGGCCGCAGCCGCGCGCACCGGCCTCGGCTTCGAGCAGGGCCAGCAGGCGACGGCCCACGCCGCGCCCGCGGCCGCGCGGGCTGACGAACAGGCGCTTCAGTTCGCCGAACTCCGGCGCCAGCACGACGGCGCCGCAGCCGATGGCCCGGCCGGCCTCGTCCCGCGCGACGGCGAACACCACCTCCGGCCGGGTCAGGCCCGCCAGGTCCAGCGCATGACGGCTCTCGGGCGGGTAGAGCCCGTCCTGGTAGGCGTCCAGCTCGGCGATCAGTTCGATGACCTCGGGCTGGTCGGCGGATTCGAGGGCGAGGCTCGCCTCGCAGGGCTGCGCCGTCATGCGCCGAAGTGCTCGAAGCGCGGCCGCTCGGCGCCGTCGATGACGACGTTCTCGACGAACATTGCATAGGGCCGCACCCACCAGCCGCTGTCGTTGTACAGCGGCCGGTAGACGACCACGGCCTCCAGCGTCTCGCTGTGGCGGGCGGTGGCGAGCACCTCGTATTCGCCACCCTTGTAGTGGCGGTAGCGGCCGGGCGTGATGGCAGGCAGCGGGGGCAGGTCGGAACTCATGCCCCGCATTTCACCTCAGGGCTTGAAGGCCGGGTCGCTCTCCGCCCCGGCACGGGGCTTCCAGCCGACGCTGTAGTAGCTGCCGCGGTCGCGCGCCCAGGGGTCGAAGGCGTTGACGACGCCGCTCAGCTCGGGCGCGAGCTCGGGCACGGTGCGCAGCAGCACGCGCTTGAAGGGCGAGACCGGCACGCGGTGGCCGTTGCTCTCCCTGGGCTCGAACTGCGGGCCGGTGGGGCCGTTGTTCATGACCCAGTCGACACCGAGCCGGCCGTAGAACTCGGGCCGGAAGCTGCTCGTGAAGAAGCGGTCACTGAACAGGCGCCGCGACGCGTTCAGGATGAAGACCTGGAACTGTGTCTCCGAGATCGCATAACCATGCGGCCGCGTGAACTCGGACAGCCAGCCCACCACCGTGTCCACGTCCTCGATGTTGTCGACCAGGCTGCCGTCGGGGTGGCCCAGGCAGTCGTTGATCGGGCTGCCGTCGAGGTTCTTTTGCGCCGCCGTGATGACCTTGCCGGCATCGCATTTGTGCTGGCCATAGATGCTGCGCAGGTCGGCGATCACCTTCATCTGGCGTGCGTGCTCGGCCGAGTCGGCCGGCAGGTGCGCATCGGCAAAGTCGTCATAACTGGTCAGCTGGCGCAGCCCGTACTGGCGGCGGAACTCGTTGAAGCGCGGCACGCCGTGCTCGCGGTCGCGGATGAGGTCCAGCGCGGCGACGTCGATCTTGCCGGTGCTGGACTGCAAGCGCGGCAGCGGCAGATTTTGCAGGAAGGCCGGCGTGTTGCCCAGCGTCAGCAGGCCCAGGCGCTGGCGGCCCATGGACAGGGCCCAGTCGGCCGCGCCCTGGGTAGCCAGCGCGCCGGTGGCCTTGGCGCGGAAGGTCTCGATGACGGGCACCTTGGCGGCGATGCGGTTGGGGTCGGCGTCCCAGTGGCGCAGCTCGATCAGGTCGGGCACCAGCGAATGCAGGCGGTAGACGCTGACGAACTCCTCAGGGAAATTGAACGGCGAGCCGAAGTGGTTGACGCCGCCGTTCACGTCGTCGGGATTGGCCAGGTTCCAGATGTCGTCCCTGGCCGGGTCGTGGCGGGCGAACAGGCGGTCGTCCTTGTAGACGCGCGCGCCCAGGCCGAAGATGCCCGGCCCGGAGGCCAGCGCCGAATACCACTGGCCGGCCTTCTTCGCGTCCTCGGACTTGCCGAAGTTCTGCACGACGACGGCCTCCAGCGCATGCTCGACGCGCGGATGGCCTTCGAACAGCCCGCCCCAGTTCGCGTTCATGGCGAGGTAGAGGGGCTCGTCGTAGAGCAGCTGCGGCGTCCATTCGATGGTGTGGATCTTGGCGATCTCGGCCGCGACGACGAGGCGGGCCACCTCGAACAGCACGTCGGCCGACACGTCGCTGTAGCGGATCACGTCGGTCGGCCTGACCGGGTCGCGCAGGCCCGAGTCGGCGTCGGGCGTGGCCGCGGCGCGGCGGCGGAACTCGGCGACGAAGGCGTTGTGCTCGCGCGAGAAGATGGTGTGCAAAAAGCCGATGCCGATGCTCCAGTTGTCCGGGAAGGCCGCGCTGCCTTGGCCCCCCCATTGCGGGTTGATCGGGTCGCCGGGCGCGAACACCGGCAGCTGGCCCTGGGCCTCGCCGGCGCCGGCGCGCGCGCCCGGCAGCAGCAGCAGCCGGGCGGGGTCGGCCGGGTCGCGCTTCACGCGCTGGCGCGAGGTCGTGTCGTAGCCGTAGATCTGCGAGGCGTCCCACCAGGCCGTCACATTGTTGGCATGGGTGCGGAAGGCGCGCGCCAGCGGCCGGCTGCCGTCGGGCGCCGTGTAGCGCGGCGGCGCACCGGCCTCGGCCACATAGCCGCGGTCGATGCGGTCGCCGGGTCGGCAGCCGGAGCGGGCCGCATCGCCGCTGCAGCCGACCGGCATCCAGTCGGGCGCGTTGTGGCCTTCCTCCATGTGCGAGAACCAGTCGTGCGTCATGAACTGGATCCAGAACGCGGCCAGCACGTTGAAGAAAGGCGCCTTCTGGTAGTCGCAGTTCGCGTCGGCCGAATTGCCGGGCAGGCCCTGGCCGTCGCGGCAGCGCGCCGGGTCGCTCTGGGTGCGCGTGAACAGCTTGCGGCTGATCAGCTGCGGGTCGGGCCGCAGCAGCGAGAGGCGGTCGCCGTGGCGGTTGCGCGCAAGCGGGTCGTCGCTGCTGTCGGGGTAGGTGGCCTCGAACTGCACATTGCGCGCGAACGGCGTGCCGCTGGAACCCATGCGCGGGTTGCGCAGGTCGTTGCAGATGCCGCCGAGCTGGCGCCAGCGGATCAGCTCGCCCTGGCAGAGCTGCGGGCCGTCGCCGCCCACGGCAGCGTAGAAGGGCGAGCTGGCCGGCAGCCGCATCGAGGGCCAGGTCTTGAGGGCCAGGCCGGGTACGCCGCCGCGGCCCAGCGCGTAGTCGGCAAAGCTGCCGGCGTTGTCGAACAGATTGAGCTTGATGAGCTCCATGCGCTGGTATTCGAGGTCCAGCAGCGCGCCGTCCACGCCGCGGCCGTTGGGGCCGAGGTGGCTGCCGATGCCGCCTGTACCTGGCAGCAGCGAGCTCGCGTCGCCAGTGGCCCAGTAGTTGGCCCAGTCGACATAGGGCGTGGCGCGGAAGGCCGCCGCCTTGTCGCCGCCGCGGCAGCGCCCGACGTCCTCGCCGACCTTGCCGTTGAAGCGCTCGCCGCGCGCATCGGCCACCTTGCGAAAGCCCCCCAGCACCATGGCCGAGCAGTGCTTCGTGTCGTCCAGGCTGGCCTGGGGCGTCGTGCTGACGCAGCCGGCCAGCAGCGGGGGCAACAGCAGGGCTGTCAGACAAGACTTCATGGGCGTCTCCTCACGGGCGGCCTCGCGGATCGAGCAACATAGCGAGCCGGCCAGCGCAGCGTCAATCCTGCGAAGGCCCAGAAAGATTCATCTTGAGGACAGCCCCATGCTCCCCGTCGAAGCCACGCCAGCCTCCCGCCGCCAACTGCTGCAGTTCGGCGCCGCCGCCAGCGGCCTGCTGGGCGGCACGACCCAGGCCGCGGCCGGCCCGCTGCGCGCGCCGCGGCTGCGCCCGGGCGACACCGTCGGCCTCGTCAGCCCGGCCAATGCGACCTTCGAGCGCGAGCCGCTGCAGATCGCCATCGAGTCGCTGCAGGCGCTGGGCTTCAAGGTCAAACCCGGCGAATTCGTCGCCGCGCGGCGCGGCCCCTTCGCCGGCACCGACGCCCAGCGCGCCGCCGACATCAATGCGATGTTCGCCGACGACTCGGTGGCCGGCATCCTCGCGATGACCGGCGGCTCGGGCTGCAACCGCATCGTCGACAAGCTGGACTACGCGCTGATCCGCCGCAAGCCGAAATTCTTCGGCGGCTTCAGCGACCTGACCAGCCTCGTCAACGCCATCCACCGCCAGACCGGCCTCGTCAGCTTCCACTGCCCGGTGGCCGCGTCGGAGTGGAACGACTACTCGGTGCAGAACTTCAGGGCCGTCGCGATGAACGCCGAGGCCGCGCTGCTGCGCAACCCGGCCGCGCCGCCGGCGGACGACCTCGTCGCCCGCGAGGAGCGCATCACCACGCTCCGCGCCGGCCGCGCGCAGGGGCCGCTGGTGGGCGGCAACCTGAGCGTGCTGGCCTCGCTGGCCGGCACGCCCTATTTCCCCGACTGCCGCGGCGCGCTGCTCTTCCTCGAAGACATCGGCGAATACATCTACCGCGTCGACCGCTGCCTCTCCACGCTGCGCCTGGGCGGCGCGCTGGCCCGGCTGGCCGGCGTCGTGCTCGGCCGCTTCACGAAATGCGAGCCCGGCGAGGGCTACGGCAGCCTGACGCTGGACGAGGTCTTCGACGACTACTTGCTGCCGCTCGGCGTGCCGGTGTTCCGCGGTGCGGCCATCGGCCACATCAAACGCAAGCTGACGGTGCCGGTGGGCGCGCCGGCCGAGATGGATGCGGATGCCGGCACGATCAGGCTGCTGCAACCCGCCGTCATTTGACGCAGACCGACGCCGGCAGGCCATAGGGCTTGAGCAGTTCGGCCGTGCGGCCGCTGCGGCACAGCTCGTGGAGCGTCTTCGCCAAGGCCTGGGCCTGGGCCGGGTCGACGCTCTGGCGGGTCAGCCCGAAGGCATAGCCGAAGGCCTTCACGAGGCCGGCGGGCCGCAGGTTGCGGATGCCGTCCTCGCGCATCAGGTGCTGGGCCACGGCCTCGTTGGCCAGGGCCAGGCCGTCTTCGCCGTAGCGGCCGGCCGCGAGCTTGCGCACGACGGTGCGGTTGTCGGGCTCGATCTCGCTGCGCGTGCGCGGCACGCCCTCGATGAGCTGCTCCAGCGTCAGCGCCGTGGCCGACGGGCCGTAGGCGCCGATGACGCGCCCGGCCAGGGTCTGCGGGTCGCCGGCGTACTGGAAGCGGCTGCCCAGGCGCGCGAACAGCACATAGCGCGCCTCGATGACCGGCGGCGACACATGAAAATACTCACGCCTCTCGGGCGAGTCGACGACGGTGAAGATGCCCTCCACCTCGCCGCGCTGGGCCATGAACAGCGCGCGCCGCCAGGGCAGCACCTCGATGCTGCAGCTCCAGGCCAGCTTCACGCAGGCGGCCTGCAGCACGTCGACCATCGGGCCCGCCGCGCGGCCGTCGATGGCGAAGGTGTAGGGCGGGAAGGACTCGGTGACGAAGCGCATCGGCGCTGCTGCGGCCTGCAGCGCGGCCACTGCCAGCAGCACGCCGATCACGCCCCGTCGCTTGCCCATGCCTGCCCTCCCGGTCCACTGCGTCGGGGACGCAGGATAGGCGGATCAGCGCTGCGCGGCCACCCAGTTCACGAGGGCGTCGAGCACGGGCCGGCCCTTGGCCGCCGCGTCGGGGTGGTTGAGCAGCGCGACGAAGAGCCAGGTCCGGCCCGCGGCGTCGGGCACGAAGCCGGCCAGGCCGACCGCGTCGCGCAGCGTGCCGGTCTTGAGCCGCGCCTGGCCGGCGGCCGGGCCGTCCTTCAGGCGCCGCGACAGCGTGCCGTCGAGGCCGGCGACGGGCAGGGCCGCCAGCAGTTCGGGCGCCTGGCCGCCGGCCTGGCTCGCGCGCAGCAGGCCGGCCAGCTGGGCGGGGCTGATGCGCTCGCTGCGCGACAGGCCGGAGCCGTTGTCGAGCACGAGGCCGCGGTCGTCCAGCCCATGGGCCGCGAACCAGGCGCGCACGCTGCGCCCGGCCGCCGCCAGCGTGGGCTCGCCGGGCCGCGCGGCCTGGGCGCCGAGCTGCAGGTAGACGAGGCGGGCCAGCGCGTTGTCACTGCCTTTCATGACGCCGCGCAGCACCTCGGCCAGCGGCCGGCCGCGGTGGCTGGCCAGCACGACCGCATCGGCCGGCGCCGCGCCTTCCGCGTCACCCGCGCCCATCGTGCCGCCGAGCTCGGCCCAGAACTGGCGCACCGCATGGGTCGCCAGCCATTGGCGGTCGACGAGCTGCAGCGCTTCGAGCCGGCGGCAGCCGCACGGGAAGGCGCCGTGCAGCGTCAGCCGCCGCGCATCGCCGGCGGCAGTCAGTTCGGCGGGTCGCCAGTCTTCGTCCCAGTCCTTGCAAGGCCGGGCGGACAGCGTCATCGCGCCGGCGTCGATGCCCAGCCCGGCGAGCGCCGGCAGGCTGCGTGCGACGACGCCGGTGTCCGTCGCGCGCAGCTCGACGTCGAGCAGGCTGCCGTTCAGCTGCAGCGCGTCGGGGATGACGTTGTAGGCGAACGCTGGCGCCTCGTCGAAGGGCGGCGCACCGATGTCGAGCCGGGCGGGGTTGAACAGCGTGCGGTCGACGAGCAGGCCGCCGCGGATCTCGCGCACGCCGCTCTCGCGCAGCTGGCGCAGCAGCCACCACAGCGCCGGCCAGTCGAGGTCGGGGTCGGCGCCACCGCGCAGGAACAACGGGCCGTCGATGACGCCGTTCAGCGGCGGCACGGCGGCCAGCAGTTCGGTGCGGCCGCGGTGGGCTATGCCCAGCCGGTCCAGCGCGACGATGGCGGTGACCAGCTTCATCGTCGAGGCCGGCGCCATCGCGTCGCCGGCGCGGCGGGTCAGCGCGGGCCGCGAGCCGTCCAGCGGCTGCAGCACGAAGCCCAGGCTGTCGGCCGGCAGGCCGGCCCGGGCGAGCGCCGCCTGGGCGGGGTCGGGCAGCCGCGTCGTGGCGCAGCCCGCCAGCAGCAGGGCTGCTGCACACAACCACGCGCGTGTCAGCACAGGCCCAGTCGGCGGGCGACGAGGCGGGCCAGGGCCACATCCTCCAGGCCGATGCCGACGCTCTTGTAGACGACGATGTCCAGCGGCCCGCGCGGGCGCGGCTCGACGAGCAGCGCGCCGAGCTCGACGAGGCGCTCGGCCGGCACGACGCCGGGCGCGGCCAGCACGAGCTCGCCGGCCTCATGGCGGGCGGCGCCCAGCCATTCGACGGCAACCAGGCTGGCGCGGCCGAGCAGCGCATCGTCCAGCTCGCGCGCCGTCGGCGTGCTGGTGCCGACGGCGGCGACGAAGGCGCCCGCCTTCACGAGGCCGCCGTCGAACAGCGGCGTGGCCGAGCGCGTGGCCGTCACGATCACGTCGGCCTCGGCGGCGGCCTCGGCCACGGCGGCGCTGCGCACCGTCAGGCCCAGCGCCGCCTGCAGCTCGCGCGCCAGCGCGTCGGCGCCGGAGCGGGCGCAGACCAGCACGCGCTCGAAGCGGCGCACGCGGTACAGCGCCTCGGCGTGTGCGCGCGCCTGGATGCCGGCGCCGAACACGGCCAGCGTGCGCGCGTCCGGCCGCGCCAGCAGGTCGGCCGCGACGGCCGTGGCCGCGGCCGTGCGCAGCCGCGTGAACTCGTTGGCCTCCAGCGTCGCGATGGGCGCGCCGGTGGCGGCCGAGAACAGGCTGACGAGGAAGTGGTAGCGGCCGTTGCGCGCCGAGTAGACCTTGGTGCCGAGCACGGCCGGCAGCCCGCCGTCGGCCGCCGCGTCGGCATCGAGGATGGCGCCCATCGCGCTGATGGCCAGCGCGGCGCCGTCCTGCGTGGCGGTCGCGCGGTGGCGGCCCAGCACCTGGGCGCGCCCCCGGCCATGCTGGGCGAAGGCGGCGCGCAGCGCGGCCACGGCGCTGTCGGGGTCGAGCACGGCCGCGACCTCGGCCTCGGTGATCAATCGCATGGAGACATCTCCGGAAAGCTGGTTGGCGCCGGCCCGGGCGCCTACAAGCCCGGCGTGGGCCTGGCGCGGCGCTGGAAGTAGGCGTCGATGGCGTCGCGGTAGGCGCGCTGGGTGTCGGCCGGCAGCGAGATGCGCAGGGCCTCGCGCAGCATGGCGGCGCCCTCGGGCGTGCCCAGGGCCTGGTCGATCAGCCGGATGGCCGCGTGGCCCCAGGGCGTGCGCGGGCAGGCCGCGCCGCTGGGGACGGGGTCGGTGGCCCCCTTGACCGGCAGCACCGCCAGCGGCAGTTCGCCCTCGCGCTGGCTGGCCAGCGCGACCAGCAGATTGGGATATTCGACGGTGTAGTCGGCGCGGTCCTGCAGCAGCATGGACACGAGGTTGCTGCCAAAGTCGCCGCCGGTCACGCGCCGCAGCGCCGGGCCGCCGGAGGCCAGCTGCGCGTCCAGCGTCGCGCCATAACTGCGCGCATGAACGACAACGCCGCGCAGCGACGCATCGGCCAGCAGGGCCTGCAGGTCGACGGCGCCGCGCGCGTCCAGCGGCAGCGCGTCGCGGCGTTCGCGGCGCACGATGAGCTGGGGCGGCGGCATCAGCCAGATCGCGCTGAAGTAGGCGATGCGCTCGCGCTCGGGCAGGCGCACGGCGTTGGCGATGCAGGCGTTCTCGCCGCGCCGCACCAGCGTCCAGGCACGCTCGGCATTGGCCACGATGGGCCTGAGCTCGACGCCCTGCAGATGGGTCTGCAGCCAGATCGAGATCATCTGGGACGGGCGCACGAGCTTGTCGCCGTCGCGCACGGCGAGGGTGTCGCCGTTCAGCCAGAGGATGCGGTCGACGACCGGCTCGGCCGCGTGAGCCGAGCCGGCCAGCAGCAGCGCGGCGATGCCGCAGAGCCGCCCTCGCATGGGTGGGTCAGCCGGCCAGCACCGCGGCCATGGCCGCGGCGGTGGCCTCGACGTTGCGCGTGTTCAGCCCCGCCACGCACATGCGGCCCGAACGCAGGATGTAGACGCCGAACTCGGCCTTCAGCCGCTCGGCCTGGGTCTCCGTCAGGCCGGTGTAGCTGAACATGCCGCGCTGGGTCAGGAAGTAGTCGAAGCTGCGGCCCGGCAGCTTGGCCGCCAGCACCGCATGCAGCTCGCGGCGCATGGCCTGGATGCGCTCGCGCATCTCGGCCACCTCGGCCTCCCACATCGCGCGCAGCTCGGGCGTGGTCAGCACCTTGGCGACGATCTGGCCGCCGTGCATCGGCGGGTTGGAGTAGTTGCGCCGGATCATGAACTTCATCTGACCGAGCACGCGCGCGGCCTGGTCGGCGTCGGGGCAGACGACGCTCAGCGCACCGCAGCGCTCGCCGTACAGGCTCATGCTCTTGGAGAAGCTGTTGGCGATCAGGAAGGCGAGGCCCGCGTCGGCCAGCAGGCGCGGCGCGAAGGCGTCCTCCTCGATGCCGTCGCCATAGCCCTGGTAGGCCAGGTCGAGGAAGGGCAGCAGCTGGCGCTCGCGGATGACGGGCAGCAGGGCGCGCCACTGGTCCTGCGTCAGGTCCACGCCGGTGGGGTTGTGGCAGCAGGCGTGCAGCACGACGATGCTGCGCGCGGGCAGGGCCTTGAGGCGGGCCAGCAGTTCGTCGAAGCGCAGGCCGCCGGTGGCCGCGTCGTAGTAGGGATAGGTCTCGCAGACATGGCCCGAGCCCTCGAAGACGGCGCGGTGGTTGTCCCAGGTCGGGTCGGACAGATAGACCTTGCTGTCGGGGAAATAACGCTTCAGCAGATCGGCGCCGACCTTGAGGCCGCCGCTGGAGCCCACGCCCTGGATGGTGACGATACGGCCGGCGGCGATGGCCGGATGCTCGGCGCCGAACAGCAGGGCCTGCACGGCGCTGCGGAAGTTGGCGGCGCCCTCCATCGGCAGATAGGGCCGCGCGCCGGCGGCCTCGACGACGGCCAGCTCCGCGGCTCGCACCGAGGGCAGCATCGGGATGCGGCCGTCGTTGTCGAAATAGATGCCGATGGACAGGTTGATCTTGCCGGCGCGCGGATCCTTCTGGAAGGCCTCGTTGAGGCTCAGGATGGGATCGCCGGCGTAGGCATCGACGTGCTGGAACATGGGGCTCGACTCCGTTGGGGAACCCAGATTATCCGAGCGGCCGCCAAAGCCCCCTCCTACAGCCAGGCCACCCAGCGCCCGTGCGGGTGGCTCCAGCCCAGCGCCCGCTCGGCGACGCGGCCGGCCTGCGGCCAGCGCAGCGTCCACAGCGTGGCCGACGACGCGACCTCGCCCGGCGGCAGCGCGGGCAACGGCGGCGGCGCGAGCAGCTGGGCGCTCAGGGCCGGCAGCTCGCCGCAGATCCAGGCCAGGCCGTGGCCGAGGGCGAGGCGGTCCGCCGTCTCGCGCAGCCGCGCGAGCTCGGCCGCGCCGAGGTAGTACAGCACCCAGCTCGTCAGCAGCACCGGCTGCACGCCGGCGGGCAGGCCGGCCAGCCAGGGCCCGATGGCGGCGATGCAGTCGTCGGCCCGGGTCAGCGCGTGGGGCAGCGTGCGCAGCTGGGCCGCCGCGCGGGCCAGGCGCTCGCGGCGGCGGGCGTCGTGCGGCCACAGGCAGGCCTGCAGCCAGCGCAGACGCACGGGGTCGGCGACGTCGACCGGCGCCGGGTCCAGGCCATGGCGCAGGGCCAGGCGCCAGCCGGTGTCGGCCGGCGGCGGCGCGGCGCTCAGCCACAGCGCTTCGATCTCGGCCGCGCCGTGTTCGTCGCGGGCGGCACCGCGCTCGTGCCAGCCGCCGTCGCCGCAGCGGTAGCGCAGCCGGTAGCGGTCCACGCCGAGGTTGAGGCCGGCGCTGCAGCCGAAGTCCAGCAGCGCCAGCTGCCGCGCACCGGTCGCGGCCGCCGCGGCGCCCAGGGCCGGCCAGATCGCAGCGCCGCGGGCGACCTCGTTGGTCTGCGTCGCGCCGTGGCGCAGCTGCCGGACGAGGGCCGGCCATTCGCGCTCGACGCAGGCCGCCAGCGCGGCGGCCAGCCCGGCGTCGGGCGTGCGCTCGCCGCCGGCGCTCGGGTAGTAGGCCGCCAGCTCGGGGGCGGCGCCGGCCAGCACGCGCTCGTGCAGCGCGGCCAGCAGCAGATTGACCTTGCGCTGCTCGGGCGGCACCTCGGCCAGCAGCGCGCACAGCCGGGCGTCGTCCGCGGCCAGCCCGCACAGCGCGACGTAGAGCGGTTCCTGCGCGCATTCCTCGCGGCCGAAGCGGCGCAGCAGCGCGGAGAGTTCTTCGGGGTGGTCCATGCGGCCAGCATAGGCAGGCACCGGGCCGGCTTGTGTCGGCCAGCCGACAATAGAACCATGACTGTCGATCCGGCCCTGCAGCGCGTCTTCGACGCCCATTTCCCCGGCATCGCGCTGCCGGCCGACATCGCCGCTGCCGTCGCGCGGCGGCGCCTGGCGGCCGGCCGCAGCCTGTTCGTGCAGGGCCAGCGGACGACGGCCTTCTACGCGGTCGCGGCCGGCGAGATCGAGACCCGCTTCACCGGCGTCGACGGCACGGTGTCGGTCATCGAGAACGTCGGCCCGCCACGCCTCTTCGGCCTGGCCGCGTTCGCTGCGCGACGGCCGTCCGAGTACGAGGCGCTTGCGCGCGGTGCGAGCGAGGTGCTGGTCTTCGGCCCCGAGGCCTATGCGCGGCTGATGGACGAGGTGCCGGGTTTTGCGCGCGCACTGCTGGCCGAGTTCGCGCGCCGCTACGACGGCACGCTGCGCCTGCTGCAGGCGGCCCGCCACCAGAGCGCGGCGGAGCGCTTCGGCCTCGCGCTGGCCCAGCTCGCGCGCGAGCGCGGCCGGCCGGCGGCCCCGGGCTGGCTGGAGGTGGCGGCCACGCAGGCCGAGCTGGCCCGCCTGGCCCATCTGTCGCGGCAGACGGTCAACGAGCTGCTGCAGGCCGGCCGCGCCGACGGCCGGCTGCGCCTGAGCCGCGGCCGCTGGTGGCAGCGCACGGCAGGGGATGGCTGAAACGCCCGCTTCGGACTAAAAGGCGGGCTTCACCGCTCGGGAGGGCTTCATGGGCAAGCAGATCGTCTTCTGTGCCGACGGCACCTGGAATGGCAGCGGCAGCGACGACGAGGAGCCGGGGCCGCCGACCAATGTGCTCAAGCTCTTCCACAACCTGGCCGGCATCGACTCGCTGGACAGCCTCGCGCTGGCCGACGAGCAGGAGCGCTTCCTCGCCGACGGCGCCGGCGCCACGCTGCAGGCGGCCAAATACCTGCACGGCGTCGGCGACTCCAACAACCTGCTCGTCAAGCTGCTGGGCGGCACCCTCGGCGCCGGGCTGATCGCGCGCGTCATCCGCGGCTACACCTTCGTGTCGCGCCACTACGAGACCGGCGACCGCATCCACCTGATCGGCTTCAGCCGCGGCGCCTACACGGCGCGGGCGCTGGCCGGGCTGATCGCGTCCCAGGGCCTGCTCGACCCGGCCCGCAGCGACCTGGAGGACAAGGCCGGCGCCTACCGCCTCGGCGCGGCGGCCTGGAGCGACTACCGCCGCGGCGCCCTCGGCGGCGACCCGACCCTGCTCGGCCGGCTGGAAGACCTGCTGACCTCGCTGCCCGGCTTCTTCAGCGCCGGCCCGGCCACGCCGCCGCGGCGCACGGGCATAGTCATCGCGACGGTGGCGGTCTGGGACACCGTGGGCTCGCTGGGCATCCCGCAGATCGGCAGCGACGGCGCGCTGGTGGACGCGCTGCAGTTCGCCGACACGCGGCTGAGCCCGGCCGTCGAGCGCGGCCTGCACGCGGTGGCGGCCGACGAGAAGCGCAAGAACTTCACGCCCTGCCTGTGGACGGCCGATGCCCGCATCACCCAGGTGCTCTTCCCCGGTGCCCATGCCGACGTGGGCGGCGGCTATCCGAACACGGCCGAGGAGTCCGGCCTGTCGGACGCCGCCCTGGCCTGGATGCAGGCCGGCGTCGCGGCCCAGGGCCTGCGCTTCGTCGACCCGCTGCCCACGCTGCCGCGGCCCCAGCCCGACGCCTGGGCCCACGCCCCCTGGCAGCATCTGCCGTGGACGGCCCTCGGCGTCGCGGCCCGCGTCGCCCCGGGCCAGATGCCCGCCGGCCTGCGCCTGCATCACTCCGTCGTCGACCGCTGGCGCCAGCCCGCCGTCGTGCACGACCCCGGCGAAGCGGCCCGGCCCTACCGGCCGGGCAACCTGGCCAACTATCTGGACCTGGCCAGCGGCACGGCGCTGGCGGACATCGAGATCGTCTAGGGCCTGTTCACCCTACGCCAGCGCCTTCTCGATGTCGGCGCGCAGCTTCTCCGGCGCGTCGTTGGGCGCGTAGCGCCTGATGACCTGGCCGTCGCGGCCGATGAGGAACTTGGTGAAGTTCCACTTGATCGCCTCGGTGCCCAGGAAGCCGGGCTTCTCGCTCTTCAGGAACTTCCACAGCGGGTGGGCTTCCGCGCCGTTGACCCTGATCTTGGCCATCATCGGGAAGCTGACGCCGTAGTTCATCTCGCAGAAGCTCGCGATCTGGTCGTTGCTGCCCGGGTCCTGGCCGCCGAACTCGTTGCTCGGGAAGCCGATGACCACGAGGCCGCGGGGGCCATAGTCCTCCCAGAGCCGCTCCAGGCCCTTGAACTGCGGCGTGAAGCCGCATTCGCTGGCCGTGTTGACGATGAGCAGCACCTTGCCGCGCTGCGCGGCCAGGTCGGCCGGCTCGCCGCGGATGGAAACGGCCTGGAAGTCGAACGCGTTCTCGGCCATGGGGCCTCCCTAAAAAAGCGGGTCCATGCTAACGCCGGGCACCCCCAGGGTTTGTAGCATGGCGGCCGGCGCGCGGCTGGCTTTCCAATCGCGCGAAATTCGAGCGCCGCCTCCGTGGGGCGTCCCACGGTCAGCCACTTCGGACAACATCACGTTCATGGATCACCTGGCTTGCTTCACCCCGGCCGACCTGGCCGGCAGCCCTCCGCCCGATTTCACTCCCTTCCGCTGGAAGCTGCTGGCCCAGGGCGACTCGTGGTTCTCGAACGCGCGCGCCAAGCTCAACGCCCATGCCAACCTGCTGCAGGAGCTGGTCTTCAAGTCCGCCACCGCGGCCGTCAACTGCGCCGGCACGGGCAATGCGCTGTCGCACATGGTGGACCTGCAATCCAGCCCCGACTTCGTGCGGCTGCTGGCCGGTGCCGACGCGCCGGCCTGGGACGGCGTGCTGCTGTCCGTGGGCGGCAACGACCTGATCGCCGCGGCCCGCACGCCGGCCCAGAACTGGAACGGCGAGCCCATCCCGCTGGAACTGCGCCTGCTGCGCCGCCAGACCGAATGGGGCCCGCCGTCGGCCGGCGTCGCCCGCTATTTCTCAGAGCCCGGCTGGGCCACCTATGCCGGCTATCTGCGCGCCAACGTCAAGCACCTGCTGAGCCTGCGCGACCAGGGGCCGTCGGCGGGCAAGCCCGTCTTCATGCACTGCTATGCCGTGCCCATGCCGCGCCCGGCCGGCGCCGAGAGCAACGACGACCTGGGCGCCGCCAGCGGCCCCTGGCTCTACCCGGCGCTGAAGGCCTATGGCGTGCCGTCGGCCGACTGGGCGGCGGTGAGCCGGCTGATGGTCTTCCACCTCGCCCAGCTGCTCAAGAGCATGGCCGCCGACAAGGTGGCCTTCCCCGGCCTGTTCGTGTTCGACTCGACGACCGTGCCGCTGGCCCTGGCCGCGCCCGGCTCCACCGGCATCAGCGGCGACTGGCACAACGAGATCCACCTGAACCACAGCGGCTGCTTCAAGATCGCCCGCGCCTGGAGCGAGGCCATCGAGATGGTGCTGGAAGGCCGGCACCTGATCCCGGCGCCCACCGGCCGCAAGGGCCGCGGCGGCGGCCAGAGCAGCAGTTGATCGCCCGCCGGCTGGCGCCGGCTCAGCGGTCTTGCGGCAGGTGGTCGGTGCGGGCGACGTCGAGCAGATGCTCGACCTCGTCCTTGTGCTCGACGAGGTTGCGCCGGTGCCAGCCGCGGATCCACCACATCGAGGCGGCCACGACGAGGCCGAAGATGGTGATGGCGCCGAACACCGACAGGCCGAACTTGGTCATGGCCGTGTAGAAGGCGCCCATGCCGAGGATGCAGGCCTGCTCGTTGAAGTTCTGCACCGCGATGCTACGGCCCGCGCCCATCAGGTTGTGGCCGCGGTGCTGCAGCAGCGCGTTCATCGGCACGACCATATAGCCGCCGATGGCGCCCAGGATCATCAGGAAGGGCGCCGCCAGCCAGACATTGCTGATCGCGTTCATGAAGATGACCAGCAGACCCATCGCGATGCCCAGCGGGATGACGGCCGTGGCGCGGTCCAGCCGGCTGAAGACCGAGGCCACGACGGCGCCCACCGCCGTGCCGACGGCCACGACGCCGACCAGCGACGAGGCCTGCGTCATGCCATAGCCCAGCGCCGCGGCGGCCCAGGCCAGCACGATGTAGCGCAGATTGCTGGTCGCGCCCCAGAACAGCGTCGTCACGGCCAGCGAGATCTGGCCGAGCCTGTCCTGCCAGAGCAGGCTGTTGCAGGAGGAGAAGTCGCGCACCAGGCCGACGACGCTGTGCGCGTAGGGCTTCAGCGGCGCCGAGGTGCGCGGGATGCGCAGATTGAACAGCGCCGCCAGCACATACAGACTCAGCAGGCTGGCGATGGCGGCCTGGGGCGGCGTGTCGATGCCGGTGTCGATCATCGGCAGGTCGAAGGACAGCAGCACGTGCGAGACGCGCTCACCCACGAGCTGGCCGCCCAGCAGCACGCCGAGGATGATGGAGGCGATGGTCAGGCCCTCGATCCAGCCGTTGGCCTTGACCAGCTGCGACGGCGGCAGCAGCTCGGTCAGGATGCCGTACTTGGCCGGCGAATAGGCCGCCGCGCCAAGGCCGACGATGGCATAGGCCGCCAGCGGATGGGCGCCGAACAGCATCATCAGGCAGCCCACCACCTTGATACTGTTGGAATAGAACATGACCTTGCCCTTGGGCACCGCGTCGGCGAAGGCGCCGACGAAGGGCGCCAGCACGACGTAGAACAGCGCGAACATCGGCACCAGCGCGGCGCGCTGCCATTCGGCGGTACCCGAGGAGCGCAACAGTTCGATGGCGGCGACGAAAAGCGCGTTGTCGGCCAGCGAGCTGAAGAACTGCGCCGACATGATGGTGTAGAAGCCGCGTTTCATCGGGCGGAGCGCAATCCTGAACTGTCTTCGGCGGGGGGGCTGTAAACCGGGGCGGCGCGGGTTTATAGCACGCCCCCGCTCCGCCGGCGGCACCCCGGACCGGGGCGCAAAATCCCGCCATGCCGCGCCCCATCGAAGCCTTGATCCACACGGAAGCCCTCGCCCACAACCTGGGCCGCGCCCGCGCCCAGGCGCCCAACGCCCGGGTCTGGGCCGTCGTCAAGGCCAATGCCTATGGCCACGGCATAGAGCGCGCCTACCCGGGGCTGCGCGCGGCCGACGGCTTCGCGCTGCTGGACCTGGCCGAGGCCGAGCGCCTGCGCGCGCTGGACTGGCGCGGCCCCATCCTGCTGCTGGAAGGCGTGTTCGAGCCGCGCGACCTGGAGCTGTGCTCGCGGCTCAAGCTCTGGCATGCGGTGCACTGCGAGCAGCAGATCGACTGGCTGGCCATGCACAAGACGCACGAGCCGCATCGCGTCTTCCTGAAGCTGAACTCGGGCATGAACCGGCTGGGCTTCGCGCCGGCCGCCTTCCGCGCCGCCTATGCGCGGCTGGACGCCCTGCCCCAGGTCGACGAGATCGGCCTGATGACGCACTTCTCCGACGCCGACGCGCCGCGCCTCGGTGCCGACGGCATCGCCCACCAGCTCGCCGCCTTCGAGGCCGCAGCCGAGGGCCTGGCCGGCGAGCGCACGGTGGCCAACAGCGCCGCCACGCTGCGCCACGCGGCCCGCACGGCCAATGACTGGGTGCGCGCCGGCATCATGAGCTATGGCGGCGTGCCCGACTTCCCCGAGCACGACGCGGCCCACTGGGATCTGAAGCCGGCCATGACGCTGCGCTCGAAGATCATCGGCGTGCAGCCGCTGCAGCCCGGCGACACGGTGGGCTATGGCAGCGCCTTCACGGCCGAGCGGGCCATGCGCATCGGCATCGTCGCCTGCGGCTATGCCGACGGCTACCCGCGCCACGCGCCCACGGGCACGCCGGTGCTGGTGGACGGGGCGCGGACGCGCACGCTGGGCCGCGTGTCGATGGACATGCTGGCCGTGGACCTGGGCGAGCTGCCGGCCAGCGGCTTCGGCAGCGAGGTGACGCTGTGGGGCGAGGGCCCGCGCGGCGCACGCCTGCCCATCGACGAGGTCGCCCACGCCGCCGGCACCATAGGCTACGAGCTGATGTGCGCCGTCGCGCCGCGCGTGCCCATGCGCAGTGACGGCAATGCCTGAATTCCGCTGGCAACCGCGGCCGGACGAACTCGAGTTCGACGCGATCCGCGCCAGCGGCCCCGGCGGCCAGAACGTCAACAAGGTCAGCAACGCCGTCCACCTGCGCTTCGACATCCGCGCGTCCAGCCTGCCCGAGGCCGTCAAGGCGCGGCTGCTGGCCCGGGCCGACCAGCGCATCACGGCGGACGGCATCGTCGTCATCAAGGCCCAGGACTCGCGCAGCCTGGAGCGCAACCGGGCCGACGCCGTCGCGCGGCTCGTCGAGCTCGTGCAGGCCGCCGCCCATGTGCCCAAGGCGCGCCGGGCGACCAAGCCGACCTATGGCTCGCGGCAGCGCCGGCTGGAGGGCAAGGCCAGGCGCGGCGGCGTCAAGGCCGGGCGGCGCTCGCCGATCGAGTAGCGACGAACAGGCTGGCCAGGCACAGGGCCATGCCGCCCACGGCCAGCGGCGTGGCCTGCCAGCCCTCGAACAGCGCCGAGATCACGAGGGCGATGACCGGCACCAGCACGCCGATCAGCGCCGCCTGGGCCGGCCCGCGGCGCTCGGCCAGCTTGTAGTACAGCGTGAACGCAATGACCGAGCCGAAGGCCGCCAGGTAGACCAGGCTGGCGACATAGGTCCAGGCCGTGTCGAAAGCCAGGCCCTGCCCGGTGCCCAGGGACAGGGCCAGCAGGAAGACCGCGCCATAGCCCATGCTCCAGGCCAGCACCGGCAGCAACGGCAGGCCGCGGCGCGTCAGCACCAGCGTGAAGAAGCCGCCCACGACGGCCGCGACGACCGCGAACAGGCTCAGACCCAGGCCGAGCGCCGCGCCCGGCCGTGCGCCGGTGGACGCGAGCTCGGGCCAGAAGATCAGCGCCACGCCCAGCACCGCGCCGCTGGAGGCCGCCAGGAAGCGCCGGCTGACCCGCTGGCGCCACAGCAGCCAGGCGACCAGCGCGTTCATGAACACCATCAGGCAGAACAGCACGGCCACGAGGCCGCTGGGCACATGGCGCTCGGCCTCGTAGACCGCCCAGTAGTTGCCGGCGTACTGGATGACGCCCGTGGCCAGCGCGAAGGCATGGGCCTGGCGCGGCAGCTTCAGCGAGCGGCCCTGCCAGCGCGCCAGCCCGGCCAGCATCAGCGCCGCGAGCAGGAAGCGCCAGCCCACCGAGGTCAGCGCCGGCACGCGGCTGGCGAGCTGGTAGAGGATGACGTGCCAGGTGCTGGCCCAGATCAGCACCGGGGCCAGGAAGAGGAACCAGGTCGGGAGGCCGCGCGCTGGCTTGCCGGCCGCCATCAGGCAGCGCGCTTGATGCTCGCCAGCAGCATGCCGGCCGCGACGAAGAGCGCGCCGAACACGCGGTTCAGCGCCCGGATGTGGCTCTCGCTCTTCAGCGCCGCCAGCACGCGGGCGGCCAGCGCCGTGTAGCCGGCCATGACGACGAGGTCGGTGAAGGCCAGCGTGCCGCCGATGACGAGGTATTGCGGCCCCAGCGGCGTGTGCAGGTTCAGGAACTGCGGCACGATGGCCAGCAGGAAGACCGTGCCCTTGGGGTTGACGGCGTTGATGCCCCAGCCGCGCAGCACCAGCTGGCGGCGCGTGACCTGCGCGGCGCCGTCGTCGGCGGCCACCAGCGGCCGGGCCGGCGCGCGCCACTGCTGCACGCCCAGCCAGATCAGATAGGCCACGCCGGCCCATTTGACGAAGGCGAAGGCCAGCGACGAGGCCGCGATCAGCGCGCCCAGGCCGGCACCGACGAGCACCACCTGGGTCAGGATGCCGAGGATGAGGCCGAAGGTCGTGAAATAGCCGCGCCTGAAGCCGTGGCTGAGGCCGGAACTCATCGCCGCCACCGCGCCCGCGCCGGGCGACAGGCTGATGGCCCAGGACGCCGCGAAAAAGGCCAACCACACCGAGAAGTCCATGACTGCCTCACGCCCCGACAACGACAGAGCGCGAGTGTCCCACGCGACAGGTCAGTTGGTGCCAGAGCTACTCGCTGCGCTCGGGCGGTCTGGCACGCAAAACATAAGATCGCTCGATGCTGAAAGCCCTTTTCTCCCTGCCGCGCAGCGTCTGGCTGCTGGGCCTGATCAGCCTGGTCAACGACAGCGCCAGCGAGATGATGTACCCGCTGATACCGCTGTACCTGAGCGGCGTGCTGATGGCGGGGCCGCGGGTGCTGGGCCTGATCGAGGGCATGGCCGAGGCCGTCGCCAGCCTGCTCAAGCTCTGGGCCGGCGTCATGGTGGACCGCAGCGGGACAGCCAAGCCCTGGATCATCGGCGGCTACGGCATCGCGGGCCTGGCGCGGCCGGCCATCGCCTTCGTCGGCAGCTGGCCGCTGCTGCTGGTGCTGCGCGTGGCCGACCGCATCGGCAAGGCCGTGCGCGCCGCGCCGCGCGACGCGCTGCTGGCCGCCAATATCGCGCCCGGCCAGCGTGGCCTGGCCTTCGGCCTGCACCGCGCCATGGACAACAGCGGCGCCGTCATCGGCCCGCTGCTGGCCTGGGCATTGCTCAGCGCAGGCGCGCCGCTGCAGCAGGTCTTCCTGTGGGCCCTGCTGCCGGGCCTGGCCTGCCTGGCGCTGACCACCGCGGTGCGCGATGCGCCGCCGCCGGCCGCCCCGCCGCCGGCCTTCTCCTGGGTGCTGGCCGACCTGCCCCTGCCGCTGCGCCGCTACCTCGTCGTCGTCGCGCTGTTCACGCTGGGCAATTCCAGCAATATGTTCCTGTTCCTGCGCGCGCGGGAGCTCGGCGTGAGCGAGTCCCAGGTGCCGCTGCTGTGGGCCGCGGTCTCGGCCGTGGCGGCGCTGTTCTCGGTGCCGCTGAGCGGCCTGTCCGACCGTTTCGGCCGCGTGCGCCTGCTCGTCACCGGCTACCTGGCCTATGCGGTCTTCTACGTCGGCATGGCGGTCTGGGCCGAGCCGGGCTGGCGGCTCTATGCGCTGTTCGGCCTCTACGGCATCTTCATGGCCGCGACCGAAGGCGTGGAGCGCGCGCTGATGGCCGACCTGGCCCCGCCCGAGCAGCGCGGCACGGCCTTCGGCTGGCTGAACCTCGTCATGGGCGCGCTGCTGCTGCCGGCCTCGCTGCTGTTCGGCTGGCTGTGGGAGGGCCTGTCGGCCACGGTCGCCTTCGGCTTCTCGGCGAGCTGCGCACTGGCCGCGGCGCTGCTGCTGACGGCCTGGGTCAGGCCGGGCACGAGAATGCATTGATGGCCACGAGCAAAAGCATCTACACCTGTACCGAGTGCGGCGGCAGCAACGCCAAATGGCTGGGCAAATGCCCGCACTGCGGCGCCTGGAACACGCTGACCGAGAGCGCCGCCGAACCCGTCGGCGGCGGCAAGAACCGCTACCAGTCCCTGGCCAGGAGCCAGCCGGTGGCGACCCTGTCCGAGATCGAGGCCAGCGACTTCGAGCGCACGCCCACGGGCCAGGAGGAGCTGGACCGCGTGCTCGGCGGCGGCATCGTGGCCGGCGGCGTCGTGCTGATCGGCGGCGACCCGGGCATCGGCAAGTCCACGCTGCTGCTGCAGGCGGTGGAGTCGCTGAGCCAGACGGTCAAGGTGCTCTACGTGACCGGCGAGGAAAGCGGCGCCCAGGTCGCGATGCGCTCGCGCCGCCTCGGCCTGGCCGGCGACAAGGTGCGCGTGCTGGCCGAGATCGGGCTGGAGAAGATCCTCGCCACCCTCGACGCCGAGCAGCCCGATTTCTGCGTCATCGACTCCATCCAGACGCTCTACTCCGAACAGCTCAGCTCGGCGCCCGGCTCGGTCGCCCAGGTGCGCGAGTGCGCGGCCCAGCTGACGCGCACGGCCAAGGCACGCGGCTGCTCCATCGTGCTCGTCGGTCATGTCACCAAAGAGGGCGCGCTCGCAGGCCCGCGAGTTTTGGAGCACATCGTCGACACCGTGCTGTATTTCGAGGGCGACACGCACAGCAGCTTCCGCCTCGTGCGCGCCATCAAGAACCGCTTCGGCGCGGTCAACGAGATCGGCGTGTTCGCGATGACCGAGAAGGGGCTGAAGGGCGTGGCCAACCCCAGCGCCATCTTCCTGTCCACCCACGCCGAGCCGGTGCCGGGCAGCTGCGTGCTGGTCACGCTGGAGGGCACGCGGCCCATGCTCGTGGAGCTGCAGGCGCTGGTGGACAGCGGCGGCGTCAGCCCGCGGCGGCTGTCCGTCGGCCTGGACCGCGACCGCCTGGCCATGCTGCTGGCCGTGCTGCACCGGCATGCCGGCGTGGCCACGGGCGACCAGGACGTCTTCGTCAACGCCGTCGGCGGCGTGCGCATCAGCGAGCCCGCGGCCGACCTGGCCGTGCTGCTGGCCATCCAGAGCTCGCTGCGCGGCCGGCCCCTGCCCAAGGGCTTCATCGCCTTCGGCGAGATCGGCCTGGCCGGCGAGGTGCGGCCCGCGCCGCGCGGCCAGGAGCGGCTGAAGGAGGCCGCCAAGCTGGGCTTCAGCGTGGCCGTCGTGCCCAAGGCCAATGCGCCCAAGAAGGCCATCGACGGGTTGACCATCCACGCCGTCGAGCGCGTCGAGCAGGCCATCGAGGTGCTGCGCGGCCTGGGCTGACGACATTGGGAAGCCAAAGAGCGTGCCCGGCGCGACCTCGGGCGACTCGGACGTGCCGGCCGGCCGCGGGATTGCCTTCGTGCTCTGCCTGCCGAAGTCTGCTTAGGATGCAGGCTCCGCACCGGAGGCCATCCATGTCCGACCCCGCCGAGCTCAGGCAACACGCCCGCACCGACTTCCTCGCCGCCCAGCACGACGCCGACTCCCTGCCCGGCTGGGTCTTCAAGCCGGTCCAGTTCAGCCGCGGCCCGGCCGGCCTGGTGCTGAACATGAGCGACGGCGGCCTGCAGGTTCTGACCAGCGCCACCGAGACGCTGACCGAGGCACGCTACGAGGTCGTGCTGCTGCTGGGCCGCGCCGACATGGACACGGACGACGAGCAGGTGTCCTGGTTCAACGGCGTCATCGAGCGCGCCTGGTCGCGGCCGGTGCCCCGCATGGGCATCCTGCACGGCATGCGCTTCGTCGCGCGCAACTCGACGGCCGAGCAGTTCCTGAACGCCCACCGCGAATCGCTGGAATCCGGCCAGTGGGTGCGCTGCCTGCTGCTGAAGGCGGCGTCGTGAGCGCGCACCTGCCCGCCCCGCCCTACTACGCCGTCATCTTCACCAGCCAGCGCACCGCCGTCGACCACGGCTATGGCGACATGGCCGAGCGCATGGTGGCGCTGGCGGCCGAACAGCCGGGCTATCTCGGCGTCGACAGCAGCCGCGGCGAGGATGGCCTGGGCATCACCGTGTCTTACTGGCGCAGCGCCGAGGACATCGCCGCCTGGCGCCGCCACGCCGAGCACAAGATCGCCCGCGACAGCGGCCGCAGCGACTGGTATGCCCACTACACGCTGCGCGTCGCCAAGGTCGAGCGGGCCTATGCCTGGGCGCGCGAGGACGGCTCGCAAGACCCGCAGGCATGAACGCGTGGGCGAGCGCGGGCGGGCGCTGCGGTTGAAGTGCAGCTCCTGAAAGGCCGGCTCGCCGAGTGGCGGCCGGTCCGTGCGGGCTCTCCGTAAAATCACCGTTTCTTCTTCAGCCCTGGAGTACCCGATGGTTCCCGCCCCCCTGCACGACCGCGACGGCAAGATCTGGATGGACGGCGAGCTCGTCGACTGGCGCGACGCCAAGATCCATGTGCTGACCCACACCCTGCACTACGGCTGCGGCGCCTTCGAGGGCGTGCGCGCCTATGACACGGTCAACGGCACGGCCATCTTCCGCCTGCAGGAGCACACCGAGCGCCTGTTCAACAGCGCCAAGATCCTGCGCATGAAGATCCCCTTCTCGCAGGAGCAGGTCAACCAGGCCCAGCGCGAGGTCGTCAAGGCCAACGGCCTGAAGAGCGCCTATCTGCGCCCGCTGATCTGGATCGGCTCCGAGAAGCTCGGCGTCAGCCCCAAGGGCAACCAGGTGCACCTGATGGTGGCGGCCTGGAGCTGGGGCGCCTACCTCGGCGAGGACGGCATGAAGCGCGGCATCCGCGTGAAGACCAGCTCCTACACCCGCCACCACGTCAACATCACGATGACCCAGGCCAAGACGGTGTCCAACTACACCAACTCCATCCTGGCCAACATGGAAGCCACCGATGACGGCTACGACGAGGCCCTGCTGCTGGACGCGGCCGGCTTCGTGTCCGAAGGCGCGGGCGAGAACCTCTTCGTCATCAAGAACGGCGTCGTCTACACGCCCGACCTGTCGGCCGGCGCGCTGAACGGCATCACCCGCAACACCATCTTCGCGATCTGCCAGGACCTTGGGCTCAAGCTGGTCGAGAAGCGCATCACCCGCGACGAGGTCTACATCTGCGACGAGGCTTTCTTCACCGGCACCGCCGCCGAGGTCACGCCCATCCGCGAGCTGGACCGCGTCGAGATCGGCAGCGGCTCGCGCGGCCCCATCACCGAGAAGATCCAGTCGGCCTTCTTCGACATCGTGAACGGCCGCAACCCGAAGTACGCCGAGTGGCTGACCGCCGTCTGAGAACGAGAACGACCCCATGAGCACCCCCACCCAAGCCCCCGCCACCGTCGAAGTGACCGCCAGGGACTGCAACGACAACGGCACGGTCTTCTGCCCCAACCCCAAGATGGCGCTGTGGAGCACCCACCCCAAGGTCTTCATCGACCTGACCCACGGCGGCCAGGGCCAGTGCCCCTATTGCGGCACGGCCTACAAGCTCAAGGCCGGCGAGGTTCTCGGCGGCGGGCACTGAACCGGACCACGCCCGCATGCGCCGCTCCACTGCCCAGCAGGCCGCGCTGCTGGCCTCGCCCGACGACACCGAGGCCCAGTTCTACGAGGCCCTGCAGCATGCCGACCTCGACCACCTGATGGCCCTGTGGGCCGATGACGAGGAGGTCGCCTGCGTGCACCCGGGCGGCCCGCGCATCGTCGGCCTGCCCGCCATCCGCGCGGCCTTCGCGGCCGTGTTCGAGCGCGGCGCCGTCAACGTCCACCCGGAGCGGGTGCGCCGCCTGCACAGCGGCGACTGCGCCATCCACCATGTGCTGGAGCGCGTGCAGCTGCACGGCGAGACCGGCCAATCAGCCCCGACCGCCTGGGTCATCGCGACTAATGTCTATCTGAAGACGGCACTGGGCTGGCGCCTGGTGCTGCACCATGCCAGCCCCGGAAGTGCGGGCGATGTCCAGGAACTCGTCGCCGACGCCGGCACCCTGCACTAGGAATCAGGAGTCAGGCGCATGCAGTACCGCGCCCCCCGCTGGCTACCCGGCGGCCATGCCCAGACCATCTGGCCGGCCCTCTTCAGCCGCCAGCACGACGGCAGGCCGCCCGCCTGGACGCGCGAGCGCTGGGACACGCCGGACGGCGACTTCATCGACGTCGACTTCCTGGCCGATGCGCCGGCCGGTGCGCCGCTGTTCGTGCTGTTCCATGGCCTCGAAGGCGACCGCACCAGCCACAGCAGCGTCGCCTTCGCCTGCGCGGCGCGTGCGCGCGGCTGGGCGATGGCCCTGCCGCACTTCCGCGGCTGCTCGGGCGAACTGAACCGCGCGCCGCGCGCCTACCACTCGGGCGACTTCGAGGAGGTCGGCTGGATCCTGCAGCGCCTGCGCGAGCGCCACGGCGCGCCGCTGATCGCGGCCGGCGTGTCGCTCGGCGGCAATGCGCTGCTGCGCTGGGCCGAGGAAGCCGGCGCCGCCGCCGCGCAGACGGCCCATGCCGTCTGCTCCATCTGCTCGCCCATCGACCTCGCCGCCGCCGGCGCGGCCATCGACCGCGGCTTCAACAGGCAGGTCTATGCGCGCCGCTTCCTGCGCACGATGATCCCCAAGGCGCTGCGCAAGCTGCAGCAGCACCCGGGCCTGTTCGACGGCGAGCGCCTGAAGCGGGCGACGACGATCTACGAGTTCGACAAGCTCTTCACCGCGCCGCTGCACGGCTTCCGCAGCACCGAGGACTACTGGGCGCGCGCCGCGGCCAAGCCCCATCTGCACCGCATCCGCATCCCGGCCCTGGTGCTGAACGCGCTCAACGACCCCTTCGTGCCGGGCCGCAGCCTGCCGCATGCCGCTGAAGTGGGCGCTTATGTGACACTCTGGCAACCCGGCCATGGCGGCCACGTCGGCTTCCCCGCCGGCCCGCTGCCCGGCCATCTGCGGACCATGCCCGAGCAGGTCTGCGACTGGCTCTGGAAGCACCGCTGAAGGAACGCAGCCCTATGGACGCCATCGTCGAAGCCGCGCTGAAGAAATGGCCCAACGTGCCCCACTGCTACGGCTGGCTGGCGCTGGACGCGCGCGGCGACTGGTATATGCGCGACGAGCGCATCCAGCGCGCCGGCCGCTTCCCGCGCGTGAAGGGCAGCCGCGTCGAGCACGACAAGCTGCTCGCCTTCATCGGCCGCAACTACGCGTCGGACGAGCGCGGCGCCTGGTTCTTCCAGAACGGCCCGCAGCGCGTCTACGTGGAGCTGGAGAACACGCCCTGGGTCTGGCGCCTGCAGCCGGGCGGCGGCGTGCGCAGCCACACCGGGCAAGAGGCGCAGGTCGAATCGGCCTGGCTGGACGAGGCCGGCCGCCTCTATCTGCGCACCGACCTCGGCCTGGGCCTCGTGCACACCGCCGACATGGCCCTGGCCGCCGAGGCCGTCGAGGCCGGCCACTGGACGCCGCAGGACTGCATCGCCGCCAAGCTGCCGGCCCTGTTCGGCTACCAGCGGCGGCCGATGCCGGCCCAATAAAGGCAAAGCCCGCACGCGGCGGGCTCTGGCATCGGTGGAGGGCCTCTCAGTTCGCGGCCGGGGCGGCCGGGGCCGGCATCTTGGGCGCGTCGAACTTGGCGCCACCGTTGTTGGCCATGTAGACCACGGCGCGCTGGATCTCGAAGTCCGAGAAATCGCCGCCGCCCTGGGCGCCCATATTGCCCTTGCCCCTCAGCGCCGAGTTCAGCAGCGCCTCGATGCCGTTCTTGATGCGCGGGCCCCAGGCGGCCGCGTCGCCGAACTTGGGCGAACCGGCGGCGCCGGTCGCGTGGCAGGCCGAGCACTGGGCCTGGAAGACCTGCTCGCCCGTTTTCATCGCACCGGAATCGTTGGCATCCTTGACCTCGACACGCGCCACCGGCGCGATGCGCTCGGCCACGGCCTGCACATCCAGCGCGTCCGTGCCGGCGGCCGGCTTGGTGGCGGTGCTGACGTAATTGGCCAGCATGATGATGACGATCACAGGCACCACGAACGCGAACAGCACGGCCCAGGCGAGTTGCTTGGGGGTCTTGATCGGGCCGGTGTGGGCTTCGTCGTGGTCGTGATCGTGGCTGGCGCTCATGGATTCCTCTTGTCGATCCTCGTCGGTTTTCTTGGCATGCAACGCAGCGCGCGGCACGAAAAACCGGCGAATTATAGGTGGCACCCACCCGCCTCCCTGGGTCGGGGAAGCCCGCTGTTAGAATGCGCGGCTTCGCGCCCGTAGCTCAATGGATAGAGTACTGCCCTCCGAAGGCAGGGGTTGTTGGTTCGATCCCAACCGGGCGCGCCAAGTGGCTCTCTTCGTAAGTCCTTGCCTCGTGGCAAGGTAAGCATTTCGTGGCGGGAATGCAGCGATATGCTTGAAGTCAAGTTGGGCCACGAATTGGTTGCCCGAGGTGGCCCAGGGTCACTGATCCGCTGTAGCCGTGAAGCCGAGCTTCTTTCGAAGCCGTCGCGCGCTGACCTCCAGCATCCTTCGATATTCGTGGCTCGTTGCTGCCATGCGCAAGGGAACGGTGAGGCGCTGATCGCCCAAGTTGATCCGCAGCATCGTCAGAGACAGCGCCCTGAGCTGTGAGGGGTACCACGCCGACTCCGTGAGATCGGAAGCCGCCCTCATCGATGGGGTCACGCCCTGCTCGACCAGCAACTCCAGGACGGTCTCCGCTTCTTCAACGGCCCGTTGCCGTCGGTCTCGGTCCGCAGCTTCAAGTTCGTCCAACGTCCTCTCTCGAATTTCCAGGTACAGGTCCTCGTGCTTGGCAACGGTGGAGATGTCGACGCCGCTTTCCGCCGCTACTTTGGAAACCGACTTGCCTTGCACAAGCGCAGCCTTGAGCTGCCACCGCAACGCCTGGTGATCGACGTGCCGGCTGATCTTCTTCTTCCGCCGGGGCTGCCGTTCGCCGGGAACGGGCACCTTCCTGAGATCCCCGAGCAGCACTTGCGTGAGGTCAAACTGCTCCACGTTTGCGATGTCAAGCAGCTGGGGCAGCGATGTCTTCGCATTGACCTTGCGCAGCCAGTGGCTCATCTGTGACTTGGCCATGTTGACCCGTTCAGCGAGTCTTGAGCGGCCGCCTCCTATCGAGCAATAGTGCGCGATCTCGTCCTTCATCTGCCGGTGATCTGATTTGGCAAGCGTAGGGAGAGCGACCACCATCTTCCGAACCTGTTGAGCCGTCCAGACCTCGTTTGCTGTAGGAGTCTCCGTAGGCGCGTCAGGGTGACATTTGTGCCCCACCGAACCACAGGTGGAGCACACCCCTGAGCGCTTAGGGATTCTGAGGGGCCCCGTCAGCTTCTCTGCGGTGCATTGCGGCTCGACGAGATACGCGTTGTGTCGGGGGCAGCACTTGGCTGCAGCGACGCGCCACCAAAGACGTTCGTAGGGCAACGAACCGGTTTCGATGTCGTCGGCAAGGCACTGGATGCAGACACGCGGCCGGGAAGTGATGAGGCCGATGCCGCACACATATTGGGACACGCCCGAGAGCGTGCAGTGCTGCAACGCTTGCACCCCAGTCGCAGCCTGAAGCAGATCGGCCCATCGCTTGGCGACACGGCATACGCCGACGAGGTTGGCGCCATAGTCACCGTCCCAAAACCGTCCTAGTGAATGGCCCAGTTCCTTCCATGCAGGAAGCGATGCGAGCTCATCTAGCAGCACCCGCGTCGGCAGCGAATGCTCGCCCGCCAGGCTGAGGATGTAGCTGTACAGGCTCTCCACCTCCTCCGTGCCCGCGCCGCGAGGCTGCAGCGGATACAGCGACGGTGGCGCGTCAGGCACGGAGGTTCCGGCAAGGTCATCAGGCATGGAAGGACTCCGGCTGGGGTGCAGTCGCGGGCGGCTGGGGAATGGGCGCCATCACCGACCGGATGAGCTCGTTGTAGTCGTCCATCAACTTGGATTCGCCATAGCAGGCGAACCTCAAATCCTCCCGCCCGCCGGCGAGGTCAGAGCTCAACTTTTCAAGCGCCTTTTTTGATTTGCCGGCCTTCCTCAACATGCCAGTTGTGGGAAGGCCCGACGTGCTGCTCATCTGCAGCGCCGCCAGTCGCAACAGAAGCATTTTCAGCAGCCCGACAGACCCGAGGCACACCTCCATGAGTTGCCACCAGATCCTCAGGAGGTCAGGCACGACCGGACAGGGCCAGAGCATCAGGTTCTTTTGAAGCGCAACGTAGAACTCGTACGCATCGCTTGAAGATTCGCCGTCTCGGGGTGACTGCGGCGGCTGTTGCTCTTGCTTGCTGTCATCGACGTCGGGAAGGTCATACGGCTGGAAGTGCACGATCTCCGCGCGTCTGGCGATCTGCCCATACTGAGTCATCACCTTGGCGATGTCGTACGAGCCGATAAACAGCAGCTTGAGGCCGCCGATATCAGACAGGCTCTTGAGCGTGTCCATCAACACGTCCAGGTTTTCGTTGCGCAGCAGGTGCAACGCTTCGTCAATGATCAGCACGCGCACACCTCGCTGTTGGACCATCGTCTCGATGAACTCACGCAGCTCTGGGATGCTGGCTCGACCGAAGCTGCGCACAAGACGTCCTTCGACGATGCGAGCGGCCCGCATCGACGGTACGGCGAACGCACCGCCCGCGTGAAGGATGCGTTGGTAAAGCACGCGCCAGGACATCCGCTTCTCTCCATTGGCGGGTGCCTCCACGTACAGGACAGGGAGGTGCCCCTCCTTGATCTGCGCAGAGAAGATCTCGAAGAGGTTCTCGCGGATGAGCCTCGAGGCAGTGGTCTTGCCCACCCCGGACAGGCCGATGACCGAGACGATGCTGACGTCGTTGTTGTCTTCCATCAGCTCCAGGACATCGTGACGAACGCGATCAAGCTCGCGGTGCAAGATGGGGTGGAGGAAAAACCAGCGCAGTCGCTTGGTCGCCGGCAGCTGCAACGCCCGCCCACGATCAAGGGCGATCAGCGCCTCATCGTCTGCATGCCGTTCGGCGTGCGTGGCTTCCGTCATTAGGTTTTCAAAGTTCGTTGTCATTTGCGCACCTTCAGAAGAAGCCCTTGTTGCTCACCACGGGCCTGTTTTGCACCGCCGGCACCTGGGCGGCTTGCTTGATGCCGGCAAGCGTCTGCATCACAGCGGATGCAGAAGATGCCGGTGGCGGTGAGGCCTGAAGCAACTGCTCAGATTCAGGCATCTGCTTGGACCGGGGCAGCTCGGGCAGCAGAGCCGGCCCGCGGGCGAAGTCGAACGGCCGCTCCCCGTTCAACGTCGACTCATCAGGCGCAGATGCACCGAGCAGACATTTGCTGGCCAGAACGAACTTGGTCTCTGCCTGCTGACGAGCCAGGCGCTCATCGAAGTCCTCGGGCTTCAAGCTGAGCTTCGAAGTGAATCGCCCCGGGAATCGAGGAGGCTCCAACTCAAGAGAATGGAGCCATGAAGAAGTCCCCGAAGTTTTCGCCCGAGGTGCGTGAGCGCGCCGTGCGCATGGTGCTGGAGCACCGTGGC
>NZ_JAPPUW010000022.1 GCF_026712205.1 Pelomonas aquatica
CAAGACCCCGGATGAGTTCTACTTCGCGTCGCTGCCGGCGATTCAACAGGCAGCCTGACGGATCGAGTTCCACTTATCGAACCCCGACTCCGTGTTCAAACGAACGGGGCCAGCTCTGTCGGAACATCGGTGCCATCCGCCTCTGCCGACGTATCAGGAGCGCCGTCAGGCATTTCCTTGTCGAACGCACCTAGCTTGGGCATCTGGAAGTGGGTGCGAAGCCTGTTGGGCTTTGGAAGCGCCTGATGGATTCGCTGCGGGTGCAGCATCAATTGTCATCGGTGCCGCGGACGTGAGGTGCGCCGGCGGACTTCATCGCACAGCGCCAGGCCGCTAAGGGCAGAATCGGTTTGAGCCAGTGGCGTAGCCCAGCAACGGTTGTTCAAGCAGGCACCGGGCGGGCGCCACTGTCGAGCGACCGTTGAATCTGCAATGATGAAGCTGCCAGTCAGCCCATCGGACCGCAGTGGCCGGTTTTGGCCGGAACGGCTGGTCAGGCGCTGAACCGCGAACGACTGAGATCAGCCTCCGGGTCAACGGCCCATAACAGTAGGGCGCGCAGGCTACACAACCGGATGTGATCGACGCGAAGCCGTCGCTGACGACAACCCTCGCCAGAACTAACGATCACACGTGATGCCGCGTTATCTGCCGGCGCCCTCTTCTGCCTCTTTAGCTTCGTCGTCGATGTACACGGCGACGTCGCCAACCGCGCATCGGAAGAAGCGGCACAACCGCTCCACCGTCTCCGTGGTGGTCACGTAGCCCTTGTGATTCAGCATCCTCGACAAGGTCATCCGGTTGATGCCCGTGGCCTCGGCGAGCTCCAACAGCGTGATCTTGCGTCCCTGCTGGAACTGCGCTTCGGCCAATAGCTCAGCGAGACGGAAGCGAATCATGTAGCGCACCTGAAACATTAATGTTGCAAACGCGCATTGAAGTGCTACTATGCAATCCATGTGATGCACATAAGTTGCATTGGATGCATAGGGCTGCGCTTTGATTCAGGAGGCTAGCATGAACGGTGTCACTTATCTCACGACCGACGAGTTGTCCGCACGGATCCGCTACACGCCGGCGACGATCCGGAACCAACTGAAGGACAACGTCCTCATCGAGGGCAAACACTACATCCGTCCCTTCGGAGGTCGGAAGATCCTTTTCCTCTGGGAGCCGATCGAGGTCGACATGAAATTGGGCAGCACGGATTCCGTCGCCATGCCCGTCGCGATCGAGTGAGGCAAGCCATGGCAAGCCTTCGCTCGAGAAAAGAGAACCACCAGCTGTTCTTCGACTTCCGCTGGAACGGCGCTCGATACCGAGCCCAAACCGATGAAGTAGACAGCCCAGCCGCTCGAAAGCGACTGGCCCCCAAGCTGGAATCGCTCAATGAGGCGCTTCGAACAGGGACATTCGACCTGGGCAAGTTCTTCCCGGACCTTGCTGTCCCGCTGACTTCCACATCTCCTGCCGCCACCCATGAGGTGCTACCACCCCCATCAGTGGTCACCCCGATAACCAGTGCGGTGCCATGCAGTCTCAGCTTTCGCAGCTTCTCGGACCAGTGGTACTCCGAGTTCCGCGTCGGCTGGCGCAAGACCTACGACGCCACCGTCCGCGGCCTGCTCGATCAGCATCTGCTGCCGCGATTCGGCACGACGGCTGTGTCGGCCGTGACCCGCGCGCAGATCCTCGAGTTCCGTGCCCACCTGTCCAAGCTCCCCGGCCGCCGCGAGGGCTCAAAGCTCTCCCCGGCCCGGATCAACACCATCATGCTGATCCTGCGCCAGATCCTGCAGGAGGCCGCGGACCGCTACGAGTTCACGATGCCGATGGGGCGGCTCAAGCCGCTCAAGATCCCGAAGTCCGACGTCATGCCGTTCACGCTGACCCAGGTCCAGGACCTGATCGCGCGCGTCCGGCCCGACTACAAGCACTACCTGACGGTGCGCTTCTTCACCGGCATGCGCTCCGGCGAGATCCACGGCCTGAAGTGGAAATACATCGACTTCGAGCGCCGCCTCATCCTCGTGCGCGAGACGATCGTCGGCGGCGAAGAGGACTACACGAAGACCGATGCGTCCCAGCGCGACATCGTCATGAACTCGGTCGTCTACGACGCCCTGCTCGCCCAGAAGAAGGCCACCGGCAACCGGGACTACGTCTTCTGCAACCTGAAGGGCGAGCCGGTCGACACGATCAACTTCACGAAGCGCGTCTGGTATCCGCTGCTGAGGCACCTCGGGCTGGAGCTGCGCCGTCCCTATCAGACTCGGCACACGGCGGCCACGCTCTGGCTCGCTGCAGGCGAGATGCCCGAGTGGATCGCACGCCAGCTCGGACACGCATCCACCGAGATGCTGTTCCGCGTGTATAGCCGTTATGTCCCCAACCTGACGCGCAACGACGGCTCGGCATTCGACCGCATGCTTCAGCAGACGCTGTCACGCGACAGGCCCTCGGCCCAGGATCCGCAGCCACCGCCCTCCCCTTGGCGACTCGCCGCCTGACGCCTTCGAGTCCCTCGAAGCCCCGCCAGGCGCCAGGCCCTCGGCCTGCCATTTGAAGTGACCCGCACGGCCAGCCTCCTCAGAGCGGCCGGGCCGGCGGAGCACTGCCCGAACTAGTCCCTGCGCTGCCAAGCCTTTCGCTTCGACGCGCTCGCAAATGCCCCGGCGATGACGGCAGGCCCCAGTGCCGACCGTTGCCGACCGCCGGGGATCGTGACCACGACCTTTGGAGACCTTCATGTCCGACGAATTTCTGCCTCCCGGCCTCGACCTCCTCGCGCCCCGCGCGGATTTCCGCGGCACGCGCCCACTCATTTGGAGCGCCGGCCGAATCCTCGGCAACGACCTCGACATGTCCCGCGCCCTGGTCCAGCCAACGCTGCACTTCCGCCTGGAGTTCAAACCCGACACCAGCCAGGACGCCATCCACGCACTGCAACGTGACCTGGCCTTTCTGCTCGAGTCGGCGGGCCTGCTCGGCGGCTATGCCAACGACGAGCAATACATGGTGATCAGCCTGCTGCTGCCGATGAGCGAGGCCGACGGCGAGCCCATCGTGAACTGGCTGTCGGCGCATCCCGCGGTCGCCGTGGTCCGCTACTCGGACGTCCAGTCGCTGGCCCAGGTGCTGGCCAACACCGCCGGGCGCGAGCTCGGCGAGGAGCTGCCCCTGGCGTCGGCCTTGCTGTTCTCGCTGATCCGCAGCATGGTGCCGGAATGGCGCATGCAGCGCTGGATGCTGCGCCAAGCCCGGCAAGCCCGGGAGGGCTCGACAACGCCGGACGCCAACGAGGAGGCTGGATCGTGAGCACAGGTGCTTCCCATCCTTCTTCCGCCGATTGGCGCGAACGTCATCCCTCCCGCATCGATCTGTGCGTGCAGTTCCGCGGCCCCTGGTCCGCTCGCGGCGCCGTCGCACGCCGGCTCGCCCAACGACTGCAGGGCTTCCAGGTGAGCGTCGCCGTCACCCCCGACAGCGTCGTGCTCAGGCAGCCCGAGCGCGGCATCTCGCCCGCGCTCTGCCAGGGCGTGTGCCACTGGCTAAGCGAGCAGCCCGAGGTGCTCTCCGTGGCGCCGATCGCTCTGCAGGTCTGGGAGCTCGCATGAGGATCAACGCCCTCGGACTCAACTCCGTCCGTGCCGCCTACCTGGTGCTGCAGGAGATCCAGCGCCAGCCTGGTCTGCCGGACGAACTGCGCGCAGCCGCGGGCGCCGCCTGCATCGGCTACCCCAGCCTCGCCGTCATCAGGCTTGGGCTCTGGACCGCTGAGTCTGCTCAGGCCCAGACCTGGGGGGCGGCCCTGATGCAGGCTCGTCAGTCGTTGGATCGGCTGCTGACCCTCGACACGGATGCGGACATCCGCGACCTCGCGCGGTGGGCGAATCGCCACTTCCCGACCCGCGTGCAACTCGCGGGGCATCGGGTCGTCCACGACCCCGGTCGGGGCTGGACGCTGGAGATCGCCGCATGAAGCGCGGCGCACGTTCACGCCGTACCCCGACCGGCCCCACCTGGACGGTCACCTTCCGGCGCAGCGCACTCGGCCGCCTGGAGGTGACCCTGCCGCCCGGGGCTCATGAGGGCCTCGGCCCGCTGGGCTCGCGCGTCTGGTTCGCCGTTCGCCGCGGCTGCGTCGAGGTCAGCGCGCGGCCCCGAGGACCCCGACCCGCCAACGGACGACGCTGCACGCGAATGCGTCGACCCCGTGGACGCCCGAGTGGCAGTCGGTATGTGAGGCCGCGATGACCTCGACCGCCTGCCTCCGACCCGCACGGGCGCCGCCTCCTCCGCACTTGCGCCTGATCCGTCCCTTCATCCGTGAGCCAACGCGCATCGTCCGCAAGAGGGCTGCGCGCGGGCCAACTCGATCCCCGTACCTCCTGGAGTCTCGAATGAACGCACCTGACCCGGAAGCCCTGGGCTTCTCCTTCTCCATCGTCCCGACACCGGGCATGACCTGGCCCCAGGTTGTGGCTCTCGAACGCCAGATCGAGGACTACGCCCGTGAGCGCGAACTGCTGCCCCGCGGATGCCAATTGCGCTGGGTGCTGTCGAGCCCGCAGCGCAGCCTGAGCGCGGCCGATCAGGTCGAGCTGCTGGATTGGATTGTGGACCGCCCGGGCATTGCCGCTGTGAACCTCAGCCAGCTGCTGCCGGATCTGGCGGCGCCGGTGCCGTTGTCCGAAGGCTATCTGCGCCTGACGCCACTGGAGCCGTCCGTGATTGGACTGACGCTGCTGCATCGGCTGGGCCGCATCAAGCCGGAGCTCTATCTGGAGATTCTGGGTGGCTTCGTGCGGCCGATCGGACTGCACTGAGGAGCGGCCATGACCACGTTTGATGAACGCGGCATCGCGCTGAACCTGGGGCGAGAGCTCATGACCTCCTGGGTGGGCACCGAGGACATGCCGCCAGGCCTGCGTGAACTGGCGGGGATGGCACTCGACCGCTACCCTGGCTCGGCCTCCATCGCCCATCGGCTGGAAGATCTCGGGGGCTACGGGCTGCTGTTGGCCGTGCGCAGCATCGAGACAGCGGCCGGCCTGATCGCAAGGCTCAGCCTTGGTCATGACGCACCGCCGGCGCTGACCGAACACCGCGACCGCGCTCGGCACGTCGCCTGGCACTTCCCCGAAGAGGCTGAACTCAAGGAGGCCGTCGGCAGTCCGCACGCGGCGCGCTGGTGGGCGGCGTTTTACCTGGACAGGCCACCCGGGCGAGATGGTCTCCTTCGGGAGCAGCCTGCGCCCCGGCCGGACGGGCGCTGCAGCCCGAGGCAGCGGCTCGAAGCCCTGCGACGCCTGCCAGCGTTCCTAGACGGTCTGGCTCGGGAATCCGAATTGCCGCCGCTGGCGGTGTCGGAGGCGCAGACGGCGCGCGCGGAACTGCGCCCGTCGCGATGGCTGGAGTTGCAGTTCCACGAGGTCTCGGCGCCCGAACTCATCCGCGCGTTCGAAGGCCTGGAGCGGGGCTGTCAGCTCGTCGAAGCAGTAAGCGACGGGGTCTTTGCGGCCGGCCCGCGCTCGCAGGCCCTGGCACAGACGCTGCGGAGTCACCTGCCGCGGGGCGAGGAGTTCCCGGTCAGCGGCTTTGACGAGCAGCGCCGCGGCAGCTGGATCGACTGGCTGCTGTCGGGGTGCGTGTGAGTCGTACCAGGCGCTCAGCGCACTCGCCCACGCGACGGCGGATTGCCCTGCTTGCGGTTGCTGCCACGGGCCGGCCTCGGCGGGGTGCCGGCCGGGAACAGGTCGGCGACCGTCACGCCAAGCGCGTCGGCCAGCGCGCAGATCATGGTCAGCGTCGGGTTGGCATTGCCGGTCTCGATGCGGCTCATGTAGGTGCGGAACAGGCCGCAGTGCGCCGCCAGATCCTCCTGGGTGAGCTCGCGCTGCAGTCGCAGCTCTCGGATGCGGGCGCCGAACGCGACCTGCGGGTGAGCGGCCGGGCGGGATGGCGCCTCGGCGCGCGAGCGGGATCGGGGAGAGGCCTGAGACACCCCGGCAGGGTGTCGAAAGTACACTCATTCAAACACACACTAATTCGCACATTGATGCGACGGTGTGTGCGCGCGAAGCAGCGCTTCCCGGTCATCACAATCAAGGAGGACTTATGACCGCGTCTCGTGTCGTTGTGTCGTCGCACATAGGTGGGTGCGCCAAGCGTGCCTGGGTCTTGAGAGGGACGGCCGCACTGGTCACGTCCCTGGTGCTCGTGGGATGTGAGTCGCTGCCGCAGACACCCAGGGATCATGCGCTGAGCTGGGCGTATGCCTGGGCCGCGGGAACGCTCCCGGAGAAGGTGGACACCACACCGTACCTGCCCCGGCCCAAGGTTGCCGTGGGCAACGGCTTGCGAACGCTGTCCCTCTTCAACAAGCCTGGCGGTCCGGACAAGGAGATCCGCTGGAACGAAGGGTTCCGGCAGGCGTGTGCGCGGCAGAGCGGGCGCTTCGACGCGAACAAGCTGTGCCACTCCGGCGACGATCCGGACAAGATCCTGTTCGCGGTGGCCCTGAAGAGCTGGTACGGGGATGGCTCGTCATCGGTCGAGATCACCTACGTGGAGCCGACGAGGCAGCCGCCGTCGCTGGACTATCAACTGGTGCTGCAGCGGGCCGGTTTTATGCCGGACCGGATCGTCCAGCAAAGGAAGATCATGGCGGCAGTCGACGCGGAGTCGCGGCAGATGAGGGAAGAGGCTCGCGCCCGAAGCGCATGGCAGCTCATGCGGGAGCGAGGCCGGGCGGTCTGCCAGGATCGGGATGGTGTTCGCTATTTTGGGTTCGTCGAGGACTTCACGGAATCACGGATGAAGGTGTCGGTCACGCGGGCCTACTTCATTCGGTCACCGGCATTTGCGCCGGGGAACTTCCGGCCCGAGGTGATTTGGACCGGGCCGGTGGGCTGGTTTCCCTGCGACTAGCGGGCAGTCGCACTGTGGTGCAAGCCCGAGCGGCAACAGCGTCTGCGGGAAAGGAAGCCGGGGCGTGAATGCGAGTGGCGAGCATGCAGGTTCGGGCGAAACCGGTGGGACGATTTCGTTGGAGACCGTGGTGATCGCTCTCATTCCAGAGTACCGCCAGGTCTGGGTTCAAGACGCTGATGGTCACCAGTTTGAACCGCCCCGCCGGGGCGGTTCACGCTGCGCTTGCGCCAGCAGGATGATTCTTAGACAGACGGCGACACACGGACGCGCGAACCTGAAGGTTCGCGCACCACAGCGTCCTCGGTGTCCGATGTCTGGGGGCCGGCGCGCCCCAGGAAATCCCGGAACGCCGTCGCGCAGGGAGAGAGATTAGGCGCGGTCCGCCAGGCCAGCCCAATCTCCATGACGGGCAGGTGCTGGTCGAGCGGCAGTGGCTGGATGCGCCGGCCGTCCAGTGACCAGGTGCGGAAGACCATATCCGAGAGGATGGTCACGCCGAGCCCCAACGCGACCATCTCACGCAAGGCCTCCATGGACGAGGTGCGGATCCAGGACGCGGGCTCCAGCCCGGCCTGCTCCCAGTAACGCCTTGAGTTGCTGTCCGCCTCGTCCATCATCGGCACGATGTATGGATAGGGTGCAAGGTCTGACCAGTTCACGACGCTACGGCCTGCCAGCGGGTGGTTGTGCGAGACCCACACCTGACGGCGAGAACTGACCAGCATGCGCGTGGCAATGCCTGCCCGAGACTGCAGGTTGGACAGCAGCACTACCGCCAGTTCCAGCGACCCGTCACGAAGCCGGCTCTCGATCTCGGGACGCGGCAGTTCGATCGGAACCACCTCGACGTTCGGAAACAGCTTGCGAAACCGCGCCACCATCGGCAGCAGGAAGTAGCCCTGCACCGTGTACGTGGCTGCCAGTTCCAGCCGGCCCGTGAGGTTCGCTGGCCGATGAAACGGCAGCCGCGACGCTTCCCGCGCTGCCTGCAACAGCCCCTCGGCCTGCTGAAGGAAGGCCTGGCCCTCGAAGGTCAGGCTCACGCCGTGCCGGCCACGCTCGAACAGCGTGGCGCCCACCGACCGTTCCAGTTCAGCTATCGCCAAGGTCATCGCAGACTGTGAGACACCGACCTCCGCCGATGCCACCGAAATCTGACCGCAGCGAGCCGCGGCAGCAAAGTAGTGGAGTTGTCGGAACGTGAAGCGCGGCACGGCGCGGGCTTCGGCGGTAGTGGTCGTCTTGGACATTGGAAATGTCAATGTGCGAGGCAAGAAATTGAATTCGACTATGGCACATTTTGTGAACAAACTATCTAATTCTGTTTACATCAGTCACATCGACGCCCAGCACACATGAGCCACTCCGTTCGATTGAGTGATAAGTACGACCTCCCTGCCGGTCGCGTCTTCATGACCGGAACACAGGCGCTGGTGCGCATGCTGCTGGCCCAGAAAGCCCGTGACGAGGCCGTGGGGTTGAAGACCGAGGGCTTTGTCTCCGGCTATCGCGGCTCGCCACTGGGTGGCCTCGACCTGGAACTTTGGAAGAACAAGGCGCGCCTCACGGAGCGCAAGATTCGCTTCGAGCCGGGCCTCAACGAGGAACTTGCCGCCACGGCCATCTGGGGCACGCAGATGCTCGCACTAGACCCGAAGGCGCGGGTGGATGGCGTGTTCTCCCTCTGGTACGGCAAGGGGCCCGGCGTTGACCGATGTGGCGACGTATTCAAGCACGGCAATATCGCCGGCTGTGCACTTAAGGGCGGCGTGCTGCTGGTGGCAGGAGACGACCACTCCTGCAAGTCTTCCTCGCTACCGCACCAGAGCGAGCATGCGTTGATCGCCTCGATGATCCCCGTGCTGGCGCCGGCTGATCTCAACGACTTCATCGAGTACGGCCTGCACGGCTACGCGATGTCGCGCTACTCGGGCTGCTGGGTCGGCTACAAGGTTGTCAGCGACACGGTCGAGTCCTCCGGCTCGGTGGAAATTGATCCGATGGCCGTCGAGATCCGGATCCCCGACAGCTACCCGATCCCGCCGGATGGCTTCTCGATTCGCTGGCCCGATCCGCCACTGGTCCAGGAGAACCGGCTGCAACGTGAGCGCCTGTACGCGCTGCTGGAGTACGTCCGCGTCAACCGGCTGAACCGGCAGGACTGGTCGGCGCCGCAGGCCAGGCTGGGCATCGTGACCGCGGGCAAAAGCTACCTGGACGTGCGCGAGGCACTGAAGCTACTCGCGCTGAACGTGGACGGCGCGGCTGCGCTGGGCCTCAGGCTGCTGAAGGTGGGCGTGGTCTGGCCGCTGGAGCCGCAGTGCGTGGTCGAGTTTGCGCAGGGCCTGGAGGAGATCCTGGTCGTCGAGGAAAAGCGCCAGGTGCTGGAGTACCAGATCAAGGAACACCTGTACAACGAGCCGGATCGTCCACGCGTCGTGGGCAAGTACGACGATGCCGGCGAGTGGGTGAAGGTGCCGAGTCAACATATCCTGCTGTCGCCCAATGGCGAGCTGAACCCCGCGGTGATCGCCGATGCGATCGCACGCCGGCTCGAGCGAGTGCTCGGTCGCAGTGCCCTGCCCCCGGGCGTCAGCGCCTGGCTCGGCGAGGGCTGCACGGCAATTCGCCAAAGCCTGCCGGTCGATCCGAGCCTGCCGCAACGGGTGCCCTACTTCTGCTCTGGCTGTCCCCACAACACCAGCACGCGCGTGCCCGAGGGTTCGCGGGCGCTCGCCGGTATCGGCTGCCATTACCTCGTGCAAGGCATGGACCGGCGCACCGAGACCTTCTCCCAGATGGGCGGCGAAGGCGCCACATGGATCGGCACCGCACCGTTCACGGACACGCCGCATGTGTTCGCCAACCTCGGCGACGGCACCTACATGCACTCAGGCTCGCTGGCGATCCGGGCAGCTGTCGCGGCCAAGGTCAACATCACCTACAAGCTGTTGGTCAATGATGCGGTCGCGATGACCGGCGGCCAGCCTGTTGAAGGCGCGCCTTCGGTGCCGCAGTTGATGCATCAACTCGCTGCGGAAGGCGTTCGCGAATTGCACCTAGTCAGCGATGAACCGGAGAACTTCAGCCTCAATGAGTTGCCGCCGGGCAGCCACATCGCGCATCGCGACAGCATGGATGCGTTGCAACGTCAGGTGCGCGAGGTCGGAGGCGTTTCGGCCATCGTCTACGTGCAGACTTGCGCCACCGAAAAGCGCCGGCGCCGCAAGGCGAAAAAGCTGGCTGATCCGGCCAGGCGGATCGTCATCAACGAAGCCGTCTGCGAAGGCTGCGGCGACTGCGGTATCCAGTCGAACTGCGTCTCGATCCTGCCATTGGAGACGGAACTGGGCCGCAAGCGTGTGATCGATCAGAGCTCCTGCAACAAGGACAGTTCGTGCGTGAACGGCTTCTGCCCCAGTTTCGTCACCGTGGAAGGCGCCGAGCCCCGCAAGCCCGATCGCAGCAAGATTAGGCTGCCGGAGAATTTGCCGGACCCTGCCCTGCCTAGCTTGGCTCAACCCTACAACATCCTGGTGGCTGGCGTTGGCGGTACCGGCGTCGTGACCATCGGTGCCATCCTTGGTATGGCGGCGCACATCGAGGGCAAGGGCGTCCGTGTGCTCGACATGGCGGGCCTGGCCCAGAAAGGCGGCGCCGTGCAGTCGCATGTGCGCCTGGCCGCAACGCCGTCCGAACTGCACGCCACCCGAGTGCCGCGGGCCCAGGCCGATCTGATCCTCGGCTGCGACCTGATGACCAGCGCCGGAACCGATCCGATGGCCACGCTTTCCATCGACCGGACCCGAGCGCTGATGAACACGGATGTGGCACCGACCGGCGCCTTCACGCGCAATCCCGATTGGCAAGCGTCGCCGGAAGGCCTGCTGGAGCATGTCCGCGGCGCAGTGATGGAACTCGCAGCCGTCGACGCCACGCGACTGGCCACTGCCCTGCTCGGCGACGCGGTCGCGAGCAACATGTTCATGCTGGGCTACGCTTGGCAGAAAGGCTGGATCCCGCTGCAGCGCGAATCGCTGAGCCAGGCGATCGAACTGAACGGTGCCGCGGTGGCCATGAACCAGGGAGCCTTCACCTGGGGTCGCCAGGCCGCGCTGGACCTGACGGCCGTGCGCCTGGCTGCAGGCATCCGCCCTTCAGAGTCGCTCATGCTGATGCCCAACCGCCTCCCCAGCCTGGCGCAACTGCTGATTGACCGGGACAAGCGCTTGAGCGCCTACCAGGATGCCGCCTATGCCCAGCGCTACCGGCGCCTCGTCACCGAGATCGCGCGCCTCGAGCAGAGCCGCACCGGCGGCGACCGCTTCGCCCGTGAAGTGGCGGTCAGCCTCTACAAGCTGATGGCCTACAAGGACGAGTACGAAGTGGCGCGGCTCCATGTCGAGACCGGCTTCTTCGAGCGGATCCGTGAGCAGTTCGACGGCAAGCTGAGCCTGCGCTTCCACCTGGCGCCGCCGCTGCTGGCGCGCAAGGATGAGCAGGGCCACCTGGTCAAGAAAGCCTACGGCCCGTGGGTCGCCGTCGTCTTCAAGGCGCTGGCCAAGCTGAAAGGCCTGCGCGGCACGCCTTTCGACCCCTTCGGCTACACGGCCGAGCGGCGGAGCGAACGCCAGGCCATCCGCGATTTCGAGGCACTGATGAGTGGCATCGCCGCCGAACTTGATCACCAACGCATGGCCATCGCCATGGAACTGGCGCGCCTGCCCCAGGCGGTGAAGGGCTTCGGCCACGTCAGGGACCGCAACGCCAGAGCGGTGACGCTGAAGCAGGCTGAACTGATGCGCCGATGGAAGTCTTGCAACACGGTGCTGAAGGCGGCCTGACCTCCGCATCGCGCAGTTGGAGACATTGAAATGGCCAATTGCATGAACACATATTCTATTTGTGTTTAAATAAATGCCAGCATCGCCAGACATCCGCGAAAGCCCCCCTTCATGAACATCGACCTGAGCAACAAGCGCGTCATCATCACCGGCGCGTCACGCGGCATCGGCCGCGCCATCGCCACCGCATTCGCACAGGAAGGGGCGCGGGTCGCCATCTGTGCCCGCACCGAGGCGGATGTGCGGACGGTCGGCGACGAACTGGCGAAATCCGCCCAGGCCGTCATCGCGCGCGCGGTGGACGTGACGGATACCGTGGCGGTGAAGGCCTTCGTGGACGAGGTGGCGAGCGCCTGGGGCAGCGTGGACGTGCTCGTGAACAACGCCGGCCAGGGCCGCGGCGGCAACCTGGACACGTTGACGCCCGAGCAGATCCTCGAGCATGCCAATGTGCTTCAGATGGGCCACTTCCGCTTCATCCAGGCGGTGGTACCGCACATGCGCCAGCAGCGCTGGGGCCGCATCATCGAGATCAACGCGCTGGCCGGCTCGATCCCGACGCCGGACGGCATCCCCTCGGTGATCAACCGCGCATCCTGCATCGCCCTGTCCAAGACGCTGGGCATGTCCCTGCCCAAGGACGGCATCCTGGTGAACACACTCAATATGGGCTGGATCGACACCGGCCAGTGGAACCGCCACTTCAAGGAAATGCCGGCCGGCAGTTGCACGCGCGAGGAGTTCGACGAGATGGTGCTCAAGGTCGTCCCCGCCGGCCGCTACGGCAAGCCGGAAGACGTCACCGGCATGGTGCTACTGCTGGCTAGCGACCGGGCCAGCTTCATCAGCGGCGCGTCCATCGACATCGCAGGCGGCATGCAGGGGCAGATCGCCTACTACCCGACGCTGAAGCGGGAGTTCAATGCGGCGATGCAGGAACGCGTAGACTCACGGGCATCGAGCTAATCAGATCGACTAAGAAGCGGTGTCCTGATAGCTGCGGATGCCGCTGGCCGTGATCGGCACCCGCAAACGCCGGTTGGAACTTTCTGTCAAAGGCGCCGCCCAGCGCGCAGATCAGAAGTCCTTCAATTCCTCAACATTGCGCACGCTCGGCCCCAAGATCGGCCCGACAAGCTCATGCCCCCACGTGCTCATCTTCTCCGGATTCAGCTCGAATCCGTCGTTATGCCAGGGCTCCAGCTCGACGATGGTCTCGAAGGCGAAGCCAGACGGGTTGAAGTGATAGAAGGACATGTGCGGGTCTTGCGTGTGCTGGCCCAGCGTCATCATCATCGGCAGATTGCGCTTCCTGACGATATCGTAGGTCTGGCCGACATCCTGGACCGACTTCACGAATAGGCCCACATGCTGGACGCCGCGCTTGCCGGCACCGAAGCCGAAGGCGATGTCATGGCTGGTGGACTCGTTCAGCTTGGCGCGGAAGAACCCGGTCTTGCCTTTGCCCGCACCGGCGCCGTACCACTTGAAGCCCATCAGGTCGATCAGGAAGGACTCCAGCTCGGGCGGGTACTCCGGCGTGATGACGACCAGGTGCCCCATCCCACGGGCGTTCGCCACGAAGCCGCCATGCGGACGGCCCGGCACGAAGGACTTCGGCGTCCACTTCTGCGAGTAGTACAACTCGTGCTGATAGCCGACCGGATCTTTGAAACGGATCAGTTCCTTGACGCCACGCTGCTCGCACAGCGCCGCATCGCCGACCGTCACTTCGATGCTCGCCGCACGGAACTTCTCCACCGCGGCGACAAACTCCATCCGTCCGCGCGCCTCCCAGCCGATGTAGGCCAGGCGATCGATCCTGCCGGGATGGAAGGCAAACCGGTTGCGGCGGTCGTCGATCTTGAAGTACAGCGACTCCGGATCGTTGGCCGGCACGGCGCCCAGTTGGAAGCCCATCACCTCCGGGCCATAGCTGCGCCACTGATCCAGCGTGGCGGGTGTCGCTTCGAAACCGAGGTAGCCGAGGCCGATGATGTCCATGGTCGAGTCCTCTCAGGTAATCCGGTAGTTCAATGGGCCAGTAGGCCGCCGTCCACGACGACGTCGGTGCCAGTGATGAAGGACGCTTCGCTGGACGCCAGGAACAGCGCCGTGGAGACGACCTCGTGGGATTCGCCCGGCCGGTCCATCAGTACGCCGTCCAGGATGACGGCCCGCATCGCCGCGTTCTGCATGAAGGTTTCGGTGCCCGGCGTGGCGATGAAGCCCGGGCTGATGCTGACCGCCCGGATGCCTACCTTGGCTCCCTCGATCGCGATCTGCCGCGTGAACGACACCACCGCGCCCTTGGCTGCCGCGTGGGCCGAGATTCCGGCCGCCTTGGAACCACCCCAGGCGGCGACGGACGAGACGTTCAGCACCACGCCACGCTGTCTGGCCAGGTGCGGCCAAGCATATTTGGTGGCGAAGAAGACCAGGTCGATCTCGTTGCGCATGGTGAAGCGCCAATCTTCGATCGACAGCTCGGCCACCGGCCCGAAGCGGGCGGCCGAGGCGTTGTTGTAGAGCACATCGATGCGACCGTGCTGCTCCGCGGCACCCTCAATCCACTGGCGGGCCTGCTCGGGTTCGCCCAGGTCCACCGGCGCCATGCCGTGCAGCGTCAGCCCTTCGGCGGCCATCAGCGCGCGCGTGCCTTCATGCCCATCGGCGTTGACGTCGCAGCCGACAACGATGGCGCCCTCGCGCGCAAAGCGCAGCGCCGCGACGCGCCCCTGGCCGCCGCCGCTGCCGGTGAGCAGGACGACCCTACCTTCGAAGCGACCGGCCATGGTCAGGCGACGGCTTCGACGGCCAGGGCCTCGGCCGGGCAGGCCGCGGCGCCTTCCTTCGCTTCTTCCTCCAGGCCGGCGGGCACCAGGTCGCTATCGAGATAGACAAGCCCGTCTGAATCCAGCTTGTAGACCGTGGGGCAGACCTGGGCGCACAGCCCGTAGCCGCAGCAGCGGCTGCGGTCGGCGATGACGCGGAATTTCGGGGTGTCGGACGAACTCATCTTGTCTCCTGTCGTCGATCTCTTGTCGACCAATTATGCACACTAATGCTGATTGTGTCTTCAAATCGGAGCCGGACCGATCGGTGATTATTCGGATATCGGAATGCTTTTCCATATCTAGAATGACATGACACCTTTCCATGGCCACGCTTTGCGCACGGCACCACTTCATCCTCGCATCTCATCACCATGCCCAGCGCGACGAACGAAGAACATGAAGTGGACGAAGACGCCGACAACGGCTCCCGAAACAGCACCAGCGTCAGCGGCGTCACGGTCAAGCCGGTCTCCAATGCGATCCGCATCCTGCGCTATCTGTCGCAGACCGCGGCGCCCGAACGCGCTGCCGATATCGCGCGCCACCTGCAGATCAATCCGAGCACCTGCTTCAACATCCTGCGCACGCTGGTCGCCGAGGAGGTGGTCGAGTTCAATCCGGTGTTCAAGATGTACACCGTCGGCCTGGGCCTGGCCAAGCTGGCCAACCAGGTGATGACGCAGGGGCAGCGCATCGAACTGGCCCGCCCGGTGATGGAGGACCTTGCGGCGCGCTACCAGGTCACGATGACGCTGTGGCGCCGCATGGGTCTCGACCGGATCGTGCTGGTCAGCTCCGTCGTGAGCCCCGCCGCGCTGCGAATCGACATGCCGCCGGGCCAGCGCTTGCCACTGCTGATGGGCGCCAGCGGCCGCCTGTTCATCGGCCAACTGGGCTGGAGCGAAGAAGAGACCCGCAAGGAGTTCGAGGGCATCCACTGGTCCCGCCCCCTCTCCTTCGACACCTACTGGCGCGAAGTGAACAGGGCCAGGAAGCGCGGCTGGGCCCAGGACGACGGCTACTTCTCCAATGGCATCCTGGCCATCGCCGCCCCGGTCTACGATCCCTCCGGCAGGATTGCGTTCACGCTGTCCGCCGTGATGATTCGCGGCCACTATGACGACGACGGCTTGGATGCCATCGGGGAGGCGCTCCGCGCCGCCGGCACTGCGCTGACCAAGACGCTCTTCTAGGTACAAACACCAGACAGTGCGCAACTACTGAACAGAGTCATTGATTCTGTTCAATTTAGATCCTATCATCAGCCCCACATCGGAACCGAGCGCGGCCGCAGTCCGCTTCGGCGCTCACGCAACCCAAGGGGAAGTTGATGAAACTGGAAGACCTGATCCTCGTCAGCGTTGACGATCACGCCATCGAGCCGCCGAACGCCTTCGAGCGCCACATGCCCGCCAAGTACAAGGGCCGCCACCCGAAGGTCGAGCAGATCAAGGGTCGCGACGTCTGGGTATTCGAGGAGCGCGCCACCGGCTACATGGGGCTGAACTCCGTCGTAGGCCGGCCGAAGGAGGAGTACGGCATGGAGCCGCTGTCCTACGCCCACATGCGCCGCGGCACCTGGGATGTGAAGGCCCGCGTCGACGACATGAACGCCAACGGCGTGCTGGGCTCGCTGTGCTTCCCCACCTTCCCCGGCTTCGCCGGCCAGCGCTTCCAGGGCGTCGAGGACCGCGGCGTTTCGCTGGCGGCCATCCAGGCCTACAACGACTGGCATCTGCACGACTGGTGCAATGCGGCACCGGGCCGCTTCATCCCGCTGATGATGGTGCCGTGGTGGGACATGCAGGCGGCGGCCGCTGAGGTCAAGCGCATGGCTGACCAGGGCGTGCATGCGGTGACGCTGTCGGACAACCCGACCGTGCACGGCTACCCCTCCATCCACAACGCCCACTGGGACCCGCTGTGGAAAGCCTGCGCCGACAACAACGTCGTCGTCTGCTGCCACATCGGCACCGGCGCCAAGGCGGCCCATGCCTCGGATGAATCGCCGATCGATGCCTGGATCACCTCGATGCCGATCTCGATCGCCAACTCGGCGGCCGACTGGATCTGGGCGCCGATGTGGAAGAAGTTCCCGAAGCTGAAGATGGCTCTGTCTGAAGGCGGCATCGGCTGGATTCCCTACCTGCTGGAACGCGCCGACTTCACCTACAACCATCACCACGCCTGGACGAACACCAACTTCGGCGGCAAGAAGCCCAGCGATACTTTCAACAAGCACTTCATCACCTGCTTCATCGAGGACGCCTTCGGCCTGAAAAACCTGGACTCGATCAACGTGGACATGGCCTGCTGGGAATGCGACTACCCGCATTCAGACTGCACCTGGCCGCACTCGGCCGAGGTGTTCCAGAAGCAGTCGGCGCACCTCAGCGACGAGATCATCAACAAGATCACTCACCTGAACGCGATGCGCGAGTTCAGCTACGACCCCTTCAGCATCCTCGGCCGCGAGAACTGCACGGTGGGCACTCTGAAGGCACAGGCCAAGCACGTCAGCGTGGAGCCTGCATTGGGCCTGGGCGGCGCCGCGCCGGAGCGCGACCCGAACAAGCCGGTCACTTCGGGCGACATCAACCGCATGTTCGCTGCGGCGGACGCGCAGACGGCGCTGTGATCGCCAACGAGTTCCGCTACAGCCGCATCCCCGAGGCGGCCGAGGCGCAGCGCGAAGAGGTCCGCAGCTTCGTGCGCGAAGCCCTGGCAGACTACCCGCTGGAGCGCCGCGCCGATTCCTGGATGGGCTTCGATGCCGGCTTCAGCCGCAAGCTGGGAGCTCGGGGCTGGATCGGCATGGCGCTGCCCAGGCGCTACGGCGGCGCCGAGGCCGGCCCCTTTGCCCGCTACGTGGTCATCGAGGAGTTGCTGGCGGCCGGCGCGCCCGTCTCGGCACACTGGATCGCGGACCGCCAGAGCGGTCCGCTGATCCTGCGCTACGGCAGCGATGCGCAGCGGGACCGCCACCTGCCCGCGATCTGCCGCGGCGAGCAGTACTTCTGCATCGGCATGAGCGAGCCGGGATCGGGGTCGGATCTTGCTTCGATCAAGTCGCGCGCCAGGCGCATCGAGGGCACGGACCGCTGGCTCCTGAACGGCCAGAAGCTCTGGACCACCAATGCCCACAAGTCGCATTTCATGATCGCGCTGGTGCGCACGGCCGAGCCGACGAAGGCACGCCATGAGGGTATGTCGCAGTTCATCATCGACCTGAGCGCACCCGGCGTGACCATCCGCCCGATCCGCGACCTGGCCGGCAGCGAGCATTTCAACGAGGTCTTCTTCGACAACGTAGAACTGGGCCCGGAATCGCTGATCGGCACCGAGGGTCAGGGCTGGGAACAGGTGACTGCCGAACTGGCGTTCGAGCGCAGCGGGCCGGAACGCTTCCTCAGCAGCATCGCCTTGCTGCACACGCTGATCGATGCCATCGGCCCCGCACCCGACGCGCTGCAAGCCAAGGAGATCGGGCGCCTGACGGCGAAGCTGATCGGGCTGCGCACGATGTCGCTGTCCGTCACCGCCCAGCTGGCAGCGGGTGCCAATCCGGCGCTGGCCGCTTCCTGCGTCAAGGACCTCGGCACCGGCTTCGAGCAGGAATTGCCCGAGATCGCTCAACTGCTGCACGACACGCCACCGAGCACCGCCGGCGGCAGCACCCATGCCCGCGTGCTCGCGCAACTGACGCAGATGGCGCCATCCTTCTCCCTGCGCGGCGGCACCCGGGAAATCCTGCGCGGCATCATCGCGCGTGGCCTAGGACTGCGCTGATGCGTGAACTTTTCGAATCCACCGTCGAGCGCCTGCTCGCGGACATCTGCACGCCCGAAGCCGTGCTCGCCAGCGAAGGCGGCCAGTGGCCTGCGGCGCTGTGGGCAGCGGTCGAGGATTCCGGCTTCGCCTTGGCGGCGGCGCCGGAGTCCAGCGGCGGCGCCGGCGCAAGCTGGGACGACCTGTTCCCGGTGCTTCTCGCCTGCGGCCGGCATTGCGCCCCCCTGCCCTTGCCCGAGGCGATCCTGTGCAACTGGCTGCTGGGCTGCGCGGGCCTGGAGGCCGTGGGCGGCCCCTTGTCGGTCGCCTTCGACGCCCGACTCACCTGGACCGATGGCAAGCTCAGCGGACGTCTGAGCGGCGTCCCCTGGGGGCGGCATGTCGCGCATGTCGTGGCCCTGGTCGGCGACAGCGTCGTGTTGCTGGCCACCGCGTCGGCCTCGGCGGTCAACGCAGGCCAGAACATCGCCGGCGAATCCCGCGACGACATGAGCTTCAGCGATGTCGCACCGATCGCCAGCGCCGCCCGGCCCGCCAGCCTGAGCGCCGACGTCGTGCTGCAAGGCGGCGCACTGCTCCGGGCCGCGCAGACGGCCGGTGCACTTCAGGCTGTGCTGGCCATGTGCACCCAGCACGCCACCGAGCGGGTGCAGTTCGGCAAGCCGATCGGCAGCTTCCAGGCCATCGGGCACCAGATCGCTGTGCTGGCGGAACAGGTGGCGCTGGCCACCGTCACCGCGGAGGCGGCCTGCGCCGAATTTGCGCCACTGCGGATTGCTTCCGCAAAGGTGTGCAGCGCCGAGGCCGCCGGTATCGCCGCGGGCATCGCCCACGCCGTCCACGGCGCCATGGGCTTCACCCACGAGCACCGCCTGCACCTGAGCACACGCCGCCTCTGGGCCTGGCGCAGCGAGTTCGGTTCGGCGAGCGAGTGGTCGCAACGCATCGGCCGCCTGGCCTGCGTCGGTGGCGCTGCCAAGTTCTGGCCGGCCATCACCGCTGGAGAATTCAAATGAGCGCTGCCGTCGACAACCCCTTCCTGCTGGTCGAGCGCCACGGCCCGGTCGTACTGGTTCGCATGAACCGCCCCGAGTCCCGCAATGCCCTGTCTGAGCCGCAGCAGATGCAGGAGTTCGTGGACCTGTGTCACGCCCTGCGCCGCGACCGGGAGGCCAAGGTCCTGGTACTGACCGGCAATGGCTCGGCCTTCTGCGCCGGTGGCAACGTCAAGGACATGCAGACACGCGGCGGCATCTTCGCCGGCAGCCCCTACGAGGTGCGCAACAGCTATCGCGACGGCATCCAGCGCATTCCGCTGGCCCTGTACGAACTGGACCTGCCGGTGATCGCGGCCGTCAATGGTCCCGCCATCGGCGCCGGCCTGGACCTGGCCTGCATGTGCGACATCCGCATCGCTGCGGACAAGGCCCTGTTCGCCGAGAGCTTCGTCAAGCTGGGCATCGTGCCCGGCGATGGCGGCGCCTGGCTGCTGCCGCGTGTGATCGGCCTCCCCAAGGCCAGCCTGATGGCCTTCACCGGCGACACCATCGACGCGGCCAAGGCCGAGCAATGGGGACTTGTGGCGCAGGTGGTCCCGGCCGCCGAACTGGAGCAGGAAGCACTCGCGCTGGCCCAGCGCATCGCCGCCAATCCCGCCCACGCGCTGCGCCTGACCAAGCGGCTGCTGCGCGAAGGCCAGCACATGCGCCTGGACTCGCTGCTGGAGCTCTCGGCCGCCTACCAGGCGCTGGCCCATCACACCGAAGACCATCACGAGTCGGTGAACGCCTTCCTCGAGAAGCGCCCGGCCCGCTACACAGGAAAGTAGTCGCCATGCGCCCCGTCTTCCGCGAAGACCACGAACAGTTCCGCGAAACCGTCCGCCGTTTTGTCGACAAGGAGATCGTCCCCCACCTGCACGAGTGGGAACACGCCGGCATCGTGCCGATATCGCTCTGGCTCAAGGCGGGCGAGGCGGGCCTGCTGTGCTCCACCGTGCCCGAGGAATACGGCGGCTCGGGCGGCGACCTCGGCCACTCGGCCGTGATGATCGAGGAACTGGCCCGCGCCAATGCCACGGCCGTGGGCTTCACCACCCATTCGGAGATCGTGGCGCCCTACATCGTTGCCTATGGCAGCGAGGAGCAGAAGCAGCGCTGGCTGCCGCGCATGGTCAGTGGCGAACTGATCGGTGTGATCGCGATGAGCGAGCCCGGCATCGGCAGCGACCTGCGGGCGATGCGCACGACGGCCCGGCGCGAGGGCGACGACTACATCATCAACGGCCAGAAGACCTTCATCACCAACGGCGGCAACGCGGGCCTGATGGTCACGGCCACCAAGCTCGACCCGGCCGACAAAAAGCTGACCTTGGTCTGCGTGGAAGAGGAGCGGCCCGGCTTCGCCAAAGGCAAGCTGCTGGAGAAGATCGGCCTGAAGGGTCAGGACACCTCCGAATTGTTCTTCGACAACGTGCGCGTGCCGGTCAGCAACCGCCTGGGCGCCGAGAACGAAGGCTTCAAATACCTCACCCACCAGCTTGCCTGGGAGCGCACGATCATCGGCATCCGCGCCTGCGCCTCGATCGAGGCGCTGCTGGAGGAAACCATCGCCTACACGCGCGACCGCAAGGTTTTCGGCCAGACGGTGTTCGACTTCCAGAACACCAAGTTCAAGCTGGCCGAGTGCAAGGCGCAGGCGACGATGCTGCGCGCCTTCGTGGACGACTGCCTCTCCAAGGCCATGCGCGGCGAGCTGACCGCAGAGGTCGGTGCCATGTGCAAGCTGATGGGCTCCGAGATGCAGGGCAAGGTCCTTGACGAACTGCTTCAACTGCACGGCGGCTACGGCTTCATGAGTGAGTACAAGATCTCGCGGGCCTGGGTCGATGCGCGGGTGGCGCGGATCTATGGCGGCACCTCCGAGATCATGAAAGAGATCATCAGCCGGTCGCTCTGAAGACGGCAGCCACGCTGATGATCGCATCGATGCGCCCCCTATCCCGAGCGCACGGGCTGCCTGCCACGCCAGCTGGCCGCGGCACCAAGGAGACAAGCATCATGACCATCCCATCCATGTCTGACGCCGACTTCCGCGATCGCTACGGCCCCTGGGCGCTGATCTCCGGCGCCTCCGAAGGCACCGGCGCCGAGTTCGCGCTGCAAGCCGCGGCCAAGGGGCTGAACGTCATCCTGGTGGCCCGACGCATCGACAAGCTCAACGAACTGGCCGAGCGCATCCGTGCCGAACAGAAGGTCGAAGTCCACACCGTCTCGCTGGATCTCACCGCCGCCGATGCCGCAGCCCAACTCCAGCAGGCCGCCGCGGGGCGCGACCTGGGACTGGTCGTCTTCAACGCCGGCGGCGACAGTGTCGGCGGGCCCTTCCTCGACAAGCCCTACGCCTCCTGGCGCACGCTGACCCAGCGCAACATCGACCTGCTGACCGAGGCCTGCCATGCCTTCGGCACCGCCTTCGCCAAGCGCGGGCGCGGCGGGCTGATCCTGGTGGGTTCGGAGGCGGCCCTCGGCGGCTGCGGCCGCCTGGCCATCTACACGGCCACCAAGGCCTATGCGATGAACTTCGGCGAAAGCCTCTGGAAGGAACTGAAGCCGCACGGCGTCGACGTGCTGAACCTGCTGATCGGCGCCACCGACACGCCGAAGCTGCGCACCGTCTTCGCGAAGAACAATCTCTCGCCCGACCTCGTGCCGCTCACCCCATCGCAGGAAGTCGCCCGCCTGGGCCTGAGCGGCCTCGGCCGCGGCCCGACCCTCGTGCTCAATGCGCTGGAGGATCTGGACAGCCCGCTGGTGTCCTCCACGATCCGTCGCGAGCGCGTGGAGGTGCAGAGCAAGTTCCTGGACAACTTCTACGGCCCGGCCTGATGGGTCTGGTTGGAGATCAGCAAGCGACGCAGACTCTCGAGACCGATGTCGTCGTCGTCGGTTCTGGCGGCGCCGGCCTGACGGCCGCTACGGTGGCGGCCCGCCACGGGCTCCAGGTCTGTCTGGTCGAGAAGACCGCCTTCTTCGGCGGCACGACGGCGCTGTCCGGCGGCGGCATCTGGGTGCCGCGGAGCACGCTGGCGGCGCAGGCGGGGATCGAGGAAGCGCCGGAGGCTGCCTCGCGCTACATCCACGAGGTCGTCGGCGACAGCCTTCGCGGCGATCTGCTGGACGCCTTCCTCAAAGCCGCGCCGCGCATGGTGGACTACCTGCACGAGCACACCGCCGTGCGCTTCCGCCTGCAACGCGGCTTCGCCGACTGGCATCCCACCGCCGCGGGTTTCATGCGCGAAGGCCGGCTGCTCTGCCCGATGGACTACGCCGGTCGCGAACTCGGCCCGCACTTCGCCAGGCTGCGGCCGCCGCTGAACGAATTCAACGCGCCAGGCGGTCTGATGATCGGCCTGCCCGACATGGGCCACGCCGCAAACATGACGCGCTCGCTGGTCTCGTTCAGGCACATGGCCAAGCTCGGTCTCGCCTACGCGCGAGACCGCCTGCGCCACCCACGCGGCATGCGTCTGACGATGGGCAATGCGCTGGCCGCGCGCCTCCTGCGCTCGGCCGTCGATGCCGGCGTGAGCCTGTGGAACCACGCGCCGATGACCGGCCTGCTGACAGAGGGCCGGTCGGTGACCGGCATCACCGTGCTACGCGAGGGCCGGCCGGTGCAGGTGATGGCACGCCGCGGCGTCGTACTGGCCAGCGGCGGGTTCTCGGCGAACGCCGACATGCGCCGCCGCTACATCCCCTTCGCAGAACACCACGTATCGCTGGTCCCGGAGGGCAACACGGGCGATGGTCTCAGCAATGCCCAAGCGTGCGGCGGCCGCTTCGACGGCGCCAACCACAGCAACGCGGGCTGGGTCGTGGTCTCGGTGCTGCACGAGCCGGACGGCCGCGTGCGCAAGTTCCCGCACCTGTTCCTCGACCGCGGCAAGCCGGGTTGCATCGCCGTCAACAAGGACGGCCGACGCTTCGGCAACGAGTCGGCCACCAACCTGGTCGAGCCCATGCACCGCAGCGGCTCGGTGCCGGCCCACCTGATCTGCGACGACGCCTTCATCCACCGCTACGGCCTGGGCCTGGTGCGGCCAGGCGGCTGGGGCCTGAGGCGCCTGGTGGCGGCGGGCTACATCATCAAGGCTGCTTCCATCGAAGCCCTGGCGCAGCGGATCGGCGCGCCACCCGAGGCCCTGGCCGCCACGGTGAGCCGCTTCAATGCGCAGGCCGACAGCGGCATCGACCAAGACTTCGCCCGCGGCAAGGACAAGGCCGACCACTTCATGGGCGATCCCGGCCACGGGCCCAATCCCTGCCTCGGCGCCATCCGGCGCGGGCCGTTTTACGCGGTGCAGATCTTCCCCGGCGATTCGACGACGACCGTGGGCCTGCGCGTCGATGCCAGGGCCCGCGTCCTCGATGCTCAGGATCAGCCGATTCCCGGCCTGCATGCGATCGGCCTGGACATGAACTCGCTCTGGCGCGGGCGGGCGCCCGGCAGCGGCGCCAACAACACGCTGGGCCTCACCTTTGGCTACATCGCTGCACGCACGCTTGCCGGCATGAGCTGATCCGCCGCCCAAACTCAGAGTAAACACTTATGTCACTCTGCCTCTATGGTTGACACTATTCGCATATCTGTTCAGGAACAAATATGCGTACTTCGTCGCCGGAACCTGTTGCCGATCTTTCTGACCCCGTCGCCCTTGCCCGCGCGCTGACGCCGCTGCTCGCCAAGCATGCCGAGAACGCAGAGCGCGAGCGCTGCGCCAGCGCCGTGGTGATCCAGGCACTGCGCGATGCAGGCCTGTTCAAGATGATGTTCGCCCGCCGGGCTGGCGGCGTCGGCCACAAGCTAATCACCCACGTCGAGACGGTCGCCGAACTGGCCCGCGGCTGCCCGGGCACGGCCTGGGCCTTCGGCCTGCTCTCCGGCGTGACCGGCTCGGCCTCCGCGATGCCGCCGGTCATCCGCGACCTGGTCTTCAAGCGAGGCGATGAACTGGTGTGCAGCGTCGCCGGCCAGATCGGCACCGCGCGCGCCACCGAGGGCGGGTACGTCGTCGATGGTTCCTGGGGCTACGGTTCGGGCTGCCTGCATGCGGACTGGGCACTGAACGGAATCCGCATCCTGGACGATCAGGGTCAGCAGAACGACGCGGGCTTCGCCTTCCTGCCGCTGGCCGGGCCGGACGTAGCCATCCAGGACACCTGGCATGTCTCGGGCCTGTCGGCCTCGGGCAGCAACACCATCGTAGCCAGCAAGGCCTTCGTGCCGTCGACGCTGGTGCTGCGCTTCTCGGCGCTTCGCGGCAGCCGTCCGCTGGCCGAGATGGAGCCGCGGGACCGCTGGCCCGTCGAGCCGCTGTTCCCGCTGGGCGTACTGTCGCCGATGCTCGGCGCTGCCGGTGCGATGCTGGACATCGTCAAGGCGAACATGCCCGCGCGGCCGACGATCGGCTGGCAGTACGGCAAGCAGGCGGACTCGCAGACTTTCGTCGGCCAACTTGGCGAGGCGGCGCTCGAGATCGACTCGGCCTGGCTGCATGTGCGCCGGGCCGTCTCGATGATCGACGAGGCCGCACAGAGCCAGCCGCTGAGTGGCTACGAGAAGGCGCGCGTCCAGGCGGACTGCGGCTACGCGATGCGGCAGTTGCGCCGCGCCGGCGAGCGCCTGATGGAGATCGCCGGGCCGGGCGCCTTCGCGCTCAGCAGCCCCTTGCAGCGCCTGTGGCGCGACCTGAGCGTCGGCTCGCGACACACGGCGCTGAACACGATGCTGTCCACCGAACTCTATGGCCGCGCGCTGCTGGGCCAGGCCTCGAACCTGTCGCTGCTGCCCGATATCCGCGAGGCCGCCTGAAGTGGAATCGACCGCCTCTACCGAGGACTTCCGCGTCCGCTCCGCCGCGGAGAAGCGCGAGCGCATGCACGCCCGGCTGATCGCCGCGACGATGGAGGCCTATCTGCAGGCGCCAGCCGGCTTCCACCCGGTGATCGACGACGTGATCCGCGTGGCCGACGTCTCCCGCGGCACCTTCTACAAGTACTTCGATTCGCTGGACGAGGTGCGCGCCAAGATCGGCCGCAGCATGGCGGGCGAGATGCTGTCGAGCTACGAGGCGCTGTTCGCCGGCATCGAAGACTACGCCGTGCGCATGGCGGCCGGCCCGCTGATGGCGCTGGCCCGCGCGGCCATGGAGCCGCGGCACGCCGCCTTCATCTCGCGCGTCGACTTCATCGAATTCCTCGACGGCGAGGACCCGCGCAGCGTGATCGTCAAGCGCGGGCTCGAGGAAGGCCGGCAGCGCGGCCAGGTGCAATTCGAATCGCTGGAGGCCGCGGTGGACTTGGTCGTCGGTGTGAGCCTCGAGGGTGCGCGGCGGATCTTGCAGACCGGCGCGCTGGACGGCGCCTACATCCGCGAGACCGCGACGCTGGTGATGCTGGGCCTGGGCCTGTCCCGCCCAGAAGCCAAGGCCGCCGTCACCGCCGCCTGGGAACACCTGCAAAAAGTATCGGGCCGGCTGCACTGGTGGAGACCGGTCGGCGGCATTTAAGACAAGAAACGCGTTCGAGAAGAACCCGAAGGATCCCATGAGCGAGACAACAGCAACCTACGACGCCGTCATCGTCGGCGGCGGACACAACGGCCTGGCCTGCGCCTGCTACCTGGCGATGGCCGGCAAGAAGGTGGTGGTGACCGAGGCGCTGGAGAAGGTCGGCGGCATGTGTTCCTCGGGCTACCTGATTCCAGAGGCGCCGCAGCACCTGGTTCATCCCTGCGCGCTTGACCTGATGTCGCTGCGGGTCCATCCCATGATGCCGGAGGAACTGGACCTGGCGCGCCATGGCTTCAAGCACGTGGAGATGACGCCGGGCTATGTCTACCTGCACCCGGACGGCCAGTCGCTGGCCTTCTGGCGCGACGTGGACAAGACCGCCGCCGAGATCCGCCGCTTCTCGGAGGCGGACGCCGCCGAGTTCATCGAGTTCATGAAGATCGTCAACGCCTTCATCGACATGGCGATCCCGATGATGCGCGTGGACCCGGCGCTGAAGAACTGGGGCGCGAAGTTCCAAGCGCTGAAGGCGCTGCTGCGCAACAAGCACCTGAAGCCCGAGATCATGGGCATGCTCGGTAGCCCGGCCTACCAGGTGATCATGGAGCGCTTCGAGCACCCGATCACCCAGTCTGCGCTGTGCTGCCTGCTCGGCGCCGCAGGCCCGATCACCAACGAAGGCACGGGCGTCTACTTCGCGCTGCTGGGCTTCCTGCTGCGCACAGGCGTGGGCCGCGTGGTGGGTGGCATGCAGCAGTTGAGCAATGCGCTGGCGGCACGACTGGAAGAACTGGGCGGCACGATCCTGCTCAATGCGCCCGCGGCCGAGATCATTGCCCAGGGCGGCAAGGCCACCGGCGTACGGCTGAAGGACGGCCGGGTACTGAACGCCAAGGCCGTGGTGGCCAGCATCCATCCGAAGAACGCGTTCGACATCGTCACCCCCGGAGCGCTGGACCGGCGCGCCATGGTGCGCGTGGCGCTTGCCCCGGCCAACGCCCACGGCGGCGCCCCGCTGAAGGTGGACGTGGCGCTGCGCGGCCAGGTCAGCATCAAGCGCCACCAGGCAATGCGCAGCGACGGGCTGGACCTGCGCAAGTGCGTGCTGCTGATCGGCACGACCGACGCGGTGCTCGAGAATTTCCGCGCCGCGGCGCGCGGCGAGGTGCCCACCCTTCCCTATATGTGGAGCACGCTGCCCAGCGCCGTTGATCCGTCGCAGGCGCCGGCCGGGCAAGACATCGCCTATCTCTATCCGGTGGCGATGCCGGTCAAGCCCGGCGAAGGTTGGGACGCGATCCGCGGCCGCGTGGGCCAGCAGGTGATCGACCAGGCCAGCGAGTACATGGACGGCCTGAAGGATCTGGAGATAGGCCGCCGCGTCGAGGCCTCTCCGGACCTGGCCAAGCGGCTGAACGTGCACAACGGCTGCGTGGTCCACATCGACACCGGCACGACCCGGTCCGGCGGCATGCGGCCGGCCTTCGGCCTGGGCGGAGAAACGCTGCCGGTGGCGGGCCTGTTCTTCGGCGGCGCCGGCATCCACCCGGGCGGCGGCATCAACGGCCTGCCCGGCCGCATCGCAGCGGGGCGCGTGAAGCGCTTCCTTGCCAAATGAACACGCACGCGATCAGCGCGGCTCCGGCCACGCCGCCACTGGCCACCAGCGAGTTCCGCTCCGGCTGGAAGACGCTGCTGCTGGCTCTGGCCGGCGTGGCCACCAGCGTCAGCGCGCTGCTGATCTACAGCCTGGGCACGCTTATCGTGCCGCTGAGCGACGCGCTGGGCTGGAGCAAGGCCGACCTGCAGCTGCTGGTGAGCTTCCTCGCGGCCGGTGGCGCGGTGTCCGTCAACTTCGTCGGCTGGCTCAATGCGCGTTACGGCATGCGCGCGGTGACCGGCGTGTCGATGCTCGCGCTGGTGCTGGCCTTCGCCTCTCTGACACTGGCCTCGAGCGCCATCGGCTGGCTCTACCTCGGCTATTTCCTGCTGCCCTTCATCGGCATCGGCACTACACCGGTGACCTGGACGCACATCGTCAATCTGCGCTTCAAGCGCCATCGCGGCCTGGCCTTGTCGCTGGTGCTGTGCGGCACGGGCCTGGCCGCCGCCGCGCTGCCGCCGCTGCTGAGCGCTGCGGTTGCGCGCTGGGGTTGGCAGGCCGGCTACCTGAGCCTCGGCGGCCTGGTGCTGGTGTTCTGGCTGAGCACGGCCTGGCGTAACCTGCCCGCGCAGGGCGTGGCAACGAACAGGACGCCAACGGACGGGGTCGACGGCATCCCATGGCGGCAGGCCGTCGGGAGCCGAAGCTTCTGGACCTGCAACATCGCGCTGGCCTTGGTCGTCTCGGCGCTCTACGGGCTGACGGCCAATACCGTGCCGATGCTGCGCGGCCTGGGCTTTAGCGCTGCCACCGCGGCCGGCATCTTCAGCAGCTTCGGCGTGGCGCTGATCGCCGGGCGCATCTTCGTCGGCGCGCTGATCGATCGCTACTGGGCGCCGGGTGTCGCGGCGATCGTGCTCGCGATGCCGGCCATCGGCTGCGCACTGCTGCTCAGCGCCGATGCACACACCCCGCTGGCCCTGCTGGTCGCAGCCACCGCGCTGTGCGGCGTGGGTGCCGGGGCGGAGTTCGACATCGCGGCCTATCTCGTCTCCCGCTACTTCGGGCTGCGCGACTACGGCCGCCTGTTCGGCATGCACCTGGGCCTGGTCACCATCGGCTCGGCCGTATCGCCCTTTGCCTTCGGCGCGTTGCTGAAGGCCAGCGGCTACCACCCTCTCTTCATGCTCTGCGGCGGCGCCTGCGTCCTCGGCCCCGCATTGTTGCTCACCCTGGGGCGCTACCCCGACCTTTCCAAGACGGAGACAAAGCCATGACAAGCCACACCGAACAATCGAACGAACAGAAGCTGGAGAGCGTGTACTCGTCCGTCTCCGACGCCTACAAAGGCACCGGCGCCGACATCTACGCGATGTGCCGCGAGATGCGCCAGAACTCGCCGGTCTGGGAGGGCGACTTCATCGGCAAGTTCGGCGTGCCGACGAATGCCGGCATGAAGATGCAGACCCGCAAGACGGTGGCCGTCTTCAAGTACCAGGACGTGATGAATGTGCTGAAGGATGCCACCAACTACACCAACGGCTTCATCGCCGAAGGCCTGGGTGCGGTGTTCGACGGCCTGATCATCCTGGCCATGGATGGCCAGCAGCACCGCAACGTGCGCGCCATGCTGCAGCCCGCCTTCATGCCGGAGACGGTCAACAAGTGGAAACCGGCGCTGGACCGCATCATGCGCGAGGAGTTCATCGCGCCGCTGGTGGCGGCCAAGAAGGCTGACCTGGCGGACTTCGGTCTCAACTTCCCGATCCGCGCGATCTACGCCGTCATGGGCTTCCCGGAGGACAAGGAGACCTATCGCCAGTACGCCACCTGGGGCCTGGCCATCCTCGGCGCCAACATCATCGACCCAACCAAGATCGATGAAGCCCGCCGCCAGGCCGGCATCGCGCTGAAGGGGCTGTACGACTCGATCAAGGGCGTGGTACGGCAGCGCCGCGCCGAGGGCGCAACTGGCGACGACCTCATCAGCCGCCTGATCCGCGCCGAGTACGAAGGCCGCAAGCTCGACGATCACGAGGTCACGACCTTCGTTCGCTCGCTGCTGCCCGCCGCCACCGAGACGACCACCCGGACCTTCAGCGCCGTGATGACCATGCTGCTGACCAAGCCGGAACTGATGGCCCGCTTGATGGCCGACCGCTCGCTGCTCAACAAGATCATCGACGAGACGGTCCGCTTCGAGCCGGTGTCCACATTCAAGGTCCGCGAGGCCGCCAACGATATGGAAATCGGCGGCGTAAAGATCGAGAAGGGCAGCTTCGTCCAGTGCATGGTGGCCTCGGCCAACCGCGACGAGACCGTGTTCGAGAACCCCGACGTGTTTGACGTCGATCGCCGCCAGAAGCCTTCCTTCGGCTTCGGTTTCGGCGCGCACATGTGCATCGGCCAGTTCGTCGCCAAGGTCGAGATCGTCTGCGCGGTCAATGCCGTGCTGGACCTGCTGCCAAACCTGCGCGTCGATCCGACCCAGGCACCGCCGGTCATCGAGGGCGCCATGCTGCGCGGCGCCAAGAACATCCACGTCATCTGGGACTGAACACTATGGACGCATCCAGCATCCAGGCCTTCCTCCATGCCCAGGTGCAGGCCTGGAACGCGGGCGACAAGGAGGGCTTCCTCGGCGCCTATCGCCAGGCGGCGCCGGAAGGCCTGTTGATCGAGTACGTCGGGCGCGGGCCGGCCGGCAACGGCTGGCCGGTGCTCGAAGGCATGTGGGCCCAGCAGGGCGCCAAGATCGAGATCGAGGAGGTGCTGCTGGTCGTCAACGGACTCGAGGCGGCCTGCCACAACCGCAACAAGTTGCGCGACACGACGATTGCCATCGAGACGATCGAGTTGTACGACTTCAGGACGCCGGGCCGCCTGGCCGTCCGCTACTTCATCAAGCAGGGCTGAGCGGATGGACTCAGTGATGCCGTCGCGGGCCCATGATCCGAAGGCCTTCCGCGCCGCGCTCGGATCCTTCGCCACCGGCGTCACGGTCATCACCGCGTGCTCGGGCGACGGGACCCCGGTGGGCCTCACCGCGAACAGCTTCAACTCCGTCTCGCTCGATCCGCCGATGGTGCTTTGGAGCCTGGCCAAGACCTCGCGTAGCCTGCCGGTGTTCATGGACACCGAGCACTGGGCGGTGCATGTGCTTGCGGCTGAGCAGCACGGCCTCTCGGACGTGTTCGCCCGCGCGGGCGAAGACAAGTTCGCCGGCCTGGAGGTCGTGGCCGCAGCGGGCTCCGGCGTGCCGCTGCTGGAAGGCTGCGCCGCCCGCTTCGAATGCCGCACGAGCTTCCGCTACGAGGGCGGCGACCATGTCATCATCGTCGGAGAGGTCACCGCGTTCGAGCGCAGCAGCCGTTCGCCGCTGGTGTTTCACGCCGGTCGCTACGCCAGGGCCACCGAGCACGACCGCTCGCTGCCACAGGCGCGCAGCGCCAGGATCGCCGGCGGTCTCAACGACGACATGCTCGGCTACCTGCTCGGCCGAGCGCACTACCAGAGCCACGCCGGCCTGCGCGAACTGGTGCGGGAGCAGGGCCTGAGCGAAGCGCAATGGATCGTCATTGCAGCGTTGACCGTACAGGACGGCGTCACGGCCGCCAGCCTCGATGCCGCACTCTCCTATGTGCTCGACACCCCCTGCGAACCCATTCTCTACGCGTTGCTCGCCCAGGGCTGGATCGCCATCGCCGGCTCGGCCGGGGGGCCGCCGCTCTACCGCCTCAGCGAGTCGGGCCGCATGCGCTCCGTCCACCTGCTCGCCGCTGCGAAGTCGCGCGAGTCTGACCTGCTCGCCCGCATGGAAGGCGACGACGGCCTGCTGTTGAAGGCCCTCCTGCGCAAGTTCATCACCTCGACCAACCCCGGCCTCGCCGACCTCTGGCCCGCCGAACAAGGACAGGTATGACCACCGTAGAAAAGGCAGCCATCGAACGCTTCATGCACGGCCAGGTGGCCTGCTGGAACAACGGCGACCGCGAGGGCTTCATGGCCCACTACCGCGAGATGGCGCCCGAGCGGCTCGACATCGGCTACGCCGGCCGCAGTGACCCGAACACAGGCTGGTTCGTCATCGAGGAAATGTGGGACAAGCACAACGCGAGCTTCCGGCTCGAAGTCGTGGAGACCATCGTCAACGGCAACGAGGTCGCAGTGCATCACCGCAACTGCATCAAGGGCACCGATGCGGTGATCGAGAGCATCGAGACCTACCGCTTCGAACCGGGCCGCCTGTCGGTCGTCTACTTCCTGAAGCCGCCAGCGCAAGCGATCGAACTGGAACAGTTCCGCGGCTTTGCGGCCGCCTGAAGGACGGGGCCGCGACGATGCTGACGCTCTACCACTCGCCCGGCTCCTTCTCCTCGCGCATCCTCTGGTTGCTCGAGGAACTGGAGGCCGACTACGCGGTCGAAATCGTCAGCTACCCCAAGGCCGACGGCAGCAACGCCGATCCGCGCAATCCGCATCCCCGCGGCTACACGCCCGCACTCTCGCACGACGGCCATGTGGTGACCGAGACCGGCGCCATCGCCCTTTACCTGACCGACCTGTTCCCGCAATCGCCGGTGGGCGTGCCGTCAGCCAACCCGCTGCGCGGCCGCTACCTCACCTGGCTGTTCTACCAGGTGGGCCTGACCGAACCGCTGGTCTACATGAAGGGCAGGAAGCTGCTCGCACAGGACGCGCCGATGCGCTACCTGGACGGCGAAATGATGAAGCACATCGAGGCCACGCTGGCGGCCGGACGTTACATCCTGGGCGATCGCTTCACGGCGGTGGACATCCTCTGCATGAGCCTGTTCGAGCACGCCCGGCCGCTGCTGGACGACAGCGCCTTGATCGATGCCTATCTCGCCCGCGCCGACCGCCCTGCCCGCAGGCGTGCCGCGGCCCGTGTCGACTAGATCTGCAACTCGCCGATGGCAGCCCGCAACTCATCGATAGCAAGCCAGCCAAAGACGATCTCACCTTCACGCCGAATCGACAGCCCCAGGTCTAACCATGAACCCCGAAGCCACGGTACGCCAATTCATCAGCGCCTTCAGCAAGAGCTGGCCCCAGGACTTCGACGCCGCGCTCGCCCCGCTGGCCGAGGACGCCAGCTACCAGATCGTGACGCCCACGGTCGAGCCGATCCGCGGCCGCGCCGCGATCAAGGCCGCACTGCTGGGCATGAAGGAACGGGTGACCGACCAGAAGCATGTGATGAAGGCCGTCGCGGCCGACGGCAACACCGTGTTCACCGAGCGCGTGGACTCCTCGCTGCGCAACGGCCACTGGGTGGAGATCCCGCTAGTGGCCGTCTTCGAACTCAACGACCGCGGCCAGATCCAGTCCTGGCGCGAATACCTCGACCTCGCATGCGTCGCTCAGAAGCACGGCATGAGCTCTGACGCGCTGCTCAACTCCCTGAAAGCACTGACATCATGAAAACCTTTCCCCGCGTGCCCGAACGCGGCGACTTCGCCTTCCAGATGCTCGTCGCCCCGCACCGCAGCAGCGGCGCCGCCATGCACGACCTGCGCGGCTTCTTCGGCCTGCACTTGAGCAAGACCATGCCCTTCGGCACCGTGCGCGACGACGAGGGCCACATGTACACGGTGGTGCGCGCGGTCAACTCGCCCACCGGCACGCCCAACAACACCCGCTTCATCTACCAGAGCACCCGTGTAGACGGCCAGACCCTGCGGATGGACAAGCCGAAGATGCTGGCCACCGCGCAGACGCTGATGCCCACCCGCACCCTGGTGGAGGGCGACACTGCCCGCTGGACCAGCCTGCCGGAAGAAGCCGGCACGCCCTGGAAGCTGGACGCCTCCGGCGAGCACATGCACTGGGTCGAGGAAGGACTGATGGACCTGCAAGGCCGCAACATCGGCCCCGGCATGCAGTGGCTGCTGCCCGGGGTGGACTGGGGCACCTTCTACATCTCGCAGCTCTATGACGTGGCCGGCACGGTCGAGGGCCGCGCGGTCAAGGGCATCGTGGCGGTCGAGCAGTCGTACATGGCCGAGGGCGGCCAGGTGCATGCCAAGAAGTGCCTGATCGTCAACAACAAGAAGCATGTGATCTGGTGCGCCTTCGCCACCGTCTACACCGACGGCACGATCGACGCCGGCACCTTCCTGGTCGGCCACGAGAACCTCGGCTTCGCCTTCCTCTGCAACGAGAAGAGCGAGGTGCGCACCACCACCGACATCGAGGCCACCGTCATCCGCAAGGACGGCGATCCCTTCATCGACAAGGTGCTGCTGACCGTCGAGGGCAAGGACCAGTGGGAATTCATCCCGGACGCCAAGGGCCGCATGGTCGACTTCCTCGGCGGCCATGTGCCCACCGCGCAGCAGGAAGGTCGCTGGCAGCGCGTCGGCGACACCCGCGTGCCTGACCGCTGGTTCGCCTGGGGCGAAGGCGACCGCCGCAACGGCACGGCCCGCAACGTTCTCGGCACGGAGGAATGATGAGCCCCCACCTGGGCCGCTTCGACGGCCAGGTGGCGATCGTCACCGGCGGCGCCTCGGGCATCGGCGAGGCGACCTGCCGCCGGCTCGTCGCTGAGGGCGCGACGGTGGTCATCGCCGACATCGATGGCGAACGGGCAGCGTCGGTGGCCGCGGAACTGGGCCGTGCTGCCAGCGCCGTGCAATTCGACGCTGCCGACGTGACATCGATCGAAAGCCTGGTGCTGTGCACCATCGAGCGCTTCGGCCACCTGGACGTGCTGCACAACAACGCCGCCCTCACCTCGCCGGCGCTGCACGCCAAGGACACGAACGCCATCGACATCGGCTTCGACACCTGGGACCTGATCTTCGCGGCCAATGTGCGCGGCTACCTCGCCGGCTGCAAATACGCGCTGCCGACGATGATCCGGCAGGGCTCGGGCGCCATCGTCAACACGGCCTCCACCGGCGCCTTCTCCGGCGACATCACGCGCATGGCTTACACGGTGTCCAAGGCAGCCATCATCGGCCTGACCCGCCAGATCGCCACGCACCACGGCAAGCAGGGCATCCGCTGCAATGCGGTGGCGCCGGGCCTGGTCATGTCGCCCGGTGCGCGCGCCGCGGTGCCGGACGTCATCCAGGTCATGCAACGGCATCTGCTGACGCCGGAGATCGGCGAGCCGGACGACCTGGCCGCCCTGGTCTGCTTCCTCGCCTCAGAGGAGGCGCGCTACATCAACGGCCAGACCTATATCGCCGACGGCGGCATGCTGGCCCACAACCCGGCGATGGCCGACCTTGTCGACCTGGCAGCCCACCGATGAACACCAGCGAATTCGCCCGCGGCTGGCGCATCCTGCTGCTGGCCCTGGCCGGCGCCGCCACGACAGCCAGCGTGACCCTGCTCTACAGCCTCGGCACGCTGGTGCTGCCGCTGCAGAAGGCCTTCGGCTGGAGCCGGCCCGACCTGCAGATCGCCATCAGCTTCATGTCGGGCGGCGTCGTTGTCGCCAGCCAGTTGGCCGGCTGGGCCAACCTGCGCTGGGGGCTGCGACGCATGGCGCTGATCTCGCTGGCAGCGCTGGCCCTGACCCTGTTCGCAATCACGCTGATCCCGAGCGCGATCGGCTGGCTCTACCTGCTCTACTTCCTGGCGCCGATCACCGGCACCGGCATCACCTTCGTGACCTGGACGCAACTGGTCAGCCAGTGGTTTGATCGCCGCCGCGGGCTGGCGCTGGCGCTGGTGCTCTGTGGCTCGGGCCTGTCTGCTGCCATCCTGCCGCCGCTGTTGGGCTGGGCCATCGAGCGCTGGGACTGGCGCGCGGCCTTCATCGTGCTTGGCGGCTTGCCGCTGGTGCTGACCTGGCCGCTGGCCCTGCTGTGGTTCAGGGCCAGCCCGGACGCCGGTGCCACGCCGCAGAAGGCGGCCGCTGCCGGGCAACCCTGCGTGGCAGGACCCTCCGACTTCCGCACCGCCGTGCGCTCGCGCCGCTTCTGGACGCTCAACGTTGCGCTGACGCTGGTCGTCTCGGCCATCGTCGGCATGGTGACCAACACCGTACCGCTGCTGCGCGACATCGGGCTCAGCGCCACCGAGGCCGGCAGCGTCTTCGGCAGTTTCGGCATCGCGTTGATTGCTGGCCGGGTCATCGCCGGCTGGCTGATCGACCGCGTCTGGGCGCCCGGCGTGGCGGCCGTGGCGCTGGCCATGCCGGCCATCGGCTGCCTGATGCTGTCAAGCGCGGGCCCCGCCTCGCCGTCCTGGCTGCTGGTGCTGGCGGTGTGCCTGGTCGGCGTCGGCACCGGCGCCGAGTTCGACATGTCGGCCTACCTGGTCTCCCGCTACTTCGGGCTGGAGCACTACGGGCGACTGTTTGGGATCCACCTGGGCCTGATTACCGCCGGCAGCATGCTCGCGCCCTTGATGTATGCGGCCATGTACCAGGCCAGCGGCGGCTACGGCCCCTTGCTCGCCTACAGCACGACCTGCTGCGTGATCGGACCGGCGCTGCTGCTGACGCTGGGACGGATGCCGCGGGTAGGAAACCTGAAGCTGGCCTGAAGGACCCTGACACCAAGATGCGCCGGCCACCGAAGACCTTGTTCGGCGCCAGGCTCTGCATCAGCGACTCAGTTCAGTGGTCTGCATGACTCTCGCTCCCATTGCGGGCCTGCCAGGTTCCCAGCGCCAGTGCGCAGGCCATCAGGCCCAGCAGCGTGCTGGCCCCGAGCGCCGCGCCCGCCGCCCCGAAGACAAGCGGCATCGTGGTCATCGAGAGGTGCACGCTCATGGCCCGCAAGGCCAGCGCCTCGCCCTGGCGACCTGGCGGCGCCACCTCGTGCACGCTGGCCAGGATCGCCGGCTGGATGGCGCCCAGCGCCAGCCCCAGCACCGAGGCTCCCAGGCCCATCGCCCACACCGCGCCCAGGGACGGGAACACCAGCAACACCGCACCCGCTAGGCCAAGCGCGCCCACCATCATCAGCCGGCGCGACAGCCGCTCGGCCACCAGCGGGATCAGCAGCCGCACCGCCATGGAAGCCACCGCATAGGCCGCCAGCACGCTGCCGATCGAAGCCGCGCTGAAGCCCCGCGCATGCCCGAGGATGGGCAGCGCGAAGCCGAACACATCCCAGCTCGTCGACACCAGCCAGTTGATGAACAGCAGCCGCCGGAAGGCGGGCGAGCCCAGCATCTGCCAGGCCGGGGGCGGCGCAGTCGCCGCCGGGGCGGCGCGGGCGATCAACTCCCGCGGCACGCCGCCGGCGATCAGCAGGGTCGCGGCGGGCAGCAGTGCCAGGGCCAAGAAGGCGGCGCGAAAGCCGTAGTGGTCGATCAGCACTCCCGCCAGCAGCGGCCCCACCAGATTGGCCACCGAGGGCGCGAGTGCCACGCGGGAAAAGATGCTGATCCGCTCTGCAGTGCTGCGTGCCATGCGGCTGGCCGTGCGCTGCACCGCGATCATGCCGAAGCCCGAGCCCGCGCCGCACAGCGCGGCCGTGGCGCAGAGCGCCAGCACATGACCGCTCAGCGCGCCGCACAGGGCGCCCAGCAGCGAGAGCGTGGCCGCGACGCGCACCGGCCGATGGAAGCCGAAGCGGTCGGCCATGCGCCCCGCCGGAATGGCGAACACGGCCGGCACCAAGGCGAAGAAGGCCAGCAGCACGCCGACGGCGAAGGCGCCTTGCCCCTGCTGAAGCGCCTGCAAGGGCGCGGCCAGGCGCGCGCCCTGCGTGCAGGCGTGCAGGCCGACCTGGCAACTCACCAGGGCGAGCAGTCCCATGGCCTGGCCTTGCGCGGCGGGGACGGGTGTCACCCGGGCTTGCGGTTCACTCATTTCAAGCCTCTTGCAATTCGGCCGAGGTCGACAGGGGCCGGGCCGGCCACAGCACCAGCACGATCGCCCCGAGGATCAGCGCGATGGCCGCGCCGTCCTGCCAATGCAGGGTCTCGCCCAGCAGCGCCGCGCCGGACAGCAGCCCGATCACCGGGATCATGCAGATGCTGACGCTCGACGCCACCGGCGGCAGCGATCGCGCCAGGCTGAACCAGGCTGGCTGGCAGAAGCCGAAGATCAACGCGGCGTTGTAGGCGATGGCGCCAAACACCCGGGGGTCAGGAATTGCCCAGCGGGCGGACTCGGTCGCGGAACTCCAGCCGCAGGCGACGGCGGTCGTGATGACGGTCATCCAGAAGGCGATCGCCAGCGTCGGCGCCTGCACCTGCGTGCGTCGCAACTGCTGCGTGCCCAGCGCCCAGATCGCGGTGCCGAACAGCAGCACCGCGGCCGACACCGGCGCGCCCCTCATCCGTGCGAACTCGTGCCACAGCAGCAGCACCACGCCCACCCCGGCCGCCAGGATGCCCAGCGCTTGCCGCCCGCGCACCCGCTCGCCATAGAACCCCAGGCCCCACAGCGCCGAGAACACCGGCATCGTGTAGCCCAGGATCGCCGCCCGGCCCGAGGGCAGGCCCGGCAGCGCGAGCATCAGGCAGACATGCCAGACCACCATGTTCGTCAGGGCCAGCAGGGCCACGGCCGCCCAGTCCTGCCGCGCGATGCGGAACGGCACCTTGAAGAAGCGCAGCGCCAGCGCCAGGCACGGCAGGCCGGCCAGCATCGACAGCGCGCGAAAGGTCATCGGCGGGTAGGCGTTGACGGCGCTCTTCATCACCGGCCAGTTCAAGCCCCAGACGAGCGTGAGCAGCACCAGCGGGATGGCCTGCGAGCGGGTCAGCCGGGTCATGGAATCATCAGCCCGCCGTCCCCCGTCGCGGGCTGCGAGTTCGTCGGCGCTCATGCGCTGCCGGTGGGGCTCGTACACCGGCCTCGCACAGATGCAAGCCCGCGCTGCAGCCGGCCACATCGCTGGTCACTTCGATGACGCAGGCCGGCGAGGACGGCGCCATCGTTCATCGCTTCAACCCAGCGCCTGCTCGATGGTCGCCAGCAGCGCGGGATGCTCCGCCGTCACGTCCGGCGCAAAGCGCGCCAGCACCCGCCCGTCGCGGCCCACCAGGAACTTCTCGAAGTTCCAGGTCACGTCGGTCTCGCGCTTGGGCAGTAGGCCGTGCTGGGCCAGCGTCTTGTGCAGCTTGTCGTCGCCGGAGCCGTGGGCCTGCGGCTGTGCGGCGATCAGCGCCTGGTACAGCGGATGGCGCGGCTCGCTGTTGATCTGCACCTTGGCGAACAGCGGAAAGTGCACGTCGTAGCTGGTGTCGCAGAAGCTCTGGATCTCGGCCTCGGTGCCCGGCTCCTGGCCAGCGAAGTCGTTGCAGGGGAAGCCCAGCACCTGAAGGCCGCGTTCGCGCTGTTGCCGGTACAGGGCTTCCAGGCCGGTGTACTGCGGCGTCAGCCCGCACTTGGACGCGACGTTGACGATCAGCAAGACCTGGCCCTTGTAGGCCGCCAGCGTGGCGGGAGTGCCGTCGATCCGGGTCAGCGGGATGTCGTACAGGAATGTCTCGCTCATGTCGTGCCTGCCTCCTCGTAAGCCTGTTGGACGTAGGTCATGCGGCCGCCGGCCAGCATCAGTGCGCAGAACAGATTCAGCTCGACGACCTCGGGCACGCTGAACCATCGTGCGAGTTCGGCGTAGACGGTGTCATCGATGGCCGTGTAGTCGTCGGCGAACAACTGCGCATAGCGCAGGGCCGCGCGCTCGGGTGGGCTGAAGCGGTCGCTGTCGGGCGCGAGGCAGGCCAGGTCGGCAAGGTTCGCCAGATCGGCTTCGGTGACCGTGTCGCTCTTGCGGGCCAGCCGGCAGGCCTGGCAGTTGGTAATCGAGGCGATCTTGAGCCGCACCAGTTCCCGCAGTCGCGCGCCCAGCAGGCCGTGCGTATGTAGCTGCTCCAGCGCCTGCAGCCAGGCGGCGGCCACTTCGGGCCGGTGGGCCCAGACCTGGACGGGCGCCGTGGTGCTCAGCATGCCGCTGCTGCGCCCGCGCTCCGTCACCGCTCGCAGCCCCGGCGGGAACTCGCTCAGCGGCACGAGGGGCAGACGCGGCATCACGGGGCTCCGGCCTCAGAGGCGTTCAATGATCGTCGCCGTACCCATGCCGCCGGCGCAGCAGATGGCTTGCAGCCCGTAGCGGGCGCCGCGGCGCTCCATCTCGTGCAGCATCGAGACCATGATCCTTGCGCCGCTCGCCCCGAGCGGGTGGCCCAGCGCGATCGCACCGCCGTTGACGTTCAGCTTCTCGTGCGACACGCCCAGCTCGCGCATCCAGACGATCGGCACCGGGGCGAAGGCCTCATTGACCTCGAACAGGTCAATGTCCTTGATGGTCAGGCCGGCCTGCGCCAGCACGCGCCGGGTGGCGGCAATGGGGCCGGTCAGCATGAGAGTCGGGTCGGAGCCCACGGTCGTGAAGGCTCGCACCCGCGCCCGCGGCTTGAGCTTGAACTGAGCGACCGTCTCGGCGGAGGCCAGCAGCAGCGCGGCGGCGCCGTCGGAGATCTGCGAGGCATTGCCGGCCGTGATGCGGCCGTCGGCGCGGAAGCTGGTCTTCAGCGTAGCCAGCTTTTCCGCCGCCGTGCCGGGGCGGATCGTCTCGTCGGCGGCGAACACCGGCGCCTCGCCTTCCAGCCCCTTCTCGCGCAAGGCCATCACCGGCACCGGCGTGATCTCCTTCTGGAACCAGCCTGCCGCTGCCGCTGCGGCGGCGCGGCGATGGCTCTCCACCGCAAAGGCGTCCAGTTCGCTGCGGCTCAGCTTCCACTTGTCGACCAGGCGTTCGGCGGCCTCACCCTGGCCGGTCAGCTCGTACTTGTCGCTGGCCATCCAGCCGAAGGCCTCGCCGTGCAGGTCGCGGTTGCTGCCCATGGGCACGCGGCTCATGTTCTCGGCGCCACCGGCGACAACGATGCGGGCCGAGCCCGCATGGATCAGCCCCGCCGCCACGTGGACAGCCGCCTCGCCGGAGCCGCACTTGCGGTCGATGGTGAGGCCCGGGATCGTCTCGGGCCAGCCGGCGCCGAGCAGCGAGGTGCGCGCGATATTGGCGGACTGCTCGCCGATCTGCGTGACGCAGCCGAAGATCACGTCATCGACAACATCTGCCGGCAAGCCGGCACGCTTGACGAGTTCGGCGATGACGTGGGCGCCCAGATGGTCCGCGCGCACCCCGGCGAGGCTGCCGCGGAACTTGCCAACCGGGGTGCGGATGGCTTCGATGATGTACGCGCTCATTGGGGGACCTCAGAGTGCGCTGGCCTTGAGGCCCGAGGCCGGCACGCGCTGGCCGCCCTCGTACTTGTAGACGCCGTGGCCGGTCTTGCGGCCCAGGCGGCCGGCGGCCACCATCTTGATGATCAACGGGCAGGGGCGGAACTTGTCGCCCAGCATCGCGTGCAGGTAGCGCAGCACCGACAGGCGCGTGTCCCAGCCGGTCAGGTCGCCCAGCTCGAGCGGGCCCATCGGATGGTTGAAGCCCAGGCGCAGCGCGGTGTCGATGTCCTCGGCGGTGGCCGTGCCTTCCTGCAGCATCCACATCGCCTCGTTGCCGAGCAGCGCAGACATGCGGCTGGTGGTCAGACCCGGCGATTCGTTGACGACGATGCTGGTCTTGCCGATGGCGTCGGACCAGTCACGGGCCCGGGCGACGGTCTCGTCGTCGGTGGCCAGGCCGCGCACCAGTTCCACCAGCTTCATCTTGTGGACCGGGTTGAAGAAGTGCATGCCGACGACGCGCTCCGGCGACGCCACCGCGGTGGCGATCTCGGTGACGCTCAGCGCCGAGGTGTTGGTGGCGATGACGGCGTTGGCGGCCAGCACCGGCGCAGCAGCGGTGATGACTGCCTTCTTGATGTCCAGCTTCTCGGAGACGGTCTCCACCAGCAACGCGGCGCCGCCGGCGGCAGACACCAGATCGGCGGAGATCGTCAGCCGCGCCTTCGCCGCCGCGGCGGCGTCGGGCTGCACCTTGCCGAGCTTGACGCCGTCGTCCAGGATCTTCTCGATCTGCTGGCGGGACTTGTCGAGCGCGTCGCCATTGGTGTCGACCAGCACGGTGGTGAAGCCGGAGCTGGCGAAGGCGTGGGCGATACCGGTGCCCATCAGGCCGGCGCCAACGACGATGATCTTGTCTGTGAGGTCTGCCATGGTCCTGGCCTCTCTGGTTGTCTTAGCGGGCCAGCTTCGGGCCCACGGTGTTTCTGAGGATGCCGATGCCATCGACCTCGGCCTCGACGACGTCGCCCGGCTTCAGGAACAGGCCCGTGCCCTGGGCAGTGCCGGCCGGGGAGCCGGTGAACATCACGTCCCCGCATTCGAAGGTGGAGCGCTCGTCCACGAAGCGCACGAGGAAGCCCACGTCCCAGGTCATCTCGGCGGTGTTGCCGTCCTGGCGCGTCTCGCCGTTGACCTTGAGCGTCAGCCGGCGCATGGGAGAGCCTTCTGGAAACTCGTCACGGGTAACGATCCAGGGCCCCAAGCCGGTCGAGCGGTCCTGGCTCTTGGCGGCGAACAGGTCCATGCCGACGCCGGGCGGGCCGCTGCGCTGCAGGTCGCGGGCGCTGACGTCGTTGCCGACCGTGTAGCCCAGGACGCTGGACAGCGGATCGTCGCGGTCGACGCTTTCAGCGCCGATCACAGCCACCAGTTCCACCTCGTGGTCCAGCTCATCGGTGAGCGGCGGATAGCGCATCTCGTCGCGCGCGCCGATCAGCGCACCGAAGGCCTTGAGGAAGGCAATCGGCTGGCCATGAGGCTTGACCAGGCCGAAGTCAGCCGCCAGGTGCTTGGCGTAGTTGGCGCCGGCGACGACGACACGGTTGCCCTTCTCGATCGGCGGCAGCAGGCGCACCGCCGTCAGCGACAGCGGACCGCCGGTGGTCTCGATGGCGCCGGCCTCGCCGCGGGTGACCCGCGGCGCCCAGTCGGCAAACGCGCCCTTGATCGGCGTGACCGTCTGCGCCGGGACATCGACGAGTGCCCAGAAGGCTGCCCCGCCGGTGGTGCAGCGCGCGATCTTCATGCTGTGGCCACCTGCTTCGGCGCCGGGCTGCCCAGCTTGGCCGGGTCGAGGTGCAGCAGTTCGCAGGCGTTTTTCCAGCGGATCTTTTGCAGATCGTCATCGGACAGACGCAGGCCGTCGGTCAGGTCATGGCGCACGGCATCGCTACCGCCGAAGTTGCTGCCGTACAGGATGCGGTCGGCGCCGAGGATGTCGATCAGCGCCTGGCGCATCGGCAGTTCGTGTAGCTCGACGTCGAAGTAGAAGTTCTTCAGGTACTCGGTGACCGGCTTCTTGTTGTGGGAGACGTCGAGGTTCGGATTGCACTGCGCCATACGGCCCAGTTGGTAGGGCACGTAGCCGCCGCCGTGGGTGATGTAGACCTTGAGGTCGGGGAAGCGGTCGAATACGCCGCCGTTGACCATGTACCAGAAGCAGCGGGTCTCGTCGTAGTTCATGCCGACGATGGCCGTGGTCTCGTAGCGGTCGTCGTTGGCTTTCTTGCCCCAAGTCACCGACTGGTTATATCCATGCACGAACATCGGCAGATCCAGGTCGCACAGCGCGCGCCAGACCGGGTCCATCTCCGGGGAGTCGAACTCCAGGCCCCCGAAGTTGGCGCCGCCAGCCACCAGGCCCTTGGCGCCCAGGTGCGTGCAGGCACGGCGGATTTCCTTGGCCGCCTCTTCGGGGACGTTCAGCGGCGCGTGGGCCCAGGCCATCAGACGATCCGGCGCCTGGCCGCAATAGTTGGCCAGTGTGTCGTTGACCTTGCGGGCGAAGGGCACCGAGAACTCGGGCTCGGCCCAGTACATGTAGCAGTGCGAGGGCACCGACACGACTTGCGCGTTCTGGCCCGCGGCATCCATGCCGGCCAGGCGGGTCTTGGGGTCGGCCCAGCGGGCGAGATAGGTCTCCAGCTTGGGGCCATTGCCCGCGCGGACAGCCGCTTTTCGCTCCGGCGAGCCGAGGCCAAGAATCCAGTCGCCGACGCGCAGCTTGATGTCGCCGTCCTGGTGCTGCTCGAAGAACGGGCCCCAGTGCGGATGCTGGTTGTAGTAGTCGGGGTGCGGGGCATGAGCGTGCAGATCGATCAGCATGGGTGAACCTCGATGAATGTTCGTCAGGAATTTGTCCGGGTCGCCAACCCGCGTTACTCGTACGGTCGGAGTGGGATGCCGGCATCATGCCAATGTTAGGCATATTTAGCAAATATGTTCAACTAATAGGTTTCCAGTAGGCAAGCCGGAGCATGCAGATGGGTGCGATACAGCGGATGGACCACTTCACCGTCGTCACCGACCGGCTGGAGGAGACGCGGGTGTTCTATGAACGGCTGGGCCTGGCGGTGGGCCCGCGGCCGGACTTCGGCATCGGTGGCCTCTGGCTCTATGTGGGCGGGCATCCGGTCTTGCACGTGATCGAGGTGCAGCAGATGCCTACGCCGCGGCGCGGCGCGCTGGACCACATGGCCTTCATGGGGGGCGATGCCGCGTCCACGCTTGGGTTGCTGCAGCAGGCCGGCATCGCCTACCGGCTGGTGCGGCTGCCACGGCCCTACAGCACCTGGCAGGTGTTCTTCCAGGACCCGAATGGGGCGGAGGTAGAGATCGACTTCGACGCGGCGCAGGCCATCCCGGCCGCGCTGCGCGTCTCACCCGATCCCGGTCAGATCAGGCCGTCGTAGGAGCCGCCGTCGACCTGCAGGTTCTGCCCGGAGATGAACGCGGCTTGGGCCGAGCACAGGAAGGCGCAGGCATCGGCCAGTTCCTCCGGGCGGCCCAGGCGCCCCGCCCTGACTATCCGTGCCTGCAGGGCGCGCGCCTCTTCGAAGCTGATGCCGCGGTCGCGCATCATGCGCTGTGCCATCTCCAGCTGCCGACCGGTGTCGATGTGCTGCGGCAGCAGGTTGTTGATGGTGACGTTGTCGGCGACGACCTCGCGTTGCAGCCCCTTGCAGAAGGCGGTGAGCCCAGTGCGGGCGGTGGTCGACAGGCTCAGGCCCAGGCGCGGTGACTTCACCACGGCCGAGGTGATGTTGACGATGCGCCCGAAGCGACGCTTGCGCATGCTGCCGATGACCGCCGTGATCAACTCGATGGGCGCCAGCATATTGGCCTCCAGCGCAGCCAGCCAGGCCAGGTGGTCCCAGTCGCCCAGCTTGCCCGGCGGCGGGCCGGCATTGTTGGTGACCAGGATGTCCGGGCCGGCGGCGATCTCCAGCAGCGCCGCGCGACCCGATGCGATGTTCAGGTCAGCGACCGCCAGCGCGGGGCGTCGGCCATGCAGGCGCTCGATCTCGTCGGCAGCGGCGGCGAGGCGGCCGGCATCGCGGCCGTTGAGGATGACGTCGCAGCCTTCGCGCGCCAGGGCCGAGGCACAGGCCAAGCCCAGCCCGCGCGAGGATGCGCATACGAGCGCCCGACGCCCGAGCAACCCAAGGTCCATCGGATGCGCCGCTCAGCGGCGGGTGCGGACCACGCCGGCACCCATGATCGTCGTGATCATGCGGGTCACGCGGCGCGGCAGGCTGTGGCGTTCAGTCGAGCCGGACACCAGTTGCTCGCTGAGCACATAGCGGATCAGCATTTCGCTGACCAGTTCACGGTCGATGCGGGCGCCGAGACGGTCGTCCCAGGCATCGAAGACCGGCCGCAGAACATCTTCGAAACGAACGACCGCGTCATGGAAGATTCGCTTGAAGAAGCTCAGCGCGTAGTCCGGCGCCACCAGCAGCAGCCGCCGCGCGTTGCCATGCTCCAGATAGCGCTCCAGATAGGCCAGCAGCGCATCGAAGCGCTCGTCCGGGTCGGCGAAGGGCTCGACAGCTTCCTGCAACGCTCGGTGGAAGCGATCGCGCTTGTGGCGAGAGAAGGAATCCAGCAGGTCGTCCTGCGAGGAGAAGTAGCGATAGAAGGTGCCGCGCGAGACATTGGCGAGCTTGCACACGTCCAGGATGGAGATGCGGCTGGCGCCGGACTCCAGCACGATCTGCTCGGTCGCGACGAGGATGGTCTCGATCGTCTCCTCGGAGCGCTTGTTGCGGCGCTTGCGCCGCACCGGTGTGGCGGCCGGTGCAGGCGCCACTGCGGCTGGCGCCGCGGCCGGTGGCACCAGGGCCATGACGGGTTTGGCGGGCGCCTTGGCAGTCTTCGCCTTCACCGCCGCGGGCTTAGGCACTTTCGCCGCTTTTGTCGCGGCCTTTGTGGCGGCCGCGCGCCGTGTGGGCTGCGTCACGGCCGACAGCGCCGCACTGCGCTGGGCAGGTGCCTTGCCGATGGCATCGATCACTTGCGCCGGCGACTGCTCTTTCTCTCGTCCCATGTTCGGTCCTCGCTGAGGTATCTGGATTGTCGATCATCTTCTTGGTTTTTAGACACGCATTTCCGCCTGCGGCCCGAGCCGTTCAGGGTAAACACGCGTGAGGCGCGTCGCCCCTACATCTAGAATTTTATTCTCATATTGGAATAGATAGAAACGGTGACTTCCATGCTTGATGCCGCTGTTCGCAATGAAAACTCGCTCAACGGCATGGGCAGCCCCGACACCTGGAGCCTCGGCGAACGCGATACGGTGATCGCCGCGCTGGACCGCGCCGTGGCCCGATTCCCCGACCGGGTGCTGCTCGATTTCGCCGGAAATCTATACACATACGCCGAAGTTGACCGACTCTCAAATTGCATGGCGCACGCCTTGCAAGATCTGGGCCTGCGCCAGGGTCAAACGCTGGTCTCGATGTTGGACAACAACATCGATGCTGTCGTGGTCTGGCTGGCCGTGAACAAGCTGCGCGCCGTCAGCGTGCCGATCAACACGGCGCTGCGCGGTGAGTTCCTGCGCCACCAGATCGCCGACGCCGATGCGGCGCTGGTCATCTGTGAGGGCGACTACCTGGAGCGCATTGCCGCCGTGGTGCCCGGCGCGCCCGCGGTGAAGCAGATCCTGCACCGCAGCGGGGCGGCCGCGCCTGCGGGGGAACTCTCCGTCGCCGTGGTGCCGCTGGATGCCCATCGCGGCAGCGATGCCAGCCCCTTCGACGACAAGCCCGATCCGGCAGAACTCGCCTGCCTGGTCTACACCTCCGGCACGACGGGGCCGTCCAAGGGCTGCATGCTCAGCTACAACTTCATGTGCAACCTGGCCCGGTTGCAGTTGCGCGCCGGCCCGGCCACCGAGAAGGACGTGACGATCACGCCGCTGCCGCTGTTCCACATGAATGCGCTGTGCGTAGGCATCATCTCCAACATCCTGGTGGGCGCGCGGGTCTGCGTCGTGCCGCGCTTCTCGGTCTCCAACTTCTGGCCGGAAGTCGAGCGCTCCGGCGCCACCATCGCCTCCATCCTCGGCAGCATGGGCGGGCTGCTCGCTCAGGCCCCGGACAGCGAAGCCGCCAGGCGCTGCATCGGCCAGATCCACACGGTGCGGGGCAATCCCTTCACCGAGGAGACCAAGAAGATCTGGCGCGAGCGCTTCGGCGCCAGGCAGGTCGGCGGCAACGGCTACGGCCTGACCGAGGCCTGCGTGGTCACCTCGCTGCCCGGCGGCGAGTACGCGGCCCCGGGCTCCTCGGGCAAGCGCATCCCCGACTTCGACGTACGCATCGTCGACGAACTGGACCGCGAACTGCCGGCCAACACCGCGGGCGAGATCGTCGTGCGGCCGCTGCGCCCGGACATCATGTTCATGGGCTACTGGCGCCGCCCGGAGGACACGGTCAAGCTGCTGCGCAACTTGTGGTTCCACACCGGCGACATCGGCAAGTTCGACGAGCAGGGCTTCTTCTACTTCGTTGACCGCAAGAAGGACTACCTGCGCCGTCGCGGCGAGAACATCTCCAGCTTCGAGATGGAGGCGGCGTTCGCAGCACACCCGGCGATCGCCGAGGTGGCCGTGCATGCGGTGCCGTCCAGCAAGGGCGAGGACGATGTCAAGGTCACCGCCGTGCTGCACGCCGGCGCCACGCTGGCCCATGCGGACCTGTTCCGCTGGTCCACCGACGCGGTGCCCTATTACGCGCTGCCGCGCTACATCGAGTTCCGCGATTCGCTGCCGAAGAATCCGCAAGGTCGGGTCTTGAAGTATTTGCTGCGTGACGAAGGCAAGACGGCTGCCACCTGGGATCTGGAAGAGACCGACATCAAGGTCGCCAAGCGCTGAGGCGTTGTCTATCCAGCAGGGCCCGCCATCGGGAGATGGCGAGCCCTGTTCTTTGCCGGTCAGCGCTCGCGCACCGGCACGTCGGCTGGCCGCGAGTTGTAGCCGGGCAGGTGCAGGCCGCCATCCACATGGATGGACTCGCCGGTGACGTAGCGCGACATGTCGCTCGCGAGGAAGACGACGGCCGGGCCGATGTCCTCCTCAGGGTCGCCACAACGGCCCAGGGGCCGCATCGCGGCCGACTTCTCGGCAAAGCCGGGGTTCTCGGCGCAGAGCTTGTGGAAGGTCGCCCCCATGGCCGTTGGCGCGATCGCGTTGACGGTGATGTTGAAGCGCCCCCACTCGGAGGCGGCGCTGCGCGTCAGCCCGAGGATGCCGCCCTTGGCGGTGTTGTAGTCGCCATGCAGCCAGGCTCCCATCTCCACGTCGATCGAATAGAAGTTCACCACCTTGCCGCCGCCACGTGCGCGCATGTGCGGCAGCGCAGCCTTCATCGCCCACCAACTGGCCCAGACGGTGGAGCGCAGCGTCCGCTCGAGCATCTCGTCGGTCTTGTCCTCGAGCTTGACGTTGGGCGTGGGCACGAAGGCGTTGTTGACCAGGATGTCCAGGCCGCCGAAGGCCTCGACGGCGGTGGCGATGGCGGCCTCGATGCTGGCCTTGTCCGTGACGTCAGTACGCACGAACAGCGCGCGCGCGCCCAACTCCACGCATTCGGCGGCGACGGCCGGGCCGGTGCGTTCGTCGATCTCGGCGATGACGACCACCGCGCCTTCGCGCGCGAAGCGGCGGGCCACGCCACGGCCGATGCCGTTGCCGGCCCCGGTGATCAAGGCGACCTTGTCACGCAACAGCGCCATCTCTGACCTCGCAAATTAAATATGAACACATTTAGCACCATCGTACACTTTAAGACCACTATGTCTAAGTGAAATCTCCATGGGCGCTTTCCGTCGACGCATCGTGATTGCCCATGAGGGCGGGCCCCGGCGCGGCACGGCCCGCGCCGCGCTGGAAGACGATTTCCACCACTTCAGGGCCGCCGTCGATCACGAATTTGAACAGGTGCTGCACGTCGAAGGGAGCGCGCTGCGCAATCCGTACACGCTGTGCCCATCGGCGGCAGGGCCGCTGAATGGTCTGGTCGGCATGCGACTGGATCGGATCGCCAGTTCGGTGGCGCGCGTCACTGAGGCTAGCCTGCAATGCACCCACCTGTTCGACCTGGCCGGCCTGGCGATCGCCACCGCCGCCATGCAGCGGCCGCGCCGGCAGTACGACATCGAGGTGCCAGACCGCGTCAACGGTCGCACGCAGGCGAAGCTGTGGGCTAACGGCGATCTGCTGCTGGACTGGCAGCTGGACGGCCTGGTCATTGCCGGCCCGAACGTGTCGCTGCGGGAAGGCTTCTCCCGCTGGGCCTTGCAGACACTCTCCCCTGACGAGGCCGAGGCTGCCATCGTGCTGCGCCGCTGCGCGATGATTTCGCTGGGACGGCAGAAGAACCTGGACATCCAGATCCACGCGATGCCGACCGGGCACTGCCATGTCCAGCAGCCGGAGCGAGCCGCGCTGGCGTTGCGCATCGTCGGCTCGACCTGGGATTTCAGCGAGCGCGCGGCGGTGCTGTGCGCCGACGATGAAAAATGGCTGGCCTTCGGATGAACGCCAGCCATTCGCAAGGGCTCTAAGGGTCTCAGAGGAAGATAGCCAGGTTCGGTGTGCCGAGCACGGCCTGGTCGAGCAGGATCTCGCGGCGGGCCAGCTTGAAGCTGTTGCCGTCCTTGCGCAGGATGTCGTGGCGCTCCGCGCTAATCAGGTCGAACTCGTCGAAATTGAAACGGCTGCGCGTGACCAGCAGATAGCTGACGACGGCGAACTCGTCGGGCTTGGCGGTTTTGCGCACAAGCACGTTGGTGACCAGGCGGCGGGTGCGCGAGGGCGGGTCCTCGGCCCAGGCGCTCTTGCCCGTGAGACGCATGATGCGGCCCATCACCGAGCGGTAGTCGTCGTGGTAGTGCTGCACGCTGCGGACATAGGTGGCGGCCTGATGGGCCGAGCCGCGAGTCTCGCGCAGCGGCGCGTTGTAGACCAGGTCGGTGGCCAGCGTCGCGGCCCATTCCGTCAGGCGGATCTGGTCGAGCAGCGCCGCCTCGTCATAGAGGAATTCGACGATGCGGTTGTACTCGGGCGCGCCCACCGGCACGCGCTCAAAGGTCTCGGTGGACTCCACGGCCTGGCTTTCAAGAACGGCTGACATGACAGATTAGCTCCTTGGACTGATGTGGCGGGGGGGTCAGACTTCCGAGGTCATCAACTCGCGCCAGTACATCCACCAGTGCCACTGGGTGTCGTCCTTGGTGAAACCTTCGTTGACCATGCCAGGGCCGGGCCAGCCTTCGGGCGCGCCGGTCTCGTACACGGCCTGGTACTTGAGGGTCTGCTTTTTGCCCATCGCGCCCTTGGCGGAGAGCGTTATGTGGGGCCAGGTGTCTGAGTCGTCCTGCTCGACCATGCCCGAGGTGCCGAAGAGCTGGATCGTCTGCTTCAGGATGCGTTCGCGCAGTTCCTGCGGCGCGTCCTTCTCGGCCAGGATCCAGTTGACAAACTCGAGCTTGTCCGGGCCGCGCGGCACGTAGGCATGCAGCGTCAGCGAGCCCAGGACGGAACCGTCCGGCTGCGGGATGTAGACGAAGCCGAACAGCACATTCGGGAAGATGCCGCCCACCTGCGGCGGCATTGTCGTCAGCACCTGCAACTGCTCGGGGCTGAGGTTGCGGGCCAGTTGCTCGACCATGTCCTTGTGCATGCCGGCGGGCGGGAGCGCGTCGAGCTTCTGCTGGACGCTGAGCTCCTTTGGATCCAGGCCGGTCAGGCGCGAGATCTTGCGGGCCAAGTCGATGCAGCGCAGCGCGTGGCCGTGCGGCGAGCTGATCTCGACACCGTACATCTCCGGGCTCAGGTCGGCACTGGTGCCGTCCTCGTTCTTCTTGGCGTAGTTGCCGACCTCGCCGAGCCAGCGGTGCAGCGTCAGCGTGTGGAAGCCGTCGGCCGCGGACTGCTCGCCGGCGGCCTTCCAGTTCGCGCGGACGACGAAGCGCTGCGGCGGGCCGAGCACTTCCAGGCCGCGGTCGCTGCGCTTGAAGAGCATGTCGTAGTACCACTTGGCATCGCCGAGGAAGTCCTCGAAGGACGGGCCCTCAATGTTCCAGGTGGCGAAGATCAAGCCACCATAGAGGGTGACCCGGGCCTTCTTCAGGCCCAGTTCCTCCTTGCACATCATCTTGCCGTGCATGCACTCCTTCTCGACCGGCGCGCCGATGAAGTCGCCGTTCGGGCGGAAGGCCCAGCCGTGGTATATGCATTTGTGGATCTGCGTGTTGCCGCCGTCCAGCACGGAGACACGCATGCCGCGGTGCGGGCAGACGTTGAGCATCACGTGCACCTCGCCAGCCTTGTCGCGCGAGATGATGACCTGGTCCGAGCCCATGTCGCGGACAACGAAGTCGCCGGAGTTCGGGATCTCGGATTCATGGCCCAGGAAGTTCCAGATCTTGCCGAAGATGCGCTCCATCTCCAGTTCGTAGATCTCGGGATCGGAGAGGACCCTCATCTGGACTTCCCGCGTCGCGGGCAAGACCAGGTCGGCGATCTTTGTGCCGTCGGCCAGCATCGGGCTCGTCTGCGTCAGCATGCTTGTGCTCCTGTTTGTCTCTTCATCTAATATAAGACACTATCGACGATAGTGTGCATACAAATTATCGCGTGCCACAATGAGATCAATCCCACCGGACCGTGCCGCTCAGGGTTCGCGACCTGGCACGTTGCGCGCCGTCCCGTTGCGCAGGTCGGACTCCCCCCAGCCGAACCAGCGATCCGGCTCGCGGGTGTCACCGACTCGGCGCCAACGGCCTTCCTGCTGCGCAGTCACCGGGAATCCGCCGGTGAAGTCGGCCATCTCGCCGTAGCGGTCCGGCAGGAATTCCCACTGCTCCTGGCCCTCGACGGTGATGGTGACGGACTGGGCGAACCAGCTTTCCTTCTTGTGCACGACGCGCGCCTCCACATCAGTGGTGGTGCGGATCTCGCCCTTCTCGTTCTGGAAGATCGCGTAGCCGAGATGGTCGTGGCCCACCATGAAGGACCCGGTGTCCCAGGTGCCGTCCTTGTAGATGGTGACGAAGGACCACCAGGCCACGTGCTTCTTGTTGTTGACGATCGGATCCTTGCGGAAATGGATCGCGCCGCCGTCGACCATGTAGGGCTGGTCCAGCGCCATCGCACCCTTCACCGGCCGCCCTTCGCAAGTGCCCTGCAGTTCGTACAGTTGGGAGACGTAGAACATGCCCCACTCCGGCCCGGGCAGGTACCACTGGAAGCCCTCGCCCATCAGCGCGCCGGACAGGTCGAACAAACCTTCTTCCTTCCAACTGATGCGCTCGCCCGAGGCCGCGATGCGCCAGGCATTGCCCTCCTCCCCCGGGACGCCCTGCCAGCACATGGAGCCCTCGCTCAGGCCGCGGTCTGGCATCGCCGTCATGGCCTGGCTGGCGGTGCGGGCCTTGTCGATGCGTAGCGTCTGCCCGTCCACGCGGCTGGACTGGTAGATGAACTTCATCGGGTTGGGCGTGCTGTCCGGCGCATTAAGCGCGCGCACGAAGGCGTAGAGATGCCCCTCCTCATCCCGCACGCAGCCGAAGGGCGAGTGCTTGGTCAGCTTCAGGCCGTAGTAGCCGCGCGTGTCGGCCAGCGTCTCGGCAGACACCTTGTACGGCGCGATCAACATCTGGAAGACGAAGCCGCCCCGTTCGGGCGTGGTGGAAAAGGTCTTCATCGGGGCGGCCTTCGCGAAGCGGATCGGGATCAGGCGGCGGCCACGCGCTGGGGCCGCGTGATATGCGTGCGCAGGACGCCCAGGCCCTGGACCTCCAGTTCCACCACGTCGTTGGCTTTCAGGTTGCGCAACTGCTCCAGGCCGCAACCGTTGCCGACGGTGCCCGAACCCAGGAACTCGCCCGGATACAGGGTCTCGGAGCGGGAGATGTGCTCGATCACCTCCTCGAAGGTCCAGCGCATCGTGCTCGTGCTGCCGCGGCCCCATTCCTCGCCGTTGACGCGGGCGATCATCGTCAGGTTGTACGGGTCTTCGAGTTCGTCGGTGGTCACCAGGCAGGGGCCCATGACATTGGCCGTGTCGAAGTCCTTGCTCTTGGCCGGGCCCAGCATGCCGGACATCTCCAACGCCTGCGTGTCGCGGGCGCTGATGTCGTTGAAGATCGTGTAGCCCACGACGTGCTTGCGGGCGTCGGCCTTGGCGACGTCCTTGGTCTTGCGGCCGATATAGCAGCCGAACTCCAGCTCGAAGTCGAGCGCCTTCGAGAAGCTGGGCCAGACCACGTCGTCGTCCGGACCGATCACCGCGAAGCGGTTGCACTTGTAGTAGATCGGCTGGCGGTTGAAGGTGGCGATCACCCGCTCGTCCGCCTTCGTACCCATTGCCGCCAGCGTGGCCTCGGGATCCGGTGTCTGCAACGCGCGGATCTTGCGGGCCGCGGCAAAGCTCTGGCGCAGGTGCAGTTCGAAGCAGGAGCAGTCGCGCATCTGCGGCGGCGGCTGGATCGGTGCGTGCAGGTGCACTTGGTGGCGCAGCAGCACCGCCACCCGCGGTGCCAGCTCGACCAGCGAACGCGCATGGGCCATCGCCTCGTCGCCCGCCTCGATCAGCGAGAGCACGCTGGCCAGGCTCGGCGAGGTGGAACCGTGCAGTTCGCGCTGGGCCGCCTGCAGCGAGAGGATGGCCGAGTCCTGGTCGATGAAGGCGCCGGCATGCTGGACGCCCTGGGCGTCGGAGTAGGTGACGAGTCTCATGGTTTCTTGTCGGGTGGATGGTCAGGTGCGGCCCGCGACGGGCAGCAAGGCGCCGGTGATCGCCGCAGCGTCATCGGACAGCAGGAACTTGATCACGTAGCCCAGGGCCTGGGGCGTGACCCAGCGGTCGAAGGCGGCATCCGGCATGTCGGCGCGATTGGCCGGCGTGTCGATGATGCTGGGCAGCACGGCATTGACGGTGATGCCGCGGTCCTTCAGTTCTTCGGCCAGCGCCTCGGTGAAGCGCATCACGCCGGCCTTCGACGCGGCGTAGGCGCCCATGCCGGTGGCAGCCTTCACCGCGCCGAGCGCGGCGATGTTGACGATGCGGCCACGGCCGTCGGTGCTCAGGTACGGCAACGCCGCCTGGCTCGCCGACACGGCGCTGCGCAGGTTCATCGCGTAGAGGCGGTCCCAGGTGTCCAGCTTGCCGTCGCCCACGGTCTCCCAGGCGAACCCGCCGGCGACGTTGACCAGGCCATCGATGCGCTGCCAGCGCTGCCGGACCTGTGCAAATGCAGCAGCGGCCGCGCCAGCATCGCCCAGGTCCGCGCCGCCAATGGTCAGCACGCGGTCGCCGTCAGGCAGCCCCACCCCCGCCGGCGCCCTATCCAGCAGGGCGACACGCGCCCCCTCCTCCAGCAGCACCGCTGCCAGCGCCCGCCCCAGCGCGCCGAAGCCGCCGGTCACCACGAAAACCCGGTCAGACAGTGAGGAAGCCATCGTGAAAACCCTCTAAGTTATACATCTTGACTGAATATGTTCAGCTATTACACTGCTTCGACACTGATGCGTCAACCGGGAGAGGCCCTTGCTGATTGATGTCCACGCCCATCTGTTCACTGCGGGCATGTTGAACAGGCATGAGTTCTGGGGGCCGTTCATGAAGCGCCAGGGGCTGACGGTTGGCCACTTCTCGCTGGGCACCAACAAGCACCGCAAGCCGGCGGGCACCGATGCCGAGGCCGAAGCCGCACTGCTGTCGAAGATGACGCACGCGAGCCGCCGCGCACTGATGGCCGAGCGCGGGGTCGACAAGCTGGTGCTGTCCACGCCATCGCATGCCTTCATGTACTGGGCCGACGACTTCGGCAACGAGTACGCACGGACCTGCAACGACGAGATGTCCCGGTACTGCGCGGAGGACCCCGAGCACTTCGCCTTCTGGGGCCACGCCAACCTGGCCGACCCGAAAGAGGCCGTCAAGGAAATCGACCGGGCGGTCAAGCATCTGGGCGCCAAGGGCCTTTGCGTGGGCGGCGCGAACTTCAACGGGCTGGAGGCCCACAGCGAGGAACTCTTGCCGCTCTGGGAGAAGCTGACGGAACTGGACGTGCCGGTCATGGTCCATGGCTACAACCAGTCCATCTGGCTGGGCGACCAGCATCACAAGGACAAGTTCGAGACCAGTTCCATCGTGGGCGACTGCGTGGACGAGACCCTGTTCTTCTGGTACCTGATCTGCGGCGGCGCGCTCGACGCCTTCCCGACGCTGAAGACCTACATCACCCACTCCGGCGGCATGGCCGTGTTCCAGCTTGGCCGCCTGGCCGAGCTGAACAAGGGCATGGCGCCGGATGCGCGCAACAAGCGCCCGCTGATGGACTACCTGCCCAACTTCTACTTCGACCTCGACGTGCACTCGCCCGCTCTGCGCCGCGGCGTGCTGGAGGTCGTCGGCGTGGACAGGCTGCTCTACGGTACCAACTTCGGCGGTGCCTACGACAACGGCGACCCGACCGAAGGCCTGGGCCTGAACGGCGCCGATCGCGAGAAGATCCGATCCGGCAATGCGATCGCCTTGCTGAAGCTCCAGCCATGACCCGCAAGCTGCCCGCGCTCACTCCGGATACCGCACCGTTCTGGCAAGGCGGTGCCCAGGGCCTGCTGAACGTCCACCGCTGTTCCGCCTGTTCGCGCTGGTTCCACCCGCCGGCGCCGATCTGCCCGCATTGCCGCAGCTTTGACGTCGCTCCGCAGCCGGTGTCCGGCCACGGCAAGGTGCTGACCTTCACGATCAACCAGCAGGCCTGGACGCCCGACCTGGAGGCGCCGTATGTGGTCGCCATCATCGAACTGGCCGAGCAGGCCGGGCTGCGGTTGACTAGCAATATCGTGCGCTGCGCACCGCAGGAGGTGCAGATCGACATGCCGGTGCGTGTGGTCTTCGAGCAGCAGGAGGACGTCTGGATCCCGCTGTTCGCTCCGCTTGAATCGAGGGTTGGCGATGTTTGACCGGGTCTTCGAGAAGGACGTCGCCATCACCGGCATCGGGCAGTCGGAGGTCGGCCGGCCCTCGACGAAATCCGCCATGCGGCTGACGCTGGACGCCGCCTTCGAAGCCATCCAGGACGCCGGCCTCACGCCGGCCGACATTGACGGCGTCTCCTGCTGGCCGGGCGACAACAACAACGGCAACAGCTTCTCCCCGGTGGGCCCGAATGCGCTAATCAGCGCCATGGGCCTGCAGGTGAACTGGTTCGGTGGCGGCTACGAAGGCCCGGGGCCGCTGGCCGGCGTCATCAATGGTGCGATGGCGATCGCCGCCGGCCTCGCCCGGCATGTCCTCGTGTTCCGCACGATCACCGAGGCGAGCGGCCGGCTGGTCGACAAGGGCGCCTCGGCGCTGACGAACAAGACCAGCGGCCGCGACACCAGCTACTTCTGGCAGTGGTACACGCCCTTCAACGTGCTCTCGGCCGTCAACCTGATGGCGATGTACGCGCAGCGGCACTTCCACGAGTTCGGGACCCGCCCCGAGCAACTGGCGCAGATCGCCCTCACCTGCCGCCGCAACGCCGTCTTGAATCCGAAGGCGGTGATGCGCAAGCCCATGGGCATGGACGACTACATGGCCTCGCGGATGATCTCCACGCCGCTGCGCATGTTCGATTGCGACGTGCACTGCGATGCCTCGACGGCGCTGGTGCTGTCGCGCGCCGACGCCGCGAAGGACGGCCCGAACGCGCCGATCCGCATCGAGGCGATCGGCGCGGCCCTGCACCAACCCTGGTCCTGGGACCAGATCTCGCTGACCGAGGGTGCGGCTTTCGATGTGGGCCGGATGATGTGGAACCGCACCGATCTGAAGCCGAGCGATGTGGGTAGCGCCCAGCTCTACGACGGCTTCTCCATCCTCACGATGATCTGGCTCGAAGCCATGGGCCTGTGCGCGCGCGGCGAGAGCGGCGCCTTCGTCGAGGGCGGCGCCCGCATAGCACGCGACGGCGTGCTGCCGATCAACACCAACGGCGGCCAGCTCTCCGGGGGACGCACGCATGGCCTGGGTTATGTGCACGAAGCCTGCACCCAACTCTGGAGCCGCGCGGGCGACCGCCAGATCGCGCCGCACCAAGTCTCGGTCTGCGCCTCCGGCGGCGGGCCGCTCGGCGGCAGCCTGCTACTCGTCAGGGACTGAATCTCGATGAAGACCAACACCGCCGCGATCGACCTCACCGAGTTCAAGCAAGGCTGGCGCATCGTCATCCTGGCCATGCTCGGGCTGGCCATCAACGCCAACGCCTCGATGCTGTATGCCTTCGGCTCCTTCGTGATCCCGTTGCAGACGGCATTCGGCTGGCCCCGGGGAGAGATCCAGTCGGCCGTCACCTTCCTGTTCGCCAGTGCGGTGGTCGCATCGCAGATCGTGCCCTGGCTGAACCTCAGGTACGGCATGAAACGGGTCACCTGCATCTCGCTGGCCTGCCTGGCGCTGAGCTTCGCGTCCATCTCGCTGATGGGGCCGTCGATCGCCTGGCTGTACTTCTTCTTCGCGCTGCTGCCGCTGGCCAGCATGGGCACGATTCATGTAACCTGGACCTATCTGGTGAACCTCTGGTTCGTGCGCAACCGGGGACTGGGCTTGGCGCTTGTGCTCTCGGGCACGGGCATTTCCGCCGCGCTGCTGCCGTCGGCAGTCACCTGGGCCATCGGGCGCTGGGGCTGGCAGGGCGGATTCTGGCTATTAGCCACCTTGCCGGTGCTGGTGGTGCTCCCCTTCGCCATGTTCTGGATGAAGGAGCCGGCCGGCGTCGCGCCACGCGCCGACGGCACACGGCCGGCCGCCCTGATCGCGGGCGGACTCACTTTTTCGCAGGGCCTGCGTTCGATGCGGTTCTGGTTCCTGAACATCGGCCTGTCGCTGGTGGTCGGCGCCATCGTCACGATGGTCTCGAACACGGTGCCAATGCTGCGCGACAAAGGCCTCACCGCCGCCGCCGCCGGCGCGGTGTTCGGTGGCTTCGGCCTGTCCTTGATCGGCGGGCGCGTGCTGGTGGGCTATCTGATCGACCGCCTGTGGGCGCCGGGCGTGGCAGCCGTGGCCCTGGCCCTGCCCGCCCTGGGCTGCCTGCTGCTGGCGACGACGGGCGCCGAGCAGACCGGCATCCTTCTGCTGGCCACCGCCCTGGTCGGCCTGGGTGCCGGCGCGGAGTTCGACATTGCCGCCTACCTGATGTCCCGCTACTTCGGCCTGCGGGACTACGGCCGTCTCTTCGGCGTGCACCTCGGCCTAATCACAGCGGCCGGCGCGCTAGCGCCGTGGCTGAGCGGCGTCGTCTACAAGAGCACGGGCAACTACATGATGGTGCTGACCCTTTGCGGATCGGCGTTCCTGGTCGGCGCAGCGAGCCTGCTGCCCCTGGGCCGCTATCCAAAATTCGATTGACGAAGAGAAGAAGGTTGTCGAGATGTCTGCGTTGAATTCAGTCGTGATCGTCGGTGGCGGCCAGGCCGGCTTCCAGACCGCCGCCTCGCTGCGCCAGGGGGGCTTTGCCGGGCGCATCATCATCGTCGGCGACGAGCCGGGCGTACCCTACCAACGGCCGCCGCTGTCCAAGGCCTACCTGCTCGGCAAGATCGGTGCGCATGCGATCCGCTTCCGCCAGCCCGAATACTTCGAGGAGCACCGGATCGAGCGGCTGCACGACAGCGTCACCCGCATCGACCGCGCGGCGCGGCATGTGGAACTGGCCTCGGGCACGGTGATTCCCTACGACCACCTGGTGCTCGCCACCGGCGCGCGTAACCGCGTGCCCGAACTGCCCGGCATCGAACTGGATGGCGTGATCGGGCTGCGGACGCTGGCCGACGCCGATACCCTATCGCCGCGCATCAGCAGCATCCGCAGTGCCGTCGTCATCGGCGCTGGCTTCATCGGCCTGGAGTTCGCCGCGGTGGCCGCGGCCAAGGGCGTGGCGGTGCACGTGATCGAACTGGGCGAGCGGCCGATGGCGCGGGCCATCTCCAAGCCCATGTCTGACCTGTTCACCGCGGGCCACGCGAGTTGGGGCGTGCAGATCGACTTCAGGCAGAAGCTGCGGCGCATCCTCGGCATCGAGGGCAAGGTCAGCGGCGTGGAGCTGGAAGACGGGCGCGTCATCGCGGCGGGCCTGGTGGTCTACGGCATCGGTGTGCTACCCAATGCGGAACTGGCAGCGGCCGCAGGCCTGACCGTCAACAACGGCATCTGCGTGGACGAACTGCTGCTGACCAGCGACCCCGATATCTCGGCGATCGGCGATGCGGCGAACTTCACCAGTTGCTACGCCGACAAGCCGGTGCGACTGGAATCGGTGCAGAACGCGGTGGACCAGGGCAAGGCCGTCGCTGCCCGGCTGATGGGCAAGCCCTCGCCTTACACCGCCCTGCCCTGGTTTTGGACCGACCAGGGCGCCCTGCGCCTTCAGATCGCCGGGCTGGCCGATGGGCATGACGAGACCGTGCAGGTCGGCGCCGCCGACGGGCATCAACTGGCCGTGCTTTGCTTCCGCCAGGGGCGCCTGATTGCCGTCGAGACCGCCAACCGGACTGCCGACCACATGGCCGCCCGCAAGCTGCTGGCGCGCAACACGCCACTGACGCCAGCACAGGCACGCGAGCCCGGATTCGAACTGAAGGCCTACGAGGCCGCCACCAAAGACAACACCTGAGGATCACCGATGAAAGCAGCAGTCATCCCGGAACGTGGCGTTGCCCCCGTCCTGACCGAGTTCCGCGAGCCCGAGCCGCGCGACGGTGCCCTATTGATCGACATGGACACAGCCGGCCTGGGCGGCTGGGACGTGCTCGGCGCGTACCGCCTCGGTATCGAGTTCCCTTGCGTCATTCGCGGTGAAGGCGTCGGCCGCCTGAAGAACGGACAGCGCGTCTACTTCGGCGAGCGCTCGGTGCAGCCCTTTGGCGCCTGGGCCGAGCGCACGCTGGTGCCAGCCGAAGAGGTCTGGGCCGTGCCGGACGACGTGGACGACAAGACGGCGATCAGCATGGGCATCGCCGCCACCGGTGCGCTGGTGCCGCTGGAGAAAGCGGCCATCCAGAAGGGCGAGAACGTGCTGATCCTCGGGGCCACCGGCACGCTGGGCCAGATCGCACTGCAACTCGCCCGACACATGGGTGCGGGCCGCATCGTGGCAGCCGCCCGTTCGGAGGAATCGATTCAGCGCCTGGTCAGCCGTGGCCTGGCCGATGCCGGCATCAAGCTCGGCGGAGCCGACGACGTCGCCGCGCTGAAGGACGCCTCCAACGGCGGCTTCGACGTGGTGCTGGACCTGGTCTGCGGTCAGCCGCTGCTCTCGGCCTTGAAAGCCACGCGCTGGGGCGCCCGCATCATGACCATCGGCACCGGAGCCGGCCGCCAGATCAGCCTGGACATCGCCGACCTGCTGTTCCGCACCCTCTCCTGTATCGGCACCGGCCAGCGCCCCTCGGCCGATCGCCGCGCGATCTGGGAGCGCCTGCTCCAGATCGACCGCGAGAACAAGATCGCCATCGACTACCTGGATTTCAGCTTCGATCAGGCAGCCCAGGCGTGGGCGGCGCAGGTGGCGGGGCCGCATGCGAAGGTGACGGCGCGGATGCGCTGACCGCTGGCATTGACGCGCAGCGGTCACGGACGAACGCCATCAGAGCTTGTTTGACCCCTGCCGCTCGAAGTATTCGCTCAGCGGCACCATCGCCGGAGAGTGGCTGGTGAATCCACCATCGACCGGGATCGTCGCGCCGGTGATGAAAGACGATTCCTCGCTGGCCAGGAAGGCCACGACATCGGCAATCTGGCGTGGGCTGCCCAGCTGTGGGGTCAGGTGTTGCGCCAGCAGGATCTGCTTGATCTCCTCGGGCACCGTCTTCTGCGCATGGTCATTGAGGACGAAGCCGATCATGATGGCGTTGGAGCGGATTCCCTTCTTGCCGAACTGGGCGGCGATCGAGCGCGAGAGCGCCATCAGCGCAGCCTTGGAGGCGGCGTAGGCCGTCAACGTCACATCGCCCAGTTGGCCGAAGCCCGAGGTCGAGTGGATGATCGAGCCGCCGCCGGTCTTGAGCATCACAGGCACCACATGCTTGCTGCACAGCATGGCGCCGCGGGCATTGACGTCCAGCGCCCGGTCCCAGGCCTCGATGGAGACGTTGCAGACGTCGCGGTCGGCCTGGCGCTGCGGCACGTCTAGCGCGGCGGCGTTGTTGTGCAGCACGTCGATGCGCCCAAAGCGCTGCTCGACGGCTTCGGCCATCCCCATGATCTCGGACTCGGACGTCAGGTCCACCTTGATGGCCATGGCCTCGCCCCCGGCCGCCTCGATCTCGGCCACGACGCCTTGCGCGGCCTCGAGGTTGATGTCGACGATCGCCACCCGTGCGCCTTGAGACGCCAGCACCCGTGCCGTCTCGGCGCCCAGGCCGTGGGCCGCGCCGGTGACGATGGCGACCTTGCCCGCCAAGCGGTCTCTGCTTGAATAGCTCATTACGTGCTCGCTCTCAGTCGTTCGGTCAAAGGCCGCTGAACTTCGGCGTGCGCTTCTCGCGGAAAGCCAGCGCCGCTTCCTTCACATCATGCATCGGGGCCAGCAGCGCAAACAAGTCGAGCTCCAGGTCCAGGCCGCTCTTGAGGTCCAGTTGCAGCGCCGCCCGTGCCGCCTGCTTGGCATAGGCAGTGGCCACCGGCGGCTTGGCGGCGATCTGCTGTGCCAGCGCCCGCACCTCGTCGATCATCGTCGTGGCGCTCGTCGCCACGCGCGTCACCAGGCCCATGGCCTTGGCTTCCTCGGCGCCCACGCGCCCGCCGGTGAGCAGCAAGTCCAGCGCGCGGCCGGGGCCGACGACACGCGGCAGGCGCTGCGTGCCGCCGCCGCCGGGGATCAGGCCGAGGCCGGTCTCCGGCAGCGCCAGCACCACATCGGGCGAGACGAAGCGGATGTCACAGGCCAGCGCCAGTTCCATACCTCCGCCCATGCAGTAGCCGTGGATCGCAGCGATCACGGGCTTCTCCAAGCGGTCCAGCGATTCGATCCAGCGCGAGCCCTGCATGCGGCGGCGCACCTGTAGCGAGGTCTCGGCTTCCCGGCGTTCCTTGATGTCCGCACCGGCGCAGAAGCCGCGCGGGCCTTCGCCGCGGATCACGATCACGCGAATGTCGGGGTCGGCCTCCAGTTCGGCCAGCGCGGCCGGGACACCCCTGCGGATGTCGTCGTTGATCGCATTGATCTGGTCCGGGCGGTTCAGGACGATCCAGCCCACCCCGCCCTGCCCCGCGCCCTCACGCTCGATGCGCACTGCCATTGCGTCGGACATGGGATCAGGCCTCTTCGAACTCGAACAACTGGCCCTGCAGGTCGGCAGGATCCACGCGGATCAGCGACTTGCCGTCGACGGCCTGGCATTCGTCGATCCAGGCGAAGTTGGTGCCGCGCGAGCGCAGGTCCTCGGCCTTCGCCTTCAGGTCGTTGACCGCGATGCGGACGTAGTACGGGCCCGGGCCCCAACTGTTGACATAGGTGCCGGCATCGCCGTTCCAGCGCGTGGCTTCGATCACGTCCAGCGTTGCGCTGTTGGGCAGCGAGAACTCCATCGTCGCGCGGCGGTAACCCTCCTTCTCCAGCACCTCTACCTGGCCGTGCGGCTCCCAGTCAAGATTGGCGGAGCAGCGTCGCAGCGTCTCATCAAGATTGCGCACCAGGAAGCCGCGGGAGCTCACCCGCACCATGTCGCCCGGCTTCAGGTCGCGCGGTGCCGGCGCCGGCACCGCGAAGGTCTCGGGGGGCAGTTGCAGCGGCTCGATCGGCATCACCTCGATGCACAGCCCGCCGTCCACCGAGGGTTCGTAGTGCGGATCTTCGGGCGTCACGCCCATCCACATGCGGTCGAAAGGCATCGCCGGCGTGCGCTGCGCCATACGGAAACGCAGGCGGCGACGCATCAGCTTCTCCATCAACGCGTCGAACTTGGCGCTGTGGGTGGCCAGCACGATCGAGTGGGTCAGCATCGGGCGGTGCCGGCCCTGGAAATCCTTCAGGCTCTCCAGGAACTCGTGGAACATCGGGTCGCCAAGGTTGGGCTTGTCCAGGTGCCCCTGCGGCTCGACCCGCGTGGGCGACACCGCCAGCGACTTGTGCACGCGCAGGAAATGAGCGATGTACGGATGGTCGGCGAAGGCCTGGCGCCAGCGCTCGTGCTTGTGGATGCCGAGCTTCGTGACCAGCAGTTCGGCCATTGCGTCCGGGTCGCTGACCATCATGTCAGCGCTCATCAGCAGTTCAAACATGCAATTGCTCCTTGATGTGCGGGGTGAGCGGCGCAGCCACCGGGGGCTGGCTCTTCGGATTGAGGAGGAAGTGGGAGAGCGCCGGGATCAGCACCAAGGCACCGACCATGTTCCACAGGAACATGAAGGTCAGCAGAATGCCCATATCGGCCTGGAACTTGATCGGCGACCAGGCCCAGGTGATCACGCCGGCCGCCATCGTCAGGCCCACCAGCGCGACCACGCGGCCGGTGAAATCCAGGGCTCGGCGATAGGACTGGGCCAGAGTCGCGCCGCGGCGCTGCATCGCCAGTTGCACACTGAGCAGGTAGAGCGCGTAGTCCACGCCGACGCCCACGCCCACCGCGATCACCGGCAGCGTCGCCACCTTGAGGCCGATGCCCAGCGCCACCATCAGCGCCTTGCACAGTATGGTGGTGATGACCAGCGGGATCATCGCGACCAGCGTGGCGCGCAGGCTGCGGAAGGTCAGCAGGCACAGCAGCGCGGTGGCGCCGTAGACGGCCAGGTACATCTTCAGCACGCCGCGCTCGACCTCGATGTTGGTGGCCGCCTCGATGCCGGCCGAGCCCGCTGCCAGCAGGAAATGCGTCGGGTGGACGGTGCCGTCCACCGTATTGAACTGGCCGGCGAAATCCTCGCTGACCTTTAGCACGCGGCTGAGCGTGTCGGCCTTGTGGTCGCTGAGGTAGGCGATCAGCGGGGTCACCGAGCACTGCTGATTGGTGATGTCGGGCGTGGCGATCATCGCGGCGGACACGGCGACGTTGGTCAGCGCTTGGTCGCGGCTGAGCGTCAGCCATTTGCCGCTGCCTTCGGACAGCGCGGCAGTGATGAAGCGGGTGGACTGGGCCAGCGAGCCGGTGGCCTGCACGCCTTCGGTCTCGCGCAGTTTCAGGGCCAGCGCGTCCATCAACTGGAGCGACTCATAGAAGCGGCAGCCCTCCTGATCGGTCTTCATGATGACGACGAACTGATCGCTGGAGAGGCCGTAGTGCTGGGTGACGTAGGTGTTATCGCGGTTGTAGCGGGAGTCGGCGCGCAGTTCCGGTGCACCGGGGTCGAGGTCGCCGATGCGCAGATGGCGCATGGCCATGGCGCTCACCGCCGTCAGCGCCAGTGCCACGCCGATGGCGGCGATGGCGCCGCGGCGCTCGGTCAGGCGGTCCAGGCCTTGCCAGATGCGGGCGAGAAGGGTGCGGCCCTGCTTCGTTTCGTCGTCCTCGGCCAGCGCGCGCTTTGCGGCGGCCGGGCTGACGCCGATGTAGCTCAGCGTCACGGGGATCAGGACCAGCTTGGTGAACACCAGCACCGACACGCCGATGCTGGTCGTGATGGCCAGGTCGCGGATCACCGGGATGTCGATGATGGCCAGCACGGCGAAGCCGACGATATTGGTCAGCAGCGCGGTCAGCCCGGCCATGAAGAGGCGGCGGAACGTGTAGCGGGCCGCCACGTACTTGTGCGTGCCGCGGCCCACGTCCTGCAGGATGCCGTTCATCTTCTGACTGCCATGCGACAGGCCGATGGCGAAGATCAGGAAGGGCACGAGGATGGAGTACGGATCGAGCTCGTAGCCGAGCAGTTGCATCAGACCCAGCAGCCAGACCACGCCGGCCACGGCCACCGTCACCAGCAGCGCGGTGCTGCGCAGGCAGCGGGTGTAGGCGAACACGAACAGCGCGGCCACGAGCACCGAGACGCCGAAGAACACCATCACCTGCTGCAGGCCCGCGATCAGGTCGCCGACGATCTTGCCGAAGCCGATGATGTGGATGCCGACCTTGTCGCTTTCGAACACGCGCACCTTGGCCTCGAGCGCGCGCGAGAACTCGCCGTAGTTCAGCGGCTGGCCGGTGCCCGGCGTGCGGTCCAGCAGCGGGACGACGATCATCGAGGACTTCAGGTCGTTGGCGACCAGGCTGCCGATGATGTTGGCGCGCGAGATGTTGGTCTTGAGTTGCTCGATCGAGGTCCGGGTGCCGCTGTAGTCGGCTGGCATCACGGCACCACCGACCACGCCCTCCTCCGTCACCTGGCGCCAGCGCACGATCGGCATCCACAGCGACTTCATCCAGGAGCGGTCGGTGCCCGGGATCAGGTAGAGCGTGTCGTTGACCTTGCGCAGCGCCTCGAGATAGTCCTTGTCGTAGATGTTGCCTGTCTTGTTCTCGACAACGATTCGGATCGTGTTGCCCAGGCCCGGCAGGTCGGACTTGTAGGCCAGGTAGTTTTTGACGTACGGGCTCGAAGGCGGAATCATCCGCTCGAAGCTCGCATTGACGTTCAGCCGGGTCGCGAACCAGCCCAGCACCACGGTGGCGACGACGCACAGCGTGATCACCAGCGCACGGTGGTTGAAGATCACGCGCTCGGCCAGGTTGCCTGACTTCACATCGAAGTCGCGCACGTCGGCGATCACCGGCATCGCCGGGTTGGCGGACTTGTCTTGATAGGCACTCATCAGCGGATCACCGGGTAGGCAATTCGATTGTGCGCAGGCCGTTGATCTGGGCCAGCACCAGTTGCTGGCCGTTGGTATCGGTCGCGGCGAATATTTCACTCATGGGCGTCACGTGCAGGGCCTTGGCCTTCAGGCCGCCCCGCGGCACGGCCAGCACCTGACCGGTTTGGGAGACGAGCAGGAAGTCGCCCTTGGCTCGGGGCACCAGCGCAACCAGGTTGTCGTCCACGCCGGTCTCGATCTTGTTCCAGTGGGCGCCGCCGTCCTCGGTGGCGTAGGCGTTGCCGCGCAGCCCATAGGCGATCAGGCGGCCCGGCGAGACGTGGATGCCGAAGTAGCTGCCGGCGTAAGGTGTCTCAACTTTGGCGAAGCGCTGCTGCCCAGCGTCCCAACGCATCAGCAGGCCCTGCTCACCGGCGATATAGCGTTCGTCACCCTGCCCGCTCACTGCGTACAGATGGAAGCGCCGGTCGTTGTCGGTGCGCTCGATCAGCGGCTCCCAGGTTGTGCCGCCGTCATGAGTGGCCAGCACCAGGCCGAAGGCACCGACCAGCAGGCCCTCAGCCGGCGCTTCCGGCGAGAACCAGACGTCCAGCATCGGTGTGGACAGCACGCCTGGCGTGGCCGACTGCTCGGCCGAACGGTCGACCTCCTTGAGCACGGCCGCCGCGCCAGCATCGCCGGACTTGGCGCGCTGCTCGTAGCTGCCCCTCAGCAGCACGAGCAGCTTGCGTCCGTCGAGGATGCGCTCCCAATGCTGGCCGCTGTCGGTGCTGCGCAGCGCGACGCCGTCGTGGCCGATGGCCCAGGCGGTCTTTTGCGCGGTGAATCGCACGGTGACCAGGTCGGTGGAGACGGGGCTCTCCACCTGCGTCCAGGTCTTGGCGCTATCGCCCGACGCCAGGATCAGGCCGCGCGGGCCGACGGCCAGCAGCTGCTCGCCCTGGCGGGCGATGCCGGTCGTCGCCCAGCCCTTGGTGAACGGCGACGGCCGCGCCGCCACGTCCAGCGGATCGGGCCGCGGCTGTGAGACCGTACCCGCCACATCCGCCGCCACCATCAGCGTCATGCCAAGGCTGAGCAGGCCGGCCACCAGAGGCCGCAGAAATGAACTCGAATTCTCCACGGAGCCTCCGGTCGGTCCGCAGGACAAGGTCAGCGAGCGGTCTCTCGCGTCACGATCGCTTCGGCATTCAGTTCGCGGTCGGAGCGAGGCTTGGCCTCGATCTTGTGGCCGCCCACCATGACGTCGTTGAAGTAGCCGTACTGGCCCTTGTTGAAGTCATAGGTCGTCGCGCGCACCGCCCAGGGCAGCTTCTTGTCGTAGAGCTGGACCATGCCGTTGAACATCGAGCGGTACAGCGCGCCATTCTGGTCGAAGGCGTCGTAGAGGGCTGCAGCCGAGAGGTCCTCGTCCAGGTAGTAGACGCGCTTGGAGTAGGCGTGGCGCATGCCAGGCTTCAGCGTTGCCTCGACCACCCACACGCGGTGCAGCTCCCACCGGTCGCAGGCCGGGTTCGTGTGCTTGGCCTGCAAGCCCATCTCCAGCGTCGGGCATTCGAACGAGCCCTTGTACTGGTTGTAAGGCAGGTACATCTCCTTCTTGCCCATCAGCTTGTAGTCGAAGCGGTCAAGCTTGCCGGAGACGATGAACAATTCGTCGAACAGCGTCAGGCCGCCCTGGCTGGCCACCGGCGTGTCGTACGAAAACTCGGGCGACATCTTGATGCGGCGCTGGCCGGGCGTGTAGCCCCAGGCCTTGCGGGGCTGCTGGATCGGATCGATGAAGTCGGTGATGCCGGTCACGCCGCCGGCTAGGCGCGCGGGAGACTTGGTGACCGAGTAGACGCGCCAGGCCATCGTCGGATCGCGGTCCGGCAGGTCCGGCTGATACCAGGTCGCGTCGGTGTAGGTACTCTGCTCGGCCGTCATCGTCGGCTTGCCGTTAGTGTCGATGACCCAAGAGCGAGAGGCCGAGGTGGTGACGGCAGTGTCGCTCTGGTAGTGAAGGATCTGGTTCCAGAGCGCTTCCAGGCCGGACTTCGGGATCGGGAACGGCAGCCCGCCGCGGCAGGCGGTGTCCACGCCGATGCCTTCGTGCGTGGTCTTGCAACCGGTGGCGTTGCGCACGGTGGCCTTGAGCACCTTCTCCGGGTAGGCCGCGGTGCGGTGGCTGGGGAAGATCTCGAGGTAGTAGTTCGGATCCTCCTTCAGCACGCGCTTCTGGCCTTCACTGAGCTTGTCCGCGTACTTGTCCATGTTCTTGGAGTCGATGCGGAACAGCGGCTTCTCGTCCTTGAACGGGTCGACCCAGAAGCCGCTGTCAGGCTTGAAGCCGGCCGGCGCCGTGGTCAGGCCGCCGGTATAGGCGGGAATCGTGCCCTCGGCATTGCCGGCCTTGATGGCGCCGAACTCGGTCAGCGTGGTGCCGAGCTGCTTGGCTTCCTCGGCCGACACGGCGGCGAAGGCGGGAGCGCTGAGCAAGGCAATGGCGGCCGCGCACAGGGTGAGGTTCAGTTGTTTCATGGTCTTGTCTCCTAGGGCTTCGGATCAGAACGAGGTCTTGTAGGTGAAGACCAGCCAGCCGCGATCAGTACCCCCGAGCACGCTGCCTGAACCACTGCCTCCGATCACCGTTGTACCAGCCGCGTTGTACTTGGTCTTGGCCCGGGTGTCCGCGTACTTCAGCGAGAACTCGTGGCGCGACGAATAGGTCATCTTGGCCGTCAGCGAGTAGCTCAGGGCGCCCTCGAAGCCGGCACTGGCGCTAGGCGCCGTGCCCTTGATGCCGTACTGGACGAACATCGGCAGCTCCAGATCCCACGATGGCAGGACGCCGATGTAGGTCGGGCTGAAGCTGATGGCCGCCTGCAGGAAGTTCTTCGTCGAGCAGCCATCCGACACATCACCCGCCACCGTGGCCGCTACGCCCGACTTGGAGCAGGACAGCGCACCCGACGCATTCATCGGCGTCAGGTTGCCTTCGCCGCGGTACAGGGCCAGGTTCTGGGTGACCTTGTCCAGGCGGCTGTAGGCCAGTTCGACCAACACGCTGCCGGTGTCAAACAGCGCGGTCTTGGGCAGCAGGTAGGTGCCGTTCACGATGGCGTGCCAGGTATTGCCTCGGGCGCCGGTGTTATCCGCCGGACCATAGCTGCCGGTCGAGTTCAGCGCGCCGTGCTGGCGATAGGACAGTTCGCTGCCGAAGCTGACCGGGCCGATGCCCTTGGCGAAGCTCAGGCTGGTCTGCTTGACGTTCTGCGGGTAGACGAAGCGGAACGTCGTGGGCAGCGGACCATTGAAGGTCAGGAACTGAATGCCGTTTTCGGGCGCGTAATCGTTAAACACCCGGTAGTAGGCACCAATGGTGGCGTCGATCGCGGCCACGTTCAGCCGGGCGCTGATGCCCCAGTTGCCTCGCTGGCGCGGCGCGAGTGGGTCCACGTTGTTGGCGTTGATGCCCGGTGCGATGGCTAGGCGGTCCACGTTCGGCGAGGTATCGGCGCCGACCAGAAAGGTACCGCCGTTGGGCGCCCGCAGCGGCCGCCACTCCAGGAAGTACTGGCCAGCGACCGTCAAGTCGCTCGTCACTTGTGCCTTGAAGGACAGCTGGTTGATCGGCATCAGCAGCTCCTTGGTCTCGATGCCGGGGCTCGCCACCGCCTTGACCGCATCGGTCGGCGCCTGCGAGTACGAGATCGCATGGGCGCCGATGACCGAGCCCTCGCCCCAAATGATCGCGTGGCGGCCCAGCTTCACGTTGACCGGCACGCTGCCGAGATTGAAGTTGGTCCAGACGAAGGCGTCCAGGAATTCCGCGGACGGGCCGTTGACGTAGCGCTCGACCTTGTTGTTGTAGCGGTCGTTGAAGTAGCTCGTCGAGAAGCCGCCGGGCGCCGGCGAGGTCACGCCGTGCTTGTCGTAGGCCTGGTCATACCAGCCAGCCGCCGCCAGCCGTGCGCCGAACTGGCCGGCGTAGTTGACGTCGAACTCGCTCAGCAGGTCGAAGCGGTTCGTGACGATCTTGCCCTTGCCGAACTTGGCGTCGCCCTCGTCATAGGAGCGGTTGGAAATGATGCGCGTGTCCTGGGCGTCCGTTCGCACGCCGAGGTTGTAGCGGAACGTGTTGTCCCAGCGCATTTTCAGGTCGGGATTGCCGGTGTCGATCTCCACTGCTCCGGCTGAGCCGCCCCAAAGGGCCAGGGCGCTGGCAATCGCATGAAGTCTCAGGGCCGCAGCCCGCCGCCGATGCTCGTTCATATCGCTGTCTCCGTTTGATGATCGTTGTCATTCGCGTGGCTGCTTTGGAGCAGCTTCTACGCAGCAGATCTTGTTCGCGATCCCGGTCCCACCCCGGCGCGGAATTCTGCATTGCGATAGCAATTCTATAAACAGAATATGAACAAAGTACGAGAGTTTGTACTTATAAGGGATGCGGGCTAGACGGGCAGCGTTGCAGGATCTTGCTTGGAGGCTTGGCCGAGAGGCCAGGCTTGATGCTGCTCTAGAGCCATCGTCGACCATCGGCGCAAGTCTCCGCACCTCCAGGTCCCGCCGCTTGTGGTCCGCCGTCGACGGGCTGAACGGCGTCGTGCTGGTGTTCACTGGAACAAAAGCGACACCTGCTCCATGTCGAACGACAGGCATCGTCGAGTGCTGAATGGTGAGAGTCAGGCCTCGTCCATCGGGGAGTCGGGCTCGATGCGCCGAAATCGGGGCAGCTCTGAGCGCCAAGACCGTGGCCCCCTCCAGGGCTGAACGCCAGAAGCCATCGGGGAGCACTCGGTGCCGGCGATACGGAACTCCCTCTTCGAGTACGCCCTCTCAACCTTGACCACCTGGGATCTTCTCTAGAATCGAGTAGGGTGAGGGGTCGCCCCCTCAGCCCTCTCACACCACCGGACGTGCGGGTCCGCATCCGGCGGTTCAAGTAAAACGCTGGAGTTGCTGGTGGGTATCCACCAGCGAGACC
>NZ_JAPPUW010000023.1 GCF_026712205.1 Pelomonas aquatica
GCCTGACGGCGCAGGAGATCGGCAGGAAGCTGGTCAAGGGCGGGGCCTTCATCGACGTGAAGGCGGCCTTCGACAGCAAGGCGCTCATCGACGCGGGCTTCCGCCTCTGGCGCCTGTGAGCCCGAACGGCGCTGCCGATGCACGGCCGCTGGTGGTGCACCTGCTGCACCGCTTCGACACCGGCGGGCTGGAGAATGGCGTCGTCAGCGTCATCAACCATCTGCCGGCTTTCCGGCATGCGGTGGTGGCGGTGACGGAGATCACGGCGTTCAAGGAGCGCGTCAAGGCGCCCGGCACGCAATTCATTGCGCTGAACAAGCCGCCCGGCCAAGGCTTCTGGCTCTACCCGCGGGTCTACAGGCTGCTGCGCGAGTTGCGCCCGGCCGTCGTGCACACGCGCAACCTCGGCGCGATGGAATTCCAGCTGCCGGCCTGGGCCGCGCGCGTGCCGCTGCGCGTGCACAGCGAGCATGGCTGGGACACCAATGACCTGGGCGGTGTCAGCGTCACCAACCAGCGCCTGCGCCGCGTCTACGGCGTCGGCACGCAGCGTTTCGTGGCGTTGTCCAAGGCCATCGAGAACTACCTGACCGGCCCGGTCGGCTTTGCGGCAGAGCGCGTCCAGCGCATCTGCAACGGTGTCGACACGCTGCGCTTCGCGCCGTCCACGACCGTGCCTGACGCCTGGCTCTACCGTCGAAGCGAGCACCTCGTCATCGGTGCGGTCGGCCGCATGCAGGCCGTGAAGGACCCGCTCAACCTCGTCGACGCCTTCCTGCGCCTGCGCGAGCTGTGCCCGGCCGACTGGCCGCGGCTGCGCCTGATCATGCTGGGCGGTGGCCCGCTGCTGGAGGCCGTGCAGCAGCGCCTGGCCGACACGGGCGCGGCGGGCCAGGCCTGGTTGCCGGGTGACCGCAGCGACATCGCGCAACTGCTGCCGCAGTTCGACATCTTTGTGCTGCCATCGCAGGCCGAAGGCATCAGCAACACGTTGCTGGAAGCCATGGCCTGCGGCTGTGCGCCGGTTGCAACCGATGTGGGGGGCAATGCCGAACTGGTGGAGGCAGGCGAGGGCGGCAACGGCCTGCTGGTGCCGCCTCAGGACAGCGAGGCGTTGGCTGCCGCGCTGGCGCGCCTTGTCGCCGAGCCTCCGCTGCGCCAGCGCCTGGCTGCGGCCTCGCTCGCCCGCGTGCGCGAACAGTTCAGCCTGGACCGTATGGTCACCGCCTATGGCCACCTGTATGCCGGCGACCTCCCTCGGTCAGGGGGATAGGCGTGGCCGACATCACGCCCAGCCGGCGGAATGGCCGATGGCGGCACCAAGCTCGGTAAGAATCCGTCGTTGCCCGTGCCTGCGACGCGCGGCTTTCCCAATGATTGGCTGAATCAGGTCCAACCCATGTGCGGCATCACCGGTCTGTTCGACATCCGTGGCCAGCGCCTCCCCGAGCGCGAACGCCTGCACCGGATGAACGAGTCCCAGCACCACCGCGGGCCTGACGAGGGCGACCTGCACATCGAGCCCGGCGTGGGCTTCGGCCACCGGCGCCTGTCGGTCATCGACATCGCGACCGGCCAGCAGCCCATCTTCAACGACGACAGGTCGGTGGCCCTGGTGTTCAACGGCGAGGTCTACAACTACCTCGAACTGATGGACGAACTGCGCGGCCACGGCTACGTGTTCCGCACCAAGAGCGACTCCGAGGCCATCGTGCGCGCCTGGGAGCACTGGGGCGAGGACTGCGTGCACCACCTGCGCGGCATGTTCGCCTTCATGATCCATGACCGCCGCCGCGACTGCTTATTCATGGCGCGCGACCGCCTGGGCGTGAAGCCGCTGCACTATGCGCTGACCGAGGACGGCTGGCTGCTGTTCGGGTCCGAGCTGAAGAGCCTGATGGCCCACGGCGGCCTGCGCCAGCAGATCGACCCGCGCGCCGTCGAGGCCTATTTCGCGCTGGGCTATGTGCCCGACCCCTGGACCATCTACCGCCATGCGCAGAAGCTCGCATCCGGCCACCGCCTGCTGGTCAAGCGCGGCCAGCCGCTGGGCGAGCCGCAGCGCTACTGGGACGTCAAGTTCACGCTGGACGCCAGGATCGGCGAGGAGGCAGCGGCCGAGGAACTGCGCCGGCGCCTGTCCGAGTCCGTCAAGCTGCGGCTGAAGGCCGAGGTGCCGCTTGGCGCCTTCCTGTCCGGCGGCGTCGACTCCAGCGCCGTCGTCGCCGCGATGGCCCAACTGGACGAGCAGCCCGTCAACACCTGCTCCATCGGCTTCGACGATCCCAAGTTCAACGAGACCGAGTTCGCGCAGCAGGTGGCGGACCGCTACCGCACCAACCACCGCGTCGAGGTCGTCAACAGCGACGATTTCGGCCTCGTCGACCTGCTGGCCCATCTCTACGACGAGCCCTATGCCGACTCGTCGGCCATCCCGACCTACCGCGTCTGCGAACTGGCCCGCAAGCACGTCACCGTGGCCCTGAGTGGCGACGGTGGCGACGAGAGCTTCGGCGGCTACCGCCGCTACAAGATGCACATGATGGAAGAGCGCATGCGGGGCGCCTTCCCGCTGGCGCTGCGCCGCGGCGTGTTCGGGCCGCTGGCCAGGCTCTATCCCAAGGCCGACTGGGCGCCGCGGGTGTTCCGCGCCAAGACCACCTTCCAGGCCATCGCGCGAAATTCGGTCGATGCCTACTTCAACACGATGGGCCTGGTGCGCGATCCGCTGCGCCAGCAGCTTTTCAGCAACGGCTTCAAGCGCGAGCTGCAGGGCTGGCATGCCAGCGAGGTCTTCCACCACCACGCCCGCCGCGCCGAGACGGACGATCCGCTGGCGCTGATCCAGTACCTGGACATCCACACCTATCTGCCGGGCGACATCAACACCAAGGTCGACCGCGCCAGCATGGCCCACAGCCTGGAGGTGCGCGAGCCGCTGATGGACCACCAACTGGTCGAATGGCTCGCCACGCTGCCATCCAGCCTCAAGCTGCGCGGCCAGGAAGGCAAATACCTGTTCAAAAAAGCGCTGGAGCCCATGCTGCCGCATGACGTGCTCTACCGGCCAAAGATGGGCTTTGCCGTGCCGCTGGCGCGCTGGCTGCGCGGCCCGCTGCGCGAGCAGACCCGCCAGGCCCTGCAGCAGGGCGCGCTGGCGCAGACCGGCTGGTTCAACGCCGCCACCATCGCCCGGCTGCTGGACCAGCATGAGCGCGGCGCCATGGACCATGCCCAGCCGCTGTGGACGCTGCTGATGTTCGACGCCTTCCTGCGCAACGCGGGCCTGAGCACCGCCTCGGCGCGCGCGGCGGCCTGAAGAATTTCAAAGGACAAGAACGATGAAGGTTTCGGTTTTCGGTCTCGGCTACGTCGGCGCGGTTTCCTGCGCCTGCCTTCCGGAGTTGGGCCATGACGTCGTCGGCGTCGACATCAACCCGCTCAAGGTCGAGCTGATCGCGTCGGGCCAGTCGCCGGTGGTGGAGGAGGGTATCGAGGAGTTGATCGCCGCCGCAGTCAAGGCCGGCAAGCTGACGGCCACGCGTGACGTCGCCGCGGCCGTCCGGGCCACCGAGGTGTCGCTGATCTCGGTGGCCACGCCGTCGCTGCCCAACTACATGCCTGACCTGACCGCACTGGACGCCGTCGTCGGCCAGATCGGCGCGGAGATCGCGAAGAAGGACGGCCACCACACCCTGGTCATCCGCAGCACGGTCGCGCCGGGTACGACGCGCGAGCGCATTGCGCCGCTGCTGGAAATGGCGGCTGGCCGCAAGGTCGGCGAGCGCCTGTCGCTGGTCTTCAACCCCGAGTTCCTGCGCGAGGGCTCGTCGGTGTCCGACTTCCATAACCCGCCGCAGACCATCGTCGGCAGTATGGACGAGGCCGGTGTGGAGGTCATGCGCCGGCTCTACAGCGGCGTGCCCGGCAGCTTCGTCGCGGCCGACGTCGGCGTGGCCGAGTCGGTCAAATACCTGTGCAACGTCTTCCACGCGCTGAAGATCGTCTTCGCCAACGAGGCTGGTGCCGTGCTGAAGGAGACGGGCCTGGACTCGCGCGACGTGCTGGAGCTGTTCTGCCGCGACACCCAGCTCAACATCTCCAAGGCCTACCTCCGGCCCGGCTTCGCCTTCGGCGGCTCCTGCCTGCCCAAGGAGGTCAAGGGCTTCCTGACCATCGCCCGCGAGCGTGGCGTGGAGATCCCCGTTCTGGGCTCGCTGCTGGACAGCAACGAGGCGCACATCGGCCGTGCCTACGACATCATCGCCGCGGCCGGCCGCAAGCCGGTCGCGCTGTTCGGCCTGGCCTTCAAGCCAGGCACCGACGACCTGCGCGACTCGCCGCTGGTCGTGCTGGCCGAGAAGCTGCTCGGCAAGGGCTTCGACCTGACGATCTACGACAAGTTCGTCAAGATCGCGCGGCTGCTCGGCAAGAACAAGGAATACATCGACCGCGAGATCCCCCACCTCGACAAGCTGCTGCAGGAAACGCCCGACGCGGCGCTGGCGCGGGCGGAGATCGTGGTCGTGGGCCATGCGGACGCCGACACCCGCCAGCGCATCATCGCCGTCGCCAGGAACGCCCGCGTGGTGGATTTGAACGGCTATGCCGACCTGCGCGCCGCTGGTTTTGCGCAGTACGAGGGCATCTGCTGGTGACTCGACTCAAGGTCGCCTTCGTCTCGCCGGTCTTCCTGTTCCCGGCCGATGCCGGCGGCAAGATCCGCACCGGCAACATCCTGCGCGGTCTGAAGGAGAGCGGCCGGTTCGACATCACGTTGCTGTCGCCGGCCACGGTGGAGCAGCAGCGCGAATGGCAGGGCGAGCTGGACAAGCGGTGCGAGCGTTTCATCGGCTGGACGCCGAGCACGCCGCGCCCGCGCTGGCAGCGCGCGCCCGACCTGCTGTCGTCCCTGCCGATCAACGTGGCGGCGGACCGCACGCCGGCCGCCGTGGCCGCCGTCGAGCAGGCGCTGGCCGCCGAGCGCTTCGACGTGGTCGTGTTCGACTTCGTCCACGCCGCCGTGCTGCGCCCGGTGGGCTTGAAGTGCGCCACGGTCTGCTTCACGCACAACGTCGAGGCCGAGATATTCGAGCGCCATGCCAGGATGGCCGCCAGCACGCCGCTGCGCTGGCTGTGGGCTTCGCAGGCAGCCAAGATGCGCCGCTTCGAGCGCGAGGCGCTGGCCAGGTTCACCCGCGTCGTCGCCGTGTCCGAGCGCGACGCGAAGATGTTCGAGAAGAACGATGGCTTGACGACCGTGCGTGCCATCCCGACGGGCGTCGACCTCGACTTTTTCTCGTGGCAGGCACCGGCCGACGGCGTGCCGACGGTCGTCTTCACGGGCTCGATGGACTGGGAAGCGAATGTCGACGGCATCCGCTTCTACATCGACGAAGTCTGGCCGCGCGTGCGCGCCAGGCTGCCGAGCGCGCTGCTGCGCGTCATCGGCAAGAACCCGCCCGCGGCGCTGGTGCAGCACGACGTGCCCGGCGTGAGCTTCACCGGCTTCGTCGACGACGTGCGCGACCATGCGCGCGGCGCCCAGGCCTTCGTCATTCCGCTGCGCGTCGGCGGTGGCACACGCATCAAGGCCTTCGAAGCGATGGCCATGGGCCTGCCGGTCGTGTCGACCAGCATCGGCATCGAGGGCCTCGATGTCGAGGACGGCACCCATTTCCTGCGCGCCGATGGTGCCGAGCCGCTGGCCGATGCGACGCTGCGGCTCATCGCCGACGGCGCGTTGCGCCTGAGGCTGTCACGCGCGGCACGCGAACTCGTCGAAGCCCAGTTCGGCCACCGTGTCGCGGCAGAGGCCTTCGGCCGCATCCTCCTGGAAGCCGTGGCGGCCATAGAGGCCGTGAAGGCGCCGCAGTGAGGCCGCTGAAGATCCTGACTTTCTCGACGCTGTTTCCCAGCAGCGTGCGGCCTAGCCACGGCATCTTCGTCGAGACGCGGCTGCGCGAACTGCTGAAGAGCGGCCAGGTCGAGTCGCGCGTCATCGCACCGGTGCCCTGGTTCCCATCGACGAACCCGCGCTGGGGCGATTACGCCAGGTTCGCCGCCACGCCGCTGCGCGAACAGCGCAATGGCCTGGACGTGCGGCATCCTCGTTACCTATTGGCCCCCAAGGTGGGCATGACCTTGGCGCCGCTGACGCTGGCCCTGGGCGCCCGGGCCGTTGTCCGGGAGCTCATCGACGAAGGCTTCGACTTCGACCTGATCGACGCCCACTACTACTACCCCGATGGCGTCGCCGCGGCCCTGCTTGCGAAATGGTTCGGCAAGCCGCTGACCATCACCGCCCGCGGGACGGACCTGAACCTGATCTCGCAGTACGCCTTGCCCAGGCGCATGATCGAGTGGGCCGCCCGCCGCGCGGCCGGCTCCATCGGCGTGTGCGCGGCGCTGATGGACGTGCTGCGCGGCTGGGGCCACGATCCGGCGCGGTTGAACGTGCTGCGCAACGGCGTGGACCTGGAGCGCTTCAAGCCCCTGCCGCAGGATCGGATGCGCGCCGAGTTGGGTGTAGGCGGCGAGCCCTTGCTGCTGTCGGTCGGCCACCTGATCGAGCGCAAGGGTCACCATGTCGCGATCGAGGCGCTGGCCGAGATGGTCAAGACGCGTCCGGGCGCTCGCCTGCTCGTCATCGGCGAGGGCCAGGAGCGCGCAGCCCTGACCGCGCTGGCCGCGCGCCTGGGCGTGAACGACAAGCTGCGCCTGACCGGCTCGCTGCCCAACACCGAACTGCTGAAGTGGTATAGCGCCGCGGACGTGCTGCTGCTGTGTTCCAGCCGTGAGGGCTGGGCGAATGTGCTGCTCGAATCCATGGCCTGCGGCACGCCGGTCGTCGCCACCGACATCTGGGGCACGCCCGAGGTCGTTGCGGCACCCGAGGCCGGGCGGCTGGTTGCGGAGCGGACCGGCGCAGCGTTTGCCGCAGGTATCGAGGCACTGCTGGCCGATGGCACCGACCGTGCGGCGACGCGCCGCTATGCCGAAGGCTTCAGCTGGCAGTCGACGACGGACGGCCAGCTGAGGCTGTTCAACGCCATCAAGGGAGAGGGCGGCCGTGCGTGATTTGATGCTGTTGGTTGTCATCGGCTGGTGCTTCCTGCAAGCCTTCCGCCGCCCCTGGATCGGCATCATGTGCTGGACCTGGCTTAGCATCATGAACCCGCATCAACTGTCGTGGACGCTGCGGACCATGCCCTTCGCTGCGGTCATCGGCGGCGCCACGCTGGTGGGCTTGTTCATCACCAAGGACCGGTGCGACTACTCGCTGAACCGCGAGAACGTCACCTTGATGATCTTCATGCTGTGGATGTGCATCACGCTGCCGTTCTCGATGCTCTTCGACGAGAGCTTCGAGTTGTGGAAGCGGGTCATGAAGATCGATCTGATGATCCTCGTTGCGATAGTCCTGCTGCACAGCAAGCGCCACATGATGCTGCTGGTCTGGACGCTGGTCATCTCCATCGGCTTCTTCGGCGTGAAGGGGGGGGCGTTCACCATCCTGACGGGGGGGAGCTACAGGGTCTGGGGGCCGGAGAACACCTATATCGACGGCAACAACGAGGTCGCGCTGGCCATCGTCATCGTCATTCCCTTGATGCGTTTCCTGCAGATGCAGATGCAGTCCAAATGGGCCAAGGTGACCATGACCATCTGCATGGTGTTGATGGCGATGGCTGCCCTGGGCAGCCATTCGCGCGGTGCGCTGCTGGCCATTGCAGCAATGGCCTTGGTGCTGTGGTGGCGTGGCAAGAACAAGTTCGTCGGAGCGATCACCATGGTCGCCATCGCCGTCGCGCTTTTGTCGCTAATGCCGGCCGAGTGGTGGGACCGCATGAACACCATCAAGACCTACCAGCAGGACGATTCGGCCCTGGGGCGCATCAACGCCTGGGGCATGGCGTGGAATCTGGCCAAGGCGAATTTCTTCGGCGGTGGCTTCATGGTCTGGACCGGCGTCATCTTCGCCATCTACGGGCCTGACCCCAACGACGTGCATGCCGCCCATAGCATCTACTTCATGGTGCTGGGCGAGCAGGGATTCATCGGCCTCTTCATCTTCCTCACGTTGTTCCTGATGGTCTGGTTCACGGCCGGCACCATCCGCACCAAGGCGCGTGGCAAGCCGGAGACCCAGTGGTTGTCGGATCTTGGCGGCATGCTGCAGGTGAGCCTGGCCGGTTATGCGGTGGGCGGCGCCTTCCTGAGCCTGAGCTACTGGGATCTTCCTTACAACCTGCTGGTGCTGGCCGTCGTCGGTCGGCGTTGGCTTGAGCGCAAGGAATGGCTGCGCGAGAAGGATGAGCCTGTCATCTACTGGCCGGATTTCCTGAAGAGGCGGTTCAACAAGAAGAACGCTCCGTTGCCATGAAGACCTTGTTCAGCCTGCTGTCCCCGGCCGGCGCGCGTGCGCGCCTGACCGTGCTGATCTTCCATCGCGTGCTGCGCGAGCCCGACCCACTCTTCCCCGACGAAGTCGACGCCGCGCGCTTCGACGAACTGCTGGCTTGGGTCAAGTCATGGTTCAACGTGCTGCCTCTGGACACTGCGATCCGGCAACTGCACGAAGGTTGTCTGCCTGCGCGCGCAGCGGCGCTGAGTTTCGACGATGGCTACGCCGACAACCACGACATTGCGCTACCGCTGCTCCTGAAGCACGGCCTATCGTGCAGCTTCTTCATCGCCACTGGCTTTCTCGATGGTGGGCGCATGTGGAACGACACCCTGATCGAATCCGTGCGGCTGAGCAGCCTTTCGATGTTGGACCTGCGCGGTCTTGCCGATGGCCGTGGCGAGGATCTCGGCCAGCATGCCCTTGGCGATGACGACTGCCGCCGTGCCGCGCTGGGACGCCTTGTCGAACGCGTCAAGTACCTGCCGCCTGCGCCCCGTCAGGCCTGCGTTGACGCGATCGCCATGCGCGCCGAAGTCAAACCGCCGGACGACCTGATGATGAGCAGCGAGCAAGTTCGTGGCCTTCAACGTGCTGGCATGCAGATTGGCGCCCACACGGTTAGCCATCCCATCCTGGCCAAGCTCGACGCGCTGAAGGCTGCGGACGAGATCGTTGGCAGCCGTAACCAGCTGCAGGCTTTGCTCCGAGAGAGGGTTGGCCTGTTTGCTTACCCGAACGGCAAACCCGGTACCGACTACCTGCCCGACGTGCATCCGGCCCTCGTGCGCGAGTTCGGCTTCGACGCAGCCGTGTCCACGCGTTGGGCAACGGCGCGTCGCGGCGATGATGTGTTCCAGATCCCACGGTTCACACCCTGGGATCGCGACCGCCTGAAGTTCGGCCTCAGGTTGGCGCGCAATCTCATCAGTTGATGCGTCGCGTCCTCTTCATTGCCTACTTGTTTCCGCCGATTGCCAATTCCGGCACTCGGCGCAGCCTTGCCTTCGCAAATCACCTGCCGGACCTTGGCTGGGAGCCACTGGTACTGAGTTGTGAGCCTGAGCCGCGCGCAGCGTTGGATGCCGAACTTTTGGCCGAGGTCCGGGTTGGCACGCGTGTCGAGAGGGTTGCGCTACAGAGTCGGCTGCATGCGCGCCGCTGGGCAGGCTGGCTGCCAGGCCGGCTTGGCGAGCGAGCTGCCGACGCGCTGGCTTGGAGGCTCGAGGCTCGGGCCGAAGTGCCTGATCAGGCAGCGAGCTGGATGGCACCAGCTGTCGAGCGGGCGATGGCCTGGCACGATAGTGCAGGCTTCGATGCCATTTATGCCAGTGGATGGCCCTGGACGGCCTTCCTGATCGCACGCGAGGTGTCGCGCCGCACCGGCAAGCCCTATGTTCTGGACTATCGTGATCAATGGGCGCCCAGCGGTGACATGGCCTGGGAGTCGGTCTCGCCTGCGCAGGCGCGTGAGAACCCAGCGCTGGAGCGTCTCGCAGCTCGTGATGCTGCGGCCGTCATTACCGTGACCCAGGCTCTTGTGGACAGCATCGGCCGCGACTGTGGCCGTGACGACCTGCACCTGATCACGAACGGCTTCGAGTCCAAGGACTTTGCCGGCGATGTGGCGCCTGTCGGGGACGGCTTGCTGCGCATCAGCTATACCGGTGTCTGGCGCCCGGGCTATGGGTTGCAGGATCTGTACGCGGCCGTTGCCTTACTGAAGATGCAGGGCTACGCCGAACTGGAACGGTTGCGGGTGCGGGCGGCTGGTTTTGCGCCCGGGCCAGCCGCCGAGGCTGGTGTCACAGATTGGGTGACCGAATTCGGCCCGGTGCCCCATGGCCAGGCGTTGACACTGATGAAGCAGGCCGACCTGCTCTACCTGCCTGTGCCGACGGGCTACTACGCTACCGCATCGCTGCCTGGCAAACTGTTCGAATACCTCGCCTGCGGTCGCCCCATCCTCGCCGTCGTGCCCGAGCGTAGCGAGGTGGCCAGGGTGCTCGACGAAGTTGGCGGCGGTGTGCGCTGTGAGCCAGGCGACGTGCAGGGGCTGGCTCGGATGCTGTTGGGCTGGTTGCGCGGCGAGGCCAGCGTAGCGCCACCGTCGGGCATTGAACGCTACAGCCGAGCGGCGACGGCGAAGCACCTGGCTCAGGTGCTGACCGCGGCAGCTGACGGTCAGGCGCCGGAGTCTTTGCCGTGAGCGTCGTGCGGCGTGCGTTGTTGTTCTCCTTCGCGGAGCGCTACGCGCTGATCGTCATCAACCTGGCGAGCAATCTGCTGATTGCCCGCCTGCTGACGCCGGCCGAGATCGGTGTCTATTCGGTGACGTTGGCCGTTATGAGCATTGCTCAGACGCTGCGCGACTTCGGCATCGCCAGCTACCTGATCCAGGAAAAGGAACTCACCGATGACCATGTCCGCACGGCGCTGGGCGTGACGCTGGCCATCGGCATCAGCCTGGCTCTGGTGCTGGCCGTGGCCGCACCCTGGGTGGCGGATTTCTATCGAGAGCCACACATGCGTAGCTTGGTCTGGCTGGCCTCGCTGAACTTTCTGTTGCTGCCCTTCTCGACGATCTCGCTGGCGTTGCTGCGCCGGCGCATGGCCTTCAAGGCCGTCGCGGGCGTGAGCCTCGTCGCCACGGTGGCTGGGGCGATCACCAGTGTCAGCCTGTCCTGGGCGGGGTTTGGACCGCTCGGCCTGGTGGCGGGAACCCTCGTCGTCAGCGCAACAACTGGCTTTACGGCTTGGGTGGCGCAGGGGGAGCGGCGCTTGTTGCGACCAAGCCTGTCGCATTGGCGCAGCCTTTTCCGCTTCGGTGCCCAGAGCTCGGCCGTGGGCATCGTCACGTCGGTCGCCATGGACATCAACGATCTGGCCGTTGGCAAGCTGATGGGCTTCGAGCCGGTGGCACTGCTGAGCCGTGCTCAGGGCCTGATGTATCTCTTTTACCGTGACCTGATGGGGGCAGTGCGCAACGTTGCATACCCGGCCTATGCCAAGGCTGTGCGGGAGCGGCAGGAGATGGAGCCGCTCTATGTGGCCAGCGTCAACTATGTCTGCGTCGTCGCCTGGCCCTTCTACGGCTTCGTCTCCTTGTATGCACTGGAGACCTTGCGCCTGCTGTTCGGCCCGCAGTGGGATGCCGCAGCCCCCCTGGTGCCACTGTTCTGTCTAGGAGGGGCGTTTGCGGCGATTGGCAACCTGATGGGCAATCTGACGGTCGCGATGGGCCGCATGGATCTGCTGACGCGCATGGAGCTGTTCTTCCAGCCCGTACGTGCTGCCCTCGTCGTAGCGATGGCGGCCTATTGGCGTCAGCCCTGGGCCTGCGCTGCCGCATTCGCGCTGACCCTGCTGCTGCAACTGCCGTTGATCTACAGCGTGAAGGCCCGTTTCCTGTCCAACGACTGGCCGGCATTGCGCCGCAATCTGGCGCGTAGTGCACTCGTCGCGGTGCTGGCGCTGACTCTGCCCCTCTTGCTGAAACTGCTGCTGCCCTGTTCGCCGGGGCAGCCCATGCCCTGGCCTGGCTTTGCGCTGGCCATCGTCGGCTGCATTCTGGGTTGGCTGCTGGCGCTGTCCTGGTGCCGCCACCCATTGGCCTCGGACCCCGCATTTGCGAGGCTGACATGCTTTTGGCGGCACCGCCGGCACGACAATCCGCCCCGGATCGACAAAACCGAATGAATCCCATGTGCCAGTCCCATTCCCTTGTCAAAGACCGCAAGGTCCGCTTCGCGCTGATCGGCTGTGGCCGCATCGCCCAGAACCATTTCGAAGCCGTCAAGAAGCATGCCGACCGAGCCGAACTGGTGGCTGTGGCGGATGTCGATGCGACGGCACTGGCCGAGGCTGTCGCCAAGACAGGCGCACGCGGCTTCGTGTCGCTGACCGAACTGCTGGCGGCCCGTGTCGACCTGAACATCGACTGCGTCGTGCTGACGACGCCCAGCGGACTGCACCCGCGCCAGGCCATCGAGGCGGCCCAGGCCGGCCTCCATGTGATGACCGAGAAGCCCATGGCCACGCGCTGGCAGGATGGCCTGGCCATGGTCAAGGCCTGCGATGACGCCGGCGTGCAGCTCTTCGTCGTCAAGCAGAACCGCCGCAACTCGACGCTGCAGCTGCTCAAGCGGGCCGTGTCCGAGGGCCGCTTCGGACGCCTGTACAACATCGCCGTCAACGTGTTCTGGACCCGCCCACAGGCCTACTACGACAGCGCCGAATGGCGTGGCACCTGGGAGTTCGACGGCGGCGCTTTCATGAACCAGGCCAGCCATTACATCGACCTGCTGGACTGGGTCTGCGGCCCGGTCGAAAGCGTCATGGCCTACACCGGCACGCTGGCGCGCAACATCGAGGTCGAGGACAGCGGCGTGGCCGCGCTGAAGTGGCGCAACGGCGCGATGGGCACCGTCAACGTCAGCATGCTGACCTACCCGAAGAACCTCGAAGGCTCGATCACCATCCTGGGCGAGAAGGGCTCCGTGCGCATCGGCGGCGTCGCCGTCAACGAGATCCAGCACTGGCAGTTCGAGGCGCCGCACGAGATGGACGCGCAGATCGCCGACGCGAGCTACCAGACCACGTCCGTCTACGGCTTCGGCCACCCGCTCTACTATGACAACGTCATTGGCACGCTGCGGGGCGAGGCCCAGGCCGAGACCGATGGCCGCGAGGGTCTGAAGTCGCTGGAACTGCTGATCGCGATGTATCTGAGCGCCCGTGACGGCAAGCGCATCAACCTGCCGCTGGCCTACTGAAGCATGCCGACAACCATCCACCCCAGCGCCATCGTCGACGACGGCGCCCGGCTCGGCGACGGCTGCCGTGTCTGGCACTTCGTGCACATCAGCGCCGGCGCGCGCATCGGTGCGAAGTGCTCCTTCGGCCAGAACGTCTTCGTCGGCAACGACGTGACGATCGGCGACAACGTCAAGATCCAGAACAACGTGTCGGTCTACGACGCGGTGACGCTGGAAGACGACGTCTTCTGCGGCCCCAGCATGGTGTTCACCAATGTCTACAACCCGCGCTCGGCCGTCACGCGCAAGGACGAGTACCGCCGCACGCTGGTGAAGCGGGGCGCGACGCTGGGCGCCAACTCCACCATCGTCTGCGGCACGACGGTCGGCCGCTTTGCCTTTGTGGGTGCCGGCGCCGTCATCAACCGCGACGTGCCCGACTTCGCGCTGATGGTGGGCGTGCCCGCCCGGCAGATCGGCTGGATGAGCCGCTTCGGCGAGCGCCTGGAACTGCCGCTGGCGAGCGAGCAGCCCGTCGAGGCCGTCTGCCCCCACACCGGCGACCGCTATGTCCTGAGTGGACAACAACTCCAACTGATCGAGAGCTGAATGGACTTCATCGACCTCAAGAGCCAGTACGCGGCCCTGCGCGACAACATCAACGCCCGCATCCAGAAGTTGCTGGACCACGGCCAGTACATCCTCGGCCCCGAGGTCAGGGAGATGGAGGAGGCCCTAGTCGCCTACACCGGCGCCAGGCACTGCATCAGCGTCGCCAGCGGCACCGAGGCGCTGCTGATCTGCCTGATGGCGCTGGACCTGCAGCCCGGTGACGAGATCATCACCAGCCCCTTCACCTTCGCGGCCACGGCCGAGATGATCGTGCTGGCCGGTGGCGTGCCCGTCTTCGTCGACATCGAGCCCGATACGGCCAATATCGACGCCAATCTCATCGAGGCGGCGATCACGCCCCGGACCAAGGCCATCATGCCGGTCAGCCTCTATGGCCAGGTGGCCGACATGGACGCGATCAACGCGATTGCGCAGAAGCATGGCATCGCCGTCATCGAAGACGCCGCACAGAGCTTCGGTGCGAGCTACAAGGGCAGGAAAAGCTGCAACCTCTCCACCTTCGGCTGCACCAGCTTCTTCCCCAGCAAGCCGCTGGGCTGCTATGGCGACGGCGGCGCCATCTTCACGAGCGACGACAGGCTGGCTCAGGCCTGCCGCGAGATCCGCATCCACGGCCAGAGCCAACGCTATCTGCACACGCGCCTGGGCGTCGGAGGCCGCATGGACACGCTGCAATGCGCCGTCGTGCTCGGCAAGCTGGACCGCTTCGAGTGGGAAATCAAGCGCCGCCTGGAATTGGGCGATGCCTACCGCGCGAGGCTGAGCGCGGCCATCCCGGGCCTGCAGCCGCTGGCCGTGCGCGACGATCGCGACTGCGTCTGGGCGCAGTACACCGTCTTCGTCGACGAGCGCGACGCCGTGCAGGCCAGGCTCAAGGCTGCCGGCGTGCCGACGGCCGTGCACTATCCGCGGCCGCTGCACCACCAACCGGCCTACGCGCAATACGCGAGGCCCGAGGACTGCCCGCACAGCATCGCCGCCGCCGAGCGCGTGATGAGCCTGCCGATGAGCGCGGATCTCTCCGACGAGCAGCTGAATCGCGTCGTGACTGCATTGACCGCCGCGCTGGGCTGACCGGCTGATGGCCCTGTTTTCGAGGCGCGCGGTTCGGCGCCTTGCAATGCTGAGATCAAGCTGCGATGAAGCCGATTGAGCAAATCTCCTGGAGCTTCTGGAGAGGTATTGCCGGCAGCGTCCTGCTGGTGACGGTGGCCATCTTCGTCTGGCTGGCGCCACGCGGCTTCGAGTACACCGATGAGTCCTTCTACCTGCTCAGCCTGACCTCGTGGCGCGAGATTTCTTCCTCGCCCACGCTGTTCGGCGTGGTGCTGGGGGGACCGTTCGAACTCCTTGGACAGAGCATCGTGGTGTTCCGGCTGGCGGGCATGTTCGCGCTGCTGTGCTCGAGTGCCTACATGGCCAGGGCGGCCCTTCGATTCGCCGCCGCCGGACGGCGCTCCGCTGAGCCGGGATTGGACGGGTTCGTGGTGCTGGTGGTCATGGGCACGGCCATGCAGTTCTACACGGTGTTTGGTGTCCTTCGCGTGCCGTCCTACAACCTGCTGGCGTTGTGCGCCTTGATGTTTGCAACCGGCGCCATGCTGGGTCTTTCGGCGGCGCAGCGCGCTGGTGAGGCGTATTTTCTGCGGGCCGTCATCTATGGCGTTGCGCTCGGGCTGTGTGCTGCTGGCAAGGTGTCCACGGCCTTGCTGGGCTCCCTGCTCCACCTGGTCTATTTCGGCCTGTTGCTTCGTGGGCCCAGACCGGTGGCCATTGGCAAGGCGGCGATCGGTGCCGTGCTCGGTTTTGCGCTTGTCGCGGGCGCGGTGCTGGTGTTGCAGCCTAAGGCTGCTGCCATCCTGAGCATGGGTTTGTCCTTGTCCCGCATCGTCGACGACCGTTATGGGCCCGCCAGCCTCGTCAACTTGCTTCGCTGGGACGTTCAGCGACAGGTGAGCGAATATTGGTTCGTTCCTGTCGGGCTGCTGGCGTTGGCCGCTGCCCAGAGGTGGTGGCCCGGCCGCATCGCAGCCTGGGTATACCGCGCCGTGTTCGCTGCATGCTTGCTCGCAAGCGTTGCGGCACAGACCAGTTCCGCCTGGTCGCACCTCTGGTTGTTGCTGGCCGCGTTGGGCCTGCTGTGGTCGTTTGCCCCTGCGGAGCGGTGTTCGTCGACGACCGACGCGCGGGGCCGTTCCGTCGAGGAGGCCAGCCTGCCGTTTCTGCTGATGAGCTTGCCGCTTGCCTTCTCCTTCGGTACGAACGGCAGGGTGCTGGCCCACTGTGAAGCGGCGGCAGCCCCGGCGATGTTGGGGGTGTGCCTGATCGCGATGACGGCATACAGGCAAGGGCGAATGGGACGTGGCGGTGCTGCGCTCTGCCTGCTGTTGCTGGCTTTGCCGGCCGTCGTCGGCCAATGGCGGCTGATTGCGGATCTGAGCGCCAACTATCGGCAGCGCGTGCCCTTGGGCGCGCAGCAGCTCGAGGTCCATGTCGGCCCTGCGGGCTCGCGACTTCTCGTGGACGAGGCAACCAGCAGCGCCATCCAATCGTTGCAAGTCGCAGCGTCGAAGGCCGGGTTCAAGTCGGGGACGGCTGTCCAGGACTTCACCGGCGACGGCGCCGGCATTGTGTTCATCCTGGGCGGCCGGCCATTGGCCGCGGCATGGATGAGTGGCGGCTATCCCGGCGCCGAAGCGGCCGCATCGAAGCTGCTGTCCGGCGTCGACAAACAGGCGCTGGCGAACGCCTGGCTTATCAGTTCGGAAGACAACCCGCGTTCGATCCCGAACTGGCACGGCATCCTTGAGCAGCGACTCGGGCAAGGCTCCCACGAGCTTGCAGCGACTGTTGAAATCCGCTCGCCCTACGATTGGGTGCGGGATTCTCCGGGAACGTGGAGGGTTGCTTTGTGGCGGCCCGCCCGACCCAGTCCGCGCTGACCGCAGCGACGCGGGCCGGAGGGGCTCGCCGCCGCTGCTTCAAGCCAGGCGCCAGTCCGGCGCATGCCGGCGCAGCCACTGCTCCAGCATCATCAGGATCCAGACCATTTCGCCGTAGTAGCCCGCGTGTTCCTTGAGTCTGTGGGTCAGCAGGCTCTCGACGAACTCGGTGCGCACGATGCCGCGCGCGGCGACGCCGCGCAGCGACTCGGCGGCCAGCGCGTTCAGCGCCGCGTCCTTGACGGCCCAGGGGCCGAAGGGCAGGCCGAAGCCGTGCTTCTTCTTCGTCAGGATCTCGTCCGGCAGGAAGCCGCGCAACGCTTCCTTGAAGAACCAGCGCAGCTTCAGGCCCTTGAGCTTGTAGTGGGTCGGCAGTTTCAGCGAGAAGTCCAGCAGCCGCGTGTCCAGCAGCGGAAAGCTGACGTCCACACCGGCCAGGCCGGTCGTGCCGACGACCTTGGGCAGGTCGTTCTCGGCCAGCGTGTAGCGCCAGTCGAAGGCCAGCATCTGGTTGACCAGGCTGGCGTCGTGCGGGCCGCCGTTCCAGGTGGCGCGCTGGTGCTCGCGCGGCGCATCGGTACTGACGGCCGCCAGGAAGGCCGGCGTCAGCACGTCGGCCAGGCCCAGGCGGTCCAGCAGGTTGTAGCTCTGCATGCGGTCCGGCATCGGCACGCGGGCCTGGCGGATGTAGCTGGTGCCCTTCTTCAGCAGCGGGATGTTGCCGGTGATCGGGTTCACGAACAGCGGGTTCAGCACGCCGGCGCGCAGCGGTGAAGGGATCTGGCTGTAGACGTGGAAGACGCGCTCCTTGGCGTAGCGCACGTTGCCGCCGAAGAGTTCGTCGCCGCCGTCGCCGGCCAGCATGCGGGTGTAGCCGTCGGCGCGCGCCTTGCTCGCGCAATAGAAGGCCGGCACGGCCGAGGAGTTGCCGAAGGGCTGGTCGTAGTGGGCCGCGACGTCGGGGATGGCGTTCACGAGGTCGGCGGGCGTCACGTAATACTCGTGGTGGTCGGCGCCGTAGGCCTTGGCCGCAATGCGCGCATAGGCCATCTCGTCATAGCCCTCGGCCTCGAAGCCGATGGAGTAGCTGGCTGCCGGCTTGCCGGTGGCCTCGCCGAGCAGGCCGCAAACCGTCGAGCTGTCGGTGCCGCCGCTCAGGAAGCAGGCGGTCCTGCCGTCGCTGCCGAGGCGGTCCTTGACCGCCGCGCGCAGGATGCCGCGGAACTCGTCGCGCAGCGCGTCGAAGTCGGGGTCGGCCTGCTCCACGAAGCGCGCGACCCAGTAGGGTGCGACGGTCAGCCTGCCGTTCTCGAACAGCGCGTAGTGGGCCGGCGGCAGGCGCAGGATGCCGGCGTAGATCGTGCGCGGCGACGGGATGCAGTGGTGGAAGAGGTAGTCGAAGATGGCCTGCCGGTCCAGCGCCGTGATGCCGAGGCGGCGGGCCAGGTCGTTCGCGCGCGTCGCATAGTGCAGCCGGCCGCCCTGCACCGCGTAGCAGAGGCTGTGCATGGCGAAGCGGTCGACGGCGAGCCAGGCACCGCCGCCGGGCAGGTCCAGCGCCACCGCGAACTCGCCGCCCACGTCGGCCGCGCAGCTTGCACCGCGCGCGGCGTAGGCCTGCTGCCAGGCGGCCAGGGCGATAGGAGCGGGCGCGGAGAAGCGTGGGAGGCCGGAGGCGAAGGGTGTGTCGGGCGGCAGGGCTTGGGCTTGCATCTCGGGTCTTGTCGGATCAGGCGGACGGATTGTCGGCGCGGGGTGCCGGCTTCGCGCGCAGGCGCCGCCAGGCTTCGCCGACGGCCTGGCGGGTGAGGCCGAGCAGGCCGCGAGGTGTCAGCGGGTCGTAGGCGACGAGGCCGAAGCGCTCGCGGCGCCGGCTCATCCAGGCGGCCTTGTAGGGGTCGTCGCCGATCAGGTAGTCGATCTCGAGAACGCCGTCAACGTCGATGGCCTGCTCCATCAGCAGGGCCGTCAGCAGCGTGCCCGGGGCGAGGGCCTTGTGGGCCTCATCGTAGGCGAGCTTGTAGATGTCGGCGCGGCCGTTGGCGACGATCCAGATCTGCGCGGCGACCGGCTTCTCGCCGAGCCACGCGAGGCCCAGGCGCAGCCAGCCGCGCCTGGCGCTCAGGCGGATGAGCCCGGGTACGAAGTCGGGGTAGGGCTCGGCCACCTTCCAGCTTTGCGCGTAGACGGCCTGGTAGGCCGCGATGCTGGCTTCCAGCCGTTCGCCGCCCTGCACGATCTCGAGCCGGCCGCCCTCGGCGGCGAACTTCTTGGCATTGCGCTTGATCGTGCTGCGTACCTGGCCGGCGCGGTCCTTGAGGTAGTCTGCCCAGTTCTGGCGCACCGGCTCGTACCAGTTGCCGAAGGCGAAGTAGGCATGGCTGCTCAGGCCCGCCAGCGCCAGCGCGCGCTTGAGCAGGGCGAACTCGCGCGAGGCCGGGTCCATCGGCGCGAAGCGGTAGGCCGCGGCGCGCGCGCCGTTCTTGCGCAGCGCGCGGGTCAGCGGCAGCAGGTCCTCGGGCTGGAGGTCGTCCGCGAGCGCCGGGGCGTAGATGGCGGTGTAGTAGTTGGACAGCGCGCTGACCTCGCGGCCCAGCGTGCCGGCGTGCGCCACGGTCGGCAGCACGGCGAGCACGCGGCCCTGGCCGTGCAGCACCTGGAAGCGCACTTCGTGCGTCTGCGGCTCGTGCGCGTAAACAGCATCGACGAGGTTGGCATGCCAGTCGGCGCCGAATTCGATGTGGCGCTCTTCCGCCCGGGCCAGGAGTGCAAGGGCCTCGGCCGGCAGCTCACGGACGTGGCGGTAGGTGTCGACGCGGGTGCTCGTGCCGTCGGTCATGGTCGCGTGCCCACCGCTTTGCGATACACCTCCTGATGGCGCTCCCAGCTCCGCGCCCAGCGGAAATGGCGCGCCCAGGCGCGCGCCTGGTCGGCCTTCTCGGCCCGTGCCTCGGCGCCGAGCGTCACGGCAGCGTGCAGCGCAGCGGCCCAGGCGCCGAGGTCGTCGGCAGGCACGAGCGTTGTCAACGGACCGACGAGTTCGGCCAGGCTGCCAAGCGGGCTGAAGAGGACCGGCACGCCGGCGGCCTGGGCCTCGATGGCCGGGAAGCCGAAGCCTTCGTACAGCGTCGGATAGAGCACGGCAGCGGCCCCCTTGTAGAGGGCCAGCAGTTCCGCGTCGGACAGGAAGTCGGCGAATAGCACGCGCGCTTGCAGTGCGTGCGGCAGCGCCGCGCGCGCCGCTTCGCGGGCCGCGGCGCCGAAGCCGCAGGCCACGAGCTTGAGCCGGGGGTCGGGCTGCGCGGCCAGCACCTGCAGCGCCCAGTCGAAGCGCTTGCGCTTCATGGGGCCGCCGACGTAGACGGCATAGGCTGCCGAGTCCAGCGCCTGGCGCAGCGCCACGGGGACGGGGGCCGTCGGGGGGGCGAAATAGGTCGTGTCGATGCCATGGTGGATGACCGTCAGGCGCGGCTCCAGTTCGGGCCAGCGCGCGAGGATGTCGCGACGCGAGGATTCGCTGATGGTGATGACGTGGGCAGCCCTGCGCAACGCGGCCGGGATGATGCGATCCCAGTACAGGCGATCAGCTGCGGTGTCGGGGCGGTCTTCGAACGCGAGCGTGTCGTGCAGCGTGACAACGGTGGGCAGGGGCTGCCACAGCGGCAGCGCGCCCTCGGTGCAGTGCAGCAGGCTCAGCGGCAGGCGCCGCGCCCGCAACGGCAGCCCCAGCTGTTCCCACAAACGGAAGCGGTCACCGCGGAACTCGAAGATGTCCGGCGTGAGGCGCGCCCCTTCGGGATGCTGCAACGGGTGCCGGGGGTCGTCGGCGAACAGGTGCCAGTCGATGTCTGCGTTGCTGTGGCGAAGCAACTCCATGACGTACTTGCCCATGCCGCGCACGTGGGCCGTGTTCAGGCAGCGGGCTACGAGGCCGATCTTCATGCCGCCCGCCCTTCGCCCGGCAGCCAGGAGCGCAGCAGCAGCTTCCAGCCGGGCCAGTGGCCGGGTTGCACCCGCAGCGCCTGGCGAGCGCTGCGTCGCGCCGCGGCACGTTGGCCGGCCTGGAGCTGGGCATAGGCGAACTCGCTCCAGCTGCCTGCCAGCCTTTCGCGCACGGCGGCTGCATCGGCCTGGCGGCCGTCGGGGCCCGCGAGGCCCCAGGTGTCGACGGCCCGTTGCACCACGCGGCCCCGGTAGTTGTCGCGCGGGGCGCTGCGCGTGATGCTGGCCGGGTGCTTGCGGTACAGCGCCAGTGGCCGCGCGACCCGCTCGATGCGCGTCACGCGCGAGGCGCGCAGCCACAGGTCGTAGTCTTCGCCGATGCGCAGCTCAGTGTCGAAGCCGCCGATCTCGTCCAGCAGGTCGCGCCGCATCAGCACGGTGGACGTCCAGACGACGCAGTCCAGCAGCAACTCGGGGTAGAGCCAGCCGGTGGCGCCGGCCCATCGGGGGGTGTCTTGCGACTCGGCGGCCACTTGCTCAAGCAGCGCCGGGTCGGGCGCGGCTTCGTCGCTGGGCCAGACCTGCCAGGCCGCATAGCTCATGCGGCAGCCGGGCATGGCCGCCATGGCCTCGAACTGGGCGACGAGCTTGTCGGGCAGCCAGATGTCGTCGGCGTCGCAGAACGCAACCCACCGCGCCGTGGCGGCGGCGATGCCGGCATTGCGCGCAGCGGCCACGCCTGCATTGGCGCGGCGGATCAGGCGGACCTGCGGGAATTCGCGCTCGACCAGCGCAGCCGAGCCGTCTGTCGAGCCGTCGTCGACGACGATGACCTCGAGCTCAGCGCCGGCCTGTGCCAGCACGGCACGCAAGGTGGCGGCGATGTAGCGCTCGGTGTTGAAGCAGGGGACGACGACGCTGACGCGGGGCAGGGCGCTCATGCGTCACTGCGAGGCGGCGGATGCGGGTGCGGAGGCGGCGGCCGGGGCGGACGCCGGCGCGGAAGCGGCGTCGGCGGGAGGCTCGGTCCAGCGGCCGATGGCCGTGAGCCGTTCGCGCAGCTCCTGGCGCTTGAAGCCCAGCGCCATGACGCGGTGGGCCTGGGCCAAGGCCTTGTCGTATTCCTTCATGTCGAAATACAGCATGCCCGCATTGAAATGGGTGAAGGCGTTGTCTGGCTCGGTATCGGTCACGACCTGATCGACGACTTTCGAGGCTTCCGGCATGCGGTTGCGCGAGATCAGGAAGAACGCGTAATACATGCGGAACACGAGGTCGTCCGGCGCATACCGGATGCCCCGCAGGAAATAGCACTCCAGGGACATCATGGCGCCAGGAGCCGGGTCCTGCTTGAGCTTGTCCACCAGTTGCATCATCGAGACGATGGCGCGGGGGTGGTTGGGAAACGCGCCCAGCGTGTAGCTGATGTCACCTCCGATGGGCCCCGTCATGCCCGCGCGCAGGTGTTCAACCTGCGGCGTGAAGTGGTAGTCCTCGACGATGTCGCGCCGCTGCTGCGGCGTGGTCCGGTAGTCGAAGGGGCCGAAGTAGTTGCCAGGGTATTGGCCGCAGCCCTCCGGCGCAGGCGCCTTCTGGACCGAGACGGCGTGGGCCGACAGGTTGACGGCCAGGAGCCCGCCCAGCATGACGTGTACGCAGCGCAGAACTTTGGGGTGCATAGGGGTCCAGCAGGATGGCGTTGTGTGTGTGCGGATCAGGCGGGGCTGCTTGTCAGCCTCACATCCGACTCGGCCAGCATTTTCTTGACGGTATTCCAGAGGTCCGACAAGCCCATCGAGGCGCAGGCTTTCTCGAGTTCGAAGTTGGCGGAGAGCTCCATCGCGAGGTTGCGCCGCCAGTCGTCATGGCCGTGCACCTTATAGGTGTCGCGGCGGCCGATGCGCGTGAAATGGCCGGCATCGATCTCCTGGTTCGGAATCAGCTGCAGCGGCCCGCCGCAGTGCTTGTGCCAATACAGGATGCCGGTGCCGTGGTCCCAATACTCCTGCACGCGGCGGCGCCTTTCCTCATGGCCGCGCAGCATCGGGTGCAGGTAAAAGCACATCCACCAGCCGCAGCCGGATTCGAAGGCGTGCTGGCTCCCGGCGCGGCTCACGCAGCCGAGCAGCTCCCAGGCGCGCGTCAGCTTTTTGCCGCGCAGCCGGTCGGCGATGGAGATGTCTTCCTGCGTGGCCATGATCTGGCCGGCCGGCATGTCCTCGAAGGATTGCGCATAACGCTTCAACTGCGGCAAAGGGACCAGCAGGTCCGAGTGCCAGAACGCCAGCTTGTCCGGAATGAAGGCGAACGCAAATTCCAGAGGAAAGTGCGGGTACATGGTGCGAAAGCCGAAGCCTTCGTTGAAGTCGATCGACAACGCGCCGGGCAGCAGCGGCGGCGGGCCCACGCGCGGGTCGAACCCGACCAGCGGCGTCCAGCCCACTTCCAGCGCCATGGCCTGCTGGATCAGGCACCAGGCCGGGTCGACGTTCCAGCACAGCCACAGCTTGTTGTGGCCGGCCGTGACCTGCGACCATTTGCGCGCCTCGCGCAGCACGTCGTGGAGGGTGAAGGGCGAGCCGTTGAATGCCTCCCAGTTCCCGATGCCGGACGCCATGGCGAGGTAGTTGGTCTGCTCGGTCGGGAGCTCGAACATCTGGGTCATGATGAGCGCGATGGTGGGTGGGCTTGGCGGTTCAAGCGAGCGCCTGAACGGTGGAGAGGCTCAGGGTGAACGCAAGGTCCTGGTCGGATGTTCGGCTCAGCGTGTGGTCGGCGTGCTCCAGGTCGACGCGGCGCAGGTTGGGGCGGCTGAGCAATTTCTGCCAGACCTGCGATGGCAAGGCATGCTCGAAAAACTCCTTGGCGGTGAGGTCGTCGCCGCTCAGGATCAGCAGGACCGCGCCGGAAAACCCGCTCAGGCCATCCGCCATGCGGTGTTGAAAACTGCGTGAATCGGCGGCGGATTCATGCGCGCCGCGCGCCAGGCGCAAATTGGCGCCGAGCGTGCTCAGCGCCGTGCGACCCACGCCGCCGCGCAGCAGCTTCAACCAAAATTCTCGCTCACGCAGCCTTTGCCAGTAGTAGTGTTTCACATGGGTCCGCGCCAATGTGGCGGCCGAGCGTACCCACGGATTCAGCAAGATCAATCCCGCAATTCGTGGATCGTTCGTCGATTCGACATAGAGCAGCGCCGCCGAAGCCGCGTCGCACAGGCCCCACAGGACGACACGCTTGACGCCGGGCCGCGCTGCCCTCAGCGCACCGATGGCCGCGGCAATGTCGGCGTCGACGCCGAGGAAGTCCCGCGCTTCGCCCGGGCTGTCGCCCATGCTGCGGTAGTCGAAGCGCAGTGCCGTGATGCCATGAGCCGCAAAGTGCCGGGCCAGCAGCGTGAACTGGCGGTGGCTGCCGGCGCGGTACTGCGGGCCGCCGACGACGATGACGACACCGACCTCCGCCGGCTCGCCGGTCACGGGCTCGGCCAGGATCCCGACCAGGCGCTCGCCCTGGCAGTCGAAGCTGAGGGTCGACTCTTTCACGACAGCGCCTCCACGGTGCGCGCGATCAGCGCCGGCGCGAGTTCGATCTCGCTGGTGGCCCAGAAGCCCGGGCCTTGGACGATCAGCGGGTGGACGGCCCAGCCGGCGTCCTGCCAGCTCTTGATGGCCTGCTCGCTGACGGGGGTCAGCACGGCGTCCTCGCGCGTGCTGAGCTCCAGCCACTCGACGCGGCCGGGCGTGCCGGCCGGCGCGAGTTTCGCAGCCTCCAGGCCGGACGCGAGCGACGAGCCCAGCCGATACCCCGCCACTTCGACCGGCCGGCCCGCGGCCAGTTCGGCCTTCAACTGCTCCATCAGCCCCTTGCTCGCGCCGCCCGCGATCTCGGCGGCCAGCTTCAGCCGCAGGAACTGCTGCAACGCGAGCTTGCCGCCCGCCATCGGCTGCCAGAACAGGTGGTTGACCGGCCGGCCCCAGTCGGTGGCTGCCAGCAGGCAGCCCGCGCGCAGCCCCCAGAGCCACAGCGGCGCGTCGGGCACGCGGGCATCGAGCCATTCGAGGCCCAGGCGCACGTCGGCCTGCCAGTCGGCCCAGCTCGCGTCGCCGAAGTCGGCCGACGAGTCGCCGCAGCCGCGCAGGTCGATCTGCAGCACGGCATGCCCGGCCTCGGCCAGCGCGCGGCAGGCCAGCGCCACCATGCGGCGCGACTTGTTCATCTCCTCCGCGAACGGATGCAGGTAGAGGAGCCGGCTGCGCGGCCTTTCACGAAACTCCGGGGCCGGCGTATGGAAGAGGCAAAGCCGCTGCTCGCCGCCGGCGGCGGGCAGGAAGAAGACGTCGGGGCGAGGGATCAACCCAGCCGGGCGGCGACGAAGTCCGCCAGCGAGCCCACGGTGGCGAAGGTGTCGCCGTCGATGTCGTCGTCGTCGACGGCAATGCCCAGCTGTTCCTCCATGGCCGTGATGAGGCTGACCACGGCCATCGAGTCCAGCTCGGGCAGGGCGCCGAGCAGGGCGGTGTCGCGGGTGAAAGAAATCTGGGCGCGGCCGTTCAGGCTCAGCACGTCGTCGAGAAGCCTCAGCACATGGCTGAGCACCTGGGCGTTGTCCATGGATTTGACGCAAGAAAAGCAGCCGCGCAGTTTAGCGGCCCGCCCCCTTGCCTCCGGGGGCGGCCACCCCTTGGCCTCGGGGTCGCGTGCGATACTTTTTTCACTGTCAACGCCCGCTTTGCGGCCGCGCCTTCATGCCCGAATCGACCCTGCTGAACGAGTTGGTGGCCGTCGCCGCCGAGCGCACGCCCGACGCCCCGGCCCTGAGCTACGGCGCGGCGACGCTGGGCTACGGCGAGCTGGATGCGGCCGTGCGCGGCTTCGCCGGCGGGCTGATGCAGCTGGGCCTGGCCCGCGGCGAGCGCGTCGCGATCTACCTCGAGAAGCGCTTCGAGACGGTCGTCGCCAGCTTCGGCGCGCCGGCCGCCGGTGCTGTCTTCGTGCCGCTGAATCCGCTGCTCAAGCCCGAGCAGGTCGGCTTCATCCTGCGCGACTGCGACGTGCGGGTGCTCGTCACCTCGCCCGAGCGCCTGTCGCAGCTCGGCGAGGTGCTGACCCAGTGCCAGTCGCTGCGCCATGTCGTGCTGACCGGCGGCGCCGGCGCGGCGCCGGTGCCGGTGCATGACTGGGCGGCGCTGCTGGGCGCATCGGCGCGCGATGGTCACCGTGTCATCGACACCGACATGGCGGCCATCCTCTACACCTCGGGCTCGACGGGCCGGCCCAAGGGCGTCGTGCTGTCCCACCGCAACCTGGTGGCCGGCGGCAAGAGCGTGGCCGGCTACCTCGAGAACCGCGCCAGCGACACGCTGCTGGCCGCGCTGCCGCTGTCCTTCGATGCCGGCTTCAGCCAGCTGACGACGGCCTTCCACAGCGGCGCCCGCGTCGTGCTGCTGAACTATCTGCTGCCGCGCGACGTGCTCAAGGCCATGGAGCGCGAGAAGGTCACGGGCCTGACCGCCGTGCCGCCGCTTTACATCCAGCTGACCCAGCTCGAATGGCCCGCCGCCATCGACGCCCATCTGCGCTATTTCGCCAACACCGGCGGCCGCATGCCGCGCGCGACGCTGGACCTGCTGCGCGCCAAGGCGCCGTCCGCCAGGCCCTTCCTGATGTACGGGCTGACGGAAGCCTTCCGCTCGACCTATCTGCCGCCGAGCGAGGTGGACCGCCGCCCGGACTCCATCGGCCGCGCCATCCCGAACGCCGAGATCCTGGTGCTGCGCGAGGACGGCACGGAATGCGCGCCCGACGAGCCCGGCGAGCTGGTGCACCGCGGCGCCCTCGTCGGCCTGGGCTACTGGAACGACGCCGAGAAGACGGCCGAGCGCTACAAGCCGCTGCCGGTCGGCGTCGGCGGGCGCGAGGGCGGCCTGCAGCTGCCCGAGTTCGCCGTGTTCTCCGGCGACACGGTGCGCCGCGATGCCGAGGGCTTCCTGTACTTCGTCGGCCGCCGCGACGAGATGATGAAGACCTCGGGCTACCGCGTCAGCCCGACCGAGGTCGAGGAAATCCTGTACGCGACCGGCCTGGTGGGCGAGTGCGTCGCCTTCGGCGTCGATCACGACACCTTGGGCCAGGCTATCCAGGTCATCGTGACGCCGCCCGAAGGCGCGAGCGAACTGGATCTGGCCGCGCTGACCGCCGCCTGCAAGGCCCGCATGCCGGCCTATATGCTGCCCCACGGCATCGCTGCCCGCAGCGGCCCGCTGCCGCGCAACCCCAACGGCAAGATCGACCGCAAGACCCTCTCGACCGACTGGGCCGAGCGCCACGCAGCATGAGCGAACCCACTGCCCCGAAGCGCGTGCTCGAACACGCGCCCGTCCTCTTTCCCCGCGACGCCAGTGGCGAACTGCTCGTCGGCGGCCAGCGCCTGTCCGTGCTGGCCGAGCGCGTCGGCCAGACGCCCTTCTATGCCTACGACCGCGGCCTGCTGAAGGCCCGCGTGGCCGAGCTGCGCGCGGCCCTGCCCAAGGGCATCGAACTGCATTACGCGATGAAGGCCAACCCGATGCCGGCGCTGGTGCAGCTGATGGCGGGCCTGGTCGACGGCATCGACGTGGCCTCGGCCGGCGAGCTGCAGGTGGCGCTGAACGCGGGCGCCGACCCGCACGAGATCAGCTTCGCCGGCCCCGGCAAGCGCGACATCGAGCTGGCCCAGGCCGTCGCGGCCGGCGTGCTTGTCAACGTCGAGTCGGCACGCGAACTGGCGGCGCTGGCCAGGGCGTCGCAGCGCCTGGGCCAGCCGGCGCGCGTCGCGCTGCGCGTGAACCCGGACTTCGAGCTCAAGGGCTCGGGCATGCGCATGAGCGGCGGGCCCAAGCAGTTCGGCATCGATGCCGAGGCGCTGCCCGAGGTGCTGGCCGAGGTCGGCCGCCTCGGCGGCGACGGCCTCGCGTTCGAGGGCTTCCACCTGTTCGCCGGTTCGCAGAACCTGAAGGCCGAGGCCATCTGCGAGGCCCAGCTCAAGAGTTACGAGCTGGCCCTGCGCCTGTCCGAGTCGGCACCAGCGCCGGTCCGCTTCCTGAACCTGGGCGGCGGCTTCGGCATCCCCTATTTCCCGGGCGAGACGCGGCTGGACCTGGCGCCCATCGCGGCCAACCTCGCGGCCTTGCAGGAGCGCGCCAGGGCGGACCTGCCGCAGGCCAAGCTGGTCATCGAACTGGGCCGTTATTTCGTCGGCGAGGCCGGCATCTACGTCAGCCGCGTCGTCGACCGCAAGCTGTCGCGCGGCCAGGTCTTCCTGGTGGCGGACGGCGGCCTGCACCACCACCTGTCGGCCTCGGGCAACTTCGGCCAGGTGCTGCGCAAGAACTACCCGGCCTCCGTCGAGCCCCAGGGCCGCCGCGAAGCGGCCACCGAGCCGGCGAGCATCGTCGGCCCGCTGTGCACACCGCTGGACCTGCTGGCGGACCGCATGGACATTGCCCGCGGCGAGGTCGGTGACCTGGCGGTCGTCTACCAGAGCGGCGCCTATGGACGCAGCGCCAGCCCCGAGGGCTTCCTCGGCCACCCGGCCTGTGTGGAAGTGCTGGTCTAGCTTTCTGCGGCGTCCGTCCAGACCCCGTTCTGCAGGATCTGGTGCGGCCTGAAGCCGGCCTTGTAGGCCATCTTCGGGCTCTCCTCGATCCAGTAGCCCAGGTAGAGGTGGCTGAGCTTGAGCTCGCGGGTCTGCTGGATCTGCCACAGCACGCCATAGGTGCCGTAGCTGGCGTCCACGTCCGGGTCGTAGAAGGTGTAGACCGCCGACAGGCCGTCGCTGAGGATGTCGAGGATGGACACCATGCGCAGCGGCGCGCTGCCGTCCGGCATCGGCTCGCGGAACTCGACGAGGCGGGAGTTGATGCGGCTCTGCAGCAGGAATTGCGTGTACTGGTCGACGCTGTCGTGGTCCATGCCGCCGCCGCTGTGGCGGCCGGCCTGGTAGCGCAGGTAGAGGGCGTAGTGCTCGGGCGAGTAGCCCAGGCGCATGACCTTGGCCTGCAGCTGGCGATGGGCCTTCCAGGCGCGCTTCTGACTGCGGTTGGGCAGGAAGCGGTCGACCGGCACGCGCAGCGCGACGCAGGCGCGGCACTGGTCGCAGTAGGGGCGGTAGGTGAACAGGCCGCTGCGGCGAAAGCCCGCCGCGACGAGGTTGGAGTAGGCGTCGGCGTGGATCAGGTGGCTGGGCGTGGCGACCTGCGAGCGCGCCTGGCGGCCCGGCACATAGCTGCACGGATAGGCCGCCGTGGCATAGAACTGGATCTGCGCAAGCGGCAGTTCTTTGGGATGGGTCACGTCGGATTCAGCAGATGCTGGTGCCAGTAGTCCGGATGATAGGTCCACGGCCGCGGCGCGGGCTCGTCGACATGGGCGGCAAGATGGGCTTCGAACCTGTTCCTGGGCACTTCGGCGGCCCCCAGCGAGGCCAGGTGCCGGGTGTTCTGCTGGCAGTCGATCCACGGGATGCCGAATTCCCGGCACAGGCAGACCAGCGCGCACAGCGCGATCTTGGACGCGTCCGTGCGGCGCATGAACATCGATTCGCCGTAGAACATGCGGCCGAGGTTGACGCCGTACAGGCCGCCGGCGAGCTCGCCGTCCACCCAGGTCTCGACGCTGTGCAGGGCCGGCCAGGCCAGGTAGGCGGCCTGCAGCTCGGGCACGATCCAGGTGCCCGCCTGCCCGTCGCGCGGCGCGCCGGCGCAGGCCTGGAGCACGGCGGCGCGATCATGGTCGACGCGGATCTCGCAGCCGGGCGTCGCGGCGAAGCGCTGCACCGTCCTGCGCAGCGAGCGCGACAGCTTGAAGTCGGCCGTCTTCAACACCATGCGCGGGTCGGGCGCCCACCACAGCGGCGGCTGGCCGGGGCCGTACCAGGGGAAGACGCCTCGGCGGTAGGCGGCTTCCAGTCGCTGCGGCGTCAGCGTGCCGCCGGCGGCGAGCAGGCCGGGTGCGTCGGTGCGCGCACCGAGGGCGTGCGAGCTCGGGGGGAAGTCGAGCGTGGCCTCGTCCAGCCAGTCGATCATCGGCGGCCGATGCGGAAGGTGGCGACGATCTGCGACAGCTGCGCGGCCTGGTCCTTCAGGCTCTCGGCCGCGGCGGCGGACTGCTCGACGAGGGCGGCGTTCTGCTGCGTCATCTGGTCCAGCTGCAAGACGGCGGTGTTGACCTCGCCGATGCCGCGGCTCTGCTCGGCCGCGCCGGCGCTGATCTCGGTGACGATGGCCGTCACGCGCTGCACGCTGCGCAGGATCTCCTGCATGGTCTGCGCGCTCTCGTCGACGAGGCGGCTGCCGTCGGCAACGCGCTCCACGCTGCTGCCGATCAGGCCCTTGATCTCCCGGGCCGCCTCGGCGCTGCGCTGGGCCAGCGCGCGCACTTCGCCGGCCACGACCGCGAAGCCGCGGCCCTGCTCGCCGGCGCGCGCGGCTTCCACGGCCGCGTTCAGCGCGAGGATGTTGGTCTGAAAGGCGATGCCGTCGATGGTGCCGATGATGTCGTTGATGCGCACCGAGCTGGCGCTGATCTCCTGCATCGTCGAGGCCACCTGCTGGGCCACCTCACCGCCGCGCTGGGCCACGTCGGCGGTGCCGCGGGCATGGCCGTCGGCCTCCTGCGCCTGGTCGGCGCTGCGCTGCACGGTCTGCGTGATGTGCTGCATGGACGAGGCCGTCTGCTCCAGGCTGGCGGCGGCGCTCTCGGTGCGGCCGCTCAGATCCTGGGCGCCGGCCGCGATCTCGCGCGAGGCCGTCGCGATGGACTCGGCGCTGGCGGCCACGCCGCGCATGACGGATTCGATCTGCGACACGAACTGGTTGAAGGCGCGCGCGATGTCGCTCAGCTCGTCCTCGCCGGCGTCGTTCAGGCGCTGGGTCAGGTCGCCGCCCCCGGCGCTGCCGATCTGCAGCATCGCGTCCTTCACGACGACGAGGCGGTGCAGCAGGGAGTTGACCAGCCAGGTCGCGAACAGCGTCGCGCCGACGAGCAGCAGCACGAGGGCGATGCCGGCGTCGCGCAGCAGCGCGCTCAGCGAGGCCAGCGCCTCGCCGCGCTCGGCCGCCGTGACGAGCAGCCAGTCCGTGCCGGCCACGGGCGCTGCGCGCAGGAAGAAGCCGTGCTCGCCGACGTTGACCTCGACGAGTTCGTCGGCGCCGGCCCCGGTCAGCCTGGCCGGCGTCAGCTCGGGCGCCAGCTCGGTCATGGGCTTGAGCGTCAGCGCGGCATCCGGGTGGGCGATGATCTTGCCAGCCTTGTCGGCCAGGAAGGCGAAGCCCGACGGCGTGGGCTTGAGCTGGTTGATCGTCGTGACGACCTCGTCCAGCGTCACGTCGGAGCCGGCCACGCCCTTGATCTCGCCACCGGCGCGGATCGCATAGGCGAAGGTGACGACCAGCTTCTTGGACGAGGCGGCGATATAGGGCGCCGTCAGCACCGGCTCGGGGCTCGTGGACGCGAGCTTGTACCAGGTGCGCGACGTGGGGTCGTAGTCGGCCGCGCGCTGGCGGTCCGGCACCGAGACCATGCGCTTGTCGGCGCCGCCGACATAGGCCAGGTCCAGCGCGCCCGAGGTCAGCCCCTGCTGCAGCGCCGGCGCCGGGTCGGCCGCGGCCAGGGCCGGCGCCATGGCCTGCACGACATGCTTCTGCCCCTTGGCCCAGGAGGCGATGCGGTCCGCCTGCGCCTGGCCGTTGGCGCCGAGCTGCGCGGCCAGGTCGTGCAGGATGGTGCTGCGCGCGGCGCGGTAGCTGGTCAGCGTGGCCAGCAGCACCGACACCACCATCAGACCCAGGCATGCCGCCAGCAGGCGGCTCTTGATCGTCTTCAGCATCGCATCTCCGTTGGCTTGGATGGCAACCGGCTCATGGTAGCTTCGCGCCCCATGATCACCGTCTATGGCATTCCCAATTGCGACACCGTCAAGAAGGCCCGCGCCTGGCTGGCCGGACAGGGCCTGGAGGTCGTCTTCCATGACTTCAAGAAGCAGGGCGTTCCCGCGGAACTGCTGCCGGCCTGGCTGCAGGCCTTCGGCCGCGACAGGCTGGTCAACCGCGCCGGCACGACCTGGCGCCGGCTGGACGATGCCACCCAGGCCGGCGTCGTCGACGACGCCAGCGCCACGGCCCTGATGCTGGCCGAGCCCAGCGTCATCAAGCGACCGGTGGTGCGCTGGCCGGACGGCCGGCTGACGCTCGGATTCAGTGCGGAAGCGTTCGAGAAGAGTGCGCTCAGCGCACCAAACAAGGGCTGATCGCCGCCTTGTGGTGCCTTCCCGCCAAAAGACTGCGCCTTAAAAGCGGGCATTGAATTTGCTGTTTCGGTGCATGCCGGTTCGGCTTGGTGCATGTCGCCCAAGCCTGGAACCTGGGGCCGGAGACAGCGTTGGAGTCATCGATCAAGCAGGGCGCGGACGCGCTCTTCATCCTGCTGGGCGCCATCATGGTGCTCGCCATGCATGCAGGCTTCGCCTTCCTGGAGCTGGGCACCGTGCGCAAGAAGAACCAGGTCAATGCGCTGGTGAAGATCCTCGTGGACTTCGCCGTGTCCACGCTGGCCTATTTCCTGATCGGCTACCTCGTCGCCTACGGCACGCACTTCTTCTCCGGGGCCGAGACGCTGGCGCAGAAGAACGGCTACGAGCTCGTCAAGTTCTTCTTCCTGCTGACCTTCGCGGCGGCCATTCCCGCCATCGTGTCGGGCGGCATCGCCGAACGGGCCCGCTTCGGCCCGCAGCTGGCGGCCACGTCGATCATCGTCGGCTTCGTCTACCCCTTCTTCGAGGGCATCGCCTGGAACCAGGCCTTCGGCATCCAGGCCTGGCTCAAGGCCGCCACGGGCGCCGAGTTCCATGACTTCGCCGGCAGCGTCGTCGTGCACGCGGTGGGCGGCTGGATCGGCCTCGCGGCCGTGCTGCTGCTCGGCCCGCGCCTGAACCGCTACCGCAAGGACGGCGCGATGAGCGCCCACCCGCCATCCAGCATCCCCTTCCTGGCCCTGGGCGCCTGGGTGCTGACCGTGGGCTGGTTCGGCTTCAACGTGATGAGCGCGCAGACGCTGGACAAGATGTCCGGCCTCGTGGCCGTGAACTCGCTGATGGCCATGGTGGGTGGCACGCTGGTGGCCACGCTGCTCGGCCGCAACGACCCCGGCTTTGCCTACAACGGCCCGCTGGCCGGCCTGGTGGCCGTCTGCGCCGGCTCGGACCTCATGCACCCGCTGGGCGCGCTGGTGACCGGCGGCGTGGCCGGCTGGCTGTTCGTCCAGTTCTTCACGCTGACGCAGAACCGCTGGAAGATCGACGACGTGCTCGGCGTCTGGCCGCTGCATGGCCTGTGCGGCGCCTGGGGCGGTATCGCCTGCGGCATCTTCGGCCAGAAGGCGCTGGGCGGTATCGGCGGCGTCAGCCTGAGTGCGCAGCTGCTGGGCACGCTGGGCGGCGTGGCCTGGGCGCTGGCGGGTGGCTTCGTCGTCTACGGCGTCATCAAGCGCTTCGTCGGCCTGCGGCTGGACGCCGAGCAGGAGTTCGAGGGCGCCGACCTGTCCATCCACAAGATCGGCTCGACCCCCGACCGCGAGGTCAGCTGGTAAGCTGGCCCGACTCTCTCCAGGCGGCCCTTCGGGGCCCTTTTTCATCATGTTCACAGGCATCGTCCAGGGCGTCGCCCGCGTCGAATCCATCGAGGCCCGCGAGGGCCTGCACACGCTGCACCTGAAGTTCCCGCAGGGCTTCGACGCGGAACTGGCCATCGGTGCTAGCGTGTCCTGCGACGGCGTCTGCCTGACCGTCACCGAGCGCCCGGCGCCCGGCGTGGCCAGCTTCGACGTGATGGCGCAGACGCTCAGGCTGACGACGCTGGGCGGCCTGATGGTGGGCTCGGGCCTGAACGTCGAGCGCGCCGCGAAGGAGGGCGTCGAGATCGGCGGCCATCCGCTGTCGGGGCATGTGGACGTGTCTGCCCGCATCGCAGAGATCCGCAGGCCCGACAACAACCACGTCATCCGCTTCGCGCTGCCGGCGCCGTGGATGCGCTATGTCTTCGCCAAGGGATACATCGGCGTCAACGGCTGCAGCCTGACCGTGGCCGAGGCCCGGCGCGAGCGCGACGGCTCGGGCTGGTTCGAGGTCTGGCTCATCCCCGAGACGCTGCGCATGACGACCTTCGGCGACAAGGACGTTGGCGACGCGGTGCACATCGAGATCGAGCGCAGCACCCAGGTCGTCGTCGACACCGTGCGCGACGCGCTGGACGAGAAGCTGGGGCCGCTGCTGCCGGTGCTGGAAGCCATCGCCGCGGAGCGCGGCATCGACATCACCCAGCTCGCGCTGCCCAAATCTTGATGCTTTCTTGATGCCGCCCGCCGCGTTCTTGTCGGCGGCTTGACGGCCCGATTTCCAGAATGACCTCCATCGTTATGGAGGTGTCATGGACATCGTTTTTCTCGGTCTCTGCGCGGCTCTCGCGCTTGTGACCGGTCTCGCGGCCTGGGGCTGCGACAAGCTGGCGAGGAGGAAGTCATGAGCGGCTTCGAAATCGCTGCGACCATCCTCGTCGTCGGGCTGGTCGCTTATCTGTTCTGGGCGCTGCTGTTCCCGGAGGACCTGTCATGAGCACGTCCGCCTGGATTCAGCTGATCGTCTTCCTCGTCGTCTTGTTCGCGCTGGCCTGGCCGCTGGCGCGCTGGATCCACGCGGCGATGGAAGGCCGCGTGGGCTGGCTGCGCCGCGTCGAGCGTGGCCTGCTGCGGCTGGCCGGCGTCGATGCCGATGCCGAGCAGGGCTGGCTGAGCTATGCGCTCGGCCTCTTGATCTTCAATGCGCTGGGCGTCTTCGCCGTCTACGCGCTGCAGCGCCTGCAGCAATGGCTGCCGCTGAACCCGCAGGGCCTGGCCGCCGTCACGCCCGACTCGGCCTTCAACACCGCCGTCAGCTTCGTGACCAACACCAACTGGCAGGGCTATGGCGGCGAGACGACGATGAGCTATCTGACCCAGATGCTCGCGCTGACGGTGCAGAACTTCCTGTCCGCCGCCACCGGCATCGCCGTCGTCGTCGCGCTGGTGCGCGGCTTCGCCCGCCACAGCGGCAAGGCCATCGGCAATGTCTGGACCGACCTGACCCGCGCGACGCTGTGGGTGCTGCTGCCGCTGTCCCTGGTGTTCGCGCTGGTGCTGGCCGGCATGGGCGTCGTGCAGACGCTCAGGCCCTACCAGGACGTGACGACCCTCGAGGCGCAGAGCTGGCAGGAGCCCAAGGTCGGCGCCGACGGCCAGCCGCTCAAGGGCGCCGACGGCCAGCCCGTCATGGAAGACAAGAGCGGCCAGGGCCAGAGCATCGCCCTCGGCCCGGTGGCCTCGCAGCTCGCGATCAAGATGCTGGGCACCAACGGCGGCGGCTTCTTCAACGCGAACTCGGCGCATCCCTTCGAGAACCCCAGCGCGGCCACCAACGCGCTGCAGATGCTGTCCATCTTCCTGATCCCGGCGGCGCTGTGCTTCGTCATGGGCCGGCAGGTGGGCGACATGCGCCAGGGCTGGGCGCTGCTGGGCGCGATGACGGCGATGTTCGTCGTCGCGGTCGTCGTGGCCACGGCGGCCGAACAGGCCGGCAACCCGCAGCTCGCCAAGCTCGGCGTCGACGCGACCCAGAGTATTGCGCAGTCCGGCGGCAACATGGAGGGCAAGGAAGTGCGCTTCGGCATCGAGGCCTCGTCGCTGTTCGCCGTCATCACGACCGCCGCCAGCTGCGGCGCCGTCAACGCGATGCACGACAGCTTCACGCCGCTGGGCGGCCTCGTGCCCCTGGTCATGATGCAGCTCGGCGAGGTCGTCTTCGGCGGCGTCGGCGCGGGCCTGTACGGCATGCTGGTGTTCGCCATCCTGGCCGTCTTCGTCGCCGGGCTGATGATCGGCCGCACGCCCGAATACCTCGGCAAGAAGATCGAGGCGCACGAGATGAAGATGGTGTCGCTGGCCATCCTGCTGACGCCGCTCGCCGTGCTCGTCGGCACGGCCATCGCCGTCGTCATGGAGCCGGGCAAGGCCGGCATCGCCGCGCCCGGCGCGCATGGCTTCAGCGAGGTGCTGTATGCGTTCTCGTCCGCCGGCAACAACAACGGCAGCGCCTTCGCCGGCCTGTCGGCCAACACGCCCTTCTACAACCTGCTGCTGGGCCTGGTGATGTGGATCGGCCGCTTCGGCGTCATCGTGCCGGTGCTGGCCATGGCCGGCTCGCTGGCGGCCAAGAAGCGCCTCGCCCCCGGCGAGGGCACGCTGCCCACGCACGGCCCGCTGTTCGTCGTGCTGCTGATCGGCACCGTGCTGCTGGTCGGTCTTCTGAACTATGTGCCGGCGCTGGCCCTGGGGCCCGTCGTCGAGCATCTGACTCTGTGGGGTGCGCAATGAAACGCGCCGGTTTCTCCCTGTTCGACCCCGCGCTGACCCGCGCCGCGCTGGCCGATTCCTTCCGCAAGCTGGACCCGCGCACGCAGTTGCGCAACCCGGTGATGTTCGTCGTCTACCTGGGCAGCCTGCTGACGACGGCCCTGTCCATCGCCCAACCGAATGGCTTCGTCATCGCGGTGACCGTGTGGCTGTGGTTCACCGTGCTGTTCGCCAACTTCGCCGAGGCACTGGCCGAGGGCCGAAGCAAGGCGCAGGCCGCGTCGCTGCGTGGCCTGAAGAAGGAGACCTGGGCCAAGGTCCTCGCCGGCTGGAAGGCCGGCGCGCCACGCGAGTCGCTGAAGTGGACGCCGCGCGAGGCCAGCACGCTGCGCAAGGGCGAGCTGGTGTTCATCGAGACCGGCGACGTCGTGCCGGCCGATGCCGAGGTCGTCGACGGCGTCGCGTCCGTGGACGAGAGCGCCATCACCGGCGAATCGGCCCCCGTCATCCGCGAGAGCGGCGGCGACTTCTCGGCGCTGACCGGCGGCACGCGCGTGTTGTCCGACTGGGTCGTCGCCCGCGTGGCCGTCAACCCCGGCGAGACCTTCGTCGACCGCATGATCGCGATGGTCGAAGGCGCGCAGCGCAAGCGCACGCCCAACGAGATCGCGCTGACCATCCTGCTCGTCGCGCTGACGCTGGTCTTCCTGGGCGTGTGCGCCACGCTGCTGCCGTTCTCGCAGTTCAGCGTGGCGGTCGCGGGCGCCGGGCAGCCGGTTGGCATCGTCGTGCTCGTCGCACTGTTGGTCTGCCTGATCCCGACCACCATCGCCGGCTTGCTGTCGGCCGTGGGCGTGGCGGGCATGAGCCGCATGCTGCAGGCCAATGTCATCGCCACGTCGGGCCGCGCCGTCGAGGCCGCCGGCGACGTCGACGTGCTGCTGCTGGACAAGACCGGCACCATCACGCTGGGCAACCGCCAGGCCGATGCCTTCTGGCCGCTGGACGGCGTCAGCGAGGCCCGGCTGGCCGACGCGGCGCGCCTGGCCTCGCTGGCCGATGAGACGCCCGAGGGCCGCAGCATCGTGGCCCTGGCCGACCGCAAGTTCGGCCCCGCTGCCCCGGCCTCCGGCCACGGCGAGTTCGTGCCGTTCACGGCGCAGACGCGCATGAGCGGCGTCGACCTCGGCGAGCGCCGCATCCGCAAGGGCGCCGGAAGCGCGGTGCGCACCCATGTCGAGGCCCTGGGTGGCCGCTGGCCCGCCAGCGTGCAGGCCACGGTGGACGAGGCCGCGCGCCGCGGCAGCACGCCGCTGGCGGTTGCCGACGGCGCGCGCATCCTCGGCGTCGTCGAACTGAAGGACATCGTCAAGCCCGGCATCAAGGAGCGCTTCGCGCAACTGCGCCGCATGGGCATCAAGACGGTCATGGTCACTGGCGACAACCGGCTGACGGCCGCAGCCATCGCGGCGGAGGCCGGTGTGGACGACTTCCTGGCCGAGGCCACGCCCGAGGCCAAGCTGGCGCTGATCCGCGAGCAGCAGTCGCAGGGCAAGCTGGTCGCGATGACCGGTGACGGCACCAACGACGCGCCGGCCCTGGCCCAGGCCGACGTGGCTGTCGCGATGAACACCGGCACCCAGGCCGCCAAGGAGGCGGGCAACATGGTCGACCTCGACAGCAACCCGACCAAGCTCATCGAGGTCGTCGAGACCGGCAAGCAGATGCTGATGACGCGCGGGTCGCTGACAACCTTCTCCATCGCCAACGACCTGGCCAAGTATTTCGCCGTGCTGCCGGCGGCCTTCGTGTCGACCTACCCGCAGCTGTCGGCGCTGAACGTGATGCGCCTGGCCAGCCCCAACTCGGCCATCCTGAGCGCCGTCATCTTCAACGCGCTGATCATCGTCGTGCTGATCCCGCTGGCCTTGAAGGGCGTGCGCTACCGCGCCATCGGCGCGGCCGCGCTGCTGCGCCGCAACCTGCTGGTCTACGGCCTGGGCGGAGTCATCGTGCCCTTCATCGGCATCAAGATCATCGACCTCATCCTCGTCGCGCTCGGCCTGGCTTGAACCCACTTCCAAATTTCATGAAAACACTCGTTTCCCTGCTGGCCCTCGCGGCCGCCATTCCCGCCTTTGCCGACGAACCCGCGCCCGCGGCAGATCCGCTGTCCTTCAATGTCGGCGTCGTCAGCGAGTACCGCTACCGCGGCATCTCGCAGAGCCGCCTGAGGCCCGCTCTGCAAGGCGGCATCGACTACGCCGGCGCGAACGGCTTCTATGTCGGCACCTGGGCCTCGACGATCAAGTGGGTCAAGGACGCCGGTGGCGACGGCGACGTCGAGGTCGACCTGTACGGCGGCTACAGGACCGAGGTCGCCAAGGGCCTGACGCTGGACGTCGGCGTGCTGCAGTACGTCTACCCGAGCAACAAGCTCAACCCCAGCGCCAACACCTTCGAGCTCTACGGCGCGGTGAGCTTCGGCCCGGTGACGGCCAAGTATTCGCACAGCACGACCAATTTGTTCGGCTACGCCGACAGCAGGAACAGCGGCTACCTCGACGTGACGGCCAACTTCGACATCGGCGACGGCTTCAGCCTGGCGCCGCACGTCGGCCACCAGACAGTCAGGCATCTCGCGGCCGCTTCCTACACCGACTACTCGCTGACGCTGGCCAAGGACTTCTCCGGCCTGGTACTGAGCGGATCCCTCGTCGGCACGGACGCCGACAAGACGACCTATGCCAGTCCCGTGAATGGAAAATTCATGGGCAAGACCGCGCTGGTCGTCGGCCTGAAGAAGACCTTCTGAACAGGAAACCCGTCATGACCACCACGCTTTCCACCCCTCCCGCCGCCTCGGCGGCCACGGCCGAGGTGCCGCTGTGGCGGCCCGCGCTGACGCTGTTCGTCGTGCTGAGCCTTGTCACCGGCCTGGCCTATCCGCTCGTCGTCACCGGCGTTGCGCAGGGGCTGTTCCCTGACGAGGCCAACGGCAGCCTCGTCGCGCGCGACGGCAAGCCCGTCGGCTCGACGCTGATCGGCCAGACCTTTGCCGACCCCGGCCACTTCTGGAGCCGCCCGTCGGCCACCGGCCCCATGCCCTACAACGCGGGCAATTCGTCCGGCTCCAACCTCGCGCCGACGGCGCCGGCCCTGGCGGATGCCGTCAAGGCGCGCATCCAGGCGCTGCGCGCGGCCGATCCGGGCAACATGCTGCCCGTGCCGGTCGACCTCGTGACCACCTCGGCCAGCGGCCTGGACCCCCACATCAGCCGCGCCGCCGCCGACTACCAGCTGGCCCGCGTCGCGCGCGTGCGCGGCCTGCCGGTCGCGAAGCTGCGCGCCCTCGTCGAGCAGCACACCGAGGGCCGCTGGCTGGGCTTCATCGGCGAGCCGCGCGTCAATGTGCTGAGGCTTAATCTCGCACTTGATGCCCTGCCGCACGCCTGATGACCGACGACCGCCCCGACCCTGATGCGCTGCTGGCCAAGGTGCAGCGCGACGAAGCCGCCGCCAAGCGCGGCCGGCTGAAGATCTTCTTCGGCGCCAATGCCGGCGTCGGCAAGACCTTCGCGATGCTGGCGGCCGCGCATGCCGCCAAGCTGCAGGGCCGGCCGGTGCGCATCGGCGTCGTCGAGACCCATGCACGTGCCGACACCGAGGCCATCGCCCGCGACCTGCCGCGCATCGCGCTGAGGGAGGTGGCCGGGCGCGGCCAGGCGCTGCGCGAATTCGACCTCGACGCGGCGCTGGCCTGGGGCGCGGCCGAACCCGGCGGCGTGTTGCTGCTGGACGAGCTGGCCCACAGCAACGCGCCCGGCTCGCGGCATGCCAAGCGCTGGCAGGACGCGCAGGAGCTGCGCGAGGCCGGCGTGGAGGTCTGGACGACGCTGAACGTGCAGCACCTGGAGAGCCTGAACGACGTCGTCGGCGGCATCACCGGCATCCGCGTCTGGGAGACGCTGCCCGACAAGGTCTTCGACGAGGCCGACGAGGTGGTCGTCGTCGACCTGCCGCCCGACGAGCTGCTGCAGCGGCTGAAAGAAGGCAAGGTCTATCTGCCGCAGCAGGCCGAGCGCGCGGCCAAGAACTTCTTCCGCAAGGGCAATCTGCTCGCGCTGCGCGAGCTGGCGCTGCGCCGCACGGCCGACCGCGTCGACGACCAGATGCAGGCCTACCGGCGCGAGCACACGCAGCTGGCGCAGGGGGCCGTCTGGCCCAACCGCGAATCGCTGCTGGCCTGCGTCGGCCCCGGCGGCAACAGCGACAAGGTCGTGCGCAGCGCGGCCCGCCTGGCCCAGCAGCTCGGGCTGGAGTGGCATGCCGTGCATGTGCAGACGGCAAGGGCGCTGGGCGACGCGGACCGCCAGCGCGTGCAGCGCACGCTGGAGCTGGCCAAGAGCCTGGGCGCGCGCACGGCCCTGCTGTCGGCGCCCGAGGTGGGGGCGGCGCTGGTGGGCTATGCGCGCGAGCACAACCTGGCCCGCCTTGTCGTCGGCCGGCGCGAGAGCGCCTGGCGCTGGCCGGGCCGGCTCTCGCTGGCCGAGGCGCTGAACCGCCTGGCCGACGACATGGACGTGCTGCAGGTCGCGCTGCCGACCGTGGCGCGCGACGCAGAGCCGCAGCCGCGCATGCCGCGCGGCCTGCTGGCGCCGCACATGCTGCGCGGCTTCGCGGCGGCGCTGGCCGGCGTCGCGCTGACGACGGCCATCAACGGACTGCTGCTGGATCTCATCGCGGTGACCAATATCGCGATGCTCTACCTGCTCAACGTCGTCGGCGTGGCGCTGCGCTTCGGCCGCGCACCGGCGGCGCTGGCCGCGCTGGCGGGCGTCGCGGCCTTCGACTTCTTCTTCGTCGAGCCGCGCTGGTCCTTCGCCGTCAGTGACGCGCAATACCTCGTCACCTTCGCCGTGCTGCTGCTGGTGGGTCTGGTCATCGGCCAGCTCGCGGCCGGCCTGCAGGCCCAGGCCCGTGCGGCCCGGGAGCGCGAGCGCCGCGTGCGCGGGCTGTATGCGATGTCGCGCGACCTCGGCGCCGCCCTCGTGCCCGAGCAGGTGGCCGAGATCGGCACGCGCTTCCTGCGCGCCGAGTTCGGCGTCGCGTCGGCCGTGCTCGCGCCGCCGCTCGGCGCCACGCCCGGCCGCGAGGTGCTTTCCGTGCTGCCCGTCCAGGGCTCGGGCAGCGCCCAGCCCGACCTGGGCGTTGCGCAATGGGCCTTCGACCACGGCCAGCCGGCCGGGCAGGGCACCGACACGCTGCCCGCCAGCCCCTGCCTGATGCTGCCGCTGACGGCGCCGATGCGGCTGCGCGGCGTGCTCGCCGTCGACGGCCAGGGCCGGCGCTGGCTGCCCGACGAGCGCGAGCTGTTGGACACCTGTGCGGCGCTGCTGGCCATCTCGCTGGAGCGCATCCATTACATCGAGGTGGCGCAGCAGAGCACGCTGCAGATCGAGAGCGAGCGCCTGCGCAACTCGCTGCTGACGGCCGTCTCCCACGACCTGCGCACGCCGCTGGCCGCCCTCGTGGGCCTGGCCGACGCGCTGAAGCTGACGCCGCTGAACCCGCCCCAGGCCGAGGTGGCCGACGCGGTGCGCCGCTCGGCGCTGCGCATGAGCGCGCTGGTGGGCAATCTGCTGGACATGGCGCGGCTGCAGTCCGGCGCGGTGCAGCTCAACCGCCACTGGCTGCCGCTGCAGGAGGTCGTCGGCAGCGCGCTCGCCGGCCTGGACGAAGTGCTGGCCGGCCGCGACGTGGCGGTGGACCTGGCGGCAGAGCTGCCCCTCGTCGAGCTGGACGCCGTGCTCATCGAGCGCGTGCTCGTCAACCTGCTGGAGAACGCGGCCAAGTACGCGTCCGGCCCCATCCGCGTCGCCGCGCGCACGGCGGGGCGGCAGGTCGAGATCGATGTCAGCGACAGCGGCCCGGGCTTTCCGGCGGGCCGCGAGGCCCAGCTCTTCGACAAGTTCGAGCGCGGCGACCGCGAGAGCGCCACGCCCGGCGTCGGCCTGGGCCTGGCCATCTGCAAGGCCATCGTCGAGGCGCATGGCGGGCGCATCAGCGCCCACAATGTGGCGACCGGCGGCGCCTGCGTTCGCATCGAACTTCCTCTCGGTCAGCCGCCACAGGAGAAACCGGAGTGAGCGCCGCACGCGTGTTGATGATCGAGGATGAGCCGGAGATCCGGCGCTTCGTGCGCATGGCGCTGGAGAGCGAGGGCATCGAGGTCTTCGAGGCGGCCACGCTGGCCCGCGGCCTCATCGACGCGGCGACGCGCCGCCCCGAGCTGGTCGTGCTGGACCTGGGCCTGCCCGACGGCGACGGCCTGGACTTCATCCGCGAGTTCCGCGGCTGGTCGCAGGCGCCGGTGCTGGTGCTGTCGGCCCGCGAGGGCGAGGAGCGCAAGGTGCAGGCCCTGGACGCCGGTGCCGACGACTACCTCGTCAAGCCCTTCGGCGTGGCCGAGCTGCTGGCTCGCGTGCGCGTGCAGCTGCGCCGCTTCACGAGGGGAGGTGGCGGCGGCGGCAACGATGCCGACCCCGTGCTGCGCTTCGGCGACATCGCCGTGGACCGCGCGCTGCGCACCGTCACGCGGGGCGGCGAGGAGCTGCGCCTGACGCCCATCGAGTACCGGCTGCTGCAGGAGCTGGCCGCCGCGCCGGGCCGCGTGCTGACCCACCAGCACCTGCTGAAGGCCGTCTGGGGCCCCGGCCATGCCGAGGACGTGCACTACGTCCGCGTGCACATGGCCAATCTGCGCAAGAAGCTGGAGGCCGACCCCAACCGGCCGCAGTGGCTGCTGACCGAGGCGGGCGTGGGCTACCGGCTCAAGACCTGACGCGGCCGCGTTGCGCTTTCAGGCGCCGGGCGGCAGACTGCGGCGTCGCTCCCATCGGAGGCTGCCGCGGCGAAGCGGAGCGACGAAACGCCGCCAACCTGTCGTCCTGGAGGTCGCATGAAGCGTGTGTTGTTTCCTCTGCTGCTCGCCCTGTCGGCTTGCGCTGCCCCGCCCCTCGTGAAGGAGGTCGTCGTGAGCAAGGATGCTCCCGCACCGATCGGCCCCTATTCGCAGGGCGTGCGGGTGGGCAACTTGCTGTTCCTGTCCGGCCAGGCCGCCATCGACCCGAAGACCAACCAGCTGAGCACCGGGCCCATCGAGGAACAGACGGCGATGGCGCTCGACAACCTGAAGGCCGTGCTGGCCGCTAACCACATGACGATGGCGGACGTCGTGTCGACGACGGTCTACCTGAAGGACATCAACGACTTCGGCAAGATGAACGCCGTCTACGCGAAGTTCTTCCAGGACAAGCCGCCCGCCCGGGCCACGATCCAGGCCGGCCGGCTGCCCCGGGACGCACTCATCCAGATCTCGGCCATCGCGGCGCGCTGAGTCCGATCGCCCGACGAAGAGCGCTTGAACCGGCGCTCAGGCGCCGGCGTGGCCGCGCTGCCGCATGCGGCAGCATCAGGCAAGCCCTGACTCCGTCGCCCGCATTCGCGGGGATGCGCCGCCGTTGCAAATGGATACAGTTGATCTCACTGCGCGGTTGCCAATGGCATTCATGCGCAGGCCATAGATGCCGCAGGGCTTTTGCCCGAAGCGCACGCAGGGGGAAGAGGCCGCCCGGACGACCGTCCACGGCTGCTCGCGAGCCCATCCCGGTGGGCTCAATCCGTTCCCGATGCCGTGCGGTCCCGACGGGGGCGAGGCGCTTTCTCAGCGCCCGCCGCCTCGCCACGTGCGGCGTCCCTTGCCTGCTTGCAACGTGGAAGCCAACACTGCTCTTGCCCCGGCCTTCGCCCGGGTGACCGAACCGGCGCAGGACGCCGCCGACCTGATCGTCGCTGCGCTGGCGGCCCTGGGCGTCGACTACGTCTTCGGCGTGCCCGGCGGCGCCGTCGAGCCGCTCTACAACGCGCTGGCGCGCAGCGCCCGCCGCGGCGGCCCGCAGGCCGTCGTGGCGCGCAACGAGCAGGGCGCGGCCTATATGGCCGACGGCTATGCCCGCGAGACCGGGCGGCTGGGCGTGTGCATCGCGACCTCCGGGCCGGGCGCCACCAACCTCATCACCGGCGTGGCCTGCGCCTACGACAACCACGTGCCGCTGCTGGTCATCACCGGCCAGCCGCCGATTCGCAACTTCGGCCGGGGCGCGCTGCAGGAGTCGAGCTGCACGGGCATCAACACCGTTGCGATGTTCCGGCCCTGCACGCGCTACAACTCGCTGGTCTCGCATGCCGAGCAGCTGCCGACCAAGCTCTTCAATGCGCTGATGCAGGCCCAGCGCGCGCCCAGCGGCCCCAGCCACCTGTCCATCCCGGTGGACATCCTGCGCCAGCCGCTGGCCGACGGGCTGGAGGCGCCGGACTTCGCCGGCCTGCTGCGCCGCGCGCCGGCCCTCGTCGATCTGCCCGCGGTGCGCCAGCTCGCGCGGCTGCTGTTCTCGGCGCGCCAGCCGGTCTGGCTGATCGGCGACGGCTGCGGCGAGGCGGCCAACGAGCTGATGCAGCTCGTGCGGCGCACCGAAGGCCGCTTCATCACGACGCCGGACGGCAAGGGCTTCATCAACCCGCGCCACCCGAGCTACCGGGGCGTGTTCGGCTTCGGCGGCCATGCGAGCGCGGCCGAGCTGCTGCAGGGCGAGCCCGACCTCGTCATCGCGCTGGGCACGGGCTTCGGCGAGTTCAGCAGCGGCGGCTGGTCCACCGCGCTGCTGAACAGCCGCCTCGTCCATGTCGACGACAGCGACGAGAACCTGATGCGCTCGCCGATGGCGCGGCTGCACGTGCGTGGCCACATCAAGTCGGTCTGCGAGCAGCTGATCGCGCTGCTCGCGCCGTCGCACCAGGGGCAGGAGGCGCAGCTGCTGCCCTTCCTGCACCCGCAGATGGCGCGCCAGGCCTACGAGGCCATGGTCGACAGCCCGCAGGCCCTGCGCGGCGACAGCGCGCCCGTGAAGCCGCAGCGCCTCGTCGCCAGCCTGGGCGAGCGCTGCCCGCCGCAGACCCGCTTCGTCGCCGACGCCGGCAACAGCGCGGCCTGGGCCGTGCACTACCTCGCGCCGCACGACCAGCGCAGCGCGCGCATGCCGGGCGGTGCCTTCCTGCCCGCGGGCCAGGAGAGGCGCATGCGCAGCTCCAGTTGGCTGCGCGTGACGATGGACTTCGCGCCCATGGGCTGGGCCATCGGCTCGGCCGTCGGCATCGCGCTGGCCAACCGCCGCTGCCCGGTCGTCTGCCTGACCGGCGACGGCAGCTATCTGATGAACGGCCAGGAGATCACCGTCGCGGCCGAACTGGGCCTGACCGTGCTCTATGTCGTGCTCAACGACGGCGCGCTGGGCATGGTCAAGCACGGCCAGCGCCTGGCGGGCGCCGAGCCCATCGGCTTCCAGCTGCCCCAGGTCGACTTCGCCGCGATGGCCGCGGCCATGGGCATCCCCGGCCATGTCGTCCGCTCGACGCAGGACCTGGATGCGCTGGATTTCGGCGCGCTGCTGTCGCGCCGCGGGCCGACGCTGCTGGACGTGCGCATCGACGGCGAGGAAGTGCCGCCGATGAACCTGCGCATGCGCACCCTCGGGACGGCCAGATGACGCAGACCTTGACGACCCGCATCTGGCGCGAGCACGCCGAGCCCGACAACGCCTTCGCGGCGAGCGCGGCCTTCTGCCACGGCTACGACGTCTATGGCGAGATGCTGGGCCAGGCGCGCTGGGCCGAGATGCTCTTCCTGCTGTTCCGCGGCGAGGCGCCCTGGCCCGAGCAGGCCGAACTGCTCGAAGCCCTGGCCGTGGCCCTGGCCAATGCCGGCCCGCGCGACCCCGCCGTGCAGGCCGCGATGGCCAGCAGCACCGGCGGCGCGCCGGCCGCCGCCGCGCTGATGGCCGCGCTGGCCACGGGCGCCGGGCGCCTGGGCGGCGCGCGCGACGTGTTCGAAGCGATGACGGGCTGGGCCGAATGCGGCATGGAGCTGGCCGCCTGGCAGGCCAGGCTTGGCGAGGCCCGGCCCGAGCGGCTGGAGATCTGGCCCGCCGCCGAGCGCGCCGCGGGCTTCGAGCCGCACGGGCTGCGCACCGCGGGCATCGTGCTGCAGGCGCTGCAGCGGCTGTCGGCGCATGCCGAGGCGCAGCGCCTGCGCTGGCTGGCCGCGCACCGCGCCGAACTGGAGGCCGCGGCGGGCCTGCCGCTGGCCATGACCAGCCTGGCGGCGGCCGTGCTCGCCGACCTCGGCTTCAGCCCCGAGCAGGGCGAGATGCTGCATCTGCTGCTGCGCCTGCCGGGGGCCGCCGCGCATGCGCTGGAGCAGCGCGCGCTGGGCTACAAGCGCTTCCCCTTCCCGCCGGTCGAGTTGCAGGACGACCCGGCCCGATCCGAGGCGCGGGCATGAGAGGTCCGGACATGCTGGCCGCGCAGGCCGAGGTGCTGCGCACGCGCGTCGGCGCCTGCTGGCCGGGCACGCGCGCGGTCTTCCGCGGCCAGGACCTGCACCGCGACCTGGACGGCATCGGCTGGATGGGCCTGTATGTGTTCGGCATCACCGGCCGGCGCTTCGCGGCCCACGAGCTGCGCGTGCTGGAAGGCATCTGGACGCTGACCAGCTACCCCGACACGCGGCTGTGGAACAACCGCGTCGCGGCGCTGGCGGCGAACGCGCGCAGCGCTTCGGTGCTGGGCCTGTCGGCGGCCATCGCGGCGACCGAGGCCGGCGTGTTCGGCGGCGGGCCGGGGCTGCAGGCCATCGACTTCTTCCTGCGTGCCGGCGCGCAGCTGCGCGCGGGCGCGTCGGCCGAGGCCATCGTCGCGGCGGAGCTGCTGGCCGGCCGGCGCGTGCTCGGCTTCGGCCGCCCCATCCATGCGAACGACGAGCGGCTGCCGCCGCTGATGCGCCTGGTCGAGCGCGAGGGCCTGGACCAGGGCCGGCACTACCGCCTGGCCTTCGACGTCGAGCAGGCGCTGCTGCGCCGCAAGCCCTTCCTGAAGCTGAACTTCGCCGGCCTGACGGCGGCGCTGGCGGCCGACCTCGGCTTCAGTGCGCGGCAGTACCAGCTCTACAACATCCTGAAGACGCTGGCCGGCATGCCGCCCTGCATCGTCGAGGCCGCGGAGAAACCCGAGGGCAGCCTGATGCCCATGCCCTGCGAGAACGTGAGTTATGAGGGGCCGGCGCCCCGCAGTTGGTCGCAAAGGGCGGTGGTGCGCCACCCATAATCGCGGCCGGATTCCCTTTCCGCAGGTGAGCTATGGCATGTCGTTCTGCTGGCCTCGTGGGCTTGTCCACCATCCTGGCCCTGGGCTCGGCTGGGGCTTGGGCGCAATCCGACGAGGACGAGCTGACGCTGGCCTACGGCGACCAGCGCTCCGTCAGCATCGCGGCCGGCAGCGTGCAGCCGCTGCGCCAGGCGCCCGCGGTGGCCAGCGTCATCACGGCCGAGGCCATCCAGGCGATGGGGGCGGCAGACCTGGACGAGGTGCTGGAGTCGGTCGCCGGCCTGCATGTCGGGCGCGCGGCCAACCAGTACATGCCGCTCTACATCTTCCGCGGCATCTACAGCCAGTTCACGTCGCAGGTGCTGGTGCTGCAGAACGGCGTGCCGATGACGACCCTCTTCGTCGGCAACAAGGGCAATGTCTGGGCCGGCTATCCCGTCGAGCACATCGCGCGCATCGAGCTCATTCGCGGCCCGGGCTCGGCGCTCTACGGCGCCGACGCTTTCGCGGGCGTCATCAACATCATCACCAAGTCCTCGGCCGACACGCCGGGCACGCGCGTCGGCCTGCGCGGCGGTTCCTTCGGCAGCGCCGACGGCTGGGTGCTGCACGGCGGCAAGCTCGGGCCGCTGGACGTGTCGGCCTATCTGCGCGTGGGCAGCACCGACGGCGCGCGCAGCCTCATCGACAAGGACGCCGCCCGCCCGGCCGTCACGCGCGCGCCGGGGCCGATCAACGTCGGCCACGACGCGGTCGACGGCAATCTGGAGGTGGGGCAGGGAGCCTGGCGCGGGCGCCTCGGCTACAAGCTGCGCAGCCATGTCGGCAGCGGCGCCGGCGTCGCGTCGGCGCTGGATCCGGTCGGCAAGGGCCGCAGCGAGCGCATCAACGGCGACCTGTCGTGGACCGAGCCGCGGCTGGCCGCCGACTGGGGCGCCGGCCTGCAGGCCAGCGTGCTGCGCTATGTCGAGCAGGCCACGACCAACTACGTGCTGCTGCCGGCCGGCACGACGCTGGGGCCGGGCAATGGCTTCACCGACGGCCTGATCGGCGGGCCCAACAAATGGGAGCGGCAGCTGCGCCTGTCGGGCTTCGCCACCTACACGGGCTTCAGCGGCCACAGCCTGCGCCTGGGCCTGGGCCATGACGACCTCGACCTTTACAAGACCACCGAATACAAGAACTTCAATCCCAACTACAGCCGCATCGGCACCGGCTCCTTCGCCGACGTGACCGACTTCTCCGACACGCTGCTGAAGTTCATGCTGCCGCAGCGCCGCCGCGTGGACTATGCCTATGCGCAGGACGAGTGGCGCTTCCACCCGGACTGGATCCTGACCGCCGGCGTGCGCCGTGACCACTACTCCGACTTCGGCTCGACGACCAACCCGCGCCTGGCCCTGGTCTGGAGCGCGGCCTACGACCTGACGGCCAAGCTGCTCTACGGCCAGGCCTTCCGGGCGCCGTCCTTCAACGAGCAGCACAGCATCAACAACCCGGTGCTGGGCGGCAACCCGGCCGTCAAGCCCGAGAAGATCCGCACCGCCGAGGCCGCGCTGGCCTGGGCACCGTCCGAAGGCCTGCAGCTCAACCTCAGCCTGTTCCGCTACGCGATGCGCGACATCATCCGCGGCGCGCCCAACCCCGCCGCGCCGCCGGCCAACCTGATCCAGAACCGCGGCGGCCAGGACGGCCACGGCGCCGAGCTGGAGGCCGTCTGGGACGCGTCGCGCAGCCTGCGCCTGACGGGCAATTACGCCTACCAGCGTTCCGTGGACGAGGCGACGCGGCTGGACGCCGGCTACGCGCCGCACCAGCACGCCTATGTGCAGGCCGACTGGGCCGGGGTGCGCGGTGCCACGCTCAGCGCCCAAATCAACCATGTGGCCGGCCGCTGCCGGCCGGCCGGCGACGCGCGCCCGCCGGTCAGGGACTACACGACGCTGGACCTGTCGGCGCGGACCCGGCTCGGCGCGTCGCACTGGGAACTCGCCGCGATGCTGCGCAACGTCTTCAACGCCGACGCGCGCGAGCCCAGCCTGGCCGGCAGCGGCATCGTCAACGACCTGCCCGTGGTGCCGCGGGCCGCCTATGTGCAGGCCCAGTACCACTACTGATCCCTTTGCATAATGCCGCACCTCCATTCGGCCTCCGCCTCGCGGCATTTCCCACTTGACTGAGCACGGCTGCCCCGCCCAAGCCACACGCCGCGCGCTGCTGCAGCAGGCCCTGGGCGGCGCCGTGTGGCTGGCGGGGAAGGGCGCGTTCGCGGCCGAGGGTGCGCGCCCGCTGGCCGTGGCCTACCCCGACCTGGGCGAACCGTTCCGGCAGGTCTTCGCCGCCATCATCGAAGGCATCGCGGACCGGGCCGGCGGCGCCGTCGCCAGCTTCGCGATGGGCGGCAATGCCAACCCGGCCCAGGTCGCCGACGACGTCCGCAGGCGCGATGCGCAGGCGCTGATCGGCCTGGGCCGCGGCGGCATGCGCGTGGCCGCCGCGCTGGCCGGCGAGCTGGCGGTGCTGGTCGGCTGCGTGGTGTCGGTGCAGGAGTCCGAGGCGCGCGCCTTCCCGGTCCACACGCTGGCACCCGACCCGGCCCTGCTGCTGGCACGGCTGCGGCGGCTGCGGCCGGCCGCGCGCCGCGTGCACCTGGTCCACGACGCCAGGCTCAACGGCTGGCTGGCGCGGCTGGCGCGCGAGGCCGCGCGCGTGGAAGGCCTGGAGCTGCTGGCCCAGGAGGCCGCCGACCAGGCCGAGGCCCTGCGCGCCTACACCCTGCTGCTGGCCGGCGCCGACCCCGCGCGCGACGCGCTGTGGCTGCCGCAGGATCCGACCACCGTGGACGACAACGCCGTGCTGCCGCTGGTGCTGCGCGAGAGCTGGAACCGCGGCATCACGGTGTTCTCCAGCCACCTGGCCCATGTGAAGCGCGGCGCGCTGTTCTCGCTCTACCCCGACAACCGCGAGCTCGGCCGCACGCTGGCCGCGTCGGCCCAGCGCCTGCTGGGCAGCCCAAAGGCTGCGGCCGGCGCGGCCGGGGTGCTGCCGTTGCGCCAGGCGCTGGCCGCCATCAACATCCGCACCGCCGCCCACCTCGGCATCGACGTGGCAGCGGTGCAGCCCGGGTTCGACCTCGTCTACCCCAACAACTGAAGATGCCGCTCTACCCACTCGACAGCCAGCCGCCGCTCCTGCTGCAGGACGAGGCGGCGAGCCCGCCCGCGGCGCCGCCCCGGCCGTGGCTGCAGCGCGTGTACGCGCGCTGGCTGCGCGAGGCCTCGTTCCGCCGCCAGCTCAGCGTGGCCGTCATGCTGGGCGCGCTCGGCCTGGCCCTGCTGCTGGCCGCCGTCAACGCCTGGCAGGGCGGGCGCCAGGTGCGTGCGATGCTGATGGAGCAGGGCGGGCGCGTCGCGGCCAACCTGGCCTCCAACAGCTCGCTGGCCCTGCTCTACGCGGCGGCCGACAACGCCGACGAGGCCGTGCGCGCGTCGCTGGCCTTCCCCGACGTGATGGCCATCGAGATCCGCGACACGCAGGCGCGGCTGCTGCTGGCGCTGGGGGCGGAGCGCGACCGCCTGCCCGCCGCGACGGTCGCCGCGCTGCCCGAGCGCGCCGCCAGCGTGCCCTGGCTGGACCAGGAGACCGAGGACAGCTGGGCCTTCGCGGCGCCGGTCTGGACGCGGCCCGAACCCTCGCCCTTCGACGTCACGCTGAAGCCGCCGCAGCTGCTCGGCCAGGTGCGCATCATCCAGAGCAAGGCGGCGCTGCATCGCGCCCAGGCCTCGCTGTTCGTCGCGAACTTTGGTGTGGCCCTGCTGTTCGCGGCGCTGTTCCTGCTTGCGGTGCGCTTCCTGGCGCTGCGCCTGACCCGGCCGCTGGCGGCGCTGTCCGATGCGATGCAGCGCGTCGAGCGCGGCGACAGCGACGCGCGCGCACCGGCCGGCGGGCCGCGCGACATCGCCGCGATGGCCCACACCTTCAACCGCATGATCGCCGCGCTGCAGGAGCGCGAGGCCGAGCTGGCCGCGCACCGGGACCACCTCGAGGATCTGGTGCGCGAGCGCACGCTGGAGCTCAGCGACGCCAAGGAGCGCGCCGAGATCGCGAGCCAGGCCAAGAGCCAGTTCCTCGCGCGCATGAGCCACGAGCTGCGCACGCCGCTGAACGCGGTGATGGGCTATGCCCAGATCCTGAAGATGGACGACGGCCTCAGCCCCAAGCAGCGCAACGGCCTGGACATCATCCACGGCAGCGGCCAGCATCTGCTGACGCTGATCGTCGACATCCTCGACCTGGCGCGCATCGAGGCGGGCAAGGCCGAGCTGCGCGTCGCGCCGGTCGAGCTGCCGGCGCGGCTGAACGCGGTCGCCGACATCGTGCGCGTGATGGCCGAGGGCAAGCAGATCGGCCTGGCGCTGGAGCTCGACCCCGCGCTGCCGGCCGTCGTGCAGGCCGACGACAAGCGCCTGAGCCAGGTGCTCATCAACCTGCTCGGCAACGCGGTGAAGTTCACCCATGCGGGCGGCGTGACGCTGCGCGCCGCCGTCGCCGTGCCGGCCGGCGGCGCGGCCGGCGAGGCGCTGCTGCGCTTCGAGGTGAGGGACACCGGCGTGGGCATCGCCGAGGACCAGGTCGTGCGCCTGTTCGAGCCTTTCGAGCAGGCCGGCAATGCCGAGCAGCGCACCGGCGGCACCGGCCTGGGCCTGGCCATCAGCCGGCAGCTCGTGCGCATGATGGGCGGCGAGATCCGGCTCGAGAGCCGGCCGGGCGAGGGCAGCTGCTTCTGGTTCGAGATCAGCGTGCCGGTTCAGCCAGCGGCCTAGGGCCTGCTCACACGCCGGCAGCAGTCCGCCGCGTGGACCGCGAACGGCGCCTACTTCGGCGCGGCCGCGCCCTTCTGCGGGTCGTCGTCAGGGTTGACGTAGGTCAGGTCGAAGGGGCCTTCGCCGTGGATCTGGATGACGGTCGCCGTCTTCATGGCGGCGAAGTGGTGTTCCTTGGCCGGGACGGAGCCGAAGCTGCCCGCCTTCATCGTCTTCATGGCCTTGGGATCGAATTTGTCGCCCATGCCGATCATCAGCGTGCCCGAGATGACGGTGACGTTCTCGGTCTGGCTGTGCCAGTGCGGCATCACCTTGTAGCCGGCCGGCGCGCTCAGGCGCATGACGAAGGGCCCCGGCTTGCCGGGGTCGCCCATCAGCACGGCGAGCTTGGCCCCCTTGGCCAGGGCCGGCGGCGGGTCGCCCCAGTGCATGCCGTCGCCGCCGTGCACGGCCCAGGCGGGCACGGCCAGCGCGAGCACCGCAGCCGCGGCGCAGGACAGAAGAACAGGACCGGAAGGACGGCTCATCTCGATCTCCTTGTCGCACGGTCGACGATGGGGCCCGCCGCCGCGACCGTGCTTCGCGGCGCGGGTAGCCGCGGCCTCAGGCCGCGAGCAGTTGGCGCAGTACGAAAGGCAGGATGCCGCCGTGCCTGTAGTAGTCCACCTCGATGGCGGTGTCGATGCGCAGCGTCAGCGGCACGGACTGCGTCGTGCCGTCGGTGCAGGTGATCGTCATCAGCGCGTCGCCCTGCGGCCTGATCTCGTCGGCCAGCGCGATGTCTATGGTCTCGCTGCCCGTCAGCCCCAGGCCCTCCCATGAGTCGCCGGCCTTGAACTGCAGCGGCAGCACGCCCATGCCGATCAGGTTGCTGCGGTGGATGCGCTCGAAGCTCCTGGCCACGACGGCCTTGATGCCCAGCAGCTGCGTACCCTTGGCGGCCCAGTCGCGGCTGGAGCCGGTGCCGTATTCCTCGCCGGCGAAGATCACCGTGGGCGTGCCCTCGGCGATGTATTCCATGGCCGCGTCGTAGATGGCCATCTGGCGGCCGTCCTTCAGCGTGTAGCCGCCTTCCTCGCGCGAGCCGTCGGCCTTGGCGGGCAGCATCAGGTTCTTCACGCGCACGTTCGCGAAGGTGCCGCGCATCATCACGTCATGGTTGCCGCGGCGCGCGCCGTAGGAGTTGAAGTCGGCCTTCAGCACGCCGTTCTCGATGAGGAACTTGCCGGCGGGCGTGGTCTCCTTGAAGGAGCCGGCCGGGCTGATGTGGTCGGTGGTGATCGAGTCGCCGAACAGCGCCATGACCTTGGCGCCCTTGACGCCGGCCTCCAGCGCCTTGGGCGCCATCGCGAAGCCCTGGAAGAAGGGCGGCTCGGCGATATAGGTGCTCTTGGGCCAGTCGTAGACCTGGCCCTTGACGCCCTTGATCGCGTCCCAGAGCTTGCCGGGCTTGGTGCCGACCTTGTCGTAGTTGGCCTTGAAGGCCTTGGGCGCCATCGCGTACTTCATCAGCTTGTAGATCTCGTCGCTGCTCGGCCAGATGTCGCCGAGGAAGACCGGACGGCCCTTCTTGCCGACGCCGACGGGCTCGGTCATCAGGTCGCGCGTCACATTGCCGGCGATCGCATAGGCGACGACCAGCGGCGGGCTGGCGAGGAAGTTGGCCTTCAGGTTGGGGTGGATGCGCGCCTCGAAGTTGCGGTTGCCGGACAGCACGGCCGCGCAGACGAGGTCGTTCTCCTGGATCAACTGGTTCAGCTCGGGCGTCAGGTCGCCCGCGTTGCCGATGCAGGTCGTGCAGCCGTAGGCGGCGACGTTGAAGCCGAGCTTCTCCAGGTAGGGCAGCAGGCCGGCCTTCTCCAGGTATTCGGTGACGATGCGCGAGCCGGGCGCGAGCGAGGTCTTGATGTGGGGCTGGACCCTGAGGCCGGCCTCCACGGCCTTCTTGGCCAGCAGGCCGGCGGCCAGCAGCACGCCGGGGTTGCTGGTGTTGGTGCAGGACGTGATGGCCGCGATCAGCACGTCGCCGTTCCTGATCTCCAGGCCGGACTCGGTCTTGAAGGTCTTGGCCAGCTTGTCCGCCGGCTGGTTGAAGCCGTTCTCGGCCACGGGCTTGCTGAACAGCTCGCCGAACTTCGTCGACAGGTGGGTGATCTCGATGCGGTCCTGCGGGCGCTTGGGGCCCGCCAGGCTGGGCGCGACGGTGCCGAGGTCCAGCGTGACGACCGCAGAGTAGTCCAGCTCACCCTTCTTCGGGATGCCGAACATCTTCTGTGCCTTCCAGTAGGCCTCGAAGGCCTCGATCTCGGCCTTGCTGCGGCCCGTGCCCCTGAAGTAATCGACGGTCTTGTCGTCTACCGGGAAGAAGCCCATCGTCGCGCCGTACTCGGGCGCCATGTTGGCGATGGTCGCGCGGTCGGGCACCGACAGGTTCTCGGTGCCTTCGCCGAAGAACTCGACGAACTTGCCGACGACCTTGTGCTTGCGCAGGATCTCGGTGACGGTCAGCACGAGGTCGGTGGCCGTGACGCCTTCGCGCAACCGGCCGGTCAGCTCGAAGCCGACGACGTCCGGCGTCAGGAAGTAGACCGGCTGGCCCAGCATGCCGGCCTCGGCCTCGATGCCGCCCACGCCCCAGGCGACGACGCCGATGCCGTTGATCATCGTCGTGTGGCTGTCGGTGCCGACGAGGCTGTCCGGGTAGTAGATACCGCCCTTGGTCTTGTGCACGCCGCGGGCCAGGTACTCCAGGTTGACCTGGTGCACGATGCCGAAGCCCGGGGGCACGACGCCGAAGGTGTCGAAGGCCTGCATGCCCCATTTCATGAACTCGTAGCGCTCGCGGTTGCGCTCGAACTCCAGCTTCATGTTCAGGTCCAGCGCTTTCTTGGTGCCGTAGTAGTCGACCATGACGCTGTGGTCCACCACCAGGTCCACCGGCACCAGCGGCTCGATGGTCTTGGGGTTCTTGCCGAGCTTGGCGGCCACGTTGCGCATCGCGGCCAGGTCGGCCAGCAGCGGCACGCCGGTGAAGTCCTGCAGCACGACTCGGGCGACGACGAAGGGAATCTCGTCCACGCGCTCGGCTGATGGCTGCCAGTTCGCGAGCTGCTCGACGTGCTCCTTCGTGACCTTCTGGCCGTCGCAGTTGCGCAGCACGCTCTCCAGCACGATGCGCATGGACACGGGCATGCGGCCCACGTTGGGGAAGGTCCTGGCCAGCCTGGGCAGCGAGAACAGCCTGCCGGCCTTGCCGGAAGCGGTCTTGAATTCGGCCTGGGTGTGGGCGAAGGCGTGCGCGGCGGGTTTCGGCATGGTTACTCCTTTAGGATGCAGAGGGTCTGTTGGCCTATGAATCGTCCCCGCGCTGGGGCGGCCAAGGGCGCAGAGCTAGGCGCAGTCCGCCGCCCAGGCTGGACGCCTGGGCAAGGGTTGCAACAACGCGCTGCGCCCTTGGCCGCCCCAGCCCGAAGGGTGAGGCCCCGCTCAGGGCCAACTCGTTGTTGCAAGTGCTCGCCGGGTGCCCATCCCGGCTCCGCCTTGCGCCTAGATTTGGCCCTGAGCGGGGCCTCACGCGGGGACGATTCATAGGTCAACAGACCCTAATGATTCTGGCGAGCTTGTCGTGACTTGTGTGAATACCTTTGAACGGAGTCGGCCTTGACGGCTCCGTCCGCTCGCCCCCGGCTGTTCCCCCTGACCTGGCCGCTGCTGCTGGAGCTGCTGCTGGGCATCGGCATCGGCATCATCGGCACGGCGCTGGCGGCGCGGCTGTCGGACGACAGCGGCGCGGCCTTCGGCATCGCCAACCAGGTGTTCGCGGCGCTGTTCGTGCTGTTCCGCGTCATCGGCGCGGGCGTCAGCGTGGCCGTGACCCAGGCCCTGGGCGCCGGCCGGCGCGACCAGGCCGACGCCGTGGCCCGCGCCGTCGTCGGTGCCAGCACCTGGCTGGGCCTGGCGGGCGCGCTGCTGGCGCTGGTGGCGGCCGGGCCGCTGCTGGCCGTCGTCAACACGCCGCCCGAGGTGGCGCCGCTGGCGCGCACGCTGCTGCAGGCACTGGCGCCGGCCCTGCTGCTGGACGCGCTGAACGCCACCATGTCCAGCGTCATGCGCGCCCATCTGCGCAGCCGCGAGGCGCTGGTGGTCGTCGTCGCGATCCAGGTCGTCACGCTGGCGGTCGCCCTGTTGGCCATGCCCCACCTGGGCCTCGTCGGCTATGCGCTGGCCTGCATCTGCGGGCGCGGCATCGGCCTGGGCCTGCACATCGCGCTGTGGCGGCTGCGGCTGGACCTGCGGCTGCGCGCGGCCGACTGGTGGCGCCTGGTGCGCGCGCCGCTGGCCACGGTGCTGCACATCGGCATCCCGGGCGCGGCCGAGAACATCTCCTGGCGCCTGGCCTTCATGACCAGCCTGGCCGCCGTGGCCCAGCTCGGCGCGCACGCGCTGGCCACGCATGCCTACACGATGCAGTTCCTGCACGTCATCCTGATGTTCAGCCTGGCCATTGGCTTCGCGGTGGAGATCCTGGTGGGCCACATGATCGGCGCCGGGGAACTGCACGCGGCCCACCGGCTGGTGCGGCGCTCGCTGGCCCTGGGCTTCGTCGTCGCCTTCGTCGTGGCCGGCAGCTTCGCGCTGGCTGGGCCCTGGCTGCTGGCGCGCTTCACGTCCGACCCCGAGATCATCGCGCTCGGCTGCACGCTGCTGTGGTGGACCGTGCTGCTGGAGCCGGGGCGCAGCTTCAACCTCGTCGTCATCAACGCGCTGCGGGCGACGGGCGACGCGCGCTACCCCGTGATGGCCGGGGCGGCCTCGATGGCCATCGTGCTGGCGGGCGGCAGCTGGTTCCTCGGCGTGTACCTGGGCTGGGGCCTGGTGGGTGTCTGGATCGCCTACGCGGCGGACGAGTGGATTCGAGGCCTGTTGATGTGGCGGCGATGGGCGACACTCGGCTGGCTGCCCCATGCCCGCGCCTCGCATCGCAAATTGCGCCGTGCCAAGGCGGGGTGAATCCGTCAGGCCGAGCGCCGGGCCGCCCCAAGCCGGCCTGCGTCCCCTTGGGGGACCGAACGCCGAAAGGCGGTCGAGGGGTCGGTGTTTTCCTGACCAGTAAAACTTGAGGGATGTTTTCTACAATGCGCCCCTTTCGCCCAGCCCACGCCAATCCCATGAAGTCTTCCCTGCCCCGTCTTGCGGCTTTGACCCTGGTCGCCGCTTCGGCCCTGGTCCAGGCCCAGCAGCCCGCGGTGATCTTCGACATGGGCGGCAAGTTCGACAAATCCTTCAACCAGGCCGGCTACCAGGGCGCCGAGCAGTGGAGGAAGGAAACGGGCAAGGCCTATCTCGAGTTCGAGATCAGCAACGACACCCAGCGCGTGCAGGCCATCCGCCGCATGGCCGAGCGCGGCGCCAGCCCCATCATCAGCATCGGCTTCGCGCAGGCGTCGGCGCTGCAGCAGGTGGCCAAGGACTTCCCCAAGACCCAGTTCGCCATCATCGACGCCAAGGTCGACCTGCCCAACGTGCAGTCCGTGCTGTTCAAGGAGCATGAGGGCAGCTATCTCGTCGGTGCTTTTGCCGCCCTGGTCAGCAAAAGCGGCAAGGTCGGCTTCGTCGGCGGCATGGACATCCCGCTGATCCGCAAGTTCCAGTGCGGCTACGAGCAAGGCGCCAAGGCGACCAACCCGAAGATCGAGGTGTTCTCGAACATGACGGGCACCACCTCCACGGCCTGGAACGACCCGACCCGCGGCGGCGAGCTGGCCAAGGCCCAGTTCGCCAAGGGCTCGGACATCGTCTTCGCCGCCGCCGGCGGCACCGGCGTCGGCGTCTACCAGGCCGCCAAGGACGCCGGCAAGCTCGCCATCGGCGTCGACAGCAACCAGAACCATCTGCAACCCGGCACGATGCTGACCTCCATGGTCAAGCGCGTCGACGTGGCCGTCTACAACGTGCTCAAGGGCTGGAAGCAGGGCATCAGCGTGCTGGGCCTGAAGGAAGGCGGCGTGGACTACGCGCTGGACGCCAACAACGCCAAGCTCATCCCGGCACCGCTGAAGGTCAAGGTCGACGCGATCAAGGCCGACATCATTGCCGGCAAGATCAAGGTGGCCGACTACATGGCCGACAACGCCTGCAAATACTGATGGTCTTGCGGGATGGACCTGACGGCGTACCCGCCGTCAGCTCCGTCCTCAACTGACTAAGAGCGATCTCGCCCTGACATGCCAGAGCAAGCCAATCCAGCCGTTCGCCTCGGGGCGATCTCCAAGCGCTTCGGCGCCGTGCAGGCCAACCGCGAGGTGTCCTTCGACATCGCCGCGGGCAGCGTGCACGGCCTGGTTGGCGAGAACGGCGCCGGCAAGAGCACGCTGATGGCCATCCTGTATGGCTACTACCAAGCCGATTCCGGCCATATCGAGGTCGATGGCCGGCGGGCCCATATCGCCAATTCCCAGCAGGCGATCGCTTTGGGCATCGGCATGGTCCACCAGCACTTCATGCTGGTCGACACGCTGAGCTGCCTCGAAAACATCATGCTGGGCGCCGAGGGCGGCTTCTTCCTGACCGCCTCCAAGGCCAAGGTCAGGGCCAGGCTGGAAGCGCTGATGGCCGAGACCGGCCTGCAGGTGCAGCTGGACGCCCTCGTCGGCGACCTGCCCGTGGGCGAGCTGCAGCGGCTGGAGATCCTGAAGGCGCTCTACCGCGGCGCCCGCATCCTGATCCTGGACGAACCGACGGCCGTGCTGACGCCGCAAGAGACCGACCAGCTGTTCGTCACGCTGCGCCGGCTGAAGGAGCGCGGCACGACCATCATCCTCATCACGCACAAGCTGCGCGAGGTCATGAGCCTGTGCTGCGCCGTCACGGTGATGCGCGCCGGCCAGGTCGTCGAGACGCGGCCCATCGCGCAGTGGAGCGAGGCCACGCTGGCCGAGTCCATGGTGGGCCGCAAGGTCACGCTGGGCCGGCCCGAGGGTATGGAAATGCATGCCGGCGAAGTGCGCCTGCAGGCCAGCGGCCTCAACCTCAAGCATGCCAACGGCGTCGCGGCGCTGAAGGACGTCAGCCTGACGCTGAAGGCCGGCGAGATCGTCGGCGTGGCCGGCGTGTCGGGCAATGGCCAGAGCGAGCTGCTGGAGGTGCTGTCCGGCCTGCGCGCGCCCGAGGGCGGCCGCATGGAGCTGGGCGGCAAGGTCTTCACGCCCGAGGCCTGGCTGGACACCGCGCAGGCCCGCCCGCTGCGCCTGGCCCATGTGCCGGAAGACCGGCATGCGGTCGGCCTGGTCATGAGCTTCCCGGCCTGGGAGTCCGCCGTGCTGGGCTACCAGGGCCTGCCCAAGTACCGCAGGGGCGCGTCCATGAACCACGCGGCGATGCGCGACGCCACGCGCCAGATGCAGGAGCGCTTCGACGTGCGCCCGCGCGACGAGAACCTGGGTTCGGCCAAGTTCTCCGGCGGCAACCAGCAGAAGCTCATCCTGGCCCGCGAGATCGGCGAGCAGCCGACCGTGCTGCTGGTGGGCCAGCCCACGCGCGGCGTCGACATCGGCGCCATCGAATTCATCCACCACCAGCTGCGCGCGCTGCGTGACGCCGGCTGCGCGGTGCTGCTGGTCAGCAGCGAGCTGGACGAGATCCTGGCGCTGGCCGACCGCGTCGTCGTCATGAACTGCGGCCGCATCACCGGCGAGCTGGCTATTCAAGACTGCGACGAGAAACGCCTCGGCCTGCTGATGGCCGCACAAGAAGAACGAGCCGCTGCATGAGTCAGCCCTTGCAACTCCCCCGCTGGATCGACCTCGGCCTGCTGCCGCTGTGGAACCTCGCCATCGCGATGCTGGTGGCCGGCCTCGTCGTCATGGTCATCGGCCACAGCCCCTGGCAGGCGTTGACCGTGCTGCTGAACGGTGCCCTCGGCAGCGTGCGCGGCCTGGGCTATTCGCTGTACTACGCGACGAGCTTCATCTTCACCGGCCTCGCGGTCGCGGTGGCCATCCATGCCGGCCTGTTCAACATCGGTGGCGAGGGCCAGGCGACATTGGGCGGCGTGGGCGTGGCGCTGGTCGCGCTGTGGCTGGGTGCCAAGCTGCCGGCCATCGTCATGCTGCCGCTGCTGGTCGTGGCCGCGGCGCTGTTCGGCATGCTGTGGGCGGCGTTGCCGGCCTACTGCCAAGCCTGGCGCGGCAGCCATGTCGTCATCACGACGATCATGTTCAATTTCCTGTCCGCGAGCCTGAACAGCTATCTGCTCGTGAACTGGCTGCGCCCGGCCGACAGCATGGCCGTCGAGTCCGCCGAGTTCGCCGCCAGCGCCCGCATGCCGGCCCTGCACCAGATCGCCGCCGCTTTTGGCTATGAGCTGCCGTCGTCGCCGCTGAACCTCAGCCTCGTCATCGCGCTGGCCGCCTGCGTCTTCGTCGGCTGGTTCCTGTGGCGCAGCGCGGCCGGCTATGCGGTGCGCGCCGTCGGCAGCGCACCGCGCGCGGCCCACTACGCCGGCATCCACCCGCGCGCCCAGGTACTGCTGGCCATGGCCATCTCGGGTGCGCTGGCCGGCATGGTGGGCATCAACGAAATCTCCGGCGTGCAGGGCAAGCTGACGCTGGACTTCGTCGCCGGCGCCGGCTTCACCGGCATCGCCGTGTCGCTGATGGGCCGCAACCATCCGGTCGGCATCGTGCTCGCGTCGCTGCTGTTCGGCATGCTCTACCAGGGCGGCGTCGAGGTCAGCTTCGAGCTGCAGGGCTTCAGCCGCGAGATGGTCGTCACGGCCCAAGGGCTCATCGTGCTGTTCTCGGGCGCGATGGCCACGGTCAGTGCGCCGCTGTTCGCACGGGTCTACGCCGCCATCAAGGGAGTCCGCTGATGGATGAAGTCCTGATCGCCTCGGTCATCGCGTCCACGCTGCGCGTCAGCGCACCGCTGCTGCTGTGCGCGATGGCGGGCGTGCTGTCCGAGCGTGCCGGCGTCATCGACCTGGGCCTGGAGGGCAAGATGCTGTTCGCGGCCTTCGCCGCCGCGGCGACGGCCTCGGTTACGCAGTCCACGGGCCTTGGCCTGCTGGCCGCGGTCGTCGTCGCCAGCGCCGCCTCGATGCTGCATGGCTTCGCCTGCGTGACCCATCGCGGCGATCAGGTCGTCTCCGGCATCGCGCTGAACATGATCGCGGCCGGCCTGACCGTGGTGCTCGGCATCGCCTGGTTCCAGCAGGGCGGCCAGACGCCGCCGATTGCTCCCGACGTGCGCCTGACGGCCCTGGCGGCGGGCTTTGCCGAGCCGCAGCCGGGCCATTGGCTCGCCGCCGTCCTCGGCCACGGCCTGCTGAGCCACAACGCGCTGGTCTACGCCGCCTTCCTGATGGTCGCCGCGGTGTGGTTCTTCCTCGAGCGCACCCGCCCGGGCCTGCGCCTGCGCGCGGTCGGCGAGAACCCGGCCATGGTCGAGGCGGCCGGCATGTCCGTGCAGGGCCTGCGCTACCAGGCGCTGCTGATGAACGGCGCGCTCTGTGGCCTGGCGGGCGCCTATCTGACGCTGGCCCAGAACGCGTCCTTCTCGCCCAATATGACCGCCGGCCGCGGCTATATCGCGCTGGCCGCGATGATCTTTGGCAAGTGGAAGCCGCTGCCGACGCTGGGCGCCTGCCTGCTGTTCGGCTTCCTCGACGCGATGGCCATCCGGCTGCAGGGCGTGCAACTGCCCAGCATTGGCGAAGTGCCGGTGCAGCTGATCCAGGCGCTGCCCTACATCTTGACGGTCGTGCTGCTCGCTGGCTTCATCGGCTCGGCCGTCGCACCCAAGGCCCTCGGCCGCCCTTACGTGAAGGAGCGCTGATGGAACTCTCCCAAGACCTGCTGGACCGCCTGCTCGCCGAGTCGCTGCGTGCCCGCGAGTTCTCGCATTCGCCTTACTCCAATTACAAGGTCGGCGCCGCCATCCTCGACGAGCAGGGGCGCATCCACATCGGCGCGAACATGGAGAACGCGTCCTACCCGCAGGGCTGGTGCGCCGAGCCCTCGGCGCTGACGGCCATGATCATGGCCGGCGGCAAGCGGGCCGTGGCCGCGCTGGTCACCGGCCCCGGCCCGGGCATCATCACCCCCTGCGGCGGCTGCCGCCAGAAGCTGCGGGAGTTCTCGGTTCCCGAAGAGCTTGTCATCATCGCCGGCGATCCTGGCGGTATCCGCCAACGCTGGACCCTGGCCGAACTGTTGCCCCACAGCTTCGGGCCCGGTCACTTGAACTTCTGAGGTTCCTCATGATCGATCACAACAAGCTCGACGTCGCGGTCACCGCGAGCGTCGAGAAGCTGCAATCCCTGTTCGGCACCGCCCCCGAGGTCGCCGTCGTGCTCGGCTCCGGCTGGGCCGGCGCGGTCAGCCATGTGCGGGACGCGAAGAACCTGTCCTATGCCGAGCTGCCGGCCTTCCCGCAGCCCAAGGTCGAAGGCCACGTCAACGAGATCGTCGTCGGCAAGATCGGCGCGCAGCGCGTCATCTTCCTGCGTGGCCGCGCCCACACCTACGAGAGCGGCGAATGCACCGGCATGGCCGGCGCGCTGCGTACGCTGAAGCGCTGGGGCGTCAGGGTTCTCGTGCAGACCAACGCCTCCGGCTCGCTGCGCGGCCATATGCCGCCCGGCAGCCTGATGCTGATCGCCGACCACATCAATGCGCCGCAGCGCAGCCCGCTGGTGGGCGAGCAGGGCAGCCAGCGCTTCGTCGACATGGTCAACGCCTACGACGCCGAACTGCGCAAGCATGCGCTGGCGCTGGCCAAGCGCGAGAACCTGATGCTGGGCGAGGGCACCTATTGCTGGGCGCTGGGCCCGCAGTTCGAGACGCCGGCCGAGATCCGCATGTTCGCGGCCTGGGGTGCCGACGCCGTCGGCATGAGCACCGTGCCCGAGACCATCCTGGCCCGCCACGCCGGCCTCAAGGTCATGGGCATTGCGCTGATGACCAATATGGCCGCCGGCCTGTCGGCCGAGGCGCTGACACACGACCTGACGCTGAAACAGGCGCAGATGTCCGGTGAGCGCGCCTCCGCCTTCCTGGCCGCGCTGGTCGCCAGCCTCAAGGAAGTGGCGCTGTGAACGCCGACCTGAAGGCCGCCGCCCGCACGGCGCTGGCCTGCCTGGACCTGACCAGCTTGAACGATGCGGACACGCCCGCCGACATCGACGCGCTGTGCCGGCGCGCCCGCACGGCCCATGGTGATGTCGCCGCCGTCTGCGTCTGGCCGCGCTTCGTCGCCCAGGCGCGTGCGGCGCTGCCGGCCTCCATCAAGGTCGCCGCCGTCGCCAACTTCCCCGACGGTGCGCTCGACGTGCAGCGCGCTCTGGCCGACATCGCCGCGATCGCGCAGGCCGGCGGCGACGAGGTCGATGTCGTGCTGCCCCACCGCGCGCTGCTGGCCGACCAGTCCACCGAGGTCGCCGAGTTCCTGTCCGAGGTCCGCTTCGCCAGCCGTCCGCTGACGTTGAAGGTCATCATCGAATCGGGCGAACTCGGCACGACCGAGCGCATCGCCCAGGCCACGCGCATGGCCCTGGCCGCCGGTGCCGACTTCGTGAAGACCAGCACCGGCAAGACCCAGGTCGGCGCCACGCCCGCCGCCGCCGCGGTGATGCTGAAGGAGATTGCCGCCAGCGGCCTGCCCGCCGCCGGCTTCAAGGCCTCGGGTGGCGTGCGCTCCGTGGCGGACGCGGCCGGCTACATCGCGCAGGCCGAGGCCGCGCTGGGCGCCGGCGCGCTGAACCCGCAGCGCCTGCGCTTCGGCGCAAGCGGCCTGCTGACCGACATCGAATCCGTTCTCTCCGGCGCCGACTCGGTCGCGTCGACCGCCGCTTACTGACCATGCTTGCCCAAGAAATCATCCGCGCCAAGCGCGACGGCCAGGCGCTCGACGAAGCGCAGATCAATCACTTCGTCCGCGGCCTCGTCGACAACTCCTGGAGCGAAGGCCAGGTGGCCGCCCTCGGCATGGCCGTGTTCCTGCGCGGCATGGGCCGCGACGAAGCCGTGCTGCTGACCCGCGCGATGATGAATTCCGGCCGCGTGATGCGCTGGCCCGACATGCCCGGCCCCGTGCTCGACAAGCACAGCAGCGGCGGCGTGGGCGACAAGGTCAGCCTGATGCTGGCGCCGATGGTCGCGGCCTGCGGCGGCTATGTGCCGATGATCGCCGGCCGCGGCCTGGGCCACACCGGCGGCACGGTCGACAAGCTCGAAGCCATCCCGGGCTACACGACCACGCCCGACCCTTTGAGGTTCGACCAGATCGTGCGTTCGCTCGGCTGCGCCATCATCGGCCAGACCGCCGACCTGGCTCCCGCCGACAAGCGTTTTTACGCGACGCGCGACGTGACGGCCACGGTGGAGAGCGTGCCGCTGATCACCGCCAGCATCCTGTCCAAGAAGCTGGCCGCCGGCCTCGAAGGCCTGGCCATGGACATCAAGTGCGGCAATGGTGCCTTTGCGTCCACGCCCGAGTTCGCGAAGGAGCTGGCCGAGAGCATCGTCGCGGTCGCCGGCGGCGCGGGCCTGAAGACGCGCGCCCTGATCACCGACATGAACCAGATCCTGGGCACCGATGTCGGCAACTCGCTGGAAGTCATCGAGACCATCCGCTATCTGAAGGGCGAGCACCGCGAGCCGCGCCTGCACGAAGTGACGCTGGCGCTGTGCGCGGAGATGCTGGTGCTGGGCGGCCTGGCCGCCGATACGGCTGCCGCCCGCGTGAAGCTGCAGGCCGCGCTGAACTCCGGCGCCGCCGCCGAGAAGTTCGCCAAGATGGTCGTAGCCCTGGGCGGTCCGGCCGACCTGATGGAGCGTCCCGAGGCCTACCTGACCGCAGCACCCGTCGTGAAGCCCGTGGCCGCGCCGCATGCCGGCGTCATCACGACCATGTCCACACGAGACCTGGGCGTGGCCATCGTCGAGCTCGGTGGCGGCCGCCGCAAGGCCGGCGACGCCATCGACATGCGCGTCGGCTTTTCCGACGTGAAGCCGCTCGGCACGCGAGTGGCGGCCGGCGAGCCGCTGGCGCTGATCCACGCGGCCGATGCCGCCGCGGCGGACCGCGCCATCGCGTCCTACCTCGCCGCCTGCACGCTGGGCGAAGCGGATGTGGCGGCGACGCCCATGGTCATGGCCGAGGTCGGCTGATGGATGACAAGGATCAGCCGCCGCGCCGCGCGATCAAGAGCTTCGTCACGCGCGCCGGCCGCATGGGCACGGGCCAGATCAAGGCCCTGGCCGAGCTGGGCCCGAAGTTCGTGCTGCCCTACAAGGCCGAGCGCATCGATGCTGAAGCCATCTTCGGCCGCAAGGCCCCGTTGGTGCTGGAGATCGGCTTCGGCATGGGCGGCGCCACCGCCGAGATCGCGGCCACGCTGCCGGATCATGACTTCATGGGCTGCGAGGTGCACGAGCCCGGCGTTGGCGCGCTGCTGAAGCTCATCGACGAGAAGCAGCTGAGCAACATCCGCATCGTCCAGCACGATGCGGTGGAAGTGCTGCGCGACATGATCGGCACCGAGCTACTTGCCGGTGTGCACATCTTCTTCCCCGACCCCTGGCACAAGAAGCGCCACAACAAGCGCCGTTTGATCCAGCCCGAGTTCGTCGCCAAGCTGGTGCAGCACCTGGCGCCAGGGGGCTACCTGCACTGCGCGACCGACTGGCAGCCCTATGCCGAGCAGATGCTTGAAGTGCTGTCGGCCGAGCCCCATCTCCTGAACACCGCGGCCGGCTATGCTGACAAGCCCGCCTACCGCCCCCTGACCAAGTTCGAGAACCGCGGCATCAAGCTCGGACATGGCGTGTGGGACCTGGTGTTCAGGAAACGCTGATGACGACAAGCCCACTGCACGGCAAACACATCCTCCTCGCCATGACCGGCGGCATCGCCGGCTACAAGATCGCTGAGCTGACGCGCCTGTTCGTGAAAGGCGGCGCGACCGTGCAGGTGATGATGACCGAGGCCGCCGAGCAGTTCGTCACCGCGGTGACGATGCAGGCGCTGTCTGGCCGTCCGGTCTACACCAGCCAATGGGACGCGCGGCCCGACAACAACATGGCACACATCAACCTCAGCCGCGAGGCCGATGTGATGCTGGTGGCACCGGCCAGCGCAGACGCCATCGCCGCGCTGGCGCAGGGCAGGGCGGACGACCTCGTCAGCCTGACCGCGCTGGCCCGCCGCATCCATGAGTGCCCGCTGTTGGTCGTGCCGGCGATGAACCGCGAGATGTGGGCCCACCCGGCCACGCAGCGCAACGTGGCGCAGATCCGGGCCGACGGTGCGACCGTCATCGGCCCCGCCAATGGCGACCAGGCCTGCGGCGAGATCGGCGACGGGCGCATGCTCGAAGCACAAGAAATTTTCGATGACGTCGAGGCCTTCCTCGCACCCAAGCCGCTGCGCGGCAAGAAGCTGCTGATCACCGCCGGCCCGACCTTCGAGCCCATCGACCCGGTGCGCGGCATCAGCAACCACAGCAGCGGCAAGATGGGCTTCGCCATCGCGCGCGCCGCGGCCGAGGCGGGCGCCGAGGTCACGCTGGTGGCCGGCCCGGTGCATCTGCCGACGCCGCGCGGCGTGCAGCGCATTGACGTGCAATCTGCGCAGCAGATGTTCGACGCCGTGCTGCCGCTGGCCGCGCACCAGCACGCCTTCATCGCGACCGCCGCCGTCGCCGACTGGCGGCCCGCGCAGACGCACGAGCACAAGCTGAAGAAGGCCGAAGGCGGCGCGACGGCGCCGACCCTCGCGATGGCCGAGAACCCCGACATCCTCGCGGCCGTCGCCAGGCTGCCCCAGCCGCCCTATTGCGTCGGCTTCGCGGCCGAAAGCGAAAAGCTCGCCGAGCACGCCGACGCCAAGCGCCGCCGCAAGGGCATCCCGCTCATCGTCGCCAACCTGGGACCGGCCACCTTCGGCCGCGACGACAACGCGCTGCTGCTCATCGACGAGCAGGGTCAGCGCGAGCTGCCCCGCGCAGACAAGCTCAGCCTCGCGCGCGAGCTGATCCAAGAACTCTCCCAACGACTCTGATGCACGCTATCGATTTGCAAGTGCTCGACGCCCGCATGGCCGAGCAGATCCCCGCCTACGCCACGCCCGGCAGCGCCGGCCTCGACCTGCGCGCCTGCCTGGACGAAGCGATCACGCTGGCGCCCGGCCAGACGACGCTGATCCCGACGGGCCTGGCCATCCACATCGCCGACCCGGGCCTCGCCGCCATCATCCTGCCGCGCTCGGGCCTGGGCCACAAGCATGGCATCGTGCTGGGTAATCTTGTCGGCCTGATCGACAGCGACTACCAGGGCCAGCTGATGGTCAGCTGCTGGAACCGCGGCCAGGCCGAGTTCGTCATCCAGCCCTTCGAGCGCATCGCTCAGCTGGTCATCGTGCCGGTCGTGCAGGCCACGTTCCGCCGCGTCGACAGCTTCGATGCGTCCGACCGCGGCGCGGGTGGTTTCGGTTCCACCGGCAAGGCATGATTTCCTGAGTCAGTTGGGGACAGAGCTCGCTTGCGCCCGGTCTGTCCCGCAATCAATGAAGCTGCTCGTCCGGAGGCGCGCCGGTCTGCACCATGAAGATGGGCTCGCCGACCGAGCCGGCCTGGGTCTCTTCCTCGGTCGCCGGGCGCACGTCCACCAGCTTCAGGTGCATGCGCAGGCCGATGCCGGCCAGCGGATGGTTGCCGTCGAGCACGACGTGCTCCGGGTAGACCTCGGTGACCGTGTAGACGGCGTCGGGCATGCCTTCGGTGACGGCGCCTTCGGGCAGGCCTTCGAACTGCATGCCGGGCTCGACGTCGGCCGGGAACAGGCCGCGCGCCTCGAAGCAGACGAGGCCGGAGTCGTAGTCGCCGAAGGCTTCCTCGGGCTGCAGCGCGAGGTCGGTCTCGAAGCCGACCTCCTGGCCCTCCAGCGCGGCCTCGACCTTGGCGAAGAGGTCGTCGCCCCCGACAAGGAATTCCATCGGTTCGGCCAGCTCGTCGATGAGCTGGCCCTGGGCATCGTCGAGTCTCCAGCGCAGGGAGACGACACAGGGGCGGGTCACTTGCATGGGCCGGATTTTCGCATGCGGCCCTCGGCACAATGCCCGCATGCAGATCGACCTCCCGACCCCCATGCTCGCCGGCCTCAGCCCGGCCCAGTTCATGCGCCGGCACTGGCAGAAGAAGCCGCTGCTGGTGCGCCAGGCCTTTGCCGACGCAACGCCGCCAGCCACGCTGAAGGAGCTGGCCGCGCTGGCCGCGCGCGACGATGTCGAAAGCCGCCTCGTCACCGCCTTCGACGGCAAGTGGAAACTCAAGCACGGCCCCATCGCGCGCCTGCCAGCGATGAGCAAACCCGGCTGGACGCTGCTGGTGCAGGGCCTGGAGCAGCAGCTCGACGAGGCGCGCGCGCTGATGGACCTGTTCCGCTTCGTGCCCGATGCGCGGCTGGATGACCTGATGCTGTCGGTGGCCAGCGATGGGGGCGGAGTCGGCCCGCATTTCGATTCCTACGACGTCTTCCTGATCCAGTTCGCCGGCCGGCGCCGCTGGCGCATCGCGCCGCAGAAGGACGCCGTGCTGCGCGACGACGTGCCGCTGAAGATCATCGCCAACTTCAAGCCCGAGCAGGACTTCGTGCTGGAGGCGGGCGACATGCTCTACCTGCCGCCCGGCTGGGCGCACGACGGCGTCGCGGTCGGCGCGGGCTGCATGACGGGCTCGGTGGGCTTTCGCGCGTCGACCGCCGAGTCCCTGGCGGCCGAGCTGTTGCCGCGCCTGCTGGACGACATCGACGACGCCGGCAGGCTCTACGCCGACCCGCGCCAGGAGGCATCGACCGAGCCGGCCCGCATGCCGGCGGCGCTGCTGGACTTCGCGCGCCGTGCGGTCGAGGCTGCCGTGCAGCGCCCACGGGCGTTGGAGCGGGCGCTGGGCGAGGCACTGACCGAGCCCAAGGCCAATGTCTGGTTCGAGCCCGGCGACGTGCTGCCACCGGGGCAGGGCGCCCGGCTCGACCGGCGCAGCCGCATGCTCTACGACGCGGTCCATGTCTTCCTGAACGGCGAGAGCTTTCGTGCCGCAGGCCGCGACGCCGCGCTGATGCACCGCCTGGCCGATGGCCGCGAGCTGGGCGCGGCCGACGTTGCACGCCTGTCGACCGGCGCGCGCGAACTGCTCGATCAGTGGACCGAGGACGGCTGGCTGCAGCCGCTGGTTGTATGAGACATCCAGTGTCAACCCCCGCCAGAAGAAGTGGCTTTGAGGGCGGACAGATGAAGGCTGGCGTCGTAAGTCTTGCGATCGGTCCAGGCGCGCCAGAGCACGCGCAACCAGGCC
>NZ_JAPPUW010000024.1 GCF_026712205.1 Pelomonas aquatica
CGCCCACACCGGCCCCCACGGCCGCACCGACCCCGGCTCCCACACCGGCACCGACCGCAGCCCCGACGCCTGCGCCCACACCGGCCCCCACGGCCGCACCGACCCCGGCGCCCACGCCGGCACCGACCGCAGCCCCGACGCCTGCGCCCACGCCGGCACCGACCGCAGCCCCGACGCCTGCGCCCACGCCCGCTCCCACCGCACCATCGGCCGGAAACGGCAACGACACCACCCGCACGACGCTGCCCCCCCCTCCGCCCGTCGCCGCGCCGGCGCCCACGCAGGCACCGACCGCAGCCCCGACACCCGCGCCAACGCCAGCGCCAACCGCACCGTCTGCCGGCAACGGCAACAGCACCACTCGCACGACCCTCCCCCCCCCTTCGCCCGCCGCGCCCCCGACTGCGGGGCCGGCCGGCACCGGCGCCTTAGCAAAGGCGGCCGACGCTTCCGCGCCGAGCACCCCGTCCGCGGGAAACGGCAACGACACGACGCGCACGACCTTGCCGCCGGCCCCTCCGCTCGGATCGACCGGGACCGCGCCATCGCCGAGCCCGGCACCCACTCCGATGCCAGCGCCGACGCCTGCGCCCACACCCGCACCGACGCCAGCGCCCACACCGGCGCCCCTCAGCGACCCGCTGCCGGCGCAGCAGCTGGGCATCACGCTGAGCGCACTCAACGCGAACCTGCAGGTCGCTGGGCGCAGCCCCTTCCTGCAGGCGGGCGGCCGGGTCGAGGTGAGCGCCGGGCGCGACCTGCGCGGTGCCGCACTCGGCACGACGCAGCGCGACGTCACGCAATGGTGGTGGCGCGCCGGCGTTCAGGGGAAGGTTCCTGTCGCCTGGTGGTCACGCTACGACCTCTTCAGCCAGGGCATCGCCACCTTCGGCGGTGGTGACATCACGCTCAATGCAGGCCGCGACGCGATCCAGGTGCACGCGTCGGCCGCGAGCAATGGCTGGCGAGGCGTGCCCATCTTGCCCGACGGGTCGACCGTCACGGCCACCACCCGCCCCTTCTCACTTGGCGGCGGCAGCGTCAGCCTGCAGGCCGGCCGCGACGTGCTGGCCGGGCGCCTGTTCGCCAGTCAAGGTGAGCTGGATGTGAGCTCGGGACGTCGCATCGGCAGCGACACGACAGCCAGCGTCACCCCGGAAGATGCACGACTGCAATTGCTGTACGGCAGCACCCAGGTGCAGGTCCGGGCGGCAGCGGACATCGACATCGGCGCGGTGCGCAGCGCGGCGCTGGCGACATCGTCGACGGGGACCGGCTCGAACACGATGGGCCGCCTGGTGCTCGGTGGCCTGGATACCAACGCCTCGCTGCATATGCTCAGCGCGGCTGGCGACGTGCGACTGCGCCCCGAGGCCGGCAGGCGCGACGGGAGTGCTGACGCGCTCGATCTGCAAATGCCCGGCATGGTGCAGATCACTGCAGCAGACGGCAGCATCAATGTCGAACAGCCGCTGACGCAGAACCCCACCAGCGGCGCACGCACGGTACTGCTGGCTCAATACAACATCACCCTCGCCAACGTCTCGGTGGGCTCGCTGGGACCTGCGTTCGACACAGGCGCCTACGCACGCGCGGCCTATCTCCAGGCGATCAGCAATGCCTACCAAGGCTATAGCGCGCCGAGCCGCCTGTCCGATGTCGTGAGTACCGGCCTCCAACCCGGCCCCACTGCGCCAGTGCTCGACGCCAGCGACCGCAATCCGGTGCGCGTGATCGCACTGCAGGGCGATGTTGTCCTGAAGAGCAACTTCTTGTCAGCGCGCCCGGTCGACATCGAGGCTGGCCGGGACATCAATTTCAGCGGCAGTTCGGCCACGATGAATGTGCAGCACCAGGACCGCAGGCTCGACAACCCCGCCGCGCCGACCCCGGTGAGCGAGTTGTCGCTGCTCAAGGCCGGCCGCGACATCAGGGATCTGAGCATCGACGTGGCCGGCCCCGGCGACCTCGTGCTGATGGCGGGCCGCGACGTCGTGCTCGACGCCGGCACGAAGTCCGGCGTGGTCGCCTCGGGCAGCGTCAACAACAGCACCCTGCTGCCCAGCCAGGGCGCCAACATCACCGTGGTGGCCGGGCTGCGGGCCGACGACGCCGACTACCGCAACGCGGAACTGCAGGGCTTCCAGCTGCTGGGCGTGAGCGGCTGGCAAGGCCGGCTCGGCTCGCTCTACCGGGCCGTGGGTGGTTCGGGCGACGCGGCAGGCTTCACGGCGCTGCCGGTGGCGGGCCAGCTCGACGCGGTGCGCAACCTGCTCGGCAGCGCGGCCTACGAGGCCGGCATCGGCAACTATGTCCGCGCCCTGCCCGCACGCGCCGACGCCGTCGACCAGGGCCTGCGCATCGCCGCCCTGCTGGGCAAGCCGGCGGGCGACCCGGCGGTTGCGGCCTATGCCAAGGCGGTCGGCAAGCTCACGCTGCCGGCCTGGAGCGACCTCAGCGTCGCGCAGGCCGCGCAGGCTTTCGCCAACCTGCCCGCGGGGCAGCGGGCCGGCGCCGTCACGGCCCTGCTGCTGCCGCGCCTGGCCGCACTGCCCGCGGCGACCCGCCGGCAGGTGCTGCTCGATGCGGCCCAGCCGCAGCAGCTCAAGGCCTTGGGCGACTACGTCCGCCAGGTGACGTCGCAGCCGCAGCTTTCCGACGCCGATGCGCTGGCGGCCTTCGATGGCCTGCCGCTCGCGCGCCAGGCGCCCTGGCTGAACCGCCAGTTGGTGAACGAGCTGCGCACCGCGGGCCGTGCCGCTGCCGCCCTCGATGGCGACGCGCGCTGGCTGGCCTATGCCAACGGCTATCTGGCGGTGAACACCGTCTTCCCGCTGGACGGCCTGCCGCAGCGCCCGGGCGGCGACCTGCTGCTGCCGGCCAGCCAGATCAAGACCGTGCAGCAGGCCGACATCACGCTGGTCGCCCCGGGCGGCGGCGCCAACGCCGGCGAAGTGGTGGCGAGCGGCATCATGAGGTCTCCGAGCCAGCTGGGCATCGTCACGGTCAACGGCGGCAACATCTCGGCGCTGGTGCGCGACGACTTCGCGGTCAACCAGTCGCGCGTCTTCACGCTGGCCAAGGGCGACCTGCTGCTGTTCTCCGAGGCCGGCAGCATCGACGCCGGCCGCGGCGCCAAGACCGTCGTGGGCGCGCCCGCACCGGTCCTGCGCCTGGACAACCAGGGCCGGCTCGTCTTCGACACGTCGGGCTCGTTCAGCGGGTCCGGCATCGCGGTCCTCAACGCCGCCAGCGACCTCGACCTCTACGCACCGGCCGGCGACATCAATGCCGGCGAGGCGGGCATCCGCTCCAAGGGCAATGCCTTCCTGGCGGCCGAGCGGGTGGTCAACGCCATCGACATCCAGGTCGGCGGCAAGGTGACGGGCGGGGGCAAGGTCGATGCCGCGCCGGCCGCCATCTCGGTACCACCCAATATCCCTCAGGCGCAGACCAGTGCCGGCCCCGGCAGCGGCGATGCCGCCGACGACGACAGGAAGAAGCGCCGCCGTCGCCGCAACCTGCTGCTGGAGTTCCTCGGCTTCGGCAGCTCCTGATTTCTCGAAAGACCACACCATGCGCAAAGCATTCACCGCACTCGTCCTCAGCGGCGCCGCCGCCCTGCTGCCTACCAGCGCCCATGCCTGGTGGAACGCCGACTGGAGCGAGCGCGCGAAGATCACGTTGAACACCTCGGCCCAGGGGCTGGAGACCAGGGAGGCCGTCGGCGGCGTGGCCGTGGCCGTGCGCCTGCACAGCGGCAACTTCGACTTCACGGCCGCCAAGGAGGACGGCAGCGACCTGCGCGTCGTCGCCGGCGACGACAAGACGCCGCTGAAGTTCAGCATCGAGCGCTTCGACGCGGTCAACGAGCTGGCCGTGCTGTGGGTGCAGCTGCCCAGCGTGCTGCCGGGCACGGACAAGAACCAGTTCTACGTCTACGGCGGCAATGCCAAGGCGGCGGCGGAGGGCGATGCGAGCGGCTTCGATGCGGCAACGGTCATCGCGCTGCACTTCAGCGACAAGCCGGCCGGCGGCGACCAGCTCGGCGCCGTGAAGCCGCAGGGCACGCTGGTGACCGAGCCCAACGGCCTGTTGGCCGCGAGCGCCAGGCTGACCGGCGAGCCCGTCGTCTACGCGCTGTCCGACAAGCCCGTGGTGGACGCCGGCAACCAGCTGACGGCGAGCCTGTGGGTCAAGCTCGACGACGTGCAGCGCGCGACGCTGCTGAACTGGGGCGGGCTGACGCTGAGTCTGAACGGCGGCAAGCTCGTCGCCCGCGCGGACAAGGCCGAGGTGTCGGGTGGCGATGTGGCCGTGGCACGCTGGACGCAGGTCGCGCTGCGGCTGGGCCTGGGCAAGGCCACGCTGTTCGTCAACGGCGCCCAGGTGGCGCAGGGCGACCTGGCCACGCCGGCGCTCGGCAGCAGCCTGCGCCTGGGCGAAGGCGCGCGCGGCCTGATGGACGAGGTGCAGGTGGCCGCCGCGCTGCGCAGCGCCGACTGGATCGCGGTGGCCGCCGGCGCCCAGGGCGCCGAGAGCAAGCTGGTGGCCTCCGTGCGCGAGGCCAGGGACAGCGCCGAGGCCGAGGGCGAAAGCCACGGCTATATGGGCATCCTCATCAAGAACCTGACGCCCGATGCCTGGGCCGTGATCCTGGTCCTGGCCGTGATGTTCGCCATCGCGGCCTGGGTGATGGTGGCCAAGGGCCTGCTGGTCAACAAGGTGGCCAAGGCCAACCGCAGCTTCGTGCAGCGCTTCCGCGAGGCCAGCGACGAGCTGCTGAAGCTGGAGCAGCACGCGCCCCACCCCGCGTCGCCGATCTACCGCCTCTACCAGGCCGGCGTGCGCGAGCTGGCCAAGCGCAAGGTCGGCGAGGCCGGCAGCGCGCCGCTGTCCGGCGCGTCGCTGGACGCCGTGAAGGCCTCGGTCGACGCCGACTATGTGCGCGAGAACGCGCAACTCAATTCCGGCATGGTGCTGCTGACCATCGCGATCTCGGGCGGCCCCTTCCTCGGGCTGCTGGGCACGGTGGTGGGCGTGATGATCACCTTCGCGGCCATCGCGGCGGCGGGCGACGTGAACGTCAACGCCATCGCGCCGGGCATCGCGGCGGCGCTGCTCGCGACGGTGGCGGGCCTGGGCGTCGCGATCCCCGCGCTGTTTGGCTACAACTACCTGGCCTCGCAGATCAAGAACGCGACGTCGGACATGCAGATCTTCATCGACGAGTTCATCACTCGCGTTGCAGAGCTGTACGGAGCCCGGTGAGGTAGAGCATGGCCGCCGACATCAAGGGCGAGAACCAGCCCTATGACGACATCAACATCACGCCGATGCTGGACCTCGCCTATGTGCTGCTGGTGACCTTCATCATCCTGACGACCGCGTCGGTGCAGGGCGTGAAGGTGAAGTCGCCCGAGACCCAGGCGGCCAACAACCTCGCCAGGCCGCAGACCCGCGCGATCACGATCACCGCGGATGGCGGCGTCTACCTGGACGCCTATCCGGTGGACATGGACCAGCTGCGCAACTCGCTGGCCCAGTACAAGTCGGCCAACCCGGCCTTGCCCGTCGTGCTGAAGGCGGACGCAAGTGCGCAGTACGAGAAGGTGATGCAGGTGCTGGAGGTGGCGAAGAAGCTGGACATCACCGAGATTGGGTTGGTGACGAAGAGGGCGGTGGCGGAATGAGTTGTTGTGCTCGTCGCTGCTTTGTCTTTCTGGCAAGGCCCAGCGGGGATTTCGCCCCCGCGGGCGACCTACTTTCTGGCCCGCCAGAAAGTAGGCAAAGAGCGGCCCCTGCAAAACCGCCCCTGCGGGGTTCCCTGCGATGCTCGGAACCCGGGGCCGCGCCCAACTCACTTCGCTACGCTCCGTTCAAACAAAGGGGCGCGAAGTCAGGTGTTGAAGCGTGCTGCGCACGCGCCCCGGGTTCCTGCGCTTCTCGGCGGTTTAGAAGGGGAGCCCCCGAACAGCCGAACAACCAACAGCCAAACCCGAAAGCCGGCTGGCGCCGGCTGTTCCTTCACTCCCCCTTTGAGCCCGCCGAGGAACGGAAAGCCTTGAGGCCGCGCGCGCAGCGCGCTTCAACATCTGACTTCGCGCAGTTGTCTGAGCGCAGCGTAGCGAAGCGAGTTCTGCGCGAGGCCTCAAGGCTTGAGTACCGCAGGGCAGCCCGCTGCGAAGCAAAGGGCCGGGCGGTTCGGGGGCGACTTTTTGCCTTCTTTCTGGTCGCTCAAAAAGAAGGTCGCCCGCCGGGGCGACGTCCCGGCATGGGCCTGGCCACCAAGCCAAAGCAGCCCAAGCAACCCAAGCGGAGCGCCTGAACCATGCAAGTCAACCAGGACGCCAAACCCTACGACACCATCAACGTGACGCCGATGCTCGACCTCGCCTACGTGCTGCTCGTCGTCTTCATCCTGATGACCACCGCCTCCGTCCAGGGCCTCAACATCACGATGCCCAAGCCGAGCAACAAGCCCAGCACCGAGAAGCACGATCTGAAGATCGTGCAGGTCATGCCCGACGGCGGCGTGCTGCTCAATGGCGTGGGCGTCAGCCTCCCAGAGCTGGAAACGCAACTGAACGCAGCCAAGCAACGCGACGCGCAGATGTCCGTCGCCATCAAGGGCGATGCGCGCACGCAGTACGCCAGCGTCGTCGCCGTCATCGACCTGTGCAACCGGCTACAGGTCAATATGGGCCTCGTGACGAGCCGGATCGGCAACTGACGATGAAGCCGCTGCACCTCAAGCTCCTCGCCACCGTCGGCTTCGTGCTGCTGGCCCTGGCCGCGTGGTGGGGCGTCACCCACATGAAGGCCACGGCGCCCAAGCGCCAGGTCGCCAAGATTTCCATCCTGCCCGACACGCCGCCCCCGCCCCCTCCGCCCAAGGAGGAGAAGAAGCCCGAACCGCCCAAGGAAGAGCCCAAGCAGGTCATCCGCGAGGAACAGCTCAAGCAGGTCGAGGCGCCCAAGGTCACCGAGGCGCTCAAGATGGAAGGCGCGGCCGGCGACGGCCCGAGCGCCTTCGCCGCGGGCAGCGTGAGCAAGGACTACGCCGGCGGCACGCCCGGTACCGGCGGCCCGGCCGGCACGGCCTCCGACCGTGCGCAGGAGCGCTTCTATGCCAACACGGCCCGCCAGCTGCTGCAGAGCGAGATCGAAAAGCATCTGCGCTCCGATGCCGAGCAGCTGACCGCGACCTTCGCGATCTGGCTGGACCGCGACGGCGTCATCCAGCGCTTCGAACTCAGCCCCAGCGGCAACGACGGCAACGACAGCGCGCTGCGCGCCGCCCTCGACGAAACCCGTCGCCAGCTCAAGCTGCCGCCGCCGCCGGCGCTGGCCCTCTCCCAACCCCTGCGCTTCCGCCTCAGCGTGCGGCCCCAAGCCTGACTTTCTCCCACCCCATGAAACCCATCCTCACGCTGCTGCTCGCCAGCCTCATCGCGACCTCCGCCCAGGCCCAGAACGCGCCGGCCTCGGACAGGGAGGAACTCGCCCGCCTGCGCGCGACGACCCAGGCCCTGATCGACGCCCTGGTCTCCCAGGGCCTGCTGACGCGCGACAAGGCCGAAGCCATCCTGAAGCAGGCCCAGGCCAGTGCCGCGGCGCCGGCCCCTCAGCCGCAGGCGGATGCCGCGGCGCCCAAGGTGCTGCGCATTCCCTATGTGCCCGAGACCGTGCGCCAGCAGATGCGCGACGAGATCAAGGCCGAGGTGCTGGCCCAGGCCAAGGGCGAGCGCTGGGGCCAGCCCGATGCGCTGCCCGAGTGGATAGACCGCGTCAAGGTCGGCGGCGACCTGCGCGTGCGCGCCCAGAGCGAGTTCTTCGACAAGGCCAATGTGCTGGCCGAGGTCTATCGCGCGCAGACGGCCTCGCCGGCCTGGTCGCCCGACCTGGTGAACACGACGACCGACCGCCAGCGCCTGACGCTGCGCGGCCGGCTGGAGGTCGACGCCAAACTCAGCGACCAGGTGCAGGCCGGGCTGCGCATCGCGACCGGCAGCACGGGCAGCAGCGCCACGTCCACGTCGCAGACGCTGGGCAACGACTTCAACCGCTACACGCTGGGCCTGGACCGGGCCTACATCCGCTGGCAGCCCGACGTGCTCGGCAAGGGCCTGTCCGCCGACTTCGGCCGCATGCCCAACCCCTTCCACGGCACCGACCTGGCCTGGCCCGAGGACCTCGCCTTCGACGGCGTGGCCGCCAGGCTCAGCCACCAGTTCAAGCCCGAGCGCTCGCTGTTCGCGACGGCCGGCATCTTCCCGCTGGAGGAACTGCAGCTGAGCACCAAGGACAAGTGGCTGATCGGCGCCCAGGTCGGCGGCGAGATCGACCTCGCCCGCGGCGTGCAGTTCAAGCTGGGCCTGGCGGCCTACGACTTCCGCCACATGGAAGGCCGGCGCGAGACCGACCCGCCGCCCAGCGGCCCGCGTGCCGGCGCGACGAACTACTTCGCGTCGCAGTATTCGAGCGGCCTGCGGCTGAAGGGCAACACGCTGATCAACATCAACGACCCCACCAGCGCGGCCGCGCCGACCTGGGGCCTGGCGTCCAAGTTCCGTCCCATCAACCTGACGCTGGGCCTGCAGCTCGACGGCGTGCTGCCCGTGCCCGTCGGCATGACGCTGGACCTCATCAAGAACACCGGCTTCGACATCGCCGACATCGAAAAGCGCGCCGGCATCTCCTTCAGGGATCCCAGCCATCCCGAGCAGGCAATTGCCGAGAAGACCAACGCGGTGCAGGGCCGTCTGCAGATCGGCAGCCCGAAGCTGACCCGCCACGGCGAGTGGCAGGCCTTCGCCGCCTTCCGCCTGGTGCAGCGCGACGCCTGGATCGACGGCTTCACCGACACGACCTGGCATCTGGGCGGCACCAACTACAAGGGCTGGAGCCTGGGCGGCAGCTACGGCCTGGATCGCAACTTCTGGGTCAGCGGCCGCTGGACCAGTACCCGCAACCTCGACGACGGCGTGCGCTTCCTGGCTGCGCCTGGCGACCCGACCTCGGTCAGCGGCAACCTCAGCAGCGCGCCGCTGAAGATCGAGGTCTTCCAGCTCGACCTGAACGCGAGGTTCTGACGATGAAGCGCCTCGCCCTAGCCCTGCTCGTCGTCGCGAGCCTCACGGCCCATGCCGAAGACGCCAAGCCCTCCAAGGAGCGCGAGGCGCTGCGCCGCGCCCAGGCCGCGCTGCGCGCCGCGCAGGAGCAGCAGTCCACGCTGCAGGCCGACAAGGCCAAGGCCGAGGCCGATGCGGCCACGGCGCACAAGGACGCCGCCGCCGCCAAGGCCCAGACCGCCGGCAGCGCGGCCCGCCTCAAGGCCCGCGAGGCCGAGGTGGATGCGCTGCGCGCCCAGCTGCAGGCCGCCAGGGAGGCCCAGCAACAGGGCGAGGCCCAGGCCGCCGAGCGCGAACAGGCGCTGCAGCGGCAACTGCTCGCCGCCCACCAGGAAAGCGCCTCGCGCCAGCAGGCCAACCAGGCCCTGTCCCAGCTGCTGGAACGCAGCACCCAGGCCCTGTCCGACGCCGAGGCCAAGAACCACAAGCTCTACGCGCTGGGCCAGGAGCTGACGCAGCTCTACATCGGCCGCTCCCGACTGGACACGGCCCTGCAGCAGGACCCCGTGCTCGGCCTGACCGCCGTGCGCTTCGAAGACCAGGCCGAGAAGCTGCGCGCGGAACTCGCGGCGCAGCGGGTTGCCAACCGCTGAGCGGCCGCAATACCCAGAGCGGTGACGCACCGCCGAAATGACAAAACCCGCCGAGTAGCAGCTACTCGGCGGGTTTCTGGATTTGGTTGCGGGGGCGCGCAATTTCTCCCGGAAACGCATCGTGTTGACACTCGGCGAACGCGTCTAGCCGCCGTGATGATTCAGAGCATCGGCCCACGGCCTCGAAGGTGCTCTATGCAGCTCGGCAAGTGGAATATCTGATCGCCTCGATTGGCGTGGCGCCCTTCCAAATCCTGAAGAGTGACAACCTGACCTGAGTTCAGTAAGACGAATTCAGCAAGATCCTCCGATAGGCCGTCCGAGTCGGTCACGACAGTCTGCAAATCACCATAGGCAATCGAACCAACCATGAACCCATGGATGGCCTGGATGCGTGCCTTGTTGAACCTAGCGAGGCGGTCGTAAAGCGCCTTATGCAGCCCTTGCTCGAAGCACTGGCGCAGCAGGCGGCCGAACTCGCGCTGACGCTCTTCCTTGGGGCCACTGTTCTCGAAGTAGGTCCGGAGCCACATGTCCTGGTATTGCAGGCGAAGCGATATCGCCTCGATCCAGCAACCGGCCTTTCGCGCGTGCTCCATTCTTGACGCCAACTCCGACAAATTGCGCATCGCGCCTTCCACGTCAGGGTTCTGTGATGTGGCGACGAAGAGCTTCACTGAGCCCGGGGCTACAGAGAGCGCTTCGACCAAGTCGGCAGGCAAAGACATTAGCGGGCGGGCGCGTTGTAGATGCAACGTCGAATTGTAGAAACCCCGAGCAGACCGATTCAGGGTGCATGTGTAGGCGCGCACGTGCGGCGCGCAGCGGACGGGAGACGGCGCCGCGCACCAATCCCTCAAGACTCGCATTGGGGGCTGGGGGCTTGCCCCCAGGAGAGGCCGAAGGCCGGGCGCTTCGATAGCCACCAGGGTGCGACCTGTCGGTGGGGCAGCAAACCTAGAATCGCTGGAACCCTTCAGGCTATCCATGATCGATACCCCTCAGCCGCAAGGCGGTGATGCCACCTCGGCCGCGCCGGAGAACACCAAGTTCAACCCGCCATCGATGCCCGCCTCGTCGGGGATGCCTCCTGAGTCCATGCTAGGCAGGCGCCTTCACACGGCGAGGAATCACTACAAGCTCAGCGCCGAGGCCCTGTCTCGTCTCTCGAAGCTCGTAGATGTGCCGGAGGGACGCGGAGTGTCACCACCTTCAATTTCGAGATATGAGTCCGGCGAGGCGTTACCAGGCGCTCGGGAACTACGCCTGCTCTGCGAGAGCTTGGAGGTTTCCCCGCACTGGTTGATCTACGGCGAGGTCATGAGCGGTGGGGTCTCGGCTGTTGAGCAGGCCTTGCTCGACGCCCTACGCGTTTTCGTCGCATCCACGAAGGACGACGCCAACGTGGGAGGCGCCCCGCTTTCCACCACCCTCGCGTTCTTTGCCCAGCAAGAACGCGAGCAGCGACTCAAGGAAGCGCGAAGGCCTACGTAGCACATCCCATTTCGCAAGATTCCACCCAATTCGGTTGACACACAGATCAACCGGTGACACAATTACCCCTGAATCGGTTCTTTCTTCCGATTTTGAAAGGCAAATGTGGTCAACAAACCTTCGCTCACCTCTGAGCTTTCCAAACAGGCCCGGCGCCAGCTCGGCCTCTCTCAACGCGATGTCATCGACGGCACCGGCCTCCCGAGCTACAAGCTCAAGCAGTGGGAGGCCCGCGGCCTGGACATCAACGTCGCCGACGTGCAGGCGCTGCGAGCGTTCTACGTCGAGCGGGCCGAAGCCCTCGGCCTGAACTTCGACGACATCGAAGCCCGTTTCAACGCGGGAACCGAGCAGCCCACCGCCGAGGCGACCGCCGCGCGCGGCCTGGAGCGCATGGGCTTCCTGATCTCGGCCAAGACCTCGCCCGAGGTCATCGACCAGCTCATGGCCGACATGGAAGCCTCTGACGACCGCATCGGCGAGATCGTGAAGGCGACGATCCAAACGAGTGTCTTCGGCGACCTGTCGGGCGACACCGAAACCCAGGTGCGCGAGCTGTTCGGCCACCTGGCGGCCAACTACCTGCGCTTCCGCTGCCTGCAGGGCCGCAATCTCGTCGCGCCGACTCGCGACGAAGCGCAGACCGTCGGTGACTACCTGGCGTCCTGGGTGAAGACCACGGGCGTTGCGCACGTCATCGACGAAGAGCCGGCCCTGGCCGACGTGGAGTGAGCGCCATGCAAACACCCGTCTCGATGCTCGCCGGCTTCGCCAGCAAGGGAAACACCGCGCTCGTTCTCGGCCTACTGGCCGGCCTCGTCGTGATCGCCGCGATCAAGGCGACGCCCGCGCCCCAGCCGAGCCAACAGCGCCGGCCGTAGCCAACCTCAATCGGCAGGGGCTGGCGCACCGCAATCGCCGCCCTCGCCGCAACGCCATTGGAAAAGCACATGAACACGATCCACGGTCGCGCCGCCGCATGGGCTGCGCCCCTCCTCGCCCACCTCCACACCGCGCCCATCAGCGGCAAGCAGACCCACAAGCTCCCGCCGATGCTCTGTGTGCTGTGGCTGCCCGACTACCGGGCCTACCTGCTCACCCTGGACCTACTGCGGGCGGCCTTCAAGACCTGCCCCAACGTCGAGGGCGCGATGCGCCTGGAAGAAGACCAGGCAACTGCCCTCGCGCAAGACCTGATCGACGTCACAGGCGTGCGTGTCGAGGTGCGCGCCTTCCACTACGCCAGCGCGCTGGGAGGTCGCCATGTCACCCACTGAAGCCGCGCGCGTGCAACCACTCTTCGGCGCAGCCGAGCTGCGGGTTTACCGCTTCGAGGCCGATCAGCCAGGCGAGACACCCGAGCCCGCCGTGTGGGTCAACCTGTCAGCCGAGTGCGTCTCCGCACGTTGCCAGCTCACGACGGCAGCGGCCCGGCAGGTAGCGGCCGGCCTGCTGAGCGCCGCCGATGCTGCCGACCTCGCCGGAGCCGCAGCATGAGCGCGCCCGCCACAACCCCGCCCAACCTCTGGCGCTTGGCCGAACGCTTCGACCTCGCGGACGCCGACATTCGCGACCAGGCCGAGAAGGCCGCCACCGCCGTGCGGCGCCTGGCCGATCTGTGGGAGCGCAACGGCACCGCCGATGCGGCCGTGCTGCGCAGCCTGCGCGCCATCGCCAAGCGCCACGCCATCCGTATGCCCGACAAGCGCGGCCTGGCCGAGCGCGTCAACCGCATGTGCGATGCCGGCTTCTGGCGCCGCGCGCTGCGCTATCGCTTCAAGGCGGTAGAGCTGACCGCCATCCAGCGCGGCGCCGTGCACGCCCACGCCTCGCCCTACGTGTCCGACAAGGCCCTGCGCCGCCACCAGCGCCACGCCGTGCGCCTGGCCGAGCAGATGGCCGCGCTGGAAGCCGTCAACCAGACCACCGGCGAGGCAGTGCCCATGCCCGAGCTGGTGGAAGCCAGCCTTGCCAACCCGGCCCACCGCCGCAGCGCCCTCATGGCGCGGATCAAGGGCATCGAGACCAGCGCCACCGCCCGCGGCCACGTCGGCCTGTTCCTCACCCTCACCTGTCCGAGCCGCATGCACCCGCGGCTGCGGAAGACGGGCGCGCCGAACCCCGTCTATGACGGTCGCTGGTTCCCGACCCGCGCTCATCGCTACCTGTGCCGCGTGTGGGGCCGTGCACTGCGCGCCGCGGCCCACCAGGGCCTGCACGCCTACGGGCTGCGCGTGGTGGAGCCTCATCACGACGCCTGCCCCCCACTGGCACATGCTGGCCTTCATCGCAGCCGACCAGGCCGAAGCGTTCATCGCGCTCGTGCGGGACTACGCGCTGCGAGACAGCCCGAACGAGAGCGGCGCCCAGCAACGGCGCTTCACCGTCGAGCGCATCGACCCGGCCAAGGGCAGCGCGGCGGGCTACGTCGCAAAGTACGTCTCCAAGAGCATCGACGGCCACGGCGTGGACCGCGACACCGAGACCAACGAAGGCGGCAAGAGCGCCGCAGTCCGGCAGGTCGCCTGGGCGCGCGTCTGGAACATCCGGCAGTTCCAGTTCTTCGGCGTGCCGCCCATCACGCCCGTGCGCGAGTTCTTCCGCGTGGCCGGCGAGACGCTGCCGGGCGAGGCGCTGCCCGTGCTGCACGCGGCCTGCAAAGCCAACGACTACGCCGCCTGGCTGGCAACCACCGAAGCCCACGGCCTGCGCCTGGCCTTGGAGTACAGCCAGCGCCCCAGCACCCGCTATCGCGGCGAGACCACCGAGACCACCAAGGCGGTGCAGGGCCTGCGCATCGACGGCGGCGACCTCGGCGGGTCGCTGCAGATCACGACGCGCTGCGACACCTGGCGCATCGAGCCGCGCCCCAAAACCAGTGCCACGAGCGCGGCCGGGGTGAGCGCAAGCGAGGGGCTTTGCCCCTCTTGGACTCGAATCAATAACTCCGCAGGCCTTGATTTCAAAGGCCTTTTCCCGGACGCACTGCCCGAGGGGATGGATGTGTGGGGGGATGCCGGCGAGGCAGAAGAAGTGTCCCGCACCGGGCACCGCTACCCGGTGCAGGACGTGGCCATTGGAGATCAGCCGGCGCGCAGCGTAGCGCGGCGAGCAGATCACGCAAGAACCGCGACTGCAGCGGAGGCGCCGCGATGAGCTATCTGCACTTCTTGCCGCGTAGTACGCCGGCCATGGCCGTCATGCTGGAAGACCTCGGAAACCCGTCGGCGCGGGCAATCGCCAGGGCGATGGGCGTGCATGAGCGCACCGTCGAGCGCTGGCGCAGCTTGGGCCGAGCACCCAAGCCCGTGATGCTGGCCCTGTTCTTTGCCACCCGCTGGGGCCGGAGCGCCGTGAACTGCCAGGCTGTGAACGACGCCAGGCTGTATTTCGGGTACGCATCGGCGCTGCGGACGGAACTCGACGCGGCTAACGCCAAGCTCGCCCGACTCGGGCAGATCGGCGAATTCGGCTCGGCCAATGACCCTGCCCCCGGAGCGCCTGCCGGCGCACCTCAATCAACCGTCGTCGCCCACGCGGGGCAACCGCTGGCGACCACGGAAGAACCAGTCAAACCGGCCCGGTTGACCCGGGCCAACTGAGCGGAGCAACCATGCACATCCCGTACGTACGGAAAACCAAGGAAAACCGGCGCAGCCGCTGGGTCACAGAGGACGGTTTCAGGCTGATGCGCTGGGCGACGCCCGACGACAACCTGCGCCGCTTCAAGCGCCATGTCGAACGGGCGGTGAAGCTGGACCGGCGCACGGCCAGCGGCCGGCGCTTCGAGATGAAGCTGCGCCGCATCCGCCGGCAGGCCGAAGCCACCTGAGCACCACCACCATGAACCCAACGCCGACCACAGGCAATCAGGCCCACGCTCGCAACCAGTTCATCAAGCTGTTGGCTCAGCGGCTGGTGCAGGATGCGTTGGCCGAGCAGCCCAAACCCGAACGCCATGACCCAGCGCGCCACGCTCTACGCCCGCTACAGCACCGACAAGCAGCGCGAAACGTCGATCACTGACCAGCTCCGCGAGGCCCGTGCACGGGCCGAACGCGAGGGCTGGCCAGTGGTGGCGACACACGCTGACGAAGGCGTCAGCGGTTCCACGCCACTGGCGATGCGCGCCGGCGGCAAGGCGCTGATGGCCGACGCCCTCGCAAAGCGCTTCGAGGTGCTGATCGTCGAAGGCCTGGACCGGCTGAGCCGCGAACTCGGCGAGGCAGAAACCATCGTCAAGCGACTGGAGCACCGTGGCGTGCGCATCATCGGCACGGCCGACGGCTACGACACCGAGGCCCGGGGCCGCAAGGTCATGCGCATCGCCCGCGGCCTGGTCAACGAGCTGTACCTCGATGACCTGCGCGAGAAGACGCACCGCGGCCTGGCCGGCCAGGTCGAACGAGGCTTCCATGCAGGCGGCCGAAGCTACGGCTGCACCAGCGCCATCGCCGAGGATGGCCGGGGCCGGCGCATGGTGATCGACGAGAAAGAAGCTGCGGTCGTCCGCTGGGTCTTCGAGCAGTTCGCCGATGGGCACAGCACGCGCCACATTGCCCACCAGCTCAACGCACGCGGCACGCCCAGCGCTCGCGGCGGCACCTGGGCCGTGAGCGCGCTGCAGGGCAGCAGCGGCAAGGGCCTGGGCATGCTGAACAACGAGCTGTACATCGGCCGCGTGATCTGGAACCGCCGCCAGTGGCTGAAAGACCCCGAGACGGGCGCGAGGCGTTATGTCGAACGCCCGCAGAGCGAGTGGCAGACCCGTGAAGCGCCCGAGCTGCGCATCGTCAGCGCGGAGCTGTGGCAGCGCGTGCAGGACCGCGCGCGCCGCGGCCCAGCGCGCGGCACGCGCACCGGCAAGGGCGCCGTCCCGCGCACGCTGTTCGCGGGCGTGCTGCGCTGCCATGCCTGCGGCGCGGCATTCACGGCCATCAACCCCAAGCGCTACGGCTGCAGCGCCCACCGCGACCGCGGCTCGGCGGTGTGCAGCTCGGCGGTGACGATCAGCCGTGAGGTGCTGGACAAGCGCCTGATGGCCGAGGTGCGCGAAGACCTGCTCAGCCCGGACGCGCTGGACCTACTTCAGCGCGAGGTGACGGCGGCACTCGCCGACATGCAGCGCCAGACCGAGGGCGACGACGCTGCCGCACCGCGGCAGCTCAAGGCACTGGAAGGCGAGATCGGCCGGCTGGTGGAGGCCATCGCAGCGATGGGCATCAGCCCGGCGCTGCAACAGCGGCTGAGCGCGGCGGAGTCCGAACGCGAGCGCCTGACGCACCTGATCGAGCAGGCTGCGGCCAGCCCGGGCCAGGTCATCGGCGATGTGTTGGCGCGATACCGCCGCCAGGTGCTGGAGCTGCAGCGCGTGCTCGATGAAGACACCGACCGCGACCGCACGCGCGCTCTGCTGGCCGACATGCTCGGCACGGTGCTGATTGGCCGCGACGCCGACACGGGTGCAACGTGGGCGGAAATGGAAAAACCCGCTGAGCGACTGGCACTCAACGGGTCTCCGGTATTGGTTGCGGGGGCCGGATTTGAACCGACGACCTTTGGGTTATGAGCCCAACGAGCTACCAGACTGCTCCACCCCGCGACTGAAGCTAGCAGTATACACGTGTTTTCGGTGCGCGCGCAAATTCGTGACGATTGGGCGACTCAGCGCGCCGCGGACGCCCGCGACGACTTGTCGGCGAGGTGCTTGCCGTCGCGACACCAGCTCGTCCTGCCAGAGCGTGCGCAGCCTGGGGCTCACGTCGAGCCGAGTGTTGCCCCGGTTGCCTTCGTTGCAGCCGGCTTGTCTGACGCCGGCAGCATCCACGCAGTATTGCCAGTGCGTGCAGATTTGCTCGGGGTTCAAATTTGGGACTTGCCCCCGAATCCACAGTCGGCTTGAGCGACGCTGGCGCGCACCGGTCATCCCTTGGCAGCTTGCGCGACGTCGGCCATGACCTGTAACTCCGTCACTTGCGACAGGATGTCGAGGTGGGCCTGAGCCTTGAGCTTCTGCAACCGGTCCAGCGATGCTTCGCCCCCTAGCGCCAGAGCAGGCACGAAGCCGTACATCGTGTCGTGCTCGAGCGGGCCGAGTTTGACCAACGCGCGCGCAAACAGGGGCTGGTCGTTGACGTCCTTCAAGTCGTAGGCGTCGCGTGAGCTGCTGGAGAAGAAGAGCTGCAGCTCCTTGTCAGCGCCTCGACGCGCGAAGGTCTCGGCGTCAAACGCGGGGAACGCCCATCCGTACGCCGGAACGATCTTGAGCGACTGCCCGGTGTTCTTTCCCCACAGGATCAATTCCCCGAAAGCCGTGCGGGCGATCACGTGGAACGAGTCGAGCTCCATGAACTTGGTGTCGCCGATCCAGCTGTCGAGCGCATCCTCCCACTCGTCAGGATCCACCGTCCAAAGCAGCCCCTTTGCATAGGCACACCAGCCATGTTCCTGCCAGTATTCAAGCAGCTTGTCAGGCAGCTGGCCGCGGAACTTTTCGATCTTCTCCGCCGGTACGTCTTTGCGCGCAGAAGCAGGCCCGAACTGCTTGTAGCCCAGGAAGTTCTCAAAAAAATTGTCCATACGCCGTCCTAACTTTCGATCACTTGCACCGCTTGAGGCTGGCATTCATCTTGGTGGTGCCGCGGGCGCTTTCCGGCACGGTCTTCGCGGCGTCATCCAGCGCCTGCACGCGACTGCGCCCAAGTTCGTCGGCACCGTTCTTCCACTGGGAACCGATCGATGAGTTGACGCCCTTGTCGCCCATCGACTTCACCACGTCCCTGCCCCCGGCAATCATGTCCGGATTGTGGAGCGCGGCCAGCGTCTTCATGCGCTCAGCGGTCATGGAAGCTGCCTGCTTGGCCGCCTCGTCCCCGAAGATGCCGTCTTCACCCAGCTGCTTTTCGAATTGCGCCTGGAGTTCCTTCGAGTATTTGCCGCGCGCCTCCTTTTGCGCGGCGCCAGTGCCCTCTCGCCCGATCTCGGAGTAGCGCTTGCGACCTTCCAGATACTCCCTGACCGTCAAGTCATTCAGACCCTTTTCCTGGTCCGCGAGTTGACGGTCATATTCCGCCGGGTCGCCCTTGTCGTTCTTCTTGAAGCATTTGACCTTCTTCTGCTTCATGCCGGGTTGGGCCGCTTCCGCGGCCTCCGCCTTGCCGGCCTGCTTCTTGACCTGGCTGGGCGACTGCGCTTCCTGGACCGGGGCCTCGCTCTGCTTGATCTTGGGCTTGGGGCGCAGCCGCGGATCCCTGAGCAGCGCCTCCTGGTTCTTCGCGACCCACTCCGCAAACCCCTCGCCCAGCTTGCTCTTGCGCAACAGCGCAATCGTCTCCTGCGACGACGCCTTGGCCTGCCCCATCGTCAGCCGCGCCACGATGGCCATCAGGATGAGCTTGAACAGCAGCGCAACCGCATAGGCGTATTCATCCCCGGCAGCCTCGACTTCAGCACGAGTTCGCGAGTTGTCTGGCGCGTTCCAGGCCCGCGTGGTGGCGTGGCTCAAGGCGCCGATCAACTCGCCAAAACCCTGCGCGATGCCGACGGCCAAGAAGCCGAGACCGAGCCAGGTCAGGATAGTCATCCCCGCCGACATGCCGAGGTCGGCTCCGATGACTGCACCGGGCGCGGCACCAGCGCCGCCGAAGAAGAAACCAATCACGGCGCCAACAGCGCCACCGATCACGGTGGTAGCCACCAGCGTCACCATCATCATCAGCAAGCCGGGGATCAGCGCCTTGACGAGTTCCTCCAGCGCATGACCTGTCTCGCGCAAGATGGCCGCGCCGGCACGCTGTTGGCCGACCTGAATGGCGTCATACACGGCTTCGATGCGCTCGCCGTTCTTGACGAGCAAGTCCCACGCGCTGGAGTTGCCTGCTGTCGCGCCGTTGATGGTGCCGGGTGTCACGCCCGGCCTGCGCTGCAGCGTGCCGTCGCGCACGTCGTGGTTGCCGCGGCTCGCGTCGAGCGGCCCGGGAATGCGGTAGTCAGCCAATGCAGTCTCGCTCCCGCCTCAGCGCTTCTTGCCCAGGTCGTCCGCGACCTTGTCCTTGAAGGTCTTCAGCGCGTCGGGCTTCTTGGCCTTCTCGGGCTTGCCCGGTTTCTGGGGGCTGGCGCTGCCGCCGCCGCCGCCGCCGCCCGAGTTGACCTTCACCATCGCGCCGGTGATGCTGACCGGGCCGCTGCCCTCGATGTTGATCATGGCGCCCTTGAGCGTCAGCGTGGCGCCGGCCTCGATGACGACGTTGGCGCCGGCCTTGATGTGCAGGTTGCTGGCGACCTTGATGTCGGTGCCCGCGCCGGACTCGACGGAGATGGACGCGCCGCTGGCATAGCTGGCGTCGGACGCGACGTTGACGCCGTGCTTGCCGCCGATGTCGACGCTGGCGTCCTTGCCGATGGTGAGCTGGACGTTCTCGGCGACGGTGTCGGCCAGGCTCTTGCCGATGCTGCGCTCGACGTTCTCGCCGAACTCCTCGGTGAGGTTCTTGGCGACCTTGCGGAACTGGTCGTTGCCGACCTCCAGGTGGGCGTCGTTCTTGACGAGTTCCAGCAGGTCCTTCTCGGCATGCAGGCGGATGTATTCGTCACCCTTCTTGTCCTCGAAGGCCAGCTCGTTGAAGTTGGCGGCGACGCCCTGCTTGCTGGAGCGCGAGCGGAAGGTGGAGACGGTGGCGTGGTCGGGCAGCAGATAGGGCGGGATCTGCTCGGCGTTGTAGACGCTGCCCAGCACGACCGGTCGGTCGGGATCGCCCTCGGAGAACTGCACGACGACTTCCTGGCCGATGCGCGGCAGCGCGATCATGCCCCAGGCCTTGCCGGCGATGGGCGTGGCCACGCGCAGCCAGCAGGAGCTGTTCTCGTCGCTCTTGCCCAGGCGGTCCCAGTGGAACTGCACCTTGATGCGGCCGTGCTGGTCGGTGTAGATCTCCTCGCCCTTGGGGCCGACGACGACGGCCGACTGCGTGCCGCCGACGTGGGGCTTGGGCGTGATGCGCTGGCTGCGGAACACGTCCTTGGCGCGCAGCGCGCTGAAGCTGCAGCTGAAGTGGGAGTCCTTCTGGCCGGCCTCGTAGCCGCTGTAGACGACGTCGATGCGCGTGCCGACGACGAGGTATTTGGCGTTCTCGGCGTCGCGCGGGTGGTCGGTCAGGCTGAAGGTGGCGCCCACGGCGACGCCGCGGATGTTGGTCTTGGCGCTGGCCGAGGCGTAGCGCGCATCGGACTCCTCCATGCGCAGCTTCACATAGCGCTGGCCCTCGGCGGCGCTGAGGTACTCGCCCGGCGGGTCGTAGACCTCCAGCGCGGCCGGCGCGCCGGCGTGCATGGAGCTGCTGTCCTTCAGCAGCGCCGTGCTGGGCGTCAGGTAGTTGTAGTCGTTGATCGTCGTCTTGGCCGACTGCAGCTCGAAGTGGTGGCGCCAGTCGCTGACGACCCCCACATGCTGGCCTTCGCCCAGGCCTTGCCGGAACTGGAACGTGTCGTGCTTGGGGTAGGCCTCGTGCGCACTCATCTTGTCGACGATGACGAGAGTGTGCTTGCTGTCGCTGTGCTTGAAGAAGTAGTACAGGCCTTCCTGCTCCATCAGGCGGCTGACGAAGTTGAAGTCCGACTCGCGGTACTGCACGCAGTATTCGTAGGCCGGGTAGCTGCCCTGCAGCTTGAACTCGATGTCGCCGCCGTAGGGCTGCAGCACCTTCTTGATGAGGGCGTCGATCGCGATGTTCTGGAAGATGCGCGTGTCGGCGCGCAGCGTCGCCAGCCACAGCCAGGGCCGCAGCGTCAGGCGGTAGGCCGCATAGCCGCCGCTCGCGCCTTCCAGGCCCGCGCTGGCCACCAGTCCGTGCAGATGGCGCTGGCTGTCGTCGTCGATCTGGATGCTGACGTAGGCCGGCTTGCCCAGCAGGCCTTCGAGGTCGACATTGGCCTTGGCCTCGGCCAGCGCCAGCACGTTGAACTCGAACAGCCGGCCCAGTTCCTCGGTGGCGCTCAGCGACTGGAACAGCAGCTTCTGGTCGGGCTGGGTGTGGAGGGTGAACGGGGGTGAAGTCATGGGCTCTCCTGGCGAGCGCTGCGGGTGCGGGTCGGCGAAGGCGGCTCGGCAGTGCGCAGACATGGTGTCGCAGCACGGAGCCCGCAGCAATCCCTCGCGCGGAGGACGGCGCGGCTCATGATGCAGGCCGCCGTGCGGCGACCAGCCAGCCATTCACCGGCTCGCCCACCTCCTGGCGCAGGACGACCGGCTCCAGCGCGGACAGCTGCAGCCGCGCGTCGGCCAGGCAGGCCTCGACATAGCCGCGGTCATGAGCGTAGCGGCCGTTGAGCAGCAGCCGGTAGCCCGCCGGTTCGGGCGCGTCGCCGGACAGGGCTTCGACGGTGAAGATGAGCCGCCCCCCCGGCCGCAGGGCCTGCGCGGCCGCGGCGATGGCGGCGTCGATGCGGCCGAAGTAGCACAGCGTGTCGGCGCTGACGACGAGGTCGAAGCGCGCCGGCTGCTGCTGCAGATAGCCCACCAGCTCGGCCTGGACGAGCTCGTGGTAGCCGCCGCGCTCGCGGGCCTTGTCGAGCATGCCGCCGGACAGGTCCACGCCGATCAGCTCGCGGGCATAGGGTGCGAGCAGCGGCGCGCACAAGCCGGTGCCGCAGCCCGCGTCGAGCACGGCGAGGTCGCCGCGGGCATCGGGCACCAGGCGCCGCAGCAGTTCGGCCACGAGGCTGGGCGCACGGTATTGCAGAAAGGCCAGGCGCTCGTCGAAGCTGACCGAGAAGGCGTCGAACAGGCTGGCGACGTAGCCGTCCGGCGCCCGCTCGGGCGCGTTCTTGCCCGTCACCGCCGCGAGGTGATGGCGAGGCTGCGGGTTGTCCGGCTCGGCGGCGATCCAGCGTTCGAAGGCCTGCGCGGCCTTCTCCGGCTGGCCCGTGTTGGCGAAGATGAGGCCCATCATGCGCTGGGCCCGCGCATCGTCGGGCCGCAACTCCAGCGACGTGCCGAAGTGGCGCATGCCCTCCTGCACGCGCCCGCCGTCCACCAGCAGGTTGGCGTAGTTGATGTGGGCATCGGCGAAGCCGGGCTCGCGCGCGAGCGCGTCGCGGAACAGCGCCTCGGCGGCGTCGACCTCGCCGAGCGCGCGCAGCAGGCAGCCGAGGTTGTTGGCGACGGCCGGGTTGCCGGGCTCCAGCTCACGGCAGCGTTCGTAGGCGGCACGGGCCTCGTCGCCGCGCTGCAACAGCAGCAGCACATTGCCGCGGTTGTTGTGCCAGGACGCGACGCCGGCATCCAGCTCGATGGAGCGGTCGATCAGCGCCAGCGCCTCCTCGCTCTTGCCGTCCTGGTGCAGCAGCACGCCCAGGAAATGCAGCGGGTTGGGGTCCTCGGGGCGCACCTCGACGAGCTTGCGGTAGAGCTTCTCGGCGGCCAGCACACGGCGGTCCTGGTGCATCGAGATGGCCAGCTGCAGGGCCTCGTCGTAGCTGAGCTCGGCCGTCCTGGGCTGAGGCGGGTTGGACGGAATGGCCTGGCGGCGGGATTTGGTCTTGGACATCGGCTTCAGGGTCTCGGCACGCACAGTCGGGCCGACGTTAGGGGTCTTCGGCGACCGCTCAATTCAGCAGCGTGACGGCGCGCTCCGCCACGACGCGCACCGACGTGAACAGCAGGTCGAGCACCCAGCGCAGGAAGCCGACGGTGAGGTCGGTGACCGCCTGCGTCACGCGGCCGAGGAAACGGAAGATGGCCTTCATCAGGCCCGTCACCTGGCCCGCCACCTCCTTCGACACCGCCGCGCCCTTGGCGAGCAGCCAGGCCAGTTGGTCGAGCAAGGTGGCCGACACGGCCAGCGTGACACCGACGGCGCCGACCAGCAGTTCCTTGAGCCGGGCCAGCAGCCAGCGCAGGCCCTTGCCGATCATCGTCAGCGCGCTGGCCGAGCCCATCAGGATGCTGCCCTTGCCTTCGGCGGCCTGCTCCAGCCAGGACTTCACGTTCTGCTCCTCGTCGGGGTGGCTCGCGTCCGCGAGGGTCTTCCAGGAATGGTTGTTGACCCCGGGGATATAGCTGCGCTTCATGTTGTGCGCGGCCACGTTGATCAGGCCCGTGCTCTGTATGATGTTGCCGGCGCCGTCGAAGGGCATGTGGCAGAACGGGAACAACGGGATCATCGGCACCGGGTCGGACGTCGCCGACACGCGGTGGATGTTGCCGGCACCGAGGCGACGGGTCATGGCCCGCGAGAAGAACACGTCGCCGGTGCGCGGCGCGCCGAAGGTGTAGAGGCTCACGGGCAGGCCTTGCGCGCTCAGCGCGTCGGCGTTGAGCATGGCCAGCGCGCCGCCTAGGCTGTGGCCCACGCAGTGGATGCGGCCGGGGTTGCGGTTGCGCAGGAATTCGAAGATGTCCTGCCTGAAGCTCTTCCAAACCTCGTGGAAGCCGGCGTGCACGAGATGGCTGCTGGGCCCGAGCTGCATGCCGATGTTGAGGTTGCTGAGCCAGTCGACCGTCTGCGCGGTACCGCGCGTGGCGATCAGGACTTCGCCGGCATAGGCGCCCTCGCCTGCCGCAACATAGCCAAAGCCGCTGATCTTCTTGAACGGGCCGCTGCCGCTCCTGCCGGTGAAGCGGCCGCTGTCCGCCACCGCGAACATGCCTTCGCAACCCAGCGGCGCCTGGATTTCGTGCAGCTCCGCCACGCCCGACTCGCGCAATAGATAGACGCCGGACGCGATCGCCGCGGCCTGGGAAGGGTTCAACACGCCCATGTTTGCCCCTCAGGAAAGCTCGCAGATGCCGAAGACCTCGCCGCGGCGCCGGGGCTCGCTGCCCAGCCTGCAGGTCATGACGATGGGCTTGCCGTCGAGCTCGCCGTTGTCGTCGTAGTCGCGCTTGAAGAGCACCCAGGCCTTGTAGCTCGTGCCGCCGTGGATGATCGTGATCGTCTGCTTGACCAGGGGCTCGTGCGGCATGAACGAGCCCAGGAAGGAACTGCGCACGATGGCCGGCAGCGAGAAGGCGCCCGCCGCGTCCGTCGTCGTGGCGTCCTTGCCCTTCTCGCTCTTCCAGGCCCAGTCGAACTCGCGCTCGACCGTCGCGCCGGCAACCGGCTTGCCGTCCCGCAGGACGGTCCCGCGCACGGCGGAGAACAACACCATCTTTCCCATTGCATGCCCTTCAGAACAGGCGCCCACGCCCAGCATGACGATGAGCGCCATCAATGCCTTGCGCCAGTGGTGGCCGCCAGCAGCGACGCTCATCTGACTCTCCTTGACCGGGTGCCCGAGGTCGCCGCCTTCAGAGCCCTTCGATCGCATGGCCCGACTGCTGCATCAGCTTCTCGAGCATCTCGTTCTTGACGCGGTTCAGGTTGTAGATCGTCACGCAGCGCTGGTAGTCGGCGAAGTCGATCATCACGATGTTGGGCGTGAAGCTCGTCCAGCTGTTCTTGTTGGCCACATACAGGCGGCCGTTGCTGCGGTAGAGGTCGTTGAAGCTCAGTGCGCCCAGCTGGTTCATCATGGCCTTCTTGTAGCCCGCCTCCCAGACGTCGCGCAGGGCCTGCACGTTCACGCCCGACCACATCTTGTCGTTGCGGTCCTTGATGCTGGCCAGCATGCCGGTCGTGGTCCAGTACATCATGCCCATGGCGTTGCGGTCGCAGGTGGTGCCGGCGCCCATCTGCTTGGCCTGCTTCTTGGTGTTCTTCTTGATGTCGTCGGTGCTGCTGAACTTGCCGAAATACTGCAGCCCGTGGAAATCCGCCTGGTACTGGCGCGACGCGCCGGTGTCCTTGTCGAAGAGCTCGCCGAAGCACAGGCAACCGCTGTAGATCTGGCCGTTGATGACGAAGCCCAGCTTCTCCAGCTCCTTGGGGTCGAACAGCGTGATGACCTTGCCCGCCAGGCTGGCGACCGTGCGCGTGTTGAGGTTGATCTTCGCGCCGCCGGAGGTGTTGTGGTTGAACTGCGTGTCGCCCAGCACGCGCACGCAGGTGTCGACCACATCTTTCAGGTTGTAGCACTTGGAGAACTTCAGGATCAGGAACTCCGTCGGGTTTGCGGCAACGTAGCTCTTGGCCTGCGTGAGCATGCCCGTCAGGGAGTCCTGCCCCCATCCGCCGAGGTGGCCCACGTTCTGGTGCGACTGCACCTCGCCGGGCTTGGCGCCCTTGTGCTTGTTGTCGATGACGCCCTTGGCCAGGTGGTAGGACTTCTGGTCGAAGGAGCCATCGCTGCGCTTGACGGTGGCGATGCGCAGGTCGAAGAAGCGCACGCCGGCATTGGCCTGGCCCGCGATGTCCAGGCTCTGCGTGATGACGTTGTCCTTGCCCTGGCCGTAGATGCCGGCGTCATGCGAGCCGGGAAAGACGATCTGGTTGAGCTGCTTGTTCGCGTAGTGGCCGAGGAATGCGGTCATGGTGCTTGCTCCGGTGAAGAGGTTGAGACGCGGCCCCCCACAGCGCCCCGTGGCTGGCGCGCCTATCACCTAAAGATTCGGCTTGACTTCGGTCGGTGGCTTTGGCGTAGCGGTCTGCGGAGGACCGGAGACCTGGATCGATGCACGATTACCGAGATCGACTCGGTAGACAGCGCCGGCTTCGTTCTCGATTTCCAGTTGTGCACCGCCAGGCGACAGCGCCATCACCGAGCACGCCTCGGTCGAGAATGCAAGTGAACGGGCCATTCCGACATCCCTCTCGAATCACGCTTCTCGTTGAGCCAACCTATTGCGCGGCGGTGCTGGTCCTGGCCTTGAGGTCGACGACAAAACGCGCGCGGCGTTCGTTCTCGATCAACAGCGTGCCGTCGGCCTGAAGCGCCATGGACTTGAAGAACACGTCCTGCACGTCACCTTCCTTGCCGGACACGCGCTGGTTGTCATAGACCTTCAGCGTCCACAGTTGTCGGCCCGAGGCCTCGTCGTAGGCAGCCAGGTAGCCGCCCATCTGATCAAACCCGGCCGTCAAACCGTTCTTGACCCGTTCGTAACGGACACCGCCGGTGGACACCGGGGGCACCGCGGGGGCGGGGATGCGGCTGCCAGATTTCTGCATGGCGTTGTGTTCCTGTATTTGCGTAGGGGGCGCGCCGTTGGCGCAGCCCGAAATGGCGGCCAGCACCGCCAACAGAAAGTTGCGACTAGCGGGCCGACGCATTCTTGATGACCCCGTCGGTCAGGGCTCCCGCGCAATCCGCGCAGAACCAGGCCCAGCTGCCGGCGTTCTCCAGCGCCTTGTCGGCGCCCAGCTTGCGGGGATTGATCCCTTGGTGCTCATAGGCGTGATCCTTCGTCTTCACTTCACGGTGGGTGAGCTCATGCACCACGATGCGCGCCCAGTTGGTCTGACCGGGCACGTGTGATGAAAGCCTGCCACTCCTTGTCGCTCGAGAATTTCTTGCTTGCAAGGCCGGTCAGGATCTCGGTGTACGCCTCTGAAAATCGGGTCGCCATCGTGGCGTCTCCTCGCTCGAAGTCCGTCAGGCAAATTCGTAGCTGAACCCGCCGTCCGCCACACCCACGCTCACGCCGGCGATGGACTCGCCGCGCATCATCCGGTTGAGAAACTCGCGGCTGACGTCCGGCAGCATGGTGTTGGTCAGGATGGCATCGATCATGCGGCCGCCCGACTCGCTCTCGGTGCAGCGCGACACGACCAGCTTGACGACGTCCTCGCCGAAGTTGAACGGAATCTGGTAGCGCGCCTCGACGCGCCTCTTGATGCGGCCCAGTTGCAGCTTGACGATGCGGCCCAGCATCTCGTCGGACAGCGGGTAGTACGGAATCGTCACCAGCCGGCCCAGCAGCGCCGGCGGGAAGATCTTCAGCAGCGGTTCGCGCAGCGCCTTGGCCATGCCGTCGGGGTCGGGCATCAGGTCGGGGTCCTTGCAGAGGCTGGCGATCAGGTCGGTGCCGGCGTTGGTCGTCAGCAGGATCAGCGTGTTCTTGAAGTCGATGAAGCGGCCCTCGCCGTCTTCCATGAAACCCTTGTCGAAGACCTGGAAGAACATCTCGTGCACGTCCGGGTGGGCCTTCTCGACCTCGTCCAGCAGCACGACGCTGTAGGGCTTGCGGCGCACGGCCTCGGTCAGCACGCCGCCTTCGCCGTAGCCGATGTAGCCCGGAGGCGCGCCCTTGAGCGTGGAGACGGTGTGCGCCTCCTGGTATTCGCTCATGTTGATGGTGATGAGGTTCTGCTCGCCGCCGTACAGCGCCTCGGCCAGCGCCAGCGCCGTCTCGGTCTTGCCGACGCCGGAGGTGCCGGCCAGCATGAAGACGCCGATCGGCTTGCTGGGGTTGTCCAGGCCCGCGCGCGAGGTCTGGATGCGCTTGGCGATCATCTCCATCGCGTGGTCCTGGCCGATGACGCGCTGGCCCAGGTGGTCGGCGATCTTCAGGATGGTCTCGATCTCGTTGCGCGCCATGCGGCCGACGGGGATGCCGGTCCAGTCGCCGACGACGGCGGCGACGGCCTGGTAGTCCACGGTCGGCAGGATCAGCGGCGACTCGCCCTGCAGTTCGGCGAGCTTCTTCTGCGCCTCCTGCAGCTGGGCCAGCCAGGCGGCGCGGTCTTCGGCCGACGGCGCATCGGCGGGTGCCGCGGCATCGGTCTTGGCCTCGGCCTCCAGCGCACTGCCCGTGCCTTCGACCGGCTGCGACGCGGCGCGCAGCTTGGCGCGCAGGCCCAGCACCTCGTCGACGAGCTTGCGCTCGGCGGCCCAGCGGGCGTCCAGCGCCTCCAGGCGAGCCTTCTCGGCGCTCAGGTGATCGCGCGCCACGGCCCCGCGCGAGCCGACGTCGATGCCCACGGCGGCCTCGCGGCCGATGATGCCCAGCTCCACTTCCAGCGCCTCGATGCGCTTGCGCGAGTCGTCCACCTCGGCCGGCGTCGCATGCAGGCTCACGGCCACCCGCGCGCAGGCGGTGTCGAGCAGGCTGACGCTCTTGTCGGGCAGCTGGCGCGCCGGGATGTAGCGGTGGCTCAGCTTGACGGCGGCTTCCAGCGCCTCGTCGAGGATCTGCACCTGGTGGTGCTTCTCCATCGTGCCGGCCACGCCGCGCATCATCAGCACGGCGCGCACTTCGTCGGGCTCGTCGACCTGCACGGTCTGGAAGCGGCGCGTCAGCGCCGGGTCCTTCTCGATGTGCTTCTTGTACTCGGCGAAGGTGGTCGCGCCGATGGTGCGCAGCGTGCCGCGGGCCAGCGCCGGCTTCAGCAGGTTGGCCGCGTCGCCGGTGCCGGCCGCGCCGCCGGCGCCGACCAGCGTGTGCGTCTCGTCGATGAACAGGATGATGGGCCTGGCGCTGGCCTGCACCTCGTCGATGACGCTGCGCAGGCGCTGCTCGAACTCGCCCTTCATGCTGGCGCCGGCCTGCAGCAGGCCCACGTCCAGCGCGCGCAGCTCGACGTCCTTCAGGCTGGGCGGCACGTCGCCGCGTGCGATGCGCTGGGCGAAGCCTTCGACGACGGCCGTCTTGCCCACGCCGGCCTCGCCGACCAGGATGGGGTTGTTCTGGCGCCGGCGCATCAGGATGTCGACGACCTGGCGGATCTCGTCGTCGCGGCCGACGATGGGGTCCATCTTGCCGCTGCGGGCCTGCTCGGTCAGGTCGACGGTGAACTTCCTCAGCGCCTCCTGCTTGCCCATCGCGGCCGGCGCGATGGCGCCGCTGGCCTCGCCGGGCGCGGCGGCGCCGGAGCCGTCGCTGGCGGCCTGGCCGTCTTCCGGCGAGCCGGCGACGATCTTGGCCATGCCCTCGGCCAGGTCGTCGGCCTTGATGCGCTCGAACTGGCGCGAGATCGCGAACAGCGCGTTGCGCAGGAAGCTCGTCTTCAGCATGCCCAGCAGCACATAGCCGCTGCGCACGGCCGTGTCGCCATACATCAGCGAGCCGTAGACCCAGCCGCGCTCGATGGCGTTGGTGATGTTCTCGGCGATGTCGGAGATGGCCGTCGCGCCGCGCGGCAGGCGGTCCAGCGCGGTCGTGAGGTCCTTGGCCAGCACGGCGTCGTCGATGTCGAAGTGGCGCAGGATGCGATGCCAGTCGGAATCGGGGTTCTGGACGATCTGGGCGATCCAGTGCTCCAGCTCCACATAGGGGTTGCCGCGCAATTTGCAGAACACAGTTGCGCCTTCGACCGCCTTGTAGGTCAGGGCGTTGAGCTTGCCGAAGACGGCGACGCGACTGATTTCAGCCATGGTTTCTCTCCTCTGAGCTAGTTCGCTGATTCGGATGTGCCGCTCCCACCCGAGCGGCGCTTCTTCAACAGACGCTGCATGGCAGGTCCGGGCGTCAAGACGAGGTGAGCGTCCTGCTGGCGCTCACCGCGCTGGCCGAGCCAGCTGGTCCAGCCCAGCCGGCCGGCCATGCCGGGCCGCGTGGCGGGCACCTGGTCGCGGTCCAGCACGAGGCGCAGGTCCCAGTGCAGTTCCTCGCCGACGTAGTGCAGGACCAGCGGCACGATGCGCGGCAGCGCGTCGCCGTCGGGCAGCAGCGCCGCGAAGGCCTTCGCGTCCAGCGGGCCGACGTGGATGCGAAAGCCGTGCTGGCGGTCCCACACGGCGCCGCCCAGCACGGCGCCGCCGCCGACGCAGTTGCCGCTGTGCTGGCGCTCGCCCAGCGCGTTGCGGCCGATGCGGGTGCGCTCCGACTCGGGCAGAGGCATCCAGCTGCCGACGAACTGCTCCACCTGCACCGGGCGCTGCAGCACGCCGCTCAGCATCTTGGCCAGGCCCTCGGCGCTGCGCACCGGCGAGGACAGGATGCCGGCGAAGTGCAGGCGGGCATGGTCGTCGGCGCTGTCGCGGTTGCGCAGCGCCGGCGTGCCGATGCCCACCAGCGAGCCGATGAAGGCCGAGATGCGGTCATCGCTGCCACGGTCCAGGCTGACGGTGGGCTGGGCCTGCGCCCAGGCGCGGTAGAACAGCAGCAGCAGCCGGTGGTGGAACAGGTCGGCGAAGCGCGTGAAGCCGGCGTCGCCCGCGTGCAGCAGCCGCTCGCGCGCGTACTCGGTCAGGTGCAGCGGCAGCGGGCCGTTGGGGCCGAACAGGCCGAAGAAGCGCACGTCGATGCGGCCCGCCGAACCGGCCGTCGGGCCGGTCGCGGAATGCAGCGCGGCCGGCGCGAACGACAGCTCGGGCGACTGGCCCAGCCGCAGCGCCTCGTCCTGCGGGCGCCGCGCCGTGCCCAGGCGCGGGCGGTCGGGGTTGAGGTTCTCCAGGCGCCGCAGCGCATGGAAGAAGTCGTGCTCCCACGGCGCCTCGTGCAGCTCGCGCCAGAAATCCGCGATGGCTGCCGGGGATGTGCTCATAGGAGTGGCCGAGATCCGTCCTGCGGCTTGCCCGCGAAGATGACGCCGCGCGACGGCGCGCTCAGCTGCAGCTCGGTGAAGCCGTTCATCGACACATGCCGGCCGAAGAAGCGCTCCAGCACGCAGCCCAGCAGGAAGGCCGAGCCGCCCTGGAAGGCGAGTTCGTCGACGGTCAGCGCGATCTGCACGCCGCGGCCGAAGGCGATGGGGCCGGGCTTGCGCAGCCGGCGCACGACGGACTCGGTCTTCACGGAGCGCAGGCCGTCGATCTGGCGCTGCGCCGCCTCGTCGCCCTCACGGGCGTACAGGCGCAGCATCTCGCGCAGCGCGGCGGCGCCCTGCTGCTCGTCGGTGTCCGACAGGCTGAGGTGGTTCAGCGACAGCTGGTTGATGAAGCGCCAGGCCAGGTTGGACTCGCGCAGCGCCGACTGCGGCCGCGACGGCCCCTTGACGACGCGGATGCCCTTGATCGGCGCGCTGCCCTCCAGGCCGAGGTCGTCGTCGGTGCCGGTGGTCATCAGCAGCGGCAGGTCGCGGTTGGAGCACAGCGCCTTCACGCTGAGCTGCTGCAGGTCGGCGCTGAACGGCGCCTCCTTCGTGTCGACGATGGAGACGAAGACCTCGCTGCCGATGTAGCTGGAGCGCGGGCCGGCGCCGCGCAAGTCCTTCTGGCGCGCCGACAGCAGGCGCGGCTCGCGCTGCATCGTGTAGTAGGCGCCGCGCTCCTCGTCCTCGTGGTGGAAGGCCGCGTACAGCGGCGAGAAGCGGCGCTCGCGCGCGAGGTCGTTGCCGTGGCCGGTCACTTCCAGCAGGTCGATGATCTCGAAGTCCATCGGCCGCGCGCGGTCCACGACGACGTGGTAGTCGTGCCCCTGCGGACCGATCTGCACGCGGTCGCAGCGGCTCTGGAACAGGTTGATGGCCGGCACGCAGTTCAGCGCCAGCGAGCTGGCGTCGACCGACTGCGCCAGCGCGCCGTTGGCGCGCGAGAACAGCAGCACGATCTCGGCCTCCTGGCCGCCGACGCGGCGCAGCGCGTCGCCGATGCCGGCCAGGTCGAAGAACATGAAGCGGCTCGGGAAGGCGAAATACTCCTGCAGCAGCCGGTAGCCGCCGAAGCCGCGCGGGCTGACGGGCAGCAGCGCCTGGTCTTCCTCGAAGCCCACGGTGCGCACGCAGCCCGGTGCGACGGTCTCGTGCTTGCCGCCGCCACTGACGATGACGCCCAGCGTGTGGCCGCAGACCAGCTCGTGCAGCGCATAGCCCAGCTCGCCGCTGGCCGCGCAGTGCAGGCGCAGCTCGTCCAGCGTCAGCTGGGACAGGTCGGCGCCGCCCGTCGTGCGCAGCCTGATGCGCAGGCCGGACGAGAACTTGCGCCAGCCGTCCTGGCCGTTCAGCGGCAGGTTGGACGCGTGGCTGAAGTATTCGGCCGACGCCAGCTCCAGCGGCCACATGACCAGCTCGTGCGCGGTGCGGAAGCGGCAGTCGGTCAGCCCCGCGCGCGCCGACTGGCCGCGCAGCATGCTGCCGCGCGGCAGCGTCACGCCGGTCAGCAGGCCGGCATCGCCCGGATCGGGCTGGACCTGGGCGATCAGCATGGACGGCAGCGGCGCGAGGAACTGCGGGTAGAGGATCTCGACGAGGTGCTGCGTGAAGCGCGGGAACTCGGCGTCCAGCTTGAGCTGCACGCGCGCCGCAAGGAAGGCGAAGCCCTCCAGCAGCCGCTCGACATAGGGGTCGGCAACCTCCACGTCCTTGCCCAGGCGCAGCCGCGCGGCCAGCTTGGGGAATTGCTCGGCGAACTCCTTCCCCATGTCCTGGAGATGCTGGAGCTCCTGCTCGTAATAGCCGATGAGGCGTGGGTCCATGACGCTCAACGAGCCAGTTCGCGGATCTGCACGCGCCCGGTCTCGAGGTCGAAGTCGGTGTGCAGCAGCAGCTCCAGCGGCACGGGCTGGGCCCACATCTGGCCGCTGATGCGGATGCTGATCTGGTTGCGGTGGCCGATCTGCAGGTCGGACAGCAGCGCCTCCACGCGCAGGCTGTCGGCCAGGATGCGCGGCTCGTGGTCGAGGATGGCGCGCTTCACCTGGGCCTCCAGCCACGGCGGGTCGATGGACGAGGCCGTCGTGCCCGACAGCGCCGGCAGGCCGAATCCCAGCACGGAACGCGCGGCGCGCGGGAAATCGCCCAGCCCTTCGACGGCAGCCGGCGCCGTCGCGTTGAACAGCCACTCCAGGTCGCGCAGCACGGCCTCGCGCAGGCGCTGGCGGCTCATGACGCGCGCCTCGGCCGGCTCGACGCGCTGCTCCGGATGGTCGTCGCGCAGCCGGTCCAGCAGCGCCGGCTGCAGCCGGTCGATGCCCTTGTTCGTCGTCATGCGCGGCTCACGGCTTGGGAACGGATCACGCCGGCTCGCTGTCGCAGAACGTGATCTCGCGCAGATCCAGCAGCGCCAGATCGCCCGCCTCGGTGGTCAGCAGGCGCTGGCCCTGGCCGGTGAAGAAGCCCGGCCGCGGCTCGCGCCACTCGGTGCGGCGCGCCAGCGCCAGCTCGGGCACGGCGAGGTCGGTGTCGGCATAGCGCGTCGGCACCAGGGCCACGGTCTCACCGCCGTTCCTGAACTGCAGCTGCGCCGGCACCCAGACCTTGTCGCGCAGGTCAACGGGCGCTTCCAGCCGCAGCTGGCTCAGGTGCGAGAACGGCACCCAGTAGTAGCGGCCGTTGATGACGGCTTCCAGCAGCGGGCCCAGGCGCATGTCGGCGTCGGCCAGCCAGTCGAAGGCCTGGCCGTCGGCCATGCCGGCGCAGGCCGGCGCCTGCTCGAAGGCCTGGGCGCGCAGCGTCTGCGCCGCCTCGGCCTCGCCGCTGCCTTCGCGCAGCAGAGCTTCGAGCAGCAGCGCCGTCCACGGCTCGGGCTCGCCGAACAGCATGGGCAGCTTTTTGCCGCCGAAGACCTGGGCACGCAGGCGCTCGCACTGCAGCGCCTCGCGGTAGGTCTGCACCATCGCCAGCGTGGACGCGTCCAGCTCGCCGGCGACATTGAGTTGATTCAGCGCTCGGTCCCAGCGGCCCAGCACGCACAGCAGCTGGAACAGGAAGACGCGCAGCTTGGCGTCGGCGGGGTTGGCGCGGACCTGCTCCGTCAGCAGGCGCAGCGCCAGCTCGGGGTCGCCGTCGCGGAGGGCTTGTTCGGCTTGGCTCATCCCGGTGTCACCTCGTCCTGGAAGGTCGATGCGCCTTTCATCGCGCCGGTGGCGCTCTGGGCCTTGTATTGCACCTCGATCTTGTTGAAGGTCAGCGACAGGCGTTCGGTCAGCAGCGGGTGATCGCCCTCGGAGCTCACTTCCAGCGACGTGATGCGCCCGCCCTGGATCACGATGGAGAAGTAGTCCTCCTGCTTGCCGCCGGCCTTGCGCACGGTCAGCACCGCCTTCTTGATCTCGTCGTTGGTCTTCATGACCGACATCAGGCCGGTGGAGGCGGTGTCCACGTTCTTCGTGATGCGCAGCTCCAGCTGCGCCGGCTTGGTCTCCTTGCCGGAAAAGCCGGTGCTGACGACGCTGGTCATGCCCCAGCTGAAGTCCAGCACGACCATCTCGGCAGGGTGGGCAGGATCCTCGCTCTCGCCCTTCACGGCGCCGCCGCGCTTGCTTTCGAGCTTCAAGAACATGTCTTTCTTCGACATCTCAACCTCACCGGTTTGCGACCCCGCGATGGGATCGGTGATGGCCATGCCCGGGCGACAGCCAGGCAGGGGCACCGAAGCAGCGCGGCCACCGCGAACGGTGGCCGCCATTCAGCCGGCAGGGCCTGCGCCCGACGACTGCGGAGCCCGCGAGACTCGGCAACCACCCCAGCCCCAGCCCAACTGCCAGTGTTCGCGGACAGCTCCCGCCGCGAGCGGGAGTCGCCGCGGAGGACGCTCAGATGACCGCGTTCTTCGCGATGTCGAACTTCGAGAACACCTGGCCGCCTTCGGCGCCGCCCGTCTTGGCCTGCTGCTGGTAGGCCACTTCGTACGAAGCGAAGTTGATGCTGACGTTTTCCGTCAGGCGGTCTTCGCCGCCGCTGCCGCCGGTGCTGACGCTGGAGATCAGCAGGTCCTTCAGCGTGATGACCAGGTATTCCAGGGGCTTGTCGCCCGCCTTGCGCACGGTCAGCACGGCCTTGGCGATGTGCTTGCCGGTCGCGCAGTGCGTCATCAGCACGGTGGACGACTTGTCGATGTACTTGGTCACGCTCAGGTCCTGGACGTTGACCTTGCCGGCGCCGCCGCCCGTGGACGTGTGCGTCGTGCCGGACTGGCTCATGCCCCAGCTCCAGGCCAGCACGTCGATCGACTTGGGGTGCTTCGAATCGACGGATTCGCCGTCGATGCCATCGAACTTGATGAACATGTCTACAGCCATGATCCCTTCTCCTTCAGTTATCGATTACCGAACAAAAAACCGCTGCAGGTTGCGCCGGACGGCGGCATGCCCTGGCGGCAACGCCGCTCAGCCGGCTTTCCCGGAGGGAAGCTTGGACACGAGACGCAGCGAAACCGTCAGCCCTTCGAGCTGATAGTGAGGCCTCAGGAAGAACTTGGACGAGTAGTAGCCGGGGTTGCCCTCGATCTCCTCCACGACGACCTCGGCCGCGGCCAGCGGCTTGGTGGCCTTGGTGGACTCGCTGGAGTGCGCCGGATCGCCGTCGACGTACTGCATGATCCAGTCCTGCAGCCAGCGGTTCATCTCGTCGCGCTCCTTGAAGGAGCCGACCTTGTCGCGCACGATGCACTTCAGGTAGTGGGCGAAGCGGCAGGTCGCGAACAGATAGGGCAGGCGCGCCGCCAGGTTGGCGTTGGCCGTCGCGTCCGGGTCGTCGTACTCGGCCGGCTGGTGCAGCGATTGCGCGCCGATGAAGGCGGCGAAGTCGCTGTTCTTGCGGTGCACCAGCGGCATGAAGCCGGCCTTGGCCAGCTCGGCCTCGCGGCGGTCCGAGATGGCGATCTCGGTCGGGCACTTCATGTCCACGCCGCCGTCGTCGGTCGGGAAGCTGTGCGTCGGCAGGCCTTCGACGGCGCCGCCGGACTCGATGCCGCGGATGCGCGAGCACCAGCCGTATTCCTTGAAGGAGCGGTTGATGTTGACGGCCATCGCGTAGGCCGCATTTGCCCAGGTGTACTTGCCATGGTCGGCGGCGCCGGTGTCTTCCTCGAAGTTGAATTCCTCGACCGGGGCACTGCGGGCGCCATAGGGCTGGCGGGCCAGGAAGCGCGGCATGGCCAGGCCGAGATAGCGCGCGTCTTCGGACTCGCGCAGCGAGCGCCAGGCGGCGTACTCGGGCGTCGTGAAGATCTTGGTCAGGTCGCGCGGGTTGGCCAGCTCCTGCCAGGACTCCATCTGCATCACGGTCGGCGACACGCCGGTGATGAAGGGCGAGTGCGCCGCGGCGGCCACCTTGGACATCTCGCCCAGCAGTTCCACGTCGGGCGCGCTCTGGTCGAAGTGGTAGTCGCCCACCAGGCAGCCGAAGGGCTCGCCGCCGAACTGGCCGTATTCCTCTTCGTAGACCTTCTTGAACAGGGGGCTCTGGTCCCAGTTCGTGCCCTTGTAGCGCTTCAGCGTCTTGCCCAGCTCCGCCTTGGAGATGTTCATGACGCGGATCTTCAGCTGCTCGTCGGTCTCGGTGTTGTTCACCAGATGATGCAGCCCGCGCCAGGCGCCTTCGAGCTTCTGGAAGTCGGCGTGGTGCAGGATCTGGTTGATCTGCTCCGACAGCTTGCGGTCGATGGCCGCGATCATGCTCTCGATGGACTTGACCGTGTCGCCGCTGATCAGCTGCGTCTGGGCCAGCGCCTGCTGGGCCAGCGTCTGCACGGCCAGTTCGACGGCGCTGCGCGCCTCTTCGGTCTTGGGCTTGAATTCTTTGTTCAGCAGCGAAGCGAGGTCGCTGCCTTCGAAGTTGACCGACGCCAGCGGCGACGTCGTCTGCAGTTCAGCCATTCGGGATCTCCTTGCGTGGGGCGTCTGGTGCGCCGGTCGTTATTCGGTCGGCTTGGCGGTGCTGGCGAGCGAGCCCAGCAGCGCGGGGTCGGCCAGCACCTTGGACACCAGTTCCTCGGCACCGGTCTTGCCATCCATGTAGGTGACCAGGTTCTGCAGCTGGTTGCGCGCTTCCAGCAACTTGTTGAGCGAATCGACCTTGCGCGCAATCGCGCCCGGGGTGAAGTCTTCCATGCTGTCGAAGGTGATGTCGACGCTGAGATTGCCCTCGCCGGTCAGCGTGTTGGGCACCTGGAAGGCCACGCGCGGCTTCATCGCCTTCATGCGCGAGTCGAAGTTGTCGACGTCGACCTCCAGGAACTTGCGGTCCGCCAAGGGCGCGAGCGGGTCCACGGGCTTGCCCGACAGGTCGGACAGCACGCCCATGACGAAAGGCAGCTGGACCTTCTTCTGAGCGCCGTAGAGCTCGACGTCGTACTCGATCTGGACGCGCGGGGCGCGGTTGCGGGCAATGAATTTTTGGCTGCTGGTGGCCATGTGGATCTCCGTGGAGCCTAGGAGTGGAAAGCGTACAGCTTGGCGATGTCAATCACTCGAATCGGTTTCAACCGTCGATCTCGACCGTCGACGGATCGACGCCCATGATGCGTGCGACCTCGCTCAGCGCATCCGGGGCCAGTTCCTTCATCAACTGCAGGAAGTTGTGGCCAAGCAGGCGCCCCGCGCGACGCAGGAGCAGCTGCGCTGGATTGGTCGGTTCGGCGCGCTCGAGATAGTCACACACCATTTCAATGGCGCGCAGCGCCTCGGCGCGGGAATTGATGCGTCCGCTCAAGGCCTGAGCACCACTCCCCGAACCTACAGACGCTTCTGCGCCCGCATGTGCGACATCCCCGGCTTCGGCGCCGGCATCGCCGGCCTGGGGCAGCATGCCGGCGATGGCGCTCAGCGTCTGGCGCAGCGGCTTCAGGTCGGGCACCTGCGAATGTTCCAGGCGCTCGCCGAGCAGCGTCGACAGGGCCGCCAGTTCGGCCTGCGCGTCGGCGATATCGGACACGAGGCTGGCGCCCTGCGCGATGGCATCGGCGAACAGCTGCTCGACCTGGCCACGGCTCCAGGACGTCTCGTCGTCGCGCGCGACGATATTGCCCAGCACGATGTCCACCGCGCGGACCCTGACCTCACCGACACCGCGCAGGCTGATGATGTTGGCCTCACGCAGATCGGCCAGCACCGCATCCGCATCCACGAGCAGCGCCAGCACATTGGCCCGGGCGTAGAGATCGCCATCCTCCGGGTCCGGTTGCGGATGCAGGCCTGCCCAGAAATTGCTCATCAGGCCCGTCAACAGACGAAGGCTCGGCGCCAGGCTTGCCACCCCTTCCAGGCGCAGCAGCGCCCGCGTCCACAGCATCGCGACGCGCAGGTCGCGGCTGGCGTCGAACAGCTTCTCGCAGCGGCGGCGCACGTCGCGCCAGTCCGCCGGCACGGCGGCTTCGAACTGCGATTCGGGCTTACCCTGGGCCGCCTGCGTCAGCTCAAGAAAGGCGTTGTCGTACTCCAGGTCGGGCCCGCAGGGCGCGGATTCATCCGCTAAGGGCTGCAACCAGCTCTCGACCTGCGCGGACAGCTCAGACGAAACGCTCAAGCTCAAACTCCCACCTGTTGACGACAAGCCGCGATCAGATCACGGCCAGCAATACGATAGCCTCAAAGCATGTCCCTCCGACTGGGGTCAACGCTAGGAAACCGCCAGCTTTGAGGGACGCCGACGTCATGCACTTCGGATAGCCTGTTCACCCATCACGACGGAGGGGTGTGAATCCATGAAGGCGGTTCGGGAGATCAGGAAGGCGCTGTTCACGATCGGGCTGCTGACGCCCCTCTCCATGGCGATGGCACAGGCGACGCCGCCCGCCGGCAGCGTGCCCACGCCCGGGGAACTGGCTCCCAAACCGCAACCCCGGCGCGACGTCGACGTGCCGCGCCCAGCCCCGCCGCGCGAACTCGGCAAGCCGGCGGACGACCTGCGCATCGACATCGAGTCCTTCAGCGTTGCTGACGACGCCCCCCCCGAACTGAGGGCCTCGCTGGCCCGGCTGACGGCGCCGTTTGTCGGCAGGGGCCGCAGCTTCGAGGACCTGGCCAACGCCGCGGCGGAGGTGACGCGCTTCCTGCAGAGCGAACTCGGCTACTACCTGGGCTATGCCTATATTCCGGAGCAGAAGACCAGCGGCGGCGGCGTGCGCATCGCGGTGCTGGAGGGCCGGCTGGACGAAGTGCGGCTGAACTGGACCGAGGGCCTGCCCGTTCGGCGCGAAGTCGTGCAGGCCTACCTGGACGAGCTGGTGCCCGGCAGCATCCTCAAGGTGCGCGACGTGGAGCGCGTCGTCTTCCTCGTCAACGACCTGCGCGGCATCACGGCCCAGGTCGAGGTGCAGGCGGGCAGCAAGCCCGGCACGGCCACGCTGGCCGTCACGCCGCGCGCCGACGCCAGCTGGACGTCCCGCGCCGACCTGGACGCCAACGGCTCGCGTTTCCTCGGCCGCTTCCGGCTGACCGGCCTGGCCACGATGAACAGCCCCTTCGGGCGCGGCGACGGCCTGACGGGCAACGTGCTCGCGTCCACGACGGGAGGCCTGTTCTTCGGCCTCGCGAACTACACGACGCCCGTCGGCAGCAGCGGCTTCAAGCTCGGCGCCTCGGTGTCGGCCGTGCACTACCGGCTGGACAGGGAGGCGTTCCCGCTCGATCTCTCCGGCGACGCCGTGACCCTGTCCGGCTTCGGCCTCTACCCCGTCATCCGCTCGCGCAACCTGAACCTCTTTTCGCTGCTGTCGGTGGAGCACAAGCAGTTCAGCGACAAGAGCGCCGCGACGCTGCCCGTCAAGAAGCGCTCGGACACGCTGGCCCTGGGCGGCAACGGCGACTTCCGCGACAGCCTGCTGAGCGGCGGCGTCAACACCTACGAGTTCTCGGCCATCGCCGGCCGCCTCAAGTTCGACGTCGTGCAGCCCGGCCAGGACCCGGCCAACTTCAGCAAGCTGACCGCCGGCTTCACGCGGCTGCAGAACATCGTCACCAACCGCCTGCTCGCCTACCTGGCCGTGCGCGGCCAGCTCGGCCTGAAAAACCTCGACACCACCGAGCAGTTCCGCCTCGGCGGCCCCGACGGCGTGCGCGCCTTTGCGCCGGGCGAGGGCACCGGCGACAGCGGCGTCATCGGCAGCCTGGAGCTGCGCATGCTGCCGCCCGAATCCGTCTTCGGGCGCATCGGCCGCGAGTCCGTCGTCAGCCTGTTCTACGACGTCGGCCGCGTCAAATACCGCAAGGATCCGTCCGCCCAGATCCTGCAGGACGAGACCTTCGTGAACACGGCCATGCTGGGCGGCGCCGGCGTGGCGGCGACCTGGGTGCGCCCGGGCGAGTTCGCGCTGCGCCTCAGCGTGGCCGGCCGCACCCAGGGCACGCCCAAGAGCGACACCAAGGGCGGCCGCACCCGCGCCTACGCCCAGCTCACCTACTTCATCAAGTAGCCGCACCCGCCCGCCGGCAGCAACGGCCGCCCTGCACCGAATTCAGGAGATCGACATGCCTTTTGACCGCAGCTCGCATCGAGGCTCCAGCCGGCGACATCCCCGCATCCGTCCGCTCGCCTGGGCCATCGCCGCGGCGCTCGCCCCCATCGCGGCCGGCGCGCTGCCGCAGGACGGCGTCGTCAAGCAGGGCGCGGCCACCATCCAGACGCCGCAGACCGGGCTGATGCTGATCAACCAGTCCACCCAGACTGCGGCCGTCGACTGGCGCAGCTTCTCGGTCGGCAAGGGCGAGACCGTCAACATCGTCCAGCCCAACTCGCAGGCGCTGCTGATCAACCGCGTCATCGGCTACGACCCGACGCGCATCCTGGGCCGGATCAACGCCAGCGGCCGCGTCGTGCTCAGCAACCCGCGCGGCGTCTACTTCTCGGCCGACTCGCAGATCGACGTCGGCAGCCTCGTCGCGACGACGCTCGGCATCGGCGATGCCGAGCTGCAAAGCGGCGTGCTGCGCCTGGGCGCATCGACAGGCGGCGCCGGCGAACTGCGCGCCGAGGGCCGCATCCGCGCCGCCGACACCGTGGCCCTCGTCGCGCCTCAGCTCACGGCCAGCGGCAGCATCGAGGCCCGCCGCGTGGCGCTGGCCGCGGCCAGCCAGGTCAGCGTCGACGTCGAGGGCGACGGCCTCGTGCTGTTCAAGGTCAGCAACGACGACAAGCTGCAGACGCGGCTGGGCGCGCTCGGCACCGTCAACGCCACGCAGAGCGCCGAACTGCGCGCCGCGGCCCGCGCCGGCTTCGCCGACACCGTGCTCAACATGGAAGGCATCGTGCGCGCCCGCTCGCTGGAAGGCGTGGCCGGCCGCATCGCCGTGGATGGCGGACCGCAGGGCGTGACCTGGATCAACGGCCGGCTCGACGCCAGCGGCGGCACCGGCCAGGCCGGCGGCGACGTGCTGGTGCAGGGCCAGCGCGTCATGCTCGACGCCCATGCGCAGCTCGACGCCTCGGGCGACACGGGCGGTGGCCGCATCCGCGTCGGCGGCGACTTCCACGGCGCCAACCCCGAGGTGCGCAACGCCGAGATGCTGATCGCGCGGCCGGGCGCGAGCCTCGATGCCGACGCCGTCGCGGGGGGCGATGGCGGCCGGGTCGTGCTGTGGTCGGAGCAGAACACCCTGTTTCTGGGCAGCCTCAGCGCCCGGGCCGGCGCATTGGGAGGCAACGGCGGGCAGGCCGAAATCTCGGGCCGCCACGGGCTGAGCTTCGATGGCATGTCCGACCTCAGCGCACCGCGTGGCCGAGTCGGCCGGTTGCTGCTCGATCCGAACAACATCACCATCGCCTCCAGCGGCTCCGGCCCGATCTCGGGCAACATCAATTTCGATGTCGGCGCCCCAGCGGCCGACCGCACCATCCGCGACAACAACCTTCAGACCCTGTTGGGATCTCAGGACGTGGTCCTGCAAGCCAACAGCAGCATCACCGTCAACAACGGCGTGAGCATCAGCGCCGCGAAGCAGCTCACGCTGCAGGCGGGCGGGAACATCACGGTCAACGGCGCCTCGCTGAGCACCAACGGGCTGAGCCTGTCCGCCAACGACCCGGGCGGCACGCAGACCGGCAGCGGTGCCGTCACCATCGCCAGCACGGCCGCCATCAACGCCGGCAGCGGCGCGCTGAGCATCAGCAACAACGGCGGCACCGGCGTCCACGCGCTCAACACCGACCTGGCCGCCGCCACGCTGAACATCGCGGGCGACTTCACGACCAATGGCGCCGTCCAGCTGACGACATCGGGCACGTCGACGCTGACCAGCAACATCACGCTGGGCGGCAGCCTCACCGTCGCCGGCGCCGGCAGCCTGAGCCTGAACGGCGGCATCGGCGAGTCCTCGGCCAGCGGCATCAGCAAGTCGGGCAGCGGCACGCTCACGCTGGGCGGCACCAACAACTACAGCGGGCTGACCCAGGTCAGTGCCGGCAAGCTCGTGGCGGCCAACGCCGGCGCCCTCGGCAGCACGGCGGCCGGCACCACCGTCGCCAGCGGCGCCGCACTGGAGATCGCCAACGTCAACATCGGCACCGAAGCGCTGACGCTGAGCGGCACCGGCATCAGCAGCGGCGGCGCGCTGGTGGGCAGCGGCACCGCCGCCAGCGGCGGCGCCGTCACGATGGCGGCCAATGCCGGCGTCGGCGTGGCCAGCGGCGGCAGCCTGGCGCTGACCGGCGTCATCGGCGAGAGCGGCGGCGCACGCACCCTGACCAAGGTCGGCAGCGGCACGCTGACCCTGGGTGGCGCGTCGGCCAACACCTACACGGGCATCACCACCGTCAGCGCGGGCACGCTGGTCGCGGCCAAGGCCGCGGCGCTCGGCACGTCCGCCGCCGGCACCACGGTGTCCAGCGGCGCCACGCTGGAGATCAACAACGTCGACATCGGCGCCGAAGCCGTGACCCTGTCCGGCACCGGCGTCGGCGCGGCCGGCGCGCTGGTGGGCACGGGCGCCGGCGCGGCCGTGGCCGCGCTCACACTCGCGGCCGATGCCAGCATCGGCGGCACGGGCACGCTGACCGTGGGCAGCATCGGTGAATCCTCGTCCAGAAGCCTGACCAAGGTCGGCAGCGGCAACCTGGCGCTCACGGCCGGCACCTACACCGGCACGACCACCATCTCGGGCGGAACGCTCACGCTGTCGGCCAGCAATGCGCTGCCCAACACGGCCGTGACGGTCGGCAGCGGCGGCACGCTGGCGATGGGCACGTTCAGCAACACCGTGGCCGGGCTGTCGCTGCAGGGCGGCACCGTCAGCGGCAGCGGCACGCTGACCAGCACCACGGACTTCGACATCCAGGGCGGGTCGGTGGGCGCCAACCTCGCCGGCGCGGTCGGACTGAGCAAAACCACGACGGCCTCGGCCACGCTGTCGGGCAACAACGGCTACACCGGCACCACCGCCATCAGCGGCGGCACGCTGGTGGCCGGCAGCACCACCGCGCTGGGCACGCCCGGCAGCGGCACGACCGTGGCCGGCGGCGCAGCGCTGGAGATCGCCAACGTGAATATCGGTGCCGAGGCGCTGAGCCTGGCCGGCACCGGCGTGAGCGGTGCCGGCGCGCTGGTCGGCACCGGCGCCGGTGCGGCGGCCGGCGGCGCCATCACGCTGACCGCGAACGCCAGCATCGGCGGCTCCGGCACACTGGCGCTGAGCGGCGCCATCGGCGAATCGGTCGGCCCGTTCGCGCTGACCAAGGTCGGCGCCGGCAGCCTGAGCCTGGCCACGGCCGCCACCTACAGCGGCGCCACCGCCATCAGCGCGGGCACGCTGGCCCTGGGCGCCAGCGGCGTGCTGCCGAGCGGCACCAACCTCAGCATCGCCGCCGGCGGCACGCTGGCCATGGGCGCGTTCAACAACACCGTGGCCGGCCTGTCGCTGCAGGGCGGCACGGTCAGCGGCAGCGGCACGCTGACCAGCAGCACGGACTTCGACATCCGCAGCGGCAGCATCAATGCCGTGCTGGCCGGCTCGGTCGGCGTGAACAAGACCACCACCGGCACCGCGACGCTGAGCACGGCGGCGGCCTACACCGGCGCGACATCGATCAACAGCGGCACGCTGGCCCTGGGCGCCAGCGGCGTGCTGCCCAGCGGCACCAGCCTCAGCATCGCCACCGGCGGCACGCTGGCCATGGGCGCGTTCAACAACACCGTGGCCGGCCTGTCGCTGCAGGGCGGCACGGTCAGCGGCAGCGGCACGCTGACCAGCACCACGGGCTTCGACATCCGCAGCGGCAGCGTGAACGCGGTGCTGGCCGGCGGCGTGGGCCTGAACAAGACCACCACCGGCACGGCCACGCTGGCCGGCCTCAACAGCTACACCGGCACCACCGCGGTGTCGGCCGGCACGCTGGCCGCCGGCGTGTCCAACGCCCTGCCCGGCGGCAGCACCGTCACGGTGGGCAGCGGCGCCACGCTGGACCTGGGCGTCTTCAACAGCAACGTGGCGGGGCTCTCGCTGCAGGGCGGCACGGTGAACGGCAGCGGTGCGCTGAACAGCACGACGGCCTTCGACATCCAGGCCGGCACGGTGAACGCCGCGCTGTCCGGCGGTGTGGGGGTGAACAAGACCACCTCAGGCACGGCCACGCTGGCGGGCAACAACACCTACACCGGCAGCACCGCCATCACGGCCGGCACGCTGGTGGCCGCCCATGCCAACGCGCTGGGCGCCAGCACCACCGGCACCACGGTCAGCGCGGGCGCGTCGCTGCAGATTGCCAACGTCGGCATCCTGGCGGAGCCGATCACCATCCAAGGCAACGGCGTGGCCGGGGCCGGCGCCCTGATCGGCACCGGCATCTTCGCGGCGGCCGGCGGCCCCATCACGATGACCGGCAACGCCAGCGTCGGCGGCACCGGCACGCTGACGCTCAATGGCGCCATCGGCGAAGCCGTCGGCCCGTTCTCGCTGACCAAGGTCGGCAGCGGCACCGTCGTTCTCGGCGCGGCCGGCAGCTACACCGGCAGCACCACCATCTCGGCCGGCACGCTGACGCTGGCGGCGGCCAATGTGCTGCCCGCCGGCACCAGCGTCACCGTCAACGCCGCCGGCACGCTGAACCTCGGCGCCGTCAACCAGAATGTCGCGGCCCTGTCGCTGCAGGGCGGCACGGTGGGCGGCACCGGCACCATCACCAGCAGCAGTGCCTACGACATCCAGAGCGGCACGGTCGGCGCCAACCTGGCCGGCAGCGCCGCGCTGAACAAGACCACGGCGGCCACGGCCACGCTGACCGGCAGCAACAGCTACACCGGCACCACCACCATCAGCGCCGGCACGCTGGCCATCGGCAACGGCGGCAGCACCGGCACGCTGGGCACGGGCGCCGTGGTCGGCGCGGGCACGCTGGCCTTCAACCGCAACGATGCCATCACGGTCGCCAACGCCATCGGCGGCGGCCTGAGCCTGAGCCAGCAGGGGCTCAACACCCTCGCGCTGACGGGCGCCAACACCTACACCGGCAGCACCACCACCGCGGTCGGCTCGACGCTGGCCGTCGGCAACGGCGGCACCACCGGCACGCTGGGTTCGGGCGCGGTGACGGGCTCGGGCCTGCTGGCGTTCAACCGGGCCGACAACGTCGTGGTGGCCAACGCCATCGGCGACAACCTGCGTCTGAGCCAGACCGGCACCGGCACGCTGACGCTGACCGGCGCCAACACCTACGGCGGCACCACCACGATCGCCTCGGGCAGCACGCTGGTGGTGGGCAGCGGCGGCACGACCGGCACCCTCGGCGCCGGCGCCATCACCACCAACGGCACGCTGGCCTTCAACCGCAGCGACGCCGTCACGGTCGCCAACGCCATCGACGGCAGCGGCGGCCTGCAGGCCCTGGGCACCGGCACGGTGGCCCTGACCGCCACCAACAGCTACACCGGCACGACCACCATCGCGTCCGGCAGCACGCTGTCGATGGGCAATGGCGGCGGCACCGGCACGCTGGGCAGCGGCGCGGTGACCGACAACGGCACGCTGCTGCTCAACACCACCGCCGCGCGCACCCTCGCCAACGCGATCAGCGGCAGCGGCGCGCTGGTCAAGCAGGCCGGCGGCTACATCACGCTGACCGGCAACAACAGCTACACCGGCACCACCACCATCAGCGTCGGCGGTCTGCAGCTGGGTGCCGGCGGCATCACCGGCACGCTGGGCAGCGGCGCAGTCGTGAACAACGACACCCTGGATTTCAACCGCAGCGACACGCCGACCCTGCCCAACGCCATCAGCGGCACCGGCGTGCTGAACCAGCGCGGCAGCGGCACGCTGGTCGTGACCGGCAACAACAGCTACGGCGGCCAGACCACCATCTTTGCCGGCGGCACGGTGGACGTCGGCGGCGGCGGCGGCAGCGGCTCGCTGGGCACCGGCCTCATCGCCAATGACGGCCTGCTGCGCTTCACCCGCAATGACCCGCTGCTGCTGCTGAGCCAGAGCGTCGCGGGCTCGGGCACGCTGGTGCAGGCCGGCACGGGCGTGCTCAAGGTGGACATCCCGCGCACGGTGGTCCAGAGCAACGTCCAGGTCCTGTCCGGCCAGCTGACCCAGGCCGGACCGGGCACCTTCTCGGGCGGCGGTGCGGCGCTGCTGGTGGACGGCGCGGCCTCGGTGTTCAACGCCGGCACGGCGGCTGCCGGCTTCGGCAGCGTCACGGCGCGCAATGGCGGCAGCGTGAGCGGCACCGGCATCGTGACGGCCGCCAGCTACGCGCTGCAGAACGCCAGCATCGCCGGCGCGCTGGGCGCGGGCAGCCTGAGCGTGACCGGCGCCACGACGCTGTCCGGCACCAGCGGGGCGCAGCAGGTCAACGTGAACACGGGCGGTGCGCTGACCCTCAGCGGCAGCGGCGGCCGCCTGACCGGCACGCCCGTCGTCAACGTGGCCAGCGGCGCCACGCTGACCCTGGCCGGCAACGAAACGGCCGCCACGTTGGCCGTCGCCGGCACGCTGGCCAAGGCCGGCGCGACCGGCACGCTGACCGCCGCCACCTACGCCCTCAACGGCGGCGCCAGCATCAGCGCCGATCTCGGCACCGGCACGCTGACGAGCAACGGCGGCGCCACGCTCTCCGGCGTCTCCAGCGCCACGGCGGTCAACGTGGCCGGCGGCACGCTGAGCCTGGGCACGGCCTACCGCTTTGCCAACGCCCCGGCCATCACCGTGGCCGGCGGCGCCACGCTGAAGCTCAACGGCAACGAGAACATCTCGACCGGCAGCCTGGACCTGAGCGGCACGCTGGACGTGACCCACCCCGGCGACACGCTGGTGGCCGGCAGCTATGCGCTGCACAACGGCGCTCTCGTGAACGCCTCGCTGGGCATCGGCACCGTCAACAGCGACGGCGCCGCCGTCACGGTCAACGCCGCGATGACGGCGGCCACCGTCAACGTGCTGTCCGGCCGCCTGATCCTCGGCGGCGCCAACCTGCTGGCCGCCGGCGCGACGCTGAACGTCGGCGCGCCGGCCGCCCTCAGGCTCGGTGGCGACGCCACCATCACCCAGCTCAACCTGTCCGGCCAGCTCGAAGCCGCCACACCGTCCACGCTGACCGCGACGGCGGGCTATGCGCTCAACGGCGGCACCACGCTCGCCAACGCCAATCTGGGCGGCCAGGGCGCGCTGACGGCCTCCGGCACCAGCACGCTCAACGGCACCCTCGGCACGCCGACGCTGACCGTTGCCAGCCACGGCACGCTGATCCTCGCCGCGCCGGACAACCGGCTGACGGGTGCCCCCGCCATCACCGTCAGCAGCCATGGCACGCTGACGCTGCAGGGCAACAACTCGGCGACCTCCATCAGCCTCGGCGCCAGCGCCGTCGTCAACGGCAGCGGCTCCCTCAGCGCCACCAACTACGTGCTGGACAACGCCACCTACGACGGCAATCTGACCGGCGGCTCGCTGATCAGCCGCAACACCAGCGTGCTCAACGGCCAGTCCTCCGCCACCAGCGTCACGGTGGAGACCGGCTCGCTCACGCTGGGCGCGGCCGACCGCTTCACGCTGCTGCCCAATGTCGTCATCAACAGCGGCGCCAGCCTGACCCTCGGCGGCCGCCAGCACTTCGGCTCGCTCGCGGGCGGGGGCCATCTGGAGCTGGCCGACTACACGCTGACGACCGGCTCCACGCAGTCGACGCTGTTCAGCGGCTGGGTCAGCGGCAGCGACAGCGCAGCGCTGGTGAAGGACGGCGCGAGCACCACCTTCACGCTGCCGGGCGGCAGCATCACCAGCGGCCTGACCCGGGTGCAGGCGGGCACGCTGCAGCTGGCGGGCAACGACGGGCTGCTGGCGAACACCAACATGGTCGTCGACGGCGGGGCCACACTGCTGGTCAACGGCAAGGAGGCCCTCAAGAGCCTCACGGCATCCGGCACGCTGGACCGGACCGGCGCGACCGACGCCCTCATCGTCAACACCGCCGTGCTCAACGACGGCGCCCTGGTCCGCGCCAACCTGAGCAGCGCGGCGGGCACGACCAGCAACGGCCACGTGACGCTCAGCGGCACGTCCTCCGGCAGCCTCACGGTGGCGTCCGGGACGTTCACGCTGAGCAGCGCCGACCGGCTGGACGACCACAGCGCCGTCACCGTGGCCTCCGGCGCCACGCTGCAGCTCAACGGCAGCGACACCGTCGGCAGCCTGACCAGCGCGGGCACCATCGCCAGGACGGCTGCCACCGACACCCTCACCGGCCTGGGAGGCTACGTCCTCAACGACGGCGCCGTCGTCAACGCCAACCTCGGCACCGGCACCCTGAGCAGCCATGGCGCCGCCACGCTGAACGGCACATCGGGCGCCGGCCTGGTCGTCGTGATCGACGGCCAGCTCCGCCTGGGCGCGGCCAACCTGCTCGCCAATACGGCGACGGTGAGCGTGAATGCCGGCGCCACGCTGCTGCTCAACGGCAGCGAAACCGTCGGCGGCCTGAGCAACAGCGGCGCCCTGGCGCGAACCCAAGCCAGCGACACTCTCACCGCGACGTCCTACGGCCTGGGCGGCGGCTCGGTCACCGACGCCAACCTGGGCACCGGCACATTGAACGTCTTCGGCACGGCCTCGCTCAACGGCACGGCCGCGGCCGCCACCGTCAGGATCGTCGGCGGCACGCTCAACCTGGGCTCGGCCGACCGCCTCGCCAATACCGCGGACCTGAGCATCGCCAGCGGCGCGGCGCTGCACCTCAACGGCAGCAACACGGTGGCCAGCCTGACCAGCGCGGGCGGCGTGGCCGGCACCGCCGCCACCGACACCCTCACCGCCGCCACCTACGCGCTCAACGACGGCAGCCTCGTCAATGCCAAGCTCGGCACCGGCAGCCTCAGCAGCAATGGCCAGGTCGTGCTGAACGGCCAGTCGGCGGCCGGCACGGTCAACGTCGCCAGCGGCCAGTTGGCCCTGGGCGGCGCCGACCGGCTGAGCAGCACCGCGGCCGTCACGATCGCCGGCGGCGCCACGCTGCGCCTCAACGGCGGCAACGCCGTCGCCAGCCTCAGCAGCGCCGGCACGCTGGCCGGCACCGGCGCGGCCGACACGCTGAGCGCCGCCACCTACGCCCTCAACGACGGCGCCGTCGTCAACGCCAACCTCGGCAACGGCAGCCTCACGAGCAAGGGCGCCGTGGCACTGAACGGCACGGCGGCGGCCACCGCGGTCAACGTCGCCAGCGGCATGCTGAGCCTGGGTGCCGCCAACCGCCTGGCCGCCGCAGCCGCCGTCGGCATCGCCGGCGGCGCCACGCTCAAGCTCAACGGCAGCGACAGCATCGGCACGCTGACCAGCGCCGGCACGGTCGCCGGCACCGGCGCCGGCGACACGCTCACCGCCACCGGCTATGCGCTGAACGACGGCGCCGTCGTCAACGCCAACCTCGGCGCCGGCACGCTGGCCAGCAACGGCGCCGTCGCCCTCAACGGCACGTCCACCGCCACGACGGTCAATGTCGCGACCGGCACGCTGACGCTGGGTGCGGCTGACCGCCTGGCCGGCAACGCCGCCGTCACGGTGGCGAGCGGCAGCACGCTCAAGCTCAATGGCAACGACACCGTCGGCAGCCTCGTCAGCACCGGCACGCTGGCCAGGAGCGGCGCCAACGACACGCTCACGGCCACCGGCTACGCGCTCGGCGACGGCGCCGTCGTCAACGCCAACCTCGGTGCCGGCGCGCTGAGCAGCAACGGCCATGTCGCGCTGAACGGCACGTCCGCCGCCACCGGCGTCACCATCGCCACCGGCACGCTGACGCTGGGCGCCGCCGACCGCCTGGGCGGCGGCGGCGCCATCACCATCGCCAGCGGCGCCACGCTGAAGCTCAACGGCAACGACAGCGTCGGCAGCCTCACGTCCGCCGGCCTGCTGGACAAGACCGGCGCCGGCGACACGCTGACCGCCGCCAGCTATGCACTGAACGACGGCGCCGTCGTCGCCGCCAACCTCGGTGCCGGCGCGTTGACCAGCAGCGGTGCCGTCGCCCTCAACGGCAGCGCGGGCGCCAACGTCAACGTCGCCAGCGGCACGCTGACGCTGGGCGCCGCCGACCGCCTGGCCGGCAGCGCCGCGGTGAGCGTCGCCAACGGCGCCACGCTGAAGCTCAACGGCAACGACACCGTCGGCACGCTGACCAGCGCCGGCACGATCGCAGGCAGCGGCGCGGGCGACACGCTCAGCGCGTCCAGCTACATGCTGAACGATGGCGCGGCCGTCACCGCCAAGCTCGGCGCCGGCACGCTGACAAGCCACGGCGCCGTCGCCCTCGGCGGCACGTCCGCCGCCACGACGGTCAACGTCGCCACCGGCACGCTGAGCCTGGGCGCGGCCGACCGCCTGGCCGACACCGCCGCCGTCACCATCGCCAACGGCGCCACGCTCAAGCTGAGCGGCAACGACACGGTCGGCACGCTGGCCGTCGCCGGCACGCTGGACCGGACCGGCGCCGCCGACACGCTGAGCGCCGCCACGACGACGGCCGGCAACGGCGCCCGGCTGCTCGCCAGCCTCGGCGGCGGCAGCCTGGCCACCAGCGGCGCCGTCTACATCTCCGGCAACGCCGGCGTGCAGACGCTCAAGGTCAACGGCGGCACGCTGCAGCTGGACGGCAGCAACCAGCTCGGCGCCGCCCCGGCGACGACGCTGGCCGCCGGCGCCACGCTGGCGCTGAACGGCAGCCAGACGCTGGGCAGCCTCGGCGGCACCGGCGCGATCACGTCCAGCGGCGGCACGCTGGCCATCGGCAGCCGCGGCGACAGCCAGTACGACGGCGCCTACAGCGGCGCCGGCACGCTGCGCAAGGAAGGCGCCGGCACGCTGATCCTGACCGGCAACAACAGCTACACCGGCAGCACGCAGATCGCCGCCGGCACGCTGCAGGTCGGCGCGGACGGCAGCAGCGGCTCGCTGGGCAGCGGCGCGGTCGACGACGCCGGCCTGCTGCGCCTGCAGCGCAGCGACGCGGTCACGCTGAACCAGGCCGTCTCCGGCAGCGGCAGCGTCGAGCAGGCCGGCATCGGCTCGCTGACGCTGGCCACCGCGCTGCAGACCACCGGCACCACCAAGGTCAGCAAGGGCGGCCTCGTCACCACGGGCGACGAGCGCATCGCCAACACCAGCGATGTCGTCGTCGACGCCGGCGCGCAGCTCCGGCTGGGCGGCAACGAGACCCTGGGCTCCCTCACCAGCGCGGGCCATGTGGTGCTGCAGGGCAACCTCGGCAGCGCCGGCGACGTGAAGGTCGGCGGCATCCTCAGCCTGACCGGCAGCGGCCCGCAGACGCTCAGCGTCGCCCACCTGGACGCGCAGAACACCGCCAATGCGCTGGGCAGCCAGCCGCTGTCGCTGACCGCGCAGTCCGTGCGGCTCAAGACCGCCGACAACGCCGCGCTCAAGCTCGGCGCCGTCAGCCTCGCGGCGGACTCCGCGATCTCTGCCGGCACCATCGAGCTGACCGGCAACGTCGCGCTGACCGGCGGCACCACCACCCTGATGGCCGCTGCCGCGCCCGCCGCCTACGCGGCCGAGGCCGGCAAGCAGGCCGCCAACGCGCAGCAGCTCGCCGTCGCCGGCGCCACCATCAGCCAGACCGGCGGCCTCATCCATGCCAGCTCGGGCGCGCTGGCCCTGCAGGCCAAGGGCGGCGGCTCCATCACGCTGCTGGACGGCGCGGCCAACGACCTCAGCGGCGGCATCTCCGCCGTCAGCGGCAGCGCCGGCGCGGCGTGGAGCGCCAACTCCAGCGCCGACCAGGCGGCGGCGCAGCAGAGCCGCATCAGCCTCGGCGGCGACGCGCTGCGCGTCAACGGCGCGGGCATCGACGGCGACCTCGTCGTCATCGACGCCGCCAAGCTCGGCGCCGCGGCCGGCAGCGTCATCCGCGCCCGCCTGCCCTACAGCTCGGCGCTGGGCTTTGCCGTGCAGCTGCCGGGCCTGACGCTGAAGCTGCGCGACCCGGCGTTCACGCAGACCTACAGCTTCGGCGCCCCCGGCGACGGCAATGCGCTGGGCATCGACGTCGGCAGCAGCGTCGCGACCATCCCGGCCGGCTTCATGACCATCCTGCCCAAGAAGCCGACCAACCTCGGCGCCACGGCGGTCTATGCCAACGGGCCGGCGGTCGGCACCAACGGCTACCAGTTCTTCTACGACGGCGCCCGCCGCAGCACCGAGGTGCCGGTGGTGTACAACGGCATCGCGCCGTCCACGCCGGAGGCCCAGGGCTCCATCTCCGCCACCGTCGCGGTGTCGGAGGGGGCCCGCAAGGACCGTTTCGAGGAAGCGGTCCGGACCGAGAACGTCGCCATCCGCCTGCGCGCCGGCGTCATCGCGGAAGTCGGCGCCGGCCGCCCGGCCACCGTCGGCAAGGAAGGCATCCGCCCGCCCGAGGGCTGCACGCCGGCCGCGACGCTCGGCTGCGAGCCATGAGTCCCAACCCAGGCCCACCGATCATGACCCCCGACAGCCCCGCGGATCTCCGCCGCCGCACCGTGCTCGAAGCCCTGCCGGCCCTGATCGCCGGCACGCCGGCGCTGAGCCAAGCCCAGCCGGGCGAGGACGATCTGTTGCCCACGACCCGCCTCGCGCTGCTCGTCGGCAACCGCGACTACCCCGAGCCCGACGACCTGCCGCCCACGCACAAGAACGTGCACGACCTGCGCGCCGCGCTGGAGCAGCGCGGCTTCAGCGTCACCGACGCGCTGGACATCGACGCCGCCAGGACCCGCCAGGCCATCGCGGCCTTCGCGGCCAGCGTCAGGTCCGGCCCGCCGGACACGGTCGCCTTCTTCTATTTCACCGGCCACGGCCTGCAGCTGGACGCCGAGAGCCTGCTCGTCGGCGCCGGCACCAGCCCCAAGGCCAGGGCCGAAGTGCTGGGCCACAGCAGCATCAGCGTCATCAAGGACGTCGTCGAGCGCATGCCTGCACGCCCCAACGCGCTGACCATCGCCGTCATCGACGCCTGCCGCACCAATATCCGCGCGGCCGTGCAGGCCAGCGACGGCCTGAACCAGATCGAGGTGCCGCCGGGCTTCCTGGTGGCCTTCTCCACCGGCGCCGGCAAGCCCGCCATCGCGCCCGCCTCGGCCAACCTGAGCACCTTCTACACCGCCTCGCTGGTCAAGATGCTCAACGTCGCCGACGAGGAGGCGACCTGGTCGGACTTCTTCTCCATCGTGCGGCTGGACGTGCTCAACACGATGCGCCACCACCCGGTCGAGGCGGTGCGCGCGCTGGCGCAGGACTCCTTCATCGCCAAGGACGTGCGCCGCCCGGTGACGCTGGCGCTGCCGGCCCGGCCCGACAGCGCCCCGCCGCCGGCACCGCCGCGCGCACCCGACGACCTGGAGGACTGGGCCGCCGTCGACCGGAACCTCTGGCCGCAGGAGGTCTCGCAGCTCGCGGACGGCTATCTGCAACGCCACCCCCAGGGCCGCCGCGCCACCGCCGCGCTGGCCGCCCGCGAAGGCGCCAGGGAGGCCAGCCAGGTGCTCAAGCGCGCCGACGTGCGCCTGTACCGGACCGCCTTCAACGTCGCCGAAGGCATGCCCGGGGAGCTGCGCGCCGACATCCACAAGTCGGCCCGCGGCGACAAGGACGCCGCCGCCCGCGTGGCCCGCAGCTACCGCGACGCCAACACGCCGTCCGCGCCGGGCCGCTACGAAGGCTGGCTGCAGTACGCGGCCGGCCTGGGCAACGGCATCGCCGCCTACGAACTCGCGCTGCACTACCGCCGCAGCGCCCAGCCGCTGCTGGCCTCCCAATTCGAGTCGCGCGCCCGCGAACTGGGGTATACACCGCCGCCAACGCTGGATCACTATCGCAAATGATCCCGGGCGGCACGAATGCCCCCTGACCATGTCCGACACCCTCGCAGGCCCACTCGACCCCGCCCTCGTCGCCCTCATCGAAGCCGGCTGGCCCGACATGGCGGCGCGGCTGGGCGAGCGCCGCGAGGCCTTCGTCGAGCGCGTCGGCGAGCAGGCGCGCTCGCAAGGGCTGCTGGACGTCGACAGCGCCGCGCGCTACCTGAACCTGTGCTTCGCCTTCGGCCCGGCCTTCGAGACGCGGCCCGAGAACGAATGGGCGCTGGCGCTGCTGGTGGACGAGCGCCTGGGCAACTGGGTCAAGCTGCACCAGCTGGTGCGCGCCGGTGCCGAGGAACTGGCGCGCCGCGGCGGCGAGGCGCAGCTGCTGCTCGCCAACGACGCGCGCCTCGTCGATGCGCTCGACCGGCGCGCCCGGGTCGACGACGACACGCCGCCGCTGCCGCGCAAGGCCTGCGACATCGAGGCGCTGGAGTTCCGCGCGCTGGACCTCGACTGGCGCCGCGAATACCGCCTCGAAGGCGGCGCCTGGCAACACCTGCCCGGTCCGCCCGCGCCGCCGGCGCTGCGCGTCGGCGCCGGCGAACCCACGGTGGAGCGCCTGTGCCTGCTGAGCCAGGCCGCCAGCGAAGGCCCGCAGACGCGGCTGCAGGTCCGCCAGGCGCAGCACGGCCAGTGCGGCCTGCCGGTGCCACATCCGCAGCTGCGCTGGCTGGGCGGCCACGGGCTGATGGCCTGCCAGGGCCATGCCGCGCAGACCACCAGCTGGAGCGTTGCTGCGCTGCCGCCGCCCGCCGCGCCGCCGGGCTGGGGCGCGCTGCTGCTGCAGGAGCCCGCCCCCGAGCTGACGCTGCTGGAGCTGAACAGCTGCGGCCTGCGCGACCGCGGCGTGCCGCTGGGCTCGCAGCATCTGCAGGTCTGGTCGTGGCCGGCCCAGCAGTGGCTGCTGACCTGGCAGCGTGACCGCCTGCTGGAGCAGACCTGGCCGCGCCAGACCTCCGCGCCGCCGCTGCCGCCCGCGTCGCAGGGCCTGCGCGTGCGGCTCGCGCGCGACGGTGCGCCGCGTGCCGCGCCCAGGTGGGGCGAAGGCCTGGGCCCCGGCATCGAGGCCGCGCTGATGGCGGGTGCCGAGAAGCTGTTCGGCGCCTGGTCGGCCAGTGCGCAGTCGCCGCGCATGAGCCTGCGCGCCGGGCTGTTCAACGGCCACGCCGCGATGAGCTGGGGCCTGCGCGAGAGCCCTGCCGGCCTGAACGCCGACCCGCTGCTGCGCGTCGTCGGCGACTTCAAGCTGGGCATGACGCTGGACCTCGTGCTGACCGGCGAGATCGAGCAGGCCGGCACGCGCACCCAGCTGAGCCTGCGCATCGCGCTGTCCACCGAGCTGGCGCTGCAGCTGAACCGCGACAGCGCCGAGCCGCCGCTGGCCGAGGTGCTGGAGCCGGTGCAGCAGCGCATCCGCTGCCCGGTCACGCTGGAGTTCACGCCGCTGGCCAGCGAGACCGGCCTGCTGTGGAGCGAGTTCGGCCCGCCCACCGGCGCGCTGGTCGGCGCCTTCGGGCTGCGGCAGAGCCCGCAGGGCGGCGGCGCCTGGCAATGGTTCCTGCAGCTGGCGCTGGAGCCCGTCGTCGCGCCGATGGCCGTGCAGGATCCGCTGCTGGGCCGCAGCGGCCAGCATGTCGCGCTGCTCGGCTCCGTGCCGTTGCTGGACTGGAGCCTGGGCTGATGGAACGCCTGCTCATCCTGCGACTCCAGGCCCGGGGCGTGGCCGCCCAGGCGCGCCTGAACGGCTTCACGCTGGCCGAGGTCGGCGCCGCCGGCGGCGTGCAGGCGCTGGCCGTCCACGAGTTCACGCTGGCCGGCGCCAACCGGCTGGAGCTGGTCATCGAGCCCGCCGCGCCGGCGCCCGAGCCCCGGCTGTCCGACGGCCCGCGCGCCGCCCGCGTGCAGCTGCTGCTGCCGCGCGTGGGCCAGGCCGCCGGCGACGAGCAGTCGCGCTGCCTCGCGACGCTGGACTGGGCCGTGCAGGACGGCGAGCTCTACCGCGCCCACGCCGTCGTGCAGCAGGAGGTCGACATCCCGGTCAAGTTCCCGCGCTGGCGCTGGCAGGACGCGCCGCCGCTGCCCGAGCTGGGCACGCTGACCGCGCCGGTGCTGGCCTTCGCGCAGGAGCAGGCGCTGGCGCTGGCCCAGGGCGACCCGGAACCCTGGCTCGTGGCCGCGCGGCTGCGCTTCGAGGAACTGGCCGCCGCCTACCAGCGCAAGCCGGCCGACGACCTGGCCCGCTGGCGCGCCCGCGTGCAGCTGCTGCACGCGCAGAAGGCGCTGCGCGGCTCGCTGCCCTCGGCGGCGACGCTGAAGCTGCGCGCCACGGCCGACGGCCGCCTCGTCGAATGCCTATCGACCGAAGGCGGCCCGCTGCTGCAGTTCGACCGGCCCGACGGCGGCAAGGTCTCGATGCCGATGCGCATCGCCGTCGTCGACGGCCGGCTCTACGTGCTGCGCTGACGCTGTCGTATGCTCTTTCCGGCTCGTCCAGAACCCCAGGAAAACAAGGGAACCCGCGAATGATCGTGCTGTCCGTCAGCAGCTACAACGGCGCGCCGACCGAGCCGCGCGAAGCCAGCTTCGACGAACTGGGCGGCACCATCGGCCGCGCCACCACCAACCAGTTGGTGCTGCCCGACCCCGACCGCACCATCTCGCGCGTGCATGCCCAGGTGGTGCTGCGCAACGGCGCCTTCGCCGTCGTCGACCGCGGCAGCAACGCCATCAGCGTCAATGGCGCGCCGCTGGGCAACGGCCGCGAGGCGCCGCTGAAGCCGGGCGACACGCTCAATGTCGGCGGCTATGTGATCCGGGTGCGCGCCGGCCACCAGACCGTCGCCAAGGATCCGTTCGGCGACCTGTTCGGCAGCCCCACGACCCGTGCGCCCTCGCCGCCTCCGCCTGCGGCGGCGCCGGCATTCTTCGCACCGCCGCCACCGGCGCCCGCGCCCGCCGCGTCGATGGGCGCCATCCCTGCCGACTGGGACCCCTTCGCGCCGGAGATGCCCACCAGCGGCGTCACCATCGGCCACATCATCTCCACGCCCAGCGACCCGCTCGGGCTGGGTGCGCCGGCCCAGGCGCCGCTGTCGGCCGGCCCGTCGCTGGACGATCTGTTCGGCCTCGGGCCGATGGGCGCCGCACCGGCGGACCCGCTGGGCGTGCTGAGCGCAGCGCCGCCAGCGGCCAACACCGCCGCCGACGCCGACCCGCTGCGCGCGCTGATGCAGCCCGCGCGCGCGCCCCAGCTGCTGCCGGCCGACACCGTCTCCGACCTCCAGCTGCCCTGGCAAGCCGCGCTGACGCCGCCGTCCGTGACCACGCCGGCCACGCCCGCCGGCGCCGTGCTGTCCTGGGACGAATCCATGCAGGACAACAAGGTCATCACGCTGCCCGATGTCCGCCATTTGGAAGGCAACAACAACGCGCCGCCGCCCAGCGGCCCGGTCCAGGCCCCAGCGCCGGTCGCCGCCCCGACCGGCGACACGACTGCGCTGCTGGATGCGCTGCTGACCGGCCTGGGCCTGCCGACGCGGCCGCTGCAGACGCTGACGCCGGCCACGATGCGGCTCATCGGCGAGCTGCTGCGCGAATCGACCCGCGGCGCCGTGGAGCTGCTGCGCGCGCGCGCCGCGCTGAAGCAGGAGGTGCGTGCCCAGGTGACGATGATCGTCACGCGGGACAACAACCCGCTGAAGTTCTCGCCCAATGTCGACGCGGCGCTGACCCATCTGCTGGGCCCGGCAGCCGCCGGCTTCATGCCGCCGGCGCGCGCGATGCGCGACGCCTTCGACGACCTGCGCGCCCACGAGATCGGCGTCATGGCCGGCATGCGCGCGGCGCTCGACGGCGTGCTGGCCCGCTTCGACCCGGCCGCCCTCGACAGCGCCATCACCAAGCGCGGTGCGCTCGCCGCGCTGCTGCCGGGCTCGCGCAAGGCGCAGCTGTGGGAGCAGTTCCAGCAGCTGTACACCCAGCTGTCGCGCGAGGCGGCGGACGATTTCCACACCTTGTTCGGCAAGGCCTTCCTGCAGGCCTACGAGGCCCAGCTCGACGCGCTGGAAGCCGAGCCGGGCCCCGGCCACGCGTCGGGCCGCTGAAGAGGCCGCCATGCTGGCCATGGAGGTCGCCATCCTGTCCGAACGCGGCGGGCGCCCCTACAACGAAGACGCCTGCGGCCACTGGCATTCCAGGCGCCATCTCGCCTGCGTGCTGGCCGACGGCGCCGGCGGCCACGGCGGCGGCGATGTCGCGTCGCGCCTCGCGGTGCAGAGCCTGCTCGCCGCCATCCAGGCCCACCCGGACGACTGCGGCGAGCAGCTCGCCGGCCTCGTGCGCCAGACCAACCAGGCCATCCTCGACCAGCGCCAGGCCGGCACGCGCAGCGCCGACATGCACAGCACCGTCGTCTGCCTGGTCGTGGACTTCATCGAGCACCGCGCCTACTGGGCCCACGCGGGCGACTCGCGGCTGTACTGGTTCCGCAACGGGCGGCTCAACAGCCGCACGCTGGACCACAGCCTGGTGCAAGGCCTCGTCGAAGCCGGACTGGTGCAGGCGGCCGAGCTGCGTCACCACCCGCGCCGCAGCGAGCTGCGCTCCGCGCTGGGCACGCGGCCCGACGAACTGGACGTCAGCGCCGGCCCCGGCCCGGTCGACCTCGCCGCGGGCGACTGCTTCCTGCTGTGCAGCGACGGCCTGTGGGAGAACCTCGACGACCAGGATCTCGAAACCACGCTGGCCGCCGCGCAGGCGCCCGGCGCCTGGCTGGACGCCTTGCGCCGCCGCGTCACGGCGGCCACCGCGGGCAAGCCCGGCTACGACAACTTCAGCGCGATGGCGCTGTGGCTGAGCCAACCCCATTTCTGAGTGGAGGCCGCGATGCCCTTCCAATGTTGCATGGGCTCTCAGATGAAGTGCAGCATGGGCGCTTCGCCGAGCGCCCTGATCCCGACGCCCAAGCCGATCATGACCAACAACAAGGTCGCGGCGAACATCATGGATCACATCTCCATCGCCAACATCCCGCCGTTCGGCGTGTGCAAGAGCCTGGCCAACCCGACCGTGGCCGCCGCGACCGCCGCCGCGATGGGCACGCTGACCCCCATGCCCTGCGTCCCCGCCACGCCGGCGCCGTGGGTGCCCGGCGCGCCGACCGTGCTGGTGGCCAACTTCCCGGCACTGGACAACACCAGCAAGCTCATGTGCCTGTGGGCCGGTGTCATTGAATTCAGTGACGCCGGCCAGACCAATCATCAGATCCCCTGAAACCCCAGGCCTGGCCTGAGAGGCTAGGGGTTCGGCGCAGCCAAACGACAACGCCGCCCGAAGGCGGCGCTGCGCAGAGCCGGGCGAGGCTCAGGGAGGCGTCTGGCGGCCGATCTCGACACGGCGGTTTTCGGCGGCGAACGGATCCTTCACCTTGGGTTCGCTGGCACCCAGGCCCACGGCCGTCAGCATGCTCTCCTCGGCGCCATGAGCGACCAGGTAGCGCTTGACCTCTTCCGCGCGCTTCTGCGAGAGGGTCTGGTTGGCCTCGGTGGCGCCGGAGGCGTCGGCGTGGCCTTCGATACGCACCGTCTTGCCACTGCCGCGCTTGGCTGCAAGGGCCTCGGCGAACACATCGAGCTGCTTGCGCAGGCCGTCGGGGATTTCGGCCGAGCCGACCTTGAAGGCCAGCGCCGGCAACGAGAAGCGCACCGCAGGCTTGAAGCCCATGCACTTGAAGCCGGCCGCGACCAGTTGTTCGCAGGCATCTTCCGGGAACAGGCCTTCCTTGACCGCGCCGACGCTCGGCACGCCATTGCCGACGTCAACGGTCTCCTGGGCCTGCGCAGCGCCACCGGCCAGCATGGCGGCCGTCAGAAGGAACAAAGGCAGCGGACGACGAGCAAACATGGCGAACTCCCGGTCAATCTTGCCCGGCCAACACAGAATTGCGCATGCCGGCACCGCAACACTCGCAATGGATGGCGAAGGCGTCTACAAATCATAGCCTTCGGCCTGCGCGGACAACACCCTTGAATGTTCGGAACCGGGTTCGGCCCCCTGTCCCGGTGACACAGGCGCCGTGTATCGTTCGCGCCGGACGCTGACCGCCCGTTGCGCTGCCATCCTCAGAACCGCGAGTCCTTCTCTTTGCTTTCAACCCTATGACCCGGCATAACAAAGTGATGTGGACGGAGGGCATGTTCCTGCAGCCCCAGCACTTCCAGCAGCAGGAACGTTATTTTTCACGCCAGCTGGACGCCCGCCTGGCCTGCGCCAGCCTGCATCCGGAAGGCTTCATGACGCTGCAGATCGACCAGCCGGCGCTGCTGCAGGGCCAGCTGGCGCTGACCGGCGCCACCGGCGTCATGCGCGACGGCCTGGCGTTCGCGATGCCCGACGACGAGCCCGCCCCACCCGCGCTGGACATCCCCGCCGACACGCGCGACGAGCTGGTGCTGCTGGCCGTCGCGCGCGCGGAGCCCGGCGTCGCGGAAAGCGACGTCGAGGGCGAGCAGGCCGGCATGCCGCCGCGCTATCACGCGCTGGAGCTGTCCGTCGCCGACGGCCATGCGCGCAAGCTCAGCGAGGCGCCGATCCAGATCGGCCGGCTCAACCTGCGCCTGGTGCTGGAGAGCCGCGCCGGCAACGGCTTCGTGGGCCTGGGCGTGGCGCGCATCGTCGAGCGCCGCGCGGACGGCCGCGTCGTGCTGGACCCGCGCTACGTCCCGCCGACGCTGCAGGTCAGCGAGCAGGTGCAACTGGAGGGCTGGCTGCGCGAGGTGCTGGGCATGCTGCACCAGCGCGGCGAGGCGCTGGCGGCGCGGCTGGCGCAACCGGGCCGCGCCGGCGTCGGCGAGATCGCCGACTTCCTGCTGCTACAGACCGTCAACCGCCACGAGCCGCTGTTCGACCACGCGCGCCAGCTGCGGCCGCTGCACCCCGAGCGGCTGTACGCGATGTGCCTGGCGCTGGCCGGCGAGCTGGCCTGCTTCCGCGACAAGCGCCGCCCGCCGAGCTTCCCGGTCTACGCCCACCACGACCTCGCCGGTTGTTACGAGCCGGTGCTGGCCGACATCCGCCAGTCGCTGTCCATGGTCATGGAGCAGTCGGCCATCCCGATCGAGCTGCAGGACCGCAAGTACGGCGTGCGCGTGGCCGTCATCGCCGATGCCGAGCTGCGCCGCAGCGCCAGCTTCGTGCTGGCCGTCAATGCGCAGATGCCGGGCGACGCGGTGCGCGCGCGCTTCCCGACGCAGGTCAAGATCGGCCCGGCCGAGAAGATCCGCGACCTCGTCAACCTGCAGCTGCCGGGCGTCACGCTGCGGCCCATGCCGGTCGCACCGCGGCAGATCCCCTACCACGCCGGCTTCAACTACTTCGAGCTGGAGACGCGCGGCAACGAGATGTGGAAGCAGCTCGAAACCTCCGGCGGCCTGGCGATGCACATCGCCGGCGAGTTCCCCGGGCTCGAACTTGAGCTCTGGGCCATTCGCTAATTCTGGGAGGCCAGGTCCATGAACGAGAACGACCCCTTCTCGGCCTTCGAGCAGGAACGCACCATCATCAAGCCCGGCGCCGGGCGTGCCGCGCCGGCGACGACGCAGGTGCAAGGCCCCGCATCGACGGCGCCGGCCGCTGCCGCGCTGCCCGATGACCTGCCGCTGCCGCAAGGCCTGAACCCGCTGCTGCAACTGGCCGCGCCGCTGCTGTCCACCGCGAGCCAGCTGCGGTCCATGCCCCAGCACCCCAACCCGGCCGGGCTGCGCGCGGCGCTGATCGAGTCGGTCAAGCGCTTCGAGCGCCAGGCGCAGGCGAAAGGCCTGCCGGCCGAGCACGTCGTCGCGGCGCGCTACATCCTGTGCAGCTTCATCGACGAGTGCGCGTCCAGCACGCCCTGGGGCGGCTCGGGCGCCTGGTCCAGCCAGAGCCTGCTGGTGCACTTCCACAACGAGAGCTGGGGCGGCGAGAAGGTCTTCCAGTTGCTCGGCAAGCTGGCCGAGAACGTCGCCGGCCAGCGCCCGCTGCTGGAGCTGCTGCAGGTCGTGCTGGCGCTGGGCTTCGAGGGCCGCTACCGCGTGCTCGACAACGGCCGCGCGCAGCTGGACAGCGTCGGCGAGCGCCTGGCCAGCCTGCTGCGCGAGCAGGCCGGGCCGCCGCTGCGCGAGCTGTCGCCGCAGTGGCGCGGCGTCGCGCTGGGCCAGGCCAGGCTGGCCGACGGCCTGCCGCTGTGGGTGCTGGCCGCGCTGACGGCCGGCCTGCTGCTGCTGGTATTCATCGCGCTGCGGCTGTCGCTGCACGCACGCACCGACGCCACCTTCGACACGCTGCAGGCCATGGACGTGCGCGCCGCCGCGCTGACGCCGCCACCGCCCCCGCCGGCCGCCGCGCCACGCCTGGCCGCGCTGCTGCAAGCCGCCATCGCGCGCGGCGCGCTGCAGGTGCAGGACCTGGCCGACAAGTCCATCGTGACCATCGCCGGCGACGGCTTCTTCGAGCCCGGCAGCGCCGAGGTCGCCAGTGGCGTGAAGCCGCTGCTGGCCGAGATCACCGCGGCGCTGGCGCAGTTGCCGGGACAGGTCACGGTCACCGGCCACACCGACAACCAGCCGATCCGCTCGCTGCGCTTCCCGTCCAACTTCGACCTGTCGCGCGAGCGCGCCGAGGCCGTGCGCCAGCTGTTGCTGCCCACGCTGGGCGGCCAGCGTCTGCGCGCCGAGGGCGTGGCCGACAGCCGCCCCGTCGCCGACAACGCCACGCCGGCCGGTCGCGCACGCAACCGCCGCGTCGAAATCACGCTCGCCGTCCAGGGCAACTGAAGCCATGAATCGATTCGTCTCCAAGCTGCTCAGCCCCGCGCTGCTGGGCACATTGGCCGTGCTGGTGTTGTCGGCCGTGATCTGGTGGGTGGGGCCGCTGATCGGCATCGGCGACCACCGGCCGCTGGACCCGACCTGGGTGCGCGTGCTGATCCTGGCGCTGCTGTGGGCGGGCTGGATAGCCCGCCTCGCCTGGAAGGCCTGGCGGCGCAGGCGCACGAACGCGGCGCTGATCCAGGGCATGAGCGGCGGCGCGACCGCCGGCGACCGCGAGGCCCAGGTGCTGGCCGAGCGCTTCGCCGAGGCGATGACGCGGCTCAAGGGCGCGGCCGGCCGCTCGCTGCTGCAGCCGGGCGCCTACCTCTACGAGCTGCCTTGGTATATGTTCATCGGCGCGCCGGGCTCGGGCAAGACGACGGCGCTGCTGAATGCCGGCCTGCAGTTCCTGCTCGGCGACGGCAAGCAGGGCGCGGAACTGCGCGGCGTCGGCGGCACGCGCAACTGCGACTGGTGGTTCACGCGCGAGGCCGTGCTCATCGACACCGCCGGCCGCTACACGCTGCAGGAGTCCGACGAGAAGGTCGACGCGCAGGCCTGGGACAGCTTCCTCGGCCTGCTGAAGAAGACCCGCCCGCGCCAGCCGATCAACGGCGTGCTGCTGACCGTCAACGTGCAGGACCTGCTGCAGCAGGGTGCGCCCGAGCGCGCGCAGCACGCGGCCAAGCTGCGTGAGCGCCTGCACGAGCTGCAGACCAAGCTGGGCGTGCGCGCGCCGGTCTATGTGCTGGTCACCAAGGTCGACCTGATCGCCGGCTTCAACGAGAACTTCGCCGACCTGCCCAAGGAGGAGCGCGACCAGGTCTGGGGCTTCACGCTGCCCTGGCAGGACGGCGCAACAACCAACGTGACTGCCGACGTGACCGCCGCCTTCGACGGCGGCTATGCCGGCCTGGAGCAGCGCCTGGGCGAGCGCATGCCCGAACGCCTGCTGGCCACGCGCGACCCGCAGCGCCGCGCCGCGGCCTTCGGCTTCCACCAGGAGTTCGCCGCGCTGCGCGGGCCGCTGCGCGAGTTCCTCGCCACCGTGTTCGCGTCCGGCGGCAGCCTGCAGGCGACGCCGCCGGTGCGCGGCGTCTACTTCACCAGCGGCACGCAGGAAGGCACGCCCATCGACCGCGTCATGGGCGCGCTGGGCCGCAGCTTCGGCCTGACGCGCCGCGCGTCGGCCAGCCTGGCCGGCCAGGGGCGCAGCTTCTTCCTGTCGCAGCTGCTGCACGACCTCGTCTTCGTCGAACGCGGCCTGGGCGTCTGGAACGCGGGGGCCGAGCGCCGCCGCCGCCTGCTGTACTGGTCCGGCGTGGCGGGCCTCGCGACGCTGTCGGTGGCGCTGCTGGTCGGCTGGGCCGTCAGCTACACGCGCAACGGGCATTACGCCGAGGACGTTGCCGCCGGCCTGCCCAAAGTCCAGCAGGCGCTGGCCGCCGTGCCGCCGGCGCCGCAGGGCGACGTGACGGTCGCGCTGGCCGCGCTGACCGAGGCCCGCGCCGCCGCCGCGCCCGCGGACTTCCCGGTGGACCAGCCGCCCGCGCTCGCCACCTTCGGCCTCTACCAGGGCAACAAGCTCGACGCCGGCGCCCGCCTGGGCTACGAGCGTGCGCTGCCGCACGCGCTGGCGCCGCGCATCGCCGCGCGGCTGCAGGAGCGGCTGCGCGCCGCCAGCCGCGACAACCTGGAGAACGCCTACGAGGCGCTGAAGTCCTATCTGATGCTGTACTCGCCGAACCACTTCGACGCGGACAGCCTGCGCGCCTGGATCGGCAGCGACTGGGACCAGCAGTACGCCCGCAGCCTGACCGCCGAGCAGCGCCAGCAGCTGGACGCCCACCTCGATGCGCTGCTCGCGCTGGGTGCGCCGGCCGCCATCGCACCGATGGACCAGAACCTCGTCGCGAGCGTGCGCGAGATGCTGGTGGCCTATCCGCTGGAGTACCGCGTGTTCAGCCGCCTGAAGCGCCAGAACCGCGGCGGCAACGCGCCCGAGTTCTCGGTCGCCGCCGCGGCCGGGCCGGACGCGGCCAAGGTCTTCACGCGTGCCAGCGGCGAGCCGCTGACGCGCGGCATCCCGGGCCTCTACACGCGCGACGGCTACCGCCGCAGCTTCCAGTCGTCGCTGGCGCTCGTCGCCGGCAAGCTGGCCGCCGAGGAGAGCTGGGTGCTGGGCGTGCCGGCCGACCCGCAGCGCCAGAAGGACGCGCTGCTCGGCGACCAGCTCAACAACCGCGTGCGCCGGCTGTTCCTGGAGGAATACATCAAGGTCTGGGACAAATACCTGGCCGACGTGAAGCTCGTGCAGCTGGGCGGCCTGGCCGGCAGCATCGAGGCCTCGCGCCTGCTCGCGTCGCCCGACTCGCCGCTGACCAAGCTGACGCGCCGCATCGCCGAGGAGACGACGCTGGTGCCGCCGCCGGCCGCCCCTGCCGGCGGCCTGGCCGGCGCGGCCGCCGCGCTGAGCGACAAGGTCAAGCAGGCCAAGGCCGACGCGGCCGCGCTGTCCGACGGCGGTGCCGCACCGGCGGCCGGTGGCGGCGTCGCGGTCGAGCAGATGGTCGACGACCACTTCGCCAACTACCGCCGCCTCGTCACCGGCAGTCCCGCGCCCATCGACGACACGCGCAAGCTGTTCGAGGAGCTGAACCTGCAGCTCGTGGCCATCGACGCCGCGCAGAAAAGCAAGGCGCCGCCGCCCGCCGGCGGTGGTGGCGGCGCCAAGCTGAAGGCCGCGGCCGGCCAGCAGCCGGAGCTGATCCGCGGCGTGCTGGAGACGCTGGCCGATGCCGGCGACCGCCAGGGCCGCAGCGCCGAGCGCGACCTGCTGACGGCCGAGCTGCGGCCCATCACCGAGTTCTGCCAGCGCGCCATCGCCAACCGCTACCCGTTCGCGGCCAACTCGCGCGCCGACGTGCTGCCCGAGGACTTCGGCCAGCTGTTCGGCAACGGCGGCATGCTGGACGACTTCTTCCAGCGCCGGCTGCAGCCGCTGGTGGACACCGGCACCGCGAGCTGGAGCTACAAGCCGCTGCCCGACGGCACGCGCCCGGCGGCGCCCGCTGCGCTGGCCGAGTTCCAGCGCGCGGCGCGCATCCGCGAGGTGTTCTTCCGCGGCGGCGGCAAGGCGGCAGGCTTCCGCGTCGACATCCGCGCCGGCGAGCTGGCCGACGGCCTCAAGGAACTGAGCCTGGACATCGACGGCCAGCACCTGGTCTTCACGCCTGGCAGCACGGCGCAGACCATCACCTGGCCCAGCACCCGCGTGGCCTCGCAGATCAAGCTCAACACGGCGCCGGCGCTGGCCACGCCGCTGATGTTCGAAGGCCCGTGGGCGCTGTTCCGGCTGTTCGAGCGCTTCGAGGTGCAGCCCGGCGCCCAGCCCGAGAAGTTCAGCGTGCTGTTGAACCTGGAAGGCCGCCGCGCCCGCCTGGACGTGACGGCCGCCAGCGTCTTCAACCCGTTCCGGCTACGCGAGATCTCGCAGTTCCGCTGCCCGGGGGCGATGTGAGCAGCGTGGTCGCGGGCTGGCACGGCAAGCTGCCCAGCCTCGGCGACTTCGCGTCGCGCCGCCTGGAGCCCGACTTCGTCGCGCTCTGGGACGGCTGGCTGGCCGCCGGCCTGGCCCAGCTGCGCCAGCAGTCGCCCGGCGACTGGCTGCAGCACTACCTCGCCTGCCCGGCCTGGCGTTTCGTGCTGATGCCGGGCCTGCTGCCGGCGCCGTTCGGCGACCACGCCTGGGCCGGCGTGCTGATGCCGTCGGTGGACCGCATCGGCCGCTACTTCCCGCTGACGCTGATCGCGCCGCTGGTCGAGTCGCCCCGCAGCGAGGCCGAGCTGCGCGCGCTGCTGAGCTGGCTGCACGACCTCGACGACCTCGCCGCCGATGCGCTGCAGGACGACTGGCCCATCGACCGCCTGGAAGCCGAGCTCGCCCAATGCCCACGCCCGGGCTGGGACGTGCCGGCCACCATCACCGATCTGCTGCCGATGGGCAGCAGCTCCTCCACCCACCCGGCCGCGGGCGCCGAAGCCATCGTCGCGCTGGTCGCCGACGGCCAGGCCCAAGCCTGGCGCCAGGCCTCGGCCGGCCACGCCTTCTGGTGGGCCGACGGGCAGTCCGGCGAACGACGCCTGCTGGTGACCCGCGGCCTGCCTCCCACCGACGACATGCGGCTGCTGTTCGGCGCCGCGCCCGCCGCACCATGACCGCCTCCGACGACGATCTGCCGACGCAGATCCAGCCCAGCCCCGCAGCTTTCGACAAACCGCACCAGGCCGCCTCAATGGGCGACGGCAACTCGCTGCCCATCGGCACGCGCCTGGCCGAGTTCGAGCTGACGCGCACGCTGGGCGAAGGCGGCTTCGGTATCGTCTACCTGGCGATGGACCACTCGCTGCAGCGCAAGGTCGCGCTGAAGGAGTACATGCCGTCGCAGCTGGCCTCGCGCGGCGCGGGCACCAGCGTCAGCGTGAAGGCCGAGCGCTACCGCGACACCTTCGAAGCCGGCCTGAAGAGCTTCATCAACGAGGCCCGGCTGCTGGCCCAGTTCGACCACCCGGCCCTCGTCAAGGTCTACCGCTTCTGGGAAGCCAACGGCACGGCCTATATGGTCATGCCCTTCTACGAGGGCCAGACGCTGAAGGACACGCTGAAGGCACTGCCCGGCCCGCCCGACGAGGCCTGGCTGCGCGGCCTGCTGACGCCGCTGTCCGAGGCGCTGAAGGTCATCCACGGCGAGCAGTGCTTCCACCGCGACATCGCGCCCGACAACATCATCCTGCTCGGCGGCTCGCACACGCGGCCGCTGCTGCTGGACTTCGGCGCCGCGCGCCGCGTCATCAGCGACATGACGCAGGCGCTCACGGTCATCCTCAAGCCCGGCTACGCGCCGCTGGAGCAGTACGCCGAAGTGCCGCACATGAAGCAGGGCCCGTGGACCGACATCTACGCGCTGGCGGCCGTCGTCTACTTCGCCATCACGCGCCGCACGCCGCCGCCGTCGGTGGGCCGCATGATGGGCGACACCTACCAGCCGCTGAGCCAGGTGGTGGCCGGCCAGTACGGCGACGGCTTCCTGCACGCGATCGACCGCGCGCTGTCCGTGAAGCCCGAGGACCGCCCGCAGAGCGTCGCGCAGCTGATCGCCGAGCTGAACCAGGCAGGGCCCGCCGCACCTGCCACGCTGCCCGACGACTTCGGGCCGGATGACGACAAGACCGTCATCCGGCCGGCCCGGCCCGGTGCGTCGCCGTCGCCCGCACCCGATCCGCTGGCCGGGTTCGGCAGCGCCGCGTCCACGCCGCCCAGCCCGGCGGCGGCGCGCGCCTCGTCCCGCACGCCGCTGTACGCCGGTCTCGGCGCGGTCGGGCTCGCCGCCGCGGGCATCGTGGCCTATCTGTCGCTGACGCCGACGCCGCAGCCCAGGCGCAGCACGCCTGCCGCGGCAGCGCCCGTCGCCGTACTGCCGCCGGCTCCGGCGCCGAATGCCGTCGAGACGGCCCCGGCGACACCGCCCGCCTCGCCGGCGCCACTGGCCAGCATCGACCCGAACGCCGATTTCGAGCGCGTCCTGGGTGGCCAGAGCGTCGGCTTCAGGGTCGACGTCGCGGCGAAGAAGACGAAGCTACGCATCGGCCACGATCGCTTGTCGTTCACCTTGCGCTCCGAGCGCGACGGCTATTACCACGTCCTCGCGCTCGGCCCCGACGGCACACTGGTCCAGCTGATGCCCAACGCCGTGCTGACCCAGCACCGCATCAAGGCCGGCGAGACGCTCACGCTGCCCGGCCCCGCCATGCCGATGGACGTCAGCCCGCCGGCCGGCGCCGAGCAGCTCTTCGTCGTCGTGTCCGCCACGCCGCGCGACCTCAGCGGGCTCAAGATCGGCGCGGACAGCGGCCTGACCGAGCTGGCCGTCGGCCCCAAGGCCGCCAGCATGCTGGGCGATCAGGCCGGCCGCCGGCCCGCCTACCTGGGCCGCGCCGCCTGCCCGTCCAGCGGCGACTGCAGCCAGGACTACGGCGCCGCCAGGTTGATCTTCGACATCGTGCCCTGAGCACCCTGGGCGCCGGGCCGACAACGACGGAATCGAGTAGGGTGAGGGGTCGCCCCCTCAGCCCTCTCACACCACCGGACGTGCGGGTCCGCATCCGGCGGTTCAAGTAAAACGCTGGAGTTGCTGGTGGGTATCCACCAGCGAGACCA